>CAZHMK010000004.1:246092-277804 GCA_964533615.1 uncultured Eubacteriaceae bacterium
TCCCAGCCGGTTTCGCCGGCTCCGGTATATTTCATCACCGTGGCTTTGCTGGAATTGGCCCCATCCTTATAGGCCACATACGGCGTACCTTCATACATATACAATGAGGTAAAATATGCACTGCCCGCTGAAAAACCAGCGCTGCCCACGGTTTGCCATTCATACTCATCTTCGGCCAGGGCAGACTGCGGCATGAGGCCGATCAGCATACACGCAGCCAATGTGATTAACAGTATTATTTTCTTTTTCATAATGGTATCCCCTTCCGGTATAAAAACGCATTTTACAATTGCGACAAAAAATCTTTACCACAGGATTAATCTGTAAAATGAACAATCCATGGGCAATGCCCGTGGATTCAGCACAATTGTAGCATATTTCTGCTAAATAATACGAAACCTTGCCAAACGGCAAGGTTTTAAAGGTGATTTTGTGGAATTCTGTCGAATGATTCGGTTTACCTTGATGGGTGCCCCGAAATAAAACCGGCTACGAAAGCGGTAGGATGACGGTAAACGTTGTCCCGGTCCCTTTTTCGCTTTCGGACAGTATCCTCCCGCTTAAGCTGTCGACGATCCCTTTCACAACGCTGAGGCCCAGCCCCAGGCCGTTTTGCGTCCTTGAGTCCTGCGCCCGGTAAAAGGGCGTGAATATCCGGTCAAGCTGCTTTTGGTCCATACCGACCCCGGTGTCCGAAACCCGTATCACCGCATTGGCCGGCGAAACTTCGCAGGAAAGCCGGACGTCGCCTCCGGGCCTGTTATATTTAAACGCATTGTCCAGCAGGTTGTAGAGCATCCGTTCCAGCTGGCTCGAGTTGATGGAGTTGATGTCTGTAGGCCATTATTGTATAACATCTGTTCGTAGGAACATATCAACTGCATTTTTACTGTTTTTCAAAAAATCAACGTTTGCGGAAACATATCAATATTAGACAATAGAGGTATAAATTAAATAGTTTGTTGTTTGATATGACAAAACCGCTGATTTATTTAATAATAATTGGTTTTTTCTTACTTATGGAACATCCCTTCCTCATTTCTTCAACAACGGGCCGATAATATCGATTCGATTCGTCCAGAGCCCCCCACTGTAGTCTTTCGGTATTTTTTCTAAATCAGCTTCCGTATCAAATCCGTCCGACCATCCATTTATATATTTGACAAGAACCACCCTGGTGTTTACTTTATCCATCCGCTGTAAGAATTTGTCCGGCCATCCCCATAAAAATTTTGCATACTGTACTGGAAGGTGAAGTTCCATATTATGTATTTTATCGGGTATATACCCAGTCCAACCAACAAGTACATAACTCTTTAATGCAGCAACCATTCTGGATTTAGACAGTATCTTTATCTCCGGATAGTGCTGTCTCAGGAGACCTAGAGCCTGATCATTTCCGTAAACAGATATATTACTAATCTGTGATTCGTCGAGGGTTTTCAGAAATTCCAGCAGTACCGATCCTATCTCCTCTCCCCCATCTTTAATATGGATAAGGAATTTTTTATCCGGAAAAGCCCGAAAAACATCCTCGATAGAGACCATCAAACCAATTCCTTTTCCTCTCAGAGGGTAGGTTTTACCGTTATCCGCCGTATAACCATACCCGACATCCAGCTGGCGTAATGCCTCCATTGTATGGTCTGAAACATTTCCGGTTCCATTCGTTCGGTATTCAAGCGTATAATCATGAAACACAGCCAGCTTCTTATCAGCGGTGATCCTGATATCAAATTCAACGATGTCGGCGCCATAATCGAAGGCAGCCTGAATAGAGGGTATGGTGTTTTCTATGTAAGTATGTTCAGGTTCATGGATAATGGCTGCCGTATTAGTATCCCACTGCACTCCCTCAAGGTCAAATGTCTGCCCCAGGGCCCCGTGGGCTATAAGAGTAATTTCCTTTTTACTGCGGTCAACAAAAAGTGATGTGTTATTCAACCATAAAAAAAGAAAAAAAACGAGAATCAGCCATAAAACCTTTCCCCCGATTAACTTATTAAAAAAACCTGAAGGTTTTTTCTGCATCATTACTCTCCTATCTCTTTTAATGTAAACTATCTTTCTCCGTTTTTCTTAGAATTACGGAGAATTGTTAAGCAATTGACCATCTGGCAACTCTTTGCCTTTTTGTAATAAACTAATAATATGTTGAATTCGTTCTTCGGTAAGACCCATTTGTCGTAGCACCCTTCCTTGACACATTATTGTGTGTTTATCATTTAATGTTTTATTGTACCATTATTTCTCTTTATTTTCCAGCGTGTTTTGAGGGGGGTAGTGTCAACTTTTGTAGGATTACAATAGATCTTGGACACTAGGCTTAAAATAAAGAATGCAAGATGAGGACAAATCGGTTATTGTTAAGTTGCCTCACAAAACAGTACCGAAAGGAGTGCCTCATCCTGCATGAATAGCATAACACAAGACATGAAGTATCGGCAATCCCTTCTTAATTATGCACTGAAATACGGGGTATCCAAAGCGTCCAGGCGCTATAACAAATCACGTTCTTACATATACTTTTGGCTCAAACGATATGACGGAACCCTGGAATCACTTGCTTGCAAATCCCGCCGGCCACACTCTCACCCCAACCAGCATACGGAGGATGAGTTAACTCTCATAAAATACATGCGCAGATGCAATCCAAAACTCGGGATCGTCGAATTCTGGTGCAGGTTAAGAGATCGTGGGTATTCTCGCAGCATTACAAGCCTATACAGAGTAATGAAGCGTATGACCCTGCTGTCCCCTAAAAAGCCTCAAAAACCCTACAAGCCCAAGCCATATGAGCAGATGTTTTACCACGGCCAACGGGTCCAGATTGATGTTAAGCATGTGCCCGCTCAGTGCAGAGTCGGTGAGGCAAAGCATATGAAGCTGTATCAATTTACAGCTATCGATGAATTTGGGCGGCTGCGTTACCTGGAAGGGTTTGACGAGTGCAGTACTTACTCCGCAGCTATTTTTCTGCAAAACGCAGTTCAATACTTCAAGAAACATGGTTTTGACGTTAAATGCGTCCAAACAGATAACGGGTTCGAGTTTACGAATCGCCTCGGAGCTGCAAAAAAAGACCTGCCGACTCTATTCGAAAAAACCGCCGCTGAAATGGGTATCCAGCACAAACTGATCCGTCCTTACACCCCGCGGCACAACGGCAAGGTAGAGCGCAGCCACCGTGAAGACATGAAACGCTTTTACAGTACCCACACATTTTACTAGCTGGCTGACTTCCAGGCCCAGCTTAAAGCTTACAACCGCCGTTCGAACAATATCCCGATGCGTCCTCTCGGCTACCTATCTCCACTGGAGTTTTTAAAACTGTACTGTGTCCAACATGTTTGACAAACCTACAATATATATCACTTAATTCCTTAAGCTATTATAATACGAGCATTCCTGTAATAAATAAAATGGAATTTGAGGATAGGAAAACAAAGAAAGAATAAGCAGCAACCCCGTCCCCTTGCTTTCCGTTCTGTTATCCAAGAAACTTAGACTCGCTGTTTTCCACAGACTGACCTTTGACGATATATTTCGCAGGACGCGTTTTTCCATTTTCCGTTGCTAATACATTTTTAAACTTGATAGGTAGCCCCGCGGAAGCGAAAAAGCTTTTCCCGTCATTTAATTGAAAATGTACGTGGGGTTCGCTTGTATTTCCCGAGTTGCCGCATTTGGCAATAACCTGCCCCCGGACAACCTTCTGGCCCAAGGCAACGGTTATGCTGTCCGGCATGAGGTGAGCAATGGTGCTGAACTCCTTTTCATTATGCTTGAGCGTGATGTAGTTCCCGCGAATATCTTTCGCCCTGCATTCAATCCTGCCGTCACCATACGCCCTGCTTTCCGGATGACTGCCGGCCATGCTTACAACTTCGCCGTCGGCGGGCGCCAGAACGTCTTGCCCGTAGCAGTAATAATCCTTCAGCTGGTTGCCGTTTCCGGAGTGGGTTTTTCCGCTTTCATCAACCATGACAAAATCATAGGCATAGCGCTGCGGCCACACATGCCAAGAATGGGAATTTTTCTTGTCCACTCCGCCGTTAGCGACGTACCATTGTCCCTGGAAGGGCAATATAAATTCCGTCCTTGCTGTATAGTTTTCTTTTGAAGGAAGACAAAAACAATGGCTAAACCATATCAGGGGATAAGAAAGAAGCTGCTGCACGCTCTGCCGAAATACCGACAAATTGCTGAATATTTCTACAAAACCAAGCAAAAAGAACAGCCAGAAAAGCTTGAGATAAGCGTTGCCGGTGATGCTCCCCAGCAGCCCAATCAGACCAAGCCATTTTAATTTGACTAAGATTCCGGTAAACCGGTTCATATATGAGCCTCCGTGTCATTCTTCCTTAATCTCAAATATATCTTCAACTCTCGCATGAAAAACCCTCGCTATATCAAGCGCCAGCTTTAAAGACGGGTTATATTTGCCGTTTTCCAAATGGCCAATCGTTTCGCGCCTTACGCGGACCAAAGCTGCCAATTCTTCTTGCTTCATATTGTATTTTGCTCTGTATTCCTTGATTTTGGTTTTGATAATCATAAGCTGACACCGCTTTCTCTTAATTCACACACAAGCAGTATGACAGTGAATATGAAAATGGACAAGGCCATCCCAAGCCCCATCCCGACCGCCAGCAGCGCGTCATTGTTCATCAGCACCCTCAGCAAAATTGTAACCGCCGACGATGCAAGCCCAGTGAAGAATGCGGGCGTTGCCGCCTTTTGAACGTTGGCTTTAAACAATTCGTCCGGTATAACAAAAAAATACCGAATATAGTAGAGGAAGCTTAAAAATCCAAGGTATGCCTTGTTGTCCGAAACAAATCCCAAAATGCCCAATACCGCAAGAAGACTTAAATACCCTAATTTGTTTTTCAATTGTATTCCTCCTTTTATGTGACATATATCTAACACCGTGTTATAAATATATCATGTATTGAAAAAGAAGTCAATACATGGAGTCAATATTTAATACCATTTCCACATCCAGATTTTATGGGTATGTTACAAGTCTCTCCTGTAAATTTATAATTCTCTGTATAAAAGAAGGGTTTTATCACTATCTTTGAATATGTTGTTGGTACACGCTATTATTTCGATTTCCATCTTTTCCGTCTACACAACCCTGCCCGCCGAGAGCCGCCCCGAACGGTTGTGGATGTGTTTCCTTGAACAACATTTGTATAAAATAATAATGCCGCCAATTAAGAATATTTTCTTCTCAACTGGCGGCCATCTTAATACTAGCTTATAGGTTTGCTTCTATTTCTAACCCCGACTTAAACTCAACCACTAACCTATCATCATATACAATCACTTTTTCAACCAGTTTTCTGACCAGTTTATCATCGAACTCCGTAATATTATCAGTTTGTGTGTTAAGAAAGTCTGTCATCTCAGCAATCCGATCCCGCTTATCTTGGCGAAGAGCGTTTCTTGAAAGTGTTTCTTGCCTTAGATCACGTAGTCGGTAAATCTCATTGACAATATTATCGTATGCTTCCTTTGAATTTGCCTTTTGGATCAACTCGGTTTGGAGTTCTTCCAGCCTTTTATCAATATCTGCTGTAGTCTCATCCAAATCCGCGCTTAGTACGGTTTCAATATTCTTCTTCAGTATGGCCAAAAAAGAGTTTTTTCCACTTACCGCTACATTGATGGCCTCTACAATTTTCTCTTTAAGCGTATCTTCAAGTATAGTTGAAGCGGTACAAAATAAACCGGTGTTTTCCAATCTGCTGATGCATCTCCATACGATTGATTTCTTTCCTCGGTTATTCCAATGAACCCTTCGAAATATTTCATGACAGTTGCCGCAGAAGACCATCTGTGATAAAGGATGATTATTACTATAGTTTCTTTTCTTTCCGTTCTTACTTATATGCACACATCTTCTTTTGACAAGCTGTTCCTGAACCTGCATAAAGATTTCACGCGGGATTATGGGCTCATGGCTGTTTTCAACATAGTATTGTGGAACTATACCGTTATTGGGTACCCTTTTCTTCGATAAAAAATCTACTGTATAGGTTTTCTGTAACAGCGCATCACCGATGTATTTTTCATTCCTCAAAATCTTATTGATGGTACTGGTATGCCATCTGGGATTGCCTGCACCAGTCAGTATTCCGTCAGCTTCCAGACCTCTTGCTATCTGCAACATACTGGAACCTTCAAGATATTCTCTGTAGATACGCTTAACAATTTCAGCTTCTTCAGGTACGATAACTAAGTTGCCATCCTTATCCTTTGTATAGCCAAGAAACCTGTTATGATTGATATGGATTTTTCCTTGCTGATATCGGTACTGAATACCCAGTTTAACATTCTGGCTTAACGATTGGCTTTCTTGCTGTGCCAAAGAAGCCATAATAGTCAACAGGATTTCCCCTTTGGAATCCAATGTGTTTATATTTTCCTTTTCAAAGTAAACCGGAATATTTTTTTCTTTAAGCTGCCTTATGTACTTTAGGCAGTCAAGCGTATTTCTTGCAAAACGGCTGATAGATTTTGTGATTATCATATCGATTTTGCCCTGCATACATTCTTCTATCATCCGGTTAAACTCTTCACGCTTTTTTGTGTTAGTTCCGGTAATACCTTCATCTGCAAATATGCCTGCTAACTCCCATTCAGGATTGCTTTTGATGTAGTTTGTGTAGTGCTCGATTTGCGCTTCATAACTGGTTGCCTGCTCCTCGCTGTCCGTAGAAACACGACAGTAAGCTGCTACCCGAAGCTTAGGCAATTCCTCGGCCTTTGCACTATTCCCAACTCGCTTACGGGCGGGAATTACCGTAACATTCCTGGTTGTCATCTAAGATCACCTCGCTCTTAATAAGACCATAAGCATACTCTGCCTGCTGAAATGGATCATCGTATAGATTATCCGGCATTGAAGCATGAAACTTAAAATTCAGGCATTTCTTTTCATTTCCTTTATGTTCATAAATCCTACCTAGTGACTCAGCTCGCCTGCGTCTTTCCAGTTGTACTTTTTCGAATGTGTCCTTACTGATAATTGGCGGATAGAATTTGTCCTCAACATACCGTTTATCTGCCAGCATCCTTGCAACAGATGCGTGGTAACGCTTAATACCCGCTTTTTGTGCCGCTTCGCTTAAAGAAAGCCCGGAAAGATAAACCTCAAATAGCTTCTTAATTTTAACTGCTTCCTCTTCATTAACTACAGCCCTGCCGTTTTGAATGGTATACCCAAAAGGTATATGGCTCATTATTTCACCAGCCTTTCCCTTAAGTTCAACCCGCATTTCATTTTGAAACCTATTTCTTCTTGTGAAAACACAATGATTTCTTCAATAAAATCCTCAAATATTTCGCTATCGAATGCATTAATCTGCTTTTCAGCTCTGGTTGCAAATTTAAGAAGCTTCTCAACCTCAACAAGAGCAGTCATGCTCCCATCGATTGCGCGTTTTATGGCTTCTTTTTGTTCTTTTAATATGGCTGCTTCTTTGAGCAGCTCATTTTTCTGTGTATTAAAAAGAGCGGGTTCTAGGTATCCCTTAGCCATAAGTCCCATAATCACCTGAACCCGCTCTGTATTTTCTTTGATTTTTGTTTCCAGCTCTTGAATCTTTGCTATATTATCTGAATAATTTGTTTTCTTTAAGCTTTGTAACAATGGTCTTAAAATGAACTTATGACCGAAAATAAGCTTATTGATCATTACAACAAAGGCCTGATGGATTGCATCCTCTCTTATAAACTTCATGGAACAGCTTGATGCGTCATTTATATGCTTTGTGCAGCACCAGGCAATATATTTACGGTTACCGCTGCCATGAATTCGACGCTTAAAGCTGCTACCACATTCTGCGCATTTGATTTTCCCCGAGAAAGAATAGCGTTTTTGATACTTGCTGCTTCCTTTGATTACACCTTTTTCTTTTCCTCTTTGCTTTAATATCTCTTGGGCGGCTTCAAATTCCTCATGGGATATGATAGCTTCATGATGATCCTTTATCATGTATTGATCTTTTTCCCCACGATTATAATGCCGCTTAAAATTCTCATCTGTATAGGTCTTTTGCAGAAGGACATCCCCAGTATATTTTTCATTGCTAAGAATACCGCGGATAGTTGTCGCTGTCCAATGCGAACCTTTCTTTGTTGGGATTTTATCCATATTTAACCCATCGGCAATTTTCTGTGTACCTTTACCTGCTAAAGCTTCAGAAAAAATCCGCTTTATGATTTCAGCCTGTTCTTTATTGATAAATAGCTTTCCATCCACATAATCATAACCATAGGGAGGATACGAAATTTTGTATGTTCCGTTTTGGAACCTACGCCTGATAGACCACTTACTATTTTCTGCAATGGATAATGACTCGTTTTCTGCAAGGCTGCTCAAAATTGTCAGCACTAATTCGCCTTCCATGCGCTGCGTGTTTATATTCTCTTTCTCGAAATAGATGAAAACACCGAGATCGGTAAGTTTTCTCACCATCTCAATACAGTCGGTTGTGTTTCTGGCAAATCTGCTGACCGACTTGGTTATAATAAAGTCAATTTTCTTGTTTTCACAATCTGCAAGCAGCCTTAAAAGTCCAGTTCGGTTCTCCTTTTTTGTGCCTGATATGCCTTCATCATAGTAAATCCCTGCAAATTCCCAATCAGGATTTGCTTTTATATAGGATTCATAATGGTCTTTTTGTGCTTCCAGGCTTGCCATTTGTTCATCACTGTCTGTTGAAACCCTGCAATAAGCCGCTACCCTCACCTTTGGCTTGAAAGCTTGGAGAGCATTGTTTCCATCAATCCTTGTTACCTTTCTCACTGTTTTCACCTCCTTTGGGCATGTGACATGTTACCTCTGTGTGCCGCTAATAGCAAGCTAATTAGGCCATAAGCTGTGCATACATCGGAGAGAAAGTTTTGCGGTTCAATTTGTCGATTTTGTTGAATTCTTCTTCTGAAATCAGTCCCGCCTTAAGCATCCTCTGCAGAATTTTGTATGCCCGCCAGTAATCAACCTCTCTTTGAATTTCCTCCTGTGTTATCTTTGTATAGTTCGTTTCCTGCGGGTTATATGGTAAATGATTAGCCGCCTCTATCATTCAAGCACCTCCTATAAAGACTTAGGACAGCCGCGATTGGCTGTCCTTTATCGTTATTCCGGCAATTTGAGAACTTGTCCGGGGTAAATAGTATCTGAAGTCAGGCCATTGAGTTTCTTAATCTCCGGAAATCTTGTTCCTCTACCGAGTTCTTTTTCCGCTATTCTCCATAAGGTATCGCCTTTTTGCACTGTATAGGTTCTATTGCCCTTGTTATCAGGAATGCTGTTTACAATTACAAGGTTTTCTTTTGCTACCCAAGTGTTTATGCCTGCGATTTCTTGACCGCCGGATTTCTTAACCTTTTTGCCAAGCAAAACACATTCTTTGCCGCCTTTTATGACCGGCTTATCTTTGTATAAAATCTGTGTAACCTTGTGGTAATAGTCATTTTTAACCCACGTTGGAATTGCTACACTGCCAGGATAGTAGTTCTTTGCACTGTCCTTAAACTCCACTATATCGCCAATTCCAATATCCGTATTGGTATCTGTACTGTTCTCCAGCGCTTTTTTTACTGCTTTGCGGAAGGTGTCCATACTCTCCCCATGCTTGGGGAACCAGTGCATCACATCAGCATGGTTGCTGGCAATACCGAGCTTGTATCCTTCGGAGTGGCAGATGATGTCATTCTCATTAAGGCCGTACTTCTTGCAGAGCATAACGCAGAGTTCAACGGCGTTCTGCCATGCTTTGCGGAAATAATCTTCCTGCTTTGCTGCATCATAACCCACCATTACCGACCCGGATTTATACGAAAACCCGGCAGGTTCACAGATTTCAAAGCCAATATGGGTATTGTTTGCGGATCCTCCTGCATGCCAGCCGCGATGATCCCAAGGAAGGTATTGCCAAACCTCTTTATCGTCTACAAAGGCGTGAACACAGACCTGCCTGTTTATTTCGCCAGCTTTGTAAGATTTGTTCCAACGGGAAAACCACTCAGCTGCCATTACACCCGGCACAGCCGTCGAATGTACCATGATTCCTTTAGGCGTGATTTTTCGACCAGCTGTATAGCAATCGTTTCGCGTCATGTATTTAGTAAAAAGCTTCATTTTGTTTCATCCTCCTCATTCGAGCGACCATGCAGTTGTTCCAACGCGTTTTTCAGCTTTTCAGGGATAGGCAGTCCTATATGTGCTGCATTCTCAAGAATTGAAATGCCTTCGTTGCTCAGGTAAAAGAAAATCACTGCTGTCCGGATTGCCCCGCCGTTGCCGAGCACCTGGCTGTCGATGATGTGTCCTACACCTACAAGTACAAAAATAAGCACCTTCTTAAAGATGCCCTTTGCCCCGACTTCACTCGAAAGCTTTCTGTCTACAACGGCACACATCACTCCGGTCACATAGTCAATGGCTACAAAAGCGATGAGTGCATATAAAAATCCATCCAGCCCTCCAAGAAACCATCCAAGAAATCCGCCAATGGCAGTAAAAACCGCCTGTACCCAGTTCCATACTGTTTTCATTGTCTTAAACCTCCGTTCAACTTGAGTTTTGCATATAAAAAAGCGCCCTGCCTTATAAAGCAAAGCGCTGAATAATTAAAACTTCTTATCTATATTTGCTTCGGAAGCGCCTCCCACAGTCGCATATCCTCCTGCCCAAGCGACCAGATGGCTATACCTCGCAGTTTCCACCGATAAGCCGCTTCGTTTGCCCAGTAAACAAGACTGTCCACATCCTGATAATAGAGAATAGAAAAACCATCTGCATCTCCGAGGAAGAGACGGGATATCCAGATATTGATGTCTTTCGGTATAATCTTTACTTTATAGTCATTGCCGCAGGAAAGCGCTAAAAGCTGCGAGTGGAAAAAGTCATAGTCCATCGAAATGTCTTCACTGCGAGTTACCGATTCCTCCACATCGCTATTTACTGAAAACACCTGAAATTCATCATCCCACGTGACACCAGTGCGAGCAAGCCTACCAAAGCTGGTTATATTTCCATCCGGAAGCTCCACATCAAAACGCTCGTATGGTTCATATGCCCACGCATCGCCCAGCCGCAGCAGCTCGCATACCGTCCGGTTGTCCGAGCGGTACCCTGCATAACCACTACCACCAGTTACATTCACTGTGAAACGCAGGGTTGAAGCTGCACCTGAATATACTCTTACCTTATTGCCGCGTTTTCGCATTTCTATAGTATACATATTCGGATTAGCACGAAGATCGGCATCTGCAGTTTTTGAGAAACTGGCGGAGTAGCTGCCAAGCAAGGAAGTACCTTGATAAAGCTCGACTCTTTGCGTGTCATAATTTAAGCAGCAGAAAATATCACCAAGGAACACCCCAGCCCGTCCGCTGCTATTTTGAGGGAAGGCCAGCCTTGCCCGGATATGAATATCTGAAAACCCGTCGTATTTCCATGCAAGTTTGCCATATCCCTCAAGCTGGGAATATGGGCGGCTTTCTGTGCTGTCTGGGTCCTGCCAAACATCCCATTCGCCATCCAACACAGTCCAGTAGTTTTCGGGCAGGATGTTCCTGTCCCGAAAATCTTCATACCAAATAAGCGCCGAGTCGGGTTTTCTTCGCAACATTTCAAATGTCAGTTTAAAACCTCGATCCGGCTCAACCATCACACCATTTACATCCTTGAACCGACGGGGAGAGAGCATAAAGCTGGCTTCACCAGCAAAGGGATACTCCGAAAATCCACTGCAAACCCTAAAACCGTAAAACTGGACTCCCGGCACACCACCGCTTATGCTGACAGCATGCGTTCCCTCTTGAAGAAATACACCCTTCGCAAGTGTCAACCAACAAATTCTTCTCCAGTATGGCCACCACAGACGGTTTTCGCTGAATGTCTTTGAGTCACCGTCGAGGGTAATTACAATTGCATTTTTGTCCCAGTAGGGAAAGCAAAGCCGTACTGCGACATCGTAATATGCCGCTTTAGTTATCTCGAACTGGTACTCTGCCGAAGCCTGATCATCTCCCAGCGAGGCCATCTCATCAGTAACAATGACATTTCCTTCGTATTCATCCGGAACTCCGTTTCTGTCAATATAAATGGTTCCGAACTCCGCTTTCTGCTCCTTGCCATAACTTGTTAAATATCTCCGCCTGTTATAAACCCCTTTTAGCAGCGGATATTCCCAGGATACAGCATCCCATCCTTCCATATAATCATATACATGAGGAAGGGCCCAAGGTACTTTGTTATAGTCGTCCCAGTAGGCCACAATAGGAATAAACGGCTGGGGCGGTGCATCGCCTGTGAAATTGTAAACCCCAGTCATCCAGTATTTTGCCGCATAGTAGGTATTAGACACTCCTCGATAGGTTATTCCAAGGTTTTCAGGTGTATCATGAATCCTCCAGTTCCAGCCATAAGCAGGCAACCCCATGAATATCTTATCGGGTGACATAACGGAAATAGCATAATCATATATGCCCTCAAGCCAGTCACGAGGAGATACTGGGCCGGGAGCAGAGCCCGCCCATGCCATGCCATAGCTCATGATGGCGGCGGTATCGCAATAGTCGTTAAGATCGGCATAAACACACCAGTTTTCACCGCCCACCGAGCCTTGAACGCCGGTCATACCCGGCAGGCAGATGTTGACAAGCTTTGTTGCATCATAAGACTTAACTGTATTGTATATATCCCTAAATAGTGCATTCGCCGCATCCTTGTTTTCATAACCTCCACCGCGCTCAAGGTCAATATCTACCCCAGCGCACCATGGATACTTGTTCATTATTCGGATGATTTCAGTGAGAAACTTATCCTTTGCACCGTTTTCGTTGTTGCGAAGTGCAGTAAAAATATTGGCTATTCCATGATTCATAATTGTGAGCAGCCACTTAATATGAGGCCATTTCTGAATATACGGAAGCATGCTGCTGATGCTGGTACCGGTTTCAGTAATTGTGCCTGTTTCGTCAACCTCAAAAGTAAAAATGCCTACCGTATCAAAGCGGTCGCCGTAGTCTCTAAGCGCCTCATACATTCGGGAATTACCCATAAAACTCCACACCATGCAACGTTTGCCTTTTAAGAAATCCCTCACAACCGGTCACCGCCTTCCTGCATCTCCTGAAATTCAAAGAGCACCCGCGCCGATTTTCTCTCTTCCAGTTTCACTGTATGTTTACTGTCCCATGCCGCAGAATATTGATAAAACCCATCCTTATGAGTCTGACTTCCGTTTTTTAGGCATTGGCGGGTGGAAGCCTTGAGTGTCAGCTCATCGCCTGCGTTAACCGAGTCAAGAAACCTTACCTTATGCGCGCCCATACCTTGGGATAGTTCAATACTTCCTGCGGCCATATCCTGTATAGGATAGATATAGCAGTCAAGACCGGCGGATGTTTTGCCAAGGTTGAATAAAACTACAGTCTCCGCTGTCCGTACCACACCGTTATAATGCCGGGGCGGAACTGGCTGCCCGTTTTCCTGCATCTTCGTTAGCATTTTGCTCGTGTGGACGGTGTACCCCGTCAGCCGGTTGCCCTCCTGAAGTTGCAGATCGGTGAAATAGATTATTCCGGTACAGTCTGCAATAAGAAGGCGCACAGTTACGCCCGCCACATGCATTTCTTTCTTGATCTTGACGCTTTCACTGAAGCGGATAAAATTTTTGTCGCCCATACTGCTCACTCCCTGAAAATGCGCAAGAAAAAAGACCGCCGCAGCGATCTTTCATATTCGGCACATGGAATTCATTGTTACTTTAATCGGACTTCTTTCACGAACGTGTACGCAGCTTTTTTATCTGCCGCTTTATCTTGTCAATCGCCCAGTCATAATGGCTGCTTGTTGCGCTGATGCAATAGCTGCCGATATTGGTTGTGCCGCTCCACTTAAAATGCTGTTTCTCAAACAGTTCCTCGTTGGAAAAGCCTTCGATGAGCGCCAGCACTTCCTTATGGCTTTGCAGCAGCATCTTCTTGGCATCCTCATAAGGTGTGGACTGATGCTTCTCCCAGAACTTCATGTTCATATCACCGTATGTTTTCCAGTTATACGGCTCCGGCAGGAAAGGGATATGATTGCCATTCCGGTTGGAGTCGATCCAATTCAACAATAGCTGATGCCATTCGTACAAATGAACAAGAATATCCCGCAAATTCTTATCACGCTTCCAGTGCACCTCCTTATCCTTCGGGTCGTCGCCAAATTCAAAAGGCATGTTCAGCTCGTCTTCCGTCATGCTTTCTATGAGAGCCCACATTTTATCAAAGCGCTCGTTTGCGGCGGCAATTAAATCTGTTTTCGTTGCCGGTCTCGGCATGCTATTTCACTCCCCTTATTTTATATCGTATCCGGATAAGACGCTTGACATCATCAAGCACCTGTTCGTCTGTAACATGGATCATCAGCCAGCGCGCTCCCATCACCCTGGCCGCGGTTTTCATCAGCTCCTGCACATGATTTGTAAAAGTCGGCGCGAGAAGCTCCGCTTCCGTTTCCTCCTTAGCGCCTATGGTAACCAGCGCGATAAAAAATCCCGGCATCGGGTAAAGCGTGCAGAGCGCCCGTCCGCCTTTTTTATACTTGACATTCCATCCCGGCTGGCCGCTGCACGTGCTGTAGTCATAGCTTGGCTGCACGCCGTAGCTTTCGCGCAAAAAACCATTCAGATTCTCCCATAGCGGGTTTGCTATGTATTCGGCAATCTGCGCCTCGCTCGGCTGCCTGTCCGCGCCATAAAGCCCTGCCCATTCCATTCTCACCAACTCCTTTTTTTAAGTATACCATTATAAAGATGACAACAGTGTGTCATGTTATATTTCCGTTTTGAATTTTTCTTTCAGGTGCTCCGGGCTGACAATGCAAACATCCCCGCCCAGCGACCTTAAAAAGCCATACAGCCAGTTATCCTCAGGAAGCGTTGCTGTAACCCGGAACCATCCGTTATCGCATTTTTCAATGCAGCTCTCATCAAATTCATCATAGGCCCGATAGGCGGCCTGCGGCGATATAATAATGGTGAGCGATATAAGCGAATCCGGGTTTGTTTGCAGGGTTTCAATAGGCGGAGGGGAATAGCAGCTTTCATCAAAGGCTTCATCTGTCATAGTTGCATCCAGCATTCGGTTTATCCTGAATGTCCTGTAATCCTGCCTGCCTGTGCAGAATCCTTGGAGATACCACGCTTTTGATTTGAATATCAGCTTGAGCGGATAGACCTTGCGTTCGCTTTCCTGACCGTATGAACTGACATAGCGGAAGGAAATTGCACATTTGCCCAGTATGGCATTTTTCAGGACTTCAAACTTGCGCTTATCCGAATCGCCTCCCCAGCGGGAAAAATCGACTTCAATCCAGTTTTTATCCGTGCTGTCAAAAAAGCTCTGCAGCCTGTTCAGTACGCGCTTTGTATCGATGGTCTTCGTAGCGGACAGGCTTTGGAGCGCAAAGAGAATCTGATTTTTGTCATCCTCGCTGAGGACGGCTTTGTCCAGCAGAAAGCTGTCCATAATCGAAATGCCGCCGCCCTTGCCCTGCGCGGTATAAACGGGTATTCCGGCCGCCGCCAGCGCGTCAATATCCCGAAGTATTGTCCTTTTTGAAACCTCAAAATGCCCGGCAAGCTCTTCTGCCGTCATCTTCTTCTTATTGATCAGCAGATATATGATCTCAAATAATCGTTCCGTCTGCATTGCACCACCTTCCCATGTTTTAGTATACCACTAAAACATGACAAAAGCGTGTCCTGTTATATAATTATTTTTACTGTCAGCCGTCCAATGTCCACTGTATCTCGCTCACATGGCCGACCCAGCCGGTAGCCACCGAGCCGCCTTGAAGCAATAAGTCGGTGAAATACACAGTGCCGCTACAGTCGGTGACGCACAGCCGGATGGTGATGGATTTTACCCTGCTCCCGCTTTTGGGAAAAATATTGTGTGCAGCCTGATTAAAATAAGCCATATCCACCGCCATCCTTTAAAACAAATCGATAAACCTTGTTTCCGTTGTGCCGTCCTCGTATTCAATTACTATCTCGATTCCTACCTGGCCGTTTTCGCCTTTTACGAGGTTTTCGGACGCGATCTGCGCCGAAAAGGTGTAGCTTTTGCGCGTTGCCGGGTATACCGTCTGCGAGAGGCTCTTTGTCATGCCGGGCACTCCGACAGCCTTGAAGGAAGCTGTTCCCGAAACGCCGTTTTCTGTGTCCACCTCAAAACCGGAATTGACCCAGTAGGCAAAACCATCATCCGCCCTGGAATTGCGCAGATGGTTGAATGGTACCATATCCTTGATTTCCTGACGGTTTACCAACTCTGCTGAGGACAGCGCATCTGCGGCTTTGTCCCACTGTGATGAAGAATCGCCAAGTTCCCGCAGTTTAGTTGAAAGCTCGATCACTGTTTTCCATGGCTCCTGCAAGTTATACTGCCTTCGCACAACACGTGTTTTTACCAAAAGGCCTAGTTCTTTATCGTCCACTGTAACAATATCACCCAGTTTCCATGCTTCGTGCTCATAACCAGTCAGCGCAGATAAATCCATTGCAGACAGCACATAAGAAACGCGAGGCTTCGAATATTCTGCAAGCCGCATTTTTGCATATTCCAGCATCTGATATGGATTCGTAAACGACGAACAATCAAGCGTCGACACCCTCACTTCACTGGAAAAAGTGTAATCTTCCACGTATTCCTTACCGCCATTAATTGAAGCGAAGGTCATTCCGTCCTTTCCATAAGCATAGAGCCTTGTCACTAATTCGCGTGTATCGACTACCCGCTGAATACTTTTCAAGTTCTTTTTATATGAAAAAAGCGCTCCGCTGTCAGTGCCGCTAAAAGTCAAAAGGTGTACCTGGCGGTTGGCGCTATCAAAGACCAGATCGCCACCATAAATATTCTGTACGGCTCGAAGGATGGATAAAGCATTTTTTTCTGTACACTGCCATGTCCGTTTCGTAGTGACTGTAACATTTCCTACTGTCCAACCTGTACCCAAAAGTGCATATTGCATCGGAACATCTGCAGTATCTGCATTGAATTCCCTAGGTACTTTTTCCGCACTGAAAGACAGATCATAAAACACCGCTTCAGCATATACTTGCGTAATAACACGCCCATCTTCACCTTTATTATCCGTTAAGGTACGGATCCGGTAAATGTCATTTACGATTTGCACTTGTTTTTCATTTTCCAGTGTGCTTCTTTTTGGATCATGGAACGGAAGCTTGAATTCCAGCGTATCCGCACCATTCACCTCACCAGTGACAATGATATCAAAGGCATTTTCAAGAACAGCTTCCCATGCTCCGTTTTTGCCTAAAATCACAGGACGGGCAAAGCCTAATTTCTCATAGGGCGCTTTCGGTATATCATGAAGCTGTATTTCCAGAAGTTTTGGCGTCCTCAACGGATCGCTGCTGGTAAGGGTAACACGGAACCTTATATATTGCCGATTTGGCGATTGAAGTTCACCGCTGGTTCCCACAGCCTGCCATGCAGACCATTCTTCAAGATCATCGCTTGTGCTGGTCTCTACTAGAGACACTGAAGTAACACCTGCAGTATATTCGCTTGCGACAGCTACACGACCGCTGCCCGATAATGCACATGGAACCGTCCTTGTATAAAGTACGCCACTTGCAGGATACTCGCCATCTGTTGCTTTAAGGGTGACTGCGCCAGGCTCTGTCAAAGCATCTACATCCGAAGCCGCGTCCCCACCGTTTGCATGTAAAGACGACTTAAAATACAACAGCAAATCGTCTGCTGTAAGCTGTGAGTCCGTTTCCAGAAACCAGTCATCGAAGCCTCCGGCATAGTAGTAGGTATTTGCATGCATCCCCATAATAATGTTTGCTATACATTCACGGTTCAGCTCTCCCGAAAAGAAACGCACAGGCGACACCCAGGTTGCCCCGTCGCTGCGATCGCATATGATGTTCTGCACCTTTTTGTTGCTTACTTCAATGATGGAGGTGATAAAATACCAGCCGCCGTTTTTTAAGGTAATGGTAGCTGTTTCACTCTGGTCGTAAATTAGTGTACCGGAGGAGTTATACAACATCAGCCTAAGTCTTCCTTGATAAAGTGAAACATAAAAAATTGGCTGACCGGGTCCTTGGCGGGTATTGAATATGGGTATATATGTCTGGCCGACCGAATAGGTGGTAGGATTAATCCAACCGCCTACAACAATCTTTTCGCCCAGATTGCTAAAGAAACTCCCATCATTTTCTGCTACAAGATAGGTCTTTTCAGAAGTCGGATTAACAATATTTTGCCTAAAGTATCTTCCGAATCTTCCAGCAATAAGGTTTGCTGATGTACCTGACCAGCCGGAGATGGTAAAATGTCTGCCATGTCCCGATGAATCCATAAGCTGAAGATTTTCGTCTGGCGTTCTTTCATTAAATCGCCATAAAGCAGACGTCCTTGAAGTTACAGGAAACTCCCCGGTAAAATCCTCTTGGCTCGTTAGGATTGATTTTATCGCCATGTTATCACCTCCATCTGCTTTTTGCCTGTATTTTTAACTCAGTAAAGGTCGCGTTTTCTGCGGCAATCTCAATATTATTAACACCTTTCCTGAGAATCGGAAAATTAAGATCCTGCAGGCTGGGAAGGCCATTTCTCAAGGTTCGGCCTGTTTCATCAATAACCTTAGCTGTTACCATGCCGGAGTCGACAATCAGAGTTTCACCTTCAGATAATGAGCCAACAATTAGCAATTCCTCGCCGTTTGTAATAAGCGAAATATAGCTTGATGAGGACGTTGATATCAAACCCTTCAAGAGATAAACCGGATTGGAATCCGTATTTCCTTTAACCCTCTCCAGCTCATGCAGACCTGTTTCAGAAAGAACAAATATCTCATCTTCTAACGCGTAAGCATACGGGTCGGGACAAACAAACCGAAGTTCAAAGCTGCCCGCTGTCCGCAGTAACCGCTCACAGTCAACCGCTTCTGATAAGCGAGCCATGAAATATCGGTCGGGCAAATCATCTATAACAAGTTGCTTAAGCCCGTTTTCCGGATTTAACCATTCTGCAACATTATCAAGAACCGATACAAGCTCGGCAAAGCTGCGCTGGGGAAGCACACTACAGCTAATTATTATGTTTCGTTCTGATATGTCGCAGCCAAAATCTGCAATACCCGCTTTGCCCGGCACAGTTTCAAAGGAATTGCGCAGGGCAGGGGAGACCTGCCATTTGGTAAGTCTTGCCCGTATTTTCATACTTTGCGACGATATTCCATTGTAGATAAATCCCATATGCTTCCCTCCATTACGCTGTTATAAAACGTCCCTGCGCCCTTGAACCTGTCTGCATCAGGTTATATAACTCCTGTGAAATCCTACGTATGTCTTCTTCACCACGAACAATCATCTGCTGCACCACAACAAGCGGCCCAGAAGCTAAATCGCTAAATCCACCTCTTCCACTTACACTAATATCAGGAGATATATTAAAATCTGTCGGCACTGCATTTTGCATATCGTCTGCCACTCTGGCCATAGTCTTGTCAAATCCCTCACCAATACCCAGTGCCATATTGCCGCCAATACCTTCAAAAACAGTGGACGGAGATCTGATTCCAAGAAAATTCTTTACTCCATCAACAATACCGGAAAAGAAACCGGAAACCTTATCCTTAATCCAGCTACCAAGGCTTTTAATACCTTCCCAGATGCCTTTTACAATGTTCTTACCAATCTCAACCACTGAAACAACCGCCTTGCCCAAGCCTTCTATAATAGCCGCAACAATCTGAGGTAAAGACTTTACTAGTTCTGGAATGGCTTTCACAAGCCCGGCAGCAAGCTGTACGATAAGCGTAATTCCCAATTCTATGATCTTCGGCATATTGTTCGTCACAAAGTCAATGATTGTTGTAATTATCCTCGGCAGTGCTTCAATTAGTTCTGGCAATGCATTTAAAAGTCCCTGCGCCAGTCCTTGAATCAATGTAAAAGCAGCTTCAAGGATTTTGTCCATATTATCCAGCAGCCCTTGCACAATGGTGATCACTGCTTGAACCGCTGCTGGAATTAGCTCAGGTAATGCTTCTCCAAGCCCCATTACCAACGCTGTGATTAGCTGCACCGCTGCATCAATGAGTAAAGGCAGGTTATCAATGAGTGTACCTGCAATGGTCATGACTGCATCTACTGCCGCCGGGATCAGCTCCGGCAGCAGGCTCAAGAGAGTTTGAAGCACCTGAGAGAACAATTCAGTTACAGTTTGCAACAGCACGGGAAGCAGATCTTTGACTGCTGAGATAATCGCACCGGTTGCCTCCGGCAGAGCAGCCACTATATTTTCCAAAACCGGTACAATATTTTTAACTACAGCCTGAAAGGCATCCACAAGATTTTGTGTTAGGTTCGTCATATCAGCGTTCGCATTGCCAAGTCCTGCTATAAACGAACTTAGAGAGGCTTGTAAAAGACCAATGGAACCGCTGATGGTCTGGGTAGACTCTCTTGCGAAGTTGCCAGCATACTGTTCGGTTTTTTCAAAAAACATCTGCATGGCGATCTCGGCCTTTTCGGCATTGGTTGCGCTATTCCAGGCAAAATCCAGCCCTTTTGCAAGAGCATAAGCTTCGATGGTAGTGGCGTTCATGGCGACGCCCAGATTATCCATCATGGTGAAGTTACCCTTGGCTGCGCCAGCGATGGATTCCATGGCAGTCTGCATGTCAATGCCCATAACCGAAGCCATATCTGCCGCCCGCTGCATGGCCTTCTCGGTAAGTTCAAGACTTTTTTGCTGATCGACACCAGCACCCTGAAACAGTGCGCCCATTTTGTTGGCGGTGGCAAGGTACTCGGATTGGGACAAGCCCAGATTCTTGTAGGCTTCTTCTCCTGTTTTCTGGATACGTTCAGCATATTCTCCAAACACGGCTTCAGAACCGCCGAGGTTTTGCTCAAGCTCTCCGAACTGCTGCACGACTTCTTTTCCCAGCTTGATGGCAGCCGCGCCCGCTGCAGCCGCTGCGGCACCCATAGCCGCGCCAACACCTTTGAGGACACTGCCAAGCTTCTCAAATTTTGAGCTGGATTTTTCGGCATTGTCTCCACTTTCCTTCAATTCGTCCCCAAGCTCGTCTGCACTTTCAGCAGACTGTTCGAGCTCGCGCTCCATTTTGTTCAGTTCGGCTTTTGCATTATTAAGCTGTATTTGCCACGACTGAGTACGTCTGTCGGTTTCTCCGAAAGATGAGGCGGCATTGGCAAGCGCTTTCTCCAAAGTAGCAATTTTTTCTTTCTGCAATTCGATCTCTTTGTTAAGCACCTTGTTTCTTGCAGTAACAGCTTCAACTGATTTATCTTGCTTATCAAACTGAGATGCGACCAGGTTCATTTCGCTGCCCAGTACCTTAAAACTTTGGTTGATCTCGCGAATGGCGTTTTTAAATTCCTTTTCGCCTTCAATCCCGATCTTCAAGCCAAAATTGTCTGCCACATAACCGCCTCCTTTCCTGCAAAATTTTTAAATTCCATAAGGTATCACATCATCAATGGTCAGCATGCGCTTCGGTTTAGACAGTCCTAAAAACTGTCTATGGCACTCCCATAAATCAAGCAGGTACCCAATAGGCATTAGCCATACTTCATCCTCTGAACGGTTGAGCTGGACAGTACCGTAATATAGAAGCCGAGTGAACAATTCCTCATCGCTCACTCGGCCGGTGTGTTTTTTAAGTCATCCTCACTTTCAACGTTTCTTTTGGTACCCTTGAACATTGCTTCCATGATAGCGTCTTTATATGTTGCCAGTTCCAAAGGAGATGTGAGAAGTTCCACTGTCTCTTCAGTCAGGAGTTCACGCTTATCCTGATTTTTGAGGTTGTGTATCAAAATGCTCTGGTTAGCCAGCAGTGTAATCAGCCATACCACTTCGTCAAGAGCCATCTCGAAGTTCTCGGTTTTCATCAGTTTCGTGCCGAGGTTTTCAAGACCGCCGTACCTTTTTGCAATCTCCTTTGTCGCTTTAGTGGTTAGAATAAGCTGATATTCTTCATCGCCGATTTTGATAATTGCGCTTCTGTCATTATCCTGCATTATTCGCTGCCTCCTCCCACAGCAAATACCGGCTCATAAACTTCCGTATACCAGCCGGTAATAGTTTCAGGCGATACACCGGGATCGTCTTCGCTGACCTCCGCCTTCCAAGGGTGCTTTCCCTGGCCATCTGGTTTGTTACGTCTCATGACTGTCCCTTCAATGGTGGGTGTCGAAAAGGTAATGCTATCACCTTTCGTTTGGAGATTTGTAGCCGGGATTCCGAATTTAACCCTGTAAAGCCAAAAATACCTGTACTTGCCGTTAGCTTTCTTGGCTCTAAAGCCGATTGCTACAGGCGCGCCTCCATCCTCGCTGGTGGAAATCAGCACCTTATTGTCATCAAGGGTGGCTCCCGTCAAAACCTCAGCAGCGTCTACTCCGATATCTGCAACACCAAGAGTCAGTGTGCCACTTTGAAATTCCTTGACCACTTCTGCCGCCCCGTCATCGGCATAAAGTGTCGCCTCTGCCAGCTCCACAGAAAGCTCTGCCGTAATAGCCTTAGCCAGCGGAACAGGCGTGTCGTATGTCTCTTCTCCGTTTTCATTCTCAGTTATTTTGGCATAATATAACCTGTCCAGTCCGATTGTGGCCATGTTTTTCATTCCTCCTTTACTTCATACTCTTTTTCCACATCAATGGCATAGTGGTGATAGCCGGTATCGTCCTCATGGCCTATATACCGCCTGTCGGTAATGGTAAAGCCTGCTTGAAGCAATGTGTTCACTATTTCGTTTTTACGGGCAGTGTAGTTTCCCTTTATAAATAAAGACAACCTTACCTCCTGGGTTTCTACCTGAGGCCGGTTGTCTGCAAAAACTTCAAATGTATCTGTCATCGGAGTAATGACAAGGTACTCATCTGGCGGTACACCGCTAAATACCCCGGTTTCAATGGGGATACCCAAACCATCCAATGACGAGTTTAATTCTGACAATATGCTCATATACGACCCAGCTCCTGTTCCAGTCTTGACTTCATTACTTCGATGCAGGACTTCCTTGTAGCTGATTTTGCCGGTTTCAAAAAGGGTCTTGGAGGCTGCCCGGACTTGCCGTACTCAATAATATTAGCAATCTTCGCATTGCTTTCCCCATCCTTCCTTGGTTCAGTAAAGCCGATTTTTATGTTGTGGTTTCCATCCCTGTCCTGTTTGGCAGGAGAGAGTCCCAAAGCATTTACCAATTCACCGGTTGCCCTGGACGGATATTTAGTGCCGCTCCCGATAACTGACTGAAGATTGGACTTTACTTTTGAAAGAACCACTTCCCCGCCTGCTTCCAGCACCTTAGGTATGATTTCGTCTGTTCTTTCTCCAAGTCTGGATAACTTGAGCAAGAACTCTTCCGGCATTTTAACTTCCACCTTAGCCACGTTGCAGCCCCTCCTCTTATGCTTTGCTTGATTTCACCTTTTCCGCAAGCACCTCAATATACATTCCGCGTCCCTTCACATCCTCTACACTGATAATGTTGTACCTGCCATCGCTGCAGACGAGTACAAGATCTGTGGTGATTTCAAGGTTAGGGATCCTACGGAAGCGGAACAGGGCAGACGCCTGCGAAAACGCCGCCCTGTTTGCCCATTTTTCACTGCCATGCTTGTCTTCTTTGTATGCCCTTACCGAAGCAAGAATGACATCACCTTTTTCAGTAAAACCCTCACTATCCTTAACCGGCTTGACTGAGATAATGTCCACGAAAGTTCTCATTTTCCCAAAGCCCATATTTACACCTTCCAATCCCGGTCAAGCCGCAGCAAAAGGTTAACTGTATTCCATACCTGCTGTCCTGCCTGCACACTATCCCCAAAAAAGCCAGCCGTCGAGCCATCCCTGCTTTCGTAGAAATGGCTCGACAGCATAATGACAGCCTGCTCAGTAGTAGGCGGCATTGGGTTTTCGGCATAATATCCTTCCGGCTTTTTCTGGTAACTTTCAGCATAGGCCACTGCGGCTTTGATATACTCTTGTAAAAGTGCATCATCTTCGTTGTGCTGCAATATGAGGTTTGCTTTAACCTTCTCCAAAAGTTCCATGCCGCAGCACCTCCGTTTTCATTAAGCTGATTTCTGCTGCAGTATCTTGACTGCTTCTGCCAGCACCAGCTTGCCATCTACACGCTGGGTTGCCATGAATCCTACCTGTCCGGTAGCAGCATACAACTCATTAAGCCGCTTAAAAACCCTGCCTTGGCGATCTGCCACCCAGTAGTAGGAAAAATCACCGAATACAATTGTCTTTGCTCCAGCGGCAATGGCAGGCATGAATGCAGACGTCTTAACTGGACGATTGAGGATGGTGTCAGGTGTTCCAGCAGTTACAGAAGGCTGCCAGAGATACTGGCCGTTGTTGTCTTTAAGCTTCCTTATAGCTTTAATTGTCGAATCATTCATAATGAATACTGCGTTCCTGCGGTACGGAGACTTTAGGCTGTAGAACAAGTCCATGATCTCGTCAAGGGTAATGGCTGTCGCACTCGCCGCGGTTACTCCTATTTCTCCACCGCCGTTATCTGCCAAAATACCGGTTGGCTTGCCAGAGCCGTCACCGATAAAGAATGCTTCCTCCTCTTTTGCTCCGATTCGGCGGGCGAACTCTTTGGCAATATACTGTTCAAGGTTAAATACACTATCGTTTAACAATTCCTCTGACACCTTGATCATAGTAGCCAACTTATATGCGCCGATGGATACCTGTGCAAAGGAGTCATCGCTTTCGGGAATCTGACCTTCCTCATCCACCCAGGATGCAGTACCCTTGCTTGCCACCACAGGAATTTTCTTGTCACCGCTGGACGTGGTAATAACATTGGCAATCTGCCTAAAGATATTCTCCTCCTCCAGTGCTTCCACAAGAGTACGCTCAAAGTCGTCGGGAACAAGATATCCACCTTCGGTGTCCTCTCCAATCTGCAGCGCGTTGTGTACGTCATATTTGCGCCTGCCGCGCATCATGTTCCAGAAAGACTGCCTGTACTCATCGCTGGCACGTCCGGTTTTTTCATTGTTGCCAGATATGGAAGTGGGTTTGTCTGTAATAGGAATATTCAACGGTTTTGACAGTTCCAAATCTATGGCAGCCTGACGCTCAAGACGCTCTATTTCTTTGCCCAGCGCAATAACGTCGGCTTCCATTTTTTCATAAGTCGCGGTATCCTCCGGTGAAAGCAGTCCGTCGTTCCCGCGTTTGCTGTCGAGGAAAGCTTTAGCAGCTTCCCATACTTTAGCGCGTTTTTCACGCAGTTCCAGTATTTTGCTCATAATCAAATCCTCCTTAAGGTTTTAATAAAAAAAGCCGCTTTTCAAGCGACTCAATTGGTGTTCCTTTTGGTTTTTCTTTTGGTTTAAGCTTTCGCAGGATGGAATTTGTTACTGCCTGCCTGCTGAAGATCATTCCTCCTGATACTTCAAATTCGGATGGGAATGATTCATCCTCCATAAACAAGATTCCATCAGCAAAGCCAAGTTCCACCGCTTTTCTTGCGTTAAACCAGCTTTCTGCATCCATTAGGTGCGATATTTTTGCCCTGGAAAGTCCGGTTTTCAGTTCATAAGCGTTGATGATGGATTCCTTTATTTCTTCCAGCATTGCGATAGCTTTCTCCATTTCTTCTGTATCACCGATGGCTATCGTCATAGGGTTGTGAATCATCATCATGCTGACTGGTGACATAAAGACGTCACCTCCGGCCATAGCTATGACCGAAGCGGCGCTGGCTGCAATACCGTCAATCTTTACCGTCACTTTGCCTTTGTAATCCATAAGCATGTTGTAAATTTGATTAGCTGCAAATATATCTCCGCCAGGGCTGTTGATCCAGATCGTTATATCACCCTCTCCGGACAACAGCTCTGATTTGAACTGCTTGGGAGTTACTTCGTCTCCCAGCCAGCTTTCTTCAGCTATTGGGCCGTCAATATATAATGTCCGGCTGCCATCATCGTTTTGTATCCAGTTCCAGAAGCGGCGAACCGGTTTTGGTTTTTGCGATTTGTTCAACTTTTGATCCCTCCGTTTCAGCATTGTTTTTGCCTGCAAATGCACCTGCATCGGCAAGCCTGGTCATGTTACCGTTAACAAGATACAGATCTCCGCCCAACTCCGCCGGAATCCGGTTCATGTCCTCAAGCTCGCGGATATCATTTGCGCTCATCCAGCCGTTCTGGCGAGCTACAGCATAACCATTCATGCGGCTTGCATAATCACCGCGCAGAAGGCCATCTACATTGAATTTGACAAAGTATGCCCGCTTCTCTGATGGTAAAAGCAGCGCTTTTTGGAGAGCCTGTTCCCAACGCACCACCCACGGGTCAAGCGTGTATTTAACAAATTCCAGAGATTGCTGTTCGATGTTTGAAAAGCTTGACTTTTCAAGATCTCCAACCATATGGGGAGGTACTCGGAATATCCGAGCAATTTCATTTATCTGAAACTTTCTTGTCTCTAAAAACTGTGCCTGTTCGGGTGGAATGCCGATTGGTTGAAACTTCATTCCCTCTTCCAGAACTGCAATGCGATGAGCATTGGCACTTCCTTGATAAACAGCGTTCCAGCTTTCTCGCACCTTTGCCGGATCCTTTAATACGCCGGGATGTTCCAGAACGCCACCCGGATTTGCTCCGTTGGCAAAAAATGATGCACCATACTCCTCACAGGCAATAGCCATGCCTATGGCGTTCTTGGCCATAGCAATAGGGGAGTATCCTACAAGGCCGTCAAAACCGAGTCCCGGGATGTGAAGAACCTCATCACTTCGTAGGTATATAAGGCCTGCTTTTGGATTAACCCTGCTCTCATCGCTGTCGCGCCGATAAGTGTAAAACAGTTCTCCGTTTGGAGCCCTGTCTACCGTCATTTTGTTTGGCAAAAGTGGATAAAGCGCCAGCACTCGTCCGGAACCGTCCCTAATAATTTGAGCGTAAGCATTTCCCCATAAAAGAAGATGACTCATCAGTGTTTCTCGGAACACGAATGAAGTCATCTCAGGGTTTGGTTCGTCATGGAGCAAATAATAGAGCGGGTGGGTCAACGCTTTTTCTTTGCCACCGTCTTCTTTATAGCGGTACACATGAAGCGGAAGCCCGGCGATGGCTTCTGCAAGTATCCTTACACAGGCATACACTGCCGTTGTCTGCATGGCCGTCCTCTCATTGACAGTCTTTCCGCTGGATGTGCCGCCGAAGAAAAAGCTGTATGCGTTGCCGAACAGGCTGTTTTTCGGCTTATCCCTTGCTTTGAACAAACGGGAAAATACACTCATATAATCAACAGCCCCCTTTCATCATAAATTGATCCGTTGCGTTCATCCCCGTCATGCCTTAACGCGCGGTCAAGCGCCATAATTAACGCTACCGCACCATCTATTCTCTCGGTGGATTTTTCTTTATCCGGCTTAATGTTTCCGGCGGGATCGGTTTTGACATAGATATTGTCCATCATCCACCGCAGTACTGGATTACCACCATGGGCGATGCGTTCTTCCAATGTCAGCTTCATCAACTCTTTTGTAGGCGGCGACATATCCTTGAAACCCTGACCGAATGGAACAACCGTAAACCCCAAAGCCTCGAGGTTTTGCGTCATCTGAATTGCGCCCCAGCGGTCAAAGGCTATTTCCTTAATGTTATATTTCATTCCGAGTTCCTCAATAAAGGTCTCGATAAAACCGTAATGTACCACGTTACCCTCGGTGGTAAATAAAAAGCCCTGCCTCTCCCAGACATCATAAGGCACATGATCTCTCCGCACACGCTGATCAATATTCTCCTCCGGTATCCAGAAAAAAGGTAGAATCTGATATTTATCAGATTCATCAAGCGGTGGAAACACCAGCACAAAGGCGGTAATATCGGTAGTAGATGACAGGTCAAGTCCTCCGTAACAGGTTCTGCCGCGCAATTTTTCTGCATCAACAGGAAACGCACACTTATCCCATTTATCCATTGGCATCCAGCGCACCGATTGCTTCACCCACTGATTTAAGCGGAGCTGACGGAATAAATTTTCCTCTGCAGGATTTTGCTTGGCATTTTCACAAGCCACCCTCAATTTTTCGATGTCAACTGTAATGCCCAGTGACGGGTTAACCTTTCTCCATACCTTTTCACTTGTCCAGTCATCGGTATCGGCTGCGCTGTAGATAACAGGGTAGAAAGTCGGATCTATCTTACGCCCTTGAAGAATATCCTCAGCCTTTTGATGTACTTCCCAGCAGATGGAATTGCGGTCTGTGCCAGCAGTTGTGATCAGGAAAAACAGCGGTTGTTTTCTTGCATCGCCAGATCCGTGAAGCATTACATCATAAAGATCCCTGTTTGGCTGAGCATGAAGTTCGTCAAATACCACACCATGGACGTTTAGGCCATGTTTTGTATATGCCTCCGCTGAAAGCACCTGATAAAAACTGCCTAACGGTTTATAAACCAGCCGCTTCTGTGACAGCATTGGTTTAATTCGAGATTTTAATGCCGGACACTGTTCCACCATATCTACTGCAACGTCGAAAACAATGGATGCCTGCTGACGATCAGACGCACATCCGTAAACCTCGCCGCCATGCTCGAAATCACCGCAGGTAAGATATAAAGCAATTGCCGCTGCAAGTTCGCTCTTACCCTGCTTTTTTGGAATTTCTATATAGGCAGTGTTAAACTGCCTGTATCCATTAGGTTTCAAAATTCCGAATATGTCCCGGACAATCTGTTCCTGCCAGTCAATTAATTCAAAAGGCATTCCATACCATTCACCCTTGGTATGCTTCAGGCAGTTTATAAAAGTAACAGCGGCATCAGCCGCTTCCTTGTCATATCGAGAACCTTCCGCCATAAACTTGGTTGGTTTATATCGTTTTAACTTCCGCAGCTTTGCCGCCTCCTTTCCTAAAATTGAGCAAGAAAAAAGGAACCTCATGGATGAAGTTCCTCTCTAAAGTGGATTTCTATGAAACTTGTTACGTTATAAACGTTATCGTTTGCCTGTCAGGATAAACTCGGCATATTCTTTCTTGTGTTCATTAAGAAATACTACTAATTCATAAAACCCCATTTTATATGCCTCTTCCTGTACTCTTGGCAAGTCAAACATATTACAGGCACCGCTGTCCCGTATGGCCATAATCTGTACCCATGTCCTACACCTCTGACTTCTCTGCCGCTGAAATTGAATCTCTTACCGCTTTATTGAGAAACGAAATATCAAAACCCGCATCTATATAGCCCTGCCGAATCACCTCGTAATAGTAACGACCCGGTGCTCCCAAAGGTCTACCTTCATTCATGATATACACCATTGCGGGTACCCACTGCCCTTTGAAACGTACCTTAACCGTTTCTTTCCGGTATAGATGCGGATAACCTTCATATCTGTCCAGCGCCTTCTCATCATTAGGCATGATTCTCCAAAGCATTACCGGTACACTTTCACCTTTTTGTTTTTCTATTGTCGCTACTGCGCCGCCATTCCCTCCTCTGAATAACAGCCGGTATCCTGTGAGTTTTGCACTCCCCAGCACTTTTGCCGTTGGGCAGCGGTATGCCATCTGCCTTAAGTTCAGATTGCTTCCGTATGCTAAATATATGGTTCCTTTTTCTTTGCTCATCGTATCATCCTCCTTGTATTTACCAAGGCAGAGGCGGAGATCCACCCCTGCGATTGTCTATCTATGCTGCCCGAAACCGCCATGCTGCGTTACCATCAAGGTGTTTGCAAAGATGCTCCCGGCAGTTTTTGAACTCATCACCAATAAGTCCTATGCGGTTGAGATATGTCCGCATGGCAAACTTCTCATTTTCAACCTGTGGTTTCTTGCTGGAAGCGCATTTTTGCGTTAACGCCTGATGGTTTAACGCAAGGGCAAGCACTATGTAGCTTCTAATTTTTCCCGCATGAAGTTCGCTGTTAAAGCCTCGAAGCTCAATTGTCCCATTGCCATTAAAAAAGCTGTGCAGGTTCAAAAAGTGGTACCTGCTATTATGGTAATGGGTGCTTCGGCTTTCGCTGTAACCTTCGTACCAGATGCTCTCAATCGCCGCCATGGTTTTGGGCTTACGCCGATTCATCTTCTCAACCAGTGCCTCATCCATCTTTTTACAAAACCGCATCCTGTCCGGCTCAATCTGCAATGCTTTATAGAAAAGGTCATTCTTGCTGGCGATAATGTTAATATAATTACGGATGCTTCGCGGTGTGTGGTCTGCACCGTCTATATGGATATGAATTCCACAGCTTGTGTTTGCAAAACCTCCAGCCTTGCGAAGCCTCCTTATCAATTCCTGCAGGGTTTCAATGTCCTCGCGGTATGTCAGTATCGGGCTTACCAACTCGACGCTATATTCCCGGCCAGCCGCCACAATCCTGCCGTTTTCCTTTTTCTGAGTCCGGATGCTCCCGTCGCTCATGAATTTCCATATCCGTCCATCCGGTGCAATAACCTTTTGGGTATCGTAATAATCTCCGCTGGATTCAACCCTCCCTCCAAGAAAAGCTGCTGCAGTTTTTGCCGCTTGTTTTCTTGTCATCCCCGTCAATTCTACCTCGATTCCAAATCTCGTTGTAAGCATTGCGCTTTCTCCTCGCTTTCTCTGTGTTTTTTGCCCTTTGGCAGTGTACATTAGGCCATTGAAAACACAGGATAGCAAGGCAATTCTGCGTGAGTTTCCACTGGATTTTGAACAATTTTACACATCTTGAATTGTGTACATTTACAGCTTTCTGATCACATCTATACCATAGGCTACACCCAAAGAAGAACCGCAGTCCCAGTTGATATGAACAGTTCCGATATCATCCACGAAAGATACTGTTCCTTGGTCTCCCGGTTTCAGCTTAGAATACGGATCATCCATGCAGATAAGCTCAACACGTGTACCCGGCGGATACTGCTCTTTAATGCGAAGGACTGTTTCTTTTGAAGGGAAGCCTCTTGCACTCATAGTTCGTCCTCCTCTCCAGGATAATATGCGGCATACTTTGGGTAATCTCTACCATCCGGCATTACCAACACTCCATCAGACCGTCCCCGCTGCTTAACCAGCAGGCAACGCCACACTCCATTCTCATTAACATGACAAAGCCCTTTATTTTCCTCAATGAAAATGCGATCAACACATAGGTCGGCAACGAAGTTATCATAATCAATCTTTGATAGCTCGATAGTTTTTACAACTACAAATCGTTTCCTCGTCTCATACCGATGCGGCACTTTTAAATCCTCTATTCTAAACGGATGCTTGACAAAGAAGGCGGTGCTATGAAAATTATTCATTTTCGTCCACCGCCTTTGCTCTGCCTTTCCGATACGCCCCGTTACCGGACAGCCTTGAAAGTAACACCTTGCGTTCAGTTTTGAAGTTATCACCTATAAACCCCAAACAAAGCAGGAAACAGCGAAAAGCATATTTTTCATTATCTGTTGGTTTTTCTTTTCGTAGTACTCGCTTCTGTAATTTTGCCTGTTCTGCCATCTGCTTTGCCAGCGTTATATAGGTCTGCACTTCATCAGCATTTAAAGTCGCGTTCCAGACAGGGAATGAAATCTCATCATTTTCAGCTACGACTACAAGTTCCCCCTCAATCAACATCGCCTTCTTTATCAA
>CAZHMK010000005.1:0-247382 GCA_964533615.1 uncultured Eubacteriaceae bacterium
ATCGTTCCTATGTTTACATGTGGTTTCTCTCTGTTATACTTTGCTTTCGCCATTTCTTTTTTTTCTCCTATTTTTCTAATATTTTTTTTGCAGCTTCACTTTGCATTTTTTCATAATGTGAGAATTGCATTGTAGAGGTTCCTCTTCCTTGTGTTTTTGAACGCAGCACAGTAGTATAACCAAACATTTCACTGAGAGGAACAAAAGCTTTTATAATTTGAGTATTTGCTCTCATTTCCATACCTTCGAGTTTTCCTCGTCTTGAACTGATATCTCCCATTACATCACCCAGATACTCTTCAGGTACGGTTATTTCTATCTTAAATATTGGTTCTAGCAATACAGATCCTGCTTTTTTCAGAGCTTCTTTAATTGCCATTGAACCGGCCATTTTAAATGCCATTTCTGAGGAATCAACTTCGTGATAAGACCCGTCTTTTAATGTTACTTTAACATCAAGCACCGGATATCCTGCCAGTATGCCGCTTTCAAGACCGGATCGTACTCCGTCATTGACAGGCTGAATATATTCTCTCGGAATTGAGCCTCCGGTGATTTGGTTTACAAATTCATATCCCTTTCCTGCTTCCTGAGGCTCAACTTCAATGACAACGTGTCCGTATTGTCCGCGTCCACCGCTTTGCTTCGCGTATTTCATATCCACCAAAGCAGATTTTGTAATAGTCTCTTTATACGCAACCTGCGGTTTGCCGACATTGGCCTCCACCTTGAATTCCCGCAGCATTCTATCTACAATAATGTCCAAATGCAGCTCTCCCATACCTTGTATGATGGTTTGCCCCGTATCTTTATCCGTATATGTTCTAAAGGTCGGGTCTTCCTCTGCAAGTTTTGCCAAGGCTGCAGACATTTTATCTTGACCTGCTTTTGTTTTTGGTTCTATCGCTATGGATATTACCGGTTCGGGGAATACCATAGATTCAAGCAATATTTTATTATTTTCGTTACAGAGTGTGTCTCCTGTTGAGGTCTCTTTTAATCCTACAGCCGCCGCGATATCACCGGTATATACTGTCTCTATTTCCTGACGATGATTTGCGTGCATTTGAAGAATTCTGCCTAAACGCTCTTTTTTCTCTTTTGTTGAATTATAAACATAAGATCCTGAATTCGCCGCTCCAGAATATACTCTGAAAAATGCCAGCTTCCCTACAAATGGATCCGACATAATTTTAAAAGCCAGTGCAGAAAACGGACCTTTATCATCCGGTTCTCTGGTTTCTGTTTGCTCTGTCCTTGGATTAATACCTTCAATGGGCGGCACATCCAAAGGTGACGGCAAATAATCCACCACTGCGTTTAAAACCAGCTGTACGCCTTTATTTTTATAGGATGTTCCGCATAAAACAGGAATTATAGCATTTGATACTGTTGCTTTTCGTATTGCTTTTTTAAGTTCTTCTATACCAATATCCTGACCTTCAAGATATTTTTCCATAATGACGTCATCAAAATCCGAAAGACTTTCCAAAAGCTTATTTCTGTACTCGTTTGCTTTATCCTTCATATCTGACGGAATTTCTTCGACAGAAATTTCTTTGCCGTCATTGTCATAATACATTTTAATGTTCATTTCAACTAAATCGATAATTCCGCTGAATGTATCTTCACTGCCGTAAGGCAGTTGAAGAGGAACCGCATTCGCCCCAAGGCGCGAATGCATTGAAGACACAACATTGTAAAAATCTGCTCCAATGATGTCCATTTTATTGACATAAGCTAGTCTTGGCACATGATATTTATCAGCCTGACGCCACACCGTCTCCGACTGTGGTTCGACACCGCCTTTTGCACAAAATACCGCAACTGCACCGTCAAGCACTCTAAGAGAACGCTCAACTTCTACGGTAAAATCAACATGTCCCGGCGTATCTATAATGTTTACACGGTGTTCCTTCCAAAAGCATGTTGTAGCTGCAGAGGTGATTGTAATGCCTCGTTCTTGTTCTTGTTCCATCCAGTCCATTTGAGCAGCACCTTCGTGGACTTCTCCGATTCTATGGATTTTGCCTGAATAGAATAACATTCTTTCGGTTGTTGTCGTTTTTCCGGCATCGATATGCGCCATGATACCTATGTTTCTTGTTTTTTCGAGACTATACTCTCTAGCCATCATTTTTCACCTCCTTATCCAAAACATAAAGATTTGCCATTACCACCTGTAATGAGCAAATGCTCTGTTTGCTTCTGCCATTTTATAAGTGTCTTCTTTTTTCTTAACAGCTGCTCCGCTGTTATTAAGCGCATCCAATAATTCTCCTGCTAAGCGCTCGCGCATTGTTTTTTCATTGCGTTTTCTGCTGTAACCTACAAGCCAGCGCAATGCCAATGTTTGTTTTCTCGCTTCGCTTACTTCAATGGGAACCTGATAAGTGGCTCCACCTACTCTTCTTGCTTTTACTTCAAGCATGGGCTTGATATTATTTAAGCTTTCTTCAAATGCTTCAAGCGGTTCTCTGCCTGTTTTTTGTGCAATGATATCAAAAGCTCCGTATACTATCTTTTGCGCCACACCTTTTTTACCGTCCAGCATAACATTGTTTACAAGCTTCGTTACCAGTTCACTGTTATAAATAGGATCAGCAAGTACTTCTCTTTTAAATAAAGTTTTTTTCCTAGGCACTTTCTTCCCTCCATTTTAAAAATAAAATTCATCGGTACTCGACAAAAAAACAATTGCCGTATGTGCATTATAATTTTCATTTATTAAATAAAATATTTATATTTAATAAAATTTATATAAAAAACACATAACAATGTTTAAATATCGCTTCTTATTTTGCTTTTTTCGTACCATACTTAGAACGAGCTTGATTTCTCTTGTTGACGCCTGCTGTATCAAGTGCTCCGCGAATAATTTTGTAACGAACACCCGGTAGGTCTTTTACTCTTCCACCTTTAATCATAACCACACTATGTTCTTGCAAGTTGTGTCCGATTCCCGGTATATAGGCAGTCACTTCCATTCCGTTTACCAATCGTACTCTTGCAATTTTTCTTAAAGCAGAGTTTGGTTTTTTAGGAGTCGTTGTTCTTACAGCTGTGCACACACCTCTTTTTTGAGGATTTTCTTTCAGCGCCGGAGATTTTGTTTTGTAGATAACCTTTTTTCTCTCTTTCCTTACGATTTGATTAATCGTCGGCATTACTTATCTCACCTCCTTTTGGTTCATTTTTTAATATAGCAACACAAGCAGCCCCTCGGCTGATTGCGCAAGCTTTACCCAGTAATTTCATGCTTTGTGCATAACGAATTTGTATATCTGTATTTTCGCACTGACTGATGATTTTGTTTGCCAGGCTTTCTTCAACATCTCGGGCAATAAACACCGCCTTGACATTGCCTTGTTTGATTTGGCTTAGAGTTTGCTTCATTCCGACAACCAAACATTTACTGTTTACTTTCTTCAAAATTTACTCCTCAGCAAATAAAATCAAGTTTTTACATTTTATCATCACCATTAAATGATGTCAATATTTTCTTCTTCTATAGAGCCGTTAAACGAATTCTCTTCAAAAATACCGCCCAGCAATTCATCAATCTCACTGTTAAGGTCTTCCTGAGAAATGATTTGATCGTCTTCGTCTTTTGGGCTGTCTGTCTGCTGATGCTCTATTGCAATACTTCTGTATTTGCTCACACCTGTTCCGGCAGGAACCAATTTGCCGATAATGACATTTTCTTTGAGACCGAGCAGATGATCCACCTTTCCTTTGATTGCAGCATCTGTCAGCACCCTTGTTGTTTCCTGGAATGACGCGGCTGAAAGGAATGAATTTGTCTCCAGTGATGCTTTCGTAATACCCAATAATTCTTGTGTATACGTAGCCGGTTCTTTTTCCTGCGCCAACGCCTTTTCATTTTCATCTTCAAATTCAAAGATATCTACGAGGCTTCCAGGAAGCAGATGTGTATCTCCCGGTTCTTCAACTCTTACTTTTCTCAGCATTTGCCTGATGATAAGCTCAATATGTTTATCATTAATGTGAACACCCTGCCATCTGTACACTTTTTGCACTTCATAAAGCAAATATTCCTGAACCCCTTGAACCCCTAAAATTCTTAATATATCATTCGGATATACGCTTCCTTCAATGAGTTCCTGACCGGCTTTGATATATTGTCCGTCAGTCACTTTCATGCGTGAGCCAAACGGAATCATATAACTTCGAAGCTCCCCAGTCGAAGAAGTCACTTCCACTTCTGTTTTTTTCTCAGATTTTCTTATCTTAATAGTGCCTTCAATTTCCGAAATAATGGCAAGCCCTTTCGGTTTTCTTGCTTCAAAAAGCTCCTCAACTCTGGGCAGACCTTGTGTGATGTCATCTCCGGCAACCCCACCGGTATGGAATGTACGCATTGTCAGCTGCGTACCGGGCTCCCCGATCGACTGAGCAGCAATAATACCTACCGCTTCTCCGATATTGACCAGTTTGCCTGTTGTGAGGTCTACGCCGTAACATTTTCGGCATACACCGTGTTTTGAACGGCAATTGAAAACAGATCTTATCTTTATAGTTACAACACCCGATTCTTCAATTTGTTTTGCAACTTTTTTACTTATTAATTCTCCTGCTTTAACCAAGACTTCATTGGTATTCGGATTGACTACATCTTCAAATGCGTAACGTCCTGCGATACGCTCCGATAGTGTTTCAATAATCTTTCCGTTTTCAATAATAGAATGAACTTCGTAGCCTTCGGTAGATCCGCAGTCTTCTTCTTTTATTAAAACTTCCTGGCTGACATCCACAAGCCTTCTTGTAAGATAACCTGAATCAGCCGTTCTAAGAGCCGTATCAGCCTGACCTTTTCTTGCCCCATGTGTTGAAATAAAGAATTCAAGCACATTAAGTCCTTCACGGAAGTTGGACTTAATGGGAAGCTCTATGATTCTGCCTGTCGGGTTTGCCATGAGGCCACGCATTCCGGCCAGCTGCCCGATTTGGCCGATGCCTCCTCTGGCTCCTGATGTTGCCATCATGTTAATACTGTTGAGCGGCTGGAGACTATTCATCAAAGCTTGAGTAACCTCTCTGGTTGTTCTCGTCCAGACATCTATTACTTTTTGATAACGCTCCTCTTCAGAAATAAGCCCTCTATTAAAGTTTTTCAGAGCATTTTCTACTTCTCTATCTGCTTTTTCAAGCAAGTCTTTTTTTACTTTAGGCACTTCCATATCCCCGATACTTACTGTAACAGCACCTTTTGTGGAATAATGGAAGCCAAGCTGCTTGATATTATCAAGCATTTCAGCTGTTGTGCTCGCCCCGTGGACATCAAAACATTGCGATACAATTCTTGATAACATTTTTTTATCGGCAAGCGTGTCTATTTCAAGTTCAAACAGATCGTCTTCACTGACTCTTTCTTTAATACCTAAATCCTGAGGGATGATTTGATTAAAGAAAAATCTTCCGACTGTGCTTTTTATAATTTTTATTTTTTGAACGCCATTGATTTCTTTTGTTATCTCAAGGCCTACCATGGAATGAAGAGTAACGACCTTATTTTGATAAGCCATCTCCATCTCTTCCATAGAAGAGAAATTCATGCCTTCACCCTGTGCGCCTTCAATATGCGTTGTTAAATAATAAGAGCCTAAAATCATATCCTGAGACGGGCTCACCACCGGCGCTCCATCCTGCGGTTTTAGAATATTATTGGCTGCAAGCATCAAAAATCTCGCTTCCGCCTGTGCTTCAACAGAAAGAGGCACGTGGACTGCCATTTGGTCACCGTCAAAGTCGGCATTATATGCCACGCAAACCAATGGATGCAGCTTGATAGCTCTGCCTTCGACTAAAATCGGTTCAAAGGCTTGAATGCCAAGTCTGTGCAGTGTTGGAGCACGGTTTAAAAGTACGGGGTAGTCTTTGATAACATCATCCAAAACATCCCAAACTTCCGGCTTCATTCGCTCAACCATTCGTTTTGCACTTTTAATATTTTGCGAATATTTTCTGCTGACGAGCTCTTTCATGACATATGGTTTAAAGAGCTCGATTGCCATTTCTTTTGGCAGCCCGCACTGATACATTTTTAGTTCAGGACCGACAACAATAACCGAACGCCCTGAATAGTCAACACGTTTGCCAAGCAGATTTTGTCTGAATCTTCCCTGTTTTCCTTTGAGCATATCTGAAAGTGATTTGAGCACTCTGTTGTTTTGCCCTGTAACAGGTCTTCTTTTTCTGCTGTTATCTATTAATGCATCCACGGCTTCCTGGAGCATTCTTTTCTCATTTTGAACAATAATATCGGGCGCATCAAGCGCTAACAATCTTTTAAGACGATTATTTCTGTTGATAACTCTTCTGTACAGATCATTTAAATCAGAAGTTGCAAATCTGCCTCCATCAAGCTGAACCATAGGCCGCAGTTCCGGTGGAATAACCGGAATCACATCTAAAATCATCCATTCGGGTTTATTGCCCGATATTTTAAAAGCTTCAACAACTTCAAGGCGCCTTACTGCCTTTGCTCTTTTTTGCCCTGTGCTGTCTTTTACTTCCTGGCGCAGTTGATCGCTTTCTTCTTCAATTTTAATATTTGCAAGCAAATCTTTGATTGCTTCCGCTCCGATTTTTGCTTCAAATTCAGATCCGTATTTTTTTTGTGCTTCCCTGTATTCTGCCTCATTGAGCAATTGTTTATAAGAAAGCGGTGAATTACCCGGATTAACTACGATATAAGAAGCAAAATAAATCACTTTTTCTAAATCTCTCGGAGACATATCCAAAAGCAATCTAATTCTGCTTGGTATTCCTTTTAAGTACCATATATGTGAAACAGGAGTTGCAAGTTCTATATGACCCATTCTCTCACGTCGCACTTTCGAACGCGTGATTTCCACGCCGCATCTGTCACAGACCATACCCTTATAACGGATTCTTTTATATTTGCCGCAATGACATTCCCAGTCTTTTGTCGGCCCGAATATTCTCTCGCAAAACAATCCTTCTTTTTCAGGTCGCAGTGTACGATAATTGATCGTTTCAGGTTTCTTTACTTCTCCTCTAGACCATTCTCTAATTTGCTCAGGCGATGCCAAACCAATCTTTATAGCTTTGAAATTATTTAATTCATTCAAAGATTTTCGCCCCTTCCGGTTTATTCTTTATTTAAAGTAATTCGTCATCATCATCGCTGAAATCTTCAGTGCTGACGGTTTTTATGATATTTGATATGCTATCCTCTTCATCATCGGTATCTTTGACTCTGATTTCTTCATCCTTTTCTCCGATCACGGTAACGTCGATTCCCAGACTCTGGAATTCTTTGATGAGCACCTTAAATCCTTCCGGCATACCCGGGGTTGGAATGTTTTCCCCTTTGATGATGGCTTCATATGCTTTTACTCTGCCCACCACATCATCCGATTTTACGGTTATTATTTCTTGCAAAGTATTCGCCGCACCATAAGCTTCAAGCGCCCACACTTCCATCTCACCAAATCGCTGGCCGCCGAATTGCGCTTTACCGCCCAGCGGCTGCTGTGTAACCAGTGAATAAGGCCCTGTTGATCTTGAATGCATTTTATCATCTACTAAATGATGCAGTTTTAACATATACATGTAGCCGACTGTAACACGGTTATCAAACTCGTCACCTGTTCTGCCGTCAAAAAGCCTTACTTTTCCGTCTTTACTATAGCCTACTTTTTCAAGCAGATTCATCGCATCATCCTCATTCGCTCCGTCAAATACCGGAGTTGCTACTTTCCAGCCTAAAGCTGCTGCTGCCATGCCGAGATGTGTTTCAAGCACTTGCCCAATATTCATACGGGAAGGCACTCCCAGCGGATTGAGCACTATTTCAAGCGGTGTACCGTCTTCCATAAACGGCATATCCTCTTCAGGCAGTATTCGGGATACCACCCCTTTGTTTCCGTGACGGCCTGCCATTTTATCTCCCACAGAGATTTGTCTTTTAACTGCAACATATACACGCACGGTTTTATTCGTCTGCGGTTTCAACTCGTCACCGTTTTCTCTTGAAAATACTTTAACATCTACAACAATTCCGCTTTCTCCATGAGGAACTTTAAGAGATGTATCTCTGACTTCTCTTGCCTTCTCACCAAAGATAGCACGCAGCAATCGTTCTTCTGCCGTGAGTTCCTTTTCACCTTTCGGTGTAACTTTACCCACCAGAATATCATCACTTGTCACTTCGGCACCTATTCTGATAATGCCGTTTTCATTTAAGTTTTTGAGCACATCTTCTCCGACGTTTGGAATATCACGTGTAATTTCCTCAGGGCCGAGTTTTGTTTCTCTTGCTTCACATTCATATTCTTCAATATGAATTGAAGTAAAAGCTCCTTCTTTTACCAGTTTTTCACTGATCAAAATAGCATCCTCAAAGTTGTAGCCTTCCCAGGTCATAAAACCAACCAAGACATTTCTGCCAAGGGCCAGCTCTCCGTTATCAGTCGACGGACCATCGGCTATGATGTCGCCTTTTTTAATGATTTGCCCCTTACTGACAATAGGACGCTGATCACAACATGTGCCTTGATTTGTGCGCTTAAATTTAAGCAACGAATATTTTCGTTTGGATATAATAATTTCATCAGACGCTACTTTCTCCACAACACCGTCTTCCTGCGCAACTATGCATACACCGGAATCTTTAGCGCTGATATGTTCCATGCCTGTTCCGATGATCGGAGCCTGCGGGTTGAGCAGCGGCACAGCTTGACGCTGCATATTGGAGCCCATGAGCGCACGGTTTGCATCGTCATTTTCCAAAAATGGTATCAACGCAGTTGCAACGGATACAATTTGTTTTGGAGAAATATCCATATAATCAACCTTTTTAGGCTCAACCATTATAAATTCTCTTTCTTTCCCTGTCCTGCCTGTTACTTTGCTGTGAACGAAGTTCCCTTCTTCATCAAGCGGCTCATTAGCCTGTGCTATCGTATAAAACCCTTCTTCATCAGCTGTTAAGTAGTCGTTAAATTCTGTTACTTTTCCATCAACCACTCTTCTGTAGGGTGTTTCAATAAATCCATACTCATTCACTCTCGCATAAGTACACAGCGAATTGATAAGTCCGATATTCGGTCCTTCAGGTGTTTCTATCGGACACATTCTGCCATAGTGAGAATAGTGCACGTCACGCACTTCAAAACCTGCCCTGTCTCTGCTCAGTCCGCCCGGACCAAGCGCCGAGAGCCTCCTTCTGTTTGTAAGTTCTGCGAGCGGATTGGTTTGATCCATAAACTGTGAAAGCTGAGAACTTCCAAAAAATTCTTTGATCGCTGCATGCACAGGCCTGATATTGACCAGATCCTGCGGAGTAAGTGTTTCTTTTTCCGGCGTCATCATTCTCTCTTTGACATTTTTTTCCATACGAGTCAGACCGATACGGAATTGATTTTGCAAAAGCTCTCCAACGGAACGCAATCTTCTGTTTCCGAGATGGTCGATATCATCCGTATCTCCGATACCGTATTCAAGCCCTAAATTATAATTTATAACACAGAAAATATCTTCTATAGTAATATGCTTGGGAACAAGCTGTCGAATTCTGTCTTTCATTTCCTGTTTCATTTCCTCCGGCGTTTTATCGGAAGAAAGGATTTCGCTTAATACATCAAAGCGTACCATTTTTTCTGTATCTAAATCCGTGGAATCAAACGGAAGCTCTTGCACAGTAATATCCACCGTATGGTTGCCTATTACGATAAATTTCTTTTCTTCTTTATCTTTTGAAACAATAACTTCAACTCGATTAATGCCGCTGTTTTGAATTTTTTTTGCGACATTCATACTGATGACTTCACCTTTGGATGCAAATAATTCGCCCGTTTTCGGACAAATAATATTATTTGCCGCAACACAAGAAGCGATACGCGAAGCCAAAGCCAGCTTTTTATTTAATTTATATCTGCCGACCACCGCCAAATCATATCTTCTGTTATCAAAAAACATGGAATCCGTAAGTGATTTTGCGTTATCCACAGTGGGAGGCTCGCCCGGTCTGAGCCTTTTATAGATTTCCAGCAAACCTTCTTCCGTGTTTGTGGTGCTGTCTTTTTCAAGTGTTGCCAATATCTTTTTGTCTTCATTAAAGAATTCAAGAATTTCGGCATTTGTGCTGAGCCCGAACATTCTCATCAAAATCGTAACAGGAAGCTTTCTGGTCCTGTCTACCCTTACATACATAACATCATTAGAGTCTGTTTCAAACTCTAACCATGCCCCCCGGCTCGGGATAATCTGCGAGGAGTAAAGCTCTTTTCCCGACTTGTCCAATTCATAGAAGAAATATGCGCCGGGAGAACGCACAAGCTGGCTTACAATAACCCTCTCGGCACCGTTAATAATAAAGGTTCCTTTTTCCGTCATAATCGGAAAATCACCCAGATATACATCTTGCTCAATTTTTACATTTGTTTCCTTGAAAGTGAGGCGAACCTTTACACGCAAAGAACGAGAATAATTTGTATCTCTTTCTTTACATTCCTCTACATCATATTTAGGTTCTCCATAAAGACTGTAATCCAAAAATTCTAAAATCAACTCTCCGGAATAGTCTACAATTGGCGATACATCGTCTAAGACTTCTCTTAACCCTTTTTCCATAAACCACTCATAAGATTTTTTCTGAATCTCAATAAGATTCGGCATTTCTAAAATCTCTTTGATTTTAGAAAAGCTCATTCTTTCAACATCGCCTGTTTTTACAGAATGCACCAAAATTAGTCACTCCTTTTAATAATAAATAGCACTATAAATTTATGACTTCTATCAAAATCTACTTATAGTGCACCTCCTGAAAATTGTTAACTTTTGCACGTACAATATAGGCAAACGAAAAAAACGCCTAACTAATGCAGTGTACTATGATAGCATTATTAAAGCAATATGTCAACAATTAATTTTAAATATTTTATATTACGTGCAATAAAATAACTTTCTGTTATAAAAACAGTGATTTTTATTATATATTTAATTCAATGTTATAATTTGTAGAAAAAAGTCATCAAAGCTGCAAAATAAAATTCGCAGCTTTTTTCATTATTTTTTCATACCGTTATATATTTTTGCAGCCCTGATAAATTCTCGAAATAAAGGATGCGCTCTATTCGGCCTGGATTTAAATTCCGGATGTGCTTGTGTACCCACAAACCACAAGTGATCTTTGATCTCAATCATTTCAACTAAAATTCTGTTTGGCGCTATCCCTGAAATAATCATCCCGTTTTCTTCATAGGCATTACGGTAACTGTTATTAAACTCATAACGGTGTCTATGACGTTCGTAAATCGTGTCTGTTTTATAGGCTTCATAAGCTTTTGTGCCTTTCAAGAGATTACACGGATACTCTCCCAGCCTCATTGTACCGCCTTTTTTATCGATTTCCTTTTGTTCCGGCATAACATCAATGACGGGATAGGCTGTGTTTTCATCAAACTCTGTAGAATTTGCTTGCCTATATTTCAATACATTCCTCGCAAATTCAATGACGGCTATCTGCATACCCAGACATATGCCCAAATAAGGCACGTTATGCTCTCTCGCATATCGCGCAGCCGAGATCTTACCTTCTATTCCTCTGTCTCCAAATCCGCCCGGAATAATGATGGCATCTACACCGGCAAATGTTTTGGCTGCATTTTCATCATTAAGATCCACGGAATGAAACCACTTGATATCTACTTTTACGTTGTTTTCAAGCCCGCCATGTCGCAGCGCTTCCGATAAAGATAAATATGCGTCTTTGAGCTCGACATATTTTCCGACTAATCCTACAGTAACACGTTCTTTGAGCGAGTTCATTTTTTCGACCATTTGTTTCCAGCTTTCCATATCTGATTTTTTATATGGCAGCCCTACTCGCTCGCAAACCAATTTATCGATACCCTCTTTTTCAAGCAAGAGCGGAACTTCGTATAAGTTAGGAGTGTCTATATTTGAAATAACCGCTCTTTTTTCTACATTGCAGAACAGGCTTATTTTTTCTTTGATACCGTCACTGATTGGCTTTTCGCTTCGAAGTACAATAATATCCGGCTGAATACCCATGCCGAGCAGCTCTTTTACACTGTATTGCGTCGGCTTTGTCTTTAATTCACCTGCACTGTTTAAATACGGAAGAAGGGTGACATGTATGTACATCACATTTTCCGCGCCGTAATCGCTTTTTACCTGCCTGATAGCTTCAATGAACGGCCGGCTTTCAATATCACCTACAGTGCCGCCGATTTCGGTAACGATCACTTGCGCATTCGAATTATAGGCAGCTTTTGTTATCCATGATTTTATTTCATTTGTGATATGGGGGATCACCTGAACCGTAGCGCCGAGATAATCTCCTCTGCGCTCTTTGCTGATGACTGACCAATAGATTTTTCCTGTAGTAACATTACTGCTCTCAGAAAGATTGACATCAATAAATCTTTCATAATGACCTAAATCCAAATCCGTTTCTGTGCCGTCATCTGTTACAAAAACCTCTCCATGTTGATAGGGGCTCATTGTTCCGGGATCAAAGTTTATGTAAGGATCGAATTTTTGTGTAAATACACTAATCCCCATGTTTTTCAAAAGCCTTCCCAGAGAGGCTGCTGTTATCCCTTTCCCCAGAGAAGAAACCACGCCACCTGTTACAAATATAAATTTTGTCTTCATACTTCACTCCTATACTGTCTTATACTATATCTTATATTTTATATTTTTTCCCGACCTTATGCAACCAACTTATAATTTGTTTTCTATATTTATAAGCGATTATGATCCCAATGATGTATACGGCGCATATAATAATTTCTTTAAGATGAACGCCGAAAACCGCTGCATTGCCCACCAAGGAGGCCATATACATTCCGGGTATTCTCCCAAATAGTACCATAACGATAAATTTTGTAATATCAATTCCCGCAAGTCCGGCCAAAAAACAAAGAATATCATCAGGAAAAAACGGAAGAATAAAAAATCCGAAAATGATCATAATCCCTTTATCGTCATTCAACTTGTTTTCATATTTTTGCAGTTCCTGCTCATTGACCAGCTTGTAAATTAATTTTCTGCCATAAATTTTTGCTAAATAATATGCAAGTACGGATCCTAAAGTAAGCCCTGCCGCACTCAGCACAAACCCTTTGTATACGCCAAAAAGCGCACCACCGACCATACCTGTGATATTGCCCGGAATCGGCGCAATAATGATTTGCAGCATTTGAATAAACACAAAGACTATCGGCGCCAGTACTCCAAAACTTTTAATATACGCCTCAAGTGCTTCTCGCGAAGTAAACAAGCCCATTTTAAAGAATTTATACACAACAAAACAGATAGCCAGCATAATTATCAGTGCCAAAAAATTGATTATCCATTTTGTTTTACTTTTCATCTTTGTTTTAATAATTCTTTTACTTTCTTTATAATATTTTCTTCTGTCAAATTATAAAACTTAAGCAATGAATCTGCTTTTCCTGAAGTGCCGAATGTGTCATTTATGCCGATAAAATCCATTTTTACAGGATATTCTTTTGACAAGGCCTCCGCTGCTGCGCTGCCAAGCCCGCCATAGACAGAATGCTCTTCCACACACAATGCAAGGTTTGTTTTTCTTACCGATTGTATGATTGTTTTACTGTCCAAAGGTTTAATCTGAGAAAGATCAATGACTTCTGCTTCAATATTCTCATTTTTTAGGCTGCAGGCTGCCTGAAGCGCTTTATCAACCATAAGTCCGCAAGCAAAAATACTGATATCTTTTCCTTGTTTTAAAACCTCGGCACACCCGGGCTTATAAGAATACTCATCTGTATAAACATCCGCGCTTTTTGATCGTGTTAGTCTTATATATGTAGGCCCCGGCTTGTTTGCTTCATCCTTGATCATTGCATACGCCTGAGAAGCGTCGGCAGCTACAAGAACTTTCATATTTGGAAGCGCCCGCATAATGGCAATATCTTCAATAGATTGGTGCGTAGCACCATCTTCGCCCACGGTTATGCCCGCATGCGTGCAGACAATTTTTACATTTAAATTATTGTGACAAATAAGGTTTCGGATGATTTCATAAGGTCTGGCTGTTCCAAATACGGCAAAGGTGCTTGCAAACACAATTTTCCCGCTTACCGCAAGCCCTGCAGCCATCCCCATCATGTTTTGCTCGGCAATTCCGGCATTAAAATGCCGTGTTGGATATACATCTTTAAACATAGATGTTTTTGTCGAAGCTGAAAGATCCGCATCTACTACTACAACATTTTCATTTTCTCCACCGATTTCGACTAGAGCTTGTCCGTATGCTTTTCTCATTTCTCCCATCCTACATTGCCTCCAGTTCTGCCAAAGCCTGTTTTGTCTGCTCTTCGTTTGGTGCTTTTCCATGCCAAGACGCATTGTTCTCCATAAAAGAAATCCCTTTTCCCTTGATTGTTTTACAAATAATTGCCGAAGGCTTAAATTCACTATTCTTTGCTTGTCCTATTGCTTTTTTTAATTTATCAAAATTATGCCCGTCATCCACATAGATGGTATTAAACCCGAAAGCATCAAACTTTTTATAAATATCTCCCAAATTCATAACATCACAGGTGTTCCCGTCTATTTGAAGGCCGTTATAATCTATAAAGACGATTAAATTCTTTAAATTATAATGTGCCGCAGCCATGGCCGCTTCCCACACGATACCTTCATCAAGCTCACCATCGCCGGTTAGCACATAAGTATAAGCGCTGATCGCATCTATTTTTTGCGCAAGCGCAATACCTACAGCAGCCGAAATGCCATGTCCAAGCGAGCCTGTGCTTATTTCGACACCCGGCAGCAGATGCATATCGGGATGACCCTGAAGGCGACTTGATAATGACCGAAGCGTGGCAAGCTCTGATGGATCAAAAAATCCTTTTCTCGCCAGAACAGAATATAACACCGGTGCAGCATGTCCTTTGGATAACACAAATTTATCCCTTGTTTTATTGTCAAAATCATTTACGTCAAGATTCATCATGTCAAAATACAAAAGCGTGAGTATTTCTACAGAAGATAGGGATCCTCCCGGATGCCCGCTTTGTGCTTTTGAAATCATTTTGATGATGTCCTTTCGAATAGTAAGTGCAGTTTCTTGAAGGCTGGTCATATACTTCTCCTTTTATTAGTGCAATATAATATCATCAATTTTTATACATCAATTTTTTTAAATCCTTCGCCGATCACTTCGAGCGCACCAACACATAAAACAAACGCATTCAGATCTATATCATGTACTAATTTTTTCACACTGCTGATTTGTGTTTTTGAAACGATACACATAAGCATATTCATGTCTTTTTTTGAATACATTCCTTTGCAATAGATACTTGTGACCCCTCTGTTTAAAATATCCAATATATTTTGTGCGATTTCATCGCTTTTTTTACTTATGATATAGATTACCTTTGTATGATCCATACCTTCCAAAATAAAATCAATCATTTTATTTGTTATATATATGGTAATAATAGAATACAGCATAACATTGATACTATTGAATGTAACTCCCGCTATTAATACCACAATGCTGTCAATCAGCAGCAGCCAAATCCCCAGACTGATCCAGGGTATATACTTTTTTGCCATTGCTGCAATTAAATCGGTGCCCCCCGTCGAGGCTCCTGTTTTAAAAATAATACCCAGCCCAATGCCTATCATAACTCCGCCGAATATACTGGCTATAAAAATATCTCCTGCAAAAACATGAAAAATTTTCGCTATACTATCAATAAAAAAAGAAAAAGAAACAGTTGCGAATACCGTTTTAATTCCAAATCTAATGCCTAATATTTTTATTGAAAATAAAAAAACCGGAACAGACAGACCCAGTGTCATCATCCCTACCGGTATACCGGTAAAATAATATAACACTGTAGATATTCCGCTGATACCGCCCGGAGCAATTTTAAAAGGAATGCAAAAATATGCATATCCAAACGCCATGATAAAAGCCCCAAGTAATATCGTAATATATTGAATTATAATATTAAGCCTTTTGCTTTCACTGCATCTTTTCATGATCATCCTTGTTTTGTTTAGCTTAATATTCTTGCTTTATTTTATAATACAGCATTCAATTATTCAACGGTTTTCATACGAGTTTTTCATGAAAACAAAAAATGCAAAGCTTTGCAAATATTAAAATGAACAAACTATGCAAAGCTTTTAATTTTTTTAAATATCTATTCCAAAGCTAATCTGTATTCCTTCATTGACTTGCGTCATCATTGTTTCATCTAAATGCCCGATTTTTTCTTTTAATCTTTTTTTATCGATTGTTCTGACCTGTTCAAGCAAAACAACAGAATCTTTAGCTAAACCAAATTCTTTAGCTTCAATTTCAATATGTGTAGGCAATTTTGCCTTGTTTAATTGTGATGTAATCGCTGATATAATGACTGTGGGGCTATACTTATTGCCCATATCATTTTGGATAACAAGCACCGGCCTGATTCCCCCTTGTTCCGAACCCACAACCGGGCTTAAGTCAGCATAAAATACATCTCCGCGTTTTATATTCATGCTTCTTTTTTCAGCCCTATGATAATTTATTCAATTATATAGGTTTTTTGACAAAAAGGCTTGAAAGTTTATTCATTGATAGGTTGTGTATATGGATGTATTATAAAGCAAAGCGCAAATGTCAACAATCTCCTCCTGTATAAATTTAATTGTCTATTATATTTTATAAAAATAAGATACATATGTTCCTTTTGTTCTCATTTTTCCCTTGACAAATAAATTTATACATTTGTTTTTTATATTTTCTATCTAATCGTAAATTCTCGGCACTCTTTTACTGATTCCGCACACTATTTCATAGCTTATCGTGCCTGCTATGTTTGCCAATTCATCTGCGCTGATACTGTTTGGTCCAAACAAAATGACCTTATCTCCTTTTTTTACGTTCAAAACATATGACAAATCAACCATAATTTGATCCATACAAACCGCTCCGAGTACACGTGCTCTTTGCGAATTAATTTCAACGTATGCTCTGTTCGTAAATTCCCGCCTGTATCCATCGGCATATCCTATGGGAAGAGTGCCGATTATCATATCATTTTGCGCTGTAAACCGCCTGTTATAGCTGATGCTGTCCCCTTTATGCACTGTTTTAATATAGGCCACTTCTGTCTGAAGCTGCATAACAGGCTTTAAAGTAACTTTATCCGGCTGAACTTCACTGGACGGGTAAAGCCCATACAAGGAAATACCGAGCCTTACCATATTCATATCGTCTTGATTTACATCAATGCATCCGGCGCTGTTTGCAGAATGCTTTATGGGTATATGAATATTATTCTTCTCACACGAAGAAACAACTTCTAAAAATCGTTCTTTTTGTAAGAAAGTATATGTTTTATCTTTTTCATCCGCAGATGCATAATGTGTAAAAATACCCTCAATATAAATATTATCTAATCCTGCAATTTTTTTGATGTGCGTGACAGCATCTTTATAACTGAACCCTATCCTCCCCATGCCCGTATCTATTTTAATATGTATGGCACAAATTTTGTTGTTTTGTCTCGCAGTTATCGATAGCGCTTCTGCAATTTCATATTCAAAAACCGCCGGAATCAGATCGTAATCAATGATTTGCTGCGTCCATTCTTTTTTTGTGTATCCAAGCAGTAATATTTTACTTTTGATACCGGCATCCCGAAGCTCCACAGCTTCATCGATAAAAGCTACACAAAGAGTATCTACACCCTCATTTTCAAGTGCATGTGCACATTTCACCGCACCGTGCCCATACGCATCCGCCTTGATAACAGGCACTAAATCAACAGTTTCCCCTAAAAGAGTTTTAAATTGCCGATAATTATAAATAAGATTATCTAAATAAATTTTTGCTATTGTGGGTCGATAAAATTCTTTCATTTTCTGTCTCCTTTAGGCCTCACTATTAAAAATTTCGTTATGGGCATATGCAAGGTTTGAAATAATATCCGAAGAATTCATATATCTCTCTCCACAGCTTTGCATCGCATATTTGCCGGCTAATGCATGAAGACAGACCCCTGCGCACGCGGCATCATATAAATTATCTGTGTCATTGATATTGGAGGCAATGACACCCGTTAGAACATCGCCGCTGCCCGCGGTAGCCATTCCTGCATTTGCTTGAATAGAAATTTTTACATTTTCATTTTGATCTGCAATAACGGTTTTATTCATTTTTAATACGATAATACTATCAAATTCTACCGCCGCTTTTTTTGCCATATCAATAGGTGCCGCCGCAATCTCTATCGGGCTGTAGCCTAAAAGCTTGGCAAGCTCCCCTGTATGCGGTGTTAAAATCGTCTTTGTTTTTTTATTTTTTATTATATTTTTATCTTCCGCCAATATACTCAGTGCTCCCGCATCCAAAACAAGCGGGAGTTCACTTTGAAGCAAACTATGCAGACATTCGCGTCCAGAAGAATCATTTGGCATTCCCATACCGGCCGCAATAGCGGTTTTTTTATATAGCAGCGAAGGCATTTGACTTTTTGATAGCAGCTCATATACCATCACCTCACAAGGTGCCAGCACTGATGCCCTGCCATATGCATCTTTCATTGCTGCCACACTTACAAGCCCGGTACCGTTTCTATAAGCTGCTTTTGCACTGAGCACTATAGACCCTTCCATTCCATGGCTACCGCCAACAATTAAAAGATTACCTCTATGATATTTATGAATATTGGTCGGCAGTTGCTTTATAATTTTTTGCACATCCTCATGCTCTAGTGTCGATACTTTGCATTGCGCAACATCCATCAGACCTATATATTTTATAATTTTCTTTTTTGCATAATCATCCGCATCGTTTAAAACATTTCCATATTTTAAATACTGCATAATAACAACAATATCGGCCTGAACGGCTTCTTTCATTTTAAGGCCTGTATTTCCGTTGATACCGGATGGTATATCAATGGAGATAATATGTTTTTTCAACATATTCATCATCTTGATGATTGCCGCATAGATTCCTGTTACTTCTTTATTCAGACCTGTGCCAAGCAAAGCATCAACGAGGACATCGCTTTGCATCATGTATTGGGATACAGCATCGATATTACTGTTGCCTACAAAAACCACATCAGCTTTTAAATGCCTTAGCATATCATAATAATAAATAGACTCGCTACATAATTCTTCCTGCTTTGAGACGATTAATACTGTTGCCGATATGTTCGACTTTTTTAAAATAAGCGCCAATGCCAATCCGTCGGAACCATTATGCCCTTTACCGCAGACAATACAAATTTTTTTTGTATATAGCGGCATATATTCACCTCGAAGCACTTCGTATACGGCTCCGGCCGCCTTATAGATCAGCTCTCTAAGGCTTACGGCCTCGTTCTGTACCGTGAGCGTATCAATTTGATTGCTTTGTTTTACACTTATTACATTCATTCTTTACACCAGCTTTTTTTCAAATAAAAAAACACATGTACATATTATACTAGATAATATTGCACATGTGCTCTTTTTTTTGAATTATTCTAGCAACCCTTCAATGTAAGCAAATACCTTTGATTTTTTTGCGTTATTCAATTTTTTGAAGTTACTGATCAATTGGATCTCTTGAGCAGTTAATTTTGAATTATCGACATACTTTCTTACATCGCTTCTCTTTGTGAAATAATCCAAGGATACATCGAAAAAATTAGCAAACTTGTTGCAAGCAACAATTTCAGGCATTCTTGCCCCTGTCTCATAGAAACTGATTGCCGATTGCGACATATCTAATTTTTCCGCTAACGCTTTCTGGCTTAAGCCGATTTCTTCTCTTAATTCTTTTAACCTAAACAAAGATAACACCTCTTAATTTATTTATGCATATATAGTTTTGGCATTCAAGCTATTATTATAAGTTATTTTATTTAATAATAGTATGTAATTTTTATGTTTTTTTTATGTTTTTTTTGTGAATTTCAATATTTTTTTTATATATATTTACTTTTATTATATAAATACGATAATATTTTGTAATTTTTTGGGGTATTTTATTCTTTTTTTTAATTTTTTATTGCATAAATAATGCTGCAATATCATTCATTCTTTTTAGAGCTTCTTCATAACCGATTTCATACATTTTTTTCATATTGTCCTCACCCACTGTGTATGTACTGTATTTACTTAAATCAGGCTCAATGACTAAGTCGGAATCTTCTATTCCTTTTATAGCAGATGCGTTGGACATTATATCTATTGTTGAACTTACAACATCTGAGAATCTTGCACTTTTGGCTCCATGGCTTCCAAATGCTTTTAAATTTACACTTAAAACAATTTTTGCTCCCTTTCGCCGAAGAACATCTGAGGGAAGATTATTTAATACAAATCCGTCTACTAGAATTATATCATCCTTAATATAAGGTGTAAAGACCCCGGGAATAGAAGCGCTTGCCCTGCACGCTTTGGCCAGCTTTCCGCTCTCAAAGACGACTTCTTTGACATTTGTGAGATCTGTTGCAACAGCATAAAAAGGAACCAAAGTGTCACTAAATGATTTGTTTCCAAATAAATCGGCTGCAACACGTTCCAGAATGCCTCCATCAAATGAGACCGATAAATTCTTTCTGACTTCCCCGATGTGTTCAAAAATTTCAATAATATCTATTTTTTTGATATCCTTTTTTTGTTTTTTGATAAGATCTTTAAATTTCAGTCCCCAAAAAAAATCTTTCATTTCCTCTGCTTTCATTCCAAGTGCATAAGCCGCACCGATCATACTGCCTGCAGAGGTTCCTGCAATCAAATCAGGATATAAATTATTTTCTTCAAGTGCCTTGATGACGCCAATATGAGCCATGCCGCGCATTCCTCCTCCGCTCAAGCATAGCCCCCATTGCGGCTGATATAGCCCCTTGATTTTTGTTGAAAAAATTTTTTTTATTTCTTCAAAGTCATTCATCTAGCCATTTTCTCCTTAGTCTAAATTTTTTTCTCGTTTTTTGCGTAAACTCTTTTGTAAAAGCCTAAATTCTTTCTTGCTTCTTTTAGAATACTCTTTTTCTCTGTAGAATCTTGCAATTTTTATGTCTAAAAGCTCTTTTTCAAAAATTAATTCTTCTTTTTTTATCTCTGTTACCGGACGACGCAGTAAATCTTTGAATAAAATCCGAAGAACTCCGAAGATAGGTACTGCCAGCAGCATCCCCATTACTCCCCAGAACTTGCCGAAAATAACAATTGAAAAGATTACCCAAAACGCATTAATACCGATAGAATCCCCCAAAATTTTGGGTTCCAGAATATTTGATTCGATCTGTTGCGCCACAATAATAATGATCAGTACCCAAAGTCCGTTGATCGGCGCAGTAAGCATTGCAAGAAGTATTGCCGGGATCGAGCCTATGAGCGGGCCAAAAATCGGGATCATATTTGTGACACCGACAATAATAGCAATCAGGCTTGCATAATTAATTCGAAGTATCAAACAAGGTATCAGTACCAAAATGATAATGATCAGCGAACAAAGTGCTTTTCCGGTTAAAAATGTATAAAACATTTCATCCAGCAGCATTAAAACATATTTTGTTCGGTAAAAAAGCTTTGCGGAGACTTTTTTTGTCAGCCTTGTTACCTGATTAATCAGACGCTCTTTGTCAATGAGCATATAAATGGCAAAAAAGATTGCCAAAACCATATTCGTAAGCGTTGTACCAGTCGTGATAACAAAATTCACAAAATAATTCGCTATTTTTTCTAATGCGCCCTGCAGATCGGTCCACCAAGTCGTGATGAGATTATTAATACTCTGTGAATCGGTGATATCCACGTCAAAGAATGCCAGCACATTTATAAAATGCTCGTCAACCAAAAATTTATTTGCAAGTGTATTTGCCTTTTCCATATACTGAGGTATATTAACAATGATTTGGCTGATACTGTCCACTATACCCGGTATCGCAAAGTAAATAATTAAAAAAACTATCGTTAAAAACAAAAGAAGGGATATAATGACTGAAATTACTTTGCGCGCTCGCATGGGGATATAGAATTTTTTTATTTTAAGCAGATTCTTATTAAAGAAAATGGTAGGTTTATTTAATATATAGGCGAGCACAAACCCCCATATAACAGGCTTCAAGAGAGAATAGATAAAATGAAAAACATTTTTTATCGCATTACCTACATCGGATATGTTGTATATTAAAAGCAAAAACAACACAACGACACATAGCGCAAACGCGGCATACATGCTGATACTGAAATATTTTTTGTTAATTTTGATTTTTTTCATTTGGCTGCTCTTTCTTTATTAAAAATAGTTATAATTTCTTAAACTATGATATAATAAATAATCATGTATTTTTGAGGTCAATATGCTTTATTTTTTTATTTTTATAGCAATATTACTGCTGGACGGGGCCACCAAATATTTAGCTGTAAAATTTTTAGCACCTGTTGCAACTTATCCATTAATAAATAATGTATTTCATCTAACCTATACTGAAAATACCGGTGCCGCTTTTTCAATTTTTCGAGACAGACAAATTTTCTTGATTATTCTGACTGCTGTTTTTTTATTTTTGCTGTTATGTTATTTAGTTTATAACATCATTAAATACAAAAAATTTTTATTAAGCAACTTAGCAATCACTTGCATTATTGGCGGCGGCATTGACAATTTAATCAGCCGGATTCGTTTTGGTTATGTGGTTGATATGTTTGATTTCCGGCTTATTGATTTCGCTATTTTCAATGTTGCCGATATTTTTATTACGATGGGTACTCTTTTATTAATCTTAAGTGTTTTTGTTTTCGAAAAAGACTTATTAAAATAAATATCTTATCCAAAGATTGTTTGATATATTTTACCATATTTCTTTTTCAAATTGTTATAAGCTTTATTACATTTCTCTTCGCTGGCAAAAATACCAAACACGCAGGAGCCGCTTCCACTCATCAATGCTGTAATGGCATTGTATTTTAAAAGTTCGTTTTTTATAGTGCAAACATACTCTCTTTGCCCGATAAATCTTTCAAATGTATTGTGCGTATATTCTTTTATGATGTCATAATTCTTTTGAGCATATGCTTCATACAAATTATCCGCATTGCAATTCATATGAAGTTGTTTTGGATCCAGTGATTTATAAGCTTCCTTTGTGGATATCCCAAACGAAGGCTTTATGATGAGCACATGATAACCACGGAGTTCATTTTTTTGTGTGATATGTTCTCCTGTTCCGGCGATTACTGATGTTGCGCTTCCAAAAAAGAACGGAACATCACAGCCTATCCGAATGCCTATACTCATTTTTTCATCATAAGTCAGCTTTGTATTGTAAAGCCTGTCCAACGCATTGATCACAGCAGCCGCGTTGCTGCTGCTTCCGCCCAAGCCTGCCATATGTGGAATATGTTTTATAATCAATATATCGGCTCCGCTGCAAATATTTGTGTATTTAAAATAATACTTTGCCGCACGCAATGCCGTATTCGTGTCGATTTCATCATTTAATTCATCAATATTTGTACGGACAGTTATTGTTTTTTCATTTTTTTTCACATGTACTTCATCATATAGCTGCACTCTTTGGATGAGAGAGGATATTTGATGATAGTTGTTTGGAAGTCTGCGTATTACATTTAAGCATAGGTTAATTTTAGCATATGATTTTAACTTGATTTCATTCATTTATTTTTACTTCCGTGTCAATTATAATATTTTCTCCCATATTTATAAAGCATATTACGCTTTTTACCTGTTCTGCCTGCATAATTTCTTCATATGCTCTCTGATACATTTGCAACTGAAGGGTATATGTTTTTATCTTGTCTTCTTTACTTTCGTCATTGTAGTAGGTATCTGTTTTGTAATCGAGAATATATGTACTCTCTTCATCGCTGAATATGCAATCAATAACTCCTTGTATATATAATTTTTCGTCGCTTTGTATGTTCTCATCAATCTCATTTGCTTTAATTGTATAATAGAATTCAACTTCTCTTTGTACATCTTTTGCTGCAAGCATTTTTTGTCCTATATCGGATGCGAAAAATTTTGCCAGCATGAGTGTATCAATACTTTTTTGTTCCTGTACACTAATGACATTTTCTCGCATGAGGTGCTGTACATATTCTGTTAAATATGTTTCATAATGCGGGGCGTTTTTCAACACATCTAAAGAAACAGTTTGCAAAATATAATGTACGATGACTCCTTTGCGTAGCGGCGAGATGTTATTTTCATCAATATTTTCAAAAGATGCTGTCTTTTTTTGAGAGGCATATGCTCTTTGCTTGAGTTCGGTTACCGTTGTTTTTTGAGGTATCATTAAACTGTTTTCGTATTTATAACGCCAATTTAATTGTTCTTTTATTTCTCTGTCGAGCTCGCCTGCATCATTATTTTGGAGCAATTTAAATATTTGCTTTTTTGTAAAGTTCTTTTCCGTTTTAGCCCTGTTAAGTGCGCTCGGCTGTACAATAAGATTAAATATGCCTTTATTATAAGCGCAATCTTTATGCATAATAGCATACATTATGAAATTTATAAATGAATTTAATTTTTTTGTCTCAAAACTATTGACTTGTCTGCTCCACTCTTTCATTCTGCTTTCCAGTTTATCTTCATCAATGAGAGATGTGATAATGAGCTGCTCTTCTGCCCGCGTGAGAGCAACATATAAAAGACGCATCTGCTCAGCCAGTATTTCATCATAAACAGTGGCTTTGACGGCAGTTTTTGCGAAGCTGTCGCATTTATAACCGAGATCCATATCATAGTAAGTGGCGCCGATTCCCAAGTTTTTGTGATATATAATTTCCTTTTTGATATCGTCGGTATTGAATCGCTTTGATGTTCTGCCTAAGATAACGATTGGAAACTCCAACCCCTTGCTTTTATGTATACTCATGATTCTAACCGCGTTGCCATTTTGTTTTACTGAAGTTCCCGCAAACTGGTCTACCTGTGACTGTTTTATTTTTTCTACGAGACGAATAAATCCAAATAACCCTGCTCCGCCGTTTTTTTCATATTTCTTTGCCAAATTTAAAAGCAGCGAAAGATTATCTCTTCTATAGCTTCCGTATTCCAGCAGAGAGGCATATTCGTAGTATCCTGTCTCTTGATAGATTAAATAAAGCAGATCATAAAGACTCAAATATTTGCTTTTCTCTCTGTAACTTTTAATGACTTCATAAAAATATGCAAGTTTTTGACTAAGAACATTGCTGTGGCAACGTATATAGGCTTTCACTGCTTCGTAAAAAAAGCCTTTTTGATGTTCTTTTCTGATTTGAATCATTTCACTGAGTTTAAAATCGAAAAAAGGCGCTCTCATCAGAGCAATGAGCTCAATATCCAGATCATCATTATCGATGACAGAGAGAAAGCTCATCATGAGATTCACTTCCATATTGTCAAAATAATCTTTGCCTGCATCATAAAAAGCGGGAATATTGTTTTGTGCAAAGATATCCAGATAACAAGGCGCATCGACATTTGGACTGGCAAGCAAGATGACGATGTCTCCATAGGTTACATTTCTCTTCGCGTCAAGCTTTTTATCATAGACTTGGGTATCCAAAAGCTTAGATATGATCTCAATCGTGCTTTGCGCTTCTATCTCCGCGGATTCATAGTCGTTGATTTCATCCAAAACATCATTATCCTGCCCGGTTTGACCGTCGATTTCTTGCCTTCCGTTACACTTTGTAAATAAATAAATGCCGGTTTTATCCCCCATCACGCCATCGGTCCTGGCAAATACCAATTTCGCATCGTCATCATAATCAATATCTGCCGAATCCTTATTCATAATTTCACTGAAAATGGCATTGACGCAGTTGATTACATTTTGACTGCTCCTGAAATTTTTATTTAAAATAATCAGTTCATTTTCATTGTTTTCTTTGCGATATTCTTTATACTTTCTGTTAAAAATATCCGCCTCGGCCAAACGAAAACGATAAATGCTTTGCTTGACATCACCGACCATAAACAAATTATCATCTTTGCAGATTTTCCTAAGCAATTCTTCCTGCAATATACTAATATCCTGATATTCATCAATAAAAACATAGTCGTAACTGTTTTTTATTTCTTGGGAAATATCTTCTGTTTGCAGGATTTTTAGACAATAATGCTCACAATCGTTAAAAGTGATGGCTTTTCTTTTATATTTTTTTTCGGTATAAAGCATGTCAAACGCCTGCACTACACTATAGAGCGCTTTTAGTATAATATATATTTTTTGATTTTCTTTTTCCGCCTTTTTTAAACTGAAACCGCCTATTGCTGCGCGCGTGTTTTTAACCAGCTCTTTTGCTGCATCTCTGGCTTCTTTGATTTCATCCTTGATCTCACCTTTATAGCACCTTGGAATGGCCAGCCTACCGATAGAATAGGCTTTGGATGCAGCAGCGAATACGTCGAAGCCTTCATGAAGGCTTAAGAGGAGACGATCGATTTGCTGTTCTTCTTCTGCAAGAGCTGCAATGCTTTGCTCGTCAATATAGCTTTCTGCCAGCTCAACAGCTTTATGCTGAAGCTTTTTTGCCTGGGACAACTGCTGGATATAAGTATTTTTTAAAACATCGGCCCATTTGCTTTTGTTTAAATTTTCGCAGCTATTGTAATACTCTATTTCACTTTGAAGCCAGGTCAGGCCTTCGGGTCTGCTCTGCGCATAGTCATGCGCCTGCAGAATAATTTCTTTTAAGCTTTCTATGCCTGAAGAGGTGGTATAGATATCGCTGAGCTGTAAAAAATCGCTCCGTGCTTCTTCATAAAATTGCTCCAAAACTTCCTGCAGCGCTTCCGCGCGTAATAAAAACTCATCCGCACCTTCGATAATAAAAAAATCACAAGGCACATCGACCGCATAAAAATAATTTCTGATGATTTTGATACACAACGCATGCAGCGTGCCGATATCCGCACCGTTTAAATAAGTTATTTGTTCTCTTAAGTGCCGGCTGTCGATGCCGTCTTCATAGATAAGTCTTGAGAGCGCATCATATATTTTTTTGTTCATTTGTGATGCCGCGGCATTTGTGAAAGTTGCAAGAAGCATTTTACGAATATCTTTGTTGTCTTTTGCGATAAGTTTGATGATGCGCTGCACCAGCACATAAGTTTTGCCGCTGCCTGCCGCTGCCGATATTAAAATGTTCTTGTTTTTTTCTTCGCCCGCATAGACCGCTTCTCTTTGCTCGGCAGTCATATTCTTTTGATTTTTAATCAATGCTTCTTTTATGAGAGAGGGTATACCTTGTGCATCACTTCTTTTATTCATCGTTGCAACCTTTGATTTTTTCTATGATATTTTTTTTGTTTACCTTGTCCATTTTTTTATAATAGTTCTTCTCAAAGCAATGATCAAAATTACATACTTTTTTATAGGGACAGTAAGTACATGAACTTTTATACGGATTGGGTGCGACTTGTCCCGATAAGATTTCTTGGACAAATTTTTCTACGAGCGCCGCACTGTGTTTAAGCAGCCTCTGCATCTCCTGCGGTGAGAAGACATGCGCACTTTCCTTTAGCTGGCTGTTCGCTTTATAAGAGATTGTGCTGCATGCTTTTGTTTTATCATCCTTTGCGTTTTTATCGATTGCCATAATGATGTCATCATCATTGACTGCAATTCCGAAATATCTCATTTCCTCATTGATTTTATCGGCTAATGCCTCACCGCTGCCTACTTCATTATTATATTTTATGATTGGATGTGCAAATTTATAGTAAAACATCCCCGCGGGCTGACTTTTCTGCAAGCTTCTCAGACAAGAGAGCATATACAAATTTAACTGCAAATCAAGACCGTAATATATTTTTGTATAATCGAGATTGATATTACCTGTTTTATAATCAAAAACTTTAAAATAAGTAATACCGTTTTGCTCAAATGTATCTACACGGTCGATTTTGCCTTCGACATTTACGTCAATGCCATCTATGTTCGCAATTGGAATGGGCGGATAGCTTTTCCCTTCTCCAAACTCGATTTCGCTGCCTGCTATCGCGAACTCGGATGCATTGATATGCTCCACCATTTTGCTGATTGTTTTCTTTGCCACTTGTTTTGCTTTTGAAAACAATGCACTGTTTAATTTGTCTGATTCAAAAACGCCGTTTTTAAATTCCTGCTCGTTTTTTTCTATGATTTTTTCAATGATCTCTTCTATTTCTTCATTCGTGACGGTTTTTAAGTCGATATGATTTTGCAAAATATGCTCGGTAAATTCTTCTCCGGTGCTGTGCATGAGATTTCCTATATCGAGTGCATTGATTTCCCATAGTTCACGCTTTTGCGGCTTTAGCGTATACTGCATAAAGTATTTAAACGGACAGTGGGCATATGTGCTCATATTGCTGGCACTGACAATAAAAGGGTTTGATTTTACGGCTCTTATATCTTCTTTTGAAAGCTGCTCCGTAGCATTATCAAACTGCATTGCTTTTTTTATGAGCTCAATTCTTTTCTCGTATTGTGCGTTTTGGCTATACAAACAGAATAAATCTACTAATACTTTATCAGGCGCTGTTTTATTTTGAATACTTTGACTCAACTGTGTTACCAGGCTTTGGTAAGTGCCTTCGAGCGTTGTAATAAAAAAATCCTTTTCGCCTATAGGCAGCGGAACAGTACCGAACATCGCACAAATTTGCTGTGCGATGGCGCAAAGCTCAAGTGTTTGCGCATCATCGTCTGAAAGAGGCGCTGTAAGAATTAAATTTTCTTTTGGTTCTGAGAGAATGCTGTAGATATAAAACCTTTCTTTGGCAATATGACCTTTCAGCTCCCCTGCAAGGTCCAGCCCTTTCTCTGTGAGGATCTGTTTTTCCTTTTGTGTAAAAATTCCTTCTCCCGTTACCTTTTTGGGCATATTCCCTTCAGTCGCACCGATGATTACAGCGACTTTTATATTGGATATTCTGCTTCTCGCAAAATCCCCAACCATGATGCAGTCGGACGCAATAGGCAGCACACCCGCATTTTCACTGCTGATCGATTGCCTGAATACCTGATAAAATTCTTCAAGAGTTGCAGGCTGATCTTTTAAGAAATAATTGATAAATTCAAGGCTTTCCTTTATGATCCGAATAATCTGCTGCTCAATGGAGCTTTCCACAAACAGCTCATTTTCCTCACAAAATGTGATATTTTCATTGACCCGGCTTATAACAGCATCACTATCAATGACATAATAGATGAAATCAGCTATTTGGTCATATGTTTTTAATGATTTGCTTCTTTCATACCAGCCTTTTATCTGACAGGCGAATTTCTCACGTATATCGTTGATTTCTTTTAACTTATTTTTATCCTTTGTATCCGCTTTCAAAAACTCTTTAAAGTACTGCTCTTTTTTGATCCCGTATTTTAAAACGTAGTTTTCAAAAAGATTGATTTCTTCATCACTCAGTGTGCTGAATCCTGTCTTTAAAAATTCAAACACATCTCTGTAATAGAAGCTTCCATGCTGCATCATGCTCAAAAACGAAAAAATCATTCTAACTAAACAGTTATGTTTGATATCGTGCCGGTCATCTATGAAATAAGGTATCTTTACATCATCAAACGCCTTTTGCAGATAGGGTGCGTAGGCTTCCAAATCATTTGTAAAGACTGCTATGTCCTTATAGCGCAGATCCTTCGTTTGCATGAGAGAAAGTATTTTCTGTGCTGTGTAGGCTGCTTCCTGCTGCATATCATTGAGTACATAGACTTGCGGGAGCTCTTCGTTTTGAGTAGATATGTATTTTTTGAAACGATATTTAAAAATGTTTTCTTCTATATGCAGAATAGGCTTTGATGTATTCTTTTTTTTATGAAAATGTATGTTATTTATTTTAATACGATTACACTTGGCAATTTGGATGATATCTTTTTTGAATTTTTCCGTGATGGAAAAAATATCTCTGTCATCTTCTTCTTCATATCGAATCGCTACCGTCGTGCTTGCTGCCTGAGAGAAAATATGCTCCAGCATTGCAAGCCGTTGTTTGTCGAGCGTATAAAAACCATCGATATAAACATATGTATCTTTAAAAGTGTCTTCTTTGATAATTTCTTCGCTCGCCTGTTCTATTAGATCCTCCGCATCATAAAACTTCCTATTGATATAGTTTTCGTATGCATCATAAATACACATAATTTCCCGTATTTTTTTATCCAGCAATTTGCTTTCACCAAGCGAGATCAGCTGGTTTGGCTTTACTTGATTTTTCTTAAATTCACCGATACATCCCAGCATCATTTCTCCAAGTCCGTCATGCATCCAGCTTTTTGAATAGATTGTAAGATTTGGTGATACATCAATTAATATTTTCTTTAAGACAATCAAAGCCGCTTTTTTGCTCAGCGGTTGTTTTTGCATTTTTGATGCTTTATTGAGCAGCTGATAAGCAAGGCGTGAAAAACTGAGCACATGAATGCCCATCATGCCCGGTGTATCCAAAATATCAATGATTTCTTTTTCAGCTTGAAAGCTGTATTGCTCGGGAATGAGCAGATAGACTCTTTTTTTCCCTTTGATGTCTTTGGCAATTTGCTCGTATATGTATCTGCTTTTACCCGTCCCCTGCCTGCCTGTAATTAAATTTAACATATCAGCCTCATTTATTTGCTAACGAATTCCTATAAATGATAATAACATAAAACATCTTTTTCTTGTAAATTTTCACAAATATTTCACATACCACTTCAGGATTATTTTAACTCCAGGCCTTTTACAAAGATTTTTATTTCATTTTGTTTGATTTGTTTTTTTGTGATTTTTATATTTTCTTTATATGTTATTTCATCGGATTCTTTTTCAACGACTTTGCCATCTTCATAAACCAATGTCACAAAACGGATGCTATCATCATCTTTCGGTATGAATGTCTTAAGCGGCACTATCGAGTTATTTTTATTTTTTTCAATCGCGATCGCTTCTTTTATTTTAAGAATATCATTGCTATCCTCAAGCGTTAACTCGCAGTATTGCCCGTCGATGATTGCCGTGGTATAAAGCAAAGTATCATTTTCCGCCTTTTTATAGACGGTAATTGGCATTGAATTGATCATATACATCGCCGAATTACTGTTTTCTGCATTTTGGTCATATGCTGAATTCTCACCAACATAATGAATAAACATTTCGCCGCCTATTTGGCTGCCTATCAGGCAGTTACCGAAAAGTAAAGCTTTTACGTCTGTTATGCCGCTTTTGTTTCCCACTATATTTCGTGAAGCGGCAGAAACATTTTTATCGAGCAGGCTGATATATTCTTTTAATAATTTTGAATATTCATCTGAAAATCCTATCAAATTATAGACTTTGAATTCCAACGAAGCATTCTCTATATTGCTATATGGAAAATATAAAGAAACGCCGCTCAAATCTTCTTTATTATTTGCAGTCTCTGCTTTGTAGACTATGAGCTTATTTAATTGAGCGCTCAGATCAGAGTCGGTTGTATTCTTTACAAATTCTTTGATATCCACCATATTTGCCTGCTCGGCCGAGCTCACCAGTCTCCCCGCCGCACCGCTTTCATAAGCTGCATTGATAAAATCATCAAAATGGGCGCTCACGTCTACAGAGCCGATTGATTTATCGAATTCATCGACAACATCTTTTACATGTGATAAATCAAGCACACAAAGAGCGCTCTCGACTGCATTTGCTTTATTGGCTTGGCTGATATATGAATCAATGAGTATTTTTCCGAAATAGTCACCGTTTTTATTTGGATTTTGCTTTACTTTTTCTATGAATACATCATAGGCATATCCCGTTTCCGAGAGCAATCCTTCGCTTGCCGCCATATACTTGCAATAAGGCGAAAGAATATAGGCTGTTTCGATATTAGACATTAAGCATGCATCGAATGCTACCAAGTCAAATGCCTCATCGGTTTCTTTTGCTGTCACCTCAAAAGCGTCTTTTAATTCCTTTAAAATCAGGGTGTCCCCCGGTGTGTTTTCATCAAGGCCAAAGCCTGCAATGGCTCCGCCTCCGTGATTCCATAAAATAGCGGCATATTTTTCAGCCGGATAATTTTCAATTCCCCAGATTAGAAATTCAGACAGCGTATCCGCTTTGGCCATATTTTTCAGATCTTGACTATACACTTCATCCATGCTGAACTTATTGACATACCATCGCTGACTTTTATTTTCATCCACATAATAATTATGCCAATATTTACTTCCGCCTGTCTCAACGATGACATTAACATTATCAGCACTTCCGCTGTAGATCATTTCCCGTAAATCCTTTGTTGCCGCCGCAGATGTCATCTCTAGATTTGAACCGTTCATATACACAAGCACGGTCCATGTCTTTTTGCCTTGTTCTTCATTGAATGATGTTTTGCCTGACTGTGAACACCCTGCAAAAAACAGTATAAAAATAATGAGGATTCCCATTGTTAATCTTTTTTTCATATGAATATTTTTTACAAAATAAATAAATATATCGTATAATATTTAAAGTTTCAGATGCAATTTTTAGCAAAACAGCATTTTAAACATATGTTTATATTTCTCCATTGCATCCTCAAAGGAGTGAAATAATTGGCTTATAACGATAAAAATGTAGAAATTTTGGCTCCAGCAGGTAGTTTTACTGCGCTTAAAGCCGCCGTGCTTTCCGGAGCGGATGCAGTATATTTTGGCGCAAAAGCATTGAACGCAAGACGGAATGCCGCTAATTTTACACATGAAGAAATCAGGCAAGCCATTGACTTTTGCCATTTGTATGATGTGAAAGCTTACCTTACATTAAATACACTGATGTTTGACAGGGAAATTCAAATGGTAATAGATGAAATCCTCCATGCCTGCAAAGCGGGTTTTGATGCGATCATTGTGCAGGATTTAGGTGTTGTTAGCCTGATCAAGCAAATATGCCCTGAAATCTCCATTCATGCATCCACTCAAATGGGCACGCATAATCTTGTCGATGCAAACGCGCTCTATAAGATAGGCATATCAAGAGTGGTGCTTGCACGTAAGATGAGCAAGGAGGAAATTGTCAACATCATTAACCATTCAAAAATTGAAACAGAAATTTTTGTCCATGGAGCTTTATGCTACAGTCTCTCCGGTCAATGCTATTTCAGCGCATTTCTCGGAGAGCGCAGCGGAAACCGCGGATTCTGCGCGCAAGTGTGCCGGCTGCCCTTTGGCGTAAAAAATACAAATCGATATAACTTATCTTTAAAAGATTTATCGCTCATAGAGTATGTAGATGAATTAAAAAGCCTTGGCGTGCACAGTTTAAAAATTGAAGGCCGTATGAAAAGTGCCGACTATGTGCAAACAACCGTTACGCAATTTAAAAATGCACTTTATCATAAAAAATATGATATGCAAGTTTTAAAAGACAGTTTCTCACGAGACGGATTTACGCAAGGCTATTTTCTCTCAAAAATAGATAATGATATGTTTGGCATACGCAGCCAGCAGGATATCATAAAAAGCAGCCAAGCTTCCATCAGCAAAGCAGATGGTTTATCATCACCGCGCAAGCTTAAAGTGCAGATGGAGTATTATATTTCCGAAAAAAAAGTAACCCTTGCAATAAAAGATTGTTTTGGGCATATATTTATATCTAATGCACCGCCCGCACAGCTTGCCATCACAAAATCCCTACGCGCTGAGGAGATTGTCAAAAGCTTATCCAGATTAACCGATACCCCATTTTTTCTTATAAATATCAACGGCTATGTACAAGAAAATTGTTATTTTCCGCTCTCTGCTTTAAATGAGCTCAGAAGAACGGCAGTAGAAGGGCTTATCAAAAGGCGGCAATACCGCAAACCATATATTTGCCATATGCCCAATATACCAGATATCAATAAACATGAAAAAACGCTTGTAAAACCTGCATTTACTGCTTCTTTTAAAGAAGTATCGCAAATAAGTGAAGAAATATTAGAGAAGGTGCAATATGCATCCCTCGATTTATTTAAATTTTCAGAACTCGACGAACATTTATTGAATAGCTATCATGATAAACTCGTCGCGGAATTACCAAGAGTATATTTTGAAGATGAACAGCTGCTTAAAAAACAATTAATAAAATTAAGACAATACGGCATTCATTATGCAAAGGCTCATTCCATCGGAAGGCTGCAGTTGGCAAAGAAACTCGGCTACGATGTTATGAGCGGCTTTGGACTCAATATTGCAAACAGCCTTTCTGCGCAAATGCTGTCAAACTTAAAGCCGGTCTATATCACTCTCTCCGTAGAACTTACTATCAAACAAATCAACCAATTAAAAACTTCATCTAAAATAGCTATGCTTGCATACGGTCATTTTCCGTTGATGAGCACGCGCGTCTGCCCCATTAAGTATGAGATTGGATGTGCAGCATGCCAAAAAAAATATCCTTGTATGTTAACAGACAGAAAAGGTATGAAATTTGCCGTATTATGCAGCCATGGCATCTCGGAAATTTTGAACTGCGTTCCGATTTATCTGGCAGACAAACTGGATGATGTTAAAACCATAAATTATATGGAACTATTTTTTACAACTGAAAATAAAGAAACCTGTTATAAAATCCTGACCGATTACGAAAAAATACGGTCACCAAACCAACCGTACACAAGAGGAATCTACTATAGAAAATTATTATAGATTTTATTTTAATTTTCTATGATTTTTCTTATTGTTCTTTTTACAAATATTCGTTATAAACAAAAAAAGACAATTTCTATGTATTGTCTTTTTTGTTTTGTTTTTTAATGGTTATATTGAATCGTATTACTTATTTCCACTGCTCTCTCACTCGGATCATACGAATCAATGCCGTAAATTAATTCATGAAGCATGATGATATTATCTTTAAGTGTATTTGGTTTCAGATAATAAATTCCGTTATAATATCTGTCTACTCCATAATTATCAAACGGGACTCTGAAATCTTCCAAAACAAATGTATCTTTGTGCCGCAGATAAGACCAACCCATTTTCAACATCAAATTGGTGTCTATATTTGTTTTTGTAAGCGGCGCTATTTCTTTTGTAAGCGTGAGGAGCATTTTAATATCAAGATTATCTTTTATTTTATCGATGATTTTCCCGAGTACGATTCGCTGCCTTGATGTTCTCTCCCAGTCTGAATTGCCCACTTTTCTGATTCTGCTGTATGCAAGCGCCTGTCTGCCGTCAAGGAGCTGAGCTCCTCCTTCTTTCAAATAATTTAATTCGCCGCCCAGTAATGTATGCTGCTCCTCTATAACTTGATTGATATAAGGCACTTCAACGTCTTTTACATTTACCTCAATGCCGCCTATGGCGTCCACCAGTTGCTCCATCGTGCCAAAATCAACGGTAACATAATATTTAATATTTAAATCAAAATTTATATTTAACGTTTTTAATAAAAGCTCTTCTCCGCCGTATGCATAAGAAGCGTTGATTTTATTATATGTGCCTTCATCGGGAATATAGACTAAAAAATCACGCATAATCGATGTCAGCATTGTTCGGCCTGTTTGCATATCATAAGATAGAATAACAATAGTATCCGAACGTGAAACTGGCTCGTTTGGCCTTTTATCAATGCCGATTAATGCGATATTGATTACATTTTCGTTAAAATTGACTTCACTTGAAACGCTTAGATTGTCATTGCTTGTGCTAAAGGTTTTCTGTGCAATATCTTTGATGCCCAGAGGATCAAAATAAATGAAAGCAACCGCAAGCAACCCAGCTAAGATAATAATCGTAATGATCATCTTTAGTAAAAATTTCAAAAAAGACTTTTTCTTTTTTCTCTTTTTTTTCGTCACAAAGCAACCTCTATTTTTATTTTTCAATAATATGATGTTATTTTCTATCTTCCTTCATAAAGAAAAGAATTATACTGAATATTTATACTTTATGCTATCATTCTTTTCCACAATAATAGGACAATCAATGGCATAATCATAATGTGGAATGCCACAAATTGCCCGGGAAATATGTCGATTTATGCAATTTTAAATATTTTTATTTAAAACATTTTCTTACTGCATGCATAATATCTTTTCTGTATTTCTCAATGTCTGCGTCTATATTCAATCCTAATTTAGGCATTTGCACAAAACTTACCAAGTCTGCATTCAAGTCCTGTATGTAAAATTCCAATACATTCGGAAACGTTTCATATTGATTTCTATATTCTCCCGCTCCAGGCGATAAGATAACCATTTTTTTTCGTTTGCTGTTTCTTTGTTTGATCCTATTGCTGAAATGCAGCGAAACAGAACGGTCAATCACTGTTTTTAAAACCGAGGAAACACTGTTATAATAAACAGGTGCGCCAAGTACAATAATATCTGCTTTTACATAGGATTCACAAAGTGATTGCATATCATCTTTGATCATGCATGATCCTTCTGTTTGACGGCAAAACCAACAACCTCTACAATATCCTATATTTAAATCGATCAAATCGATTCTTTCAATATTTGCTTCTTGCTCAAAGTTTTCCAAAAATATATCCAGAGCGCGTTTTGTACATCCGTTTTTCCTGTGACTGCTGTTGAGTGCTAATATATTCATCTCTATTACATCTCCTTATCTTTAACGTTCAGCTTGAAAATGATTTTTAAGAAGTTTAATTTCCTGTGCGTATCCGTCAATATCATTTGGTGTCTCTAAAATCATTGGTAAATGACGAATTGGTTTATAATTGATAAATTTTATAATATTATCTATACCTATCGTGCCTTCACCTAATTTCGCATGCCTGTCTTTTTTTGAATTATATGGATTCATGCTATCATTGATATGCGCTGCTTTCAAATAATCGATACCAATTACTTTATCAAATTTCTCAAAAACGCCGTCAAGGTCTTTCACAATATCATATCCTGCACTATACATATGACATGTATCAACACAAACTCCAATATGCTCCTTATCCTCTATTTTGTCAATAATTTCTTTCAATTCTTCAAATGTCGAACCCACTTCACTTCCTTTACCTGACATGGCCTCAAGCAATATTGTATTTTCAACCCCTTCATCAATAGCTTCATTAATCGTAGCTGCTATAAGCGTTTGCGCCTGCGATAAAGAAAGCTCTTTTCTGCTTCCCGGATGAAAGACATAGTAACTTGGAGGCATTTTTTTTAGCCTTTGCATATCTGCTTTAAAAATCATATTTCCAAATTCCCGTACTCTTGCCTCACTGGAACATAGATTGAGTGTATACGGTGCATGTGCAATTAAAGTTTTAAAATCATTTTTTTCTAAAAAAGCTTTTGCCATTGACATGTCTTTCTCATCTATTTTTTTGGCAGCGCCGCCCCGTGGATTTCTCGTAAAAAATTGAAATGTATTTGCTCCCATTTCATAGGATATTTTCGCAGCTTTATAAAAGCCTTCAGATATGGATATATGTGCACCTATTTTTAACATGATCATTATCTCCTTTGTCTAATAATATCATAAAATGTATTTTCTTTACAATTTTTATGTGCTATTGTATATTTAAATACTTTATATTGCGAGGTTTAGAATGTCTGTACAATTAAAAAATGACTGGCAAAAATATCTTAAAGATGAATTCAGCAAAGATTATTATATCAATTTAAGAAAATTTTTAGTCCATGAATATAAAACGCAATGCATTTACCCTGATATGTATGATATTTTTAATTCGTTGCATTATACTTCATACACGGATACAAAAGTGGTCATTATCGGGCAAGATCCATATCATGAGCCCAATCAAGCGCACGGATTATGTTTTTCCGTAAAACCCGGTACCGATATTCCGCCTTCACTGCAAAACATTTACAAAGAAATGCAAGACGATATCGGCTGCTATATTCCCAACAACGGTTATTTAGTTTCCTGGGCAACACAAGGTGTGTTGATGCTCAACGCCGTTTTAACGGTACGTGCACACAGGGCAGCCTCCCACAAAGGAAAAGGATGGGAACAGTTTACCGATAATATCATAACTCTTCTTAATCAGTCTGCCGCCCCGATCGTATTTATCTTATGGGGCGCTTACGCACAATCCAAATCACCTTTAATCACAAATCCCATACACTTAATATTAAAGTCGACGCATCCAAGCCCGCTTTCTGCAAACCGAGGCTTTTTTGGCAGTAAACCTTTTTCTAAAACCAACGCATTTTTACTTGCAAACGACAGGGTCCCGATTAATTGGCAAATACCCAATATATGATTTAACCCGCTTGTTGCTTAACTAAATTCTTGATCCACTTTTTAGAGCGGTATCTCGGCACAAGCAAAAACAGTTTTAAAATATGTTCAATGTTAATGAACATTATGATCCAGTAAACAGGTAATTTAAACCATAGAGCTGCAATAAAAGAGATAGGGACTACGTATCCCCAAATAGAAAATAATTCAAGAATCATACAGAATTTTGTATCTCCGCCGCTTCTGAGTATGCCTACTACAAATAAATAATCACACATTGAAAGAGGCATCGCGCAGGCCATGACTAAAAGAATATTTGCCAGCATCATATTTGTTTGAACGTGCAGATCAAATAAACTGATAATTGGTTTTCTTGTCAGAATCAAAACAGCTCCGAGAACAAAGCCCAGCATGATAATGATGAAGATAAACTTCTTTGAATATTTTTCCGTCAATTCATAACGTTCTTTCCCGATTTCATTTCCAAGCATAATGGCGCATGCATTCCCTATCCCAAAAAACAATGCTTCAAAAATACCATTGATACTATATGCAATTTGTACTGCCGCAACCGCATTTGCACCAAGCCGGCCGTAGGCAATGTAAATTACAGTCATACCAAGTGACCAAATTATTTCATTGATAAGTACGGGAAATGCAACTTTTAATTTTTCTTTCAATATTGCATAATTCCATAAAAAAAGATCCGATAATTTGATTAAAAGCGGGTACTTCTTGTATTTAAATAAGTACCATCCATAAAATAAAAACTCGACACTTCTTGCAACAAGTGTAGCCACCGCCGCTCCGCGTACACCCATTGCATAGAATCCCAAATGCCCAAAAATGAAAATCCAATTTAAAATTGTGTTTAACAAAACTGACAGTATATTGATTGCCAGCGGTATTTGCACAATGCCCAGTGATCTTAATGTGAAAGAAACAGAAAAAGAAGATGCCATAAAAAAATAACTGAATACGGCAATTCTAAGATAACTTTTTCCAAGCTGAATTACAGAATTATCTTTTATAAACCAAGATATGATTACATCTGGATATAAACTTATGCTCAAAATAAAAATAATCGCTACACAAACCCCTAAAAACCATTGCATCCCAAGCATTTTTTTTACATTCAAGATATCTTTTTTTCCCCAATACTGCGCAGTAAAAATACTCATACCACTGTATATCCCAAATGTAACCAACGTGAAGAAAAAATAAATTCTGTTGCAAATTCCTACCGCAGCAATTGCTTCTTCGCCAAGTGAGCCAATCATGATGGTATCTATTGTATTCAATGAAATAGCTACTAAATGTTGCAGTGCAATAGGTATTGCCAGTGAAAGCATGAGAGAATAAAATATTTTTTTATTATAATTTTGTATGGATTGCATGACTTCTCCACATATGTATTTTTGTTTCTAACTATATGTAAGCCTTGCCAATATGGCAAGACTTTTCTTTTTTTTAATTTTAAGGCTACGAATCGCAGTTTTCGATATTATTGTATTTTTTTGAGTTACTCTGGGAATTGTTTTGTGAACTGCTTTGTGAATTACTCTGCGTATTTTTTGTATTTTTTACGCTTTCAGTATTCTTTTTATTACTCATTCTATTTTGATTTTGATTATTTTTTGCCATTATTCTTCACCTCGCTACTATTATTAAAAAAATAATCAAAATTATTCTTACCATATTTTACTATTTTTTATTTATGATATTTTTCATTTTTAAGTATTTTAAAACTACGATAAATTTGTTCAAGTAAAAATATACGAAACATTTGGTGCGGAAATGTCATATCAGAAAACGACAGCAGCATATTTGCTTGTTTTTTTACCTCTTCACTCACGCCGTCTGAACCCCCTATGATAAATGTAAGCGAAGTGTTTAATTCGAGTTTTTCACTGATAAGAGCGGCAAATTTTGTACTGCTGTATTTATTCCCGCAAATATCACAAACAAACACATAAGATCTTGGCTCAATTTTCTTTAAAATAAAGCTGCTCTCTTGTGCTCGGTCGGATTCTTTGATTTCAGTGATATTTAAATCACAATACTTTTGGATTCTTTTGCTATATTCTCCGCCGGCTTCTCTCCAATAGCGTTCTCTTAAATTGCCTACGCATATTATATTAATTGTCTTCATAATTATTTTTCCTTTGCTCTTTATTAAATCATGAATTTGTATTCTTGTAAATCACTGATTCGTGTTTCACGTGAAACATTATTTATACTATTATTTTCATATTTAAAAATTTTTTTATTAAAAAAACCTTGTTTTTATTGCGTATTTTCTATATTTTACAATGTTTCACGTGAAACACGCAAAACAAAGTGTTTATTTTTATTTATTTCAGTGATAAAATAGAGCCGAAAAACCTGCTCGGGGGAGGAAAATATGGCAAAGGTTTATTGCGTTTTTAATCAAAAAGGCGGCGTTGGCAAAACAGCGACAACAACGAATTTAGGTGCCGCTCTGGCAAGATTGGGTTTGCGTGTATTGGTAGTGGATGCCGATTCGCAGGGTAACTTGACAAGCGGTTTGAATATGAAAGTTGAAAAAGGCGGTAAAACGCTTTATGATGTCATCTGCGGAAAAATGGATATTCAAAAAGCAATTATGCCAACAAGATATTCCGACTTAATGCTCATTCCCGCAAATTCAACACTTGCAGGCTGCGAGGTAGAACTTGTTAGCGTTCCAAAACGAGAACTAATATTAAAACAAGCTTTATCGAGTATCTTGGATAAATTTGATTATATTTTAATAGACTGTCCCCCTTCTCTTGGATTGATATCCATTAATGCTCTGGCGTCTTCCGATGGGATCATTGTGCCGATTCAATGTGAATATTACGCACTTGAAGGTGTCAGCAATTTAATCAATACAATCAATCTTGTCAAAAGAGGTTTGAACCCGCTGCTTGATATTATTGGTATCGTGCTCACTATGTATGATAGCCGAACCAATTTATCGGTACAAGTTGCAGCTGAAGTAAAAAGATACTTCAGAGAAAAAGTATTCAATACCATTATCCCCAGAAATGTTAAAATTGCCGAATCACCCAGTTTTGGCAAGCCGGTTATTTACTATGATGAATCCTCAACCGGCGCAAAGGCGTATACTCTTCTGGCTTCTGAATTAATAGAGAAAGAGGGAACTCAATGAAAAAGAACTCTGTCGCTTTAGGAAAAGGATTAGACGCCTTAATACCAGTTTATTCTAATGAGCCGGAATCTAACAACGGCCAAAGCCAACCCATAGAATTGGCAGTTGGTAAGCTTTACGCGAATACATCACAGCCCAGAAAGTATTTTAATGATGAAAAAATCAGCGAATTAAGCGAATCAATCAAAACACACGGTGTGTTGCAGCCTCTGATTGTTGTCCCCTCTGAAGACGGAAAATATAAAATCGTTGCCGGAGAACGCAGATGGCGCGCGGCTAAAAGAGCCGGGCTTGAAACAGTGCCGGTATTGATTAAAAATTACAATGAACAGGAAATACTTGCTATTTCTCTTGTAGAAAATTTACAGAGACAAGATTTACATGATATAGAAAAAGCAATCACTTATCAGACATTGATAGAAGAATTTTCCTTGACACATGATGCGCTGGCAGCTATGCTCGGTATAAGCCGTGCTGCCGTTTCCAATACACTCAGGCTTCTTTCTCTAACAAAACAGGAGCAAGATGCTTTAACAGAAGATAAAATATCATCAGGTCATGCGCGTGCGTTGTTATCTTTACCGGAAGGCAAAATGAGAGAACATGCGCTTGCTGCAATCATTAAGAATAATTTATCAGTGAGAGAAACGGAAAAACTTGTCAAAAATATTATCAAGCCAAAACCTGTCAACCCTCAGTTTAAAGATGTAAACATCATGCAGTTAGAGGCAGAGTTAACGGAAATTCTCGGAAGTAAAGTATTAATCAACGAATTTAACGGAAAAGGCAAGATCATTATTGAATATTACAATAAAAATGACAGAGATAGAATCATAGAAGAACTTTCTCATATATTGGATCAAGAAATGTGAGGTGCATAACATGACAAAAAAGAAAAATCCGTCCGTATTTGCCTGCGCACTTGTGATAAATGTTATATATTACATAATATGTATTATTATTTATAAAATAAACAGCGACAATCATATAACGAATGGTATATTCTTTGCATTTTCTATTATTGTTTGGTTTGGAATTGGTTTTTTTTATTCCAAAAAAACAATAGATTTTTCATTTTCCAAAGGTGCAAAATTTATATTTCTTAGTTTTCTGCCTATTATTCTTTTTATGGTTGCATATAATGTGCTGCTAAATATGAATCTTTCTAATGATACATATAGCTGGGTTTTATTTTATAACATCGTGGCCCCGCTTATATTTTGGATCAAGCCTGCTGTCTTTTTACTCGATTTTTTTGATATAGCATTTTATACTTTTACATATGCATATATCGGCATTTTATTGATTGCTTCAATAATAGGTCTGCTCGCATCACAGCTCTCATTACATGCAAAAAATAAAAAAAGAAATAAAAATGCTCCAGACATGCCTCAAAAGACAACAACCGAAGATTCCCAAGTATTGAATGAAGCAGCTCTCTCTGCGGTCAATGAGACAGAAAATGAAGTAATTACCGATATTGAATTTGAAAAATCACTTGAAGATACCGAAGATATTTCTGTACAAGATGACACAGGCCTTCAAGAGACAGCAGAGAATCATTCAATTGAAAATTCTGAAAATGAATACGACATTATTTTAGATCAAATTAATTTTAACGAACTGCAAAATGATTATAATCTGTCCGCAAATGAAAAGAATAATCAATCAATAGAAGCTCTGGACGAACATGAAAACGAAAATGAAAAATAATCAATAATATGATTATAGAAAGGGGTATTTTATGACATTTAATAGCATTGATATAGCCATCGTCGTTATTCTTGCAATCTTTGGAATCATCGGGTTTCGTCGCGGACTCGTAAAAAGCATCATCTCATTAACCAGTATCATCGTTGGTTTTATTGCGGCAAAACTCTTTTATTTACAGCTTTCAGATTATATCGCCACCGCTACCAATATAAACTCTAAAATCAATTCGTTTGTTTATGATAAATTAATGGCTTCTTTCCCCAACGGACAAGTATCGCTTACGGCCTCTGATACAAGCAGCTCTCTTCAGTGGGTTTTAACAAAATTATTTCATTCACAAACCATAGTCAATGACACTGTCAGCACGATCTCCTCTCAAATCACAGTCATTGTTTTAAATATCTTGTCTTTTGTTGCATTATTTATAGCAACAATTATCATAATAAAAATAGTGGGCGTACTTTTAAATAAGATTTCCAAGCTTCCGGTATTGAGTTTTGTAAATAAACTTGGCGGCAGCATTATCGGTATTATAAAAGGCGGCCTGCTTTGTATATTGCTTGTGAGTGCTGTATCTTCCCTGACGATTTTTACCAGCAATCCAACAATTGTAGACTTACTCAGCAAGTCCGTTTTATGTCAATATTTTGACATCAGCAATTGGTTGTTTTAAGGAGGACGGTTATGCTGCCTGCAAATTTTAATGTCGGTGATGTTGTGCAGACAAAGAAAAAACATCCTTGCGGCTGTGATCAATGGGTGATCATTCGAACAGGTGTTGATGTGAAAATAAAATGCCTGCAATGCGGACGCATTATTATGCTGCCAAGGCTTGAATTCAAAAAAAAAGTAAAACAAATTATCCAATCAAATAATAATAGATAAAAGAACTTATAAACACAACCAAAGAAAGCAATGTATGAATGAACATATACGAAAAAAATTTTTTCAAAAAGAGAATCAATAAATTATCACGTTTAGTAATATTTTATGAGTTGGCACAGGTCCTTGCCGCAATGATTGCAATCATGTATTATGTCTATGCGTATTCTTTTACTTCTCTTGCTGATAAAATTACCTTACTCGTTACAAACGGCTGGGTTTATATTCTCGGCGCCGGCATTGGAATGATTTATATCTTTCATTATTATAAAACAAGTTCTTTTAAACAAAAACTTACAACCATAAAATCAAAGATGCCTTTTTCAAAACTGCTTCTTTTTATTACTTTTTTTTTGGCTCTTCAGTTTATTTATCAATTATTTATTACCGTAATTGAAAATCTGTTGAATGCTGTTGGCTACAGCATTATTGGAAATCTCGAAGAAATCACCACGACAAGTACGTCGATATCGATGTTTTTATATGTATCTATTATCGGCCCTATCCTTGAAGAAGTCATTTTCAGAGGCATTGTGCTCCGTAAATTGGAACCATACGGCAAAATCTTTGCCATTATTTTTTCCAGCATTCTGTTTGGACTGCTACATGCGAATTTTTATCAGGGTATACTGGCAATACTTACTGGCCTGCTTCTTGGTTATGTTGCACTTGAATATTCAATTGTTTATTCAATTGCTCTGCATATTATCAATAATATGCTTTTCGGGGAACTTCTCGGCAAACTCAGCAGCCCTGCGATTACTTGGGCCATATCTATACTGTTTATACTATGTGTAATTCTCGTTATCTTTTTTTCAATTGTGAATATGCAAAAAATCAAAAAATATATTCAAGAAAATCGCACACAAAAGGCTGTTTATAAATCTGCCTTTTCAAGTTTGTTTTTTATTTTTCTTGCTATAATAAATATTGCGTTATCATTTATAAGCATCACAAAACTTTAAAATTAAATTGCTAATTTTATTAAAATATAAATATTGTATTGTGTTTTACAAATAATTTGATATAATGTATGTTCGAATCCTTGCTCTGTACAGGGATGCAGGGCCATTAGTCCATAAGGAGGTGAGCTGATGAAAGCTTATGAAACAATCTTTATCATGACCCCGGATTCTGAAGAAACCAGAATCAAAGAATACATTGACAGAATCTCTGAAATTATAACGCAAGGCGGCGGAGCAATTGAAGAAGTCAATGAATGGGGCAAAAAACGTTTAGCTTATGAAATAGCTAAAAAGTATAAAGAAGGTTATTATGTATTTATCACATTTACAGCAAATGCAGAAATTTTGCAAGAACTGACACGTGTATACGGAATAACCGAAGATGTTATCAGGCACATTATTGTTGACAAAGTAAATTAAAGAAAGTGCAGGATACTACAATGTTAAATAAAGTTATCTTAATTGGAAGATTAACAAGAGATCCAGAAGTGCGTTATACCAATGCAAATACCCCTGTTGCCAGCTTTACTTTAGCCGTAAACAGGAATTTTAAAAACAGAGACGGTAATTATGACGCAGATTTTATCAATATTGTTGCGTGGCGTAAACTTGCGGAGCTATGTTCAAACAGTCTGCACAAAGGAAGCTTGATCGCAGTAACAGGCAGAATTCAGACAAGTTCATTTGATGGCAAAGACGGCGTAAGACGTTATACAACGGATGTGATTGCTGATGAGATTGCTTTTCTTGAGAAAAAAAATGCCCGTCCATCTGACAGTGACAATAATGCATTATATGAAAAACAAGATAATAATTACGGCATACCTGTCGACGGCTTTAATCCGATCGATGACGATGATTTGCCGTTTTAGCAAAACATTATAGAGAGGAGATGTCTATCATGGCAAAACCACCATATAAAAGAAGGAAAAAAGTATGCGAGTTTTGTGAAAGCAAAATCGAACATATAGACTACAAACAAACGGATGTATTAAAAAGATATATTTCTGAACGCGGAAAAATTCTTCCCCGCAGAGTAAAAGGCACCTGTGCAAAACATCAAAGACAGCTTACATCCGCTATTAAAATCGCAAGAAATATTGCATTGCTGCCATTTACCAATGACTGATTAATAAAAGTAAAAAGCTGTATTAAAATACAGCTTTTTTTATTTTTTGTTTATAATAGCATACATTGCTAGATCGGCTTGAGAGCCGTCTTTCCTATAAAGACCGTTTCTTTTATTTCCCAGATAAGTCATATTGCATTTTTTCATTACTTTGCCCGATGCGACATTAAACACATCATGCAGCGCTTCAATACGGCTATAACCTACTTCTTCAATCAAATACTCGAGTACACTACTCAGTACTTCTGTCATGATGCCATGATTCCAAAATCTTCTGCCAATGCAGTATCCTACTTCACAAGTGGACAGGTCATCTTTTTGTGAAACAACCCCAACTGAACCGATTGGGTATTTAGTAGTTTTTAAAACAATTGCCCAATTATAATAAGATAGTTTGCTATATCCATTGAGCCACTGTTCTAAAATAATTCTGGTATGCTGCACTGTTGGATGAGCATCCCATATTAAATATCTTGTGACGTTTTCATCATTTGCCCAATTATAAAACATGTCTTCTGCATCGGTTGATTCAAATTTTCTTAGTAAAAATCTGTTTGTATGAATTATTTGTGTGCCTTTGTGAATAATCATTCTGCTTCGTTTTCTTCTTTTAACCTTACTTTAACTTCTATTATATTTATTTCTTTAACTTATATAAGACTTTTATTTTCTATAAATTTATTGTATAATATTTTTTCCAAATAAAAAAGAGGTGAATTGCAATGAAAGTTATTTTACTTCAAAATGTAAAGGGGCTTGGTAAGCAAGGAGATGTCGTAAATGCAAAGGACGGCTATGCGACCAATTATCTTTTCCCAAAAAAACTTGCAGTAAAAGCCAATGAAGAAAATATGAACATACTTGCCGAACAAATAAAATTAAAAGAAGAACAAAAACAGCAAGAGAAGCAAAATGCAACCGCGCTGTATAACAAAATAAATAATCAAGCTTTTGAGCTAAAAGTAAAAGCCGGCAGCGGCAAAAGATTGTTTGGCAGTGTCACTTCCAAGGAAATCGCCGAGGAAATCAGTCGTGTGTGCGGCATTGAAATAGATAAACGAAAAATTGAACTCGGTGAAAATATTAAAGAACAAGGCGAAAAAGAAATAAATATAAAACTTCATCCGGAACTTACAGCCAAAGTAAAAATTATAGTTTCAGCCCTTTAGGCAGGAGAAAATATGTCTACAAAAGCAAGCAGAGTGCTCCCCTACAATCTTGAAGCAGAACAAAGCGTTGTGGCCTGTGTATTATTTGATAATCATACCATCACAACCGCTGCCGCAATTCTCAGCCCAGATGATTTTTACAATGACCAGTATCGCATTATCTATAATGCAATGCTTTATTTGTATTCCAAAGATATGCCTATAGATATCATCACTTTATCCGACAGGCTTCGAAACCAGGAAATGCTTAATGCACTGGGCGGTATTGAATTCTTGACAAGCTTGGTGGATATCCTTTCCTCTGCTGAAAATATGGAACAATACTGCATGATCGTCAAAGACAAATCCATGCACAGACAACTTATTTCAAAACTTTCAAAAGTCATTGATGACAGCTATTCAAATAAAGCAGAAGCCAAAGATTTGATTCTTTCTACCGAGAAAGATATTTTAGATATCGTCGTTACAAGAGACAGAAAATTTTTTGTTCCATTTGACACTGCACTAAAAACAACACTATTAAAACTACAGGAAACAACCGCCAGCGGTTCAAACATAACAGGTATACCGACAGGCTTTATAGATCTGGATAAAAAAACATCAGGACTACAGGATTCTGACTTGATTATTCTTGCGGGGCGTCCCGGTATGGGAAAAACATCTCTCGGCATCAATATATGCCAGCATGCGGCAATTAGAGAACATAAGAAAGTGGCTGTCTTCAGCTTAGAAATGCCGCTCGAACAATTGACTATGCGTATTATTGCCTCGGAGGCAAACATAAGCAGCATGGATTTACGTACCGGCAGTATTAAAGATTGGTCCAAGATATACAAAGTATGGGAAGAAATCCTTTCCGCTAAACTTTTCATAGATGATACCCCCGGCATAACCGTTAATGAAATACGGTCTAAATGCAGAAGGCTTAAAGCTCAAGAAGAGCTTGATTTGATCTTGATCGATTATCTGCAGCTTATTCGAAGCGTCGGCAGAATAGAAAATCGCCAGCAGGAAATATCTCAAATATCAAGAGATTTGAAACTGCTTGCCAAAGAACTCTCCTGTCCGGTCGTTACTCTTTCACAGCTCAATCGCTCTCCCGAAAAGCGTACGGATAATAAACCTCTTATTTCCGATTTACGAGAATCGGGCGCTATTGAACAGGATGCGGATATTGTGCTTTTCTTGTATAAAACAGAAGTTGACAACGCAATTAGTGACAAAGTGACACTCAGCATTGCCAAGCATAGAAACGGCCCTACGGGCGATATCGATCTTGTGTTTCAGGAAGAGACGACAACATTTAAAAACGCATCAAGCTATGATTTTGACAATGAATAAATAAACCTAATTTTTTCATAAATATTAATAAATACACTGTTTACTCTATTGTTTTTTCTTGTAATATGCTTCCTATAATGATATAATGAAGTGTATTTTTTATTTTTTATTTTTAAAAGAGGGTGAAATTTTTGAGCACTTTAGTAATTGTCGGAACACAATGGGGTGATGAGGGCAAAGGTAAAATTACAGATTTTTATAGTGAAAAAGCAGATGCCGTCGTTCGATATCAAGGCGGAAATAATGCAGGGCATACGGTAATCGTCGGCGATAATGTATATAAATTTCATATGGTTCCTTCGGGAATTATTTGTTCTACTCCTTCCTATATTGGAAACGGTATGGTTCTTGACCCTATAGCACTTATGCAAGAAATTACAACGCTGCAAAACAGCGGTCTTGATACGTCTTATCTTCATATCAGTGACAGAGCACATATTATAACCCCCTATCATAAATTACTGGACGAATTAAATGAAAAAAGACTTGAGGAAAATAAGATTGGCACTACGAGAAAGGGCATCGGTCCTGCTTATGCCGATAAAACCAATCGTTTTGGGATTCGAGTATGTGATTTGTTTGAAAAAGATTTACTGAAAAGCAAAATTGATATCAATGTTCATTACATCAATTTACTGCTTACAAAGCTATATGATATGCCTCCGCTTGATGCAGATGAAATTTACACTATATTGCTTGGATATGCAGCTAAAATAAAACCTTTTGTATGTGATGTTTCCCTTGAGATAGATACGCTTATCAAGCAAGGTAAAAATATCGTCCTTGAGGGCGCACAAGGTGCTATGCTTGATCTTGATTTCGGCACATATCCATATGTCACCTCTTCACATCCTACAGCCGGTGGCGTAGCCATTGGTGTTGGAATCTCTCCAAAATCCATTGATCATATTTTAGGCATCGTAAAAGCTTATACAACACGTGTCGGAGAAGGTCCGTTTCCAACAGAATTAAACGATGCTATCGGAGAATATCTCAGAAAAAGCGGCCATGAATTTGGTACAACGACAGGAAGGCCCAGACGATGCGGCTGGTTTGATGCGGCAGTTGTGAAATATTCTGCAAGAATAAACGGTCTTACGCATATAGCACTGACAAAGCTGGATACCCTGACCGGAATTAAGAAAATTAAAGTTTGTACACACTATGAACTTGACGGACAAAAAATCGATTATTACCCGGCATCTTTAGCCACACTTGCGAAATGCAAAGCCTGTTACGAGCAGCTTGACGGTTGGGACGAAGATATATCGAAAGCCGAAAATTTCGAGGATCTCCCTAAAAACGCTCAAGCATATGTGAAGTTTTTAGAAAAGCAAACGGGCGTTCAAATTTCAATCATATCTGTGGGAGCCGAACGAAATAATACAATTATTTTAGATTCGATTATATAATTTTAGCATACAAAGAGTATTTCATAATTAAATATGTTATACTCTTTTTTAATAATAAAAATAACATTTTATGATTATTTCTCAGGAAATAATTTCTTTTTCGACAAAGGAAATTATTTACATGAATAAAGGATTCAATATGGAAAACACAGGTCTGCTGATGTTGGTTGCGACTCCGATAGGTAACTTAAAAGATATTTCTATACGCGCAGTTGAAGAGCTAAAGCAAGCTGATATCATTGCCGCAGAAGATACGCGTCATAGTGGTAAGCTTTTAAAAGCTTACGATATAAACACCAAAATGATTAGTCTGCACAAATTTAACGAATCACAAAAACGTGCTTATCTGCTGGAACTCTTAAAAGACGGTAATACAGTTGCACTGATTTCTGACGCGGGCACCCCTGGTATTTGCGATCCGGGGGAAGATATTGTAAAAGCCTGTATTAAAGAAAATATTGCTGTCAGTATTGTGCCGGGTGCAAATGCACTTATATCCGCTCTTGCAATCAGTGGGATTTCTGCTTCATCTTTTACATTTCATGGATTCATGCCAAAAAAGAAAAAAGAAAAACAAGAGCTGCTCATTTCATTAGAAAAGTCAAAATATACAAATATTTTTTATGAATCTCCCCATCGTATCAAAGATACCTTGCTGATATTAAATACATTAATGCCAATTAGAAACGTTACTCTTGTCAGAGAGCTCACAAAGCTACATGAGGAGGTGCTGTACGGCACAGCCGGAACATTGCTTAGAATATATGAATCAAAGGAACCAAGAGGCGAATATGTGCTCATCATCGATGGATATACTAATGATACATCCGGACAAGAAGAAATAGCTTTAGAAGATGCTATCAAGCTTGCACATTCCTATATACAACAAGGTGTGAAAAAAACAGAAGCCATTAAAAAAGTTTGCGGCAATACAACTCTTGACAGAAGAACATTGTATGATAAACTAAAAAACGACTAAATAACCGAGGTAATTTATGAGACGAAAAAAGGACATACAAATTGATGGTGCAAAATATCTCACCACAGTAAATGATCAAATACAATTAGATATCGTTCAATCTCTTTTAAACTCATATGATATCCCTATTTTTATCAGAGATGAACTAAGCGGCAGCTTTATACGTATCCTCATGGGAAGTTCATATTTTGATTCTGATATTTATGTGTCTGAAAAAGATTATGAAACAGCCAAAGGAGTGCTTTTCGGACCTATTGAACCCAATGAAAACACTTAACATTGATTGACTTTAAGCCGTTTTTAGGAAATGCTCGGAAATTAAATATATATATCAGGAAATGTTTGGAAATATTTATTTGTTAAAGTTTTATTAAGAAACTCTTAAGGGTAATAAAGGGAAATGGTTATACTCCTTTAAAAATTATAAATAACAGTATTAAAATTATTGGCTGATGCAAAAGATAAATTATCAGTGTATGACGGCCTATTTTTGAAAGCGTTGTGCTATGGGCGTTATAAAAAAAGAATGGTGCTTGATTTCTTTTTATACCGCGTCCGAAAAAGTTTCCCGCAAGGAATAAAAACAACCACGGAAAAATCGGATAATAGTCTGCCGACTCAACACCGATGCTGCTAAATCCGAACGGAAACAAATACGGTTTATTATAAAACATAGAATGTATTTTTATTGTCCCAATTCCTGCGATACCTATATAACCGTCATAAATATTATAAGTCAGAATAAAAAGTAGTAAACTGATGATGATCCCCGCTTTCACGGGGATTTCATTTATTTTATTTTGTAATAACCCACATAGCAGCATAGCTGTGCCCATAAAGTGCAAAATACCAAACAGTATTACTTGATCAGGCGCGACTAAAATGGTACATAGTGTAATGACCATGCCCCAAAGAATTGTCTTAATGCCTCTGCGAATATTGCTGCGTGAATAATGACAAGAAACACCTGATATGATTACAAATAAGCTGACTGCCGTCAGCCTGATATATTCCATCCATGCTGAACCAACCCAATCCATATCCAGACCATATATTACGGTTAAATCATACATGAGATGATACCAAACAATATAGAGGATCAGCACTCCCCTGACCTCATCGATAAAATGCACACGCTTTATATTATTTTCAATAGAATTCATTTTCTTCTCTTTGCTATTTTTTCTTTTATATTACCATACATCATACATTATGTACTGTGCAAAATTACTTAAAAATAAAACTGCAGATAAGAAAAGCGGTAAAAATCCCCAATATGTCACAGCTAAGCGCGACCGGCAAAGCATATTTTGTTTTTTTGATATTGACGCATCCAAAATATAAAGCAATGATATAAATAGTGGTCTCATTGCTCCCCGCGATTACACAGGCCAACCTTCCTATAAAAGAATCAGGATGATATGCTATCAGTGTATCTGCAAGAACCGCATTAGCCCCTGAGCCCGAAATAATTTTTATAAAAGACAAAGGCAACACCTCGGATGGAAATCCGATAGCCTCACAGAAAGGTTTAAATACCTTAATAAGAAAATCCATCATTCCGCTGTTTCTAAAAATACCAATCGCGCATAATACCGCAAGGATATACGGAAAAACTGTTGCAATTGTGGACAGGCCGCTTTTTGCTCCTTCGATAAACGTATCATAGACAGGAACCCTGCATTTTATACCATATAAAATGATAGCCAATACAAACAAAAGAACAATTATTTCAGACATTTAAACCTTCTCCAAAAGCGCACGATCTTTACAAATACAATCCCGCTGAGTGTAGTAATAAATGTTGCAAACAATGTTGGAACAATAATTTCAGCCGGGGCTGTCGAACCATATACAGCACGTAGTGAAATAACACTGAGCGGAATGAGTTGAAGAGATGTTGTATTAAGTACAACAAACATAATCATATCATCAAGCACCTTATCATCCTGAGAACCGTTTTTCATTTTATGCATTTCCTTCATAGCCTCCATACCAAACGGTGCAGCCGCATTTCCGAGACCAAATAGATTTGCCGAAATATTAAGTAGAATATATTGCATTGCTTTTATATTTTTTTTTACCGTTGGAAACAACAGTCTGATTACCGGCATAAAAGCATGTGCTATTTTGCGTATAATACCAGTCTTTTCTGCTATTTTCATAATACCTAACCAAAAAGACCACACTGCGCCGAATGTTATTAAAAGCTCTGCCGTTTGCATGCAACTCTCGGCTATTCCGCTTAAAACCTGCGGATAAGTGCCGTTAAACAAAGATACGACGATGCCTGATACAATAAAAAAAATAAACACTTTATTCATACTCCACCTCCGTAAAATATATTTATGCTGAAGGAATTGTAATTATTTGGTAAGTTTGATATATTACTAAGCATACTTATAGAATCTAAAGGAGTATAGAAAATGAAAGTTCTTGCCGTTAACGGAAGCCCGCATGAATTTGGGTGTACATATACCGCATTATCTATCATGAAAGAAGCATTACTTAAAGAAAATATCGATGTCAATATTCTGCATATCGGTACAGGTCTTATTGGAGGATGTATCGGATGCAGAAGCTGCATAGAGACAAAAAAATGTGCTTTTGATGATATTGTCAATAAAGCGGCAGTCCTCGCCAGAAATGCCGACGGGCTCATTATTGCTTCTCCCGTTCATTTTTCGGGTATTGCTGGAAATATGAAATGTTTTTTAGACAGATTTTTTTATTCGGCCGGCAGTGAGATTATGGCTCATAAGGCAGGAGCCGCCCTTGTGTGCCTTCGCCGCAGCGGCGGAAGCGCCGCTCTGGACAGCATGAACCATTACCTGCATTATTCAAAAATGGCTGTGGCTTCCTCACATTACTGGAACATTATACACGGTCAGTCCCCGGATGAAATTTATAAAGATGAAGAAGGCGTACAAATCATAAAAACAGCCGCACAAAATTTGGCATGGCTTTTGAAATCTATTCAGAAAAGCTGTATGGACATACCTAAAAAAGAACCTCGCAAACGCACAAATTTTGTACGCTAATCAAAATGAACAAATCCAAAATCCACTGATATAATTTTGAATTTTGGATTTTTCATATAGGTAATTTTTTTATAAAATAATATTTATCTGGTTATTATTTAAAAAATCTAAATCTATTAATGAAATTATAAATCCTGATGCCTTATGCGCGCAAGACGGCTTTGACGGTGCGTTGATTAAAAAGATAACACTGCCGTCGACATCATGTTTTTGAATATTTTCACTATTAAAACAGTCTTTACATTCTGCCATCATATCTTCCCCTTTTTATGTTATGTTACAATATATGTATTATTTGCGTAGTTGTTGACTCTTATTTACATATTTCTAAAAAGACTGCATAATAAAAAAAACCGGATCAATATATCTGATATGTATCCGGCTTTTATTATAAATCTTTAAACTTTTTTTATATCCGCTGCTTTACAAGAACAGCAAGGTTTTTCGGGTACATTAATTAAAAAAATAGTCTGTCCGTCACTTTTTTTGATTGCCTGTATTTGATTTATTTCATTACAAGTTTTACATTCAGTCATTTTATTTTCTCCTCTTTTGTTTCTGTTACAGTATATGTATTATATTCTTTCTTGTTCACTGCTGAAAAAAACACAATTTTACTTCATTGCAAAAATAAAAAATCACATATTTATTATAAAATATGTGTATGGAATGCTTTGGTATTGTTAATTTTCAGATTTTATAAAATAATTACTTTAAAAAAATGTTTTTTCTTTAAGTATCTTTATCTTTCATGCAATTTTTATTGCACGACCAATATGTATCTTTTGAATAAGGACAAACTTCATATTCACCGCCTTCAATTTTAATTCTTTTACCTTCCACTAAAGCTTCTGCAATTATTTTGCGTGCACTTTCATACAGACGCTGGATTGTCGACCTGCCCACCCCCATAATGATGGCACATTCGGTTTGATCAAGGCCGTCAAAATCAATGAGACGAATACATTCATATTCTTCACATTTCATGTTAATCGTGGCGCCTTGTCCGCTGCCACAAATAAAATATTTAAAGTTCGGTTCCTTACAAATACGCTTGTTTTTTTTTGGTCTTGACATGAAAGCCCCTCCTTTGCCTGTCCATTATAAACCTCAAATCCATTACTTTCAAGTAATTTTTTATTTTGAACAAATACTAAAAATAAAATTTATAATAATATAAAAATCGATATCAAACGACCTTTAGAAAATAAGTAAATTAAATGTTTTTGTTTGAAATGTATTGATTAAAGCAATTCTGCGGACAAAAAATCTGCACAGTATTATAAAATATGTTTTGGGATTTTGTTTTATATTTATAAAACATCAAAAATTTGTATTCATAGCAATTTAGTGGTAGAATAAACAAAAATAAAAAAGGAGATATATTTTTATGTTCAATATGTCCGGTAATTTGGATATTGTATACGTAAAGGAGGGCTGTGTAAAATAACATCAAATGCATAAGGCCTCCTATCTATAACACATACGTAACGGAGGTAAATTAATTTGAATAATTTAATAAAATATGGCGCAAGTGAGCGCTTTTTTGCGGAAGCCACACTCTATGCCAACCTACATTTGGCAAGAGTGGTTTCACAATATAAAGATTTATATAAAATTGCCACTGAGCAAGGAGAAATATTTGCAGAGATTTCAGGTAAATTTCGGCACGAATGTACACATCTGTCATCTTATCCTGCAGTAGGCGACTTCGTGATGGCAGACCGCATGAGCAACGATAACGGCCGTGCAGTCATTCATCATGTGCTGAGGCGCAAAAGCATTTTTGAGCGCACGGCTGTTGGCATAAATAACGAAACACAAATTATCGCCGCCAACATTGACATTGTCTTTATATGCATGTCTCTCAATGATGACTATAACCTAAACCGTTTGGAGCGCTATCTCTCGGTGGCATGGAGCAGTGGAGCAATACCGGTGGTTGTGCTTACGAAATCGGATTTATGCACTGACTTGACCACTGTTCTAACAGAAATTTCTGACATCGCGCTCGGAGCGGATATTATCGCAACATCCGGCTACGACCAAGCTTCGTGCGAGAAACTGCTCTTTTATCTCAAACCTGGGATCACGGCATCTTTTATCGGTTCTTCCGGTGTGGGAAAATCCACGCTCATCAATCGGATAATCGGAGAGGATTTACTGGCTACATCGGCGGTCAGGCAAGATGATAAAGGCAGGCATACCACCACACATAGACAGCTGCTTATCCTACCGAAAGGCGGTATTGTCATTGATACGCCCGGTATGCGGCAGCTTGGTGTGGACTCGGTTGATTTATCCGTTTCCTTCGCCGATATCGACATTTTAACGTCACAGTGTCGTTTTACTGATTGTACACACACTTGTGAACCCGGCTGTGCTGTACAAGAAGCGCTGAGAACAGGCATGCTCGATAAACGCAGATTTGATAATTATCAAAAACTGAAAGACGAGGCCAAATATGACGGCCTCTCCTCCAAACAAATTGAAATCAAAAAACTTAATAATATGTTTGGCAGTGTGGGCGGAATGAAAAAAGCAAAAGATTTTATCAAAAAGAACAATAAAAAAAGATAAAAAAATATTAAAAGATCCCATCCGTGAAGGTTGGGATCTTTTATTTTTAGTTATATTATGCTGATAGCATACCGAATTCATAAAACAGATATGCAAAAAACACATACATCATAATGCAATTTCATATTTCTATAACTTATCAGGTTTATATAATGTATAAAGCACAGGATATAAAAATATCCTGTGCTTTTCAAAAGTTTTTCTGTTATACCTCGTTTCAATAGTTTTGGTCATTTTTATGATTCGTTGTTTATATAATAATCAAAGGTGTATAACTTTTTAACTCTTCTTCATTTTCAATATTATTATCTTCAAGAATTTGCTCAGGTGAAGTTAAATATTTTTTGGCGATATCCCATAACGCTTCATTGGGCTGAACATAGTGTACGGCAATGACATAATCGTCACTAAATCCGGCAGTCTGGGCATCCAGCACAATATTTTTTACAATCTTCATTGTCTTATCTTCAAATTCAAACACGCTTACTTCAATATTTAATGCCGTGCTGATGCTTGAAGAGGAGCATTTAATATCTGCCTGTGTGATTTGAGGATGAATATAAAAAGACGGACAGCTAACATCCAAATTGACATCAAACTCCAGCTTTTCTTTACTTACAAAATATTTTTCATCTTCCGAATAAGATGAAAAGATGGCCGTGACTATCGCGCAGCCGCCGTATTTCATTTGCCCGTCGGAAAGATATGGTTCCGCAGTGAGAGATACATCATGATACAACAATGCTTTTGTTGCGTTCTGCAAAAGCGTTTCCTTTGACAGCGGAATTGCTTTTACATATTTGTTTTTAATCAAAAAAGTATTTAATTGTTCAAATTCAACAGTAGATACTGCTTTTTTTACATAAGCATCCGTGAGCACTCTGGTTTTACAGTTCTGATACATATATGCTGTAGTTTTAATATTAATTTCCACGTTGATATAACCATCCTGGCTGCTTTGGTCAACTTCGGCAGTCTTAGAGATTATGGACGCATAAATTTGGTAATAATCAATAGAAGAGAGGCTGCTGCGTTCAATAAAACAGTTAAACGGCAATTCAAAATCAAATGTTTTATATATTTTTTCATTCTCTATATAACAAAGCACATTTCCTTTTATCATCGCATTATATAAAATTCCCACATTACTCAGGCTGTGAGAAATATCACTTAACACGCTGCTGACAGATACAATTTCAATTTCGGCCTCATTGCCAATGAAGATGCTGTCTCTTAGGGTTTTCTCTTCACTTTGGGTTCTTGCCGACATATGTTCAATATCTTCATATTTATACATCATATTTTCTGATGAAGTGACAGCCTCCAGCGCTACGCTCTCTACGGTTATGACGCTCATTCCCAAAATATTTAAAATGCACTCTGCTTCCACTTTTCTGTTTTTGAGCATTTTTATATCTACATTTTCCACCAAAACATAATACATATGATTATAGGCGCCTTCCGGATAATCAAAATCCGCATTTACATTAAAAACAGCCGGAATATGTATGTTTTCATAATCTCCTTCCTCCGTCTCATAATACGCAGTGATATTAACAGCTCCGTCTATTGTCATTTTACCGTCTTTTATTTTTATTTCCGTTATATCTGCGCTTTGAGAAGAGGAGAGCATTTTATATACATTGCTTTTATAATCAGGTATTTTAACGCTCTCATAACACGTCGCCTTTAAATTGATACTGCTTGTTTTAATATCAAACCGAACGGTATTATCAAATAAATTTTGATCCATTGCATATGCCCCCTTATAATAGTTCATACCTATTTATATTTCATAAGAATACAAAAATATTCATACTATAATAAAATATAGTTTTAAAAAGGCTTGATTATGACAAGCAAAATAAAAAAGCCGGTTATAACCGGCTTTTTTATTTAATTTTTTATCTTGTTTATTCTTCGGAGTCTTCTTCCGCCGCAACCATTTTCGCGATTGTGATCACTTTTTCACCGTCTTTTAATTTCTGCAACCTTACACCCTGTGCCGCTCTGCCCATAGAGCTTATTTGCTTTGCTTCTAACCTAATGGCAATGCCCTGATTGTTGATCATCATCAAATCTTCTTCTTTGCTTATAACGTTAAAACCTACAAGCTCTCCTGTTTTCTTTGTAATATTATAGGTAAGCATGCCCTTGCCGGCTCTGCTTTGTGTGCGGTAATGTTTGATTGCTGTGAGCTTGCCATATCCGTTTTCACTGACACATAGTACATATTTATTATCATCGGCAATATCCATGCCGATTACACAGTCATCTTTTCTCAAATTTATGCCGCGAACACCTTTTGCGCTTCTTCCGATGGGACGTACTTCTTTTTCTCCAAAACGTATAGCATAGCCGTTTTTAGTTCCGAGCACGATTTCATTGCTTCCGTTTGTCATTTTCACACTGATAAGTTCATCTTCATTGTCCAAGTTAATGCCTATAATGCCTGTTTTACGGGAAGTGTCATATTCCTGAAGGGATGTCTTTTTAATCAGCCCTTTTGCCGTGCCCATAAGCAAATACCATCCATCAACAAAGTTTTCAACCGGGAAGACTTCGGTTATTTTTTCACCAGGCTGCATTTGAAGCAAATTAACGATCGCCATTCCGCGCGCAGTTCTGGATGCTTCCGGAATCTCATAGGCTTTTAAGCGATACACTCTTCCTTTGTTTGTAAAAAAGAGCAAAAAATGCTTTGTAGTTGTTATAAATAGATTCTGAATAAAATCATTTTCTCTTGTGCTGAGCGCAGTGATGCCTTTGCCTCCGCGCCTTTGCGCACTATATGTGTCGGCACTGATGCGTTTGATATATCCGACATGCGTGAGCGTGATGACAATATCTTCTTTTTCTATAAAATCATCCATAGAAAACTCTTCATAGTCATTTTCAAAATCTGTTCTGCGTTTATCGCTGAATTTTTCTTTGATGACACAAAGCTCTTCTTTGATGACATTTAAAATCAACCGTTCGCTTCCAAGCAGCATTGTAAGGTCATCGATAAGCTTTAAAAGCTGCTGATATTCATTTTCAATCTTTTCTGTTTCAAGCGCAGTAAGTCGCTGCAATCTCATATCCAGAATTGCTTGAGCTTGCCTGTCGCTGAGCAGGAAGCGCTCCATTAGGCGCATCTTTGCATGTGCACCGTCTTTTGATGTTTTGATAATTTCTACTACTTCATCAATATTTTCAAGCGCGATGCGCAGCCCTTCCAAAATATGCGCTCTTTCTTCCGCTTTTTCTAAATCATATTTTGTTCTGCGAATAATGATTTCTTTTTGATGCTCAATGTAATAATACATCACTTCTTTTAAATTTAACACCTTTGGTTCATTATTCACAAGCGCGAGCATGATAACGCCAAATGTTTCCTGCATTTGCGTATACTTGTATAATAAATTTAAAACGATCTGCGGGCTGACATCTTTTTTTAAATCAATGGCAATATGCATACCTTCTCTGTTGGATTCATCACGAATATCAGAAATCCCTTCTATTTTTTTATCTTTTACAAGTTCGGCTATTTTTTCCACAAGTTTTGCTTTATTGACTTGATACGGAATCTCTGTGATAATAATGCGCGATTTGCCTCTTCCGATATCCTCTTCAATCGTTGTTTTGGCTCTGATTTTAATGTGGCCTCTTCCGGTTTTATATGCATTATAAATGCCGCTCTTCCCCAAAATAGTGCCGCCTGTAGGAAAATCGGGTCCTTTGACATACTTCATCAAATCTTCAATCTCTACATCCGGATTATCAATCAAATAACAAATTCCGTCTATGACTTCTCTGAGATTATGCGGCGGTATATTCGTTGCCATTCCAACAGCAATACCTGAAGATCCGTTGACGAGTAGGTTTGGAAATTTTGAAGGCAGCACGGAAGGTTCTTTGAGTGATTCATCAAAATTTGGTACAAAATCAACTGTATTTTTTTCGATGTCCTTTAGCATTTCCGAAGCAAGACGTGTCATTTTTGCTTCTGTATAACGCATTGCCGCTGCACTGTCTCCATCAATAGATCCAAAGTTTCCATGTCCGTCTACGAGTGTATAGCGAATTGAAAAATCTTGCGCCATACGCACCATTGCATCATAGACAGCACTGTCTCCGTGTGGATGATATTTGCCCAAAACATCCCCAACGAGTCTTGCGCTCTTTTTATAAGCCCTATCAGGCGTCATGCCGATCTCATCCATGGAATAGAGTATCCTTCTGTGAACGGGTTTGAGCCCGTCTCGCACATCGGGAAGCGCTCGGCCGACAATGACGCTCATGGCATAATCGATATAGCTGGTTTTCATTTCGTCAACAATATTGACTTCTTGGATATTATCGTATAATTTGTCTGACATATATTACTCCCATAAAATCTTAAATATCAAGATTTTTCACTTCTTTTGCGTTTACTTCAATAAATTCTTTTCTTGGCTGAACTTTATCACCCATTAAAATACTAAATACTTCATCTGCATTTTGCGCATCTTCAATCCCTACACGCAGCAGCGTACGATTGACAGGATTCATGGTCGTCTCCCAAAGCTGCTCCGGATTCATTTCTCCAAGACCTTTGTATCTTTGGAGATTAATACCTGTTTTCCCTATTTCCGCTAATTTTTCTTCAAGCTCTTTATCCGTATATGCATAATCAACATGCTTTCCTTTTTGAATTTTATACAACGGAGGCTGAGCAATATATAAGTAGCCATTATCAATGACTTGCCTTGCGTATCTATAGAAAAATGTGAGTAGAAGCGTTCGAATATGCGCTCCGTCTACATCGGCATCTGTCATAATGATGATTTTATGATATCTCGCTTTTTCTATGTCAAATTCTTCATGAATACCCGTTCCAATCGCTGTGACCAATGATACAATTTGTTCTGTGCTGATGATCTTATCCAAACGAGACTTTTCAACATTTAATATTTTCCCGCGCAGTGGTAATATAGCCTGAATTTTTGAATCTCTTCCTTGTTTTGCACTGCCGCCCGCACTATCCCCTTCCACAATATAAAGTTCACTGAGTTCGGGATTTCGCTCTCTGCAGTCTGCAAGTTTTCCCGGAAGAGTTGTACTTTCAAGCGCATTTTTTCTTCTCACAGTTTCTTTTGCTTTACGTGCCGCTTCTCTTGCCCGCGAAGACATAATAGCTTTATCCAAGATAATTTTTGCGCTTGCCGGATGCTCTTCAAAGTATGCTCCCACAAATTCACCTACAGTAGTATCACATATACCTCTTGCAGCGGGAGAACCAAGTTTAGTTTTTGTCTGCCCTTCAAATTCAGGATTTGGCATTTTAATACTGAGCACAGCTGTAAGCCCTTCTCTGATATCCTCTCCAGACAAATTATTTTCGTTATCTTTGAGAAATTTATATTTTCTGGCGTAAGAATTTACTGTACGAGTCAATGCCGTTTTAAATCCATTTAAATGCATGCCGCCTTCTGTGGTTTTGATATTATTAGCATATGTGTAGATATCATTATCTAATGTATAATTATTGGTGTACTGCATAGCAAGTTCAATTGTAAAATCATCAATTTTTTTGTCAATATAAATAATATCTTCATGAATAGGTTCTTTATTTTTATTGATATATTCGATGAACGATTTTAAACCGCCTTCATAGTGAAATTTATTTTCTTTGCCTGTGATTTCATCTTTTAGATAAATACACAGTCCTTTATTTAAAAACGCAAGTTCACGAAGCCTTCTTTCCAGCGTTTCGTATTTAAAAACAAGCTCACTGAATATTTTATAATCGGGTTTAAAAGTAATGGTGGTTCCCGTTTTATTTGTTTTTCCGATTATCTCAAGCGCACAGACTGGTTTTCCCCTTTCATATCTTTGTTCATGAATGACAGATTTTTGAGCAACCTGAATAACAAGCCATTCACTAAGCGCATTGACAACCGATACACCCACTCCGTGCAGACCGCCCGATACTTTATAAGTTTGATTGTTAAATTTTCCTCCCGCATGCAGCATTGTAAGCGCCACTTCCACGCCGCTTTTTTTTGTTTTCGGATGAATATCGGTAGGAATACCTCTTCCCTCATCTATTACACGAATGACATTATCTTCAAGGATACTTACATAAATGTTTTTGCCGAAGCCAGCTACAAATTCATCAACACTATTATCAACTACTTCATAAACTAAATGATGCAGTCCGTCTCTACCGGTGCTGCCTATATACATCCCCGGTCTTTTTCGAACAGCCTCAAGGCCCTCTAATATTTGTATTTGTTCTGCACCATATTCTATGTTACTTTTCTGTGGCATATATTTTTCTCCTTTTGTTTACTCATAAATGGCAAAAACTTTACCGTTAATAATTTCATATAAAAAATAAGAACCTTTATTTAAAAATTTCTTCACATCATCATTTGTAGAGGTAATAACAACCTGCATTCCTTGCAGTCTTTCAAGCAGTTTTTGACGTCTTTTTTTATCAAGTTCACTGAAAACATCATCTAAAAGCACAATTGGATATTGATTTGAATAATTTTTATAAATTTCCACTTCGCTTAATTTTAAAGCGATACAAGCCGTTTTCTGTTGTCCTTGAGATGAAAATTTTTTTGCATATCTGCCGTTTAAAAAAATATAAATATCATCCGTATGCGGACCTATTGATGTGGTTGTTTTTTTTATATCCTGCGCAAATGTTTCTTTTAGTTTATTATGATAGATCCTATTTATATTTTCTGTTTCGTCAAGCGCAGAAATAACACTGCTTTGATAATTGATCGTCAATTTTTCATTACCTTCAGAGATATCATAATGTATCTTCTGCGCAATTTTTTCAATTTCATTTAGATGTTTTAATCTTTTTTTTATGATATAAGAGCCCATCATGCATAGCTGCTGATCAAAAATATCAATCATATTGCTATAGGAAGAACTTGAATAATTTTTTAAAATTTTATTTCTGTGACGAAGCAATCTGTCATATTCCTGTAGAGCTTTTTTATAGCTTTTGTCAATTTTGGATAAAGCCGAATCAATATATCTTCTTCTTCTTTCCGGACCGTCTTTTACAAGCCGCAGATCATCAGGAGAAAAAATCACCGCAAAATACTCTTCATAAAGCTCTGATGCAGTGATGGTATTTCCGTCTACTTTAATACTTTTTTTATTATTTTTATCTAATTTGATTTCTATTTCATTTGTTAATTTATCTTTGAGGATAGTTCCTTTTAGTATACTGAATTCTTTTTCATAAGTGATTAAATGAATAAAAGAAGAGTCTCTGTGAGATTTAGCATTTAATAAATAATAAACACTCTCTATAATATTGGTTTTTCCCTGTGCATTTTTCCCAAAAAGAATTGTATAATTTTCATTAAAACGAAGTTGAAGAGTATCCAAATTCCTGAAATTTTTAATGAAAATATTTTGAATATACATTACTTCTCCATGTATTTTACATAGCTGTTCTCATGTAAAATAAAAATCTCCATAACATTATTATTATAACACAAAAAACAGCACTTATCAAATTCTGACAGTACTGTTTTTTTTTTAATTTATATATACTTTTTTAATCTTTGTAACGAACAGGAAGGATGACATGAAGCATGTTTTCATTATCGGCTGCTTTGAGAACACAAGGACTTAAATTATCTATAAAATACATGATAATCTGTTCTTCAGAAATGTTTTTAAGTACATCGATAAAATATTTAGAATTAAATGATATCCTTATATTTTCTCCTTCTATTTCGCTTTCTATAACTTCGTCAGCGCTTCCGATATCACTTCTTGACAAAATATTAAATTTATTTTCTTCAATATGAAATTTAATTAAATTATTTTTGCCTTCTCTGGCAACCAGGCTTGCCCTTTCACATGCATATAATAGATCTGTCGCATTTACTTTTACAACCAAGTTACTGTTTTTTGGAATAATATCTTTATATTTAATAAAACTGCCGTCAATCAAATTCGAAATTATAATTGTATTATTTATTTTAAAATGTACTTTATTTTCATGATATTTTATATAGATTTCTTTTACATTTTCTATATTTAATATTTTATACATTTCATTTAAAACTCTGGCCGGAATAATACATGATAATTTTGTATCAGAGGTAATCTCTTCTTTTCGAATAGCCATTCTGTATCCATCTAATGCCGTTAATTGAAAACTGTCTTGATTTATTTCCAATAAAAGACCTGTAAGCACCGGCATTTGCTCTTCACTTGCAGCTGCAAAAATCGTTTCTTTAATGCATCTTTTTAATTTTTCATTTTCTATTGTTATATAACCGTCTGACTCCATGATTGCAAGAGACGGATAATTTTCGGCATTATAGGTCAAAATTGTAATTTGAGATTCTCCTGAAAGGATTTTTATTTTGTTATCATCTTCAGAGTAAATTATAATCTGTTCAGACGGTAATTTACGTATGATTTCCATTAGGATTCTACTCGGTATTACAACACTTCCATTTTCACTTTCCGTTACAGAAACTTTTGTATATACACTCATTTCTAAGTCAGTTGCATAGAGTGTAAGATTATTATCTTCAACTGAAAAATAAATTCCTTCAAGAATGGGATTTGTACTTTTACTGAGTACGGCTTTGGATACATAACTGAGTGCTATGAGGATATCTGTTCGATTTATAGTAAATTTCATGTGCATCACCTTTTTTTATAAATATTATAAAATATTGTTAGTAATAGTAGTAGTACTGTTAGTATTGTTGATAAGTAAAATTTTAACTTAAAAAACGCCTTTATTCAAGTTTAAATTAAAGTTAACAATTTGTTTATAATAAATGAATATTTCTCTAATGCTGAAAAGTTCGTATTTCTTTAATTATTTTTTCGATATCGTTTTTTAAAATATGGTTTTTTGCAGCATCGTCTTTTATTTTTTCGCAAGCGTACAGCACGGTTGTGTGATCTCTATTACCGAATTCTGCGCCAATTTGCTTTGTGGAATGATCTGTCAAAATGCGTGTAAGATACATAGCTACTTGTCTTGGGTAGGCAACGAGTTTGGTTCGCTGTTTTGAAGATAAATCTTCTACACTTACATTAAAGTAACTGCTTACAACAGTTTTAATACTGTCTACTGTAATTTTTTTATTATTTATAGAGGTGATATCTTTAATTTCATTTTTAACCAGATCCAGTGTGATGGCTTGTTGTGTGAGTTCACTGATAGCTTTAACTTTAAGCAGCACACCTTCAAGCTCACGAATATTTGACTGGATATTTGAGGCAATAAAGTCAATAACTTCTTTATCAATTTGAATATTTTCTCTTTCGGATTTTCTACGAAGAATTGCAACGCGTGTTTCAAAATCCGGAGGTTGGATATCGCAGATAAGTCCTTGTTCAAATCTTGAACGCAGTCTTTCTTCAAGCCTTGGGATTTCTTTAGGTGGTTTGTCACTTGAAATAACAATTTGTTTATTGTCAGCCTGAAGAGCACAGAAAGTGTGAAAAAATTCTTCCTGTGTACTCTCTCCTCCTCCGATAAACTGAATGTCATCGATGAGCAATACATCTACGGTTCTGTATTTGTTTCTAAAAGAAATATTCGTCTTTTTTTGAAGCGCATAGATAAATTCATTCATAAACTGTTCTGAAGATATGTAGAGAATTTTCATTTTAGGTTTTCTTTTATGAATATAATTCCCTATTGCATGCATCAGATGCGTTTTACCGAGTCCTACACCTCCGTAAATAAACAAAGGATTATATTTTTTGGCAGGAGTCTCCGAGACTGCAAGGGATGCGGCATAAGCAAAATGATTGCTGCTGCCGACAACAAACGTATCAAAAGTGTAGCGATCTATCAGATTGGGTGTATAAGAAGGCTTATCCACCTGATTGATAGGGGAATTAATATATAATGATGCATCAGACTGCAGTATAAATTCAACTTTATAATATTCTCCGTCAGTTGTATATTTTAATGTATTGGAAATGAGTACTATATATCTTGCTTCTAATATATTTTTCTTGAAATCTTCATCTACCTGCAGAATCAACGTATTTTTATCAATTGAAAGAGGAACGAGAGGCTTGATAAATGAATCAAATATATTTGGTCTCAACTCGCTTTTTAAATTATGTAAAACTTTTTCCCATATAGATAGCGCGTCTCTTTTTTCCATGGATATATACTCCTTGTGTTAATAAGTTAATAATAAGATATACACATGTATAATAACATCTGATTTACATGTGGATAGTAATAAAAAAGTATTCTACGTTTAAAATGTAAACAGCAAAATAAACAAAAAAAGTATGTTACTTATTCACAATTTTCACAATAAAAAAATCAAGTAAATTAAAACCGAGTGTATTATTTATTAAAAAATAGATTATACGTTACTAACAGTTATCAACAACTTTTCCACATCTTGTGGAAAAGTGGATAAGTAAACTGTTTATAAATCATCACTATGATAAATAATAGCAAAGAAATCATAAGTTATCAACATAAAAAATGAAAATTATTAACAGAAATTAAAATAATTTTTTATATCACAAACAAGATATATTAAGTAAATAGTAAGATTTTTAAATATGGAAAAATATGTTTTTAACAATAGTTATTGACAACTTTTTGTTACTACTATATAATTCTTGACACATCTTTACGCTGATAATATAATATAATAATTGATTATAAAGAAAAGTAAGGCTGTTTGGATGGAGGAGGGAAATACAAATGAAAATGACATTTCAGCCCAACACAAGAAAAAGAAAGAAAAAACATGGCTTTAGAATAAGAATGGCTTCAAAAAGCGGAAGAAATATTTTAAGCAGAAGAAGAGATAAACAAAGAAAAAAATTATCTGCATAGACCGCTTAAAACAGGCGGTCTTGTTGATATGTAAGCATAATGATGAATAATACGCAAATGCTTAAAAAAAACGATTTTAAGAAAATTTACAACAACGCGCCTTCTTATGTAAATAGATATGTAGTGGTGCTTTGTATAGAAAATGACTTATCTTATAACAGGTTGGGCATTGTAGCCAGTAAAAAAGTTGGCAATAGCGTAAAGCGAAACAAAGCCAGACGCAGAATCAGAGAAATTTACAGGCTAAACGAGAAAGATATTAAAAAAGGATATGACATAGTCATTATAGCAAGAATGGCAATTCATAGTACAACTTTTGCAGACCTTGAAAAAACGATTTTAAAATTGCTGAAAAAATTTAAGATTTATGAAAAGAATGATAGATTATGAAATATATATGTATTAAAATGATAAAAGGATATCAAAAATATATTTCACCTGGTCTGCCGCCAAGATGTAGATTTTATCCAACCTGTTCATCTTATAGTATTGAGGCGTTTGAAAAATATGGATTTGCAAAAGGAATGTATTTATCCTTAAAAAGAATTTTGAAATGTAATCCATTTTTTAAAGGTGGATATGATCCTGTTCCTTAATAGATAAAATTCGGAGGAAATATGTCAGTATTATACCAAATATTCGGGAAAGCTTTATACTTAATTTATGACCTGCTCGGCAGCTATGGACTGGCGGTTGTTATTTTTTCTATCTTAGCAAAAGTGGTATTGTTACCGCTTACGATAAGACAAAATAAGTCCATGAAAATCATGAAAGATATTCAGCCGGAACTTGAAAAACTTCAGAAAAAATATTCAGATAATAAAGAGAAATTAAATATAGAAACACAAAAAATTTATCAAAAATATAATTATAATCCACTCAGCGGATGTTTGCCGATATTACTGCAGTTTCCGATTATTGCAGCTTTGTTTATGGTGCTGCGACAACCGGAAACGTGGGTTTTTACAAATGGTATGGATGCCATAAATATGAGTTTTTTATGGATACAGAACTTAGGCTTACCGGATGCAATGAATTTTTTGGCAGACGGAACAAAATTAAGTATTTTTAATCAGTTCCCGCAGATCGTTGAAGCGGTAAAAAGTGGTGCGAACAACGGGTGGTACATATTCCCGATATTATCGATTGTATCACAGATATTTATGACGAGAATGATGAGCCAGACGCAATCAGAACAGCAAAGAAATCAAATGAAATTTATGAATTATGCGATGTATGTCATGATTGGGTATTTCTCATTTACATTCCCGGCAGGGCTTGCAATTTATTGGTTTATACAAACAACACTGTCGATACTTCAGCAATATATTATGTTTAGAGAGAAACCTAAAAAGGATGTGTAGGAGATGCAAAAATCTGTTATCATAAAAGCCAGAACTGTGGAGGAAGCCATTGAGAATGCGCTTAGAGAATTAGAGGCAACCATTGATCAGGTAGATACCAAAATACTTGAAATACCATCAGCAGGATTGATAGGTAAAATCGGAAAGCAGGCAAAAGTGGAAGTGACTTTGCTTGAAAAAATGTCTCAAGATGTTGCGGTATCTTTTTTGCAGCAGCTGACTGCAGCGATGAATATCCCTGCTACAATAACTGCTCAAGAAAGAGAAGACGGTATTTTAAGCATAGATATGAATGGACAAGATATGCGTCTGTTAATCGGAAGACGCGGTATTACCTTGGATGCCATTCAGTATTTGACAAGTCTGGCAGTGAATAAAAACAGTGATGAATATGTAAAAATTATTTTGAATACAGAAGGATACAGAGAAAAAAGGGAAAAAGCGTTGAAAGAATTTGCCGACAAAATGGCCGGCCGCGTTATTCGAAGCGGACGTAAAGTAGAGCTGGAGCCAATGAATCCCTATGAGAGACGAATTATCCATGCTTCTTTGCAAAACAACAGAAAAGTACAGACAAAAAGTCAGGGAGAGGAACCCTACCGAAGAGTTATTATTGAATTAAAATAGTAGTTAATAAAAAAGGACTGTAAGAAAACAGTCCTTTTTTATTGCAGGAATTAATCAAGGGTTTTTATGAGAGGGGTATTTTGTATTTGTTTAGCAGATGAATTGTTGTCTTGCTCTATCCAGCGGTTTATTTTTTTCATTTCCGCATGTATAAAAATAAATACGATCAATGCGGAAATACTGTCGGCAGCCGGTCCCGCATAGAGAATACCGTTGAGATTAAAAAATAGCGGCAGTATTAAAATAAGCGGTACAAGCAAAATCAATTGGCGCAGCGCGGAAAGGATGGAGGCTTTGAGTGCCTGGCCGGTGGCTTGGAAGAAACTTGTCGATATAATTTGAAAGCCGGATAAAAAAACAGCAAATGTAAAAATACGAATGCATTTGACGGCAAAATTCGTAAAATTTTCACTTTGTGTTCCAAAAAGGCTTAAAATTTGTACCGGGAAAATTTGACACAAAAGCCACCCGATGATAATGATGCCGCTTGCTGCGCTGACAGCGAGATAATAGCATCTTTTTAAACGATGCGGTTGATTTGCGCCGAAATTAAAGCCTATAATCGGCTGGCTTCCAAGCCCGACACCGACACCGATTGCAACGAGGATCATCACGATTTTCATAACAATACCCATTGCAGAGAGCGCAATGTCGCTGCCTACCTGCGGGTCTAAATTACCATAATAAACCAGAGAATTATTCATAACTGTCTGTGTTAAAGTGGCGGAACCATGTGTGATAGCCGAGGACAGACCGAGAGCCATGGTGGTGCGCCACAGACGGAAGTTTGGTTTTAAATATTTTTTTCTGAGCTTCATATGTTTTGCGTATTTTAAAAAGTAAATCGTGAGGATGAAAAAAGTAATAAATTGAGATGTAACCGTGGCAATAGCAGCACCTTTTACGCCCCATCCGAGTACAAATATATAGATAGGATCCAGTATACAATTCAAAGCGGCACCTATAATTACGCTGTACATCGACATACGGGGGGACCCGTCGGCTCTTGCTAAATTGGATAAGGTGATTCCTAAAACACCAAAGGGAGAACCAAGCAGGATGATAGATGCATAATCAAGCGCATACGGCATTACAGAAGGAGTCGCACCAAAAAGTGTTAGAAGAGGTTTTAAAAAAATAAGACCCAGGATCATGATGGTAAGACCGATCAGTACAGCTAAAATATATTGGTTTGTCAGTGTTTTTTCGGCTTCATCTTCTTTTTGCTGACCGAGTTTGATGGAAGCATAGGCGGAGGCACCAATGCCGATCATGCTTGCAAAAGCCAACATAATGGTCATAATCGGAAACGCTACCGTTGTTGCGGCGTTTCCCAAATAGCCTACACCTTGTCCGATAAAAATTTGGTCAACGATATTATAAATGGAATTGATAAGCATTTGAACAATGGAAGGGATCGAAAAACTAAGCAAAAGTTTTCCTATGGGCATATATCCTAAAGGATTTTCTTTTTTTTCATTATTTGAAGTATTTAATGGCATATTTTTTTTACTGTTGGTCATAAGTTATTTCTCCTCTGTTGTGTCGGCATCCCAAAGTTCATCTTTTTGTGTGTGCATATGCATATACGCATTTTTTGCCATAACGCCCAGCAGCCGATAGGCATCATTAATTTCTGCTTCAGACATACCTTGCACTAAGATTTCGTTCCATTGTTTTTGAAGGCAAAGAGTTGCCTCTATGACCGGCAAAGCTTTTTTTGTGATATAGACATGACGTATTCTGCGGTCTGCCGCGCATATTTTAAAAGAAATATATCCTTTTCGATGAAGTTTTTGCAGGGCTCGTGTTGTAGTGCTTTGATCTAAAATCCCTTTTTTAGCAAGCTTTAGAATACTAATACCTTCGTTATCATAAATACATAGTAAAAGGAATTGCTGTCCCCAGCCAATACCATACGGTCTGAGTGCCTGGTCATAATAACAGTGCCCGTTTTGATTTATAATTGCGGCGAATTTTCCAAGGGTTATATTGTTCATCATAGTTTTCTCCCATACGACAAGATGTAAAACTTGCATATGCATGCAAATATAGCACAGAAGAGATGTTTATGCAAGTTATGAGAGCGTTTAACAGAGAGTAACTTTAAAAAAGTTTAAGAAATTATTATTTTATTCTTTTTTATATAAAAAACCGTGCAGATCAGTATATTTAATAGGCTTATTGATAAAAAAAGAAACTTTTGGGCAATCGCCAAATATGAATTAACGATGTTTGTTAAAATCCAAATACTGTTTTTTTTATCACAATCATTTCAATTGGCATTTAGAATACTATATAATATAGATGAACATTTTCCAGGCATTTTGAATTTTTGCTTAAAATAAGATGTGGAGGAAATCATTATGGATTTAAAAAAAGTTTTTAAGCCAAAAAGTACGGCGATTGTGGGTGTGAGCGATCGGAACGGAAGTTTTGGGAAATTTGTTGCTATGTATTCGCTAAAGGGAAGTGATACGGACAAGCTTTATTTTGTGCATCCGAAAAGAGAGGAATTGATGGGTAAGCGCTGCTATCCGTCTCTTGATGCGCTGCCGGAAGTGGTGGATTGCGTTGTGCTTTGCACGCCGAGCGCAACAATCAATGGATTGCTCGAAGAAGCAGGAAAGTTGGGCATTAAAGGAGCTATTGTTTTTGCGAGCGGTTTTTCGGAAGAGCGTGGAGAAGAAGGCAAGGAGCTTGAAAAAGAACTTGTAAAAATTGCGCAAAAATATGATATGGCGCTCATTGGACCAAATTGTTTAGGGCTCATCAATAATGTGGATAACAAAATTTACTGGGGAGTTGAATCATATTTTGAATTCAATGATAAAAGAGGCGTTGGCGTAGTCGGTCAAAGCGGATTTATCATCAAATATCTTTCGGAAGCCGGCTTTGGAATGACATATATGGCATCTACCGGAAACGGCAATGTCGTTACGATAGAAGATGTGCTTGACTTTTATGCACAGGATGATGATGTGCGCGTTATAGCGCTTTATTTGGAAGGTGTTAAAAAACCGGAAGTGTTTATTGCGGCACTCAAGAAAGCAGCACAAATGCGTAAACCCGTGGTTATCCTCAAAAGCGGCAGAAGCAAAAAAGGTGCGGCTGCTACGGCATCGCATACGGGCAATTTATCAGGAAGCGGTCAAGTCTATGACGCCGTGTTTGAAAAATTCGGCGTTGTTGTGGTCGATGATTTTGTGGATTTAATTGCTATGACAAGGATGTTTACGATATTAGACGGAAGACTGCCGCACAAGCCGACACTGGCCAGCCTGAATCTATCGGGCGGGGAGACAGCGGTGTGCGCGGATTTATCGGAAAAATACGGGCTTGTGCATCCGGAATTTGATGACAACATCAAAGAAGTGCTTTTGGAATTGCTACCTCATTTCGCTACGCCGAATAATCCACTTGATGCAACAACAGGTATCATGTATAACATTGAAGCCAATAAGCGTATTTACAAAGCTATGCTGGACAGTGACGATATCGGTATTGTGACGACGGGTATTAATGTCGAAGAGCATAGTTCTGATGTGATCGACGTACAGATAGAGGCTGTATGCGCGGCTGCAAAAGACGGAGAGCTTACAAAACCGCTTATTGTGCTTTCTTCATTTGAAAGCGGCAGAAATCCGCAGCAGATACGTAAACTCGAAGATCACGGCATCTTTATGCTGACAGGCGGAGAAAAAGGGTACAAACAAATCGCATTATTAAATAAATTTGCAGAATTTGATTATAAGAAATCGACACTGGATCTTGCTTATCCGAAGAAAAGAGAGCATGCGAGGCAGACAGCTGCGCTAAGTGAATTTGACAGTAAAGAAGAAATCAAAAAATACGGTATCAGCATACCGGCGCAGGCAATTGTTACTTCCCCGCAGGAACTTTCCGATATGTTGAAAAAAGATTTTACATATCCTGTTGTGCTTAAAGTGAACTCTGCGGATATACTCCATAAAACGGAAGCGGGCGGTGTGAAATTGAACGTTAACACTGCAGACGATGCGCTCAAAGCCTATGATGAAATTCTTACAAGTTGCAAGGCATATGATCCGGATGCGAGAATTGATGGTATCTTGGTTCAAGAAATGGTGCCAAAAGGGATGGAAATCATTATCGGCATTAACAATGATGCATTATTTGGACCGATTATCTTGGTTGGCCTCGGCGGAATATTTGTAGAGATATTTAAAGATGTGGTACTGTATCCGGCGCCGGTCAATAACGACGAGGCACATGCTATGCTCAAAAAACTAAAAGCATATAAGCTTCTTAGCGGTTATCGAGGAAGTAAGGCGCTTGATATTGATGCACTTGCGGATTTGATTGTAAAAGTTGGCGATTATGCAGTGGCCAACAAAGACAACTTAAAGGAACTTGACCTAAATCCTGTCTTTGTATATGAAAAAGGTATCAAAGCTGTAGATGCTTTGATCGTTAAGTATAAATAAAAATATTTCAAAAAAGTCCCTTTCAGGCAGATGCTGAGAGGGATTTATTATTTTACGGCAAAATATGTCTGAGGTATGGCTGTTGACATTGGGAAATAATTGGTTTAAAATAATTCAAATATATCGATTATTTTAGATATTGAGGAAATTTTTATAAATGAAAACAAGTACAGATACGATTGCGGCTATTTCAACGGCTTTGGGGAGCAGCGGCATTTCTATTATTCGGATAAGCGGGGAAAATGCGTTTGAAATAGCTGAAAAATTATATACAGGCAAGCAAAAAAAGTTTTGTGATCTTGCCAACAGGACTATTCATTACGGACACATAAAAGAAATTGAGTCGGGAAATATTATTGATGAAGTACTGATCAGTAAGATGAAGGCGCCTGCTACTTATACAGAGGAAGATATTGTGGAAATCAATTGTCACGGCGGACTGACCGTGGCAGGACAAGTACTTGCGGAAGTGATCCAAGCGGGGGCAAGGTTGGCCGAACCCGGAGAATTTACGAAAAGAGCTTTTTTAAACGGCAGAATCGATCTTGTGCAGGCGGAAGCCGTGATGGATATCATCAATGCAAAATCGAAAACCGCATTGAATGCGGCACAAGATAGACTGACAGGACATTTATCCCAGGAGATTAATCATATCAAAGATGTTTTGCTGGATATCCTTTCCTATATCGGTGTAGGGATAGAGTATCCGGAATATGACATTGAAGAAAGTGATGAAAAAAATATACGTCTCATGCTTTCGGAAGCTAAAGGCAGACTCACAAGGCTGTATTTGAGTTCCAGAAGAGGACAGATTTTAAATGAAGGGCTTAAAGTTGCCATTGTGGGTAAGCCCAATGCTGGCAAATCAATGCTTTTGAATGTTCTGATCAACCAAGATCGCTCTATCGTGACCGAAATACCCGGCACAACGCGGGATATTGTCAGTGAATTTATCAATATTGGGGGCATCCCAGTGAAAATTATCGATACGGCAGGGATAAGAAAATCCAAAAACAAGGTGGAGCAAATAGGAATAGAGCGCAGTATTCAGGCAATTAATGAAGCACAGGTTATCGTTTTTGTTATAGACAGCAGCAGAAAATGGGATAGTGAAGATGAACAAATTTATTCCCTTTTGAAAAATAAAGACACGATTTATGTAGCGAATAAAAGCGATTTACAACTACACGAGAGTATAAAAAAACAACTGCGTGATAAACAGGTGCTCTATATATCCGCTTTAAAAAAAGAAGGACTGGATAGGATAGAGAAAAAAATAGAAGAATTTGCGGGATTAAAAGCAGAAGATGTGTTAAGCGAGGCCATTGCCGCAAATATTCGTCAGGAAAATCTTTTAAAAAGCGCGCTGGATAGTATGGACAGCGCAATAGAAAATTTGGATTTAGGTTTAGAAATTGATATGGTGGAAATTGATATTAAAGATTGTTTAGAAAATTTGGCAGAAATAACAGGACAGGCAATCGGCGAGGATATTATTGACAGAATTTTTGCGAACTTTTGTTTGGGAAAATAAGAAGGTATTCATAAAATGACATATACAGCAGGAAATTATGATGTAATTGTAGTTGGCGCAGGCCATGCAGGCTGTGAGGCGGCTTTAGCCGGTGCGAGAAAAAATAAAAAAACATTGCTGCTGACCATTAATTTGGACGCAGTTGCTATGATGCCATGCAATCCGTCGATTGGGGGCACAGGCAAAGGGCATTTAGTGAGGGAAGTGGATGCGTTAGGCGGGGAAATGGGCAAAATTATCGATAAAACATTTATTCAAAATAGAATGCTCAATACCAAAAAAGGGCATGCCGTGCGCTCGCTGCGTGCACAAGCAGATAAAAAAAGATACCAGGCAGCTATGAAGCAAGTTCTTGAAATGCAGGAAAACTTGGATTTGGTGCAGCAGGAAGTGGCGCGTCTGGACGTTGAAGATGATGTTATCAAAGGTATTACCACACAATCGGGGCTCTATTACAGCGCAAAGGTTGTTATTATTGCATCGGGCACTTATCTGAACGGAAAAATCATTATCGGGGATTATTCCTATCAAGGAGGGCCAAACGGTATACGTGCGGCAGTGGGGCTTTCGGATAGTTTGCTAGAGTTTGGAATCAAGCTTATCAGGCTAAAGACCGGTACTCCGGCACGGATCAACAAGAGAAGCGTAGATTTTTCAAAAATGGGTCGTCAAGACGGAGATGAATATATTGAGCCGTTTTCATTTGAAAACACATTTGACTCTGCGCCGCAGCATCCGTGTTATCTGACGTATACGAATGAAGAAACACATGAGATTATCAGACAGAATCTGCATCGCTCTCCTTTATTTGGAGGTAAAATAGAAGGAACGGGGCCGAGATACTGCCCGAGTATAGAAGATAAAGTAGTGCGATTCTGCGATAAAGATAAGCATCAGCTCTTCATTGAGCCTGAAGGGCTGGATACAAACGAGCTCTATGTGCAGGGATTATCTTCTTCATTGCCTGAAGATGTGCAGGTAAAATTGATGCACACTATCAGCGGACTTGAAAACGCGGAGATCATGCGCAGTGCGTATGCCATTGAGTATGATGCTATTGATCCTGTGCAGCTTAAAACATCACTTGAGACAAAAGCCGTTAAAGGCCTTTTTATGGCAGGGCAAATCAACGGCACATCGGGCTACGAAGAAGCAGCAGGGCAGGGAATCATTGCCGGTATCAATGCAGCGAACTATATTGACGGAAAAGATCCTGTGATATTAAAAAGAAGCGATGGATATATCGGTGTTTTGATTGATGATATCACAACTAAGGGGACAAGCGAGCCTTATCGCATGATGACTTCACGTGTGGAATACAGACTTTTGCTTCGTCAGGATAATGCGGATATGCGTTTGACGGAAATAGGCTACAGGCAGGGGCTGATATCCGAGGAAAGATATAAGAAGTTTTTACAAAAAAAACAAGCGATTGAAGAGCAGCTTCAAAGATTAAAAACCATAAAAATAAAGGCAGATGAAAAAACAAACAAATGTTTAGAAAATAGGGACTCGTCGGCTATAACAGAAAGCATGACACTCTATGAATTATTAAAACGCCCGGAGATCGATTATAGTTTTGTTGAGCTATTTGATGAAGAATCCAAAATGCTTGACAGACGAGTAAAAGAACAAGTAATAATTCAAATAAAATATGAGGGATATATTAAAAAGCAAGCACAGCAGGTAGAAAGATTTTTAAGGATGGAAGAAAAATTAATCGATGAAGAGATCGATTATAAGGATGTTGAGAATCTGAGACTTGAAGCAAGAGAAAAATTAATCAAAATCAAGCCAAAATCTCTGGGACAAGCATCAAGGATACTTGGCGTATCACCATCCGATATCTCGGTGCTGATGATTTACATGGAAAAGCAGAAACAAAAAACAAAGCAGGGAGAGGAGAAAGTATGAAAGTAAAAAATAAATCTGAAATGATACCTATTGATTGGATTGTTCCGAATAGAAATCAGCCGCGAAAGCATTTTGACGAAGAAAGTTTAAATGAATTGGCAGATTCCATAGCAAAAGTGGGTATTATTCAGCCGCTTACCGTTAAAACGATGCCAAACGGCAGATACGAACTCATAGCAGGCGAGCGCAGGCTGCGTGCTTCTAATATAGTAGGGCTTACAAGGGTACCCTGTATTATTGTTGAAGCAAGTGAAGAAGACGCAGCTTTTATAAGTATGATTGAAAATGTGCAAAGAGAAGATTTGAATTTCATTGAGGAGGCAATGGGATATAAAACACTTTTATCTACATATAATTTAACGCAGGAAAAACTTTCCAATATTATAGGGAAAAAACAGTCGACTATTGCCAATAAGCTTAGGATATTGAATTTAAATGAAGATATTTTAAATTTGCTTAATGAAAATGCTCTTACGGAAAGACATGCCAGAGCATTGCTCAAGCTTCCCACAACTGAGCGTCTTGCGGCAACAAAAAAGATCATTAAACGTGGACTCAATGTGCGTCAGACAGAAGAAATGATTGATGACATGAATCAAAAAGATGGTATAAACCCAAAAAAGAGAAGAGTGACAAATATTATCGATAAACGAATTTATGTCAACACGATCAAAAAAGCTTTTAATGACATCAAAAAAACAGGGTTGCGTGCGCTGTATGCAGAGCAGGAAGACGGAGAAAATATCACGATTACGATTGTGATCCCAAAAAAGAATTAAAAACATATGTTTTTAATATAGATACTTGACAGAAATGCAATAATAGACGATAATAATGCTTATATTTTTATACTGATGATGATGAAGCCGTGTTAATAAGTGAGTATTACCAGAGAAGTGGGGACGCTGAGAGCCACGAATAGTTACCTTAACTGTATCACTTCGGAGTCAAATGCCTGAGATTGTAGGGCATTTCGCATAAAAGCGTTAATTGAACTTGAGAGGGCAGAGCAAAAGACGTTTGCCAAATTGGGTGGTACCGCGGTTTTTAATCGTCCCATTATTGTGGGATGATTTTTTTTGTTTATTATAAAAATAAGCAGCAGAACAGGAGAAAAAGATGGTTTTTAAAACACTGAATGCCAACATCAAAGAGAGTGAACAAAATTTAATTAATTACTGGAAAGAGATCGACATTTTAAATAAGAGCATAGAAAACAGAGCAGGCAAGCAAAATTATGTATTCTATGAAGGTCCGCCTACGGCAAACGGGAATCCGGGAATTCACCATGTGCTGGCCAGAAGCATCAAAGACGGTATTTGCAAATATCATGTGATGAAGGGTCAGAGAGTTGTAAGAAAAGCCGGATGGGATACACATGGGCTTCCTGTAGAAATAGAAGTTGAAAAGCAGCTGAATTTGAAAAACAAAACGGAAATAGAAGCATACGGCATTGCAAAATTCAATGAAAAATGCAAAGAATCCGTTTTTGCGTACGAATCACGCTGGAGAGAAATGACGACGCGTATGGGTCATTTTATTGATATGGACAACCCTTATATCACGCTGAACAATGATTATATTGAAAGCGTGTGGTGGAGTTTAAATAAATTTTACAAAGAAGGATACATGTATGAGGGGCATAAGGTCATGCCTTACTGCAGCCGCTGCGGGACAGGGCTTGCATCACATGAGCTCTCGCTGGGATATACCGAAATACAAAATGAAACTGCGATTGTGCCCATGAAACGCAAAGACAGAGAAAATGAATATTTTCTGGCATGGACCACAACGCCCTGGACGTTGATTTCCAATGTGGCTTTGACGGTGCATCCCGACGAAACCTATGTGAGAGTGAAAAGCAAAGATAATATTTTGTATTGTGCCAAGAACTTAGCTTCAAATCTTTTTGGTGATGAATATGAAGTACTGGAAGAAATGAAAGGCAAAGATTTAGAATATATAGAATACGAACAGCTGATGCCGTTTGTGAAAGTGCCCGAAGGCGCAAAGGCCTTTTTTGTGACCTGCGCGGAATACGTAACAACAGAAGACGGCACAGGCATTGTGCACTGTGCGCCGGCATTTGGGGAAGAAGACTACCAGACCGGAGTGGAATATGGCCTTCCGGTACTGCAGCCTGTAGACGAAACCGGTGTGTTTACGGCAACGCCATGGGAAGGGAAATTTGTTATTGATGCCGATAAAGAAATCCTAGCATGGTTGAAAGCTGAAGGAAAACTATTTAAAAAACAACGATTCACACATAATTATCCGCATTGCTGGAGATGTAAAACACCGCTTTTATATTATGCGAAATCAAGCTGGTATATCAAAATGTCGGATTTAAAAGATATTTTGATCAAAAGCAATAATGATGTGAATTGGCATCCTGAATTTGTGGGAGAAAAACGTTTTGGAAACTGGATTGAAAATGTAAAAGACTGGGCGATCAGCAGAAACCGTTACTGGGGAACGCCGCTCAATATTTGGAAATGCACCTGCGGGAATACCACATCGGTAGGCTCAAGAGCGGAGCTCAAAGAACGCGCGATAGAAGACATTGATATCAATATAGAGCTTCACCGCCCTTATGTGGACGATGTGCATCTTAAGTGTGAAAAATGCGGAGGCACAATGAACCGCGTTAAAGACGTTATTGACTGCTGGTTTGACAGCGGCAGCATGCCGTACGCGCAATACCATTATCCATTTGAAAATGAAGAAATCTACAAAGATCAATATCCGGCGGATTTTATCTGTGAAGGGATCGACCAAACAAGAGGATGGTTTTACTCGCTGATTGCTATTTCTGTCTTTTTAAACAAAGAATCATGCTATAAAAATGTTTTGGTCAATGACCTGATCCTTGATGCCGAAGGAAGAAAGATGAGTAAAAGCCGCGGCAACACCGTTGATCCGTTTGCCTTGTTTGACCAGTTTGGCGCAGATGCACTCAGATGGTATATGCTGCATGTATCCCCTGTGTGGACGCCAACCAAGTTCGACGTTGAGGGCTTAAAAGAAGTGAAAAGTAAATTCTTTGATACGCTGCGAAACGTATATAACTTCTTTGCGCTGTATACCAATACGGATAACGTGGATCCAAGAGAGTTTTATATTGAGCCGAAAGACAGAGACGAAATAGACAAATGGATCTTGTCAAAATATAACAAACTTGTCAAAGACGCTACCGAGGCAATGGATGATTATGACATGACAAGGACTGTGAAAAGGATACAGCAGTTTGTGAATGAAGATTTATCGAACTGGTATATCCGTCGAAACAGAAGAAGATTTTGGGGCAGTCAACTCACAGATGATAAGAGAGCCGTATTTAACACAACCTATGAAGTGCTTCGAGGCGTGTGTCTGCTGGCGGCACCGTTTGCACCGTATCTGCCCGAAGAAATTTATAGAAATCTGACAGGAGAGGCAAGTGTTCATTTGGGCGATTACCCAATTTATAATAAAAGCCTAATCAACGAAGCTATTGAAGAAAAGATGGATTTGGTCAGAGAACTCGTAAGTATCGGAAGAAGTGCAAGGGAAGATGCACAAATCAAAGTACGTCAGCCGCTCAGCGCGATCCATATCGATGGCGCATATGAAAAACTAATTTCGGGTTTAATCCCATTAATGAAAGAAGAACTCAATGTGCAGCAGGTGCGCTTTGAGAAAGATCTTTCAGAGTTTATGAACTTCAGCCTGAAGCCGAACTATAAAACGGCAGGGCCTGTTTTGGGAAGCAAGGTAAAGCTGTTGGCGCAAGCCTTGCAGAATACAGATGCGAATAAACTATTAAAAGATTTGGAAAAAGATGGAAGTGTAGAAATGAACATTTCCCAGGAAATAATTAAAATCGACAAAAATTTACTGGATATACGAATCTCGGCAAAAGAAGGATTTAATGTTCAGACTGAAAACAATCTTTTCGTAATCCTCGATACGCATTTGACGGAAGTGCTTTTGCAGGAAGGATTAGCAAGGGAACTGATCTCCAAAGTACAGCAAATGCGAAAAAACAGCGGCTTTGAGGTAATGGACAGGATCGATATACTGCTCAGCTGTCCGAAAGAAGTGAAAGACGCAACGGAGGCATTTGACGCATTTATTAAAAAGGAAACACTTGCGGACAATATCGTATTCACAGACGAGACTTATGAAGCGGTGAATTTGAATGGGCGAGACTGTACCATTAAGGTTTTAAAAAAATAAAGGGTTATTATTCAATAAAAAAGCGGGGAGGCCTGCTTTTTTTATTTATACAAACGAATTGATATATATTGTTTTTTTTCGTCGTTATTATTCTTTTTGGGGCTTTGGGTATTTATGCAGAAGAAAAGGATATTACCGTAACCTTCTGTTCCAGATGCAATATGGTGGAGTTTTATTACTGCGATAACTGTGGGATATGGGGATATATCTCCTTCAACAGTAATAGGAAGAATCATTGCAAGTATTTTGAGGCTTGTTGAAATAGGTACCATAGGAATGCTGACGGGAACAATTGCTACATATTTTTTGCCTAAAAAAGATATACGGAATGATTCTAATGCAGTAGAAAAAAATATTATGGAATCAACCGATATAACAGAGGAAGAAAAAAATAATAGATTATATAAGATATTTAAAATTTAAACATGAACAAGAAAACAAATGATAAGAATGAAAAATAATGAAGGACATGAAAAGCATATGAATGACTATGGATCTCATTACGGTTAAGAAATGCGTTAACGTGAAATCGGGTTTATAACGGAGAACGTTTTTTTATCAGAAATAAAAAAAGGACGCCGGAGGGTAAAAGATAAGAGTCCTCTTGAGCAAAATCGAAAGATTCAAATAGAAACGGTAAAGAGGGAGAAAGTTATTTATAAAAGCGGATATTGATTTGTTTTGTGTATATGAAAGCAACGCCTGCCTGGTTAGATTCTTCGATACGCTCAGATGATATTTCCTCCATGAATTTATCCGCGCAGGGTTTTTGGGTGTTGTGAGAAGGGGAAAACACAGTTCTTTTTTACATTGAAAGAGAATTGTGAAAATTTGAATCATTTTTATAAGATATTCATTATGGCAGGATTACAGAACGGGAAAGCAACTCCGTCATAAAAGGAGTTTTTTAAAGAAACAGGATGAAAGCAGGGTGCGTTATTAGAATGATAGAAAGTAAACATATGGTATTTACGCTGCTGAATTTTTATGTACGCTCAAAGCGATTTGTCTCACTTATAATACATCTAATTGCTAAGACAAAGAAGAGCAACGGAAATCAATATTTTGCATAGCAAGGCAAGTCATAGAAAATATGCCTTATGAAACAGGGCTTACAATAAAAAAACCGATACGAAAGTATCGGTTTTTTGAAAGAATAGCATTATCAGCTTTTTACACGTCTCAGGTAAAGTTTTATATCATATTTATCATATAGACTATCTATATAAATATCATGAACATTTTTGATTTCTTTCGGAAGCTTTACCTTTACTTTTTTAAGCAGTTTTGCTTCTTTATCCGAGAGCTCGGAATCTTTATAATTGGAAATGAGCGTTTCGGTGATTTCTGCTTTTGCGTCTTCCAACGTTGGAGCCGCATATGCGTAGATAACGTGGTATCCATATTCCGACTTAACAGGATCGCTCACTGCTCCTGCTGAAAGCGCGAAAGCGCCTTCCGTGAATTCTTCGACCATTGTGTCGGTATCAAAACGTCCAAGGTCGGATGCCTCAAGCACATAGTCTTTATCCTGGTATTCTTCCATCAATGTGTCAAAATCTTCTCCGGCCTGCGCTTTATCTGCACATTCCTGCGCTTCTTCTAAGTTATCCTCAGAAAACAGGATATGCTTTGCGTACATGGTTTTGCCTTCTTTGGTGGCGTAATTTTCATCATAATAAGATTGTATTTCTTTATCGGTTGGCGTGTAATCTTCTATTTCTTCTTCGAAAGCAGCTGTGATTTTATCTTGCGCTACGAGCATTTTGGCATATTCCGTTGAATAAGTCTGCCAGTTTTCATAAGATATAAACTGCTCTTCCAAAAATTCTTTTTTACTGTCTTCGTCTGCGGCAAACATATTCAAATATGCATTGACTTCTTCTAATTTTGCATTGATTTCATCATCCGTGATTTCGATTTCTTCATTAACGGCTTCATTGTAGTAGACTTCAGTTTGTGCATAGTTCTCAATGATATTGGTATAATAGGTCTGAAATTCATCGTCTGTCTCAGGGCTGTCGGAGCCTGACATATAAGTATCGATGACCTGGTTCATTAAATAATACAGGAACTTATTCATTGTCAGCGGTTCGCCGTTTACTTTGGCAACTTCATAGTTTTGAAAATCTTCCTCTTCGGAGATGATGGAATAAAAATCATCTTCAAGAGCGGTTACATAGGATAACTTCATATAGAAATCTTCCAAAAAAGCTGTGAAATCTTCTTCGGTGGTATCAAACTGACTATAAAAAGAATCCATGTCCTCAACGCCGGCAGCATCGGTGATATAACTTAAAGCATAATCTACATTTTCCTGCCAAACAGAGTCTTCCACTTCGTATCCGCGATCAATTGCGTCCAGATATTCTGCGTTTACTTCAGCGAGCTCCGTGAGCATGCTTTGTCTGAACTCAACCAGTTCATCATCGGTCGGCATTGAGGCGTTGTTGATGCTATAGACAATTTCATAATATTTAAAATAATCATTAAAAGTTGATTTTAAAATATCCGTATCATTTACGACGGCAACAACACGAGCGGCATCTTTTTCTTCGTTGACTTGTGCGCACGAAGTAAAGCTTATAAGCAGAGAGAGGGCTACAAGCAACGTCAAAAATTTTTTCATATATCAATTTCCTTTCAATAGCTTAATAGTTCTATTATAATCTTTAATTGTGAATTTTCAATGAAGATATTTTATCTAAAATCTTTTTTACATATTCTATCGAAGAGAGATAGGAGGTGTTGTTAAAATGAAGTTCATTGACTTGTTTTTTTGTTGTGATGACTTTAAAACTGCATGTTTTATATAGTTCTTGCAAAACAGTTGTATCAAATGTAGCCAAAGGAATCATTTTAATAATATTTTTCTCTTGTTTTATCTTTTCTATGCCCAGGTTTTGCGCTTGATTGCGGATGTAGCCGATTTGCAGCAGATTTTCGGTCGCATAAGGCAATTTTCCATATCTGTCAACGAGAGCTTCCCGCAAAGAGGATATTTGCTGTGGTGTGGCAAGCAGTGCGATATCCCTGTAGAGCTCCATTCTTTGTGTGGAAGAGCTGACGTAATGCTCCGGCACATATGCATTGACATGCAAGTCAATTTCTGAGTAAGTGATTTCCTGCGGCTCAATACCCTTGGCTTCGCTGAGTACTTCTTTTAAGATTCTTGAATACATTTCATAACCGACATCGCCGAAATGACCGCTTTGACTGAGGCCGAGGATATTGCCGGCGCCGCGGATCTGCAGATCCCGCAGCGCAATTTTATGTCCGCTTCCAAATGAAGTGTAATCACGGATGGCTTTTAATCGTTTTTGCGCGTCTATAGGCAAAACTTTATTTTGGGGATATGTTATATATGCATATGCTTGCCTGTCGCTTCTGCCGACGCGTCCTTTAAGCTGATAAAGTTGTGAGAGACCCATTTTGTGGGCATCTTCAATGATCATTGTGTTTGCGGTGGGTATATCCAGGCCATTTTCAACAATAGTGGTACTCAAAAAGATATCATATTTGCCTTCGATAAAATCTGCCATCAATCTCTCCAGACGTGATTCCGCCATCTGGCCGTGGGCATATGCTATTTTTGCTTCCGGAATTAAATTTTGCAGCATATGCGCTTTATACTCTATACCTTTTATTTTATTGTATATATAATAGACTTGACCGTTTTGCGCCAGCTCTTTATGGATGGCGTTTTTAATAATGAGGTCATCATATTCCATGACAAAGGTGAGCACAGGAAAGCGATTTTGAGGGGGTTCGTTTAAAATGCTGATATCGCGGATACCGATCATAGACATATGCAGTGTTCGCGGGATCGGTGTCGCCGTTAGGGTAAGCACATCAACATTCGATTTATATTGTTTTATTTTTTCTTTATGCGCAACGCCAAATCGCTGTTCTTCATCAATGATGAGCAATCCGAGATCATGAAAACACACATCATCCGATAAGATTCGGTGTGTGCCGATGAGGATATCGATTTTTCCTGCTTTGAGACGAGAGGCGATTTCTTTTTGCTGTGCTTTGGTTTTAAAACGGCTCATCATTTCGATCGTGATGGGAAAAGCGGCGAAACGTTCACAGAAATTTTTATAATGCTGGAGCGCGAGCACAGTGGTAGGGACCAAAACAGCAACCTGCTTAGAATTATCAACCGCTTTGAATGCCGCACGCTGTGCTACTTCGGTTTTACCGTATCCGACATCCCCGCACAGCAGACGATCCATGGGTCTGCCGGACTGCATATCTTTTTTGATCTCATCAATACATTTGAGCTGTTCATTCGTTTCTTCGTACATAAAGGCGGTTTCAAATTCTGCTTGCCAGATACTGTCTTTAGAAAAGGCAAAGCCCTGGGTCTGCTCACGCTTGGAATAGAGCTCTAAGAGTTCGGCCGCCATTTCCTGTACCGCGCGCTTTGTTTTCGCTTTGCTTTCTTTCCAGTCGGAGCTGCCGAGCCTGCTCAGGCGCGGAGGCGCATCGCCGCTTCCGATGTATTGCTGGACTTTATACATTTGATCCAGCGGAACATACATCACAGACGACTGTGCGTATTCAATGACGGCAAAGTCTTTACGTACGCCATCCGTTAAAATTTGTTCGTTGCCTTTATAGCGGCCAATACCAAAAATATCATGAACAACATAATCTCCGGGTATAAAATCGGAAAAAAATTTTGCATGTGCCGAAGGCGGCTTTTCTTTTATGGTTTTCTTATGTGTTTTAAGCAGGGTTGAAGCGGCAATAAAGAGCATTTTTGATTCATACAGGTCAAAACTATTTGTCAGCGGAGCTTTTATAAATTGAGCAGAGGAGATATGAAATCCGTCAATGAGTGAGAGCAACTCCGTTGCGGCTGTTTTTTCTTTACTATTCAAAAAACAAATAATAAAAGTATATTGGCTTTGCATATACGAAAGGAAAACATCTTTCAGGGTGGAAAAACTTTTCAGTTCACCCGCGATGTTGCGTACATGCAAATCAATCGCGGCAGCATGTGAAAATACAGAAGAAGAAGCAAGACTGCCCAGCGCCACGGTTTGCTTTGCTATAAGCGCATTAAGCAGATCGTCAAAGGCAAATATCGTTGAAATCTCATTCTTTAGCGCTTTGCCTTTTTCAAACAGCTCTGTATATAGAAGCTGATAATTTTTTAAGTGATCGAGATAACTCTTTTTAATTTCATTAAAAGAATCTAAAACTAAAATAGAATTTTGAACATATGACAAAAAATTTGTTTTATTTCTATTTGCGGAAGAAAGATATATCAAACGATTGGATATTTCGCTTTTAAGCTGAATTAAATTATCTATGATTTCTTGTGTGTTTTCATGCTTTTCCGACATTTTATCAAGAAAAGAAATGCGTTTTTGTATTTCGTCATTGGCTTTTTTTATGAGAAGAGCCTCTTCATGTGTTGTGAAAATATTTTCTCGTGATGGGTATATGCTACAAACCTTTATCGCTTGAAGAGAAGATTGTGTTTGAGCGTCGAAGGTTTTTATACTTTCTATCTCATCGTCAAAGAAATCTATTCTGACGGGATGATTATGATTGATCGCAAAAATATCGACAATGCTTCCACGTATGGAAAACTGTCCTTGTGATTCGGTAAGTTCACTTCGTTCATATCCCAGACTAACCAGTGTTTCACAAAGGTCCGCAATATCGACTTTACTTTCAACTTTTAACGTTAAGATAAATTCATATAGATTGGAGCAAATAGGTGTGGAGAGCGCTTCGGCACTTGTGACAATAAAAGCACGCTTGTTTTCCTTAAGAGCACACAGCGTATTGATTCGTTGATAATCAGCTGTTTTATCATGTGCAGTGCTGATGCCGGTATAGAGACCCAGAGAGGGATAAAGCATTGCATTTTGGGCAGATGGAAGTGAGCCAATAAATTTTTTTGCGAGAAAATCTGTTGAAGTAACGTAAATAATACTCTCTTTAAGCTCGCTTTTTAAAAAAGATAAAAAAACGCTCTTAAAACCATCTTCCATCCCGCTGATGTTTACCGAGCGCTTTTGCCTGATTTGATTTAATAGTTTATTTAAAGAAGAATCTCGTTGTAAAAGTGTAATAAGATCTTTATTCATCATTATTCTCTGTGGTGGTTTCCTGCTTTTTATTTTTGCGATTGATAATATTCATCGCCTGATCGATATCATTTTCAATAAAAAGTTTTATGGCATCTGCGGCGTTGATCACAGCTTTTTGCATGATGGGGATTTCTTCTGCCGTGAAGCGTGAGAGCACATAATCTTTTATTTCAAATTTTGGGCTGCCGATGCCTATGCGAATACGTGCGATGTCATTGGTACCAAGTAAGCGCAAGATATCATCCATGCCGTTGTGGCCGCCCGCGCTGCCCGTCTTGCGCACACGCAGAAAGCCCGGTTCAAACGAGGTGTCATCATATATTATCATAATATTTTGCAGAGGAATGTCGAAATAGTCAACATAAGCCTTCACGCACTCACCGCTTAAGTTCATGTAGGTATGCGGTTTGAGGAAAATAATTTTTTTCCTATTGATTAAATGCGTGTAATGTTCGCCTTTGAATTTCATTTTTCCGTTGATGAGACGATATTTATCAATCATATAATCGATGACTTCAAAACCGATATTATGACGTGTAAGCGCGTATTTTCTGCCGGGATTACCGAGCCCTACGATTAAAAACATAATTTCGCTCCTGTAATATTTTCAAAATAATATTATATCATTAAAGCGGGAAAATAAAAAGAAGTACATCAAGGATACATACCTGATAAATGAAAAGATAAAATCCGTCTTGACAAAAGTGTATAGCATCTATATACTATAAGCATGTTAAATATGAAATGTAAAAATAACAAACTCAGCTATCTTTTTTTAAGAGTGGTAACAAAACTTTTTGAAGTTGATAAAAAAATAAGGAATTATGGTACGGATCAACCTTTATATGAAGCCGAAATCCATATGATCAAAGCTATCAAAGAGAATGATGGCATTCATGTTACGGGGCTTGCCGATATGCTAGGGGTTACAAAAGGCGCAGTGTCACAAATTATTATGAAACTGCAACGTAAAGGCATGATCAAAAAAGAGGCGGATCCTTGCAATCTTTCAAGGCTCATGCTTCATGCAACACCAAAAGGAGAGACAGCATATTTACATCACCAAAGACTGCATAAAGAATTTGATGATGTTTTTGAAGGAATACTTGAAAGTGCAGCAGAGCAGGAAAAGGAATTTTTAAAAAATTTTCTTATTGCATTGAGCAATAAAATAGATAGTTTTGAAAAAAGTTAAAGATAACAAATAAAAAATTTTTATATAAAGAGTATAGGTGCTAAACATATAAGAGTAAAATAGATAGTTTTTATTTTTTGCAAAAAGTGTATAGCAACTAAACTAAAAAGGAGAAAAACAAATGAATTTAAATGATGAAAAATTAAAAATGATGAGAGATGAAAAGATCTCTAAAGTGCTGTTGAAATTAGGTATTCCGACAATGATCGGAATGATGGTTTCAGCACTTTACAGTGTAGTGGATGCTTATTTTGTCGGAGGACTCGGAACCAGCCAAATGGGGGCGGTGTCTATTGTTTTTCCGATCGTACAGATTATTGTCGGACTCGGTATGATGTTTGGAAGCGGGGCTGCTTCATATATTTCACGTCTTTTAGGAGAAGAAAGAGAAGAAGAAGCCAATAAAACGGCCTCGACAGCTTTGTTTACCAGTTTATTTGTGGGCCTTATATCTATCTCGGTTGCGTTATGCTTTCTAGACAACATTTTAATAGCGCTGGGAGCGACTGAAACTATTTTGCCGTATGCAAGAGAATATGCGCTTATTTATGTGACGGGTTCTATTTTAAACATATTTAATATTACAATGAACAATATCATCACTGCTGAAGGAAGGGCAAAAATTACTATGATATCCATGTTGATTGGGGGAGGCCTGAATGTGATATTGGACCCTGTCTTCATTTATCTTTTGGGATTCGGCGTACGAGGGGCGGCAATTGCAACGGTGATTGCGCAAATTGCAACGTTAGGCTTATATTTTTGGTTTATATTTGGGAAAAAGGGATATTTGCGCTTTTCAATGCGTCTTTTTTCATTTGATAAGAAAATTTACAGTGAAATATTTAAGGTGGGGGTTCCTATTTTGGTATTTCAAATTTTATCGAGTGTGTCTATGGGATTATCGAATTCGTCGGCCAGTGCATACGGTGATTCTGCAGTTGCGGCTGTTGGTGTGGTGATTCGTATCATGACGTTAGGAACATATATTGTGTTTGGATATATGAAAGGTTATCAACCGGTGGCTGGCTATAATTATGGTGCGAAGAATTTTGATCGATTAAATGAAGCAACCAAGCTGTCTTTAAAATGGGCTACCATATTTTGTGGAATAACTGCTTTACTATTTATATTGCTTCCTACTAAAATCATATCTTTATTTTCTCAAGACGATTTGGTGCTCATTGATATCGGCAGCCGTGCACTGCGTGCGAATGGGATTGTGTTTATCTTATTTGGTTTTCAAATGGTATATATGGCCATGTTTTTGGCTTTGGGGTATGGAAAGGAAGGCGGGATAATCAGCATCAGCAGGCAGGGATTGTTTTTTATTCCGGCAATCTTGATTTTGCCAAGGTTATTTGGTATTACAGGAATTATTTGGGCGCAGCCTATAGCAGATTTACTGACGACAGTTCTGACAGCTTTCTTTTTATTAAAATTTACAAAAAAGATCAAAATCATGAAACAAAGCATGATATTGAATGATAACAGTAAAGTGGAATATGAAAGAAAGAAATAATTAAAATGCTATGGTTTGGACAGGATTTGTGGAGAAATAATTTAAAATTGATCAGTATTAAAAAATAACGCAATGACGAGGTTGAAAAGGAGTATATTTTCAAATCGGGCAAATGTTCAAAACATAAAATATCTCTTATGAAAAACAAAATGAAGCTGAGTTATCAAGGCAAACAAAAAGAAAGTATTTGCTTTGATATGCAATAATTGGAGGAATTGTAAAAAGGAGGGTATCTGATTTATTTGTTCAAGAGGTCGACCCTGCCGGATTCTTCGGATGTGCTCAAGAGAAGACTTTGGAAGAAAGGCGTTGCAGAGAACACAGTTTTTCCCTGCGATTGTTTAATAAAGTTACATGGATAGTATTCAAATTATTATGCCAAAAATGACATATTCGTTGTTTTGTATAAAAAACAAAACGGCTGTGAAGTGAGTTTTAAAAAGTATTTGCCTGGCCGCATTTTTTGACGGAGGACTGATTTGACCATATACAAGGTTTTCTAGATCATGACGGGTGCGGGATTTGATATTTAGCTCCCCGGTGTGAGACTTCTCATTGAGGTGTTGTATGATCCGACTGATACGAAAGCAAAAAAGAGGGGGCTATAAGAAGATGACATCTGAATAAGGGCGGGTAGAAATCGGACCCGCCCGGTGATGTTGGCTATAAACAAGGCTAATTGGATGTTTGAATCGACCAGTCATCCTTTGTCTTATAAAGAAAGAGCGTGGGCGAAGCACCGGTGTTGAAATCTAAGGAGATATCCAGCGTTTGTGTATGAGAAGCTTCATCTGTAAAAGTAACGGAATACGAAGAATTGTTTGTATCTGTAAGGTAGAAATCACAGCTTTCATAGGGAGCAAGCTCTCCATCCATGACTTGTGTTTCATTGTCACTGTTAAAGACGATCTCGTTTAATGTAACAGAGCTTTCATTGATGATTTGGATATGAACCATATCTGCAATATCTAAATCTTCAAATATTTTTTTTGCATGGGCGAGCGAATAATTGTATTTTCGGAAATCGATTTGTTCGATATTTTGAAGATATTGCTTTTGGTCTGTAAGAAATAGCTGTATTTCATTATCATCTGCGTTTTCAAGGCGTTTGAATTGATTGGCTGCGTCTGTGCTCAGGTTGTATAGATAGGATACATCGATTTTGCCGGTGGAGAAGTATCTATCGATATTTTTCTTTGCCACATATGCTTCCGTGTTTACACATAAGACAGCCAGATAATAAAACAGCGCAATGATGAATAAAATCTTGATGAAAGCAAGCGCGGGCTTGTGGATTTTAATAAAGACAAAAGTAAGCACAACAAACTCGAAGATCAGCAGTAAATACACAAACAATCGGAGCATGGTGTATCCGTATTCCGCTTCATATAAATGCATTCGATAAAAAGAAGAGATTGCAAGCAGAAGCGTAAGAGCGGTAAAGATACTTAGCAGTATCTGGATTGCTTTGCCGTGTTTTTGGTTTTGCAGCAGTTTAAAGATGATCAGTATCACCGCAAGGTTAATGATAGTGAGGGCGACAAGCTGAAAAAAACCGCTTCTGGCATATTGTGCATAATCAAAATTGAGGGGAAGGCCTGCTTTGTAGCCTATAATCAAAGTAACAAACTGAAAGATACAGAAGAGTGCATAGACAGTTGTTGCAACACTTAAGACGATATAGATCTGTGTTTTGAATTCTTTACCTGCCATCTTTTCTTCTGTGGAAGAGGTTTCTTGCAGGAATTCTTCGGTTTCTTTAAAGGTCAAACGTTTTTCTATTGCAAAGCGGATAAAGCCATACGCATAAGCCGATGTAAGGCAGAAGAAAAATACATAGTAAATGATATCTCCGAGATGTATATCAAAATTTTCAAACCATTGATGAAAATAAGTATTGAGCAGCATATCGGAAGAAAACATCAATGGCAGAATAATGATAAGCAACAGGATGCTGAATAAGATACCGTAAAAGATATTTCGATTTTTACCATCGGATTTTTTTATTGAAAAAATTGTTTGAATAAGGTTTGAAAAAAATCTGAATATATACGCGAAAGGAAAAATCAAGTATTTTATATAGGTCACAAAAGTGGGGTCAATTTTCGTGCTGATCAACACGGTTGTGATATAGAGCAGCGGCACCGCGAGAAACGTTATCGGACGCAGCATCGTATTCATAAAAAGCGTATAGCTTAAAGCATATAAAAAATTTATACCCGTAAACAAAAAATATGTTTTTTTGTTAAAGTTTTCATTTTGAGCCAGCATCACATATGTGAAAGAGAACATAAGCAGCATAAAAAGCGTGTAATTGAGTGTAGGATAGAGCGTTTTATGAAACAATACGGTGTACACCACCCCAGTAATGACCGATAAAATAATTAAAAGTATATGATTTTTATTGTCTTTTTCTATAAAATAGTTCATGATTTATACCTCGCCTTCATGAGAGTATTCTAAAATATCACCAGGCTGACACTGAAGCTCTCTGCAAAGCGCTTCAAGTGTTGAAAAACGGATGGCCTTTGCTTTATTGTTTTTTAAGATCGACAGGTTGGCATTGGTGATACCGATGCGTTCGCTGAGCTCGCCAAGCGAGATTTTTCTTTTGGCCATCATGACATCCAAATTCAATATAATTGCCATAGCTGCCTCCTAAATGGTCAAGTCGTTGTCTTCTTTGTATTCGACAGCTTTTTTGAAAACTTCGCCTAAGATAAGGCTGAAAAGCATAGCGACAAAAAAAACAAACAATGCAATCACTGTCATCAGTGAATTGGCCACAAAAATTTTGACTAAAAATACACTGCAATTGACAACGCATAATGCTGATATGCGCTTGAGTGCCACAACATTTCTATGAACAAATGGATCTGTTTTTTCAAGAGAAAGAAAAATAATGCGCAGCTCATTTAAAATCGCAAGAGTGGAAAGTCCGAATATATATAAAATAATCATAAAAAATACATATAGATTATTTGCACTGTTTTCATAAAATAATTTCATCAACCAAGGAAGACTCCAGGGCAGGGAAAGCATAATGATAATACCTGAAAGCCCGGATAAGAGTATTAAAATTTTAATAAATGTGGATAGGGAATATTTTCCCGTATATCTCATTTTACATCACCTCTTTATTAGTAGTATACTTATTATATTACGAATGTCAATAAAAATTTATCGATAAACAATAAATTTTTATATAAATTATGGTAATTGGTATATGTTGATTTTGTATCACAGACAAAAAAATTATATCGCAGCATGCAAAGATAATAGTAAAGTATAAAAATATTGATTTATAGCAGAGAAGGTAGATATTTTATATATAAAACGGTATAATTATTTGTAAAGTTTTGACAATAGTATAAAAAATTATTAAAAGACTTTATTGAGGAGATATTGTTTATAACGGAGGATATGTTAAAAACAGTATATTTGTATACATCAGGAGGTAGGAATGTCAGAATTACTGAAACTGCAAAACGGTTCAGATGTAAGGGGGGTAGCACTTAAAACACAAACAGAAGAAATAACAATAAATGAGCAGATTGCCTATAACATTACGCGCTCATTTGCGCGGCTTGTAAAAGTAAAATATATCAAAAAAGAAGAAGACAAAATTTTTTCGGCAACAGTGGGCATGGACAGCAGACTCAGCGGCCCTGCTTTAAAGCAAGCCGTACTCGGCGGCTTTGCAGATGAAGGCTTTACCGTCTACGATGCGGCTTTGACATCAACGCCGGCTATTTTTATGTCCACGATTTATGAAGAAATCAATGCCGACTGCGGCATTATGATCACTGCAAGCCATCTTCCGTACAACAGAAACGGGATGAAATTTTTTTTAAAAGAAGGCGGCATCAATAAAGACCTTTTAAAAGAAGTGCTTTTGAATGCACAAAATACTTTGCCGGTACAAAATAAAGGCAGCATCAAGTCTCTTGAATTGACAGAAATATACAGTGATTATTTAACGGATATTATCAAAAAAAGAACAAAGCAGCAAAGACCTTTTGAAGGCAAACGCATTATCGTTGATGCCGGAAACGGTGCGGGCGGTTTTTTTACAAGCATACTCACCCGGCTTGGCGCCAATACAGAGGGAAGCCTTTATCTTGAACCCGACGGAATGTTTCCAAACCATATACCAAATCCTGAAAATAAAGCCGTCATGAAAGAATTTTCAAAAAAAGTGCTCAATGCCAAAGCGGATTTAGGAATTATTTTTGATACAGATGTTGACAGAGCGGCTTTTGTGGATAAATCGGGCAGGATCATTGCCAAAAATGCGCTTGTGGCTTTGATGTCGGTGATCGTTGTAGGCGAGAGAGAAAAAAGCGTGATCGTGACAGATTCTGTGACATCGACGGCATTGAGCGAATTTATCGCAAGTATCGGAGGGATTCATCACAGATTTAAGCGGGGTTATAAAAATGTCATTGACGAAGCTATCCGTTTAAACGACAAAGAAGTCTACACGCCTATCGCTATTGAGACAAGCGGACACTGCGCACTTAAAGAAAATTTCTTTTTGGATGACGGCGCATATATGGCGGTCAAAATTTTAATTTTTTTTGCAGAAATGACAAAAAAAGGCAAAATTCTCTCGGATGCGATCAGCATGCTTCGTGAGCCTGTGGAATCGGTTGAAGTGAGAGGGAAAATTTTAAAGAAAGACTTTAGAGAATATGGAGAGGTTATCTTAGACGCATTTAAAACCTATGCGAAAAATAAAGAAGGCTGGAAAATCGAAGTGCCTTCTTATGAAGGGGTGCGCGTGCTGACAGATAGGCAGAACGGGGACGGATGGATCCTCATGAGGCTTTCTTTGCATGATCCGCAGATCGTGATCAATATGGAATCGGACAAAGAAGGCGGCATAGCACAGATGGTTCGTGAGATAGAATTATCCGTCAGCGAATTTGATGCATTTAAGATAGATTTTGAAAAGGATAAAAAATGAAATTTATTATTGATAAAAAAGTATTTGAAAAATTAAAAGATTACTGTGCAGGTGTAATCGTGGCAAGCGGTATCGACAACACGAAAGCAAGCGATGATATTGCACAAATGTTAAAAAAACAGGTGCAGAAAGCCCAAAATGAGCTTAAAGACGTGAATTTAAAGGAACATGAATCTATAACCGTCTACAGAGAGGCCATGCAGACTGTGGGCATAAACCCAAACAGATTTCCGTGCTCTATTGAGGCGATGTTGAAGCGTGTGCAAAAAGGCAGCGGGCTGCCCAGTTTGAACGCAATCGTGGATTTGAACAATTACATCTCCGTAAAATATAAGCTGCCGATGGGTTCGCACGATATTGACGCGTTGAGCGGTGATATCCAAGTAAGATATTCAAAGCAGGGCGATTTGTTTTTGCCGTTGGGACAAAGTGAAGAAGAGATACTGGATGCAGGAGAGCTGGTATATGCCGATGACGTGCGCATCCGCACAAGAAAATGGATTTATAGGCAGAGCGATATCGGCAAAATCAGTCCTGAAAGCGAGACGGTCTTTTTCCCGATCGACGGCTTTCATAACGTCAATAAAGGCAAAGTAGACGAAGCGGCAAGTGAGCTTGCAGCGCTTTTGAAGGACTATTTTAATTGTGAAGTGCTCACGGGCTTTGTAGATAAAGATAAGAATGAAATGGTTATAAAATAAGAACATAGCGACATTGTTATAGTAAAGTTTCATAAGCTGAGACAGTTATATGAAGGATATAAACTATTTTTGGCAATAAAAGGAGATTTGAAAAATGTCTAAAACATTGATACTTTATTATTCTTATGAAGGAAGCACGAAAAGAATCGCCGAGTATTTAGCAAACAGCTTGACGCTGGATATCGAAAGAATAATGCCCGTAAGAGAAATGAAAACCAAGGGATTCGGCAAGTTTATATGGGGCGGCGGTCAGGTGGTGATGAAAAGAAAGCCGAAAATTAATGCGCTGCAAGTCAATCTTGATCAATACGATACGGTATTGCTCGGCTCGCCGATCTGGGCAGGCACTTTTGCGCCGTCCGTTTACACAGTGCTTGAGACAGGCATGTTGAAAAATAAAAAAATCGCCTATTTTTATTGTCATGAAGGCGGAGACAAACATGCTATCTCCAAAGCGAGAGAAAGCATTGAGAAAAACAACGAGTTTATTTCTGCGTGTCCTTGTATGAATGTAGAGAAAAACTTTGATACCGTTAGAATCCAGGTATTAAACTGGGTGGAAAATGTTTTAAAACAAAGCTGAAACAAGTAAAGAATATAATTTTTTGCTATAGCAGCAAGCAAAAGTGAAAAAAATATCTCAACAACCTGCATTGCGGGTTGTTTTTTTGCCAAAAAAGAGGACAATTATGCATATTTGCTTTAGGATAATGAATAAGTTATTAGCAAGACGAATAAATATTTCTATATGAGGTAAGAGCTAAAGGAGGAGAAGAATGTGAGGTATGACTTTCTTAAGGGTAAAAATAACTTTCAATGTGGAATTAATATAAGTCATCACAAAGAAAAAAAACAAATTGATCTGCACCTGTTTTTTTTAAATATGCCAAAAGCCGAGTATGGGATTGGGTTGTATAACGAAAGTGAAAAAAAGAATCTTTTTATTATTGATAATACGAAAAGCAATAAATTTAAACTTAGTTTTGATGCAGAAAAACTGAGAGAATTTAATCATGTGATTATTTATAATATCGAAAAGTATGACGAAATATTGTTCTTATATAACGTAGAATTTCTTGGGTTATTTAAAAAGGAAAAAAATACAGAGACAGCCAAAACAGCTTCAAAACAAACCGAAAAAGCAGAAGAGAGCAGAGCGGAGTGTGCGAAAGAAAGTAAAACAGAAGAGGAGACACAAAAAGACATACATATTAATGCCCAAAAGACAAATGAGATAAAAAATGAAGCAAAAAAAGAAGAAACACAAAGTGGTCAGTTTCAAGCTCTTATGCCTGAATGGTCAAAAATTTCCAATGAAATTGAAGAAAAATTGTCAAAAAATGTAAATGAAAATACAGATGAAGAAAAAGAGGATACTATAATTTATAAAGACAAAAAAATAGAGGACACAACTACAGACGATCAAAAAACAAAACGCTATCAACCATTTATTCAAAATGAAAATAAATCAGATTTAGAAAAAATTGAAGAACAAAACAAAAAAGTGCAGCAATTAAACAAAAAATATATTCAATCCGCAAAAAAACAAAGTGAGCCCGCCGGATATAAAATTACAAAAGAAATTTTAAACGAATATTTCAGACCGATATCACCGTTTGAGCCCAAAATTAAAAATCATGAATGGTTTGTGAGTGTGGACAACAGCAAAAAATTTTTGGTTGAATTAAATGAGCATATGATCGATTATCAAACATTATACTTTAATACCGGCGCTTTCAAGCAGGAAGGATATCCGTCGAGAATTGTCGGATATTATTCAAAAGATCCAAACAATGAAAATATTGAATATGTTGTGCTTGGTGTGCTTGGTAAATATATGCAAAGTCATCAGCCGATGCGCGGACTTACAGGATATGTTTACTGGCACAGTGTCACAAAAGATGCCGAAATAGGCTATTGGGTCATCTATTTGGAATTAAACAGCGGAAAAATTGTTGTGCCGATGAACAAAAAAAAGTAAAAAGCTGTAAGGAATAGCTTTCGCTCCTTTAACAAACAATAATGTTTGAAGGAGGGATAGTATGAGAAAATTATTCATCGGTATCGTATTGATACTGCTGTTGTTTGTGGTCAGCGGTTGTACAAGCACTACGAAAAGCATTTATGATGACAATAATGTAAATGATTATAAAAATAGTTTGTATGACGCCGATTATCCGACTAAAGTGATCACCGATAATGACACTACAAATAAATATACCAATGCGGATATGGAAGATTATTTCAAAACAAACAAGATTACAAACTATAAATATAGCATGGCAGATAATAAACTCCAAGTGTGGATAGACGATTTTAATAATATGACTGACGATGCGAAAGAAAAAATTAAAAACGATTTAAAAAAATTTAATAAAAATATAACAAACATCGAATTTGTAGACAAAGAAACAGATATAAAATAGAAAAAAGGCACATAATGTGCCTTTTAATTCATTATTGAAAAAACATATGATAATATGTGCTTTTATAAAATCAAGTGAGAAGTTATTCCATTTGTTTTCCGAAAAACAACGCCGCCATCATGGCAAGACTCATATCAGATTGATTCAAATTATCGTCGCTGTCATCATTTGTGATAATGACCATGCCCATCGCATCGCCATATACCAAAATTGGCGCAAATGCCTGACTGAAATGCTCTTTTGCATCACTTGAAGTGAGAGGAATTTTTACATCATCATGATCAAGCATACGGCTTTTTCGGCTTAAAAGCATATTTTCTATTTCTTTACTGATAGGCTGATCGATATATTCTTTTTTATTCGTGCCGCTGCAGGCAACGACTCTGTCTTTATCTGTGATCAAGCATGTGTGCTTGGTGATTTGATTGATGGCTTCCGCGCATTCCATGCTGGAATGGCTGATTTCGCCTACGGGAGAATATTTGCGAAGGATCAATTCCCCGTTGGCATCCGTGTATATTTCAAGCGGTTCACCTTCACGAATTCGCATGGTTCGTCGTAGTTCCTTGGGTATGACAACCCGTCCTAAATCATCTATTCTTCTTACAATGCCGGTAGCTTTCATACAATAGTTCCTTTCAAATGATTTTTTCTTTAATAGTAATAGTATTATTTCATAAAATTGACAATATTATGCCTTATGTTCAAAGTAATTTGCATTAGTAAAATTTGACAATGCGGTTTTTAAAAAATAAAAATAAAATTTTATTGATTTATTTTTTGTATCCGTTTACAAATATGATATAATGTAATTAGAATTTTAAAAAAATTTTATAAGGAGGTTTTAGTATGGCAAAAGTAGCTTTTGATGTTGCTAAAGTAATGGCAGATCTGGCAAAAATGGAAGCGGACGGATATACTTTCTACGAGAAAGTTGCAAAAGCGGCAGAAGGAACAATGACGCAAAAAGCTTTTGAGAAATTTGCGCAAGATGAAAGAAAACATGAAGCATTCTATTTGAAACAGCTGAAAAAATATGAAGGCAAAACCTATGAAATCGATCAAGAAGAAGCAAAATTTTTGAATTTAATGCTAAATGCCCCTTCACCTCTTGATAAGCTGGAAGAAGAAGTAGGAGATAAGGAAGTGTGGGATTCTTCACAAGTGCTTAAAATTGCGGAGAAACTTGAACGTGACACGATTATGTTTTTAGGGCAAATTATGGCTGCGCATGATGATTTTGCAAAGGAAGAAGCCTTTGCCGCTGCGCTCAAAGAAGAAAAAGAACACTTATCAACGATACTGCAAAGTCAGGCAGAAAGGCTTTCAAGCGCGCTGATGCTGTAGATGCGTGTGCAGAGTTGTATTTACGAAACATTTTAAAATTCCTTTTGTGTGGTGCAGGAGGGATTTTTTTTGACAAAGATTACGCATGAATTTATATAAAAATGCACGCAGGCATACAGCAGCTTATATGAAGCGACGATATTTTTTTTAATAGAAGCGCAACGTTATGATGAATATTTATCTATATTGCAAAAAAGAAAAATGAGGTATACAATACTCTCTAGGCTGCACGCAATAAATATGCTGCATTCAGAATCGTTTTATTCATATGCGCTTTTCGTAAAAGACTTACAAAAACAGGCATGCAGTCTGTTTTTTATATCGGTACATTATTTTATTTTTACGCATATAAAAAAAAAGAGATGCTTTCTATTTAGTAAAGTGATTATTAGGTGAATTATGCAACTGATCAATACTGCGAAAATGCTGGGGAAAATGAAGCCGATGGGCTCGATTCCGTCCGGCTCACAAATGCTGAAATCTACGATAAGAATGGCATGGCCTTCTATCCTTGAATCTTTTTTGATCAGCTCTGTTATTATGATCAATATGATGATGGTCTCCAGCATCGGAGCAAGCGCTGTTGCGGCGGTGGGGCTTGTGAGCCAGCCGAGGCTGCTTGCGATCAGCTTTATTTTTTCGCTCAACATCGCCGTGTCGGCCATTGTGGCGCGCAAGAGAGGTCAGGAAGACAGAGAAGGTGCCAACAGGGTGCTCGTGCAGGCTATGGTGATCACGATCGTGCTGACAGCGATCATTTCCATAGTATGTGTGAGCTTTGCAGATCCGATCATGCGCTTTGCGGGCTCGGAGAGCGACACGCATGACGACAGCGTGATTTTTTTCAAGATCGTGATGGGCGGCATCGTTTTTACGACAATCACTATGGTCAACAACGCGGCACAGCGCGGCGCGGGAAACACAAAAATATCCATGCGCACGAATATGATCGCAAATATCGTGACGGTGATATGTAATTTCTTTTTGATCAGCGGACGCTTTGGCGCTCCCGCGCTCGGCGTGAAAGGAGCGGCAATATCCACAGTGATCGGCACCGGTGTGGGATGCCTTATGAGCATATACTCGGTAGCGCATAAAGACCAGTTTATCTATTTTCAGGCATTTAAATACTTTAAATTAGAAAAGCAAACCGTGCGAACGATCACAAAAATCGCAGCACCCACACTTGTGGAACAGATATTGCTGCGAATCGGATTTTTAACATATGCTATTTTGGTGGCACGCCTCGGCACGATCACATTTGCGACGTACCAGATCGGCATGCAGTTTTTGATACTCTCCTTCGCATTCGGCGACGGGCTTTCGGTGGCGGCCGTGGCACTGGTCGGGCGAAGCCTGGGGCAGGAACGGCAGGATCTTGCGAAGTTATACGGCAGCATCTGTCAGCGGCTCGGAGTGTTTTTTTCCACCATGCTGTCGATCCTTTTTATCATATTAGGCAGGCAGCTCTTTAAGCTTTACTCAACGGAAGCCGATATTTTAATCTATGCCGCAACTACGATGATGTTTATGTCCTACATCACCTTTATGCAGATATCGCAGGTCATCTTTGCGGGAAGCCTGCGCGGAGCGGGAGATGTGGTGTATGTGGCATATGTGTCGTTTGTGACGGTGACGATCATTCGTCCGCTGTCGGGCTGGATACTCTGCTATGTTTTTCATTTGGGCATTTTCGGCGTATGGCTTGCCGTATCGATCGACCAGACCATGCGGCTGGTGCTGACTTCACTGCGGTTTCGGAGCGGGAAATGGATGTATCATAAGATATAAAACCGTTCTATCAGCATCGTTTGACGGTGCTTTTTTTTATGCAGACAGACGCATTTGCAGCGCAATAAAATTTTTATATTTATAATTGTGATATAGACTTGATTTTTGAAGCGGCTTCTTATATAATGTATACGACTACAAGAACTTGTACTATATGTTGACGGAAGGAGTGAGGCTGCTTTTTAAAACAACAGTAAATTAAGCGTATAATCTGTAAAACTAACACAATGAAAGTAAAAAAATTCATGCAGAAAGCAAAGTTCTCACGCTTTGCTTTTTGCACGCAGCATACATCATTTATAAAAAATAGAATCAGCAAAATAAGCACTGTTACAGGGTGTTTTTTTTATTATTTAAATTTGGTCGGCGGGCGGGAAGCAATTCTTGTAATAAGAATAAAAAATGGGACATATAGTTTATTAGGGTAAAATTTGTACAACCATTGTTTGAAAGGAGTCAAAAAATGAAAAATTACAAAATCTATGATATGTCCCAGCCAACGTATCATAATTGTCCCGCGTGGCCCACTTTTGCGTATCCGCAGATCACGAACGAGGCAGTGAGCGGAAACGACGGATTCACAGCCGAGCGGTTGAATATAAATGTTCATACCGGCACACATCTCGACGCGCCTTATCATTTTTGTGTGGGGGGCAAGGCAATAGATGAGATGTCTTTGGACAAGTTTGTGGGAGAGGCGGTGATTGTGGAGCTGGAAGGAATCATCAATGCAAAAGAAGGCATTGCAGTGGAGCATCTGGCAGCTTATGAGGAATTGATCGACGAAGACAGCATTGTACTGCTGCACACGGGATGGGATAAGAAAAGGAGTTTTTCACCGGAGTATTACAAAGACTGGCCCTATGTGTCGGGGGAGCTTGCCGAGTGGTTTGTGGAAAAAAAGGTAAAGGGAGTCGGTATCGACGGGTTCAGCGTCGGAGGGTGGTATGAAGGCACAGGGGTGCCGGCACATGAGATATTGTTGTCAAATGAAATATGGGCGCTTGAAGAACTGAATTTTCCGAAAGAACTGCTGGAACATATGACATGCATCCTCTCCGCGGTGCCTTTGAAGCTGAAAGGGCTGAGCGGCTCGCCCACACGCGCGTATGCCATTATAGAAGAGTAGGGACGCGCTATGTAAAAAAGCAGGAGTTTGCCTGCTTTTTTTTATTGAGAAAAAGATCGATTTGTTTTGCGCTGACAGTAAGATCAGGACAGCGCTCGCTCTGTCCATTGCTTCAAAAATGCGAGTTGCTGCGGAGTGTGAAACCAGTGTTCGCCGTCTTCCATGACGGTTAGGGCTGCATGATGACGAATCGTGAAGGCATCAACAGTGCAGCGGGGGGTAAGATCATCTCTGCCGGCATACAAAATCGATGTCGGCGTGCTCCAACGGGTGATTGCGTGATTTTTTGCATAGATGAAATATTCCCAGGAAAGCGTCTCTGCGCCGGCGGAAATTTGCCCTTCTTGTTTTAGCTGTTCTTCTGTTATTGAAGCCCGCTGCATCATAGAGCGGATCAGCTTTTCCATATCAAGGACAGGCGATACGAATAAGCATTTTTCAATTGGCTCATCGGCAAAACTCAGCATGGCAAACCAAGCTCCGATACTGTTTGCGCGAATACCGATACAATGCCAGCGCTTTTTTGCATAAGCCATCACTGTTTGCAGCTCCGGTACCACGTTCCACGGCAGCAGTTTTATGCTGCCGGCTTTTCGCTTGCCATGTTCGGGAAGATCAATGCTTAAGGTCTGCCAGCCTGCCAAAGATGCGGTTTGCGCGAATCGGGCAGCTTCTTCTTTAAAGCCGTTTTTTCCATGAATAAACAAAAACACTCTGTCAGAATCCGCGCCGTAGAGGGCAGCGGGTATATGCTCGATAAAAAAATCCTTCATAATCTTGTTTTTCACCCTGCTACATTTTACCAGTCCACTGCAAAGAAGTCTACAATAGACAATTGTCTGTGAGAAAGTCATTAAGGAAAAGAATAAAACAATGCACAATCAAAGCAGGGGAGCCCTGCTTTTTTTAGTCTTCAAAGAACCAAAATGGTTGTTTTATTTATTATACAATATTTCAATCATAAGCAATGCTCCCAGCCGAAATCCGTAGATAAAAGACTGCTCTTCGGTCATGGCGGAGGCAGTGCTGCACAGGGCATATAAGCTCTCCAGTTTATTTAATTCCTCTCTGCTCAGTTTTTTTTCCCAGTAGGCCATTTCATCCAAGATTTTTTCCGTGGTTTTTTGATACTTTGAATTTACGGGCAGGATATGTTCACCGGGGTGAATATTTCCTAAAAAGAGTTCTTTTAATATTGACATTTCTTTCATTTCCTTTCCTGAATTATTTTTTTTTGCGTACTCCGTAAAGGGAATCATCACATAAAAGCAATGATGTCAATTTCCTATTGTAATCTATAAGAAAGTAAATGATGGCGTGTTTCGACAGAACAGAAAATTTAAGAAACAGTTACCGGCAGGAAAAAGAAATAAAAGCAATGCCCGTAAAGCAGGGAAGCACCCGCTTTTCTCATCAGATAGCATTTGTTTCGCTTCTGTATAATACCTTAATGAACAGCAGGCAGCCCAGCCGAAAGCCGTGTATAAAAAAGCGCTCTTCCGATATGGCTGAAGAACGCTCCATAAGTCATACAGGCTTTCAAACTTTTTGAATCCTTCTTTGCTGAGACTGCGCTGCCAGCGGTCCATTTCTTCAAGGATTTTTTTATTGTTTGCCAGATACTCGGCATGCGAAGAGATAAGGTGTTCGCCGGAAATACTATCTTTGTAAAAAAGGTTTTTTTAATGCAGAGACGGGATTTTACTTTTCTTCAAATATGAAAGAAGTATGATTGTATAGCTTGTCTTATAATAGAAACAATATGTTACGTTAATTGCAATGCGACATATTGGAACATATAATTAAAATCAATGAGGTGAATATTAATGAAACGTCTCAAATTATTAAGAGAAAAATTAGGTAAAACCCAGCAAGAGGTTGCCGAGTATTTGAATATTACTCGAGCAGCTTATTCTCAATATGAATTAGGGACACGTTCGCCGGATTATAAAACTTTAATAAAATTAGCTGATTATTATTATTGTTCCGCCGATTATCTTTTAGAGCGAACAGATATAAAAAATCCATATAAAGATGACGAAAACATAGCAACCGGCTATGATGAAAGGGAAGCCTTTACAGAAGAAGAGCTGGAAGAGATAAAAAGCTTCAAGGAATATGTTATCAGTCAAAGAAAGAATAAAAAATAGGGATAAAAAAGCAGGGGAAATTCCTGCTTTTTTAGTTAAAGATTATTTATTTCACTGCCATATACTTCAATGATCAGCAGACAGCCCAGCCGAAAGCCGTACATAAAAGAGCGCTCTTCGACCATGGCGGAGGAAGCGCTCCATAAGTCATACAGGCTTTCCAGCTTTTTAAATTCTTCTTTGCTGAGATTATGCTGCCAGCGGTCCATTTCTTCAAGGATCTTTTTATTGTTTGACTGATACTCCGCATTCGCGGGGATGATGTGTTCACTCGGGATATTATCTCCGTAAAAAAGGTTTTTTAATACAGACATGGGATTTTATTTCCTTTCAAAACTTTACATATCGTCAAGTTTAAATTAATTATAAGCATATATTTACATTTTGTCAAGGAAAAACTTAGAATAACTTGACGTTTTGTAAAGGTAAATTTACTTTGCTAATTGCAAAGTTTATAATGTACTCAATATTTAAGGTGTAATATGGAAAGATTAAAACAATTGCGTAAAAGCAAAGGATTATCGCTAAAAAAATTAGGAACTATACTTGGAGTTTCCGAAAGCACGGTTTCTTTATATGAAAGCGGCCACAGAGAACCTGATTTCAGAACTTTAAAAAATATGGCTGACTATTTTAATGTCACAACCGATTATCTTTTAGAGAGAACGGATATAGAAAACTTATATGATGATGAAGGCACAGTAACCGGTCATGATGAAAGGGAAGCCTTTACAGAAGAAGAGCTGGAAGAAATAGAAAACTTTAAGGAATATGTTATTAGTAAACGAAAGAAGAAAAATAATTCTAAATAAAAGCAGGATTTTTCCTGCTTTTTTAGTTAAAGATTATTTGTTTCACTTCCGTATAAGACTTCAATGATCAGCAGACAGCCCAGACGAAAGCCATACATAAAAGAGTGCTCTTCGGCCATGGCGGAAGAAGCGCTCCATAAGTCATACAGGCTTTCCAGCTTTTTAAATTCTTCTTTGCTGAGACTATGCTGCCAGCGGTCCATTTCTTCAAGGATCTTTTTATTGTTTGCCTGATACTCCGCATTCGCGGGGATGATGTGTTCACTCGGGATACTATCTCCGTAAAAGAGGTCTTTTAATACAGACATGGGATTTTATTTCCTTTCAATTAAAATATCTCATAATGAGATAATATCACATAAAAACATTCCTGTCAATCCCATATTGAGATATATAATAAAAATATTTTGATGTAAATCCCTTTATGTGATATATTCAACAAAAGGAGATTTTCGCTTTATGATACGCATACGTGAGTTAAGAGAAGAAAAACAAATAACTCAAAGAGAATTAGCCGATTTGTTGAAAGTGGCGCAAAATACGATCAGCAACTGGGAAAAAGGTATTCGTGAGCCGGACAGTAAGACGTTCATTAAGTTAGCCGAAATATTTGACTGCTCCGTAGATTATCTGCTCGGTCGTGACGAAGCCATTGTAAATGATCATGATAAACGAGAGTTTACAGAAGAAGAGCTTGAAGAAATAAAAAGCTTTAAAGAATATGTTATCAGCAAAAGAAAGAATAAAAAATAGGTATAAAAAAAGCAGGATTTCCTGCTTTTCTTTGAAACATTTGATAGAGAATGATATTATAAATATAAAAATAGATACAAGGAGGCTGTTTATGAAACAAGCAAATCCTTATCCATTGCGATTAGAAGAAACATTGTCCCGTAAGATTCGTAAACTGGCTAATGAAAATAGCCGTTCTTATAACAAAGAAATCGAATGGATTTTAAAAAATTATATCAAGCAATATGAAATAGACCATGGCGATATTATCTTGAATGAACAGGAATATTAATTATAAAGCACCGATGAGGTGCTTTTATGTTGGAGAAAAAGTAAACGTTTGTATTTGTTATCAATGTTTGTAATATTTTATGATATAATTTATATATAGATTGAAAACGTAATTATTTTATATAAAAGAAGATATTATATTTTGAGTAAGATGGCAAATAGAAAACAGCTTTGTATTTAATTCTTCAATACACTTATGAGCTATTGATTGCAACCCAATTGTATAGTATAATAAGAAGCATAATGCGGAGGTGGGCACTTGAATACTTTGGAACGAATCAGACAACTGCTACAGGAGCGAGGCTGGACAGTGTATAAACTATCAAAGTTATCAGGAGTGTCTCAATCTACTCTTTCCAATATGTTTAATCGAAATAATGATCCGAGCATTAGTACACTTGAGGATATTTGTGGTGCTTTTGGCATAACATTATCGCAGTTTTTTGCAAATGAAGGAGAATTAGTAGCACTTAATAAAGAGCAGGTAGAAATGTTGGAAAAATGGTCAACACTTACATCCGAACAGAAAAATGCATTGTTAAAATTATTGAAATGAAAGGAGTGAAATAATGTCTGTTAATACTAAATGCCAAGTTTTCACTCCAAATAGAAATGTTTTGCATCTATTGGATTATGTAGAGTATACCCAAGATTTATATGGGAAAAAAGTCGCTGAAAATTCATGCGGCGATGGTAGCATTTTAGCTGAAATTGTGAAACGGTATATTGTTGATTGCTTAAATCATAAGCTATCGCTTGCCAAAATAAGAAAAGGTCTTGAAGAAGATATCTGGGGTGCAGAAATTGATAAGATACATATCGGTAATTGTAAATCAAAACTGGATATCATAGCTAGCGAATATGGTTTAAGCAATGTTAATTGGAACATTTTTGAAGGTGATTTCCTTAAACAAAATATCATCGATAGTTTTGATTTTGTTATAGGGAATCCACCCTATATTACATATAAAGAACTTGATGTAACTGATAGAAAATATGCACGAGAAAATTTTTGTTGCTGCGCAACTGGGAAATTTGATTATTGCTATGCTTTTATCGAAGCGAGTATCAAATCATTAAAAAAGAGAGGAAAATTAGCTTATCTAATTCCCAGCAATATCTTTAAGAACCAATTTGCTTTAAATCTGAGAAATTATATTTTACCGTATCTAACCAATATTTACGATTATAAGAATCAAAAGCTTTTCGCCGGTAAACTTACTGCTTCCGCTATAATAATTTGTGATGTGGGTAATCCCGATTTAAATATTACATATCATAATCTCAGCGAAGGAAAAAGCTTTGTTATAGAAAAGGAAGCATTAAAAAACAAGTGGATATTTAAGGAGAGTACCAATAAATCGCACACACCAGAACTAATACGATTTGGAGATTATTTTCATGCTGCCAGCAGTGTTGCTACACTTTTAAATGAAGTATATATTATTTCTGATTTTATAGAAGATGATAAATATGTCACGGTTAAAGAACACAAAATTGAGAAGACATTATTGCGAGAAGCAGTAAGCCCTAGAGCATTGAATTATGGAAAAAAAGAATATATTATTTTTCCTTATTACTACGCAGAAAACGGGTTGTTACAGAAATATTCTGACAGTGAATTCCGCAAAAAATTTCCGTATGCTGTAAAATATTTGCTACAATTTGAAAAAAAGCTACGCGATCGTAACAGTGACAAAGGAATTAACTGGTTTGAATATGGGCGCTCACAGGCATTATTGCATTTGAATCAGGATAAGTTACTAATTTCCACATTAATAACCGGTACAGTTAAAGTTGCCTCTCTAAATAAAAATGTCATTCCAACTTCGGGATTATATATAGTTCCTAAAGATAATCAGGATATATTTACGCTAACAACAGCAAAGGACATCCTGTGCAGTAATTTATTTTTAGAATATACAAAAAATATCGGTGTAATTTCTAATGGGAATTCATTTAGAATATCCCCTAAGGATATAAATAACTTTACTTTTCCCGTTAGCCTAATAAATAAAGAAGACTTTGACAGGAGGGATGGTTATGTCAAGGATACCGTTTAATGTAGATGCATATACTGCAAAGCTAATTGGTCGTGAAAATGTATCCAAACTGGATGGAGCGGTATTAGAGCTTGTAAAAAATACATACGATGCAGATGCAACTGCCTGTCTTCTGTATTTCGAAAAAGAAACAAATACTCTCTATATTGGTGACAATGGGATAGGTATGACGGAGAACGTAATACTTAAACATTGGATGACTATCGGAAGTTCATCTAAAAAGACAGAATTTACTACAAAGAAGGGGCGTATACAAACAGGTGCAAAGGGAATCGGAAGATTTGCGTTGGATAGGATTGCTGACAACTGCAACTTATTGACAATTTCTGAGAATGAACATCTATTATGGAATGTAGATTGGTCTGTATTTGAATTTGGTCAGAAAATAACAGATATTACAGCCGAACTTAATACGACCAATATTGCTTTTTCTGATTTTTTGGGTCAAGTTGTAAATAAAAATGTAGTAAACCTCATCAATGATAAATTTAACAATACAGGCTCCATTTTTAGACTAACTAATTTAAGAGATGGCTGGGATACATCAACAATAGACAGTATAAAAACAAACCTGAAAACCTTGATACCGCTAGAATTTAAAGAAGTTTTTAATATTTACTTCTTCGAAAGTAATACTTCTTTGGAAAATGCTGCTCTTTTACAGGATACAGATAGTTTTTCCTATGATTATAAGATAAAATTTCAGGTTCTTAACGATGGTAATGTCAGTGTTGTTATAAATCGTGACGAATTTGATTTTGGAGATGAATTTGATAAGGTAATTAGTGAAGCAGGATTTGATGACGTCCAAAAAGGCTATTTCAAGGGAGAACCCATTATTATAAATACAAACTTTACAGAAGTTATAGGAAGCAAGGCTTTTGTGAATAATACAATTGGAAATTTTGAAGGTACATTATACTTTGCAAAACTTACCGCACCAAAAGTAGAACGCGAAAAATATTATTATAAAGACATCACAGGCCGACCAGATATTCGGGATTCTTTCGGTGGAATTAGAATTTACAGAGACGGTTTCAGGGTTCGACCATATGGTGATCCTAAGTCTACTTCAGTAGATTGGCTTATGTTATCACTGCGAAAAAACAAATCACCGGCAGCAGTATCACATAAAACTGGAGCATGGCGTGTCAATTCTGACCAAATGCATGGAAGTATCTATATATCCCGTACAAATATTACTTTGCCTGATCAAGCCAATAGGCAAGGTATTGTAGAAACAAAAGAATTTTTGCTTTTACAGGAATTTATACAAAATATTATTAAATTTTTTGAGCGGGACAGGCAATTTGTATGCAGAACATTAAATGATTACTACGACTCATTGCATCCCACTGCTGGAATAGAGAAAGAGCTCAAACAAAAACTAAAGCAAGATGCCAAGAACCAACAAAAAGCGAAACAGGGGAATAAAGTTTATTCTCCTGAATTAATTGATGTTAAAAAGGTTTCTGCATTGGTGGGAAAAAAAGATTCTACCATTAAGCAGTTAGAAATAGAACTGCAAATGCTTCGGGTTTTGGCAACTACTGGTATCGTGACAAATACATATATTCACGAGATAAAAGCAGTCACTCATAAACTAGGCATGAAAATATCCATGGCAAAAGATGCCCTACAGCTTGATAAAAGCATTGACGCAGCATTGAAATATGTTTTAGAAGCTAATGAAATCAGGAGTTTTTTCACGTCATGGTTTAAAGTAACAGTTGAATCTGTCAGAAGAGACAAACGTACCATGCGAAATATAGGTGTGAATGAGCTGTTGTCAAAATTGATTTTAGATTGGGAATCGGCATTATCTCCCAAAAATATCAAAATTAGCAATTCTATTGATAATATTGTATTTAAGTGTTTTCCATATGAAATTGAAAGCATTTTGAATAATTTAATTGCTAATAGTGCTTCGTCTTTTGATGCTTCTCGGACACTAGATAAAAAAATAAATATTAGCATAAGTTCTATTGAAAATGGAATAATAATAAAATATTGTGATAGTGGTGCTGGATTGTCCGATAGCTATAAAAAAAATCCTCGCCTAATATTGGAATCATTTGAAAGTGATAGGCGTTCGACCAATGGAGATGTAATAGGAACAGGTATGGGAATGTGGATTATAAATAGGATTGTTAATGAGTATAACGGCTTTATTGATTTATCGGAAAATAAAACTCACGACACCGGGTTTTACATTACCATAACATTAAAAGAAAAACGATAGGAGGTGCTTCTGTGTATAGGGTAGGCTTCATTGATGATGACAAAGACTTAATTGATGACTATAAAATTCGTTTAAGCCGAAAGGATATCGAGCTACTTTTCGTTGAAGAAGTTCAGACAATGGAAAATGTCTTGGAATGGATTCTTGATAATGGAGTAAAATGTATGCTTGTCGACTATAAGTTAACGGAGGCATATAGCTTTAATGGGACTGAACTTGTTGCATATATAAATAGCGAACTACCAGATTTACCATGTATTATTCTTACCAACTACTGCGATGCTGGAATTGGTGAGAATTTAGTAATTAAGAATTTGTTTATTGAAAGAGAAAACTTAGATGCAGATATTGACTCTCCTGATTTTGAAGGCTTAATAAATACTTTCAAACAAGCCGTTGAGGTATTTGAAAATCGGCTAAAGCGTCATCAATCCGAATTTGAAAAGTTAAAAGCAAAAAAGGATATAAATAATATTTCCTCAACTGAAGAAGAACGCTTAATAGAATTATTTAAGCTTTTGAGAGCCTATAATGAAGTGGATGATTTGCCAGCAGAATTATTAACGACAAACGCGTCAAAAAAAATGACAGATATATTGACGTCACTGGACAAACTTATAGATAAGATCAAGTAGGTGCTTTATGAGAGTACATGGAGATGTAAAAATCAAAAGAAGAGATGAGGTTGCTGCTAAATCAACTTATCAGGGATATAGATGTGAATTGAGTGAAGATTTTGGACACATATGTGGTTATTGTGGTAAAAAAGAGATAGTAACGACCAAAGGATTTGAAATTGACCATCTTGTCCCTAAGACCATTGCACCCGAACGAGAAAAGGATTATTATAATTTAGTTTATTCTTGTTTTACCTGCAATCACAAAAAATCTAAGAAGTGGCCAACAGAAGATAAAACCATTATGAATGACGGAAAGGTCGGGTTTATTGATCCGGCAACAGAAGAGTATGATTTACATTTGAGTAGAAAAGCTGACGGCAGTATAGAAGGATTAACTGATATTGGAAAGTATATGTGTAATAAAGTTTTTAAATTTGGAATGAGGCCTATGAGGGAACTTTGGATATGCTCCGAAATACTTTTGAGACAAGAGGTGATAGAAAGTAAAATCGCTACAATGTCTCCGGAAGAGAGTGTAGAGTACATAGAAATTAATAAACAGCTAAAAGAATTGCGTGAGTTGCTATTTTCCCAAAAAGAATGATAGTTAACATGCATTTAAGTTTTCAGTAAAAGCTATATTTTTTAAGTCCTCCCCTTGACACAAGGTGATGATGGAGCAGGTAGCCAAAATAACAAAAGCCGTTATATATATAAATTAGATCGTTCTCATTTGTGTATTTTTTTAATTGATAATAATGATGGAATTACAGATTCCGTTATGATCTGTCCTCTACTCAGTTCCAAAGAAAACCACGTGGAATGCATTGCCGAAAAATGCGCATGGTTCTTAAAGCATAAGAAAAAATGCTGTGTGCCCGCACTCGCCGAAAAATATGTGCCCGTGCATCCGATTTAGCGCCGCAATCTCTGATGATTTTTTTGTTTTGAGACTGTAAATCAATACAAAAAAAGACTTTTGGGTATATGATAAATACTGTTTTTCGCCTCGAATCTCCGAAAATTCCTCACAGTTCATTTCAAGCCGCATATAAAGTGAACAGCAGTTTTTCATATTTTTTCTTACTGCTTTGATACGGATGAACCTTCTTAGATAAAATAAAATTAATTTGTTTTAAATTCCCTGTTTTAAGTACATTTCTGACAGCGTTCGCATATTATATGTTGAAACCTGCTTATGCCTGCAGAAAATTCTGATAAAGGCATAAGAAATTTAGGGGGGAAAACAATAGATGAATAACACAAACCAATACGTTCCGTTGGTGCCGTTTATGCCTGTGAATCCTCAGTACGCAAATGCCTATGTGCCTTATCAGATAGATACAACATTATACCCGGAGGATGAAGCATTAATGAAGGGAACGGCGTTTGTTGCGCTGTATTCAAGCTATTCCGGTAATGTAGGAGGGAACACAGTATTATGTCCGCTACAAACGTAGAAAATAACAGCTGGCCATTCCAGCCTTCAATGCCGCCGCTGCAACCGCAGCAGCCGATGTATACAGAAAAAGAAGAAATGCTGCGCAAAATAAGCGCGTGCCAGATCATGGTGCTTGATATCGCGCTGTATCTCGACACACACTGGAATGATACGGCAATGATCAATAAGCATAACTTTTATGCGGAAATGCTTTGCGAACTCATCGTGCAATACGAAGAGACCTTCAATGAGCCTCTTACAATCTACGGCATGAGCCCGGACGACCGATGGACTTGGATCGACGGCAAATGGCCATGGGAAAGATGCGATATGATGGGAGGCGAATGTTAGTATGTGGGTATACCAGAAAAAATTGCAATATCCTATGAAGGTGAGCGGAAAAGACCTGCGCATGGCGAAAAACATCTTAACGCAATACGGCGGGGCGAACGGAGAGAGCGGCGCGTCGATGCAGTATCTCAATCAGCGCTATTCCATGCCTTATGATGAAGGAAAAGCGATCCTGACCGATATAGGAACAGAAGAGCTTGCGCATATGGAAATGGTGGCAACACTTTATGATATGCTCATTTGCGGAGCGACAAAAGATGAAATGATCAAAGCAGGGTTCGACAACAGATATATTGAACACAGATGTAATCCCGCATATCTCAATTCCGGAGGAGTACCGTTTAACGTAGGGAAAGAAACGGTGGCAACGGGAAATCCGGTCGTGGATTTGTATGCGGATATGGCCGCCGAACAGAGAGCGAAAACAACGTATGAAAACTTGATCCAGATGACAGATGATCCTCTTTTGAAAGATTCACTGCGATTCCTTCGTGAAAGAGAAGTTGTGCATTTCCAACGATTTGGTGAAACATTAAGATTGATCGATGAAAAATATAAAAATTCATATAACAGATTTCAGTAAGCATATTTGATTATAAGAGAGAGAAAGCATTCTCTCTCTTTTAGTATGTATTTAAAGATATATTCCTATAATAATACACCTGCTTGTGCTATAATACATAAATATCCTAAAATTAAGAAACAATGAAGATTGATTTTATCCAATAGATATAAAAATAAAAAAAGAAGGTTTGAGAATAGAAGGTATAAAAATGATACGGATAATAGCGGACAGCAGTCTGGATAGGACCAAAGAAATGAAAGAGGAAGAAAATGTAGAGATCATACCTTTCCATATTGATCTTGACGGAAAGGAATGGATCGATACGGAAGATATCAATATGAATGAGTTTGTAAAAGAAATGAAAGAAGCCGAGCATTTTAAAACGGCCTGCGGTTCTCCGCATTCATTTTACAAAGCATTTGAAACTCCCGGAGACGTATTCGGGATTACCATTACTTCAAAATTAAGCGGTTCTTATAGTTCTGCCATGCTTGCAAAACAGCTTTATGAAGAAGAGCACCCCGGCAGAAAAAAGATTCATATCTTTGATTCATTAAGCGCATCACCGGGGCTGACATTGATTCATCTGAAAATTAAAGAACTGCGCCAAAAAGGCAGGAGCTTTGAAGAAATACGCAGTGAAGTGGAAACATTTATCGCGGATATGAAAACCATGTTCATATCGGTAAGCCTGGATAATCTGCGAAAGGCAGGAAGGCTGAGCAACCTTAAAGCATTTTTTGCAAAGAAATTGCATGTGGTGCCGATCATGGGTGCCCGCAATGGCTATATTGAAGTTTTTTCCACGGCCAGAGGGTCAGAAAAAGCTTTTAAAAAAATGATACAATTAATGAGTAAAATGCGCAAAAATTTTAGCGAACACATTATAGCGATTTCACATGCAGGCAATGAAAAGCAAGCATTGATTTTGAAAAAAAAGATCGAGGAGAAACTGCACGCCAAAAAAGTTTATGTGTTTTCGATGGGGGCGCTCAATACGCTCTATGCGGATAAGGACGGTATCATCATATCTTTTTAGTAGTAGGAAAAAGTGCCCGAAAAAGGAGCTGATTGGATATGCCTGCCATCAACATACCCAACAGCATACCACGACTATAAAACTTGAATGTTAATATGCGTTGCTTGTAGCAGCAGGCAGTTCCTCATACAATAGTGATAACGACTGGAAGAAAGAAGGTTATCCCTAATGTTAAACGAAAACATTAAAGCAATCAGAAAATCAAAAGGACTTTCGCAAGAAGAACTTGCTATCAAGCTGAATGTGGTGCGACAAACAATCTCTAAATGGGAGCAAGGATTGTCAGTCCCTGATTCTGATATGTTAATATCCATATCAGAGGTGCTTGAAACACCCGTAAGCACTTTGCTTGGAGAAACTGTTATTGAGTCGAAGGTTGATGACTTAAAAGCGATTTCCGAAAAACTGGAGATTATAAACTTACAGCTCGCACAAAGGAAGACCACGAGACGAAAAAAGTTTCATTGGCTACTTATCTCATTGTGTGCGGTCATAGTAACAATTTCTGCGGTCTTAATAGTATTAAATAGTCCTTACTTAGGTTGGAATTATAGTGACCCTGAAGCCGCTGTTGTCGGAGTAGCTTTTCACGTATTTGAATGGCTGTTTGTCAGGTTAGCGCCGATTATCCTTATAGGGACAATCGTTGGAATAATCTTGACACGGAAGAAAATATAAAACTGCTCTACTTTTTTGGGGACAGTTCAGACTTCAAAATTCCAGTTTGTAGGAGAGTTTAATGCTCTCCTACAAAAAACCTTATTTATCAACTATTTGTTGTGACATAGCCTAAAGAAATAAAAAATTTCAGTAAGCATATTTGATCAAAGCGAGATAAGCCGTTATCTCGCTTTTTTTATTGGCTGAAATAAGCCTGTGTTTGACGATGATTGCAACGTATTGTATAATAATGGTAATAAATTATTTTCATTTTAAAATAATTTTAGGAGGGTAAGCTTATGAAAATATTAGTACCGATCGATGGTTCGAAGGCATCCTTAAACGCTGCGAAAAAAGCTGTGGAAACAGCGAAGAAGGAAAATGCGGCAATCAAATTTCTCACAGTGGTCCATGAAGATTTTGCGAACAGCTCGGGTGATGTGGCCATAACAAGGGGATATCTGAATGAATACAACAATGAACTGATTTTGATGCAGGGAAATAAGCTGCTTGACTCACTCATGGATCAGCTTGATTTGAGCGGTATCACCACAGAAAAAGCGGTCGTCTTTGGCGTACCCTATATGAGTATTACCGAAATAGCAAAAGACGAAAAGTTTGATCTGATTGTGATGGGAAACAGAGGTTTTTCTAAAATCAAACGATTCTTTGTAGGCTCTGTTGCTCAAAGAGTGATCTCGGAGGCGCCCTGCCCCGTTTTAGTTGTCCGTACGGAAGCGGAAGATTAAAATAAAAAAGATACCATTTTAAGGAGGATATGTTTATGAAAATATTAGTACCGATCGATGGTTCGAAAGCATCCTTAAATGCTGCGAAGGAAGCTGTGAAAATAGCAAAGAAAAAAAACGCGGCAATTAAATTTCTCACAGTCGTCAATGACGATTTTGATTACACACTGGACAATATCATACTGTCGCAGGGATATATAAACAGCTACAGCAAGCAGTTGATGAATGCGCTCAGAGAACAGGGGGAAAAACTGCTTGACGGCCTCATTGATATGCTTGATGTAGAAGGGCTGACGGTGCAAAAACACGTTTTCCCCGGTATACCCTATGAAAGCATTTTAACAGTGGCAGAAAACGACGAAGTGGATCTGATCGTGATGGGAAACAGAGGCTTTTCCCAGATCAAACGATTCTTCTTAGGCTCAGTCGCGCAAAAGGTAATCGCCGAGGCGCCGTGCCCGGTGCTGGTGATCCATACGGATGCGGATGAGGAATAAATTTAAAAATAAAAGAATTTATATAACAAAGCATACTGAAGAGAGAGCAGAGCCTCTCTCTTTTTTATTGGAATGCCCAGAAAATATCGTGTATAGAAATAACACAAAAATTGTGGAAATATTACATATATATGATTGACAAATTAACCAATATATGGTAACATGAATTTACCGGAAGGGAGGAAATAATGTGAAGATAACTGAATTTGGTAAAATTCTTAGAAAAATAAGAATTGATCATGATGAAGTACTTAAAGATATGGCAGTTAATTTGGGAAAATCGTCTTCATATTTATCTGCTATAGAAGTTGGAAAACGTGCGGTTCCTGCTACAATGATTTCGGATCTGCAAGCTCATTATTCATTAGATGAAAAAACGATGAAGCAATTAAAAGAAGCAGTCGAAAAGGATAAAAAAAGTGTAAAAATAATGCTGGGAGGTGTCACGCCGAAAAAGAGAGATCTGGCATTGGTTTTTTCTCGCAGATTCGAAAGCATGGATGGACAAACTGTGGACAGTATTTTACAATTATTAAATAAGGAGAAACATTAAGATTGAATGATTACATTGCGACGTCTCTTTCGCGCGATACGATTCGCAAAATAACATTAGGTCTTAGACAAATATTAGGGCTGGAAAATGAAGTTTTTTTCCCGGTTATTGAAGTTCTTGAAATTATGCCGGATATTTTCGGGGAAGAAGATTTTATGTTTGAAGTTGTTCCTGATGAAGAATTTCCGGACTCTGTACAGGGAGATACAGATGTTATGAATCATTATATGCGAATAAAAGAAAGTGTATATGATGGCGCATATGCGGGGAGTGGGCGGGATCGTTATTCTATCGCTCATGAAATCGGGCACTATGTTCTCATGAGTGTGATGGGATTCGGATTCCGGCGTAATTTAAAAAAATGCAATATCAAACCCTACGAAGATCCGGAATGGCAGGCCGATTGTTTTGCGGGAGAGCTTCTTATGCCTTATCATTTAATAAAGGAGATGTCCAGGGAAGAAATTATGCAAAAATGTAAAGTATCATTCACAGCTGCTTGCAATCAGAGCAAGTATGCACTACATTAAAAATAGTGACTTCGGCACAGTCACCATTTTTAAATAGGTTACGGCGGTTGAAACCATAATGTACCTATTTTACATATTGAAATATATGCTAACATAAGAGTTTTATAATGTCAAGAAAAGATGCGTTCCGCCAAAAAAGACGATTTATATATATTTTGTATGTAAATAGTATGACCAAGGCGGAAATTTTTATTGTCGTTCTATTACTATATTATATGTAAAGGAGTATAATTATGATTCAAAACAGTTATGACAATGATGTAAATATGATTATTTGTAATCAAAAGACTTCAAGTGTTTGTCCTTATGGAAAAATATTTACCGAAAAGTTAATTTTTCAAAGTAAACTTAAGTGCAGATATTCCTCTTTTTATGATTAATTGCAAAGGAGGTGAAAATAATGGAAAAAATTCCAAAAGTATTTATTTCATATTCATGGTCCGGTAAAGAATTTGAAAAAAAAGTTGAAGAATTGGCTACAAGACTGATGGGACACCAAGTGAATGTGTTATTTGATAAATGGTATTTAACGCCGGGGCAAAATAAATACAAATTTATGGAAAAAGCGGTAGTGGACAGAGATATCGATAAAATTTTAATTATTTGTGACAGAAGATATAAAGAAAAAGCCGATCATCGTATTGGCGGGGTGGGTGAAGAAACTTTAATAATATCGCCACAATTATATCAAAATCAATCTACGGATAAGTTTATTCCCGTAATTTTTGAATTTGATGAAAATAAAAAACCATATTGCCCTGCTTATATTGAGTCAATCATATATATAGATTTATCATCCGCTGATACATATGAAAAAGAATACGAAAAATTATTGCGGGCTATTTATAATATACCTCTGCACAAAAAACCGCCGATCGGCAAAAAACCCAGATTTTTATTTGATGAGCTTTCTTTAAAAGAAAGTGCGAAGCAATGAAGTAAAATAAATAAGAGATACTGATGTTTTATGAGGATATTGATATAATATGGGCAGGATATCGCAGTTTTAATACAGATACCGCATATCAAAAAATATTAGTTTATGCTGTAAAAAAGCTTATATATAAATGAATGGTTATGAAGTAAACAATCAATAAGACTTTTATAAGAGAGATAAGGAATTATCTCTCTTAATTTATTTATCCTGTGCTATAATGACAGTGAGGAATAAAATCATTATTCGCTTTAGCGAGCAGAATGCGGGAGGTGTGAGATGAAATATGTAAGAGCGATCGGCGCCGAAGAGCTGGGCAGCGGAGAAAAAATGAAAGTAATCATCGAAGAAAGAGATATACTGCTTGTAAATATCGACGGTTTGTATTACGCTGTAGACAGCGTCTGCCCGCATATGGGCGGCGCACTCGAGGAAGGCAGGCTCGAAAACGGAAACATCATCTGCCCGAGGCACGGCTCGGCATTTGACGTAAAAACCGGCAAAGTAGCCGAGAGAGGAAAGCTGTTTAAAATCAAAGTAAAGGTACATGATTTAAAAAGCTACGAAGTACTGCGCCAGGGAGACGATGTGCTCATTGGCATAGAATAATTTTATCTTAAAAAATCTATAATAGGAATAAAAAGTAACAAAATCATGTACATAAATTTTATGGAGGTTCATGATGGACGAATTCAAAGATAAGATCGACGGCGCATATAGCGAAGCGAAAGAAAAAATAGATCAAATAAAAGAAAAGGCTGGTGAAGCGGCACAGCATGCCAAAGAGCGCATGGAGGATTTCAAAGATAAAACCGATGATATCCTTGAAGACGCAAAAGTAATAGGAGAAGAGTGGAAAGAAAGAGCGGAAGAGCTTGCGGACGACGTGAAAGAAACGGCACAGGACGCGGCAGAGACGGCGCAGGAGGCTGCCAAAAAAGCCAAGGCAAAAGGAAGAGTTGCAAAACACAAAGCCTATGCGTTTATGAACGGCACGATGGATAAGGCGGAAGAGATGGCACAGGAAGCAAAAGAAAAGTTTGATGATTTTAAAGAAAAAGCGGAAGATGTGTATGAAGACACAAAGCAAAAATCTGAAGCATTTGCCCGCGAGGCGAAAATAAAAGCGGAAGATTTGGCGGATAAAACCGAAGATGTGCTCAGCGACGCAAAAGTAAAAGGGCAGGAACTAAAAGAGAAAGCGGAAGATTTTATCGATGATGCAAAAGTAAAGGCAGAGAAAGTCAAAGATGTTTTGCTGGAAAAAGAGGAGCAGTCGGAAGAAAAATCATAAATTATCAGAATATAAATAGAGCAGAAAGAGAGAAGTATCTTCTCTTTTTTTGTCAAAAAGAGTTATAATTTGTTATTTCCCAGGAAATCCCAAAGGAATAAAAAATAATTATAAGCATATACCCAAATTCATGCGCTCTTTTTATAAATGAATAAAAAAGACAATATGCCAAATACTAAAAAGAATCAGCTTGCAGCGAGGTATTCGGTAATGGAACTGAACAATGCGATCACATTTTATTTGGTATTAAGAGTCGTATTAGCGGCGGTCGTGATACTATTGATTATTCGGTCTATAAAAAAAAGCAGCAAACGATAGATTTTAAATCACCTTATGATAAAGAGACGCACAGTCTCTTTTTTATTATAAAAAATATATACCTAAAATACCTCGTGTTCAAATACTTCCCAATGAAAGGAAATTTAAAATGATGCTATAAAAAAGGAGCGGTTCATTAGATCAAAGGATATTGTTTTAAGAGCTGTTTAAAGTATCATTTAAATTAGTGAACTATATAAAGAATATATTGAATAACCTGGTGGGATATGTTATCATCTATGTACTTGTAGGAAAGGTGTTCCTGTAAGGGATCCTCAAAAGAGGATGGTCGTCATTGCATTGCCGACAAGATGCCAAGTGCACTTGGAAATTCTTGCCGGTATTTTTTGTTTTGGCCTTAAAAGGAAATAAGATGGAAATACTGACAAAAAACATTCGGAAGGTTTATAGAAAATATTTGTTTGCATCCTTTGGAAGCGCAATCATTGCATCTATTTATGTAACCGTGGACATGGTGGCGACAGGGCAGTATGAAGGCCCGCCCGGCGCTGCCGCTCTTTCTGTGATTTCGCCTATGTGGAATGTGTTTATGGGAATGGGGATTTTGCTTGGTATCGGCGGCTCTATTTTGATGAGCAAACTGCGCGGGGAAGGAGACGAGCGGCAGGCAAATGAGTATTTTACGGCTTCGATTCTTCTCGGCCTGGTTATGTCGGTGATTATTACCTTGCTGTTTGCCTTTTATAAAGAGCATATTGCGTACCTGTGCGGTGCGGATGAGCTGATAGTGCCATATGTACTGCGCTATGCAAAGTGGCTTACGGCAGCAATTCCTTTCTTTTTGATGGGGACCATTTTAAGCGCGTTTATTCGCAACGACGAAGCACCATATCTTGCAACGATCTCCATGATCTGCGGCGGAGTGCTCAACATATTCGGAGATATCTTTTTTGTGTTTGTATGGGATATGGGTATTGAGGGGGCTGCTGTGGCAACATTGGTGGGGCAGATCGTGGCAGTATTGATTTTGTGCAGCTACTTTCTGAGTAAAAAATGCAACCTGCGAATCATAAAACCCGTGCATTTTTATAAAAAATTAAAACAAATTATAGCAATGGGCATTTCGCCTTTTATTGTGGAAATATCGTTTGGAGTGATTGTGATTCTCTTTAACAACCAGATCATGCGGTACTTTGGCACGACAGAATTGGCCGTATTCGGGGTGATCATCAATATCGCCATTCTTGTACAGGCACTGTTTTACAGTGTTGGCCAGGCGATACAGCCGATTATCTCCGCTAATTTGGGGGCGGGGCAATACGAGCGTATCAACAGTGTACTAAGGTTTTCAATGGGCACGGCAGCGATGATGGGGCTTGTATTTTTTTCTTTGATTTTTATTTTTCCTCAGACCATCTTAAAAATATATATGGATACCACGAGTGAGATTTTGCTGATCGGGCCTGCAATCATGCGAGACTATGCGTGGGCGTTTTTGCTCATGGGCATCAACATCGTTGCAAGCTATTATTTTCAATCATTAATGGAATCTAAAAAATCACTCATCATCTCGGTGCTGCGGGGATTTTTTCTCTGTTCGGGGCTGGTGCTTTTATTGCCGGTGACTGCAGGGAGGAATGCTATTTGGTGGACAATGCCGATTACGGAAATGTTGACCATGCTGGTCGTTTTTATTTTGATCTATAAAAGCAAGCAAGTAGGATAATAATAAATTTTAAAGGAATGATTAAAGTCAAGACGTATTTATACGTCTTTTTTTTGTGTAAGATTATCAGACATTGTTTCCAATGGGCATAGCCGTGCTCGTAATGAAGAGTGCGATAAAAAATGCGCATATGGAGATGAATGTTCCCCAGATTAATTGTGCCAGAGTATGCCTTTTTAACTTTAAGGAAGCCCAGTAGACAGGGACAAGGATAAGAGAAATCAACAAGCCTTTAAAAGAAATAAAGTATACAAGCAGAGACAGGGGGCCCGCCACACCGCAAGTGTGTCCGCTTGCGCGGATATGGAGCAATTTGTTGAAAATAATGATGATGATGCTGGAGATGAAGTAACCGAGATAAATCAAAAAGACTGCGCTTGGCGCATGCAGGAAAAGTCCGATGATAAAACCAAGAAAGAACCCGATAAAGCTCATGAGAATGACCAGATTGCGCTGGCCTTCTCTTCCTTTGTCTTTAAAATGCGGCAAGAGGGGTTGCAGCACATATCCTAAAACGGGGAATAGAACGAGGAAAGAAAGCAGCAGAATATAGTGTGTGATTGAACCAAAGAGTTCCGGACGCATTTTATACAAAATAGTCAGGAACATAAAAGCCATAACCGGCACAGTTGTAAGCACCCGAATAGCTTTTGCTGTTTTTTCTGTTTTACTCATCATATCTTTTACCTTCATATCCAAAAATTTTACATCTTCTATTATACAACCAAATATAATAAAAAGCTTACAAATAAATTGATTTATATAATCATTAGTCGTTTGCACAATAAAAACCTGTAAGTAAGTTAGAGAAGAGAAAAGTGAGATAGGCACTATATTGTGCATACTTGAAATAATACTTACTTTTTTTATAATAAACATATAAAAAGAAACTAAGGAGTAAAAACATGAAACTTTTAAAACAATTTGCAATCATTATGGGAGTATATGTTTTCTGCGAAATACTGCTTTTGATTGTGCCGATCAAGTTTCCGGCAAATGTGCTCGGTATGATTGTAATGTTTATTTTACTGTGCACAAAAGTGGTGAAGCTGGAGCAGATCAGTGATGTATCGACATTTTTGACAACAAATATGGGATTTTTCTTCGTGCCTGCGGCGGCAAGCGTTGCACGGGATTTAGGTATTGTTGCAGATGCATTTTTCCCTGTGCTGATCATCTGCGTCATTGGCACAACCCTTGTGTTTGGCACAACCGTCTTTACGGCACATTTTATTCAAAAAATTCAACTGAGAAAAGGAGAATCGGCAAAATGAGTATGATGACACAAATAATTTCCTCGCCTGTAGCGGCGGTGTGTATATCTATTATTTTTTATTTGGCAGGAGTATGGCTTTTTAATAAAACAAAACTGGCTTTTATTCACCCGCTGCCCGTGGCAAGTATTCTTATTATTGCTTTTTTGGCAATATTCCATATCGATTATGATGTCTATAACAACGGCGGGAAAATCATTTCGGCATTTTTGGGACCGGCTACCGTTTGCCTTGCGGTACCTTTGTATAAAAACTTAAACAAGCTGAAAGAAAATATATTGCCGATCGCTATCGCTACGGCAGTCGGCAGCGTTGTGGCAGTGGTTTCTGTGGCGCTGCTTGGCGCGTTGTTCGGACTCGATCGAACAGTGATTCTTTCTATTATCCCGCGAAGCGTAACGGTACCGATCGGGCTTGCAATCAGTGAACAGCTCGGAGGATTGATTTCTGTGACTATGCTGGCTATTGTAATTACGGGAACACTCGGCACGGTTTATGCTCCGTATCTTTGCAAATGGTTCCGCGTCAAAGATGATGTGGCAAACGGACTGGCATTCGGCACGTCTTCGCATGCGGTAGGAGTTGCCAAAGCAATGGAGATCAATGAACTGATGGGCTCTATGGCCGGGCTTTCGATTGCTTCCGTGGGGGTGGTGACGATCATACTCGCGCAAATCATTCAGAAATTTATTTAGGCTAAAAAATAAAATCAAAAAATAATAGTATACGTTTATAAAAAAAATTTTTGTACTTACTACAAAAATTTTTTTATTTTTTTGAGAATTCTCCAATATCGCTCTTTAAGATATGCTATTTTAATTGGAAGCGGCTTTGCCGCTTTTTTATGTGCATTCAATATATTGATTTTTAAAAATATTTGAATATCAATTTGCAAATAAATAAATATTGTATGAAAACGATTGACAAAATGACCAGAAGTTTTTATAATGACCTTAGAGTCATATGACCGGATAGTCATAAACGTTATTTTAGAATAATAAAATAAATGAAGGGGTTATTTTGCCGAAAGATACATTTTTTAATTTAAATGAGGAAAAACAAGAGAAAGTGGTGCGCAGCGCAATCAGTCAGTTTGCAAAAAATGGATACGAGAAAGCAAATGTTGCTACAATAGCAAGAAATGCCGGTATTGCAAAAGGCAGCATGTACCAATATTTTGACAATAAAAAAGAATTGTTTTTTTATTGTCTGCAATGGACGGTGCAGCTTTTTGGAGTGAAATATCGTGTTTATGAGATACCAAAAGAAAAAAATGTGTTTGACTATTTTTACGACAGCGCACAGCAGCTTCTCGAGCAATTTTCGGATGAGAGGGAAGTGACTTTATTTATTCAGGATATATTTTTAGATAAGTATAATATCTTGAAGGATGAGTCCCTTGCATTGATGCAGGGGAGTGTGGAAGATTATATCATAAAGCTGATACAAGACGGGAAGGCCAACAAAAGCATCAGAGAAGATATTGACGATAAAATACTTGCGTTATTTATGATGGGGGTCTCTCTAAAAATCAAAGAGTACATTATAAACAAAGCGCGCAGTGAAGAAAAAGATATTATCGATGACTATGAATCGTATCAGAAAGATATCAAAGCAATGTTAGAACTATTAAAGAACGGAATGGGAGGAAAAAATGTTTATTGAGATCAAAAACCTAAAGAAAAGTTATTTTAACGGACCGATTGAAACAAAGGTGCTCAGAGGGCTTGATATGAGCCTGAATAAGAGCGAGATAGGTGTGATTTTGGGGCCTTCGGGGTCGGGCAAATCTACGTTGATGAACATTATCGGTGGCATTGACCGCGCAGATGAAGGCAGTGTGGTCGTAGACGGCATTGACATTACGAGGTTAAGTGACGCGAAGCTCACCGATTACAGGCGGGATGAACTGGGCTTTATTTTTCAATTTTATAATTTAGTGCCCAATCTCACGGTCGGCGAAAATATCGAAGTGGTCTCCAATATCAGCACAGCTCCGCTCAGCACAGATGAGGTGCTTGGCGCAGTGGGCATTGCGGATAAAAAGCACCGTTTTCCCAGAGAGCTCAGCGGAGGGGAACAACAGCGGGTGAGCATTGCGCGCGCGATCGTGAAGAATCCGAAACTATTGCTTTGTGATGAAGTAACGGGTGCGCTTGATTACACCACATCCAAGGAAATTTTAAAACTGGTTCAGCAAATCAATGCGAAGTACGGCACAACAATACTTATCATTACACACAATACGGCTATCAGCGGTATGGCCCACAGAGTCTACAAACTTCGGGAAGGATGTATTGCTTCACAAAAAATCAATGAGGAAATATTACCTGCGGAAAGGATTGAGTGGTAATGATACTCCATAAAAAAATAAAGAGAGAGATCCTGGAGAATAAGTCTCCCTATATTGGTTCTCTCGTGCTCATCATAATCAGCTGTGTACTGTATATTATGTTCAATATGCTATCTGCGAGCATGGAGGAATCGGTAAATACTTTTGCGAAAGAATATGTGCAGGAAGACGCAAGCTTTGTGACAGCTGCGCCTCTTACAAACACCTCGCAGCTTGAGAAGACATATGATGTGCTTATTGAGCAGGGGGCTTCATTTGATTATGATATAAAGAATGATAAGACAATCCGGGTTTTTCGCGAAAATGAAAAGGTAAATATCCCCGCGATCATAGAAGGAACAAATGCAGAAGCGGGGCAGATTCTCTTAGATCCTGCGTTTGCGAAAGCAAACAACTATGAGATCGGAGACAGCTTACGTATTGGAGCCAAAGTTTATGATATTACGGGATTTTTCTCGCTTCCCAATTACATTTATTTAATCAAGTCGCAGTCAGATTTGCTAAGTGATCCAAATTCGTTTGGCATTGCTATGCTAAACGCCGATGATTTTGACGCTTATGATAGCGCTAAAACGTTTTACTCGATAAAATTCAACTGCGATGAAGAGAGTATGAAGTCGGCTACAAAAGCATTTCGTGACGAATTGGCCCGGCAAGGTGTGTTGGTTACTAAATGGACAGATACGGCAAATAATAACCGTGTTACGTTTGTGAAAGCAAAAATGGAAGGGATAGGCCAAACAAGCACTGTACTCCCAATTACTGTGCTGCTGCTGACTTGTGTGCTGAGCGGCATAGTGATACTGCGCATGATCAAGAAGGATTCCGCCATTATCGGCACACTCTATGCGCAGGGGTATCGAAAAAAAGAAATTATTAATCACTATATGCGGTATCCAATTATCATTGCTGTATTCGGAGGGATTATCGGTACTTTGTTGGGGCTGCTGACGCTGATACCAATGACGTCGTTTATGCTTGCGTATTTTAATATTCCGATCAGCAAATCGGTTATCACACCTATTTATATCTTCATCAGTATACTGCTTCCGGTAATATTTTTGGGATTGAGCGGACTTTTTATATTAATCAAAGAACTGCGCCATTCGCCCGTGTCGCTTATACGCGGCGACAGGAAGACAGGCAAAGTCAACTTTATCGAACGAAAAGTAAAACTTGATAAATTCAAATTCAAAACAAAATTCAAACTGCGTGAACAGTTTCGAAGTTTGTCTCGTCTTGCGTTTTTGCTGTTTGGCATATTATTGGCGACGATGTTTTTATTAATGGGGTTTGCTGCCAAAAACTCCATGGATTACCTCATGGGTGAAAACCTGACAGGTACATTTGAGTTTAAATACGAATACATTTATAACACGATCCATCTTGAAGAGCCGCCTGAAGGAGTGGAAATGTTTAGCGGAAGTGAATTTAAAGTGGAAGACAACGAGGATTTAGCAATTACAATTAGCGGCATTGAACCTGATACACAGATGATTACCTTAAAAGACAAATCGGGGGATGTGCTGGATACAAACATGGTGATTATTACGCAGCCGCTGGCGGAAAAGCTTGAAATAGGAGAAGGTGATACGATAGAAGTGATCAATAAGATAACCTCCAAGCAGTATACAGTCACTATCGATAAAATAGCGAATGCTTATATAGGTGAATATATCTTCATGCCGATTGGGGATTTCAATAGTCTTGTGGGGTATCCCAAGGGAAGTCATATCGGGCTTTGGAGCACACAAGAGCTTGACATTAATGATAAATATTTATATAGCAAAAGCTCGGTGGAGGATACGATCGCAAACTTTGAAGCCTCCATGCAGCCGATAGAAAGTGCATTGAGCATAATCGGGCTACTTGCGTTTGTGATAGGTCTGGTGGTTATTTACGTAGTAACCTCGCTTATCATTGAGGAAAACAGACCGACAATATCGCTTATGAAAGTGTTCGGTTACCGAAAAAAAGAAATCAACTCACTTATACTTAACAGCGCGTGGATAGTAGTTGTTATAGGATATATTTTAGGTATACCTGTAACGTTAAATCTTATGGATGCGGCGTTTAAGAGCGTAACACAGAGTATGAATATCTCATTTCCTATCGTGATCAACTACGTCTACGTCATCGCGGGCTTTGTTATCGTGTATCTCACGTATGAATTATCCAAGGCACTCAGCAAAAGAAAGCTGAACAGAATTTCCATGAGTGAAGCAATCAAAGCGGGCAGGGACTAAAAATAAAAGAGTAATCTTTCAGATAAAAGATAAAAACAGCTCCAAGCGGGGCTGTTTTTTTATACAGTTACTTTATATCAATAGAATGATCGCGGAAATATTATTATTCTATCTCATTTATTTTATTATTCTATCTCATTTATTTTATTTTTAATTTCTTTGATGACTTCAACATTGTAAATTTTTACTTTGTTTTTTATATCGGTTAAAAGAGTCAGCGTACCTTCCAGTTTTTCATTTATAAACAAAGGAAAACTAATACAAAAGATTCCGGCGACATACTCCTCATTATGGACCGCGAAACCGTTGACTGCGGCTTTTTTTATTTCGCGTCGAATTTCTTCTGCCGTGGTGAGAGTGTTTTTTTGGAATTTTATAATGGTAAGATGTTTAAGATAGCTTTCCAATTGATTTTCTTTATAGGATGTCATAATCATTTTTCCGGTACTGCAACAGTATGCGGGTACGGTATCCCCGATAATAAAGTCGACATCTTTGCCATAAAATCTTTCAATTTTATAAAGCAAAAAAGGGTTGTTTTCAAATATGGAATTTATGTTTACCGTTACATCGTATTTTAGTGCAATGTGATGGGCTAAATGATGATACTGTTTAATTAAAGGATGGTCGGATAAAATTTTATTTATAAGTAAAAAAAATTTATTAGATAAAAAATATCTGTTATTCTCGGCGCATTTATCCACATATCCCGTTTCTTGAAGTGTAATCAAAAATCGATTGATACTTGAAGATGAAGCTTTCATTTCGTTTGCGATTTGTTTTATGTTTAATTCGCCGTTGTCGCAAGCCATTAAGTCGATCAGCTGAAACGCTTTTTTCACAGATTCTATCCTGTATTCATAATTATTCACAGAACTCATCCCTTCTTTTATATTTACTGATATCATTATAACATTGAAAAAATCTATGAAAAAATCTATTTTGATAAAGCAATTTATATTGCGCTATGAGCGTTTGATATTCTGATATATGAAATTTTAAACAATATTCAGTAAAAAAACAGCCGCATATCAGAGCTGTTTTGATCATTTTTTAAAATATATCAATCCAATTCCTGAATTTTTCTTTTGATACGTTCAATCGATTCTTTGTTATACACTCTGTTTTTATCAATGATATGACACATAAAGGTCAGGGAGCCTTTTGCATTGCCGGCCTGTAAAGGAAAGCTTAGAGCAAAAGATCCGGGAAGATATTCTTCATCGTGCACGGAGTACCCTACTTTTCTAATGCGTTCTAATGCTGCTCTGATTTGACTTTGCGTAGTCAGCGTATTTTTGTGATATCTCACAAATAAAGTATTTTTTAAATAATCATCCAGTTCTTCTTCGGGAAGCTGTGAAAGCAAAAGCTTGCCGGGGGCAGAACAATAAAGATAGCGCTTTGGGTCAAAAAAAGCATTATTAAGCGCCAGACTTTGTATCTGAGTATCTTTGTGCAGAGCAATCGCATGCAAGCCGTGAAATGTCATAATATGCGTTGTCATGGAGTAATCATATGCCAAAAAATGCATCAATTCTAAATATTTTACCGTAAAAGGGTGATTGTTTACGATTTGATTGGAAAGAGTTAAAAACTTATCGGTCAGAAGGAATTTATTTGTTTGAGCATCTTTTTTAACATATCCCATACTCATTAAAGTAAGCAAGAATCTATCGATGCCGGAAGGATGGCAGTCAAGCTTTTGAGCAATTTGTGACACATGAAGACTGCCGTTGTTTTCGGCTAAAATTTCTAATATTCTTATTGTTTTTCTTACAGATTCGATACTGTAGCTGTAACTGTTCATTGCATACCTTTACGCTGATTTTAAAGTTAACTATATCTTATCACAGCCTAAAAAAAATTTATATAAAAATAGAAATTATCAATCATGATTGACCTATCGTCAATAATTTATGACTGAAAAAAAATGAAAATTGATATTCACTCCTATCTATTTACATGGCAAAAAAAAGGGATTACTGTGAATATAATGAAACAATTTTTACGCGCGTTGCTGTTTCATATAAATTTAATTGTTGGAGGAGAAAATGTTACAGCTGAGAGAGTATGTTGTTACGCCGAAAGACATTGAAAACATGTTTGACGGAAGCTGGTTTACGCACGCACAAATTTTTGATGATGTGTTATTGGTCAGCAATAAATCTACGAACTGCATCGTGTTGAAAACAAGTGAAGGGTTGATACTTATGGATGCGATCTTTCCGAAAAAAGAGATGTTTGATGCAATCACGGGCGCTATTGAGGATATAGGATGGGATCCCAAAGATATCAAGAAATTTGTTATCTCGCACGGGCATTTTGATCATGCAGGATGCGGGAGGTGGATAAAAGAAGCCTTTGATCCTGAAATTTATATGTCGGAGATCGATTATCATTTTTGGGTAGAAGAGCCGTTTTTCCCGGATAAACCCGAAACACATGCCGACTTTGAAGTCCACAATTTTGTTGGTGAAGGCGACGAGATCACACTTGGAGACAAAACGATCAAAGTATTTTTCACGCCTGGGCACACACCGGGCGGACTGAGCTTTATTTTCCCCGTATATGATCTTGGGGATAAACACATGGCAGCCATTTGGGGAGGCACAAACCCGCCGAATAATGTTAAAGAAGTGGTGACTTATTTTAAATCGGTGGATCATTTCCTAAAGCAGACAGATAAATATCAAGTGGATGTTGCGCTCAGCACGCATCAATTATTAATGGAAAACGGATTGGAGCGTATGGAGGTTGCCCGCAAGCGCTTTGTGCATATGCCGAATCCATATGTTTTATGCTCCGGCAGCGGGTACAGAGAGTATGCACAGCTTTTTAAAAACATGTGTTATGACAGATTAGAGACGATGTAATTGGTTTTTTAAATAAAAATAAAGGAAAGGTATAGAAAAAAATGGAACAAGCTAAAAATAAACGCGGTGCATTGCTTGTCATACAAATGATCGTGATGCTTATCATGGGCTTTGTATATGTGTACAGCATTATCCTTCCATATGTTATGGAAAGATTTGCTGTCGATAAAGCGACTGCAGCGATTCCATATTCGGTAGTGTTATCGGTATTTGTTGTCGGCAATCTTATAGGCGGGCTGATGCAAAAAAAGATATCCACAAAAAAATGTCTTGCGATAGGATATGCGGGAATGATTATCGGCGCCGGGCTTACAGCGATTTTACCCGCAAATTCATATTGGATGATGTCGATCACGTTTGGAGTCATTATCGGGCTCGGAAACGGGATCGTATACAATGTGCTCATAGCGCTCGGTCAAAAATGGTGGCCTGACAAAAGAGGACTTATTACAGGGTTATTGCTGGCTTTCTTAGGCGTGAGCGGCACAATTCTATCTCCGATCGTGAGCGCACTGTTGATAAAATACGGGTATACCACAACATTTTTGGCATGCGCGGGCATGTTTACGGTGATAGCCATTATCGCTGTTTCCGCTTTGAAAGCGCCCCCCGAAGGATATATGGCCGACTATGCGGCACCCAAGAAAGCGGGAGGGGCGGCTATTTCAACAAAGCAATACACGACCGGTGAAATGGTGAAAACAAAAGCCTACTATATGGTCACGGCTGCCTTTATGTTTGCGATGCCGGCTTATGTGCTGATAAGCGCTATTTTTGTAGCGGTAGGCACAGAGAGAGGCATTGACACTGCAATGCTGGTAACAGGGGTTATGATCGCTTCTCTCGGTCAAGTGGCAGGCAGATTTTTGATATCCGCGATCAGTGATAAAATCGGCAGAAAGATTGCGCTGATATTCAGTTTTGCGATCACCGCCGCCATGATCATCTTGCTTGTAAACGCGCAGTCTACGCTGTATATCATCGGCTTTGCGCTGCTGGCTTTTGCATACGGCGGAGCTGTGGCCACATTCCCTTCGCTCGTATCGGATTATTTCGGTGTAAAACATATCGGCATCAATTATGCTGTCGTGATGATCGGCTTTGGGCTCGCAACGATATTCACACCCATTATGTCTAAAGCGGTGCTGGCAACACAGAGAGGTATTACGCTCTCATTCATCATTGCCGGATGCGCAGCGGCGTTTGCAATCCTACTGGTTATAATTTTAAAGAAGCCTAAAGAAGACAGCGTTATGCAGGAAGAGACAAAATAAAAAAAGTCATGAGTATTTATTCTATAAAACCTCTTTAATTTAAAAAAAACAGCTCCGGGTGGGGCTGTTTTTTTGGTAGGGCTATATCATATAAACTTATTATTGATTATTTGATTGTAAAGCAAGTCTAATCTTTTTTGCATAACATTTTTTTTTAATTCACATTCCCATATTGTTATAACATTCCATCCATTTTTTACAAGGATATCAATATTTATTTTATCATTTTCTTTATTGCGTGTTAATTTTGGCAACCAATAATCTAAATTAGATTTGGGCAATACAAAATTTGAACAATTTTCATGCATATGCCAAAAACAGCCATTGATAAAAATAATTGTTTTGTATTTTGGTAGCACTATATCTGGTCGTCCTGGATATCTTCTGTCATTTTTTCTATAACGCAGTCCTTTGGAAAAAAGAAATTTCCGCACAATTACTTCAGGTTTTGTATTTTGACTACGTATTCTTGACATATTATAACTGCGTATTTCTTTAGAATGATTATCAGCCATTTTTTTCTCTCAATTAACTAAAACACTATAATAAAAAATATCACTAGGAAGTTTTAAATTTGGTATCCAAAGCTGTTTTCCGTTCCAACCTTTATTTCCTGTTATTTTGTATATTGTTAAAACAACATCGTTTTGAAATAAATTTCCAAGATTTCTATCATTAGGTGAGAGCAATGTGCCAGTTCCTTTTGCTATATCTCTATTACGCCGTACAATTAATTTGCCCTGTGCTCTTGGATTTTCATTAATAATTATATTTATAAAATCTATAAAAGAAAAAACATTCCAATCATCTATTTCTGAACCAGTTTGTTCTAATATATGGTTAATAAGTTTTAAATTCACAGAATAAACATCATTTTCAAATGGAGCTAACAGCTTATCAAGGACAGAAATGTTTTTATTTATTGGATGAAAAGGAAAGTAATTTACCCCGCCTGAAAAAATAACAACAGCTTGCTTATCAAGGATATTTTTGCGTGTCGGACGAAGTTTAGTTGGGTAATAAAGTTTAATATTATTTGTATTTTCTTTTTCAATTTGTGCTATTATACTATTATTTGTCATATTTATTTCGGAAAATAATTTATATAAAATAGGTGGCATAAACACTCTTATAAGAGATGGCTCTCGATCATATCCAAACATTCTAGAATGCTGCCACATTGTATCAGCTTGAGGATTTTTTGAAAGCCTGCAATAATATATAGTCTGAAGGCATGGAAACGTTATACCTCTACCTAAGCTATTACCTCCAATAATAATATTTATACCACTTTTATATTGAATATTTTTATCATAATTAGTAATAGAATTGAGAACTAATATTTTAATCTCATCGTTAGCAAGTTTTTGATGAATAAATGAAAAAATTTCACTAAAAGGATTCATATCAATTTTTGTTTCTTTAAGATTTCTATAAGCTTTTTTAAAAATATCATTTATTTGTGCTTCTGATGAAGCAAGTATAATTTCGTTTAGATAATCTCCGATTTTTTCAGCAAATTTTATATGCTGATTAGTCCGTATGCTGGGGTGTATAAGAAAATTACATACAGTTCCTCCGTTAAGAAGAATATATGCAGAAGTTATTAAATGCATTATCAATGCTGTTTTTAAGCCATTTTCTGGGAATTCATCGTCAACTAATAATTCTTCTGCTTCCGAATTATCTGTAAAAATAATACATGGATTTAGTTCTTGAAAAAAGAAATTGCCACCAAGATAATTTTTGCCGGGTCTAAAATAGTATATAAAATAAGGTTTCCATCCGCTTTGAATTGTTTGAAGTAAAATTGCTTGTGGTGTTCCGGTTACCTGTAAATATATACTACTTGAAGTTGTTTTTTTTATTTGTTCTAGATATTTATTTATGGCACTTTGTTTTCCGGTATTAATCATAGTATTTAAACTAGCTGTATCTGCTTCGTCATCAATAATGAACAAAGGATTTCCGGCACAAAAATTGGTTGCAGAGAAATTATCTCTCCACTGTTTTAAAATATGACTATTCTTTTTAAGAATAATAATAATTGGAGCTTGCATGTTATTATTTTTAAATAAAAGAAAATCATTTTCATCACATATACAAAAATCACACAAATCATTTTTGGCTCTATCATAGGTTTGCTGTTGCAATATAATATTATCGGTAGTTAATAAAACAAAGATACTAAATCCTTCATCTGCAGCTGCACTTATTAAGCCAAAAATATGACTTGTTTTTCCGCTTTGAATATCACCTACTAAAAGTCCAACTACATGACTTCTATAATTAAAGTTAGAAATGTATCGAGGGATTATATCATCTGTTGTTTTTTTGATAGCTTCAGAAAGCTGTATCTTACCATGTAAAGATAGTTTTTTTAAATAATTATTTAAGTAAGTCATTAATTATTTTACTCCAAAATCTAAATACCAAAGATTAGGTGTAGTTGTCTTTGTTAGTGTAAATGTATCTCTTCCGTATCTACGTAATGTTTCGTGAGTCACTAGTTCTCCTACCGAAAGAACTCCTGCGTTTTCGAGACGGCCTTTCAACCACAGACCTAATATTTTTAAATCATTTTTAGAACGAAAATTTTTACTATAATCACCACTTATTTTGCATTGGAATTTCCATCCATCATCAGTAATCACATCAAAAATTGCTTCTAATGTATCTTTGCGTGGATATCCTGGCTGTGATGTTATAGATTGTGGTACTATTAATTCTACTTCATACCAATGCCTAGGCTTTATTAAACCATTATTGCCAATGCGACCTTTGCCGAAAAAAACATTTAAATTACTTTTAGGCGATTCTTCTGCTCCCTTAATGGGAATATTAAAAGAGACATCGGTAAGGCTTGATATACATTCAGATAATAGTATATTATTTACTTGTTTAACATTTTCGTGATTTTCAAGTGGTGAGTGTGGTTGTTTAAATTCATTAATAGCTAATTCTGATATATTTTCAGTCGAAGTATGATTAAGATCAGAAACGAATTTTTGTATTTGATTAGCATAAATTAAGTCGTCTATTAATATTGAAACTTCATATATTCTTTGTCTGTTTTCAATAATACTGCTTAAATTATTTGAACCAAGTATACAGGCAAAAGGACCTTGTTCATTAGTATAAGAATATAATTTTCCGTGAAAACGAAAAGAAGTGACTAAACGAACTTCCCCAAAATTATTATCTTTTAAAAACGAATTTAAATCACATGCTGTTTTATATTCAACTTTTGTAAATTTTTCTAAATAATGCATACCGATTGTTAAATTTAATTTTTCAATATCATTTAATTCTATTAATTTTTTAAGCTCTATTAAAGAATCGGAGGTTATATAACCTACAGCAATATCAAGTTGTTTCGATTGAGATAATAAAGAATAAAAAGCATCAGAAAACGTTGACATTTTTGTTTGCATAGGTGGATGATTAGAAAATAAAAATTCCATTTATATACCTTCTAGTTCATTTCATTTTTTACATAATCTAAACGTTCTTTAACAGACAGTTTAGATAGATATTCTGAGAGTTTATATAAATCTATTTTGTTATAATTATCACTAAATAATGGTTTTAATCGCTGTGCAATTGTTCTTACACCTTCTGGAGGAACTGCATTTCCAATTTGTCTACGTACTTCGGTCGGACTTCCTATAAAAATAAAATCATCAGGAAAAGATTGAAGTCTTGCACGCTCTCTATTTGTTAAAGGTCTAGGTTCTGGATAATGATAGCCCCATGTTCCGCCTCCTCCAGCAGCTATAATTGTTTTAGCAGGTTCGTTTAATTTAATTCTTCTATATACATGACTTATCATTCCTTTTACATATAAAGGGTTATCCTTTGGAATGTTTGAAAAATTCCCTCCTTCAGGAATTAATGCAAGCATTTGTTTTGTTTTTTCTGTACAATTTATATGTTCATTATTATACAATATTTTTTCTACTCCCGCCAATGCTTTACCTGCTGTTATATAAGGTTGTGAAGCATTTGGCCCATGAGTAGGCTTAGGATGGATAAAATTAAAACTTGTGTCAATCCTTATTCCGATAATAATTAAACGTTCTCTAAATTGTGGAACGCCATATTCTGCAAAATTATAAAGATGTGGTTTAACAATATATCCTGGAGTAATTTGCTCAAAATCTTTTATTATTGTTTCTATTGCCTTTCTTTTATTAGCAGTAAGCAGACCTTTAACATTTTCAGCGACAAAAGCTTTCGGTTTTTTTGCATCTACGAATTCTAAAAAATGTCGATAAAGACCGCCTCTTTTTCCATTTAATCCTGGTTGTTTCCAAATTACTGAAAAATCTTGACAAGGGAATCCGCCTAGTATCAAGTCACAATCAGGTATAGTTGAATTATGATATGGATTAATTTGAGTAATATCACCGAGATGAATAACATCGCCTAAGTTTTTTTTAAAGGATTCAACAGCCCATTGAGAAAAATCATTTGCCCATATTGTTCTATATCCTTCTAAATGGAATCCTAAATCTAAGCCTCCGCAACCAGAAAAAATTGATACTATCTTTGGTGAATAGTCTTTATAAATTTCTATTCCCATTAGTGTACTCCTATTATTATGCAATTAATTACATGATGAATTTTAATTTTGTTATATAGAATTTAAAACTATAGTATTAAAGTAATATTAATGTATTTTATCAGATATTTATATTTATTACTATAATTATTATATTATTATAAAAGTAATTCTGCAATTTATATTTTGTAATTTATGTACTGTTATAAGTGCAAATATTATAATGTATAAGCTGATTCATCTGTTTATAGAGAAAAGAAATATAAAATAAAAAAAAATTATATAAAGCCGGCATTGCTTAAAAGCAATGCCGGCTTTTACTGTATATTGATTCTTAGGGGTTGCGCTTTCGCCTTGACTTCGCCTCGATATATATCGCCTCCGTTTGCTGCTGTATGTTTTTTAGAATCCTCTCCGCTCTTATCATCTCTATGGATTTATCGTCTGCCTTGTCAAGCTCTGTGAGCGCGTCTGTGATGGCGTTGAATAAAATATGATATGCCTTTTTATAATCCATTTCTTTTTGTTCTCCTTTTCTTTATGACCAATATTGAGCATAACGCTATATGTCCATTATAGGGCATAATGTAGAAAAGTAAAGGGGTGAATCATCTTGATTTCATATGCTCCGCTATGGAAAACGATGAGACAGAAAGGCGCAACGACCTACACATTGCGCAATAAAGGCAAAGATGAAAATATCAGCGGTTCAACGATTTTGCGGCTGCAAAAAAATGAGTCGGTCTCTACCAATACACTCAATACGCTTTGTAAAATCCTTGACTGCACCTTGACCGACGTAGCCGAATATATACCCGACTGACAGGCTCTCTTGTCAAAACCAATCATGAGATCAGGCATTTAAATGCCTTTCTATGGTCATGCTCTCGATAAAAGGAGGGCTTTTTTATTTTGAAAAAACCTGTAAAGATTTGCATAAAAAAATTATAAAAAACTATTGCAAAATAAAAATATAGCATTATAATAGTTAAGTGCTTAATTATTTAGCATTTAAATATTAAGGAGGCAATTAAATGGATAGTACACTCAAAGAACAGCTTGTACGAACCATGATGCGTTTTAAAAAACTCGGTATGCCGATGCCGCCTGATCTTGATATACGCATGGGGGAACTCATGATCATGAACGGGATCGCAGGGCACTCTCCGCATAGAATGCATCATCAGCATGATGAAAAATGCCATTTTGACGTGCATCGAAAGATCTTTGTCTCGGATCTGCAAAAAATGCACCATATCACAAAACCGGCTATTTCGCAAATGCTCAACGGGCTGGAAAAAAAAGGATATGTGAGACGTGAAATGGATAAAGACGACCGGAGAAAAATAACCGTGACCCTCACAGAGCAGGGAAAGGAAATTTTGTATAAAACAAAAAGCTATACAGACGGCATGCTCGAAGAGACAATAGAACGCTACGGTGAAGAAAACTTAAAGCAGCTGATCAGCCTTTTTAACAGGCTGATCGATATTAGCGATGAAATAAAAAAAGAACATGAACAAAACAGCAGGAAGGAGAAATAGACTTGATAAAACTTGCAAAATATTTAAAGCCGTTTATATTTGGCGTGTTACTTTCGTTTGTGCTCTTGTATGGGCAGGCAATGAGCAATTTGTATCTGCCGAACTTTATGTCGGACATTGTAAATGTGGGCATTCAGCAAAACGGTATCGAGCACGCCGCGCCCGATGCGATCAGCATAAACGGCCTGACATTAATGACTTCTTTCATGACGGACGATGAAAAACAGCTTGCGGAAGACTCCTACATGCTTGTAAATAATACGGATGAAAATGAAGACGGGCAGGAATATGACAGCATTTATCCGAACGGAGAAAACCGGTTTTATATAAAAACGGATATAGACGAAGAGGCGAGCGCTGAGCTTGATGATGCTTTCGGAGCCGCGACCGCTACCTTTATGATAGTGATGAAAGATATGGCAGAGCAATCAGGGCAGGCAAATATGCAGATAAGCACCTCCATTGATTCAAGCGATATCGATTTAGAGGAGCTTTACAGCGCGCTGCCGATGATGACGCAGCTGCCGCAGCCGGTGATTGATGAAGCGCATGAACAAGCCGTTACGCAATATGAAAGCATCCAGAATCAAATGGGGCTTATGCTTGCAAAAGTGTTCTACGAAGAACTCGGCGTGGATATGCATGCCGTTCAGAAAGCCTATATTATCAGAGTGGGCGCTATCATGCTCATTATAGCGCTTCTCGGCGGTGTTGCAACGGTGCTCGTGAGCCTTATTTCCTCGCGTATTGCGGCAGGGGTCGCAAGAAATTTACGCAAAAGCACATTTGAAAAAATTGAAAGCTTTTCAAGCACAGAATTCAATAAATTTTCAACAGCATCCCTGATTACAAGATGTACGAACGATATCACACAGATTCAATTGCTTCTCATGGTTGGTATCCGTATGATCTGTTATGCGCCGATCATGGCCGTGGGCGGCATTATCATGGCCGTAGATAAATCACCTTCCATGAGCTGGATACTTGCCGTGGCGTGTATTGCCATTGCGGGGCTCATTTTAGTGGTGCTTTCGATTGCGATGCCGAAATTTAAAATCATGCAAAAACTTGTGGATAGGCTGAATCTTGTCGCAAGAGAAAACTTAAGCGGCATGATGGTTATCCGAGCGTTTGCAACACAAAAACATGAAAAGAAACGTTTTGAAGCGGCAAACGGTGAACTCACACGAACGAATCTGTTTGTTACGCGTGTGATGGCCTTTATGATGTCGGGTATTACGCTCATCATGAACGGGATCACGCTCGTTATCGTTTGGGTCGGCGCGAACCAGATCGCAAACTCCGGACTGCAAATCGGGGACATGATGGCTTTTATGCAATATGCGATGCAGATCATTATGTCGTTTATGATGATATCGATGATGTTTATCTTTGTACCTCGTGCGGCTGTGTCGGCAAACAGGATCGCCGAAGTGCTTGAAGTGGAAAATAAAATCCTTGATCCGAAAGTGCCGAAAGGTTTCGATGAAACAAGGAAAGGGCTTGTGGAATTTAAGGATGTGTATTTTAAATATGAGGGAGCTTCGGAATATGCCTTAAAGGATATCAATTTTACGGCATATCCGGGTCAGACGACAGCGATCATAGGCTCAACGGGTTCGGGTAAATCCACGATCGCAAATCTGCTGTTGCGTTTTTATGACGTTACGAAAGGCAGCGTGATTGTGGACGGAGCCGATGTGCGCGATGTGACGCTTAAAGACCTGCGAGAAAAAATCGGATATGTGCCTCAAAAAGGCGTGCTGATATCGGGGACGATCGCATCCAACCTGCGATACGGGAAAAAAGACGCCGGCGATGAAGAAATAAAAACAGCCGCGAAAGTGGCGCAGGCAATCGATTTTATCGAAGAAAAAGAAGACGGGTTCGACTCTGCGATCGCACAAGGCGGCGGCAATGTCTCCGGCGGTCAGAAACAGAGGCTTTCTATTGCGCGCGCGCTCGTGAGAGATCCTGAAATCTTTATTTTTGACGATAGTTTCTCGGCACTTGATTACAAGACCGATGTGGCACTGCGCAAAGCGCTGCATGAGCATACGGGAGACAGCACCGTGATCGTTGTCGGGCAAAGAGTGAGCACGATCATGCACGCACAGCAGATCATAGTGCTCGATAAAGGCAAAATCGTTGGGATGGGGACACATAAAGACTTGTTAAAGACTTGTCCCGAATATTTAGAGATTGCCACGTCTCAATTATCAGGGGAGGAATTGGCATGAGTGAGCAAAAAAACAAACAGGTAAAAAGACCTCCGATGGGTCCGGGCAGCGGAAATCATGGCGCGATGCTGGTGGAAAAGCCCAAAGATTTTAAAGGCTCCATGAAAAAACTGATCTCCTATCTCGGAAGACATAAATGGACGATTTTAACCGTGATTATTTTGGCTGTTGCATCGACGGTGTTTACGATCGTGGGACCGAAAATTCTCGGCAGAGCGACGGATGAGCTTTTCAACGGCATCATGAGTAAAATCGCGGGAACCGGAGGCGTTGACTTTGGGAAAATCGGCAGTATTCTGCTGTGGCTTGTGGGGCTGTATGTGCTCGGTGCGGCTTTGCAATATCTGCAAGGTTTTATTATGGCATCCGTTACCGCAAAAGTGACTTATAAAATGCGCAACGACATCAGCGTGAAGATGAACAAACTTCCGTTCAGATATTATGATAAAACAACACAAGGTGAAGTGCTCAGCAGAATCACCAACGATGTTGACACAATCAGTCAAACGCTCAATCAGAGTATGTCTCAGATTATTACTTCGGTCACGATGCTGATCGGCATTACGATCATGATGCTCACAATCAGCTGGCAACTCACGATTGTGACGATGTTTATTCTGCCTATATCGGCTGTATCGGTAATGATGATTGTTAAGAGATCACAAAAGCATTTTAAAAACCAGCAGAAATATCTGGGTATCGTGAACGGACATGTAGAGGAAATGTTTGGCAGCCACATCATTGTCAAAGCTTTCAGCGGGGAAAAAGACTCGATTAAAACCTTTGATAAACATAATGATTCACTGTATAAGTCAGCGTGGAAATCCAACTTTTTATCCGGGATGATCATGCCGATTACGATGTTTATCGGCAACCTCGCTTATGTGGCGATCTGCATACTCGGCGGATACTTCACGGCAGGCGGCAGCATGACGGTTGGGGGCATTCAGGCATTTATGCAATATGTGCGCTCTTTTACGCAGCCGATTTCTCAGATCGCGAATATTTCCAATATCCTTCAGCAGACGGCAGCGGCCGCAGAGCGTGTGTTTGAATTTTTAGCTGAAGAGGAAGAGACGGATGACAGCGGTGCTACGGTTAGCGTTGATGAAGGATTTAAACTTTCACTTGATGATCATGTCAGCTTTGAGCATGTGTCTTTTGGATATGACCCCGAAAATATCGTCATTCATGATTTTAGCTCCGATGTAAAACTCGGACAGAAAATCGCTATCGTGGGACCTACTGGTGCCGGGAAAACAACACTTGTGAAATTATTGATGCGTTTTTATGATGTCACAAGCGGCGTTATCAAAATCGGCGGCAAAGATATCCGTGATTTTAAACGTGACGAGCTGCGAAGCCTCTTTGGCATGGTGCTTCAGGATACATGGCTCTATAACAGCACGATTGCCGATAATATTCGCTATGGCAAATTGACCGCCACTGACGAAGAAGTGCGCAAAGCGGCAAAAGCGGCGCAGGTGGATCACTTTGTGCGTACGCTCCCCGAAGGCTACAACATGGTGCTCAACGAGGAAGCGAACAATATTTCGCAGGGGCAAAAACAACTGCTCACTATTGCCAGGGCAATACTGGCGGATCCGAAAATATTGATTTTGGATGAGGCGACCAGCAGCGTGGATACGCGTACGGAAGTGCTCATTCAAAAGGCCATGGATAATTTGATGAGGGGCCGCACAAGCTTTGTGATCGCGCACAGGCTTTCCACGATTCGGAATGCGGATTTGATATTGGTCATCAATGAAGGCGACATCGTGGAACAGGGCACACACAATGAACTGCTTGCAAAAGGCGGATTTTACGCGAACTTGTATCAGAGCCAATTTGAAAATGCGGGGTAAATAATTTTTTATATTATATATTATTAATAATTGATAAGAATATTTAATATAAAGAAATAAAAATTGTAAATAAATATATTTATAAATTATTTATTGTAGGGAGATAGTATTTTCTCCCTATTTTTATTTGTTTATATTTATTATAAGTATAAGGTAATATTAATAATTATGATATAATGTGATAAATATGCCGAAATAATTTAAAAGGAGGAAAAACATGTCAGAATTGATTGCAACTATATCAGTTAATTTAAAAGAAGGGAGTTGTACTATTTCAGGCTCAGAAGATTTTATTAATAAGTATAAAAATGAAATATTTGAGTTTATTAAAAAAAAATAAATTTTTTGATAATGAAATTCATACAAATGATTATTTACAAAATCAGAATTCAAGTATTAAAAATAATACTGAAGAAAATATTATTGGAAAAGATAAATATATTGAAGAAGGTGTTTATCATATTGACGCATTAGATGGATCTATTTCAATTTTGAAAAAAATACCTGGAAATAGTAAGGCAGAAAAAACAAAAAATATTGCACTTATTGTTCTTCATATTAAAAAAGAGCCAATTCATGCATCGTTAATAATACCTTTATGTGAAAAACATAATTGTTATGATCAAGCAAATTTTTCATCAATGTTTAAAAATGAAAAAACAAATATTGTTCGAAAAGGTAGCGGGAAAGCATGGACTATTGAATTGACAAAGCCTGGCAAAGAGGCTGCTATTAAATTGCTTGAGGATATGGTAAATGCGTCGAAATGATATTATAACTGAGTTGTTAAAAGATTATCCTAAAGAAATTATAGAAGTATTTATTGAAAATTATGTACGTGCTTTAGGAGAATATAGAAAAGGAAACTGGAAATACGTTGGTAATGAAATTGGTCAGTATGTTGAATGTGCGTATAGAATGATTGATTATAAACTTACAGGAAAGTATATTCCTTTAAATGATAAATTGCCAAATTTCAATGAAATACAATTAAATAAATGGGAAAACGCTAATTCAAATATAATAATAGAATATAGAATTATTATTCCAAGAAATTTATATGCAATGTATTGTATAAGAAATAAAAGAGGAATGATACATAAAAACCATATAGATCCAAATTATATGGATGCGACTTATTTATGTAATTCTGCAAAATGGGTATTAGCAGAATTCTTCAGACTTTCTTCTAATAAATCTTTTGATGAAACAATAGAAATCGTAAATTCGATAATTAACAGAGAAATAAATTTAATTTGGAATAGTGGTTCTATTATTCGTATTTTAGATAGTAAAATGAATTGTTCTAATCAAGTTCTTTGTTTATTATATGTAAAAAATAACCAAACTACTAAAGAACTTTTTAAATCTACAGAATATTCTAATCTAACAAAATTTAAAGGGATATTAAAGGATTTGCATAATAAAAGATTAATAGAGTATAACAACCAAATATGTACTATTTCTCCTTTAGGGGAAAAAATAGTTGAAGAATTATTAAATTCAAAATAATAATTTATAATTTAATAATTTAGCGTAATATTCGTACGCTTCTAAATTAATACCTTCAATAGAACTTTTGACCATATATTTATTATCTTCATCAAATAACGATGAACCTTCGTCTGATTTTTTATGGCTGAAAAGCGTGTATTCACATCCCAAGTCTATTTGAGTTATTTACAAACCTTTCGAGTTAGTGTATGCAATTTCATAATATATCACAGTAGTCAGAATATAAGGCGATAGATAACTAGGGGGGTAGACAACTTTTCATCGTTATAAGCGGTATATTACGGGGTATTTTTATATCACCGTCATATTCCGGCTGTATAAAAAGATTTATTTTATAATTTTCGTTCTCTCCCGTGTATTCAGGATAAACATCAGGCGCGGCACAGGATGAAAGAATAATAAATAAAAAAAGGAAAACAATAAATATAAAACTCTGTTTTAAGTTCAGCGGAAAAAATCATATCAATTTATTATATTTATGTCCTTTAAGTATATATAACTATATCGTATGTTTTTATACCTGCGCCGGTATAATTGAGCCAGTTTGAGATATTGGAGTAAAGAGTGGTTAATATAAAAGCAATTAAAGAGAGGGCTGCCCTCTCTTTTTTTATGAGTAATCAATCATTTTGGCGGGCGTGGGCAGGATCGTTACCCAAAAACTTCCCTGTCGGATTTTTTTAAATACGTTCAGAAAACGTCCCAAGATTTGCAGAAATATTCACAGTAATCTGGTTGGATGGGTATCTTATATATATTATTTATTCTATTTATTCCAACACCCGCCCGGCCGGATCTTTCGACTGCGCTCAAGATGACCTCTTTCATCTTTATTTTTGTATAAGACAACCGGGGGTATCATTCTGAGCATATCCGCGGAGTTGATTGGATAACTATTCTGCAAAACAAAATAAACAGGCCAGCATCCACCCAGTTATAGGGGAGGAGCCCCTCTCCCGCTTTCTTTTTTTGCCTAATAAATAATGAATGCAGGCACGTTGAGGATGACACATCATCCCATGATAGGAGGAAATTTCGTCATCTAAAGAGGATACTGTGTTTGGGCTGGCCGGCGTACAATATATATTTATAGAAAAAATAAGCGTTTGTTTGATTGATACATGAAGAAGGTTCTTGAATGAGGAGTATTGCAAAGGGCAGGTGATCCCCTGTGATAAAAAGAAATGTTATAGTTCATCCTTCTTAGTAAAGTATAGTTCAGTCAAATATTGAATAGAGGCGAAAATAGAGAGAGTCGATGGGCGTCGAATTATCATTCAAATAGATATCTACGGTGTAAAATCCTGGATAAGCATCCTCTAAAAGAGCGGAGGTGAATGTCTTTTCAGTAGTATGGCTGATATCTATTTTATCTTCAAAGATAATTTCATCATCCTGCTCCCACACAAATGTGAGATATGTATTTGCCGTAGCGTTTCGCACGGTAACAGTTGTGTAGAACTGATCGTATGTCCATTCATAATGATTATCTTTGCTATAGTAGGATTCGTCGTTGTCATCGTGTTTTGCATATATTTGCGCATTAGAAACTGAAAAAATATTGTTATTATGAATTTTTACAGCAATCAAGATCGCAATAAAAATAATGACAATGATACCTGCAGCAAGAACGATTTTTTTATATTCTCTTTTGTTTTGAATATCCTGCAATTGTTTTTGCTTTGCCGTCTTTTCAAGCTCAATACGCTGAAGCTCTTCATTAGGCAGGGGCTTTTCCGTGCCACAGTATTCGCATATATATACGCCTTTTGTTTCGTTGACGATCATATCGCCGCCGCATTGACTGCATCTTTCTTCGTTCAAATCTATATTCCTCCATTACATCACTGAATAGAACTGACCTCTGCTGTTTTTCAGGCAAACAAAAGCAGGGACTTGTCTACTTGTTTTTATGTTACCATTACTGGATTGAATTCTGCAAATTTATATCAGATTTTTCAATTCGTCCTGAAATTTAAAATATATCAATATTTTTTATTCATAATCGGATATTTGGAATGAATACGAAATACCACAGTTATATGGTATTGATAATACTTGGTTGTACAATACGTTTGCTTGATAGTGCTTAACTTTTACACTGGTTCATATGGTCTGCGTCCAAGCAGTAAGCCAAATCAAGCTGGGTTTGCGCTCTGACCCAAAATCTTTGTTTTCTATGTATCTATCCGAACCTCTGTGCACTATTTAAGGGGCGGGTCTACTTTTCTTAGCGCGCCAGCCCCTTTGTATTTTGTTATTTATTGAATCTCATTGAGAAAATCGATCATGATCTCAATAAAATCATTTGGTTTTTCCCAATTGAAACTGTGGCCGGAGTCAACCTCTATGAGCACGTTATTTTCTATCAGCAAATGCGCCCGCTCGGCATCCTCACCGCTCATAGCCCCCATAAGAATACCGTTTTCATCATACTTCCAATTTGTATGGATCAGGACGGATGGGCATTTGATCTTCGACAGGGCCTCGGCGTGATCAAAGCCTTTCAGCCATGAGCAATCATAGAATGCATCGCCAAATCTGGGATCGTAGTCATTCATGAAATAAAATGTCCCGGTAATGGAAGGTGGGAAGAAAAATATTTTTAATCTCTCTTCGGGATGTTTCTCCCTGTAGGAGACGGCATATCGAATGATTCTTTTTTTCGCATTTCCAAAATAATTGATCCAATAGCAGTTTTCGAGGTAATACAGAGCAAAGTCATCCTCCTCATTCTGGTTCAGGAATGAATGACATGCCTGAAATGTGTCCACCTGTGCAAATGTTTTATCGCACCGGGAGGCCTCCGTTGAGAAAAGAGGCGGATCCTCCAGGACAATACCCAATACATTCTCGGAAGAATTGGCGGCAAGCCATGTCGTCAGCAGCCCCCCGGATGAATGACCCGAGACCACTGCCGGTTCACCAATCACATTTTCAATAAACCAGGCAAAATCCTCACCCATTGCCTGGCCGCTATATTTCTCCGGGTCTTTGCTGGATTTCCCATGCCCGTGGCAATCCACCGCATACACGTGATAATATTTCGACAATTCCGGGAGTACCTTCGTATACATTCCCCACGCCGCTACTTGTCCGTGGATCAGCAGGAGGGAAGGACCGTGATTGGGGCCTTCTACATAATTCAAAACCGTTCCATCGTTTAAAGATACCGGCTTTTCCTCATAACCCGCTTCCATCGTCTGCCGGAATGGAACCTTGTCATAATTCAGATTGTTATACACATATACGGAAGCGAGCGCGATGACCATACACATCAGGATTACGACCGCTGTCAATATGATTGTCAAGTTGTTATACACGGAAGCGAGCACGATGACCACACATATCAGGATTGCAACCGCTATCAATACTGTTTTCAAGATTTTTTTCTTTTTCTTTTTTGGCTTAATACTGTTTGTGCCGGAAAATTCTTTTTTCATTTATCCTCTTCCTCCTGGTTTTGCGCTTTTATGATCGCATCGGCGAATTGAAGAAACATATCGTTTTTAACAATCGCAATGCCCTGGGCTTCATCGCCCAAAAGGAGTAGCGTATCCCCGGGATTAATATCAAAGACTTCTCGTGCCTCTTTAGGTATAACGATTTGCCCTTTCTCTCCGACTTTCGCAGTCCAAGCGTATTTGCCTTTCGAGTTTTTCATTATCAACCTCCATAGTATTAAGTATGATAAGTATAAAAAGTATACTTAATTATACTTTTTATACTATGAATAGTCAATAAAAAAACGTCAAATGTATGTTTGGAATGAGCTTAGTTCAGATATATCAATAAGCTGTATCCCATTGTTTCCTTACGACTTTTTGTTCCTTTCATTATTCTACTCCGTAATTCAGCCGGATTTTTCTTTTGGCACTCAAAAACCCCGATATTAAGGGCGAGTTTCACAGCGAGTAGCTTGCTTTGCTACATCTTCAGTAATTTTCTACGCTGAAAGTAAGCGTTACGGATGGCTTTTCTTCACCGTTTATATATATTTCGACCGAGTAATTTCCAATCTGCCAAGCTTCGTTTGTGCGTGTAAGCATGCCACAGGCGATATCATTCTCATAGCTTGTTTTCTCTGTGTTAGAGGAAGTGATCGGAGAAGTTTCATAAAACCAACGGAAAGTGATTTCGGTATCTTCTTTCATATTTTTCAGGTAGGCCAGCGCTATAAAGCTCTCGGCATCGGAAGGATAAATCGCGACGATATCGATCGGTGTATCATCGCTGTTGAATCCGGAGGTAAGCTGTGCGTAATTGATATAGGTTGTGGTGAGCTTGATAACTGCGAACCAAATGATCAAAGCAAGAATAACAGCAGCTATTATGATAAAAACAGTTCTTTTTTTATTGTGTTTGACTTTTGTCGGCATTGCAGGCTCCTTTATACGTTCATATTATTATTCATATTAAATTTAACTGAAATAAAGCCTGTTTGTCAATGACATTATGGAATGGAAAGGATAAAAAACCGGTTCTTTATGATTATTCGTATAAAGAAGGCGGGCCGTGTATGTTGAGCCGGTTAAAAGATGCGGGGCAGGCGGATGTTGGGGGGATGCAGTTTAATGAATATTCATCTCAGCAGGCGAGCAATATTCTCCCATACGGGTGAGCGGGAGCTGATCTGTTTATTTTGCAGAAAAGCCATACCTGCCAGATTCTTCGACTGTGATCAGAATGACACCGCCCAAGATTTGCAGGCTGGCTCGCAGTAAGGCTGCTTGGATGTCTATTTAGAATGACACCGTTTTCCGTTATTGCGGTGAGATCTGCCTATAGGGAAAAAAGATTTTACAGGAAAGGCTCTGGCTGGGAGCTGGCTTGTCTGTTTTGCAAAATGACATCGGATTTTTCGATTGTATTCGCAGTGAACCTGCCTTTGCTATGAATAAGAGTGGTTATGGGCGCCGGAGCCTGTGGACAGGCTGACTTTTGGATGCCCGTATTAATACAAAGATAGATTTGTGATGCAGTAAATAGCGTAAGAAGTTTATCAACAGCAGAATTTATATGATATACTTTCATTACTATTACGAGGAGGGATTACTCTATGGAATTTCGCAGGGCGACGCTGCAGGATGTGAGTACTTTGGCGAGGCTGCGCAGCCAACAATTGATTGATGAAGACAATGAACCAATGAATGATATCGGCGATGCGCTGAAGGGTTATTTTTATGCGGGGATCGAAAATAATTCTTTCATTGCGTGGCTGGCGATCAAAGAAGGCGAGGTGATTGCAACAAGCGGGCTCTGCTTTTACAGGCTGCCGCCTACTTATACAAACCCCTCAGGGGAGGTGGCATATGTGACAAATATGTTTACCGTAAAAGAATACAGAAGACGGGGAATCGCTTCAAAGCTGCTTGCCAATATTTTAATCGAGGCAAGACAATCCAAGGTCAGTATCGTGAGACTGCATGCATCCTCAGAGGGCAAAGGCCTTTACAAAAAATATGGATTTGAAGAGTCATATGATTATATGGCATTGCAATTGTGATTTTTTTTACTATTTAATAAGAATTTTTATAATAAAATCAATTTAATTAAAGCTAAAGTGTTTAAAAAACAGGTGCAAACTGAAAAATCATACCAACGGTTACAGCGATGATAAAAATAGTCACAGCATAAAAAATAACAAGTCTTTTTTCAAAAATACCTGCAAGCAGGCTGATGGCAGGAATATCAATACCTGCTCCTCCGATTATGAGCGCGATAGCAGCTCCGTAGCTCATTCCTTTACTGATAAGCGAAGAGCTGATGGCAACCGCTGTTTCGGCACGCAAAAAATAAGGAATACCGACAAATGCGGCAGCGGGGATAGCCAAGGGATTATTTTCACCTGCAAAGGTTTGAATGAGACTTTGAGGTATGAGCGCATAAATGGCTGTGCCGAGCGCGACGCCGATGATCATATGCCAAAAGATATGCTTGTAATCTTCCCAAGCTGTATGAAAGGCACGTGCGACCTTTAATTTTAATGTCGGCGGGACTTCTTTTTTTAGAGTATCGTGATGCGCAATGATATAGGGGCGAATGAATCTTTCGCAGTTTCTTTTATCTAAAAAAATTCCTGAAACAACAGATAAAATCAAAATGCTTAAAAAATAAATCTGAGCATAAGATACGCCCAGAATAGAAGTTATTTTTGCCATGATAATGGGGTTGAGCAGAGGGGAAGCGATTGTGAATGACATAACGGCGCCAAAAGGAAAATCGGCCTCGATAAAAGCAAAAGTGATCGGGATCGTTGTAAAAGACCACAGAGGCGTTGCAGCGCCGAGCAAAGCACCTGCAATATAGCGTAGAATACCATGCCCCGATAAGAATGTTTTGATTTTATTTTGAGGAATATGCATAAAAACAAGACATACAAGTGAATTTAAGACCAGTATTAAAACGGTTAATTCTAACAGTACGTAAATAAAATATCCGAAGATGTCGGTAAGAGCCTGCATACTACACCTTCCTATCTTTATTTAATATTATAATACGATTATTGCTAATAATATTTTATCACAAAAAGACATTATATGAAATAATTGTAGGAACGGTTTTTGCAAGAAAACGGTAACAAATTTGATGAGAAAATGAGGAGACGTTTTATAAGAAAAAAGAAAGAGCAAGCAGTGATGTTTGTTTTGCAGAAAAGATATATAGGAAAGCGCACAGTGAACAGGTTGGTATTTGGTTTGATCGGCTATGCAGTGGACATTGGCTGAAAGATTAGAAAGATTTGTGAAAGTTTGATTATTGAAACAAATAATACTTTTCTATCGTATTCTTTGATTATCAGCAGTGACACTGCCTTATAAGTTAGGAGTGGAGTTGCGAGAGGCCTCTTTAGATAAAAAGAGAACAAGGGATATCTTAAACAGAGTCGAAAGATTGCAGAGGGTATGTGCTAGTCTGATATATTTTAAAAGAAAGGAAATATTAAGTATGAGCTGAAGGTGTATGCTGAGCTATTAATTTTGCAAAAGAGTTATGATTGCCGGTTCAGTTCATATAAGAGAAAATAAAATAATATCAAGCCGTGCCTATTATCGGCGTCCCTGAGGATTGGGGCAGAGAAAGTGAAAGCTAATCTCTGTTAAACACCAGCTCCAAGTCTATAATCTCACCTTTTGAACTTGTCAGTTGTGTATTGATACGCTCTGTAGCGCCGCCGTCGTAGGTGAACTGAATAAAATAATAAGGTTCGATCAGATCAATATATTGCTGCGGTGAACAGTCCATAATATATTTATTATTTTCATCGAATAAAGACATATAGCCTGTGTTTTGATTTTGACTGCATTCACATGAATTAGAACCCCAATTGATTTGTGTGATTCGCAGATTCTCTATATCTTCCTCTCCGATATACTTAATCTCATAACGCGTTGCCATTTGTAATTTTTCATCACCGAAAGTGATGCCTTTCGGTACTTTGGGGCTGCCGTCGTACTCAAGCTGTACACGAACATTGACTTCATAGTTTTCATTCCCGCCTGCATAATTGCGGTAGACGGATACTGTTTTCCCGCATGATGTAAAGCTGAGAAGTAACAAGCAAAGGAACAGACACAGTAAAAAAATTTTTATTTGTTTCAATAGGATGCGGCCTCCTTAGTTTTGAGTAGTTTTTTCTGTAAACACTAAATCTAAGTCTGTAAGCTCGCCTTTTGAACTTGTCAGTTGTGTATTGATACGCTCTGTAGTGCCGTCGGCGTAGGTGAATTGCACGTAATACGCATGCTCGGTGATATCAATTGTTTGCATTGAATCTTTTGTGCTGTATTTATTATCTTCATCAAATAAATTCATATAGCCGCCGATTTGGTTTTGACTGAGCAAATAGTATTTATTCCCCCATTCTACTCCGGTAATTTGCAGATTTTCCACATCTTTTGTGCCGATATACGTGATATCATAATACATCATAGTCGTTAAATTCTCATCATCATACATCAGGCCTTTCGGCACTTTGGAACTGCCGTCGTATTCAAACTGTATACGGACACTGACTTTATAGTTTTCATTCTCGCCTGCGTAATTGCGGTAGACGGATACTGTATTTTTACAAGAAGTAAAGCTGAGAAGCAAAGCAGACAGGAATAAAAATAACAGTAGTTTTTTTGCTTGTTTTAACATTGGTGCTATCTCCTTCGTTTTGTGTATTCTATTCAGGGAACACTAACTTGACAGTATATTTTATTAAATTTGAGAGCGATTATTTCACATAAAAATATTTGTGATTCTATTCTTATCTTAGCTTATTATATTTTTGTCTGCATGTTTTGTCAATAACAAAATGAAATATAAAGGCTGTATGCGTTTTTAGCGTTATGCATGCAGCATTTTATAAATTAAAAAAATAAAAAATTTTCGCTATTAAAGTATAAAAATTTCTACATCGTATATACTATTTATGAACTAAAATGTTAAAGCTTACCTATTTACCTTTCTGTCTTTAAAGTATTCTAAAACAAGGGTTTAAAGTGTCTTTACTTTAAACCCTTTCCATTTTTATCGCGTTTTATAATGGCGAAATATGGGATTGCTTTATTTAGAGTATAGAGAATTTTATTTTGAAGAAACTAAAACTGCCTCTCCAAAATGTATTCAAGAGAAGGATCTTTTAATAAATTTTTTTCTATTTTAATTATTTTCTTTTTGAGGCTTAAAGCACCCCTCTTTAAGCCTTTTATAATTTTAAAGTTTGTTGCTGAGCATAAAGACCGAGATTTCCGGGTGATTAAAAAAACGAATGCCAAAAAGCCCGCTGGCAAGACCGCAATTGACGTAAAGCATATGATTATTGATTGTATAAAGCCCTGCATCATAAGAGGGGAAAAACTTTACCTCCGGAGAAAGCAGACCGCCTATGAAAGGAATACGGATCAGACCGCCGTGCATATGGCCGCTTAAAGTGAGGTTGGCGCCCCATTCGGCATACGTTTTAAAATAGAGGGGATTATGCGTAAGCAGTATCGTAAAAGCATTTGATTTGCTGCCAAGAAGCTGATACATATTTTCCGGCTCAAAAGAATATATTTCACGAAGGTTTCTTAAGTTTCTGTAATAACGCAGATTGAACCAAAGTCCGTACAGGTCGATGGATTCTTCTTCTTTTTTCAGAGAGATTTTTTCGTTATCGAGCACGATGATACCGATGGATTGAATGGTATTGAGCAGTTCATCTTGCAGGGAGGCTAAAAGCATTTGCTCATGATTGCCGATAACGTAATAGACCGGACATATTTTTACGAGACTGCGTGCAAGCGAATAAAAAGTATCAAAGCTAGTATGCGTGGAGCTGACCATATCACCTGTAAGAACGATGATATCCGGCTGCTGCTCTTTGACTTTTCTCAGCAAGCAGGCATTATTTTTTCCATAGGATCTGCTGTGCAGGTCTGAGAGCTGGACGATCTTGTATCCGTTGAAAGAAGAAGGGATGTTTTCGTTTTTGATTGTAAGAAAGCGAACACTTAAAAGTGTGTTACTTAATAATAATTCCACAAGCAACAGAAAAATAATAAGTAATAATATTTTTAGCATACGAGACCTTCTTTTTTTTATTTTTGTCATGTATGTAAAGTCTTGCTCTTTCTTGTTGATAGAGAGAGATTATATCATATAGCCAATGCGGATACTATTGAAAAAGGGAATATTTTTTTACAAAAATGCCGGCTTTTTTTGCTACGGCAGCTCTTGGGTTATTCAATTGATTTTTCGCGAAATCCAATATTTCTCTTCTCATATGCGAAGAGAGAAAATATTTATCAAAACAATCGAGCAGATGGGAATAAAGAACGTTTTTACATTCGCCTGAAGGCTCGCCCTTCATATAATAGGTATTGCTTTGCGCTGAGAGAAGTTTTTTTGTGACTGTCTCTTCTAAGGCAGGCTTGGCGGCAATGATTTTCGGTGCGTTTTTTACAACATTGGAAGCAGTGATCATGGACTGTGAAGAGAGAAAAGAAAAATAAAACGCAAAAATAGATTCAAATTTATTTTCGCTATCGACTGATGCCATATTCGCCAGTGTGAAGAGTGCGCCCCAACGGATGATGTTGCTTTCGCTTGATAAAAAAGATACGATCTTATCGTAGTAAGGATAGAGAAGCGAGGGATCTATTTCACTTAATTGACGAACGATCTTTTCACAAAGAAATTTAGTCGCGCCTTTCTGTGAATTGATAAGATCCAGCAGCATGGGAATATTTTCAGGAGCGGATAAGAATTCTTTAGTCAGTTGTTCTGTCTGCGGTTTTGATTTCAGTCTCATTAAAAACTGATCATATGTTAACATATTAAAAACCTCAATTTTATTTTAATTTTATTTAGATTTTAAAATAAATTAGCAGAAAATACCAGTTTATTTTAAAGCATATTTTTTTTACTCAAGGGAATAGTATACTCATCACTGCGGCGAGTGCAGTGGAGAAAATAGGCTTATATTGGAATAGACTTATGTTTATTGCTTTTGAGTCTATTTTCTTTTTTTAAATAAAATTAAAGTGCAAAATTTTTCCAAGAATAAAAGAATACGATCTGAGCAAAATAAGACTGTCACTGCGAACAGGCAGTGGAGAAAGTAGGCTTTTAAAAGCAGGTCTGAGGATTTGATTTTTTAGGTCTATTTTCTTTTTACAAGCAGTTTTTTACAAATTCAACCGGGTGCTGTGTACGGGAGGCGATTTCATCGATTGAAAGCCCTTGATCATAGAAGCGGTGCACAACGCATGTCATGCTTTCGCCCACTTCTATGATGTGATGATCCGGATCATAAAAGCGAACAACTCTTTGGCCCCAGGAATATTCAACAAGGGGATGAATATATTCTATGGGACAAGCCGAAAGTTTATTCAAAAATTCATCAAATCGGTTTTCTTCAAAATACAATTCAAAACTGTTTGAGCCAAACGCAATAGCGGCTTTTTCTTTTTCAATAAATTTCTGCCAGCTATCCAAAGATTGAAGAGAAAAATTACCGTCAAAGGTAATGTTGGCGCCAAAATCCAAAATGACTTCCTGACCTAAAACTTCCTCATAAAATTTACGTGATCGTGCCAGATCGCGTACAACGATCAGCGGACAAAAGAATTTCATTGCCTGTGCTCCTTTTTTTAAATAATATAAAAATTTAAAAATTTTTCGTCAAGTTTTCACACAATAAGCATAAGATATAATAGGAAATATTTCCAATATTATTTAAGCATATTTATAAAAAACGGGTCAAAATCTATAACTGCTTAAGCAGTGGTTGGGAGAAACAGGCATAAAGGTCAAATTTTTTATGGCTTTTAGGTCTGTTTCTTTTTTAATCGAAATTTTTCATAACAAGCAGAGGATTAAAACAAATGGTGTAATTATCTACAGTAAAAAAAAGGCCATGTATGCTGATGAACTGTTCAAGCGCCATTTCAATAAATTTTTCGGTCACCTCTAAGAATTCCGCAAGTTCTGCACGATTGGCAACCCCTGCATTGAATGCGTCGATGAAGTCGCGCGGCTGGATCAATTTTTCTGCCGCCCAGCGGCGTGCTCTTTTTTCGGCCTTGACATTTTCTGTCTTGCTTTGATCGAGGATATTTCCGCAGGATGTGTAGTGATGGCCAAGCTCCTCGGCCAAAATACAGGTTTCTTCGGCGGTAGTAGACAGATTTTTATTCAAAGCGATCGTGTTATCGCAGTAAAGTGCTTTTATTTTTCCCGCAAGCTGGCAATGGAGTATTTCTATGTCATCATCGATAAAGCGTTTCAGAATGGAAAAATCAGACATGCGGCTTTGCCCCCAAATAGATTTCATGATGTTATTGTAGCATAAACAAAACAGAATATGCTACAACAAATTTGATTTTTATGTACCGATTATGTCGCCTGGAGAGCACGAGAATATTCAGCGGATTCAACGAAAGGATTCGAGGGGCTGTGATATATTTTATAAGCAAAACCATTCCGCCGGATTCGCAGGCGTGCTCAGAATGACGGTGTTAGGTTTTACGATATGTATTGTTAAGAAGATCAAAAGAATAATTTGCCAAAGCTTGTTTGCATTACAGAGTATGTGCCGTTCATTGCCGGATTTACAAATGATGTTTGCAAGGATGTTATTCTTATTTTTCAATTCCTTTTTTCAATACTTTAAACTCATCCCCTTTCCTCCATCCAACCGGATCTTTCGACTGCGCTCAAGATGACCCTGCTGTTTTCTGTTTTATATGGTTGATATGATGATCATCATTGAGAAAGCCCGCCTTATCAGATTCGCAGGCTGCGCTCAGAATGATACTGCCTTGTTGAGAAAGGGTTTGTGGAAAAAACGCTGAGAGAGCGGATGGCATAGGTCAAATCTTGAAAGAAACACAAGCGAGCCGCTGAGAGCAGCGGGTGTTTATAATTTAAAAAAGAGAATTACTGATTAATTTTCAAGCGATGTTAAAAACATAGGGGTTTCGTGCTCTCCGATATCAAAACCGCAGTTTTTATAAAAATTGACTTTTTGATCATAGGAAATCAACACAAGTCTTAAATAGCTTTTATACTTTTCTTTTACTAAACGAAGCAGTTCTCTGCCGACTCCATGTGATTGATAGCTTGGTCTGATCAATAAAAAATGAATATACGCAGTCATGATGCCGTCGTCTAATACATTGATAAGACCTATGAGAGTCTCGCCATCCCAAGCTGTGTAGACGGTATCTGAATTTTTCATGGCTTCAGAAATTTTATCGGGATACTTGCCGGAAGCCCAATCAACGGATAGAAAAAGATCCTGCAATTGCTGTGTATTGATAACTTTATTTACTTTGTAGATGATGTTCATTGTATCTCTCCTTTTGTCTTTCTCTGAATTTGCGTACTTTCATAAGAGATGCGCAAGTGTTATCGCACCATTTTCGCGTGCCTGCACGGCTTAGATCATAATAAATCCAGCCACAGTCGGGATTTTGACAAAGTTTTATGCGATCGATATCTAATTGAGTTAAAAGTTCGGCGAAAGAGAGCGCTATTTGGTATGTGATCCACTGCATATTTTCTTTTTTTGGAACTGTCTTTAATTGAAAGGTATTATTTACAGATTCCAATGTTTGATAAGAAACAGGAGATAAATACGCATTTAACCGGGAAATAGCTTTTTTGGATAACTTTTTTGTTTTGCAGAATTCAACAGCTACCTCGCTTAAAAAAGCTCTCAGGCCGATTAATGTTTTCATATCTTCGATATTTTCTACATTTACTTCTTTCAGTTTCCATTTTTCACAAAAATCATGCATCCATTTTTGGCTATATAAAGGGTCTTCAAACAGCTGATGTGTTTTATACCATTTGCTGTTGATAAACTCAAGACATAACAAATCCATATTGTAACCTCCATAATGCATATTGACAGTTACATTTTAACGTGTTACATTTATTATAATGATGTAACTATATTATGTCAATAAAAACGTTACACATTCTTGTTTTTTTATTTGGAGGGTTTTTTTATTGTGTTCACCATCGACTTGACAAAATATATTATTTTTTTAGGATCTACATTCGTTCTCTGTATCATACCGGGACCTGATATGCTGTATATTATAGCTACAAGTATTCGGCTTGGAAGAAAAGCAGGGATAATGGCTGCGCTTGGAATATCGGTGAGCATGTTATTTTACACGATTGCTGTGAGCTGCGGACTGGCCGCTTTTTTCAATATTTCGAATCACGCTTTTCATCTATTGCAAGTTTGCGGCAGCCTTTATTTGATTTTAATCGGCATACAAACTTTGCATGATACTAAGAAACTAAACGCAAAAACAAACGGTCAAGAACAATCAACACTGATGACATTTCGACAGGCATTGTTTACAAATTTAATGAATCCTAAAGTTATTTTCTTTTATATTGCTTATTTGCCCCGGTTTACAAACAAGGCTCTTGGACATGTGGGCAGTCAGTTATTGCTGTTAGGATTTAGCTTTTTGCTGATCGGCTTTATAATAGATGCTGCGATAGGCCTGCTGAGTACTTATATTGCCGGCATTATAGTACATAATAAATCCTCAAAATTTTTTAAAATTCTTTCTGCTCTGATTTATTTTGCTTTGGGAATTTATATATTGCTCGGCTAAATATTTAGAGCAATTTAGAAACAAAAGAATAAATTGATAATGAAAAAATAAAAATTTTTTAAAAAAGGTATTGACAATATTTACAAAAAGTGGTAAATATAAATTAGCACTCATCAAGAGAGAGTGCTAACAAAATAAAAAATAAAGGAGTTGTTGATCATGGCTGGATTAGTACCATTTAACAGAAAAGGAACAAATTTAGCAAACAGAGGTTTTGATGATTTCTACAACATGCTTGACGACTTTTTCGCTGAACCATTCGCGCTTCGCAGAAGCTTTGCTGCGGATACTTTTAAAATAGATGTTGTAGAAAACGAAAAAGATTATCTTATCGAGGCGGATTTGCCGGGCGTTAAAAAAGAAGAAATCAGTATGGATATGACAGACGGCAGACTTACCATTGCAGTTGCCAGAGAAGAAAACAAAGACGAAAGCACTAAAAATTACATCCATAAAGAGAGAAGGTATTCTTCCATGGCCAGAGGGATTTATTTAGCTGACGCTTCCGGTAAAAATATCAAAGCAAAGTTAAGCGACGGTATGCTGAGCATTATGGTTCCCAAAGCGGAAAAACCCGAAGGAAAAAACAAGATAGAAATAGAATAAACAGAAATCAATTTTCATGAATGCAACCTCACCTCAAAACAAGCAGGGCAGCCTGCTTGTTTTATTTTATTATATATGTTATATTGAAAAAGATATAAAAACGGGGTTGTGTTGTTATGAAAGAAGTATGTAAAAATATGAAAGACTGTATTGCTGCGTCCAAAAAATTTGAACATTTAAAGAAAGAGGAAATACCGGCTATTGCTGATGAAGACTTGCGCTTTGCCATCATGAGCTGGATCAGCGGACAGATAAGCGATGATTGCAGCAATGAATTCAAAGTGATTTCTTCACTGCCGAAACCTTGTCAAAATGTGTATGCATGCTGTGCCATTGCGGATGAGATATGCAACGGCGGATTTAACCAGTTGTTTTTCAACGCCACGGTGCAATTGATACAGATAGCACGGGAAGGTTTTTTGGAAATGGGGGAAGAAGAGATTGACGAGCTTTTAGAAAAAGCGATTGAAATTTATCATGATAATGAAGAAAAACTGCAGCAATTTGTTGAGGGAGCATGTGATAGTGCTGCGGCATCATTTGCGCAGCAGTTATTTCATGAACTGGACAGCAAGGTTGTATGTCACGAAAAAGAATTTGACGCTATGGTGGTTGCCTATATTCGTAAAAACGAAGAATATTTTGGTGATTGAAGACGATCGAGTGATTAAAAAAACAAGCAGTGAGACGACTGCTTGTTTTTTTGTTGTTCGGTATTTTTGCATAAGAGAAATTTTTCCGATCAGAATTCTTGACTATATTTAAAATGATACTGCTCTTTAACATTCTTTTTATCATGATGGATAAATGCCTTTCTATAATCGAGGCATTTGTAGAAAGTAAGGTTTTCTGGATTCTTTGACAGATATTCTATTTTTAAAAATAAAGTAAGCATATTTGAAAAGAGTATATTATTTGTTTAAGCATACTATAAAATGAACTTATTTTCCTGATTTCTAATCAATCGAATTTAGTTTCTTTTCTATTTCTTTTCTCAGCTTTAATGTTTTTGCAAGCTTTTTCCCCGCTTCTGCTGCTTGATCTAATATTTTTTCGTTATTCAAAGCAGCTTGTTTTTTAAATAAACCCAATGCTTGAAGAGTATCAATCACCCGGTAGCCCAAGGCTTCCAACGGTTTTGTCATAGCCTCGATTGTGCATCCCATATCAGCCTCAAAGTGTTGTTCGCATACAGCCATGACAACCGCATATTTACCTCCAAGCACTTCGCCAATACCCATCCAGACACTGCGGTCATCTTCTGCGAACACTTCAAAGCAATAGCACCTGTCGATAAAAGCTTTCACTACGGCGGACACATTGTAAAAATAAGTCGGCGAACCCAGGATAATGGCATCGGCTTCAAGCAGACGCGGATATAATTTCTGCATATCATCATTGATCACACACTTATAAGTGTTTTTGCAGCCTTCACAGCCGGTACAATCTTTTATGACATAATCACCGAGAAAAATTATCTCGGCTTGTATACCTTCTTCTACAGCGGCCTCAACAGCTTTTTGGATAAGAGCGGATGTATTTCCATCTTTTCTCTTGCTTCCGATGATCCCTAAAATTTTGATAATAAACACTCCTTTTATATGTACAGATAGTACTCTGTATATAATGTCATTCTTTTTTAAGTTTAGTACAGCGCAGGGTTATGTGTCAAGATAAGCATTTTGACATTATCGTAAAAATAATCGATCATGATGAGAATATGACTATTTCATTTACTTTTTTATGTCCTCGCCGTGTATGGTGAAAAGAATGGGTGTTGATCATTTTATCATGCGTTTCATTTACATAGGTTTATACCAGACATTCATGCTTTCTATCCTGCCTGCGATATCTGTATTATTGATCAATGTGCCGCAGTATGTGTATCCGTTTTTTGCAAACGTGATATTCATTCCTTCGGATGTTGATCTGGCTATTGTATAGGCGGTTTTTATGTTTAGCTTTTTCAAGCGCTTTTCCATTTGAATCAGCAGATATCTTGCCAGAGAATGCCCTCTATACTCACTTAAGACTGCAAAATCCGTCATTTCGGCATTTGAATATTTTTCTGATAATTCTATAGACGACAATGCTATCAGTTTATCTTTATCCCAGATCCCAAAATAGATGAGATTTTCATCCATTGTTTTTTGTATATATTCTTCTTGGTGGATCGGGAACGGATAAGTTTTAAAAACGTTTTTATACAGTGTGACCATTTGAGGAATAGCTTTTTTATCGGCTTCTTTGCATATAAAATTTTTTATTTTGCTGTCTGTATAAGGCGTGCTGCTTAAATGCTTTGTCATTTCAAGAATATTGGTACGAATGTTTAGAGCAAGATCAATAGTTCTGTTTTTATCAAGATATTTACTAAAAAAATATCCTGCTTCCTCTCCATTATAAAATCCTTCGATCACGGCTTCTATTGCGTAACCATTTAGGATAAACCAATCTTTGTAAGAGGCTCTGGCTTTGATGATTATTTTGGTGTATTTATTTTGACGGGCCAGTTCATCAAGATTTTGTGTGATGCCGGGCAGATCCCGCTCATCAAGCGACATCACATAAATTCTGTTGCTACCTTTTCCGTGCTGAACTGTGGAATGACCGATATATACTATTTTATCCATTATAAAGCGTGTCCTCTAATTCTTCGTTTGGGATAAGTGTGATGATATCATTATAATCTGCCAGTAATTTTGTAATACCAATTGTTTTATCATCTTCTACCTGCTCAAGTTTTAACTGAAGGGTGCAAGTATCACAGTCTAAATCACATTTAATATGATGATAACCCAAAGGTTCCTGATAGGTGCTGATCATGCCTTCATAATTTCGCAGGACTACTTTATTGGTGGACCAGGATAAAAGATAATTTGGCATTACCGGGATCTTGCCTCCGCCTCCGGGCGCATCAATGACATATGTCGGCACTGCAAATCCGCTCGTATGGCCTCGCAGGCTCTCCATGATTTCTATTCCCTTGCCCACAGAGGTTCTGAAATGCTCGAGCCCTTCGGACAGATCACATTGATAAATATAATAAGGCCTTACTCTGTTTTTTACAAGTTTGTGCACCAAATTTTTCATGATTCTGGGACAATCATTGACATTGGCAAGAAGCACCGACTGATTGCCCAGAGGGATTCCGGCAAGCGCCAGCTTTTTTAAAGCTTCTTTTGCTGAGGTAGTGACTTCTTTGGGGTGATTAAAATGTGTATTTATCCATATTGTTTTGTGATTTTTCAGCACTTTTATCAAATTATCCGTGATCCTGTATGGCAGTACGACCGGGGTTCTGGTGCCGATCCTAACGACTTCAACATGTGGGATTTTATCCAGCTCTCCTAAAATCCAGTCAAGCAATTCATCCGAAAGCATAAAAGGATCACCGCCGGAGAGCAATACATCTCTGATGACGGTGTTTTGCCTGATATAGCTTAATCCTTCTTCAAGCTGTTGTTTTGAAGGGATGCAGTCACGATCGCCTACTTTTCTTTTCCGCGTGCAATGCCTGCAGTACATTGCGCATACATTGCTGACATGAAATAAAACCCTGTCGGGATAGCGATGAGTAATGCCGGGGGCCGGGCTGTCTGCATCTTCTGACAGGGGATCTGCCATATCACAGTCTACTATGTGCAGTTCTCTTACATCCGGAAAGGCTTGCTTAAAAATCGGATCATTTTCGTAATCCTGTGTATCAATCAGTGATAAATAATAGGGGGTAATAGACATTGGAAATACTTTTATGGTTTCTTCTATTTGTTTTCTTTTATCATTGGACAGTGAAATTCCTAAAATCATTTCGACAGTTTTAATATCTTTTATGGCGTGCTTTGCCTGCCATTTCCAATCTCTCCATAGCATATATGCTTTTTGCGAGATTTTTTCATTTTCAATTTTTTGTTTTGTCATTTCAATTGTTGATTGCATTATTTTCCTCCGTTTTTTTTTGCTTTGATGCTGATGCAAATCAGCGATTGGTATTTATCAAGCCTTACGTAGAATGTATCATTTTGAACATAAGAAAATGCATTCCGTACGAAAAAAAACACTCCAGACTCTATAAATGCATAGAGTTAGAGTGTTTAAGCTTTCCTGATTTTATCAGTTCACTTTATACTACGCGATTGTAATATAGATCATGACCTTTTGATCCTAATCAAACCCCAGTTCTATATGTATTTTTCATCAGGATTTTCGACTATATGTTGGCTGGCTTATCTTTCCCCACTTTAAAAAACCGGCGTGAAAAAATTCACAAACCGTCTACTCAACCTGATTACTTCATATAATAAAACTTAATAAATATAATATCAGTATAACATGATTATATGCCGAGGTCAATTTTACGCAATGATACTGTCTGCTTATCTGCATAGATGAAAGATTGTTTTGAGATTGACGAAAGGGATAAGCGGATTATGATGAAAAGCAAATAAGAAGGATTGATTTGTTTTTTCTTCAGAAAATTTGCCCTGCCGGAAGAGCAGGCACGTTTAGCATGATATCTGTTCAGTTTGTAAAAAGAAAGTGAGTCTATTGGCTATTGAGAGGAGGGTGTTGTAAGGGCGGGTGAACGCAGGAAAGCTCCTATGATTGCATGTAAAGCTGGAGAATGATTGATTATTTGAAGAAAAGCCCTTCGCAGGATCTGTAGGCACGCTCAGAATGATACCATTTTGTTTTTCAAAGAGTGGGTGAACGTAGTTCGGGTGTTTGGATTGGTTTAATATGCATTATAAAAAGGAAGGCAGTCGGTTTTTAGATAAAAAATAATTACCGGGGATGAGAGCGGGTTGATAATTTATGAAAAGAAATCCAATTTTCCAGATTCTTGGACACGTTCAGAATGACACCATACTATCTGTCGAGGAGCGTGCGAATCCCGGTGAGGGGGTTTGGATTGGGGCTAATATGTATTATGTATCGGGTAGTTTGATGATTTTATAAGAAGACACTCCACCCTGCCGAATTCTCAGACCGGCTTAAAATGACGCTGCCTCTTGATTTATATTAAACAGACAGAAGAGAGTCATCTTAAGATTTACGCGAGGAGCGGGTAAGGGTTATTGATTAAAAATAGTTTATATATTTATTTAGAAACAAAAAAGCTTGGATAATAGAGTCACTCATAGAGCAGTAAGTTTGGTCTTTATAACAGGCAATTAAATTGCCTGTTATTTTTATTGTTCCAACTCAGCCACCTTTCTTCTATGATTAATTGAATAAAAGCAACCCATATTATTAAACTAATTTAATACAAGATGTGAGTGCAAAACGGTTTAAAAGTTATATAATAATTATTGGATGTTTAAGTTAATTGAAACCTATGTGTTTTCTTAGATAGTTAGAAGCTGATTTAATATCTTTATTCAATAACAAGCATTTTCAAAAAGTGAGGTGTAAAAATGAGTATTGATGAATTTTATCATCAAATAGAAAACATAAAATATCTCAAGAATATACATGGAAAAAAAGTTTGGGTTCAAGTTTCCGGCAATCGAAATCTTAATGGTGCCGACGCTTGTTTTTGGGCTGCTCTAATTCCTATAGAAGATCTTGAGAGCGTCTATCAAGATTATAGCTTCGATAATACGATTGGCACACAAGCACCATGTTTTGTTGAAAGTGGAGGGAAGGTGACATATGAAAAGTCATTTTATGGAAATAATAGGTCTGAAAATATCGTTCATTATCGAGAATTTTATGGGATAAAACCCAGTTATGTAGAACTTTCAGAAGAGTTTAGGTTGTTAAATAATTTATATTTTGACACAAAAAACAATAAATATTTTGCTATTCTAAACAACGGTGAAAGCGAGGAAGTAGCTAAAATAGAAAATGAAACGAACACTTATGTTAAACTAAAGTACTTAACTAAATACTCTGCCGCTAAACAAATGGCTTTATTACTATTTTTCGATATAAGAACTAAAATTCCAGGAAGCCTACGAGATAATAATTTAGTTGCATTTTCTAAAACCGTGAAAAAAGATGATTTATTTTATGGTATTTGGGGCGGTGAAATGAAATTGATAGGGAGTAATGTATTTAGTGTAATTATGGGAAAAAAAATTATTAAACCTAAACCGATAGAGCAAAGTGGCTATTGGCCATTTGAAGAGGAAACACAATATCAAGATTATATTATCGGAGTTGATGAAAATGGCGATCCAGAATCATATACATCTAATCCAGACAAACTTGCAAATTATTTTGGGTCTAACCCCAATGCCCCGCATTATTTAACACCTGTATTCTTCAAGAAAGAAGTACTGCAAAAATATTTATCACATCCAGAAATATATAGCGTGGAAGATGGGCGTTTAAGGTGTCAATACCTATGGGGTATGGCCATTGATAATCACCATAAGAATTGCATATCTGCTTACTTAGGCGATCTCGGACGCGATCTTCCTAGCGAAGAGCAGTTACACTGGAAGAGCTATAATATTGTTTCTGAAGAAAATTTAAGTATGGTAAAGTTCAAGAGAGATTTTTTATGTGTGTTTACCGAAGCGGAAATTATTGATTTAAAATTTAAGGTTGATTATAAGAAATTTCAGGAAAAATGGCAGAAAAAATACGGATGGGATTTTTTCTTACCTCTTTCTGCTAAAGATGCATATAATTTCAAACAACTGCGCATACCTGTGACTAACAGTCAAGAGGAGTTTGACCATTTAGTTTTGTCATTAGTTAAGTCAATAATAGATTCGTTAAATGAAAAAGAAATCTTAAAGCAATTAGATAATCCAGAAGGATTAAAAGGTAGTATTGCAAAGTTAGAAAGATTTCTATCAGAAAAGGATGCTGGGGATTATGAGATACATATTAAATTTTTAAGGAATCTCCAAGAACTTCGATCTACAGGGACGGGTCATAGAAAGGGTAAATCATATGAAAAAATCGCTCATATTTTTAATATTAGAGATGATAATTTTTCAGATGCTTTTGAGTCAATCTTGCAATGTGCAGACGATTTAATACTATTTTTAATAAATGGGTTATTATGAATGTAAATCATACTCGAAGTTGCGACCTCCTATACTTTATTTGTACATTGACTTTAACAAACAAAATAAAGACCACTTCAAAGCAAGTGATGTTTATGCTGTCATAATTCGATTCCGCTTTGCTGCTCATGAGAGCTCTCATGAGTCCAAGCTTTTTATGTATATTTTAATTTGTATTTATTAAGAAAGCTCCGCTTCGGTGACGATGTCTTTTTCGAGCGAGTCGCGTTTGACTTCCTCATAAAAGCCCGAGAAAGAAGCGCCCATATAGGGACCGACATAGAAGAACATAAGCAGTCCGCCGGTGAGAGCCGAGAGGAACATCCAGCCCAAAAAACTGAGATAAAATACAAAAAGATCCATTTTGCGGCCGTTCATCATGCGCATTGAAAGCTTGAGTGCGTCTTGAGCTTTTACGTTGGGGCAGTCGGCAAGAATAAAAGGGGTCAGGGCATACGAGAAAGATTTGATAATGCCGGGGATTATGAAGAGAAGTGTCCAAAGAAAAATAAATAATTCCATCCAAAGATATCCACCCACATTGCGCCCGAAATCATGAAACCCTTTGTTGAACATGGTGCCGAAATCCGGGCTTTGCCCGCGGTAAATAAGTAAAAAGAACCAGCACAGCCCTACCGTCAAAGGCCCCGAAAGGATCAGCGAGCCGATGCCGAATGTCACAGCGCTAGCTCCGGCCATAATTGCGGCAAAGACGACGATAACACCCACTTGTGTCCAGTAGTCTTGCCTGATCAATGTTTTTGCATAAGTTTTGATTTCTACTCTTGACTTCATTTTTTCCTCCTTACAGACTATACTGCATCATGCAGCACAGAACGTTGATATGTTGCGATCATACGCCATTATAAATACCATTTTTATGATACATTTGTTTAAAGATTTTGTCTATAAGGAATTAAAAATTGATGAAAGATGTAAATCTTTGCATAAAAAAGCGTAAAGAATGATTGTATGAAATAAATAAAATTATTTATATAATGAAATTTAATCTATAGTAGCATTTTGTAAAAGCTGTTTCAATTGTTTTAGTCTTTCCTGTACCAAAATTGAACAGGGTTCTTTTACTTCGCTCTCGCTTCGTCCCAAAACAAAAGTGATATGACGCCTGCACGTGCTTTCGGCCGTATCTTTGTTTTTAAAGCTGATCGAATCGAAAATAAGGAAATGTTCGCGAATAATAAAGTCATATGTATCTTTATCTGCCATGATATAAATGCGGTATTTATTGATTTGGGATTTGATATTTTTATAAGCATCAATCAGATATTTGTTTTTGCTGCAAAGCACAATATATTCATGGAAGATATCTTCTGAAATCAGCATATTTTTGTAATCTCCGGAGTGATATGCGTTTTCGATTTGTTTCGCGTAATCCTCTAATTGCGTGATTTCTTTATCTGTAACTCTCGCGGCCGCACAGCCTGCCGCCTGTGGTTCTATGAGATATCTGAAATTCGTTAAATCGAAGTAATCATTTGCGTTAAGAGGCGCAACAACAGCAGATTTTTTATAGTTTCTGATAACATATCCTTCTTTTTCCAGCATATGTATCGCTTCTCTGACAGGAGAGCGGCTCACATCTAAAGATTCCGCAATGTAGGATTCCACCAGTACTGTTTCGGGCAAAAAAATAAAATTAATAATCTCGTAAAGCAAAATTTCATAGATTGCCTGTGTAATAGATATAAACGGATTTTCATTTAATTTATTGGTTAAATCATCTTTATTTATTTTAATCACCTTTTTATCATTTGGTACACTAATATTATAATTCCTTTGTCTTTATTTCGCAACAACATGTTCATAAAAAAGTACATAACAGCATAAAAATACGTGAAATAACATTCAATGTAAACGTTATGTTTATATTTTGACACTTGAAAATCGAAGTGATATAAAATGAAAAGATATGCTAAGCGGAGGAATTATAAATTATTATGAATTTTAAAAATGAATATGCAAAAAAGTTAACAACGCCTGCTGAGGCGGTGAGCAGAATAATAAACGGTGACAAAATCGCCGTACAGGCATCGAGCCAATGCTCTGTGATTTTACTCAATGAATTATACAAAATAAAAAATGAATTAAATGATGTTATCGTCTCATCCTCTCTTTCTGTTCGAGGACATGATATTTTCAATGCCGACTGTAATGAAAACATACATTATATTTCTTCATTTTTGGGCGCATACGAACGTGATGCGATAAAAAAAGGGAGAAAAATCGATTATTATTGCTTCCAGCTGAGAAATGCCGAAAAAGTTATACGAACAAGGTTGCAGCCGACCGTCTTATTTATCATGGCATGCCCGATGGACGAGGAAGGATATTTTAATTTAAGCCTGTCTCCCGGGGACATGGATGCATTCACAAAAGATGCAAGAGAAGTGATTGTGCAGGTCAATGACCGGCTTCCGCATATAAACGGATACAAAGTACATATCAGTGAGGTAACCGCATTATTTGAGGAAAGTGAGGAAGTTGCCGAACTTCAGTCCGGGGAACCCGATGATACGGAAAAGAAAGTGGCATCTTACATTGTTGACAGGATCCCAAACAAGGCGTGTTTACAAATAGGTATAGGAGGAATCTCGAATGCGGTGGGATACAGCCTTAAAGATCATAAGCATCTTGGGATTCATACGGAAATGTACACGGAGTCCATGTTTTCTTTAACACAGAAAGGCGCAGTAGACAACAGCGCCAAACAAGTGTACAAGGGAATATCTGTCATGGGTTTTGCAATGGGAAGCAGCGAAATGTATACATTTTTAGATCATAATCCAAATGTATTGGCAAAATCCGTTTCTTATACAAACGATCCTTACATCATAGCACAGCAGGATAATTTTGTTTCGGTAAACAGCTGTATCAGCACCGACATCACGGGGCAGGTATGCAGTGAGTCTATAGGAAGCAGGCAGTTCAGCGGAACAGGCGGCCAGCTGGATTTTGTAAGAGGGGCTCAAATGAGCAAGGGCGGGATGTCGTTTATAGCGATGAAATCAACAAATACCAAAAAAGACGGTACCGTTACATCAAAAATTGTTTTCAATCATCCCATGGGAACAGTGATTACAACACCGCGTACAGATGTGCAGTATATCGTGACCGAATACGGTGTTGCGGATATGCTCAATCAGTCGGCCGCAGGCAGAGCAAAAGAACTCATTAAAATCGCGCATCCAAATTTTCGGGATGAATTAAAGCATCAGGCCAAGCAAGCAGACATTTTATAAAGTTTTCAGGAAAATCAGACAAAAATATTTAAAGGAGCTTTCATTTTGGAAACAGTGAAAATAAAGCAAGTAAACCGAATAAAAGTATTGCTTATGGGCATGTTTGTTATGTCATTTGGCGGTATCAGCTATTCGTGGAGTATTATTCAACCTTTTATAATGAGTCACTACGCAATTGATGCAGCTGCCGCAAGCGTGCCCTTTTCGATGAATCTTGGAATATTTGTCGTAGGATGCATCATAGGCGGCAGGCTTCAGACTCGGTATTCGATTCGAAAAGCTTTGAGATTTGGAATTATTATAAGTTTTTCAGGCTTATTTTTTACGGGACTCGTACCGGCAAGGATGCCCTGGCTGCTTACGGTTACATTTGGGGCATTTACAGGTATTGGAGGGGGCATTGTCTATAACACTTTGATAGCGGCAATGCAAAAATATTTTCCCGATAAAAAAGGTATGGCCGGCGGAGCAATTCTTTGCATGATCGGTCTATCCGGTTTTTATATGTCGCCCTTTATTAACTTTCTTTTAAACAATTACAGTTTAAGAGTAATGTTTTTATTAGTAGCTATTCTAACTTTGGCTGTCGGGTTAGTCGGAAGTATATACGTCAAAGAACCTCCGTACGGATATATGGCCAACTATCAGACAGCAAACAACAAAGCGCTGTCTTCAGCGAAGCAGTATGAGCCCAAAGAGATGCTGAAAACAAAATATTACTACATTATTACCATATCCATGTTTTTAGCGGTTCCCGGGTTTATGCTGATCAGTCCTCAATTCGTGCTTATCAGCTCGCAGCGCATGATCACAAGCACACAGGCCCTCAGCGCAGTGATGCTGGCATCCATATTTCAGGCTGTGGGCCGTTTGGTTGTGCCTTCCCTGTCGGATAAGGTGGGCAGAAAAATCACGCTGATTTGTGTATTTGGTTTTAGTACCGCCTGTATTACGGGGCTTGTTATGGCAAAGGGAATGCTCTATCCCGTCTTGTTTGTGGCTCTGGCGTTTTTTTACGGCGGCACGCTGGGCACTTTCCCCGCGCTTTCAACGGATTATTTTGGAATAAAAAATGCCGGGATCAATTACGGGTTTATTATGATAGGTTTCGGGCTCGCGTCCCTGCTTTGCCCGGTGCTTATAAAGGCCGTGCAAGGCACGAGTCTTGGGGTTGCGCTATCCTTTGTGATAGCGGGGGTAGCGTGCGTGTTAGGGCTTATACTGCTGTCGCGGTTAAAAAGCCCGGATCACGAACAAGCCGGCCGATTGGATCAATAAGTTTATATTTTGAATATATTGTTTAAATTCTATATGGAGGTTATTTTTTATTATGCAAACAACTGCTAAGGGAAAACTTAACAAAGGACATTATTTTACAAGCATCAGCGTAGGGGTTGCCGCAGTTTGGTTCTCATCTCACTGCGGAGCCGGGTTCGCATCGGGCACACAAGAAGTGCATTATTTTGTGCAGCACGGGTTTTTAGGTGCAATTTTACCTGTTTTTTCGATGACACTGGTCGGACTTATCATGTATATATCGCTCGAAATGAGTCGGCTGTATTCTGTGTTTACATATATTGAGATCGTCAACAAAGTATATGACCCAATTCAGTTCGTGATGGGTAAAATATACGATGTCATATCTCTTATAACGCTACCGTTGGCACCGGCGGCATGTCTCGCGGGCGGTGCCGTGCTGTTTAACCAATATTTTGGCATTCCAAACTTTTTTGGGACATTGATTATGCTTATACTTACCGTATTTGTATGCATATTCGGTGCTAAATTTGTCAGAATGTTTGGCTCGGCATTAACGATCATAATGATCGTATGCGTAGCTGTTATCACCGGATATGGCATCATTGCGCAATGGAGTAATATCTCCATGCATTTTGCGGATAAAGTAGTTTACACATCCTATCCAAAAGCTATATGGGGAGCGGTGTTATACGGATTGTTTCAAGCCGGCATTTGGTCGGCGGGGGCTTCTTCGGCGGTTGGCATAAGGTACCGTAATGAGCCAAAAGGCACCGCAATCTTAGGCATTATTTTGAATTCGTTTATGCTGTGTGCTGTTTGCCTTATGCTGATAGGCGGAATGCCGACGGTTGCAACTGATGCGCAGGCTCAATTGCTGCCTACCCTTTTTGTCGTAAACTCACTGGATAGTCAGGTCTTTAAAGTCATTTATCCGTTATTGTTATTCATGGCTCTTGTTACAACGGCCGTGGGCTTTGTATTTGCGGCTCAATCCAGACTGAAACTGATTTTCTTCAAGAAAATGAAAAATGAAAAACTGAAAAACGGCATTATCGCCACAGGCTGGACAATCATTATCTGGATCATATCTCAAGTAGGACTTATTGCGATTATCAGCAAAGGATATGCCTACACCGGATATATAAATATATTTACTTTGGTAATACCTTTCTTTACACTGGGTATTAGAAATATTAAAAGAGCGCGTAGACTTGAAGAAGCCGGCGAACTGCCGCCAGGCGTATCAAATCTTGTAGAACCAGCAAGCGGAAATTAAAGTATAATTTAATATTATAAATAAACAATGTATTCAATTATAATATTTTAGTGCACGGTGAAGCCCACCGTGCATTATAATTATAAGCAGAACATATTCATTGAATGGATATTAAGGAGGATAATCTTATGAAGGAAAAAACATACCAAAGCGACCTGATGAAAAAAGGGCCCATCAGACAGGCCGCGCGCTCGCTCATCAAAGCGGCCGGATTCACCGATGAAGAGATCAGCAGACCATTTATCGGCGTTGCCAATTCCTGGACAAATATTTTCCCCGGGCATTCGCATCTCGATAAATTGGGGCAGGCAGTCATGGACGGTGTGCGGATAGCGGGGGGCACGCCTGTTATGTTTGAAAACATCGCGATCTGTGACGGCATGGCTATGGGTACAGACGGTATGAAGTATTCGCTTCCGAGCAGAGAGCTCATTGCCAATTCGATCGAGACGATGGCAAAAGCGCACAACTGCGATGCGCTGGTGCTGGTTGCAAGCTGCGATAAAATAATACCGGGCATGCTCATCGGCGCTCTGAGAGTGAACATACCGACGATTTTAATTACAGGCGGACCTATGCAAAAAGGAAAATTCAGAGGAAAACTAGACGAAATAGGGCCGCTGGAAGCTTCCGCGAAATTAAAACTGGGGGAAATTACGCCGGAAGAATTTAAACTGTATGAAGACGAAAGCTGTCCCGGCTGCGGCTCCTGCTTCGGAATGTTTACGGCAAACTCAATGGCATGCATGTCGGAGATTTTGGGGCTCGGGCTTGTCGGGAACGGAACGGTGGCGGCTATACGCGCAGAGAGAACCAGAATGGCGAAAAAGGCCGGCATGATGATCATGGATTTGCTCAAGGCAGATTTGAAGCCGAGGGATATTGTAACAAAAACAGCTATTGAGAATGCCATCACGCTTGATATGATGCTCGGGTGCTCTACAAACACGGCATTGCACTTGCCTGCTATTGCTAGCGCAGCGGGGATCGATATGGAGCTGGAGGATTTTGACAGAATAAGCAGGATTGCGCCGCAGGTGTGCAAGCTTTCTCCTTCGGGAGTTCACAGTATGGAAGATTTGGACATGGCGGGCGGCGTGAGCGCAGTTATTAAACAAGGCATCAAGGCCGGCATCGTAGACGGTGACGCGTTGTCTGTGAGCATGAAGACAATCGCAGACAATGTTGCAGGTGCAGCTGTCTACGATAAAGACGTGATACGCCCGACGGACGATCCTTATTTAAAGGAAGGCGGGCTGAGAATACTTAAAGGCAATATCGCACCGCTCGGAGCTGTTATTAAAATAGGCGGTGTGGATCCTAAAATGTATAAGCACGTGGGGCCTGCCCGTGTGTTTGATAGTGAAAACGACGCGATGGGCGCGTTGGTTGAGGGACGCATCAAGAAAGGAGATGTCATGATCATTCGCTATGAAGGCCCGAAGGGCGGACCGGGTATGCAGGAGATGCTCAACGTGACGGGCTATATTTGCGGCGCAGGATTGGATAAAGATGTCGCGCTCATCACAGACGGCAGATTTTCCGGCGCGAGTCGCGGCGGCGTGATCGGCCATGTTTCGCCTGAGGCGGCGCTGGGAGGAGCCATCGCTTTGATAGAAGAGGGGGATATGATCGACATCGATCTAAACGAAAGAACAATTAATTTGCTCATCGATGAACAGATCCTTCAAAAAAGAAAAGAAGCGTGGGTATGCCCTGCCGCAAAAGTGGAGGGCGGCTGGCTGGCGCAATACGCCTACATGGTCGGCCCGACCTCAAAAGGTGCTCAGCTTTGTATCGATAAGAAATAAAGTATAAAGTTTTTCCATAAGCTCTGTAATTTTACAGAGCTTATTTAATTTTAATAAAATCATTGCATTATGTTATTTTTTACGGTTAAATATATCTTAGGGAAATTTTTGTCGAATAAAATAGATTTATTATTCAAATACAAAATGAATCAAAGGAATACGTAATGAAAAGAATTTTGATCATATTATTTTGCGGATTGCTGTGTATGCTGCCGACAGCAACTGTGTTTGCCGCGCCCGGCGGAGAGTACAGCATTGATGAACTGAAAATGAAGGTGCAAATACCAACGGACTGGGTGGTATTCACACCTGATACGAATGATGATGATACGGATCTGGCATATTACGGATTTAGCAGCGCGCAGGAAATGAAAGAGGAGCTGTTTTATGGCACTGATCTGTATTTATCTGCGTATTATGATATTTTTATAACAGGGGTGATGAGCTTTGAGGATGAATACAGCGAAGAGATCGGCTACCTTGCCCAGATGGATTCGCTGTATGAAAATTTGTTCATGCTCGGAGCGCAGTTTGCGGAAGGCATGGCGGAAGACGGCTGGGAATACAGCGACTTTGAGCTCTACGAAAATGAAGAAAATGTGTATCTCAAATGGGATATGAGCATGGACAGTGACGACTTTATTTGCTATGGCGTAGGGTATATGACCATTATGAACGGAAAATATATCGCGTGTTTTTACTCAAAGTTTGATGAATTGATAGAGCCCGACAGGCAAAAATTTCAGGAAATGGTCGATCAGGTAACGTATACGGAGGATGCTTTTACGGCTGCGAGCCAGAGTGTAAGCAGTGATGAGGGCGAACTGACAAATGAAATCGCCGGGGTGCTTACGGACAATAAAGACTTGATCAGCAAAATGGCACTCATTGCGGTGGCGTGTTTTGCTGTTATTGCCGGAATCATTATTTTATTTATTGCAATGAGTAAAAGCAAGAAAAAGAAGACGGCGACTGTTAGAAGACAGCTTGCACAAACGCAAGAGGTTACTTACACGGCGGCGGCAGATAAAACAGAATACAATGCAAGAAGCAAAGATGACGAAAATACGCAACGCAATTTGGTTATCTGTGATTACTGCAAAAAGGCGGTGCCTTCAGAGAGCACAGTCTGCCCCGTATGCGGAGAAAAGCTGAAAAAATAAAGTACTTGTCGGAAAGGATACATCATGAAAAAAGGTCTTACGGCGTTACTGATATTAATATTATTCATGACTCCATCGGCAGGAGTGCTGGCCGCATCCGGTGGAGAAGTTTATATCGAAGAATTTGATATGACCGTTGATTTGGCGCAGGAGTGGACGGTCTTTACGCAAGAGACGGCGGATGACGATGAAGATGTGTATGATTACGGATATGAAAGCGCTCAGGAAGTTAGAGATTATTGCATTGAAAATGACGTCGGGATACTAGCTTACTACGGTCATTATTTTTATATTGTTGCTTCAAGAAAAGATGATTTCAGTGAGTATATTTACTCTCTGGCAGATATGGATGCAGATATTCTGGAAGATATGAAAAACGCCATAGAAACTTTAGGGGAGTATAATAAGGATAATTCAGAGATAAGTCAATCAGAAATATACCAAAATGACAATAACGCATACATACGTTTGGATATAGATAACAATAGTGAAAACATATATTGCATTATTTATATAACAATTATTAAAGGAAAGTATGTAGAAAATTATTTAATGTCGGATAAGTATTTTTCAGATATAGAAAAAAAGCAATTTGAAACAATGATAGACAGCATCACATACGGAAATGATATGTATGCTCTTGCGGATGAAAGCACAAGCGGCGAAGAGGGGGAACTCACCAATGAAGATGACGGGGCACTTACGGATCATAAAAACTTGACTGGTAAAATGGCGTTCATTGCGGCGGTGTGTTTTGCGGTCATTGCCGGGGTAATCATTTTTGTGATGATTAAGAGTAAAAAGAAAACAAAGACAGAAGCGATGCAGCAGTTTGCCGAGATAGAGAAAACATTTCAGGACAGAATGGACGAAGCATTGAACGCTCCCAAACCGGAAAAAAAAGAAAAGGCAAAACAAAGTATGATGATCTGTGAGTACTGCAAAAAGGCGGTGCCTTCAGAGAGCGCAGTCTGCCCCGTATGCGGAGAAAAGCTGAAAAAATCTTAAGCCCGGGCGTAATGCCTTTTCATGTTAAATTAAAATTTGAACGTAAAAAAACAATTATTTGCCACAAAAACAGAAATTTTAAAACACAAACTTGCCACACTCTTGTTTTATGATGAGCATAAGCAAAACAAAATTTGCAATTAAAAGAAACAACAGGAGTGAAAATAAAATGAAGTTTTCTAAAAAATTGATTATATTATCAGCGGCGGCTGTGCTGCTGCTCGCAACTTCGGCGACTGTGTTTGCCGCAACATCCGGGGATTCTCCCGCGGAAATTCTCGCAAGGCTTACAAACCGCTCAACAGACAGCGTCATAGAGCAAAGAGCACAGACTCAGCAGCGTTACGGAGAGATGGCAGAGAGCGCGGGGATCTCACAGCAATTTAAAGAAGAGACGACAGAGCTTATGCAAGCGCGCCTCGAAGAACGCGTGCAAGCGGGAACCATGACACAGGCACAGGCGGATGAAGTGCTGCAACGCATTCAGGAAAATCAGGAAAACTGTGACGGAGACTGCGACAATGCAACCGGCACACAAGGCACAGGCGGCATCAGATTCGGCAGCGGTGCAGGCGGATTTGGTGGCGGCGACAAAGACGGCAGCTGCATTATCGATGAAGAATAATTCGCGGTGTTGATTGTTGAAATAAAGTAGCAAAAAGGCGCTTTGAGCGCCTTTTTGATTGGGGAAAACAAAAAATTAAAAAATATTATACAGGATTTAAATTCGGAGAATAGAACATTACTTCTGTTCCTTTGTAAGAGGTATTCGCACTGTATTTAATAGTATATTCTCTACTTATATAATCTTGATAAATTTGTTTTATTTCATCAACGTTATCATATGTTACTATCCATTTATGATTAAGTTTTGCTATTTCTTTTGCTAATGTAATATGATTATTTGTATCATAATAATTCGTATATAGTTCTTTGCCCTTATAAAAATAAGGTGGATCTAAAAAAATAAATATATTATTATGATTGTCTAATTGATGAAAGAATTCAATTGCATCTAAATTGTAAAAATGTATTTTGTCTTTATAACTATCAATTAAATTTAATTTTTGCAGTATACTTTTTTTGTTAAATCTACAATTTAATTTATAATTCCCGTTTTGATTGTATCCACCAATAGGCCCAGCAGTTATTATACCTGAATGATTCGTTCTATTCAGAAATAATGTTGAAAAAGCTAATTCAAATAACTCGGCTGTGCTTTTGTTATTTTGAATTTCTTTTTGTTTATACCATTCATTAATAGTTATGTCCGTTGAAATTATTTTTTCACATAGTTTGTCATTATTTGTTAACACTGTATTCCAAAAAGCATAGATACTTCTGTCAATATCATTAAGAATGATATTGTCTACAACTTCATTATTTAACAATGCCAGGGCTAAACCGCTCCCACCTGCATATGGCTCAACATATGTACATCCTAATAAATTATTTTTTTCAATTAGACTTTGTGTATAATTATATAATTGTGTTTTGCCACCAGGGTATCTTAATGGCGATAATGTTATAGGCATATTAAGCTCCTTAATATAAATGTTAGTATAAAAATTTTATTATCATTAAATATTTCAATTTATTTTGACCAGAGAATAGTAATTAAATTAGAAAAATTATCCCAAGTCAGCAATAAATCTTTTGGGATAGGATTAAAATTTTTGTTATGTACATATGAATTGAAAGTTCGCATTGAGAAAATACTATTTTTGTTGGAAATGGCAATATCCATTGGTTTTATTGCATCATTGGTTAATGATTGTTTTCCTTTAACATCATTTATCACTTTTGAAAATTTATTTCTTAAGTTGTCATCTATAGAATAATTAATATTATTTATATCTAAATAATGTTCTATCGATAATTCAATAAAAACCCTAAGTAAAACAGCCACAGCATTTGAATATTTTTCGATTTCCATACTTCTAAGCTCGAAATATATATTATTTAATCTATTATCTGTAATGCTCAATTTATAATTTGCCGGAATCAATGTATTGCGTTCATACGAAGGTTTAATATTCCGTTTATGCATAATTTTGGAAGTATCAGTTATCTTTTTATCAGCACTTTCTTCTAATACAGGTGTTACATTATTCATACTTTTTTCAAATGGCAATACTTGATTAGATTGTAAATTTGTATTTTCAATTGTTTTAGCCTGCAAATTAGATTTAGCAGAAAGATTATGTATGAATTCTTCTATGGCAGGATTATCATAAACAATTTTAACAGTTTTACCTTTTAACTCATCTGCAATAGTTTTAATTTTTGATGCAAATTCTTTTTCATCATTAATAATTAATTGACCATTTTTATAATCAAATTTAGCAAAATTTTGAGTAATTGGTCTGGTTAAAATTCTCTCCCAATTAGTTCTTGTAACTGAATTGATTTCATTAGAAGTTAAATATTTATTTTTTTCTAAAAAATTTAGTGTGTTTTGCAAAGGTGTATTATGGCCTCTTAAATACTTAAATCGATCCTTTTGAGTCGAACCCCAAGTAATTAAACCTCGGCCGCTGTCTTCGCCAATATGCCTTCGCTCTAAAAAAATCATAAGCTGTTCTATTTCATTTTCTTTAAAAATAAAGGCAGGAATTTCATTTCCATAAGATATATCAGACAAACTTAAAGAGGAAAATTTTCTAAAATATTTTTTATTAGTTTTTATTAAATCAGGATTTGATAATATTTTTAACGCAGTAATTCTTCTATTGCCATCATAAACAGTGAGTTTATTATTATATTTATATACAGCAATCGTTTCTATTATTCCATTTTTGCATATATCTTCAGCTAATTTATATATTTTATCGGGCAATGTTTCAATCATTTTTTCTATAGATAATTTTTCGTTATCTAAGGGTTCAAACCTAGGATTTTCATTCCAAAGATATAAGTCACTAAGTTTTATATAATCAAGTTCAGGCATATTTACCTCCGCATTGATATATTTAATTATAGCAAAAAAGTATTAGTTAATCGATATTTAAAATAGAAGGTTTAATTTTCTATTTTCATTGTCTGTTGTTAAAGCAAGCATGGATATTAATTCTATATTTTGATTTTCGAAATTGTTTCGTTGGGGTCTATATGTTAAATCTTCGTCTGAGATAGATTCAATTAAATAATGAGGAGCCAAAGCATTATATGATATAAGAAATTCAGAATTAAAATTAAAAATTTCTTCGGTTCGTTCATTTAATATGTACTTAAAAATATTATGATTAGTATCAATATAAAAATATTTATAGTAATTATTAAACCATTCTTTTTGTTTTTTTCTTGATCTTGTTGGGTATGGATTACAAGAACTTATAAAATGATCTTTTGTGTAAGTATTATATCGATTTAATGTCCAAAACTCGTGCTCATCTTCTAAATTATCTAAAAATTGATAAATGTATTTTTCTGGATTTAAATTGCTAGGTAAAAAAGTAATATTTTCAGGGAAGTCAGTTTTATTATAAGACCTCATTAATTTTTTCAAATTATCACGTGCATCACCATCTAATAAAAGTATTGATGTATTTATCTCTTCAATACTTTCATTCAAAAATAATCGAATTAATTCATTACATCCTAATTCAGTTACTTTAATATATATATTATTTATAAAAATAGGGGCTAAAAGATTTAATGCTATTATTTGCGCTTCATTATCTTCGACAAATACTTTAATTTTCGGGAGTTCTTGGCTTATTAAGTTTAAATGATTTTTAATAGATAAAAAAGGTGGATTAGATTCAGATGTTATTTTTGTTGAATTTTTTCTTAAATAAATTATTTCAATATTATCATGAGTTTTTTTATCTTTTATAGAATTTTGTCGCATTTGATAGCTTTCTTCAATAATATGTGTAGAGTGAGTAGTAATGATAAATTGAATGTTATCTTTTGATGCAATTCGATTTAAAAAATTTATTAAATTTTTTTGTACTGGAGGATGAAGTGATGACTCTATTTCATCTATTACGAATACGGCTCCTTTATAATCGGTTCCTTGTTTTGATTTTACTCTTCTAATAGATAAAATCATTAGTAGTATTTTTCCTATTACATCTTCGCCAGATGACATAGATCTATAATCTCTATTCTCAAAAATTATATTAGCGGTATATTTAATACTAGATTTTAATGAGGATATCTTTTTAATATGTTCTCGTTTTAATAATATTTCATTATACCAATTATGATATAAATTTAATTCTTTTTCATCAAGTTGAATTTCGGAAATTTTTATGCTTTTATCATCTATTTTTGATAAAGGAAATAATCTGTCTAAATACAATGCCGCAACTGGTATGTCTTTTATGAAACCGCTACCTTTTGTTCTGGTTTCAGTCCAAACTCTTAGTTTTTTTGCTGATGAGTCTTTTCTTAATTCAGATTTATAGGTATAAAAACCATTTTCGTTTATTTCAGTATTTAAAAAATTAATTTTTGCCCATAAACAATCTTCTTTATCATATTCTGGGTATGCTAATTTTATGTTTTTTTCAAATTTTCCTTCTAAATATTGTCCATCGATGCTTATATAAGTTTTAGGTGGATATTTTTGATTTGCACTTTTCCTCGAATTATTAAATGGTTGTATGAGTAAACCTAGTATTGTAGATTTCATAGTACCATTATAGCCAGAGATTATAGTAATATTCTGGCCTAAAGTTATTTCAAAATTTTTTAAATCTCTAAAATTTGCTTCCAAACTTTTGATTATCATAAAAATTCCTATCGCTTTCATGTTTAAGACATTATTAAAAAATAAAATAATGACAGCGGAATCTGTCTTTTTTTAAAAGCATTATTTACTAATAATTATAGTAAAATTATGTCGAAATGTCATTAAATTATTGATTATTTATTAAAATTATATATAAATTAAATATTCTTATCTCTCCAGCGCGTCGGCATTGACGGCATTGAGCGTATAGAGTAGGTCGTAGGTGAACTCACAGACGGGGGTGGGGACGCTGTAGTGCCTGCCCAAATCGAGGATAACACCGAGCAGGGCATCGATTTCCATTTGGCGGCCCGCCAGCAGATCCTGCGCCATGGAACTGTAGTTTTCGGGCGGATAGTTGTCGCGGTAGCGGTAGAGTTTTGTGATGTCTTCTTCTGTAAGCCCCGTGCCCGCGGCCTTGGAGACTGCGACGACTTCTTTCATGATCAGTGTCATCGCGCTGTTGGCTTCTTCGATCTTTTGGAAATATTCATGAGGACCCCGCAGAAGAGCCTGCACCGTATTTCCGCTCGCGTTGATGAGCAGTTTTGCCCACAGATCGCGGATGATGGTCGAAGAGATCGTGCACGGGATACCGCCTTTTTTAAAGAGTGACTGCACGGCGAAGAGTCTTTCTGTTTGCGTGTTCCCGTCTTTTTCTCCTATATTGATGCCGCCTGTTCTCGTTGAGAAACGCACGCCTTTGCCGCTGCGCTGTGAGCTGATGGTGACTGTGCTGTAGAGGAGTTTTTCCATGCCGTAGACGGCGCCGATTTTTTCTTCGCTCGTGACGCCGTTCATTAAGGCGATGATGACAGTGCGTTCATCGACGTGGTTTTTAATATCTTTGATAGCCTCTTGCAGGCTATAGTCTTTTACGGCGACGATAACTAAATCGGATGGAGATGTTTTTTCTTTGGGAGAGACGATATTAAAGTGATAGGATTTGCCATTGATCATAAGGTCTTGTTTTTTAAGACGCTCGGCACGCTGTCCTGACGCGATGATTTGAAGGTTTTGGCGGCCTAAAGCGTTGTATGCGGCAACTGCGGCAATGGCTCCGACTGCGCCGAGGCCGATTAAGCTGACGTTTTTTATTTCCATGGAAATACCTTCTTTCACAGTTACTAAAGATGCAGGCAGGATATATTCATTGAAGTTGATTTTATTATAGCAGAAGACGGGATATATTATCAGATAAAAAAACAAAAGGGGTCATCTTGAGTGCAGTCGAAAGATCCGGCGGGTTGGGGTTGGTATGAGTATTTTGTGAAGAAGATAATCTGCCCCGCCAGATTCTTCGACTATGCTCAGAATGACACCAAGGTTCGGGTGGTGATGTTGGTCTGCACATACTATATAAGATAGCCGTCCCGCCAGATTCTTCGACACGCTCAGAATGACACAGGCCCATCAGATTCGCAGGCACGCTCAGAATGACACCGTCCCCAAGGTTCGGCTGGCAGAGGTTTTATCCGCACCGTAAATATTGTACTGATGATGTATGCCCGTAAAATGTTTCATTAAAAGATGCCCGGGAGCCAGTATGCAAGCATATAGCCTAGGATGAAAGAAGCGGCATTGGCTGTAAGCGCGTATATGCCCGGTTTGAAAGCGGAAATCTTTTTTTCGCTGTATTTTCGCAAATACCAAGTATAAAGCACGGCTTCTATAATAAACACCGCAATTTCCAGCAGAACATAAAAAATCATAAAAGCCAGAAATCCGGAGTAATGGTCGATGATGCCAAGCGTGATATTGAGCGCAACCTGCGTGAATACGTTGACGAGGACGATAAAGCGAAAGAGCTTCTTTTGTCGAAAACCAAACAACAGCGCGATGAGGAGCTCTATAGCGATCGTAAGCAGGATACGAACAAAGAGGGAGAGAATTTCATTGGTATAGTTATAAGACTTTGTTACGGTCATTTGCGCATTGTCTTGCGCCGGGATATCGGCGGTGAAATAGCTGTCGAAAGCATATCGCTCTAAAGGCTCACTGCTGATGAGAAACGTGTCCGTATCGGGGAAGTATAGCAAAATTTTGAAGCGCTGCGGCGGATAATAGGTCCAGCTGAAACGCTGCGTTTGAGAGCAATCTTCAAAATATTGCAGAAAATAGAATCCGTCCGCATCTTTATACTGCGCGAATTTCAAAAAAACGTCATACTCTTCGTCGTCTTGCTGATAGCGTGCATAATCTGCATTGTCTTCGCTTAACGCCGAATACGGACCCGTGGATTTTTCGCTCGAAAGCAAAGTGGCATAATAAGAATGGCCTTCAAGTCCGCTGAAATCAATGATAACAGAAGGCTTCGGGCCCACATCCGCATGAGAGGTGATAGGGAACACAATCAGCAGGGCTAAGGCGCAAAGCAATATGGAAACTATTTTTTTCATAACATTTTTCCTTTATCAGAGTTATTTTACAAAAAAGGAGCAAAATTGGTACTTATGTTATTTGTTATAAAGAAAAGCGTCGCTGTTTATGTAGAGTATATATTTTTTCTTTGAGTTTAACAAGTCAGGCTGAATGGGGATAGCCTAATTATTATTGCGAGAGAGTCTGCCCCGCCAGATTCACAGGCACGCTAGTGACACCAGCCCCAGGGTTTGGTAGGTGCTGGGTCTGTTTGAATTGCAGAATACACCTACTCCTACCAGATTCTTCGACACGCTCAGAATGACACTGCCCCATCAGATTCTTCGACTATGCTCAGAATGACACCGCTTCATCAGATTCGCAGGCACGCTCGCAGTGACGCCAGCCTCTTGTATGATAAAAATAGAGAAAGTCGTCTTGAACGAGGGCTAGATGTATTTACTGCCTTCTTTGATGCTCAGCTTTGAAAGCTTGTATTCGTATTTGGCGATGAAGCCTCTTACCCATGCGGGATCGGTTTTGCTGTATTCTCTCAGACTCCAGCCGATGGCTTTATTGATAAAAAATTCTTCCGTGCCGAAGTTGTTGCAAAGTATTTTTAAAAGCAGTCCGGTATCGGTTTTTTCTTTTAGGCCGAGCTGGTGCAAAATAGCTGTGCGGCGCAGCCACATATTCTCATCCGTGCTCCACTTTATCATCATGTCGGATACGTGCGGATAGGAAAGAGAAAGCGTGCCGAAAAGTTTGCTTAGGATATCGACCGTATCCCACCACGATTTTGTGGTGAGGAGCATCTTCAGCTGAGGGATATCGGCGTCTGTGAGATATTTTTGTTTTGAGAGGACATAGTCGGAAGCGATGTACTGCGCTTCGCGATAGGGCTTTTCCCAGCAGATTTTCACAAACTCCCAGTCGATGTGTTTTTCACCTCTGACGAGTTTGAAATACCGATTTGCTATTTTTCTTCGCGCAGCGCTTTGTATGCCCAAAAAGGGAAACAGGTTTTTCATGTAAGCGCTCATGGCGGCGGCGGTGGATTTGTTTTCCGATTTTTCAAGTTCTTCAAACAGGGTTTCGTACCACATGGTTTGCTCTCCGTTTTTAGAATATTTTAGATGAATTAATCATTCATGATAGTAATCATTTTGCCACTGCAATGGATTTGAATGAATATATTCCTTGATTTTATCATAATCTTTCTGACCACGGATAATATGGTCATGAAAAGAACGCTGCCATAACGGTCGACCATATTGCTTAGAGGTGATGGTTTTGAATGAATTTATTATTTTAGATATGGAGATTGTAGGGGACGCCGCCCACGGCGTCCCGTCTTTTTGTAATAAAATAATCATATGAATATGATTAGGCATAATAACATATGCATCAACAGACACATGTTTATATACATCAGGGATGTTTAATACTATTTTTTGAACCATCTCACCGGTAGGGCTCAATATGATCTGCGGGAGGCTGTAGGCAGCCTCTCCTACGTTTTCTTGAGCGAGATATCCTTCATCCCATAAAATTGCTTGTCTATCTTTGGTGCAGATGGTTATAAAATAGGCACCATTGCTGCTGTAGTCGTAATCGTGCAAGCGGTTGGCTTTTCGGGTAGGTTGTTTATTTAACATTTTTAACCTGTATAAATAGTTTATTTACTATTATTTTACAGTGAATGTGTTATTTAGTAAAGAAAGATAATGGCAAAATGATATAAATGAATGAGTAGGCATAATGCAAGGGATATCGTTGATATGTTTAGGGTATAGAAAATATTTTTCACGCCAGATTGGCAGGCATGCTCGCAGTGATGCTCGTCTCGTGTGTTGGCGTTTGTATGTCGATTTTGTAAAAAGGATGCGAGAGAGCGGGAGGCTGAGGGCAGCCTCCCCTACGGTTATGTATTCCATTTGATATTTGATTTGGTAAATGGCAAGATTTATAAGCATGTTGGTCTGATTATTTTATAGAGAATACCCACCTTGCCAGATTGGCAGGCATGCTCGCAGTGACACAAACCCCTTGTTTGATAAAAACGAGAGGGGTCATCTTGAGCGCAGTCGAAAGATCCGGTGGGTTGGGGATGGTATGAATATTTTATGAAGAAGATAATCTGCCCCGCCAGATTCTTCGACACGCTCAGAATGACACTGCTCCCAGGGTCCGGTTGGAGTTGGTCTGCTTGAATTGCAGGATACACCCACTCCCATCAGATTCTTCGATACACTCAGAATGACATTGCGCCGCCAGATTGGCAGGCATGCTCAGAATGACACCGACCCATCAGATTCTTCGACTATGCTCAGAATGACACTGCCATTCAAGGTTCGGGGGGCGTTGGTATGAATATTTTATGAAGAAGATATCTACCCCATCAGATTCTTCGATATATTTATAAAACCATTATAACAAATATGCATACGAAAGGCGATAAAATCAGGGCAGGTGAATTGTTTTCGTTGCCACGGAGCGGGTAAAAAAGCTGTCATGCTCCACGAAGAGAATGGTCGGCTCAAATGAGAGCAGGAGCTGCTCTATTTGCATGCGTGAAAAAATGTCGATGAAATTGAGCGGCTCATCCCAAATGTGCAGGTGTGCCTTCTCGCACAGGCTGGAGGCGATAAGCACTTTTTTCTTTTGCCCTTCGCTTAGTGAGGCCATATCTTTTTCAAACTGCGTTTTTGTGAAATCGAGTTTTTGCAGGATCGCTTTAAAGAGACTTTCGTCGATGGCTTTGCGCGCGGCATGCTCCGTCAGGCTGCCCGAGAGAGCGGTGGTATCCTGCGGCACATAGGAGATGAGCAGTCGGCTGCCTTTGTTGAAACTGCCCGTATAAGTTAGATCTTCTCCGCAGATGAGCTTTAGGATGCTGGATTTGCCCGAACCGTTGCCGCCTGTAAGCGCGATGCGATCCCCTTGCTCGACCGTAAAAGAGATATCTTTACAGGCACAGTGAGCGCCGTAGTAGACAAAGACTTTATCAAGCGCCGCGAGCTGCCGTTTGTGATAGACAAGCTGAGAAATTTTTAAGCTGTGCATGCTCTCCACATTTTTTAAAAGTTTGGATTTTTCTTCTATGGCCGTCTGCGCCCTTGCCTCGATGACTTTTGAGGTTTTCATCATCTTGGCCGCTTTATGGCCGACGTAGCCGCGGTCGGGGCGAAGACCCGAATTTTTTGTATTGTATTTTGCTTTTTCTGCTTTATTTGACCAGCGCGATGTACGAAGAGAGGACTCGGTGAGGCGGCTGAGTTCTCTCTTCAGTTTCTCGTTCTGCGATATCTCAAATTGATCCTGCATGATTTTATTTTCGTACCAACTTGAAAAATTACCTTTTTGCAGTTGTATATCCGCCTTGTTGATCGAAAGGATATGATCGATGCAGCCGTCGAGAAAAGCCCTGTCGTGCGAGACTAGGATGTATGATTTTTTGGATTGCAGGTAACGGCTCAAAAGGCTTCTCGCCTGCGCATCCAGATGGTTGGTGGGCTCGTCGATGAGCAAAAGATTATTTTCTTTTAGAAACATCACAGCCAGCAGCACTTTGGTCTGTTCACCGTTGCTGAGTGTGTCAAACGGCCTGTAGAGCACATCCTCGCTCACTTGCAGCAGGGAGCATTCCCGCACAAGCTGCCAGTGTTCGCAGGCGGCGTGTATGCCGTTTGCGACATCGATCGTTAAACTCTCCTTATCTTCTATTTCATACGGAAAATATTCAAAATCGACCGCTGCGGTAACGGCGCCGTGGTGGGGAAGTTCGTTTTGCAGCAGTTTTAAAAAGGTAGTTTTGCCACGGCCGTTTCTTCCCGCGAGGCCGAGACGCCAGGAGCTGTCCAGCCTGAGAGAGACATTTTCAAAAACGGGGTCATAAGAGCCCTCATAGGTAAAAGTGAGATTATTTATATTAATTTGCGACATAAGACGTAGTATCCTCCTAAAAATGATTATGAGCCGCAAGAAAATGAATTCCCGCAGCTCATAATCTACAGATCGCTAGCCTGTATGAGGTTAAGATTTGTAAGAGGACAAATTTATATGAGTGAAAAGAATGGTCATTTTCTTGCGCGGGCATAATAAGAAAAACAGCACGTTCGCTAAAAATTTTCTATTATGCATTTTATCTTAGCAAGAAGTATGACGCATGTTTTCATCTCCGTTCAAAATTTATTTAAATCGCAGTATATCATATTCATTTTAAAAAGTAAACGTTTTTAAAAGTTAAATTTTTGGCAATTGAAATTATTACTGTTTAGAAACATAAAGCGAATATTAGCCGGTAAATGCAGGCAGTATATGTTCTTTTATCAGGAACAGTCTGTCGCGTGCATTTGGTATAAAGGATGAAACGATCGCAATGACGAGACATTTTTGCGGAATACAGCAGATGACATTGCCGCCGTCTCCCAACGCCATATAATCGTCGTCTTCGCCCAGCCACCACAGATATCCGTACCGGTTGGGATTTGCTTTCGTTGAGGCGTCTACCCATTCTTTTGAGATAACTTGCATTTCTTTCCAACGGCCGCCGCGCAGATACAACAGACCGAAACGCGCCATATCGCGCGCGGTAAGGCATAGCCCCCAGCCGCCTGCGGAGCTGCCGGCCGGGTCACTCACCCAGCCCCGCACGTTTTTGCCGAACAAGTCATCGAATCCGTAGCCTTTCATTTTATGACTTGCAATCTGCCTCATGCCGAGGGGAGCGAATAAATGCTCGTTGGCAAATTCCCGCGCGCTTTGCCCCGTGGCGCGTGTGAGAATAGCCGAAAGTAGGTGCGCGCCTGCCGAGGAATATTTGAAAGCGCCGATTTGGCCGCTGTGGCCCAGCATATCCAAAATATAGCCCACCCAGTCGGGACAAGCACACATGGCCTCAAACGGTTCATGCCAGTCTTCAAACGCGTAAGGCGCTGTCATTGTGAGCAGATGGTGGATCGCAATATCTTCTTTAACGCTGTCTGTCGTATCGAGCGCATACTCGGGGAAGAAAGAAAGCGCCTTTTCATTCACGCTTTTGATATAGCCTTTATCGACGGCGATGCCGATGAGAGCGGAAAGCACGCTCTTTGTGAGTGAAGCCACATGAATCGCGTCGTCTGGCGTGCAGCCGTTAAAATATTTTTCATAGGTCATAAAGCCGTCTTTTATAACCGCGAGGCCGCAGATGTTGGCATAGTCCGTTTTGATGATGTCATCCAGCGCATCTAATTTTTTAGTGTCTATATTCATTTCAAGCAGGTTTGCTTTCTGCCAGTGCTCAGTGGGGAAATAGTGGTTTTGTATAAGTGAATCCTCCTTATATACATTTGCGTATTTTGATTTGTATCTATGTTTGTATATATCCGACGTATGAGGCTAAGTCAAATAAATTTTTAAAATTTAAGATTTGATAGTCCTTGTTATTTGTAATAAAGGTATGCTAATATGTAATCAATGGCTGCGAGAATATAATAATATTCAGCGGGCGGTAATTTTAAAATATTTGGAACCATCAGATTTTTGACGCGCTCGCAGTGATATCCGCCCTGCGATTGAACGAGGGGGAGGTCTTTTCATATTGAAGGAGGGGTTACGAGTGCGGGCGTTTATCAAAAAAAAATACAGAAGCAAACGGATTTATTATATATAAAATAAAAGAGCCTTTATTCAATATAAATGGGAAAAGGAAGAAAAGGATGAAAAAAGTAAGGATTGTGTTGCTGTTCGCTGTTATAGCAGCATTTTTGCTCGGTGCAGCCGGCTGCGCCAGTGCGGAAGAAAAAGCCATCAAAAAAGCTTCAGGCACCGAAGAGCTGGCGGCGTTGGCGGCGGAGTATATGGAGAAAGAAAATTATGAAGCGGCTTATAGCGCAGCGCTGAAAATAATCGAGACAGACCCCGAAAACGCGGCGGGCTATACAGGCGCATCTTCCGCGCTGCTTGAAATGTCGAAAGAAAACTATGCTCAAATCAACGATCTGTTGGTGCAGGCAAGCACAAGCGCAACAGATACCGATGAGGTGAGCCGATGGATCGACGAGAATGATACGGCACTCAAAATCACGATGCCTTTTATCGCCGATTACAACAGCGAAGAGGAGATCAACACCGTGGGAAATTCAGGCAGCAACATCATGAATATCGGATATGTGGCATCACAGGGACAGTGGATTTACTTTCGCAACAATGATGAGGACGGAGCGCTCTACAAAATGCGCAACGATAAAACAGGAGCCAGAAAACTCAGTGATGATGTACCGAAGTTTATCAATGCGGTCGGAGACTGGATTTATTACGTGTGCGAAAATGAAGATGACGCACTGTATAAAATCCGCACGGACGGAAAAGAACGCGCGAGAATAACGGATGACGGCTGCGAGTATGTTTCCTATGCTGACGACTGGCTCTACTACGGCAATTTGAGCGATGAGCTCTATTTGTACAAGATTCGCACAGACGGCAGCGGCAGAACGAGGCTTGCAAAGAAAATGACAAAGTGCCCGTATGTGGTTGGAGATTGGGTATATTACACAAGCAAGCAGGACGGCGGCCGCCTGTATAAGGTGAGCACAGACGGCAAGCAAAATAAAAAAGTAAGCGATGAATATATGTATGCGTTCGCCATTTATGAAGGCTATGTGTATTACTGGCACGGAGACAGCGCGGATCTGATTATTTACCGCATCGGTATTGACGGAGGCAAGCCTGAGGCCGTGTATGATGCGAACGGTAAAAAAATCAGCGGATTTAATGTCATAGATGATAGGATGTGTGTTTTGGCGGGGGATAAAATCACGATCGTGAACACGACCACTTTTAAAGAAGAAAAGACGATAGACAATACAAGCGAATTTGTTTTTACGACAGACGGCGGGAAGGTATATTTTTGGGAATGGTATGATGATAACTCGCTTTATGTCATGAATGCCGACGGCAGCGGTGTTGAGAAGATGGAGTAGGGAAATGCAGGAATGGAAAGTTGTTTGATCTCCAAGCGGTACGGCAGATGATTTTATATAGACCTATGTTTTATTGTTTAATGGAAGAAGAATTACAAATCATTGTATACGGACTGCCGTCATTGATTATACTCATTGTTTTAGTCCATGCTTTACGCAAAGGCAGGAAAAGCAAATGAGTATAAATATACTTTAAAATAATAAATATTTGAGGTAAACATGAAAAAAAAATTAATATTTATTTATATTTGTATTATTGCCATAAGTATTTTCGCATCATGTGGCAGTCATTTATCTTATGAACAAATTGTTAGAGTTGTTATAAAGAATCAAGCATTGCTTAATCAAGTACCTGATGAAATAAAAAAATATAATGAACCATATGTTTCCATGACTAAAAAAAGACCTGTAGAAAACGCAATATCAGTACCAGTCCCAAAGGACATAGATGGACTGTATATTATTGAACACATAGATAAGAATTATAAAATTTCAAATATAGAGAATGATATATTTAAAAAAGTATTAAATATAAAAGGTATAATTGATATTGCATTTTATGATATCAGTGAAAAAGGACGGTTCTCTGTTTTTTTCAGCTGCGGTGGAGAAGGTATTGGAAGTGCGATGAGTGAATATGGGTTTTATTATACGGAAGATAATAAGCCGATAGGTGACGATGGAGCTGATTATGAGTTTATGCAAAGTGAAGAAGGCTGGATCTGGACGGAAGAGGACTCGGATAACGAATACTATACTCAAAGAATAACAGATAACTGGTTTTATTATGAATGTTCGTGGTAATTGATATGTATAATTTAACTAATTTTAAAAAATTAAATTGGCAGATTCATTAGAGAATATAGAGTCACTGATGTATACTTGCTGAGGCGTGATGATCAGGTATCAGCCTAACGTATTCACAGTCAAGCTTGAAATACTTATTAACATGAGCTCGGGCAGTGAACGTTTATCAAAGTTTAATTAAAATTCAAAAAAATCATTATATGAAATGCCCAATATGTCTTTGATTGCATTGAGCTCTTCGATGGAAATATGGCGAATCCCCGCTTCGATTTTCGCCAGCGTGCCACGAGAAATATCACAGCCATACACTTGCAGCTGCGCTGAAAGCTGCTCTTGTGTCATACCTTTTGCATTTCTGTATCTGCGTATGTTTGAGCCGATATTTTTATCGGCCTTAATATTTTGGCCCATAAAGTTCAACCGCTTTCCTTGTTCCGAATACGGAACATTTTTATTGATTATATAGAATAATCGTATTATAATTGCTCTGATATTGGAGCAAAAGAATGATATTTCATGCCGAATTACAAACAAATGTATTTTATACTTTTCAACGCGGTCGTAAACGCAATTGATCAATTAGAAAATGCCCAACAAAAGAGCGAGGATATATACATTGAGAGTGATGATATACCGTTGATTTTTTTGCCCGAGATGGCAAAGGAAGTGCAGGACATCGAGCAAGGGTTTATTGATTAGAAGGATGTTGAAAAAGCGGGTGAGCGATGCGTGCGGGTGGTTTGCTATGCATAATTTTATATAAGATACCTGTCCCGCCAGATTCTTCGACTGCGCTCAGAATGACACCGTCCCCAGGTTTTTGATGATGTTCAGAATGACACCGTCCCCAGGGTTTGATTGGTGTTGGTCTGTTTGAATTACAGGATATACCTGCCCCGCCAGATTCTTCGACACGCTCAGAATGACGCTGCCCCCAGGGGACGGTTGGTGTTACTCTGTTTGAATTACAGGATACACCTGCCCCGCCAGATTCTTCGACTACGCTCAGAATGACATCCACCCGTGTTTAACGTGAGGATGGTTGAATAATTTTATATAAGATACCTGCCCCGCCAGATTCGCAGACACGCTCGGAGTGACACTGCCCCTGGAGTTCGGCTGATGTAGGTCTGATTATTATTGCGAGAAAGCCTGCCCGTCGGATTCGCAGGCTGACACAAGTCTCTTGTCTGATATAAAAAAGAACGAAAAGGGGTTATCTTGAGCAGGGTCAAAAGATCCGGTGGGTTAGGGATTAGGCATAAGAAAGTAAGAAAGATTGAATGTGGGTTGGATCGATGTGCAAAATTTGATACATTAGAGAGCAGTTTGATAATTTTATATGAAATACCTGCCCTGCCAGATTCTTCGACGCGCTCAGAATGACACCGGTCTCAGGGTTCGGTTGGAGTTGGTCTGTTTAAATTACAGAATACACCTACTCCCGACAAGATTCTTCGACTACGCTCAGAATGACACCGTCCCCCGGGTTTTTGATGATGTTCAGAATGACACCTGCCTCAGGGCTCGTATTTATACGATATGGGGTGGTTTATTGCGAAAGGTCGTCGAGTAGATCGGGGGAATGATTTTTTTGCGCGTATTTGCCGGTGTTGATGGAATTGCGGTAGACGACGAGGCGGTAGAACAAAAATTCCGTTGTGAGGTTGATAAGCATGGTGCCGCCGAAAACGATGTACTCGTTCCAGCCGATGTTCGTGAGGGCTTCGCCCCACCAAGTGGAAAGCGGCGTGAAGATGAGATAATAAAACGCCACCTGGAGCATGGCTTTGGGGATATTGGCCGCCGATTTGAATGTGAATCTTCTGTTGACCGTGAAATTATAGAGCACCGAGAGCGTGAGCGCAATGAGATAACACGGCCAGTAGGGTAATAACGTGAGCTCATTGAGCAAAGTGAAACTGGCTGCCTGAAGAATACCGGCCGATGCCGAAAACGCAGTGAATTTTATAAATTGCAGGATGTTTTGTTTTGCGGTAAGGGTAGTATTTGTTTTTGTTTTCATGAACTCTCTTTTTCAAAGGAATTTTTCAAGCGCTTCAAGTGATGGGGTGTATAAAGGAACATCAGGCTTTGCGTTTGCTTTTTATGTATTCTTTGAACCGTTCGATATCTTCGAGTTCTGCGTCTGTCCACTCTCCGTCATGGTGCGCCGCGATCGTGACGGGCTCATCAGCCTCTTCGTAAATATTAAAGATGTCTGTTTTGCCCAGCAGGAAATCAATAGAGCATGAAAACATCTCCGACAGCTTTTTTAGATTTTGCACTGTTGGGTTTTTCTTTCCGCTTTCCCATTCGGACACTGTGGGGGCGGATACTTTTAACGTGAGCGCGACTTCTTTTTGACTGTATTTTGCCATTTGACGTGCTTTTTTTATATTATTCATATTTTCACATACCTTTTAACTTATTTTATAGCGAATTTCGTCGAATTTCAATCCGTTAAAATTAGCAATAAGCTATTGACAAAAGAAATTATTGCGCTATAATTAGCTTAAAGCTAATATTATTCCAGATATTGCCAAAAAAAATTGCTCATGGCGAAAACGGACAGGTTCTTTTAAATTTTCAAAGTTATTTATTTTTACGATCAGAATGATTTTTTTCCGCAAAGAAAAATACCGATGCGATACATCGATATTTTCACAAGAGACTTTTATTGGTTAAGAATTTGAACTTATTTGTTACTAAAATACTAAAAATTTTAAACGTTGTCAATAGTAAAACCAAAAAAACATCGACTAAAAATTAACAAACAAAAAAGAATCCTTACATAAAAAAAGAATGATAAGAAGCGATTAAAAAAGGTTTGAATCAAAAAGAGAAAAAGAAACATTCTGTATGCATTACGCAAATTAATTATGTAAGAACTCTTTGAGGAAATTATAGAAGATAATGATTTGTTTGTCAATGGGAAATAGACGGCAATTGATAAAAATTTAACTAAATATGTAAAAAATAATCATTTACTTAAGAAGGAGATGAAAAGTGTGAGTTATATTGATAAAATCAACGCATTTGAGCGCTGGAACCAAACCAACCATCTGCCGCCGATGTCACAGCTTTTATACTATAAACTCTTAGCGCTCTTTAACAAAAGTACATGGCAGGAATGGATCAGCGCCGAGAATAAACGGCTGATGGCCGAAATAAAAATAAAGAGGGAGGCAACATTTATACAGCTGCGCAACTGCCTGATTGATAAACAGCTTATTGAATACAAAAAAGGAAAAAAAGGAAGTCCGGGCAAATATAAGTTAAAAGAAATCGTTTATTTAAGCGAAGCCAAAAGCGTAGTACAAAGCGTAGCCCAAACCGAAACCATACATAGAGAAAGAACAAGAGAAAGAGAGAGCAATTATCTATCGATAATTACTCTCTACAGCGAGACATGTAAAAGCCTGCCTGCCTGTAAGTCATTGACGCAAAAAAGAAGACAAGCCTTAAAGAACGGACTGGATCATGGATATGAGATCAGTGATTTTGAGCAGACTTTTATAAAGGCGCAGGCGAGCGGCTTTCTGCGGGGTGAGAACGGCCGGGGCTGGAAGGCTGATTTTGACTGGCTGATCACTGTAAAAAATATGAAAAAGGTGCTGGAAGGATTCTATGACGATGCGCCTGAGAAAAAGGTACAGCAGAAAAGTGATAATATTTTCGTTCAGCTGCTGCGGGAAGGAGGAAGCTATGGACAGGCAGGGCGCACTTAAAATGCTGGGTATCATCAAAGCCGCGTATCCTTTGTTTTATAAAAACATGTCGCGCCCGGATGCCGAGACTGTGGTCTCGCTTTGGCAGGAAGTGTTTAAAGATGTGGACGAGACGGAAGCGGCAGTGGCGCTGAAATGCTATATCTCAGAGGATAAGGCTTTTCCGCCTGCGCCGGGAGAAATCATGGAGCGGGTGCGCAGGCTGCATAAGTATATGAATGTGCCGTATGGCATTGCACTCGAGGAATGGATGGGTGAAGGTTACTACGCCATTCCAAAGGAGATGAGAGATTATATCGGCTCAAAAGAGGCTGAGCTGCTGAGTGACGGAGAGGCAGAAAAGAAAAAGTCGGTGTTTAGAAATTATCGGGATGAGGAATAAGGATATGAAAAAGCAGAGAGGCCGATATCAATGAGCGCGCCGAAAAGCACATGCTACAAATGCAAAAGAAGAAAGGCGGGATGCCACAGCGTATGCGCGGACTATATCGCCTATCGCAGAGAGCATGAGGCGTATCAAAGGATTATTTTGGAAAAGAAACAAAAAGAAGCATTGCTCTACAAATAGGAGCGGGAAAATGAATAATCACAGGAGGCAAAGGATGAAAACGGATTTTACATACAGAGCGACAGAGGCGATATTATACAAGTATCGGCTGCTGAAAATACAGATAGAAAACGATATGCGCGCGCTGAAAGAGTATGACGAACAAAAGCGTATCGGGCCGAGCGCGGTGGACACCACAGCCGATAAGGTAACAACGAGCACAGTCGCAGACAGTACATTTCGCGAGGCGATGCTGATCCTGGAGGACAAAAAAAGGATCCGGCGGGCGATCGAGAAAAACAAGGCCGTGATCGGCAAAGTGGACAGGTCGATGCAGATTCTCACAAGTGAAGAGAATAAAATCATTGAGGATAAGTATTTTTGCCGTAAAAAAGATTATGAGATATTTATGCAGCTGAATATGGCGGCGAGCACGTATTACCGCGTTAAGCAGCATGCTGTGCGTAGTATTTCGACGGTTTTGTTTGGATGAGGCAAGGGTAGTCTTGCATGAGTGGGAGGTCTTTTGCATATTGAAAGAAGGGTATTGGAGAGGGGCATGATGATTTGAAGAGAGAAAAATCGTCCCCGCCAGATTCTTCGACTACGCTCAGAATGACACTGCCCCCTGGGTTTGGTTGGCGTTGGTCTGTTTGAATTATAGGATATGCCTAGTCCCGCCAGATTCTTCGACTACGCTCAGAGTGACACTGCCCCAGTTTTTTGATGATGTTTAGAATGACACCTGCCCAGGGTTCGGCCGGTGTGGGTCTGATTATTATTGCGAGAAAGTCTGCCCGTCGGATTCGCAGGCACGCTCAGAATGACATCCACCCGTGTTTAATGCATGCAAGGTTGATTTAAAAATTTTATATAAAATATTTACCCTGCCAGATTCTTCGATATACTCACAGTGACACCTGCCCTCGATTTTTTGATGATGTTCAGAATGATAGCTGCCAGTGGAAGGGAGTTGTAAGAGAGGACGAGCAATGCTGAGGCAGGTGTTAGTCTGATATATATCAGATAAGATACTTGTGCAGTCAGGTGCGGCGAACGAAAGAGGGGGTGGTATTTAAAGTATGATATGGTATAGTAGGGATAACATTCGCAATGTATATGAGGTATGAAATGGAACGTTTATATATTCGGCAGTTGAAAATCGGCGGCCTTGATGAAAGCGCATATACCGCGCATCTGCCTGTTATGCGGTGGCTGATCGAAGCGGGAGAGTTCGCCTTTGAAAAACAAGTGACATTTTTTATTGGTGAGAACGGAACGGGAAAATCCACGCTCATAGAAGCCATAGCCCTTTGCGCCGGATTTAACGCGGAAGGAGGCTCGAAGAATTTTAACTTTTCTACAAAGCAAACCTCTTCTGATGTATATAAATCCATTACGCTCGTAAAAGCGGCATATGAAAAAGACGGTTTTTTTCTGCGAGCGGAAAGCTTTTATAATGTCGCCACACAGGTAGACGAGCTGGAACTGAGCTTAGAAGGATACGGAGGATGCTCGCTGCATGAGCAATCCCACGGTGAGAGTTTTATGGCGCTGGTTCAAAACCGTTTCAGAGGGGAAGGACTTTATATTTTGGACGAGCCCGAAGCGGCCTTATCACCGTCGCGGCAAATGGCGCTGCTTGCGGAGATGAAAAGACTTGCGGATGAAGATTCCCAGTTTATCATTGCGACGCATTCGCCGATTTTGCTCGCTTATCCCGGTGCCGATATTTATCAGATCAGTGAGGACGGTATTGAGAAGGTGGCTTACCGGGAGTGTGAACACTACAGGCTCACAAGGGATTTTTTGAATCAGCCCGAGCGAATGATGCATTATTTGTTTCATGAATAATGCGAAAGTCTTCTACATATTGAGAGAAGAGTGTTGGAGGGGGTATGATGACGTGAAGAAAAACCGTCCCCGACAGATTCTTCGACACGCTCAGAATGACACCTGCCTCTTGTCTGATATAAAAAAAATGAGGGGGTCATCTTGAGCAGAGTCGAAAGATCCGGTTGGATAAGGATGGGGTGTGAGAGAGCGGGAAAGATCGGGGTGTAGGCTGGACTGATATGCAGAAGCTGATGTGTTCGAGGATGGAGAAGGGTATAATTATTTGAAGAAGAAAAACCGTCCCCGACAGATTCTTCGACACGCTCAGAATGACACTGCCCCCTGGGTTCGGTTGGTGTTGGTCTGTTTGAATTACAGGATATGCCTAGTCCCGCCAGATTCTTCGATACACTCACAGTGACACTGCCCCCGGTTTTTTGATGATGTTCAGAATGATAGCTGCCCATGTTTCATGCAAAAAGAAATTCCGGTCGGGTGGAGCAATAAAGAAGTCAAATACGCGGCGAGCATTAGACATCATAAAAGGTTTATGGTAGAATTTTTCAGGAAAAAGGAGCGGTGTAAAATGAAAGTGTATTTAAGCGAAAGCATGGACCGGCAGGCACTTGATCGGCTGAAGGCAAAGGCAGAGATTGTGGATGATTTTGATCATCCGGAGGAATTGGATGCCATCATTATACGGCGTGTGGTTTTAACGAGGGAAATTTTGAAAAGAGCCACACGATGTAAAATCGTTGCCATGCACGGAGTAGGACTGGATACCATCGATATGGATGCGGCAAAGGAATTCGGCATTCCCGTCGTAAATGTGCCGGGCGGAAGTGCGGAGAGCGTTGCGGAACTGGCGGTAACCTTTATGCTGGCAATGGGACGTAAACTCAAACAAGCAGAGCGAGGCCTTACCGAGGGGCGCTATAAGGGGTTTGGACCTTCTGAATTGATAGGTGTTGAGGTAATGGGAAAAAAGGTAGGGTTGGTAGGGTTTGGGCACATATCCAGACGAGTCGGCGAAATTATGCGCACCGCATTTGGATGCCGTATTTTAGTCTATAACCCTTCACTTACAAAAGAAAAAGCAATTGCTATGGATGTTGAAAAAGTGGAGCAGCTGAAAGAATTGTTTGCGCTTTGCGACTTTGTGAGCATCAGTGTACCGCTTAAAGACAGCACGCGAAATATGATTAATGATGATATTTTTGCGAACGCAAATCCCAATTTGATTTTAGTCAACACTGCACGCGGCGGGATCGTGGATGAAGGGGCGCTCTATCGTGCGCTTACACAAAGAAAAATCGCGGCCGCAGGCTTTGACGTCAGTGTCAAAGAACCGATGGATAAAGATGATCCGCTTTTAGAACTGGAGAATTTTATGGCAACGCCTCATATCGGCGCAAGTACACCGGACGCAAAACGCAGGGTGGGGCATGTGGTCGTGGATAATATTTTTAAAGCGTGGGGGATCGAAAGATAAGCGGACTTGATAATAACAAGGCGCTCCCTGCCATATTGTCAAGTGATGAGTTGAACTTTGTTTGAAGTTAAATAAAATAATTAACATTTGTTGATATAGAAAAAAATTCAGAGTTTAAGTCAGAGGATATGTAATTGGCAGAATGAATTGTTAAATGTCTTTGGCTACTTAATTAGAGTTTAGGCCAAGATTTTTCAGTTCTGTATCTTCTCGTATTTTTAATCGGGTTTTATTACCGTACACAGGGCAGAATATCCATTTTGTTTTATCCGCCCTGTTCCATCACCTTCCGTCAAGTTATATCATCGTGAAGTGCGTCAATGATATTTTCTTTTTTTATCTTTCTGACGGCATACAGCATGGTAATAAATATTACAAGGAAAACCCCGCACACGCTGATGCCAATGCTGCTCCACGGGAACATAAAATCGAGGTCAGCACCGCCGATGTCCATTCCTTTATAAATCAGCCAAGAGAGAATCCCGGCGACAGGCAGGCCGAACAACAATGTCCGCAGCCCATAAAAGGCGCACTCAAAACGCATCATTTTATTAAAATCGCGGTCGGACATTCCCACAGAGCGGAGCATGGCAAGTTCTCGCCGCCGCAGCCTGATATTGGTGGAGATCGTGTTGAACACATTGGCAATCGCAATCAGCGAGATCATAATGATAAAAACAACGGTAAACAGGTTAACAATGAATAGGGTATTGCGGTTCTGTTCAAGCGTCTCATAGATATTGTATAGGGTATATTGGGAGGTGATTCCCGCACCCTCAAGTATTGTTGTCATCTCATTCACCGACTGTGCCGGATTCTCGGATAAAAAAGTCAAGCCCAGTTCCTCTTGTTCGCCGGGGGCTTCAAACTTCTCTTTCAGCGAATAGGGAGCGACCATCATAAAAACGCAAGACTCCGGCGCGGAAGACTCCCTTGGAAGCGTATCAAGCGGTATCGTATCGACAAAGGTCATATCTATATTTTGCCCCTGATTCGCCGCCTCATCATCCGTTTCGGGGAAAATTGTGAACGCCATGGAGTTGTCCGCGAACATGTTAGACAGCTCGCCTTGATCGTTAAATTTGGCGACGGCGATCATTTTTGCGTTTTCCCTGGTGTATTCCTCTGTGGACAAGCCCAGGCCTTTGATAAAACTCAAGAATTCACTATCCTCAATAAACTGAATGTCCATTGACAGGTCGGCCGTTTCGTTCGGCGAATCATATCCTGCGAATTCCCGGTAGCGGTCTGAAAAATTGCTTCCCTTAACCGCGCAGGAATACGTCATAATGGCCTGGTAGGAGCTGCTGTAAACCCCGTTGGCCGTTTTCAATTGATCGTAAAGTTGGAACACTCCGTCTTCGTCCATTTCCTGCGTTGAAAAACAGATGTCATAGTCGCTGTCCACTACGGACCGTTCCGCCTCCTGTTTCAGATATGTTCCGAAAGTGCTTGCCGATACAAACAGCACGACGCTTAAAGTAAGCGATAACACGATGCTCCGATAACGTTTCTTGTTTCTTTTAAAGTTCTTTAACGCAAGAGTCCCTTCCAACCCGTAGATGTCCTCCGCGAACTTTGATGTTTTTACAGCTTTTGATTCGAGTTTAACCTCGTTCGTTTGGCGAATACACTCCATCACGGGAGTGTCGGCGGCCTTGCGGGCCGGGATATAGGCCGAGATCAAAATAGTGACCATGCTGACCACCGCCGCGATGACAATCGCGAGGACGGACACCGTCAAGGTTAAAGGTACGGTGCTGTAGGCAATGCTCCCGAAATTTTTGGCGACAATGGAAATCACAAGCTTGATACTGCCGATGCCAACAAGCACGCCTATCGGTATACCGACCGCACCTATGCAAAGCCCCTCAAACAGCACCGAATTCCGTAGTTGTTTTGCCGTGGCTCCCACAGAGGATAGAATCCCGAACTGCTGTATGCGTTCGTTCAGCGATATGTTAAACGAATTATAAATCAGAAAGACCGAGCCTATCATAATCAAGGCAACCAAAATGCCGCCAATCGAGTACAGAAGCGCGTTGAACATCGTATCATCCGAAAGGCCAATGAAGCGCAACACATTATCATTAAATACATAGCTATAGATTTCGGTTGTGCTGCTGGCATAAGTACGGACTTGGCGCGGGTTCGTCAGCGTGACAAATATGCTGTAGCTGTCCACGTTGTTCGTTATATCTGCTGTTGTTATCAAGGTATATCCCGGTGCGGAATACTCCTCAAAAGCGGGTCTTTCGTAGATACCGACAACAGTGTAGGTTTTCTCGGTTTGGGGCACAAGGGTTTCCTCCCCTGTAGCGTAAGGGGTATGTTGTCCGAGCGTTTCGTCTCCGTCCATACGGCTTCCGACAGCAAGTGAAAGCGTGTTGCCCACCGAATATTTAACACCGCCGTTTGTCGCAACGTGCGCCGGGATAAGAATTTCTCCGCTATTTCCCGGCATTCTGCCTGAAACCAAGGTTATCGGCACGGTATCAAAGGCTTCCTCGCTGAATCCGGTTATAAAAAGATAGGGCTTATTGGGATTTTGCCCGCCTTCAAGCGCGGCATAACCGATATTTTCAATTGCGGTGGCGTTTGCAACTCCATTGTCGAGAGATCGTTTCTCTACAAAAGAGGAATCAACGTTCAAAAATTCGACGTGCCAACCGCCGTATTTCACGACCGCGCCGTTTACCATATAGTTTTGCAGGGAAACGGCAAAGGTAGCAACTGCCGTAATCATGGCGGCGGACAGGACAACTCCGATAATTGTTACAATCGTTCGTGTGCGGCTTTTTTTCATGCCCTGCAGGGTCACTTTGTTGAAAATGTTCATGGCCGTACCCTCTCATCCCGCACGATTTTGCCATCTGATATGCCGACAATGCGGTCTGCTTGCAGGGCAATATTCTCGTCATGCGTGACGATGATAAGGGTTTGCCCGTATTTTTTATGGCTTAATTTCAGCAGATTGATAATTTCATATCCATTCCGACTGTCCAAATTGCCCGTGGGTTCGTCGGCAAGCATGACCGCCGGGGCGTTCATTAAAGCGCGCCCTATGGAAACGCGCTGCTGCTGACCGCCCGAAAGCTGATTGGGCAAATGCGTTTTTCTGTCTTTTAGCCCAAGCAGGTCCAACAAGTCATTCAGCCGTTCCTTATTGACCTTGCGCTTGTCCATCAGTATAGGCAAGGTGACGTTTTCTACCACATTCAGAGTGGGAATGAGGTTGTGAAACTGGTAAATCAGCCCAACCTGCCGCCTGCGGAAAATGGCGAGTTTTTCATTGCTTTGGGCATATACGTCCTACCCGTCCAAATATACCTTTCCGCTTGTCGGCATGTCCACACCGGCCATAATGTGAAGCAATGTGGATTTGCCGGAGCCGGAGGAGCCGATGACTGCGGTAAACGCTCCCTTTTCGATTGTAAGCGAAACATGGTCAAGCGCGGTAACCTGATTTGCACCCTTGCCATAGACCTTGCATAGATCTTCAACTCTTAATAGCTCCATTATGAGCCTCCTTTGCATTTTTTATCTGTTTCAAACCTGTTTTTCAGTTTTCTGGTCGGTACCGTTACACAGCAGTACAATACCCGTAACCGTCAGGGCTATCGCCGGAATAAACGGCCAGAAAGGAATCCAGTCGAGATGGAGCAGGTTGCGAAGATTTGTCAGCGTGAGTACCAGGGCAAAGCCTGTCTGCGCGTAGTGGCGTTTGCGCACCGCGTCAATCAACCACAGCACACCAAGGGTGCAAATCAGCACTCCCAAAATAAACAAAGAGTCAAAAAAATTAGACAGGGGCCTCCAAAACGGGGAGAGACCAGACCAAAACTCGTTTGGTACAAGTTGCCCCAGCAGCAAAATTCCACCCAATACAATTAACACAATGCCGGAGGTTTTATTGCGTTTCTTCATGGTGAAAACTCCTTTCATCTATATGATCGTTCAAGGCGCGAAACGTATGCTTTTTTAGGGCGAGCCACAAAAAATGCCGCATGGTTTGCGCTTCCGGGTCATACAACCAGCGGCATGTGCGGCAAGCGTCATCGGCGGTATACGTGTATACGGCTTCGCCTTTGCGTGTTCTCATCGCCTTTACTCATATCATGGAGCTTTCAACTGACATCCCGGTGACTTTCCGGTGAGAGATCCGTCACTTTGGGAAACGAATGGCAAATATCGCGCCGCCCTGCGGGTGATTTTTTGCAGTAATCGTTCCTCCCTGTCGCGTTATTATCATCTTGCAGAGAGCCAATCCAATCCCATATCCTGTCGAGCCTGCGTTTTTCCCACGATAGAATCTGTCAAACAGGCGAGGTAAATCTTCTTTTTCAAAGCCCGCGCCGCTGTCGTGGATGATCACCTCGGTAAACAGTGGGTTATCCTCGCAAAGAATCTCAATCTTCCCATTATCGCCTACGCTTTCCATGCAATTTTTGAGGATATTTTGAATTGCTTCCGAAAGCCAACCCGGATCGCCTTGAATAATGATTCCTTTCGGCGCGTTTATTTGCAAAGCAATATCGTGCAGCTCCATTGAGATTAAAAACGGGTGAAGCGCAGCGTTTATCAAAGTACTCACATCTATCTGCTCGCTTTGGAAAACCACAATGCCCGCGTCCAGACGGGATAATTTCAACAGAGAAGTCAGCAGCCAATCCACCTGTACAAACAACTCCTCTGTTTCCCGCATCAATGCTTTCCGGTCATTTTCGTCAGGGCTCTTCTCTAACAATGACAGAATAAGGTTCGGGATGTAAGAGGGGTGCGGAGTTGATGGGCTATGTCGGCCAGCGAATCCGCAAGATGTTTTTTTTCTTTTTTCAACGCTTCGTTTTTTTCCCGTATACGTAGCGTCATTTTTGTTATCTCGCTTTGCAGAATGGAAAGTTCGCCCTCGTTCGATTCACCAATATACAGATGGTCAGCGTTATGAAGCACAAGATCGATTTGATCTGAAATCCGCTCAATGCTTTTATATCGGGCTTTGGTAAATGCGAAAAACGCTGTTTCAACGGCGGCGGCAAAAGAAATGGCAAGGATTCCAGCCGCTGCGTTGATTGCAAATCCCAGCGTCACAGCGGCGGTAGCTATTAAAGAGAACAAAATGGCAAAATGCAGGAATTCTCTATTCCGAAGCATACCCGTCCCCCAATCTATATCCTGTTCCGCGAACGGTCAGAATGATTTGTGGGCTTGCAGGGTCGTTCTCTATCTTTTCCCGCAGGCGTTTAATGTACACGGTCAATGTATTGTCATTAACAAACTCGCCCGAAGCATCCCACAATTCGTCAAGCAGCCTGCTCCTGGTGATAATGCTTTTTGGATTGTTAATAAATACCAATAACAAGCGGTATTCTAAGGCTGAAAGAAAGACCTCGTTGCCGTCCTTTTTCACAACGCCACTTGCCGTATCGACATGAAGTCCGCAGATTTCAAAAGCCGATGGGGAACGTCCGCTTTTTCGCAGGGCGGTTTTGATTCGCGCGATTAATTCACACGGACGAAAAGGCTTAGTGACATAGTCGTCAGCGCCCATGTTCAGCCCGGTAACAACACTCGCCTCATCGTCGGAAGCCGTCAGAAAAATAACGGGAACATCTTGTGTTTCTTTGATTTCCGTGCAAACCGTAAAGCCATTTCCGTCAGGTAAAGAAATATCAATCAACGCTAAGTCAAATTTATTCCCGTTAAGCGCGGCAAGGGCATCCCCCCGCGTAGGGGCGTGCGTAACTGTAAATCCCTCCGAGCGAAGCAAAAGCATAAGGTTTTTAGCGATTACCTTATCATCCTCAACCAAAAATATCCGTTTCATTTATTTTCATCATCCTTTATTTTATTGCGCCTATATCGTCTGTCAGCCGGTTTTTCAGCGTCAGCCGGAACAAGCCGTGTATTTCCCATTTTTTTAGCTCCCTTAATTCGCCTGGCAGAGCAATGGTATACGACCATTCTGCCTGTAATCCCCCAAATTTTCGTTGTTTCTTTTGTCGTTATATAATCCACCCATAACACCTCCACAATTTTATTATATTTCTTTTGGCGAAAATATACAAAGAGGGAAATAACTTGGGGATAGACGAAAGACATCGCGAGTATCCGTATAATGGGTAGGGACACTTTTTAAATATAGATCAGTTCTGATAAGATGATTTCCTCGGCCTGTGCTTTCAATGCATTCATCAGGCCAACCCATTTCATGGGGTCGCTGGCTTTCAACTGTTCCGTCACATCTGCTGATTCCATCAGCTTAGGCATCATCATTTCAAGTCTGCAGTGTGTTGCTTCATCAATCTCCAGTAAATGCGGATACAGTTTCTCGCTTAAAATCAGGCTACTGTAAGGCCGGGCCGGTATTTCTTCAAATACCGTTTTCTCATACGCCCATACTTACCAATGGGTTTATCCGGTTGGTTTTTAAGGGCCAAGTCGGGGATGTAGTAGTCTTCGTTACAGGAATAGGTCAAGTCTGCCATTGCGGTCACTCCTTTTCTTGTTTATGGTTTTAAGAAAAGTTCAGTTGATCGTGTCCCTGTTTGTGAATTTTATGGGCAAATGAACTCTTCACGAACAAGTATGGCATATCTTTATTTACTGTTTAATAAAGAAGTATTTATGAAATATTTAGAAAGGGCAGCAGATAAGTGAAATGCGGCAATAATAATAGGCTACTGATTTTATGCAATAGCCTATTATTTGTGTTTTGAAGAAAAGGGCGAAGCGATAGAGTACAGTGTATGCAAAGCGTTTTTTTTACTGTGAATGAAATAGTCGGCGTTTTTATGCTGCATTTTTTATAATAAATATTTTAAAAACAAATGATATTTGCATATACTATGGGTTATGAGCTATATATTTTGAATATATGTTTTTATTTTCTCGATTCCGGCAATGATTTCCGTGCTATTTGAAGATAGGGTCACAAGTGTGGGAGCTTGTTGGACCCCGTATTTGTCAACTTGATCCTGATGATTTACTGCATCAACAGATACATATTGAATATTAGCGGTATCTAACAATTTTTTTACCGTTTTGCAATTTACGCAAGTTGGAGTCGTAAACAAGATAAATTCCATATTTTCTTTCTTTTCATCTTTAAAAGCTGTTTTTGATTGAGTGGGAATATATACCTTGCGGTCTTTATACTCCTGCATTTTTCCTGCATTCCAGTTTTTAACGGGACGATAATAACCGGTAATACGGCTGTATACCTCCGCCTCGTTACCGCATTTGGGGCAGGTGAAATGTTCGCCGCTGATATACCCATGGTGTTTGCAGACCGAATAGGTCGGAGAAATCGTATAGGTGGGAAGCCGATAGTTTTCTGAAATTTTACGAACCAATCTGGCCGCCGATTTCCACTCGGAAATACTTTCGCCGAGGAAAGCGTGGAATACCGTTCCGGATGTATATAATGTCTGCAATTCATCCTGTGAATCTAACGCTTCAAATATATCATCCGTTGCGCCTACAGGAAGGTGAGAACTGTTTGTGTAGTATGGCGTATCACCGGGGTTTGCGGCAGTGATAATATCTGGATATCGTTTCACATCATGTTTTGCCAAACGATAAGCAGTAGATTCGGCAGGCGTGGCTTCCAGATTGAACAGCGCGTCGTATTTTTGCTGATAATCAATCAGCCGGTTACGCATATGATTGAGCACATCTATTGCAAACTGATGTGTTTTCTTATTCAGCATGTTGGCCTTGAGCCATTTGGCGTTTAAGCCGACTTCGTTCATACCGACCATACCGATTGTAGAAAAATGATTACTGAATGTGCCCAAATACCGTTTTGTATATGGATAGAGCCCTTCATCCATCAGTTTTGTAACGACAGTGCGCTTGGTATCCAGTGAACGGGCTGCGATATCCATCAGACGATTTAAACGAGCATAAAAATCCGCTTCGTCTTTTGAAAGATATGCGATGCGCGGAAGGTTTATCGTAACTACACCGATTGAGCCTGTGCTTTCTCCGCTTCCAAAGTTGCCGCCGCCTTTTTTGCTCAGCTCTCTGAGGTCAAGACGTAAGCGGCAGCACATGCTTCGTACATCGCTGGGGTCCATATCGCTGTTGATATAGTTGGAAAAGTTTGGCGTGCCGTATTTTGCCGTCATTTCAAAGAGGAGACGGTTATTTTCGGTATCGCTCCAGTCGAAATCTTTTGTGATGGAATAAGTAGGCACGGGATATTGGAAACCGCGGCCGTTGGCATCGCCTTTTAGCATAATTTCAATAAATGCTTTGTTGACCATGGCCATTTCTTTTTTACAGTCTTTATATTTGAAATCCTGTTCTTTGCCTCCGACAATCGCGTATTGCTCCGCCAGATCATGGGGGCATACCCAGTCGAGTGTGATATTTGTAAAGGGTGCTTGTGTGCCCCATCGGGAAGGGGTGTTTACGCCATAGACAAACGACTGAATGCATTGCTTGACTTCTTTGTAAGAAAGGTCATCCGCCCGCACGAATGGGGCGAGATAAGTATCGAAAGAGGAAAATGCCTGCGCGCCTGCCCATTCGTTTTGCATAATACCCAGGAAGTTGACCATTTGGTTGCAGAGCGTTGAAAGATGACTTGCGGGCGAAGATGTGATTTTTCCCGCAACACCGCCCAGACCTTCCTGTATGAGCTGCTTGAGCGACCAGCCGGCACAGTATCCTGTCAGCATAGACAGATCGTGTATGTGCAGATCTGCGTTGCGATGCGCATTGGCGATTTCTTCATCATAAACCTCGGAGAGCCAATAGTTGGCTGTTATTGCGCCGGAATTGCTTAAAATCAAGCCGCCGACAGAATAAGTAACGGTAGAATTTTCTTTTACACGCCAATCCTCGATATTCAGATAACCGTTAACAAGTTTTTTATAATCGAGCATCGTGGAATTCATATTACGGACTTTTTCTCTCTGCTTACGATATAAGATATAGGCTTTTGCCACATCCGTATATCCCGCCTTGCTTAAAACTTGTTCGACGCTGTCTTGAATATCCTCCACCGAAATCTTATCGTCAACAATTTTATCCTGATAATCGGCTGTAACTTTCAATGCTAAAAAATCGATGATATCACGATCATAGCTTTTTTCCTGCGCAATAAACGCTTTTTCGATTGCGTCGCCAATTTTCGCTATTTTAAAATCAGAAATGGTTCCATTTCTTTTAATAACCGTATACATAAAAAACAACCTCCTTAATATTTATATTTTTGAGAGTGTTTTCAGTATAACACATACATTTTATTTTAACAAGAAAAAAACACACTATATATGGAATGTTTTTTTAATTAAAAACACAATATATAGATATTTTTGCAAAATTTCGTTGTCATAACCGTCTCCGCCAGATTCTTTGACACGCTCAGAATGACACCGACCCGTGTTTGATGCATGCGAGGATGGTCAAATAATTTTGCATAAGATACCTGCCCCGCCAGATTCTTCGACTGCGCTCAGAATGGCACCATTTTTTTGTTTTATATAAAGCTGAAAATGAAAAGGGGTCATCTTGAGCAGAGTCGAAAAATCCGGTGGGTTGGGGTTGGCTTGAGTATTTTGTGAAGGAGATACCTGCCCAGCCAGATTCTTCGATACACTCAGAATGACATCCGCCCGTGTTTGATGCATGTGAGGATGGTCAAATAATTTTGCATAAGATACCTGCCCCGCCAGATTCTTCGACACTCTCAGAATGACACCATCCCCATACTGGTGTTTTAAAAGGATATTGGAATAGATTACATAACGTGTTATAATATAAATATATATAGACGCAAGAATATCGGGCACGTGATGATAGTATAAAATATATAAAAAAACAGCCGTAAAAAGTTTATAATCTTGGAGGTGGCAAGGTGATACGCAAAGTCAAGTGTGACTGCAACGTGAGAGCCGGCACAGAGATTGATTCTTATCAGCTTTTTAAAGAATTTAAAAAATTTTTTGAGACACAAGTAGAGAATGGTATATTTAAGGACATGACAGATTACAGCAAAGTATGGTATTTAGACGGCGGGCTTGAAAAAGAAGTGTATAGGACAACAGTCAAGCATTATGAATGCAGAGGCTGCGGATGCTGCTGGAAATTTATGTATCCCGAATTTCCCGCTTTCGGAAAAGTGATTAAAGTATACAGACTGGATTAGCAAGAAGCAAATCCACTGACGTGTTACATAATAAAAGAGAGACCGCTAAAGTATATGGATGAAAATGCATATGCTTTTTTTATTAAATCGTATATTAAAGATTGAAACAATATAGCAAAAAAAGTAAAATTATTGCCTTGGAAATAAAAGGGAAAAGGATAGGTGCGGCAGTTTTTTGTGCGCATAAAACAGAAAATAGAATCGTAAGTGAGTTCAAAAAAATTCGGCCGGGCGAGTGCGGATCTGATCGTTTTGCATGAGGGACAGTTCTTTCCTACGGTTGAAAGAGGGGCGCTGTGAGAGCGGGAGAGCAATGCGCACTCCTGCGATCGGGCGGATGTTGATTTGATTATCATGAAAACAATACCTGTTTTGTCAGATTTTTTAACGTGCTTAAAATGACATATGTCTGTAAAATACGCACAATAAGAATTTTAATTGTTATATTAACAAGGTGGGCTATACGATAATGGGAGGATAGACAGAAAAAATGTATTCAATATGAAGACATTTGTAGCTTTTCAAGGTATATTTCATGATTAAATATATATATTTCAAATAAAAATAAGTTAAATTTATAACTATTGTTGATTTTTCTTGAAATATGTCGAAATTTTTAATATGATTAAATTGTCGTTATAACCGGTCAAACTATCTGTGCCATCGTCATGCCTGTATGTAAGAACAATAAAACTGTAGAAGCGATATAGATATGAAACTATAGCTCCACTTGTTTTAAATAAGATTGACATAGAACCGGTTTTCTTATTCTTATTATCCCAGATACGCTATATTTTTTCTATGTTTGCTACCAACAGTCTTGAATCAATTTTTCTTTTGCTTGACATAACTATTTTTCAACGTGAAAGGAAGAAATTTATATGAATCAAAGTTCAATGAGTGCGCTGCTAAATAATGCAACGTTGCTTCTGGCTCTTTCGATTATTCAAGAAGTCAGTTATTGGATACCCGGTAAATATAATAAATACAGACCGATTTTAAGTGGATTGATGATTTCGCTGATTTGCATTGCAATTATGTCTATGCCGCTTACGCTCAAAGACGGAGTGATTTTTGACACACGATCTATTCTTATCAGCGTCACCGGCCTCACGTTAGGATCAGTGCCTACTGTTATCATAACACTTGTTGCCGTTATGTATCGCATGTATATTGGAGGAGCCGGAATGTTTGCCGGACTGGCTACGATACTGGCAAGCGCAATTATTGGGCGGACTTGGAGAAGATGGGTATATCCTAAGTTTAAAAAATTTCGTCAGCTGAATATTTACATTATGAGTGTTGTGGTTCATGCGGTGATGCTGGCCTGTCAGTTGCTGATACCTTATCCCGACAATATAAATGTGATAAGTGAAATCGCGCTTCCTGTAATGCTCATTTATCCGATTGCATCTGTGCTGCTGGCTATGCTGCTTATTCGCCAGCAGGAGCGCAGGGATTTTGAAGATGAGCTACGTGAAAGCGAAGGCAAATATATCAGTTATATTGAAAATTCTCCGCATGCGGTTTTTATAATTGACGGAATGGGAAATTATCTTGAAGTCAATAAAAGAGCGACGCAGATGAGTGGCTACAGCAAAGAAGAATTACTGAAAATGAATATGCGGCAGATCAAAGAGAAAGATTATATCAGTGTGAGTCTGCATCATCTTAAGATGATGAAACAAAAAGGAACGATGAAAGCTGAACTAAAAAATATACATAAAAACGGTACAGTGAGATGGTGGAGTGTTGAAGGCACAAAGCTTGGCGAGGACCGTTTTCTTATTTATTCAACGGATATTACAGACAAAAAAAAAGCGGAACAAAACCTTGTGTATTTTATATATCACGATGCACTTACCGGAGTTTATAACAGAAAATATTACGAAGAAGCAAAAATGCGGATGGATATACCTGATAATTTGCCGATTTCCATATTGATAGCGGATATTAATGGGGTGCGGCTTGTGAATGAAGCGTTCGGGTTCGCGCAGGGAGATCACTTGATACAGGTGACCGCCAACATATTAAAGAGCTACTGCCGTGAAGATGATGTGCTTGCCCGCATAGGCGGCGATGAATTTGCATTGCTGCTTCCTGATACGGATGGTATAGAAGCATTTGAATTGATTGATGAAATCTATGAACAGTGTGAAATATTTAATAAAAACTGCAGGGAAGAATTTTTGGAGATTAATCTTTCCATTGGCGTTGATACGAAAAAGAGTACGAATGAAAATATTAATGAAACGGAAAAAAAGGCGGATGAACATCTGCGAAGCAAAAAGCTTTTAAACAGTAAAAGTGTATATAATAATTTAATTGCTTCCATGATGTCTACGGTATATGAAAAAAGCCAGGAAACTGAAGAACATGCAAAAAGGCTTGTGGAGATGACAAATAAAATAGGACAGGAACTGAATTTATCGCAAAAAAGTCTTGGGGAGCTGGAATTGTTTTGTTTGCTTCATGATATCGGAAAAGTGGTTATTGATGATAGGATACTCAAAAAAGATACAGCCCTTACAAAGGAAGAGTGGAAGGAAATGAAAAGGCATCCCGAAGCGGGTTACAAGATAGCGCGTTCCAGTCCGGATTTGGCAGCGGTTGCCGAATATATTCTTGCGCATCATGAACGATGGGACGGAGGCGGCTATCCCCGCGGACTTAAAGGGGAAGAGATACCGCTGCTTTGCAGGATACTTGCCGTTGTTGATGCCTATGACGCTATGACAAATGACAGATTTTACAGAAAAGCTTTAGACAAAGAGATTGCAATGGAGGAAATCAAGAAAAATAAATGGACACAATTTGACGGGCAGATTGTAGATATTTTTGAAAAAATAATGGAAAGCACATAGGTTTTCCGAAAGTCTCGAGGGGAAATATAAAAATGAAAAAAATACTGAGAATACTTGTGTTGGTAATCTTGTTTTTGTTGCTTGCGCCGATGGCCGTCAGTGCTGATGAGCTGTCGGATAATATCAATTTAACAGATGTGTTTGATCAGCATGGAGCAGTGATGATGCTGATCGATCCGCAGACCGGTGATATTCTTTATGCCAATAATGCGGCAGCAACATTTTACGGATATGCCAAACAAGAAATGCAATCAATGAAAATTTCTGATTTTAATACATTATCTGAAGAAGAGACGGCTTTAGAAATGCAGGCGGCGCAAAACGAGGAGCGCAATTACTTTGTTTTTAAACACCGTCTTGCCGGCGGAGATGTACGAACCGTGGAAGTGTATTCGTATCCCGTGGTCTACAACGAAAAATCTGTACTCTTTTCCGTAGTCCACGATATTACACAGCAGACTATTTTAGCACAGCAAAATGAAAGAAGAAATAAAATCATTTTCATAGCAGGCGGGGCGGGAATATTTATACTTACTATTTTGATAATTATTATTGCGCTGAATCGTAAAAATCTTAAACGTTCTAATCATGAATTAAAAACTCTAAATGAAATGCGTCAATCTTTTTTAAATGCAAACAACACCATAATGTATTTAAAAGATGAAAACTTTAAATATAATTTTGTGAATGCCGCCTTTTTAGATGCTTATAATAAAAAAGAAGAAGAGATCATCGGAAAAGATGATTATGAAATCAGCGTGAATGAATTTGCGGATATGCGAAGGAAAAGCGATTTACAAGCGCTTGAGAAGCAAGATATCGTAACCGATACTATAGAGTGGGATGACCGAATTTATGAGTCGATCAAATTCCCTATAAAAAGAATGAACGGGAAAATCGGCATCGGAGCCTATGTAAGAAATGTTACGGAAGAAAAAAATCGTCAGAAGCAATTGCAAAAAATGCTTGTTCGCCATGAGATACTCGTTGAAGTACTAAACCGCAGCTTTGCCACAACACAAGAGCAACTGGACTATGCGCTGCATCGGGCGCTGGAACTGACCGAAAGCACGTACGGGTACATTTACTTCTATGATGAGCAGACAGAAGAGCTTACACTGAATTCCTGGACAAGAGGGGTACTTGACGAATGCGCAGTCGCACAGCCGCAAACGAAATATCACCTGATTCATACGGGCTTTTGGGGAGAAGTCGTGCGGCAAAGAAAACCCATTCTTTCCAACAATTTTAAAGCCGATCATCCACTTAAGAAAGGGTATCCGAAAGGGCATGTGCAGCTGTATAACTTTATGTCTATTCCCGTTTTTGTTGAAGAGAAAATTGTGGCGATTGTAGGCATGGCAAATAAAAGAGGCGATTATGACGATAATGATCTGTTTGAATTGACGTTGCTGATGGCAGGGATATGGAATGCCGTGGAGCGAAGAGAAAAACAGGAAAGACTGACGTATGAGAGAAACAAATATCTGCAGACAATTTTCTCTATCGGTGACGGCACGATTGTGGTGGACAGTAATGGCAACATTGAAATGATCAATTCGGTTGCGGAACAACTCACGGGATGGACACTCGGCGAGGCAAAAGGAAGGCATTATACACAAGTATTTATATTCTCTCATGAGATGGACGGATATGAAATCAATGATCCTGTCAAAGAAGCGCTGCAGACAGGTCAAGTACAGGAGCTGGGCAATCACGCCGTGCTCACTGCCAGAGACGGAAAGAAACATTATCTTGAAGACAGCGCGGCGCCTATCAAAAATAAAAACGGTGATACGGAAGGCGTGATTTTAGTGTTCCGCGACGTCACGGATAAAAGAGAACAGAGAAAGAAAATAGAATACTTAAGTTTTCATGATTCTCTGACAGGGCTCTATAACCGAAGATATTTTGAAGAGGAATTGAGCAGGCTGGATACGCAGCGGAATCTTCCGATTTGTGTGATGATGGGGGATGTGAACGGGCTGAAGCTTACCAATGATATTTTCGGGCATACATTTGGAGATATGCTTTTGGCAACAGTCGCTAAAGTGCTCAGCAAAATTTTTCGATCCGACGATATTATTGCCAGATGGGGTGGGGACGAATTTGTTATCTTGCTTTATCAAACCAATCTTGAGGAAGCGAAGTCTATTTTGTCGCGCTTAAAAGAAGAATTTGAAAAAGAACAGAATTTGTCTATAAAGATGAGTATTGCTATGGGGGTCGCCGTAAAGACGCAAGTACATGAGAATATATGGGATGTGCTCAGCAAGGCGGAGGAACAAATGTATGCAAATAAATCACTCGATCGTGATAAGTTTAAAAATGAAGTGTTGAATTCCATTATCAATTTACTTCACCTGACGAGTCCGAAAGATAAAGAACATGCAAAAAATGTAAGCAAGATTTGTGGCGAGATCGGAAAAGCGCTGGCGCTTTCGGATACTGAAATGCATAAACTGAAAGAAGCAGCATATCTGCATGACATAGGCAAAATCGCATTGGATTCAAAATTAATAAAAGAAAATATAAATATGAACGAAGAAGAAAGCCGCGCATTTAAAAATCATCCTATTGTAAGCTACCGTATTTTGAATTCATTCGAAAATACCATGGATTTGGCTGAAATCGTGCTGGCGCATCATGAACGCTGGGATGGAGGCGGATATCCGAGAGGCTTGAAAGAAAAAGAAATTCTTCTGGCGGCAAGAATTTTAGCTGTTGCAAATTGTTATGAAAAGAAGATAAACAATGATCAAAAACCGTTAAGTGTGGACGAGGCGATGGAGTATATGAAAGAAAATGCAGGCAAATGCTTCGATCCGAAAATAGTGGAAGCCTTGATCAAGATCATAGAGGGAAAACCGTTTGATGAGTAATAAAAGTATAAACCTCCCGTACGGGAGGTTTTTTGTTTGGATGATAAATTATCATCGGCTTATTTTATATAAGAAGAGTGTTGCATGAGCGGGAGATACAAAAAAGAGTCTGATTATTATTGAAGAAAATAATCCGTCCCATCAGATTCTTCGACATGCTCAGAATGACAGCCGCCCCGGTTTTTTGATGATGTTTAGAACGACAGCCGCTCGTTGGATTCGCAGGCATGCTCGCAGTGACACAAGTCTCTTGTCTGAATAAAAAAGAACAGAAGGGGTCATCTTGAGTGCAATCGAAAGATCCGGCCGGGAGGGGGTAGTCTGATCGTTATTGAAGAAAATAATCCGCCCCGCCAGATTCTTCGACACGCTCAGAATGGCACTATCCCGTGTTTGATGCATGCGAGGATGGTTAAATAATTTTACATAAGATATCCGTCCCGCCAGATTTGCAGGCCGGCTCGGAATGACACCTGCCCGAGGTTTGCAGGCACGAACGCAATAATACGCTTCTTATGATTTGGTTGCATTGGCCTGATGTTTTATTTATTATCGCTGTTCATTTTACGTGTAAAGGCAAAGATGGCAATGAGCACAAAAAAGATCGTATACGTAATTACCCACCACAGGTGCGGCATGATATCCTGATATGAACCCGTAAGCACAGCCCTGCCCGCATCGACCGCGTGCGCAAAGGGCAGTATATAGGCAATGGATTTGAATGCTCCGCCCACCAAATCAAGGCTGAACCATGTGCCCGAAAGCCATGCGCTCACATTGGTGAGGAGCGCTCCGCAGATACCTCCGACTTGTTTTTCATTAAAGACGCTGCCGCAAAGCAGACCGACCGCAATAAATAAGATGGCTGCGGGGATCTGTACAGCGATGAGCAGCAGCAGTTTTGCGTTTAGTGTCAGCCCCAAAAAGACGGATACGATCAGGCAAACGATGATTTGCAGTATGGCCATGGGCAGCAGAGGGATCGTGTATCCCGCAATAAAGTTGGATGCAGTGAGCGGAGATGTAAACAGGCGCAGCATAAATGAAGTGGTACGGTCTTTGGCGATGAGCAATGCCGAGAACAGAGAGATAAAAGAGAGCCCAAAGACGGCAACGCCCGGGGCAAGCTGCGCGATGGCAAATAAATCAACGGGTACATTTCTTTGAATGAGTGAGAGGAGCAATAGCAGTACGATGGGAAAGCCCAGACCAAAGGCGAGATTTAATTTATCGCGCAGGATTTCTTTTGTGTTACGCAGTGCAAATGCTAAAGTTTTCATCTCGATAAGCCTCCTTATGATTCGGTGAGCGCAATAAACGCGTCTTCAAATGTGAGTGTTTTTGTGATAGTCATGAGCTCGGACGCGGTGCCGACTGCCTTTAATTTACCTTTTGACATGATACCGATGCGGTTCGCAAGAGCTTCGGCTTCTTCAAGGTAGTGTGTGGTAAGGATGATCGTGATACGGCCTTTTAAGTTCTCGATCATTTTCCAAAGCTGGCGCCGTGCAATGACATCAAGCCCAAGAGTGGGTTCATCCAAAAAGAGGACTTGCGGATCCGATATGAGCGCCAGAGCAATGCTCAGGCGCCGCTGCCAGCCGCCCGAGAGCGTTTTCGCTTTGTCTTTTTCGATTTCTTCCATGCCGAAAGTGGCGATCATTTCACCTGCTTTTTGCGCTGAGATTTTTCGGTTATGTCCGTAAATGCCGTAGATAAGCTCGAGATTTTCACGTACGGTGAGGTTTGGGGCGATGGCTGTCTCCTGCGGGGAAACGTTAATTTTTTCTTTTATTTTCAAAGGATTAGATAAAATGCTTTCACCAAGCAGCATCGCATCCCCGCTTGTGGGCTTAATCAGGCAGGAGAGCATTTTGATCACCGTGGATTTGCCGGCGCCGTTGATGCCGAGCAGAGCAAAGAGCTCGCCTTGCTCAATGGAGAGATTTACCGAGTCCGCCGCCGTTTTCTGATCGTATTTTTTTGTCAGATCAAAGGTTTGAATAGTATTCATTCTTCTTCCTCCTCTGAAGGGGTCTTCTCTTCAAGACGCTTGATCCCCTCGGCAAAAAGGAGACTGTCTTCTTCGTTTTGCTCGGGATAGATTTCCTTTGCTTTTCCGTTGAAAATGGCATCTGCGATCTTGTTGAACACACCAAATCTCTCGATGGCGATGCCTTTAGCCGAATCGGCAAGTAGAATCAGCGTATCACCCGGGGAGATATCAAACATATCGCGTACTTCTTTTGGGATAACGATTTGACCTTTCGGGCCGACTTTGACCGAACCCATATATTTTTTATTATCTTTTGATTTGCTTTTCATATGCAGGCTCCTTTAGTTGGAAAAGTATAACTTGTATAACATATTATACGCAAGACGTATATTTTTGTCAACAGAAAATATTGTTTAATAGAAAGGTTCTTAATTGATCTGTTTATTTTGCATGAAAACGTCCGATTGGATTTGCAGGCACGAAAAGAATGATACTTTGCCTGTAGTTCATGACAAAAAAATGAAAGGGACCATCTTGGCAGAGTCGAAAGATCCGGCTGGGAGGGGTTGGCTGATCGTTATTGAAGAAAATAACCTGTCCCATCAGATTCTTCGACTGCGCTCAGAATGATACTGCCCCATCAGATTCTTCGACTACGCTCAGAATGACACTGCCCCATCAGATTCGAAGGATACGAAGAAAAGAGGAAATAAAAAAGGAGCAGAAACTGCTCCTTTTTGTTTGTGTTTTGCTCTGAGCTGATCAGGTCCGTTATCGCTAGGGACGGGCATTGAAAAACTCCGCTAGTTTTTTTATTTGCTCAATAGCATCTCTATCCGATTTGCTAGGAATTGTGTCTGTGTTAAGCGAGGTGACCATATGATTCAATTTGGCATTCATGTCTCGCAGCAGCATTTTAGTCGTGCGTTCTGCCGCTTTGCCGCCGCCGTCTCCGCCGCCGCATAAAATCAGCGCACCCTTTTTGGGCTGACGCACCTGGTTGACGTTTCTAAATCTTTTGGATGCGTAAAATGCCTGCAATCTGCTCAGCACGCAAAGGAGTTTGCCTGTGAGTTCTCCGTAGTTGACCGGGGAAGCGATCACGATATTATCGCTTTCTTTAATAGATGCGTAGATTTTATCCATATCGTCATGAAATACGCAAGTGCCATGTTCCCAGCAGTACCGGCAGTCCATACAGGGCTGCACTTTTACTTTAAAAGCGGGGATGATTTCCACGTCGTCATTGAGCAGGGATGACAGAAGATCTACCAAATAAGATGTATTTCCGTCTTTGCGCGGAGAACCGTTAAAAATCAACGTTTTCATATTACTTCACCTTATGATTTTTTTCAACAATTTTTTATTTTTTTTATTTAATCAATTTAAAATATATTGTAGCATTTATACGAATTTTTTAGAATAATTTCAGCATATAAAATTTATTATTTTTAAATATTTGTTTTTTATGTTGCTCTTTTAAAATAGCAAAAATAGAAGCTTTCAAACAAATACAAAAGGTTTTATCCTGAGTTTTTTGCCATATGGCCTCAGCTTCGGCGATTGCTTTATTATCGCGCGTGCGGATATAAAACTTTGCACCGCGAAAAACAACAAAAGAAACAGAGCAAAATATTAACCGCATGGATTCTTATATACAATTTTGCTTTTGCTGTGGTAGAATAATACACACAAAGATAAAAACACGGCTCCGGTTGGTAGTCCGGACGCAGCGAGTCTGTCAGTAACCTGCCTCCTTGGTTGTCCTTTCTTTGTATTTAAAAAAAAGGAGGACTGCCGATGACAAAAGTTGTTTATGCAAAATTTACGGTGTTTTTTGAGGACCCGTTTTGGATCGGTCTATATGAACGCGAATATGAAAATGCTTATGAGGTATGCAAAATCACTTTCGGCCCGGAACCAAGAGAGCAAGAAATCTTTGAATTTATTTCAAACAATTTCAATACTTTGCGCTTCAGCTTGCCTCTTGTCTCAGAGAGAAAAATATATAAGCGAAAAAATCCAAAACGCGTCCAGCGCGAAATTAAAAAGCAGCTGGAAAATGTTCAGACGGGCACAAAGGCGCAGCAGGCACTCAAAGCGCAGCACGAGGAATGCAGGCAAGGCTGCAAAGTGCGCCGCCGCGAAAATAAAGAAGCGGCCGAAAATCGCAAATACAGACTTCGGCAAATCAAACGCAAAGAAAAACATAAAGGACACTGAGCCTTTATGTTTTTTCTGCTTCTACTGCGCCATATATATATGATGTCATGAGTGCAAAAGAGTATCTTTAGAAGAGCTTTCGTTTGTGCTGCATTGAGATAATCACAAGACTTGTATTTGCTGAGATCAGGTAAACGAAAAATTATTATTATGAAATACATTCAGGCAGGCTTTGACAACATCTTGATCGTATTTTTGAGCATTGATGAGAGATATCTCTTCAAGTGCCTTATCGAGCCCGAGGGCGGGGCGGTAGGGGCGGTGTGAAGACATGGCTTCCACAACGTCAGCTACACAGATAATGCGCGCGGCAAGGTGGATTTCGTTGCCTTTCAGGCCGTTTGGATAGCCGCTGCCGTCCATTTTTTCGTGATGCTGAAGAATGATCTCGTCAATTGACCACGGGAAGTGGATATTTTTGATAACTTCATAACCTGTCTGGGAATGACCTGCAATGATGCCGAATTCGAGATCGGAAATCTTTCCGGGTTTATTTAAAATATCGATCGGGATATTCATTTTACCGATATCGTGAAGAGAGGCCGCAATAAATATGGCTGTTTTCATTTCACTGTCGAGATTCATTTCTTCGGCAATGGCGGAAGAAAGAAGAGCCACTTTACGTTGATGCTCCGCGGTGTAAGGATCGCGGATTCGAATGACGGCTTCAAGTGCGGAGACTGTTTGAAACATCAACTGTTTCACATCTTCCAGGTTTTTTTCGAGTGTCTTTTCATAATTATCGCGCTCAATTTGTGTACGCAGAAAACGAATGCCGTAAGCAAGGTCGTGCGCCGTTTCCGAAAGCAGAGAAATCTCTTCGTTATCGAATTTTTCTGTTGTATTCGTGTAAATGGTTAAAATTCCTTCAGGAATATTTTTGTTGATACAAAGCGGGATAGATATTGACGAGCGATATTGCCTTTTTATGGTTTCCTGCTGCCAGGAAGTGGTATATTTGCATGTGGAAATGTCTTCGCAAACATAGGGTTGATTGGTAGAGAGCACGATCGATTCCACGCTGCTGTCATGGCTTTGCTTTGCGAGCTGAATTTTTATATGATCCAAGTAGCCGTCTTCATGGCCCGCATAGGCCATGGGCTCGAGCGTTTTATCTGCATCGTTCTGCACATAGCCCACCCAGGTGAAATAATAACCGCCGATATCAACGATGCTTTGACAGACAGTGCGCAAAAGAGCGGCTTCATCTTTTGCGTGAAGCATTGCCGTATTGACTGCGTTGAGCGCTTTTAAGGCACGGTTTGTGCGGTTTAACTCCGTGATATCCAAAATCGTGGCAACGGAGTTTGTGGTGCCCGGGATCATATCAATATTGGCAAGGCAATTCCTTATTTTGCCTTCTTTGTTTAAAATACGTATATTAATCTGGTTGGGTACGGAGGAAGGATCCTTTCTTCGCTTTTTATGATAATCTACATGAAGCGGAAGATCATCTTCCAAAAACATCATTATCCATTTGTTTCCGATCAACTCTTCTTTGGAGTAACCGAATGTGCGCTCCCATTCGTTGTTGGCATCAAGGATCGTCATATCTTCATGCAGGATATAGGTTGCGGATCCGGTGTTTTCGAAAATCGCACGATAGTAATTTGTAGATTCTTTTAAATTAAGAATATACTGCTTTCTTTGCAGTGCGTAGGCAACGATGTTGCTGATAATCGTAAGATTTGAAATACTCTCTGCCGACCATGTCCGTTCATATCTCACAGAATCATAACCCATAAAACCGATCAATTTGTTTTCCCATTCGATCGGTACGACAATTAAAGATTTGATTTGATGCGAGGTAAGCATTTCTTTTTCTGTCTGGGCTTCATCGGTCAGCTTGCGCACGCTGGGTATATGAACCGATTCAAAATTGCACAGTTTGCTCATGAACCATTGTGCGGGCGCGGTAGATATATTTTGCAGAGAATGAATTTCGGAAGAAATGTTTTGCCGGCACCATTCGTGCGTGTTGCTCATAAATTGGCCGTCTTCAGAGAACAGCATGATATAGCTTCTGTCGTTACTTTCAAACCCGCCGATTTGAGCCAGGGTTTCATTGATCAAATTATCCACGTCTCTGTAGAATACTTTTGTGAATTTATTGGAAATATCGAGCAGCAGCTGCTGCTGTTGGATTCTTCTGGCCGTTAACAATTCTTTTTTCTTTTTTTGTGTAACATCAAAAAACATCATGCTGAATTGCATGTCTTTCCAGCTCGCGACATAGATTTCCAGATATAAATCAAAGGCCTGATGATAATAATCGATTCTGGCTACTGTTTCATATTGCACAACCTGGGCTATTTTTTTTAAAACGGAAAAATCATTGAAATGATAGAGATCCGCCGCAAGACGGCCGGTGATTTCTTTTTGCGAAAGCTGAAATAACGATTCAAAATTTTTATTTGTTTTTAAAATTTTAAAATCGACAGGATTATTTTCTTCATCATATAAAAGTTCATTGATTGAAAATGCATTCGGAAGCGCATTTAAAAACTTGTTTTCGAAACTTTTTTGATTTTCTTCTGTGCGTAAATTTGTGATATCTATTAATGAAAGTGCCAGGTTTTTATCGGGCAGCATAGAAAGATTTACAATGATATTGCGGAGATTTGAATTTTTATCAAACAGGTCGATTTCATATTGGATCTGTGTGGGAAAAGACGGATCATTTTTGTGCTGATTGATAAAATCAAGGACAATATCGACAATTTCCGGTGCAATATATAAATAAAAATATTTGCCTTTTAATTCTTTGATTGAGAAATCGGAGCTCGATTCAAACGCAGAATTAACGGACAAAATTTTTAGATCGCTATCAATAATTAAAATGGAGGTTAGAGGTTCGGCTTGTACTGGTTTTCCCCCTTCGGTTTCGTCATAATCATGTTTTAAAATATTGTGTTCGGTAGAGTGGGGTTCGTTGCTTGGAGTTGTTTTCATCTGTAATACCTCACAATGTAAGCGCTTAACTTTAATTATAATGTAAATATTCAGTCTATTCAAGCGATATATATGCTTTTGTGATATATTTTGTCAAAAAATGTCGAAAAAGTATCGTATAAGTTGATTTTGTTGACTGAAATCAACCAGGAATCCATTGAAGAATAGTTGGCCTTCGCATACAATATGCTCAGAGGTGAAAAAAATGAAAGAGATCAATATTGCACAGGTTCTTACAAATAAGCGAAAAGAAAAAAATATTACGCAGGATGAGCTTGCGGGGTATATCGGCGTTTCAAAAGCGTCTGTGTCCAAATGGGAGACAGGGCAAAGCTATCCGGATATCACGCTGCTTCCCAGGCTTGCCGCTTATTTTAATATCAGCATTGACGAGCTGATTGATTATAAACCGCAGATGCTAAAATCGGATATTCACAAGCTCTATAGGCGGCTTGCGAGTGATTTTGCCGCAAAGCCGTTTGAGGGAGTGATGAAAGAGTGCCGGCAGATCATCAAAAAATATTACTCTTGTTTTGATCTGCTTATGCAAATGGGCGCGCTGCTGCTCAACCACAGCATGCTTGCAGGCAGCCCGGAGGAAAGCGCCTTTATTATTGAAGAAGCAAAACAGCTTTTTATTCGCGTTAAAAATGAAAGCAATGACGTAGAGCTCAGTAAAATGGCGCTCCATTTACAGGCGGCATGCTGTATGTCTCTGGGAGATGCAGATACGGTGCTTGATCTACTTGACGAACAGAGCAATCCTGCTATCAACGGGGAGAGCCTGCTTGCATCGGCTTATCAAATGAAAGGCATGAACAGGCAGGCAAAACAGACTCTTCAGGGTGGCATCTATCAGCATATCGTGAGCTTGTTTGATGTGTTTTCCTTGTATCTCATGTTATGTGAAGGAGAGAGGGAACGATTTGAAGAAGCGCTGGGACGTATTACGGCCATTGAAGAGACCTTTAAAATAGACAGATTGCATCCGGCGATTTTAATAAAGGTCTATCTTGCCACTGCGCAGAATTATGCGGCGGCGGGCAATGACGAAAAAGCGCTTGAGTGGCTTGAAAAATATGCGCAGCTTGTAACAAGTGATATTTATCCGCTGAGACTGCACGGAGACGACTTTTTTGATTTGCTCGACGACTGGCTCAAAGAAGTTGATTTGACCGATCATCTGCCGCGTGATGAAAAAACGATCAAAGAAAGCATGATACAGGCCGTTACCATAAATCCGGCCTTCAGCGCTTTAAGCGGGAAAAGCCGATACAAACGTATGACAGAGCAAATGAAAAATAAACTTAAGGAGGCAGAGTAATGGAAGTTTTAAGAGAATATTTACCGTTTTTGCTTCCGGTTATACTTATAGAGCTGGTTTTAATGATTATAGCGCTCAGGCATGTGTTGAGACATCCTCATTATCGGTTCGGAAGCAAAGCGCTTTGGATCATTTTAGTTGTAGGTATTCAGATCATCGGGCCGGTTGTATATTTCGTATTCGGCAGAGGGCAGGAAGCATGAGTGTGCTGGAGATAGAAAATCTTACAAAAAGTTTTGGTACGCACGAAGTGTTAAAAGAGCTGAATTTACAGGTGCCCCGCGGCAGCGTATTCGGATTTGTGGGGCAAAACGGCTCGGGAAAGACCACGACGATGAAAATCGTGCTCGGTTTGCTGAAAGCCGACGGCGGAAGCGTGAGGGTATGCAAAAACAAAGTGACCTACGGGCAGACAAAGACCAACAAATACATCGGCTATCTGCCCGATGTGCCGGAATTTTACGCCTACATGAAACCCATGGAATACCTGCGGCTTTGCGGCAGGATCAGCGGCCTTGAGAGCGACAAAATAAAAAGCCGCAGCGAAGAGCTTCTAAGCCTTGTGGGGCTATATGGCATTTCCCGCAGGATAGGCGGGTTTTCACGCGGCATGAAGCAGCGGCTCGGCATTGCGCAGGCATTGCTGGGGGAGCCGGATATCTTGCTTTGCGATGAGCCCACCAGTGCGCTGGATCCTATCGGGCGTAAAGAGATACTCGATATCTTATCAGCTGTGAAGGGCAAAACCACCGTTGTGTTTTCGACGCATATATTATCCGATGTGGAGAGAATCTGTGACAGGATCGCTGTGCTTCATGAAGGAAAGCTTTCTATGAGCGGTTCGCTTGAGCATATAAAAAAGCAGCATCGCCATGACAGTTTTCTTATAGAATTTTCTACCAAAAAAGAAGCGCAGGCATTTTTGAGCAGCGGGGAATTCGCAAAAGAAGAGATTACTGCACGGCAGGAAGAAAGCACCGCTGTTATCAAAGTGACTGACATAAGAAGCGGCGGGCAGTTTTTGATCGATCTGCTCAGTGAAAAAAAGATCATGCCCGTAAAATTTGAGGTGCTGGAGCCCAGTTTGGAAAATTTGTTCATGGAGGCGGTGAAATAAATAGAATGAATGCTTTTTTAAGAAAAGAATTTATTGAGAACATACGCACATATAAGCTGCTTATCATGTTTACGGTCTTTATTCTGTTTGGGATCTTAAGTCCGCTGACGGCAAAGTTGCTGCCGCAAATCCTTTCATCTTTTATGCCTGAGGGCATAAGTATCACGCTGGCGGAGCCTGCGGCAATTGACGCATGGACACAGTTTTTTAAAAACATATCCCAGATAGGCATCATCGTTACCGTAATACTCTTCAGCGGCAATCTGTCAAACGAGCTATCAAAAGGGACACTGATCAATATGCTTACAAAAGGACTTAAAAGAAGTTCTGTAATTTTGGCAAAATATGCGATGGCATCCATTCTTTTCACAGCGAGTTACGCTGCGGCAGCCGCTTTGAGTTACGTGTACACATTGTATTTATTTGACGGCAGCGAGCTGCACAATCTGCTGCTTAGCCTTCTGTGTCTATGGCTGTTTGGATTGTTTTTGCTTTCGGTGCTGATGCTGTGGGCCAGCATTACAAGAAGCGGTTATGCCGCACTTCTGCTGACAGGTTTTGTTGCCGCAAGCCTCATGATTTTAAATATCATACCCGCGGCGGAAACATATAATCCGATCTCGCTTGCCGCGAATAATGTGGCGCTTTTGACAAATGCAATAGAGCCGTATCAGATATATATGGCGGGAGGGATTGCCATTGCGGGTATCATTGTTTTCATCACCGGAGCGGTGCTGGTATTTCAAAAAAAACAATTGTGAGAGTATGGCAGCATTGACAGCAAATAATAAACATGCACATCTTCAATATTTCGAAATGAGGGTGTGCATATTTCTATAAGATATTCAGCAATAAAACTCAGACTATATTATTCATAAACGTGCTGTTATTTATACGACGCCTTAAAAATCTCAATGCAGTCATCATCAGTCAACGGAGCTCGATCGCAAGCGAAAGAATCACCCATGGTGGCACGTGCGTTTCTTGAGAGAGTACCAAACTCTCGGATATCTAATCCGTAGTCAGACATTTTCAGATCAGCAACACCGCACGCCTCCTGAAGCCGTATCAGTGCATCAAGAAAGTCCATCGGGGCTTTAGCATTGGGGTATCCCATGACCTGTGCCATTTTAACAAATCTGTCGTCACAGACATGCTTATTTATAAAGTGCGCGTAATATGCCTTGCTTATCATTATCAATCCGGCGCCGTGCGGCAAATCTTGATGATATGCACTCATCGCATGTTCAAGGGCATGCTCGCTTGTGCATGTACCGACAACCATCATATATCCTGACAGAGTATTGCCGAATGCAACTTTCGTCCGCGCTTCCAGATCGTTGCCGTCTTTTACAGCTGTCGGCAGATTTTTTGCTACATTTTCAATTGCTGTCAGTGCATACATATCACTGAGCTCGTTTGCAAATAATGAGATGTATCCTTCGGTACTATGGAAGAGTGCATCGAAGCCCTGATATGCCGTGGATTTTGGTGACACCGAAAGCATCAGTTCAGGATCGACAATCGCAAGAACGGGGAAAAGATCGTCTGCGCCTCCAATTCCGATTTTCTCATTTGTATCCGAATTTGAAATAACGCCCCATGGGTCAACCTCGGAACCGGTCCCGGCGGTGGTGGTTATCGCTACAACAGGTAAAGCCCTGTTCGAAGGCGTCTTGCCTTTGCCTGTCCCGTAAGATACATAGTCCCACAGGTCACCTTCATTCATTGCCATCATAGCTATAAGCTTGGAAGCATCCATCACGCTTCCGCCACCCAAAGCAACTACGAAATCGCAGCCGTTTTCACGAGCAAATGCCGCGCCATCCATTACAGTTGATTTAAGGGGATTTGCTTGCACTTTGTCGAATATCGTATAATCAACTTTTGCGAGTTTCAGCTGCGCAAGCGTTTTGTCGAGGTAACCATTTTCCCGTGCGGATTTACCGTTTGAAATAACAACCACTGCTTTATTACCCGGTAAGGCCTGATTATGCAGATTATTTAATTGACCGGCGCCAAATAAGGTTCTTGTAGGAATATACATTTGATACATGTTTAATCCTCCTTTATATTAATGATTGCAGCCATGCTGAAAGCTGCCCTCTTCGGTTTGCGTCGTAACCTTCAAGCACAGTTGCACCGGGGCACAGTTTCTTAATGTCGCTTATGGTTCGGCTGAGTCCGCCACCGCCATGTGTGATGAACGGCGCAATTGTTTGAGTGGAAACATTCGACCGGGCCAGAAAAGCCGCCACAGGCGAAGCGATCGTGCCCCACCAATTCGGGGAACCCAGAATGATGAGGTCATAGCTGCTGGTTTTCGGAAGGCTGTCTTTCAGCTCGGGTTTGAATCCACTGGCTATTTCTTGTTTCGCCAGGTTTAAAACCATATTGTAGTCACGTGGATATGGAGCGGCTTCTCTGATTTCAAACAGGTCTCCGCCAACTGCCTGATGAATTTGTTCGGCAACTTTTTTTGTCGTGCCAGAATGTGAATAATATGCCACTAATATTTTATTCATTCTTCTATTCCTTTCGTTGCGCTGTAGTATTCTTCATCGGTAACCGCACCCAGCCATACAGCCGGACCTTTTTGTGTGTTGGGGCTGATGCCAATATGTGAAAATGCGCTGTGCGGTGCAGCGCCGTGCCAATGTATGACTTCAGGCAAAATCTCCACGACATCACCTTTTGTGAGCCGGCGAGCAGGGTTGCCTTTTTCCTGATAGTACCCGATACCGCTTGTGCAGAGCAGCAGTTGCCCGCCTGGATGTGAATGCCAGTCGTTGCGGCAACCGGCTTCAAATAATACGTCATAGACCTGGCAGTTATAGATTTTGTTTGGGTCCGGTATCAGAAAGTTCACAAACGCAGTTCCTGTGAAGTTTGCGTCCATTTTGACGCCTTTGTTAAAAATTTGATTGTCAGGCATAACATTATCCTCCTAATTTTCAATATTGATTATAATTTCGAAATCCCCTGACTGCTCAGCGAGATATTCTAAGCCGGACTTAATATGCGCCAGAGGAATGAGCCCGTTTATATTTTCAAATTCTTTATAAAACAAGACGAAATTTCCCCATGGCGCATAGGTGCAAATGTCGCCCATGGCAGAAGGTGCATCGTCCAGGCTCAGTTTACACGGTAAATACGCTACTTTCTTTTAACAATTTATATACTGATTTGGAGCCGACTCTATATTAATTAAAGAATAACATTTGGTGTTATCTCCAAGTCAAGCTTTTTTTCAAAAAATTTTTTAAGGGGATTTTGTTCATTCATATAAAATACGGAGGATTTAAGTGTTTGACAAAAAGCTAAGATTTCCACTCCCACCAGATTCTTCGATACACTCAGAATGACACCGCCCGCCAAGGCTTGGTTGGCGTTGGTCTGTTTGAATTGCAGGATATGCCTATTCCCATCAGATTCTTCGACTATGCTCAGAATGACACCGCCCCAGATTTGCGGCACGCTTGCAGTGACACAAACCTCTTGTCTGATAAAAAAACAGAAGGGGTCATCTTGAGCGCAGTCGAAAGATCCGGTGGGTTGGGAATGAAACAGCATTCTGATAGATTAGGCTGCGGCGCTATGCGGCCTATATTGATTGGAAAACCAAGAATAAGGCACGGCAATCGTGTATGAAAAGCCTGCGGATTAAAGCGGAAAAACTCTATTCGAGTCATAACGAAAAGGATTTAAATTTGTGTTGTAAGTTATATATTTCAATGTTATAGTAAATATATAACTCACAATACTCAATAAAGAAGGAGATTAAACTATGGCAGCAGAAATAAGCCCTATTTTAAGCTGGACGCTGGTATCCGAATGCCCGATTCCGAATGACGTCAATGATCTTTTGATAGAAGGAGAGACGGCAATCGCAGCCTATAAAACATTTCGTGACAGTGCGATTTTTACAACGAAAAGACTGATTGTACGTGATGCACAAGGATTGAGCGGCAAAAAAGTGGAAATCTACTCCCTGCCTTACAGCTCTATTAATATGTATTCTTCGGAAAACGCAGGGAAAATGCTGGACTTTAATTCCGAACTGGAGCTTTGGACGCGTGCAGGGCATATAAAAGTGAATTTAAAAAAAGGAATCGATATTCGAAAGCTGGATAAGTTGATCGCAAGTTGTATTTTAAAATAATATACATAAGATAAGCCGCCTTCGGGCGGCTTTGTTTTGATAAGGAGGAAAAAGGTGATTATTAAATAAGCGGGGTGAAATCCGGCATGTTATGGTCATCTTTTTTTTGTTTTTTATCTGCGATAAAAAAGAGTGTTCCCGTCAAAAAACAAGGAAGCACGATCAAATAAAGCAGTCCAAAAGTACCCGAATTTATGCCGGCGGCAGAGACGAGAGTGGATATTTGCTGGATCAGTGCGCAAAGTCCGAAGATGATGAATAAAAAACCTGCCACTTTTGGGCGTTTCCACGTGAAGATAAGCACGATCAGCATCAGCAAAGAAGGAATCGAGTGAATTAAAAATCCCAGAATTTGTTTGCCCAGCGGCTCAGCGCCGCCGAATACGTCAAAAGAAAACAACATCAGAAATGCGGCAAAGGCAATAACCAGTGTTCTTGGGATAAATATGAATTTAGATTTTTTTTCGATGTTCATTTTTATCTCCTTTCCGTTATTATTCAAAGCGCATTTATATAAATCATTATAACATCATATGTAAACATTTTCAATAAAAGAAAAATCTCGTTTTTATAGAGAATATGCTTGAATTATTCGTTTAATGAATGATACGGGCAGGTTTTTATATGATCATCGACCATACCGATCGCCTGCATAAAAGAATAAATAATGGTGGGACCCGTAAATTTGAAGCCTCTTTTTTTTAAGTTGTCACTGATTTGCCGCGAGAGCGGTGTTTGTGCGGGGACATCGTCTTCACTTGTCCAATAATTGATTTGCGGATTAAAATCGACATAACTCCACAGATAATCGGAAAAGCTGCCGAATTCTTTTTGTATGCGCTGTACGGCTGCGGCATTGCTTTGCACGGCTTTGAGTTTGGCGGTATTTTTTATGACATTGTAATTTTCCTTGATCGACTGGAGGTCTTCATCAGTTAAGTTTGAACAATAATCGATATTAAAATTGTGAAACGCTTCTTTATATTCTTCTCTTTTGGAGAGCACGATGCTCCAGGACAGGCCTGCCTGCGCACCTTCGAGAATGAGCATTTCAAACAAATATTTTTCATCATAGCTCGGCACACACCATTCTGTGTCGTGGTATTTTTGCATAAGAGGATTATTTTTCGGCCATTGACATGCGTTCATAGGGGTTTTCTCCTGACTAAATAGTAGAGGTATTATATCACAGCCGTAAAAGTATGCAAAAGATTTTTTATATAACGGGATTTTATAGAAATTGTATAAAAAGGATGAGCAGGCGAAAAACGACACAAAGGGAAAGGCCGTTATATAAAAGTGTTTTATACAGCAGAAGGATTGATCATGCAGCAAAATACATGGGATTTACCCTTGAAATTAAAAAGAGGCTATACTGTATTTTTGATATTTTCCATCATCTGCGGGTCAAAAATACAGATAGAATTTTTTGATGTTTTTGAATGATATAATGCTCTGTCGGTATTTTGAAGCAACTGAGTCGGGGACATTTCCTTTTCATGGCGAGCGATTCCGATACTTACAGTAAGCTGTATATCGGAAGATAAGTTGACAGGGTTTTTTTTCAGATCGCATTGTATATTTTCGCAAATATTTAAAGTCTCATCCATGGTGGCGTTTTTTAATAAGATGCAGAATTCATCGCCGCCATAGCGAAAAGGAGTCGCATGATTCGGGCAATTTTTTTTAAGAATACTGCCGAGCTGTCTGAGCAATTGATCGCCATACAAATGGCCGAGGAAATCGTTGACCATTTTAAAATTATCGAGGTCGATCATAACAAAGATATAGGAAGCTTTAGAACGGTTATTGAGCATATCTTCAAATGCCTTCCGTAAAGCTGTTCGGTTGTATATATCAGTTAGTTCATCGATGATGAGTTTCTCTTTGACCTTTTGGTGCGCGATTTCTTTTTTGATGCTCGCTTCGTTTTTTTCCTTTTCGAAACGAACAACGACCATAGATATGAAATAAAGTCCCAGCAGAACAATGGTGGAAATGATAAAATCAGTCAGTGTCAGGCTGCCGGAAAGAGGATTGGTTTTATCCGGGTCCCACGTAATGAACAGCTGCGAGACTACTTTTGCGGAAATGCTTGCAAATGCGGTGATTGTTGTGAGCATATAATTGCTGTATATAACAGTCAAGAGAATAGGCGCAAAGAAAATGAGATACAATGAGTCAAAAATGATATGAACGATGTAGAAGATAAAACAAACACCTACAAAAAGCAAAGAAATAAAATAGACTTTGGTTTTTTGACTAAAATGAGATAGATGCATCACCCATATGCCGATTCCAACGAAACAGGAATTTATCAGCAGAGGAAACAAAACATATTTTAATGCGTATTTCGCAAGGGATATTTCAATATTGCCCGATATGTAAAAAGCAACCGCCACAGTAACTTCAAAAAGAAACGCAAAAAGAACAAGACCAATAAATGTGCGGTAATGCAGCTGCAACCATCTGTTATTGATCTGCTTATATTCATTTTTAATTTCATGAATGATCGAGCTGTCGTTTGCCGGGTCATTATCGTCCGGGTTTTTAAAAGAAGCAAGAAATCTTTTCATATGCATTTTAAGGCTTTCTTATTTGCAACGATTCCGGTTTGGTGTAGTACGCATTGAGACGGGAATTGTTTTTTTAGGTATTATATCACAGTCAGGCAAATGCGCAAATTTATTTAGTGAATACGGTTATATGCCTTTCGTTATATAAAACAGGAAAAGAGGTCGTTTTTTTAAAGCAAAAAGCGGGATGGGGTTCGTGCGGTTATTTTATGGGGACAACACCTATCCCGCCAGATTCTTCGACTGCGCTCAGAATGACACTGCCCTCTAAGGGTTGGTTGACGTTGGGCTGTTTGAATTGCAGGATATACCTACTCCCAATATCTGCCCCACCGGATTCTTCGACTGCGCTCAGAATGACATTGCTCTACAAGGTTTGGCTGGCGTTGGTCTGTTTGAATGACATTTCCCACCAGATTCTTCGATAAACTCAGAATGACACCACCCGCCGGATTTTTTGACTATGATTAAAAAGAGCGAACAAAGTTCGCTCTGAATGGGTCTGTTTTGTATTATGTGCCGCAATAGGTGACATAAGGCGTAGCAGACGGCGGGGGCGGGGACGCGTAGGCGGCCTGCTTTTGCGTATGCGCGTATGGTTTTGAAAGAACATCAATCAGCTTGAGCAAGGGGGAATAGTGTTCTTTCTGCGCGGCCGCAAGCGCTTCTTCCACACGATGATTGCGCGGAATAAGAGCGGGGTTATTCTTTTTCATGAGCTCGATACATTGCGGTTTATCCTGAGACTGGGCACTCTGACGTGCCTGCCATTTTTTATGCCAGGAGGCAAAGTCTTCTTTGCCGTGCAAAGGGGAATCGGCAAGTGTATCAAACGTAAGATGTAAGAATGTGTTTGTGTAATCGGCACGGTATTTATACATAAGAGAGAGAAGTTCGCCCACGAGAGAGCCATCTTCTTTTTCTTCGTTAAAGAGACCAAGTTTTGCGCGCATGCCCGACATATATTCGCACTGATACAGCTTATCAAATTCCGAGAGGGCATCTTGCGCTGTTTGAATGGCTTTGTCTTCCTTTTCATCAAACAGATGAAGCAGTGTTTCGGCAAAACGATAAAGATTCCATTTGGCCATCTCAGGCTGGTTGCCATAGGCATAACGGCCGGAGATATCGATGGAGCTGAACACAGTGGCCGGATCATAGGTATCCATAAAAGCACAAGGACCGTAATCGATGGTCTCACCACTGAGTGCCATATTATCGGTGTTCATAACGCCGTGGATAAAACCCACAAGCTGCCAAGAGGCAATGAGAGAGGCTTGACGGCGGATGGCTTGCTGCAAAAGATATAAATAGCGGTTGTCTGCGGTGTTTTTATAGTTATTGTAGTGTCTGTCTAAAGTGTAGTCGGCAAGAGTTTTTAATTCTTCGTCTGTACCTTTTACGGCGGCATACTGAAAAGTACCGACACGGATATGACTTGCCGCGACACGTGTAAGAATCGCGCCGGGCAGCATTGTTTCACGAAAGATGGGCTCACCCGTCAGGCAGACGGAAAGGCAGCGCGTGGTGGGAATGCCCAGCGCATGCATTGCTTCGCTGATAATATATTCTCGCAGCATCGGCCCGATTGCGGCACGGCCGTCGCCGCCGCGGGAATAGGGCGTGGTGCCCGAGCCTTTGAGCTGTATATCATAGCGGCTGCCGTCAGGCGTGATCTGCTCACCGAGGAGCACGGCGCGTCCGTCGCCCAAAATGGTGAAATGCCCGAATTGATGACCGGCATATGCCTGCGCTATTGGAGCGGAGCCTTCAGGGACACGGTTACCGGAAAGGATAAAAGTGCCATCGGTTTCTTTGAGAGTCTTTGCATTGAATCCGAGTAGAGATGCCAGCTTTTCGTTGAACAGTATCAGTTTTGGGGCGCGCACGGGGAAGGGCCGCACTTTCGTATAAAGGGATTCCGGAAGAGCAGCATATGTGTTTTGCAGGTTGAATCCGAATGTGGTTTTTGTTTTGGAAGCAATCAACAGTATCACCTTTTCCTTTATTTGTTCATTTTCCTCTATAATTAGTTTATGATGAATAAACAGTATGGTTTATTTTTTCACAGTATAAATGGGATTATACCATTGGCAGAATTTGGCGAAAAGGGGGTTTTATTAATTTTTTTAAAAATATTTAATAAAGTAAAGGTAAAAACAGGGTAAAAAGGAAGTTAGAGGGGCCTAAGAGAAGATTTTTTATAGAAAAGATGGATATAGATCCTTTTTTGGATAATTCCGCCTTATAAGATTTTTCGAGACACGATTAGAATGATACCGCCTCAGTTTTTATGAAGAGAGTGGATAAAAGCAGAAATACAGCTGCTTTTGAGTTAAAGATGATAAAGGACTTATTTACTGAAAAAAATATGTAAAGGGAGGATGCGGGGCCTCCCTTTTTTCAGCATTCATATTAAACGGAAGTGTTTCGCTTGATGCAAAAGATAATGAAAGGTTACATAGTTAGTATATGGATATAACAGGGTTTTATTCTTCGATTTCTTCTTCAAGCGAATAATTAAAGAAAATATCTTCCAGTTCGCTTCGCGCGGCATCGACATAATCATACGCGATGTCAATAAACTGTGATATCGTGAAGTATTCTCTTACCCATTTTTCAGAATTAGATATCTGCGTGTTTTGGGCGCTGCCCATAAAATATTCCTTTAGCGCGGAGAGGTCGGGCTGTTCGTCGTCTTCAAAAATATAGTCATCAAGAAGTTTTACCAGTACGGTACAGGCTTTATCCAAGTCCATGAGGATACTGTATATTTTATAATCGGCCAGGCTGGTGAGCTCGTCTTCGTCATCCGGGGCTTGGTTTAAAACCGGATTTTCATTTTTTAAATCTAATTCTGTCTGCATAGTTTTCTCCTTTTTATTATGATTAGGATATTATTGCCTGAGAAATAATAAAATATAAGAAAAACGGCCGCCCAATCTTTGCCAGATAGGAGGATTTTGAGAGTTTTTTGAGAGAATTTTGAGAGAAAGTTGAGAGTTTTTTTTGAAAAATTAATGCTATAATGCTAACATAGACAAAGAATCGATTTACTGATCTTTCAGCAGTAAATCGATATCATCATCATAATTGATTTTTCCGTTTTTCATATAATTGACCGGATATGCGCAGCATTTATAATTTTTTGCTTTTTTATTTATATCTTGAAATACATCGAGTGTATAGGCATTATTCGGAGTTGTATTTATGATATTAAACAGCTGCTCGCCTGAACGCGTGAGGCTATAGATATCTATGGATAGTTTGTGTTCACCCGTAAGAGTTGTCTTAAAAATTCCAACTATATCTTTATTAAAAACAGGGATTTTTTTATTTTCCTGAATGTTTACGGTAAATGCCAACGCCTGGGTGGTTAACAGATTACATTCTTCCAGCAGCAGAAAATCAGAATAGAAAATATTATATTTTGAAAAAATACTCTCTTCATTATACAAAAAATATTGTTTCATGCAGCACAGAATATAATCGGCTATTTTTTGAAACAATTCGGCTTCTTTTTGGGAAAGATTTTTTATCGTATCCAATGTGCGAAGAGAAAAAGAATTGGGCTTTTTAATCTCGCCCGCTAAAATTTTACCCCATATTTCCTGCATTTTTTCGTTGCTGATATCTTCTACTGAATTAAAAAATCTGATCGTCCAGTCTTCATCGACCGACTGATCGGAAACAGAGTCTTCTTTTTTTAGTTCATCATACGCGTAATGAAGAATATTTTCGATGTTTTCCTGCTTTTTTAATTCTTGATAAAGAAGCCTGTTACAAGCTCTTTGCGCAAGCTCTTTGTAATCATTTGTTTTTATGGTGATATCGCCGTTTGCGTAGATTGCCGGCAAATTGATTGTATCATTTAAAGCGGAGCTGATAATTTTTATTTCATCGGCTTTTGCTCTTGCAATTTTTCTTATATGAGTGGGCGCGTATGCTTTGCCGATCGCTTTGCTTACGGTTTCGACAAGTTTGTTTAATGGCTGAGAGAGGCCAAAGACATCATGGATCTCAACTCCGTTAATACCGCTCATATATATTCTTCCTTTTCGACGATAAAAATCATCATATCTTATAAGTATATATTAACAAGTTTGACGAAAACGTCAATATTAATTTATGGAATATACAAAATATTAAAAAGTAATACTAATCATTAACCGAAGAATGAAGAAAGCCGATCTGGCTTTTTTTGTATACAGAAAGGAGGCAGTATGGATAAAAAGCAGTTTAAGCAGTGCGCAAGCAGCCTGCTTGAATTAAAGCCAAGTGAGAACGGAAAAGAGCAGCTCCGCGCCATGGGTATAAAAAGCAAGGATATGACCAATAAGATGCTGCTCATTGCGGTATTGTTTGAAAAGGCTTTGAGAGGGGATGTGCCCGCCATTAAGGAATTGAGAAGCCTGGCTGAAGAGGACGAGCAGAGCAGGCAGGAACAGACGGTGCCGCTCAGTCTGGATGAGAAAATAAAGCGTATTGAGACGCTGTTTGAGGAATATAAAAAGCAGGCTGGAGATGATGTGTGAGAGCTTGCGGAGGCTGCCGTTTTATATGTGTTAACCTGTTCTGTCAGATTCGTAGACACGCGGCTCACAGGGACACCGCCCTGAGGGAAGCAGGTGAAACAGGTTTTGGATGGAGGGCTTTGCGCAAGCGGGCGAACACAGCTCACCCCTGCAATGCAAAAGGGTATTTAAGAAAGATGGGAAGCTGCGGACAGCCTTTCTATGGATGAGGCAACGGATTTATATGAATGGTTGTCGTCATACCGCCCAAAGCTTTTGTGCCGTTATTACTGATATGATGAGGTATGTGAGAGTGCAGAGGCCAGATGCCGGGTTTGCCTGCTTTGAATGTGATATCGTATGTTTCGCCGGGGGCTATGCTGATCGTGTTTTTCTTTATTCTGTTTGTTGTTGAAATGGGATTGCCGTCGCTTGCGGCAACGATAAACTGGTGACCATGCAGGTGCATGGGGTATGTATTTTGTGATGCGTTTACGAGCCTTATTTTCACAGACTCATTTAAAGTGATACGAATGGGCGTATCAAAGGGAAAACATTTACCGTTCATGGAATAGAAGTTGCAGTTTTTATTATATGGATCTAAATTAAAAACACCGCGTTTGATTTCTCCGTGAGGCATCTCTTCTACTTTAAATTCCTGCAGCATATAACAATAGTCAGAATGGATTGTTGAATTCTTATCTAATATAATAAATGAACCCATAAGCCCCATCATTAATTGTTTTGATGAATTGACATGAGAATGATACATATGGGTTCCGGGCGGATTTTTTATTCTGAAATGATAATCAAAATAATGTCCCGGTTTAATTTCAGGCGAAGGCTGAATATTAGAAAGGCCGCCCATATTATTTGAAATATTAAGTCCATGCCAGTGAATACCGGTGGATTCAGGCAAATGATTATGGACGCGCATGTATACATAGTCTCCCTGAAAGACTTGAATACACGGGCCCGGTGTGGTGCCGTTGTAACCCCATGCTTTGATAAAAAGTCCGGGCAAAATTTCTTGCGTTACTTCTTCCGCAATAAGTTCAAAATATTTTATTTCGTTTTGCAGTGTGTAGGGGAGAATTTCTATATTAGGATTGATAACCATGACAGTACTCCTTTTGATGATTGGGCTTTTCAATAATATATGATTTATGCGGTATATTTTATGAATTTAATAAAAGTGCGGAGTGTGTCTATAAAAGAACATAGAAGGGCCGGCGGCGGGCTGATTATTATAGGACATGTCCTCTTATTAAATTCTTCGATATGCTGGAAGTGATATTATTTCAGACTTGCAGGTATCTTACGTATATTTATTTTTTATTTAAAAATACAAAATAGAGTAGATCATCTCGAGCAAAGCCGAAAGAGCTGGCGGGCTGGGATAGTATGATGCTTTGCATGAGGCATCTGTTTTCATTAAATTCTTTGATTTTACTCCCGAACTGAGGAAACAAATTTTGGATGAAGGGGTTTGATGGGAGCGGGCACGCCCTGCGGTTGGAGAAGTGCTGGACTGTTTATTTTGTAAGATGCATGTTCTTATGATTGGTTACGTGAGAGCGGTAGCAGTGGTTTTTTTATAGGGAGGCTTATGAATGCAGGGATTTTTTTATTTCAGAAAGGCGGTGTGTGATATGTGGAAAAAATGAATGAAAAATTAAGCGGCAAGCAAGAATTGGCGGGAGCACTCACAGATGAAGAATTGCGGCTGGCCGAGACAACGAACGCGCATTTTTTCAAGCTCTACAGCAATACGAGCAGGTATTTGGTTCTGCGCGGAGGCGGCGGCAGCGGCAAAAGCATTTTTGCCGGACGCAAAGTATTGGAACGCATCAGTGAGCCGAGAGCGCACAAATTTTTGGTCGTGCGAAAAGTGGCACGCACACTGAGGGAGAGCTGCTATGCGCAGCTGCAAATGCAGATAAGCACGCATTTTAAGCCCGGAGACTTTAAAATAAATAAGTCGGATATGACAATCACCCATAAAAACGGCAATATGATATTATTTTCGGGGCTGGACGATGTAGAAAAGCTGAAGTCTATTTACGGCATTACCGATGTATGGATCGAAGAAGCAACGGAGCTGCTGGAAGAAGATTTTAATCAGCTCGACATACGCTGCAGAGAAAAGCCGAGCGATTATAATCAGATCATACTCACGTTTAACCCGACAAGTATACTGCACTGGCTGAAAAAAAGATTTTTTGATCATACACTCGATAACTGCACGGTCCACAACAGCACGTATGCCGACAACCGGTTTTTAACGCCGCAGGCAATCGAGGTGCTTGAAGGGTTTAAGGAAACGGACCCGTATTATTACAGCGTATACTGCCTGAATGAATGGGGCATTACAGGCAAGACGATCTTTAACGCGCAGATGATAACGCAAAGGCTTCGGGAAGTGCCGGCTTACAGAACGGTGCGCTTTGCCTACAGCCTGTCGATCGACGTACATACCAAAATGCCTGTTATCAGCGATATAGAGCTCGTGGAAGATAGACGAGGATTTATCAGACTATATGAGGAAGTGAGAGAGAAGGAATTTTATGTGATCGGCGGCGATACGGCAGGAGAGGGGAGCGACGCATTTGTGGGACAATGCATTGACAATACGTCTCTAAAGCAAATAGCGGTGCTCAATCATAATTTTGACGCGCATGAATTTGCGGATCAAATCTACTGCATGGGCATGTATTACAACAAAGCGCTGCTGAGCATCGAGACAAACGCCGGCGGGAGCTATATCGTGGAGCGGCTGCAACGGCTGGGATATGAAAATTTGTATGTGCGCGAAAAGCAGGATACGTATCTTAAGAAGTATGAGCAGGCATATGGATTTAACACGAACAGCGCAACACGTAAACCGCTCATTGATAATCTGGTCGAAACCATGAACACGAGTGCGGGCATTGAAGCCATCAACGACCGCAAGACGCTGGAAGAAATGCTGAGTTTTGTGAGAAGCGAGCAGGGCAGGCCGCAAGCCCAGACAGGAGCGCATGACGATCACGTCATGGCGCTGGGTATCGCGCATTTTACGAGGCATCAGCAGAAAGTGCGTATAGACAGCCCTGTTCAAAAGCCGAAGTATTCCTTTGATGAGCCCGTGAGAGGAAAGGGTTCGCTGGATACGGGCGAGACCATCGAGGTGATATAGACTTTAACGGCGGAGGGTTGCTTATTTTGCATTATATATCAAGTGTCAGGATGGTTTCATATTTTTATAAAAGACAGAATATTTCCTTATGGCTGGGCGTGAGGGCTGATGAGAGCCTGATTGTTACAAATCGGATACCTGTTTCGATAAAAGTCTGATCGTTATTTTTATAAAAATACAATAGATTGAATTGTGTTTGTGATATATAATAATAAAAGAAAACAATAGTAAAGGCGAGAGAGACCGATGAATAAAGTACATGTTGATGTGACACGAGAAGATTACTGGAAATTCAATTTATACGGGCTGATAAAAGTGAAATCGCTGCGGCGCATGTTTATTTTTAACATGTCGGCAATGCCGGTGCTGATGTTTGTGGCACTGATGATTTTTAGGATAGCGACACATATACCTGTTGCGGTGGTCATTCTTTTGGCGATCGTATTGGGAGGTCTCGTTGACTTGTTGATTTTATATATCACTAAAATGCGTATTATGAAGATGCCGGAAAAGAGATCGGGTATCTTAGGAGAGCATACGATAGAAATCGACGAAAAAGGAATCGATGAGACGAGTCCTGCGGGGGATGTGTCTTATCTGTGGGAAAGCATCAGTAGTATTGAACAAAACAAGGATTATATTTTTATTTTTGTAAGCAATCTTTCCGGGCATATCATCCCGAAAAGGGCATTTGCATCGGTTGAAGACGCAGAGGAATTTTACAGGCTTGCCACAGAGTATCAAAAGAGGGCGGCAGAAATGTAAACGCGGCAGTGCGGTTTGTGCTGAATACTAAGACGCCGTTGCAGCCGGACATCATTGCTGCGCTTACGAGAAAATTGTCTGACCGACTGATGAAATAGATTTAATATCGGGATGAGGAAGAATGCTCTATGAATAAAGATGAAGATACAAAGCCTGTAATCGAATATACAGAATTAACCGGCTCGGCGCGCATGGACGAGGTGAGGGAGCTTTTTAAAAAGTATGCCGAATCCCTTGCTATTGACCTGTGTTTTCAGGGTTTTGAGGAAGAACTTCGGGCGCTGCCCGGCAAATACGCGCCGCCAAACGGAACGATCATTCTCGCGGAGGCAAATGGAGAGGCGATTGGATGCGTCGCGCTGAAAAAAATCGAAGAAGGTGTCGGGGAGATGAAAAGGCTTTTTATCAAAGACGCATACAGAGGGCTTGGCATCAGCAAGATACTCATAGAGATGATCATCCAAAAGGCGAAAGAGAAAGGATATGCTTATTTAAGGCTGGATACGCTTTCCGTGATGGAGCGGGCTTTAAAAGTATATGAGTCATTCGGATTTTATGAGATCGGCGCGTATGTGTATAACCCGTGCGAGAGCGTGCATTATATGGAGCTGAAGCTTACGCAATAGGTACTTATCGGAGACTGTATCGAAAGACATGCTTTGCTTAAGTCGTCTTGGGAAAGGCCGAAAGATCCGGCTGAATGGGGGTGGGGTGAAGCCCCGACAGACTCTTCGACACGCTCGCAGTGACACTGCCCTGTTATTCAAACAAGGAATGGTTTTTTTGAAAGAAGGGCATCAGCAACATAGTTTTTTTCTAAAATTAGAATTGAGAGCGATGCACTATGGTCATGTGAAGGGTCGCAGGAGGTCTATTATATAAAAAAATATTATAAAAGAGCGGGATGCTCTTTTTTTATTGATAAATAGTATAGAGGAGAGAGAAAATGGAATATTTTATTCATATTGGCATCGCTGTGGCAGCGGTGTTTGCTGTATTTACGGAGGGCTACAGGTTGGGCAGGATGAGAGGAAGCGAGGAGAAAGCGAGAAAAGAGAGCGTGTTTGAAAAAGCAAACAGCAAGGCGAGCAGACACGAGGAGAGCGAGCAGGAGAGACTTATGAGAATAGAGCTTGAAAATATAGAGAACTACGCAACCAGCGTGCCGCAGCAGGAAGTGAGATAGCCCGTATGTTATTATTTTTAGACAAATAAATATAAACGGTTTTTTATGGCAGGCAAATGGTGTACAATAGAGCATATATTGAATGTTTGAGGTTTTGAGAATGAAAGTAGGATTGATACGATGCATGCAGACGGAAGATATGTGCAATACGACGCTGTGTCTGCGCGAATTTAAAAATAAAGAAGCGGCTTTTAAAGGAATGGAGCATGTGGAGCTTGTGTGCATGAACTTTTGTGGCGGATGCCCGGGCAAGAAAGCGGTGGCCAGAGCCCAAGAAATGGTGCGGGCCGGCGCTGAGGCAATCGCTTTGGCAAGCTGTATGGGCGGCGGATCGCCTATTGGGTTTGCGTGCCCGCATTTTGAACAGATCAAAAAAGCGCTCAAGGAAAACTTACCGAGTGAGGTCTTGCTCATAGAATACACGCATTGAATATGTTTTAAGAAAATCATAAACAAAGCAAAGGCATCAAAGGATGTCTTTTTTTATTGCCTGAGAAAAGAGGAAGGCATTTTACCATGAAAAAACAGATGAAACGGAGAGGATTTGAAATGGATGCGAACAGAGTATACAGGCAGTACCTGCGAGGCAGGGATTATCTGCAGCGATTTGAGTATTACACAAAGGCGGAAGAAAGCTACCGTTTTTATAACGGGGATCAATGGAACGGGCTGAGGCTTGCGGGCGATAAACCGCCTGCACTGAATATCTTAGCGCCGATCGTGGATTATAAGGTAGCTATCGTAGCACAAAAGGGGATGAGCATCAATTACAGCACGCAAAATTACGGGCAGCTTTATCAGAGCGCCATGCAGGTATGCGAGCGGCTCAACAGTTATGCGAAAAAAACGTGGGAGAGGCTGAAGCTGGACCACTTGATATGGAAAGTGATTTTAGAAGGGGCTGTGACGGGAGATGCCTTTTTATATTTTTTTGAGAAGAACGGACTCGTTGAAGTAAAAGGTGTTGACGCAACGAATATTTATTTTTCCGATGAACAGGATGAAGATTTGCAGCAGCAAAAATATATCATCATCGCACAGCGGCTTTTTGCTTCAGACGTGAGAGAAGAGGCCAGAGCCAACAACGTGGATGAGAGTGAGATAGGCCTGATACTGCCGGACAGCGAGACGGAATATCAGATCGGCGATAAAGCAAAAGAAGAGATCGATCAGGATGAGGACGGAAAGTGCCTGTGCTTTTTAAAGATGTGGAAAGAAAGCGGGACGGTGCATTTTCTGCGATGCACAAAAAATGTGATCTATCAGGAAGACACCGTTATTGAAGGGCTTACAAAATATCCGATCGCGCACTTTAAATGGAACAGTGAGAAGGGGAGCGCAAGGGGGAACGGTGAGATTTATCACAGAATACCCAATCAGATAGAAATCAATAAAACGCTTGCGCGCAATCTGGCAAGCATCAAGCAGACGGCATATCCGCACATTGTTTACAACAAAGAAAAACTCACGAACGAAGAGGTAGGCAGACTTTCCACTGTGGGCAGCGCGATTGCCGTGGGAGATAGGACTACGGAGAATATTCGAAATGTGATCGGATATATGGAACCCGCTCAGATCAACCCGATTGCGATCAGCAGTGTGCAGGAGTTGATGAGCAGCACGAGAGAGCTTGCGGGTGCGGGGGAGGCAGCGACCGGAAATATCAACCCGGAGCAGGCAAGCGGGGCGGCAATCATTGCCGTGCGAGACGCCAGCGCGCTTCCTCTAACATTTCAGATGGCAAGCTTTCGGCAGTTTGTGGAAGACATTGCCCTGATATGGTTTGATATATGGGTGGCCTATAACCCGAACGGACTTGAAGTGGTGAGAGAAAACAGAAACATCAAAACAGGAAGCAGCATTCCCGTTGCGGAAGTGATCCCCGCGCAGATGCTGCAGGACTTAAAAATAGAAGTGCGCATCGACGTGTCTCCGTCGAATCCGTATTCAAAATTTGCGCAGGAACAGACGCTGCAAAACCTGCTGCAGATGCAGTTGATTTCTTTTGAGGATTATGTGGCGGCACTCGATGACGACAGCGTGGCACCGAAAGCGAAACTCAAGGAAATACTACAAAAACAACAGCTCAAAGCCCAGGCACAGATGCAGGCGAAAACGCTTATCAATCAACAACAAAAACAAGAAAATAATGCGCAGGCTATGCAGCAGGAACAGCTGGGAAGGGCTGCGGCAATGGTAGAGCAATTAATGAATGAAGCTACGGAATTAAAAGCGGCAGTTAAAGGAAGAGACAGCAACGATGAGACGGAAGAACATAAAAACAATGAAGAAGAAACAGAGCAAGAGAGCCCTTTAGGATAAGGATATTGCCCGGGAAAGACCGGTAAATTTCTGTATCGTGCTATAGCTACGCATGGGGATAGGGATATTTAATACTGTAAGATGTGGTTTGATTTTAAAATACCATGTTTAAAGTATAAGAACACTTCTTTTCCGAACACCTCAAAGAGATTGTATTCATCGGTATAAGCGTTTAAAAGCAGGATCTTTATGCAGAGGCGCAGGATGATATCTGTGTCTACATGAAAATACGCTTTTACGGTTTGCTTGATCTCTTTTTTCAGAACGTTTTTTTTCTTCATTGGATGCAAACAGAACATTGCCGCTTTGAAGACAGGTATGCACATTGCACAGAGCTACTTTTTCTAAGACATACATTTATCATAAACGATTTTTCTATCATACAAGCGTATGAAAAACTTTAGATTTCAGATCATCTATATTATAAAGGAGGAATATAAAATGGCAACAACGCCAACAGATAACTATGAATATACGCCAAATCCTTATCTGGAAGAGGCTTATCAAAAAGAGCTGCTCGCGATCGACGAAGCGCAAAAGCAATATCAAATCCAGGCAGACAGAGAAATGCAAAAAGCACAGCAGACACAGCTTGAAGCCAACAGGGGGGCAACTGCTGATTATTATAATTATATCAATCCGTATGGCATTCAGGCGGAAGCCATGGCAAACGCCGGACTGAGAGGCAGCGGGCTCACACAGAGCAATTTGGCAAGAGGATACAGTGATTATCAAAACCGCCTCGGGCAGGCGAAAACTGCTTACGCGAACAGCCAGGCGGATATTTCCACACAGCTTTTGGGCGCGCAGACACAAGCAAATGCCGATAAGATTTCCTCGCTCGCGGATTACAATTCGAATTTGTATACAGATTACTGGCAGAATAAAAACTATGATTACCAAAAAGACAGAGACGATGTATCCGATGAGCGATATGAAGAGGAGCGCGCGTATCAAAGAGAGCGTGACAAAATCGAGGATGAAAGATACAAGCAGGAATGGGCGTATCAAATAAAAAAAAATAACTCGAGTTCAAGCTCGTCGGGCTCGGGTGGCAGTAAAAAGACGAGTAAGTGGAAATATGATCCTTATGAACCGATTGATATAAACAAGGCATACAGCAGGTTCATGGAAGATGGGCTTTGTAAAAAAGAACATGAATACCGGAGAAATATTTATTTTTTGAAAAAGTCGAGAGCTGCTGAGTCAAGAGGTAAAACAATAATAAACAAAGAGTAAAAGAAAGATAACGGGCTTTACAGCGTACTAAAGATACCTGCAGCATACCCGCTATCTTTCTGCCTGTGAAAACTGCAGTGCATGGAGCGTTCCTGACTGAAGTAATTTGGCAATTGCAGCATTACCGAATAGTAATGTGTATTTTAATATATGTACGAAAGACGGGCGTGTTACAAAAAAATTTTATTTAGAAGACGTGATAAGACGTCTTTTTTTATGCGGTATGGCAGGTAAATAAAATAACAAGAGGAGAAATATGGCAACATGGTTTGAGAAATTAAGAAAAATAGCACAAGAAGAAAAAGAAAAATATGAGCAGGAGCAGAAAAAACAAAAAGAAGCTGCTGCGGCAAGAATACAAAAACTAAAAGAGAATGCAAAAAAAGCGAAACAAAAGGCTGAAGAAGAAGAACGCAAGAGAAAAAAGATTGAAGAAACCGCGTATAAAAAGGTAAAAGAAGGGCAGAAGCAATTCGCCTCGAATGTAAAAAGCAGCGTAAAAAAAACCGTTCAAAATAAGTCCACAGAATCTATCGACAGGGATTACGGTTACAATACAAAATATCAGCCGAAGACACAGGCGCAAAAAAACAGAGAAACAGTCAATAAATTAAACGAGATCACAAATAGCGCCAACGTGCAAAAAAGCGCCTCAAATACAAATCTCTTTATGAAATACAGGAAAGAAGCTGCTAATAAAGGTTTAAAAGGCGAAAAGGCATATCAGTATGCAGTTGATAAATATAATCAAGATAAGAATGTACAATCTCTCTCAAAACACACAAACATGTCGGAAATTCGGGAAAACAATCGTAATGCAAAGTTAAAAAAAGACTATTCGAGTGATGAGCAATATAAAGAAAAGATCGAAATCGGCAAGAAAGACGATATTTTTGCTACCGGAAAATTAACGACAGAAGAAAACATTGCATATGCCGAAGGCTGGGACAAAAGCTACATGACAGAATACAGAGATTTTCTCAATCCAGAGGACTTAAAGAAACTTTGGTATTTGAAAGGTGACCAGGAAATAACAGGCGCAGACCACAGCCGAGTAATCAAAGATCTAACGGATAAAATCATAGCTGATGCACAGCAAGCATACGAGGTAAACAGATATCTGACAGGCGATTATGCGAAAAATAATTACTATCTGGAAACTCCGTTTCAAGGTGCTGCAAGCACTGTTCAGGGCTGGACAAATACGCTGCAGCGTTTGTTTGGGAATATATCCGCACCGGTAGTGACCGCAGAGCAAATAGCCTATCAAGAAAAGTTAAACGATGCGAAAGGGTTTAAGAGAATATTCGGGCTGACAGGATATTCAGCGGCTCAAATGATAACTTCCGGCGGAAGCGGCGGATTTTTCTTTTCTATTGCGGGAAATACTTATGGGCAAGCAAGGAGAGAGGGCTATTCAGACAGTGAAGCACTGACATACGCAGTGGTGAACGCAGGGCTTGAAGTAGGAATGAGAAGAGCATTCGGCACTGTGTTTGGCGGCGTCAACAAATTTGTGGGTAAAGAATCTTTACTAAAAACACTTGTGTCAAAAGTCGTTAAAAACCCTGTTGCGCAAAAATCTGTTTCAATAGCCGGTGATATGTTGGGTGAAGGTATTGAGGAATATTCGCAAGATGTCGCGGATCCGATGGTAAGAAATATGATTTTGGGAGAGGAAAACGAATTCGATATCACTCCCGAGGGCGGATGGGAATCTTTTCTTGTCGGTATGCTTGTTGCAGGTTCGGTGAATAGTGTCGGTTATGTGGCGGGCATGAATACAGATATAAAGCTCAATAATGCAGGGCTTACTTTAAATGACGGAACCATCATTTCTAAAAATATATTAGATAGAGCTTTTTTGGGGCAAGCAACGGAAGAGGACGCAAAACTCATAGCGAAATTTGGCAGTGAAATAACCATTGAAAAATACGAAAGCATGATCAACAAAATAGAGGATCAGGCGAACGTGTCATACGGGGAAAAAACGTTCTCACAAGTCAGGCAGGAAACGTCAAGAATGACAGCCGAAGAAAAAATAGATTATTATGCAAATCTTTTAAGCAGTCCGGCTTATCAAATGAGCGCGACAAGTTATCTTGACAAAGCAAAACAAATCGGACAAAAGACAGATTATGAGAAGGGCTTGCAAGCCGTAAGAGAGAAAACAGCGTCCGCACTCGGTAAAAGATACGGCGTAAATGTAGAGTTTGAAAGCAAAGAAAATCCCGATATTTATGGATATTTTGACAACGCAAATAACAGAGTAGTCTTGAACAGTAATTCAAGCAAATCAATCCTCGTGACCATGATACATGAGCTTACTCACAGCACAGAGAACAGCGGTTTTTATAACGAAATGTGCAAAGCAAGTGAGCAGTATTTTAACGAGAATAATATTGATATAGAAACACTCAAAACTGATGTAAGGAAAGACTATGAAAAAGAAGGGATACAACTTACCGAAGCAGGATTAAGTCAAGAAATAACGGCTAAATTTATGGCAGATGTGGTATTCGGCAAAGAAACGGACGTTATAAACTTTGTTTACAACAATAGGTCTTTGGGCCAAAAAATAAAAGATTGGATTGTGGATACGCTTGGTATTACTCGCAAAGAGGGCGAAAATGATGTCTTGATTACTGCTAAAAGAAATTTTGAGAAGGCGTTGGGAAATGCGGGAGCAAAAAACAATAAAGGCATCAATGTGATCCAGTATAGTTACGAAGGAGATACAGAAGATGGGTATCCTATATACAGCACAGATTTTAGTAATGAATTATCTCATGAAGAAAAAGTTAAATTATTCAAAGAAAGAATTACGACCATATTCAACCTTGCTTCTGTAAAGAAAAATGTAGGGGATAAAAATATCGAAGTTTTAGGTGATAAATTTACCGTTTTAAAAAATGTGTATGGTGATAAATATGGTACAAAAAATGAAAAAAAGGCAAAAATAAATGCGTTATATGATATGGCAGATATATTGGAACGAGCAAAATATATAAGTAAAAATATCGAAGAAAGTACTTTTTCTAATATTCAACCAAAAAATAAAGCTCATAAAGATGTAAAATATTGGTATAAATTTAGAAGTGTTGTTATCTTTGACAAAGTACCTTATAGAATAACATTTAGCATCAGGGATAAAGAAAATGAGCAATATGCTTATCTAATAGATTTTAAAGAAATAAAGAGCCACAATCTAAGCAATATAGTCAATAAAGACCTCCTGCGAGCGAATCGTGACCCTGACCGTATAGTATCACAAAATGAACCTACTGTCAATACAAGTATACGCGATAACAACCGGGATGATACTGCAAAATATGATAAAGATATAAACGAGACTGAACAAACGAGCAATGATGTTGAAACTGCGGAAGATATAAAAGAAGCTGTTAAGAGCGATGATGAAACTGACCTTGTAGGTTCGAAAGAAAGCGAACAAAATCTTGCAAATGATGAGGATATGGGGTATAAAGAGAATGAGGAAGATAAAAACGCTCAAACAGAAAAATATCAACTAAACGTAATTGAAAAAAATACACATCCACAAGTGCTTGAGCATTTGAAGAAAAGAAATATTGAAACAGAAACTTTTATGGAGCTCATTGATGCCGACCGGCAAAGAGAGCTGACCGAAGAAGAAAAAGAGCTTGTGAGAAATATAGCAAGAGAAATCGATGTGCCTCAGCCGAGAGAGACGATTCGCAAAATTTTTCCTAAATCTAAATTGGAAGAGATTTTAACGAAAAAATTCTTTAGTGGATATTTCGCGAATAAAAAGCATGTGGAAGGATTAAAGACGATGGATGAGATTTTTTACGGGCTTAGGTTTGATTATGAAAATACTAAGTTCAATCTAACTGATGATTTTTATCTTGCATTTGACTCAGCTGTTTCAGAGACAGATGGAGAAATAATGTAT
>CAZHMK010000006.1:0-211004 GCA_964533615.1 uncultured Eubacteriaceae bacterium
GCAAAGAGGGCGAAAATGATGTCTTGATTACTGCTAAAAGAAATTTTGAGAAGGCATTAAGTGATACGTCGGCTGATATAGATTCAATTGATAATGTGCAATATGATATTAGCAAATCATTTAGCGAACAGGTAGATGATTATTTATCTAAAAAAATGCGTTCAAACGACGTATTCTACTTAGGGACTGAAAATAACGTATTAAAGGCTGTCGGAACGAATGATAATCCTATTATCATGACACAAAAAACATTCGACAAAGCAATGCAGAAACATAATTTAACTTCGGACATGATAAAAAGAGTGTATGATCAGATAAAAAGTCCTGTAATGATATTAAAGTCTGATACTGTAGATGATGCGCTTGTGATCGTGACTGAAATTAAAAATAAGAACGGTCAAAGCATTATTGTACCGTTGCATTTAGACAAAAAAGAAAGATTTCGCGTAGTCGATATAATTACAAGTATATATGGCAAAAAAAATGAGGAAGATTTTCTGACAGAACAAATATTAAGAGATAATCTTTTATATTACGAAAAAAATAAAGCTAATAGGTTGCTTCGTAGCAGAGGGCTCCAATTGCCCAAGCTGAACACAACTATTAGCTCCGACATAATACTACCACCAAATGGAGTAGTTGTCAACACTATTATACGCAGTGAAAGCAATATTGATACACGAAAATACGACATTGGAGAAAGCTTCAAAGAAATAAAACCGGAAGCAAACAAGGCTATCGGTGCCGATAAAACAAGCACACAAAGTATTGCAAATGATGAGGATATGGGGTATAAAGAGAATGATATTAATCAATTATTGGAATTATCTACATGTACAAAGGATGAATTAACTAATTATTTACATAAAATTGATGATATAAATAATACGAATTATTCTGATGAATTTATTGCTAATAGTACTTGGCTAGATAAAATACAAATTCCAAAAAGCTCGTATGTTCTTAATTCTGATAGTACAATTAATTGGTCACAGGCTCCAAAAGGAGGATACATTCTTGATAATGCCGGAAATGCAATTAAAGACGAATATATACCTAAAGTTGGAGAAATCATAGATAGATATGGCGAGTCTAATGGAAGATATGTATCACCAGTTGTCGGAGAAAAATCATATACCTTTACACAACGGTCTTTGCCTTACATTGAAAATTTAGCTAACTATCATAGATATGAAGTAATTGGAGATTTTACTAAGATTAAGGAATATATATTCAATTGTCCTGATTTAAAAGTGAAGGCACAAGCTGATGCATATATAACTAAATATTATGATGGAGATTATAACGGTTTGATTGCGTATTATGGTAAGGTTGCAAAAATAGATGGGTGGGGAACGGGAGGAGCAAATCAATATGAATTACCATTAGAAATTGAATTGCTTGTTAAATTAAGATTATTAAAAGAATTATAATAAAAAGGGAGATTCATAATGACTAAAGAAGAAGCTATGAAAATAATTAAGAAAGAGCAACTTAAAAATTATAATATTTATGGAAAACAATATAACGAAAATGAGGTTGGCATATGTCGAGAAAACGGATATTGGATAGTATATGCAACAGATGAAAGAGCAAGTATTGTTACAGGTTCAAAAAAAATATTTAATAATGAGAGTGATGCTTGGGAAAATTTTATTAAAAGATTGAAAGCGGATAAAGTATTAAGGGAAATATAAGTGGATATGCGAGCAGCAATAAGTAAATTGACATCGGAAGGAATTTTAAGATAAAAATCATCAGTTAAATTGAACTGAGTATTTTTATAATCCATGCTAAATACATAAAATTTTTCAAGTGTCTTTAGTCCTTCTATCCATATGTTTTTTTATTTTTCGCGTATGATTCCGCTGTTTCAAAGACAGATAGAAAAAAAATGTATATTCCGTTTGGAGATGAGAGGTATCCGGCAACAGGATTGGGCTTTACCGGAAGCAAAAGAGGCATATTCCCGGAATATAAATTAAGAAAGAAGAATGAGAAAGACAGAGAGTATCAAGGCGGCGATGCGTTATACGTCATTGACGCGAAGACGGGAGAAGTGAGAACTGTTTATGAATATAATAAGAAGGATTCTAAATGGATAGAAAGAGAGAAGAAATAGTATGAAAATAGCGGAATATAGAAACAAATTATATAGGATAGTACAAATAGAAAATGAATTATTTTTAATGAGCAGGGGAAAAAAAGAAGAAGAATTTACGCCTGCTATAGGCATAAATGGTAAAGTAATAGATGGGCTATATGAAAAAAAAGTTAAAGAAGAAGAACTGGAAGACGCGTATGCATTAAGTTATAAGGCTTATTATAAAGGAGAAAAACTCCATGCAGAAGGCGTGGAAGACATATGGAATGAAGGCGATATAGGACTGGATACAGAAGATATAGATTTTGTAAAAAAATATGAATTTAAAGTACTGGATCGCTCCTGGTTTTATAAGAGAGTAAAGGCGGAAGAGATAGAAGCGCTCATTGAATACAAGGTGCCTATTCTGCAATTTAAAAATACAAAACAGATGACAAGCAGGAAAATACCGAAAGAAGAAATCATGGACTATGCAAAATATATGGCAAGTTTTGCTTAAGGAACAATATATAAACCGCTTTTATAAGAAGCGGTTTTTTATGCCTGCAAATCCAAGAAAGGCTGCCTATGCATAGGCAGCCTTTCCTCGGTAAAGGGTTTTTATATTCTATGCATTCTTCCTTTTTTTAGTACCGATCGCCAAGAGTACGCTAAGTACTGTTATGCCAAAAGCGGCAAAGACGATCGAGGTTGTGAAGCTCTGGCCTGTCTGTGGAAGAAGTGTTTCTTTTATTGTGATATCCATTGTCACAACGTATGGATCTTCTTGCTCGTCTAAAGCGCTTGCTTCTTCATCCAAGGCGCTTACTTCGCCGTTGATATAGTTTTGAATCTGAGAAGAACTGTCATCAGTATTATTTGTTTGAAGAGAGCCTGTTTGCGCCTGAGGTGTTTCTTCATACTCATATTCGGGAAGGATATAATGAATTGTTGTATTTCCGTTTTTAAGTGCTGTAAAGACGACGCTGCCGGGATCGGAAAAATCGGCTTTCAAGAAATCTGTATCATATTTCCATTCACCGCCTTCAAACAAAGGCTCGACGATAAACTTTGCGCCTTCATAGACTACGTTCTTGGGTAGGGATGAGGTGAGCCCCGGTTTAAAGTTGGCTACGATATCGCCTGTTTCGGGATTTGAAGGATTTATAAAATGAATCGGGCTTTTCGAAATTTCTACTCCGTTTATTGTCCAGTTGTAAAAAACACTGTTGGAATGGCCTTCGGCATACAGCAAAGCAACATTGATCAAAGATGATGCTTCAAAATCAATATAGCCGTCTCCGCTGACAGAAAAGTTTTGGTTGGGGGTGAAAATATTTGAAGTAATAAAAGTGATCGGATTTGAAGCGCCGGTTATGACTGCGTAAAATCGTGTGCCGGTAATGACAGAGGTGAGGTTGTTTTCATCATAAATGGCTATTTGTAGATTATCCAGACTTCTTAAATCAAGCGTGCCGCTGAGGTCATTGTCCGGACAATAGAGGATTTGCAGGCCTGTGCAGCCGCTGAAATCAATCGTGGTCAGTTTATTTAAATCACATAAAAGTGTTGTCAGACTTGCATGATTTTTTACATCAAGTGAAGTGAGAGCATTTTTGCCGCAATAAAGCTCAACCAATTTTGTATTCGCGCTGAGATCGAGCGATGTGAGCGCATTGTCTTCGCAGTCCAGATAATCTAAATTTACATTGGTGCCTACAGAGAGGGTTTCAAGTTTGTTTTCGGAGCAAGTGAGCGTTGTAAGGTTTGCAAGACCTGTCAGAGTGAGCACATCAATATGATTGTTTTGACAATACAGTTCTTGCAGATTTGCACATGTGCTGAGATCGAGCGTTGCAAGCGCATCGTAACTGATGTCAATATAAGAGAGGGCGGAATTGCCGGTCACATCGATTTCGGATAAATAAGATTCACAGCATATAAGTTTTGTAAGAGAAGTAAAAGCGCTTACATTAAGAGCTCCCTTAAGATCCAAGCTATTCCATGAAATTTCGGTTACACATTTCGAGGCATCCGAAGACCATGTCACACCCGTCCAGGTGGCGGGGTCGGCCGCATCATAAGAGGCATTGATTACTTCGCCGTTGAGCTTTGCCGGATTGGCTGAAGCGAGATTCAGAAAGGTTTGGATTTTATTGAAGTCGTTGTCGTTGTAGCCATCTGCATTTGCATCTGTGGAATCAGTTGCCAGAGCGGAACCCGCAAAGAAAGCAAGCAGGAATAAGGCTGAGATAAAAGTAATCAATAATTTGCGTTTCATAAAAACCGCCTTTATTTTATAATAGAAAATACGAGCGACAGAATGATAGTAACATCTAAATTATAACGGTGTGTGGTAGTGCTGTCAATGAAAATATATGTTTGTTTTTTAGTTTTTTTATATATTTTATAAAAAAAGGATACCTTCCGGTATCCTGAGATTTATTATTTATACGTTCTTTTTCTTTCTTTTATTTGCGAGTAATATTCCGGCAATGCCTGTGATGCCTATTGCCATAAAGATGGCCGGTATCGTGTAGTCTTGGCCTGTCTGCGGAAGAGCGGAATCTTTTACGATAACTTCCATAGAGACGGTAAAGGTTTGCTCGGGAAGGGTGGGCATATCTATGTTGTCGCCGCCTTCATCCTGAGTTGTGACAACGGGCTCTTCGATTGATTTGATACGAAACAGCATCGGCTCTTCATAGGTGTAGGCCGGCAGTGTATAGCTCACCGTGGTTTTACCTGATTTCAGCCCTTTGAATACAGGGTTTTCCGGGTCAGAAAAATCTGCGGAAAGGAAGCCTTTGTCATATTGCCATGTGCCGCCAGTGAAGAGCGGGGTGATCGTGATGCGGCCTCCTTCATAGACGATATTGCCTTTGTTGGATGAGGTAAGCGCATCAGAGAAATTAGCGATGATATCATCCGTTTCCAAGTTTTCTATATCAAAGTAATGGATCGGGCTTGTGGAAATCTCTGTGCCGTCTATGGTGTAGTTTACAAAAGCGCCGCCTTTCAGTCCCTGCGCATAAAGGAAGGCCTCGCCATTTACAAGATCGATTGTCAAACAGACATAGCCGTCTCCGTTTGCGGAAAAAGTTTGTGTGCCGGTACCTTCGGTAAAGAATTGCGTTTTGATTTCTGTTGTCGGGTTGTTATAGCCAAATAAGTAAAATGTAAAATTTGCACCTAAATTTACTGAGGTAAAATTATTGTTTTGATATAATAAAGCTGTAATTCCTGTTAAATGTGATATATCCAGCGTGCCGCTTAACTGATTATCATTGCAGACCAATATCTCCAGGCTGTCACAAGAACTGAGATCAAGCGAAGTCAGCTGATTTTCGGAGCACGTGAAGTAAAACAGATCGTTTTGCGTGCCCAGCGTGAGTGTGGAAAGATTGTTGCTGTCGCAAGATAAAGCATATAATGAGGAAACCATGCTCACGTCAAGCGACGTAAGCTTATTGGAAGCAATTGAGAAGCTGTTTAATGCTGTACAATCACTTAGATCGATTGATTCAAGATTATTCTCCTGTAGTTCTAAATTGCTTAAGGCGGAGCAGCCGGTAAGATTTACCTGTGTTAATTGGTTTCCCGCACATCGCGCACTATCTAAGGAGCTAAGGCCAAAGAAATCAAGCGAGGTGAGATTATTCTCATCCAAACGTATCGTTTCGAGTGCGGTATCTCCGCTAAAATCAACGGAGGAAAGACTATTGCCTTCCAAATAAACATCAATCAAAGAAGTAAAGTCAGAAAGAATAAGGTCGCCCTTGAGTGAATGAGAAGACCAATTTAATTGTGTTACATGATAAGGCGAAGAGGTATCGCTCCAAACAACGCCTGTCCATGTGGAGGGATCATTTTCATCGTAGTCGGCATTCAGCTGCTGGCCGTTTGATTTGCCTGCTTCGGCCGAGTCAAGATTTAAAAATGCTTTTAACTGAGCTGTTTCTGATGTGTCGTAGACTGGACCTATGCCTATAGCAAATGCTGTGACCGGCAGTGCGAACACGACAAGTAGCATCATACAAAAAATAACAGATAATTTCTTTTTCATTTACGTACCCTCTTTATTAAATTATAACATATGAATATATCATAGCAAAAGGCAACAAAATTTGCAATAACAAAAGTTAATATATAATAATACAATTTAGTAATTAGTAATTTTTTGTGGTATATAAAATAATTTCCGTGATTTTATATGGATTACTGCACAATCTTGCAGCGCACAAGCAGGCGCTTATTGGCGTTATTTGCGCATGTGAGCAATGTTATGGCCATACTTCCTTCATACCTGTTTAAAGAGGCTATATCATCCGGGTTTACTTTTTCGATATCATAGACTTTGTAGGTATATTTCTCGCCATTTGTAGCTTCGAGGATAACGGCATCCCCTATTTCTATTTTATCGAGTGAGCCGAAAACAGCACCGTTTGCATAGTTGTGTCCTGTGATGACCATGTTGCCGTCTTCGCCGGGCATAGGGCCTTTATAATAACAGATAGATATGCTCAGCGCATTCATATCGGATTTATTGAGAATAGGAAGAGCAAGATTGATTTTTTCTATGATCAGTTTTCCGATGACTGTGTAGCCCTGATATTCAATGACTTGATTTTGTACTTCTTCTTGTTTTGCAAGCGCATCGTTGTAATAATCCAGCGCTTTTTGTGCCTGCTGCTGGGCAGCAATACCTTCCTGATATTTATTGATGGTGATAACCACAGCAGCAATAATGCACGCAACGGCAAGGAGGCCAAAGAGAAGGATCAGTTTGTTTTTGGTAGATGAAAAAAAAGATTTTTTATTTGCTTCGTTATTTTCAGACATATTAAAAAGCATCCATTCTATAAAATAAAATAATATTTAAAACAACAAGAGACTAATAAAAGTGTATAAGTATTCTGGTGAATATTATAATATCACAAAGACAAAAAAATACAGCACAGTTTTTTATTAATTTTATATAATGTGAAATTTTTCAGTATGCAGATTTTTGAAAGATATACATTGTGCAGGTCGTGAGAAATAAATATAATAAAGGTATAAAAGAGCGAGAAGAACGATTATGAAATGGAGGAAGAATATGAAAAAATGGTGGATAGTGTTTATTGTATTGTTATTGACTGCCGCTGCGGCTTGCGGGGGCAGCGGTGCATCGGCGCCTCAGGCTAATGAGGAAGATGAGGCGGCTGTTTTAACCCAAAACGAATTCTGGCAGCTGCTGGAGGGGACATGGGTATGTGTTGATGAAGGAGAAAATCAGTATCAATTTATTGACTTCCAAGTAGACGGTAATGGCTACACTTTTAGTTATGGTTTCCTGGCCAGTGATTACGGGGAAATCGGTGCGGTGAGCGGTTTTGAAGCAGTTCAAGGATCGGCCACGCAATACAAATTGACAGTCGATTTTCCCGAGATCGAGGAAAACGAGCTTTCAGGCGGAATAGAGGCGCACTCGGATGGGATAATCATAGATGTTGCAAATGCAGAGGATAGCCTCGCGATGGGAGAATCCTTTGTGGCGGCTATGAATGAAGCTGCAGTAGAGTCTTTAGAATATGTATATTACGGAGCTGATACATATGAAGCATCTGAGAATGTGCCGGGTCTGTATTAACGGAAAGATAAATGATATCTAGGTAGTTTAAATAAATATAAGTATGCGAAAGGGTGCTTGCACCTTTCGTTGTGTTCTTTAGAGGCAGGGATTGCGTGAAAATCGTTGAACGAGAAGAGAGCACAGCTTTTTTCTGCGATGCAATATAGCCGGAGGCGGACGGATGTGTTTTATGAAAAACCTGTTCCTATCAGATTTTTGAATTATGTTCGCATTGATATTTTTTCAAATTCGCAGCCATGCCTACAATAGCCGAGCGAGCGCCGGCTCGATTATTCTATGTATGAAAACACAGTATATGATTGTCTATATTCTGCGAAGTCCTTCCCAAATGGCAATTACGATTTCATGCGGTATAAATTTTGCAAAAAAGCGATGCAGGATTGCAACAGAATAAGTAGATACGGGCAAACCCAAAGAACTGTCAAAAAGCGCACATGCAACAACGCGCTCAGGCCTTGAAGTAAGCGGAAAGTGCTTGATGGCATCGGCGTTTTTGGTATCTCTTGCCACATCTATAAATTCTGTTTTTACCCAGTTGGGGCACACAGCCGTTACCTTGATACCGCGCGGCAGCAGCTCCCAGCGCAATGCTCTTGAAAAACTGTGCAGGAACGCTTTGGATGCGGCATAGACATTCAGAGCCGGCAGCGGTTGAAATGACGCTGCAGAACAAATTTCCAATATACGCGCTTTTCTTTGCATATAGGGCAGAGTAATGAGGGTGACATCAACGGCTGCTTTGCAGTTCAGATCGATCATGCCATTGACTTCTGTGAGAGTGAGATCTTTATATGTGCCTATTTTACCGAAACCGGAAGCGTTGATTAAAATTTTTACATCGGGAGATTCTTTTTTCAGAATTTCTGCAAGATAGTCTATGCTCTCGGGTTTTAACAAATCAAGAGGCAAGGGGCGAACGGGCGTGTTCAAAAGCTCTTTTAATTGATTCAATCTTTCCTCGCGCCGTGCGATAACCCAGATTTCGTCGAGCTGATATTTTCTATCGATTTGTTTTGCAAATTCTTTGCCCATACCCGAAGATGCGCCTGTTATAACAGCAATTTTTTTCATTTTATTATTCCTATCCTATTATAATAGATTTGATTTTGCCGAATACGTAGATGCAGATAGTATATATTTATTTCATTATTAAATAATAAATTCATTGTATATCAAATATAGCGAGATGACAATATGGTTAAAAAAAGATGAGGTGCATTTGGATATTTGACCGTTTGGCACATAGAGAAGGTTTGTCTTGAACGCATATGAAAAATTGGGTTAGGTGGGGATCTGATATGTGCTAATAATATTCCTGCCCTATCAGATGCTTGCAGTGATGGCCGTCTCGGTTTCACGCATAAACAAAGTGACGCGGTCCATGATTTTTTTAAAATTATCAAAGGTACACGGGAGAAGTTGGATATATGATATTTATTGAGAGAAACAACAAACTTTTGTTGGATTTGCATATAAACAAAGAAAGCCGTTTATGAAGGAGATTATGAACGTGGATGAACAATGCGTGCTCCTGCAGTTGCATGTGCGGCCGGAGAATATCTGATTATTTGAAGACAGAACCCGCCTGGCCAGATTCTTCGACTGTGCTCGCAGTGGCGTGAGCTCTTGTTTTATACTAAAAAAGAAAAAGAGGGGGTCATCATGAGCAAAGTCGAAAGATCCGGCTGAAAAGAGAATGAACATTTATCAGATTGGGGCCAATATTGGTTGAATATATTTTTATAATATACCATCTTGACAGATGCTTCGATATACTGGGATGATACCATCCTGTTTCATGAGGAGCGGGAGAATACGGTTTTGGTATTTAGGTTGGTCTGATTCATTTTTATAAGATGCCATCCTTTCAGATCCTTTAAGATGTTCGCAGCGCTGTATTACTTAAGAAGGGGGCGGGTTTATTGAATATTTGAAAGTATTTCACAAAGCAAAAAGTTCTGTGAAGATGACAACGCAGAACTTTTTAAGGTTTAAATTATACTATTAGGTTTTTGGGTTGGTTTTTATTTTTTGGGTTTTTTAATTTATAATTGGGTTTTTATTTTTTACGAAAGCAAAACACGGTCGCTTTCAAACTCGCTTCCGCTGGCTTTGCCGAAGCGCTGAAGCAGATTATCCACCGTTAGCCTTTGCTTTTCTTCGCCCTTGATGTCGAGTATTATCTGTCCGTTGTGCATCATGATCAAGCGGTTACCGTGCCTGATCGCATGACGCATGTTGTGTGTGACCATGAGTGTGGTCAGATTGTTTTCATGAATAACTTTATCGCTTAGGCTCAGTATCTTTTCAGCCGTGCTCGGATCCAACGCGGCCGTGTGCTCGTCGAGCAGCAGCAGTTTAGGCTTTTTTAGCGTAGCCATAAGAAAGGTGAGTGCCTGCCGCTGACCGCCCGAAAGCAGCCCTACCGTGTCATTTAAGCGATTTTCAAGCCCTAAGTCTAAAGTGCCAAGAAGCTTTTTATAATCTTCCTGTTCTTTTTGTGTGATCCCCCATTTCAGTGTGCGGCGACGGCCTCGGCGATAGGCAAACGCCAAATTTTCTTCAATGCTCATATTGGATATGGTGCCCATCATGGGGTCCTGAAACACGCGGCCGAGCAGGCTTGCGCGTGAATGCTCCAGCATCTTTGTAACATTGACATTGTCAATTGTAATAGAGCCCATATCCAGAGGATGCACTCCGGCAATGCAGTTGAGCAAGGTTGATTTGCCAGCCCCGTTGCTTCCGATCAAGGTAACGAAGTCACCTTCATCAAGTGAGAGACCGACATTTCTTAAAACCATTTTTTCATTGACGGTTCCTTTGTAGAATACTTTGTAGACACCTTTTATTTCAAGCATATTATGCATCCTCCTCAATCGAGAATTTTGCAGGTTTCAAGCGCGTTTTGATAACGGGAAGCGCCAGCGCAAGCGCTACGGTGATTGCCGTAAACAGTTTTAAATTGTTTGGAGACATTCCCATTTTAAGCACCAAAGCGATGATGATGCGGTAAGTGACAGCGCCTAAAACCAAGGCAATCAGGCGGCTTAAAAAACTTTTTTTACTGAATAATACCTCTCCTATGATAACAGATGCCAGACCGATCACGATGGAGCCTATGCCCATCTGCACATCGGCAAAACACTGGCTTTGCGCAATCAGCGCGCCGCTGATTGCTACCAGACCATTGCTGATAACAAGGCCGAGGATGATCATTGTGTTGGTGTTGGTGCCCTGGGCGCGGGCCATATGCGGATTATTACCGCATGCGCGTACGGCATAGCCGATTTCTGTGCCGAAGAACCAGTATAGGATAATTACGGCGATAATGGCGCAGGCGAGCCCGAGCGCAATTGTGGAGTTGGTCGCATTTAGCCCTATATTTTGAAACGGAGTGTATACGGTATCCATACGAAGCAGGGATATATTTGCTTTTCCCAAAATCTGAAGGTTTACCGAGTACAGAGCTATCATTGTTAAAATGCCGGACAGCAGAGCGGGAATTTTCAGTTTGGTATGAAGAAGACCTGTTACAAGGCCTGCTATCATTCCGCCTGCGAATGCCAGAGCAGTTGCCATATACGGATTGATACCATGTGTGATCGCTTGAGCACAAATGGCCGCGCCCATAGCAATGCTGCCTTCTACTGTGAGATCTGCTATATCCAAAATGCGAAATGTGATGTATACGCCGATTGTCATGATCGACCATAAGAGCCCAAGCGCTACCGCGCCCAAAAGTATTTGTATCATAATGTTCACCTGATTTTCATGGTTTTAAAGCATGGTTTTTAGTTGGTTATTCTTCGTCAATGACATATTGGGTCAAGTCGTCGGGGATCGTGATGCCTATTTCATCCGCTACTGTGCCGTTGATTGCAAAGTCGAATCCTGTTGCGGATTCAATCGGCATCGCTGCAGTCTGTGCTTCGCCTGTTAAGATTTTGACCGCCATTAAGCCTGTTTGGTAACCTAAGTCTTCGTAGTTGATGCCAAGTGTTGCAAGGCCGCCGTTTGTTACCATGCCCGATTCACCGCAGATAACAGGTGTTTTTGATTCGGCTGTGACACCGTGCACGATCGGCATAGCAGATGCAAATACATTGTCGGTTGGGATATAGATGGCATCGCACATATCAACGATTGACTGCGTAGCCTGCTGAACATCGTTGGAATTGGTGACGGTGACTTCCACGTAAGTGAGCCCTAAATCTTCGATGCATTCTTTTGCGATCGCCGCCTGCAAAATAGAATTATCTTCGCTTGATGTGTAGAGCACGCCTACTGTTTTGGCATCGGGAGCTAACTTAGTAAGCAGATCAATTTGTTCTTTAATCGGGTTCATATCTGTGGTTCCGCTGACGTTGCCTCCGGGTGAAGTATTGGAATCAACGAGCTTTGCCGCTTCAAAATCTGTGACCGCTGTTGCAAGAATGGGTATTGCTGTCGTTTTACCCGCGATAGACTGTGCTGCCGGCGTTGCAATGGCAAGCACAAGATCTTCATTGTCGCTTACAAATCGATCGCTTATGGTTGAAAGGTTGCTTTGATCTCCCTGCGCATTCTGCACATCGATTGTGATATTTTCACCGTCAACATAGCCGTTGTCGGCAAGCGCCTGCACAAACCCTTCACGTGCTGCGTCCAAAGCGCTGTGGTCCATGTACTGGATAATACCGATTTGATAATGTTTATCCGCGTTGCTTGTGTTAGAACTTGAACAGCCTGCCAACAGCACAAGCAGGCTTATTGCCGCCAGACATCCTATAGTCTTTATGGATTTTCTCATGTGTCCTTCCTCCATTTTATATATTCAATCAACCCCTCATGGGGAAAATTGCGAAATTAGGTAAAAAAAAACGTCCCCTATAACAGGGACGAACAGTATTCGTGGTACCACCTTGTTTTCATTGTGTATACTGAAAAGCACTTGTAGCTGCATACACAACCTTAGCAGGTAACTAACATTACCCCTCCACTGTAACGGATGGATCCCGACTAAACCTACTTAGCAGATGCTTTTGAGTTTGCGGCTACTGTGATGAATTCGCGGCACTTATATCCTGTTTTCTTACACCAAACGAAAACTCTCTTAAAGGATCGGAGGTGCCGGTACTACTTCCCAGTCATCGCCTTTCAGCTTGTGGCTACTGTGATGTATTCACGATAAGTATATCCTGCTTTCTTGCACCAACCGAAAGCTCTCTGAAGGACTTTGTTATATCGCTACTTCTTCCCAGTCATTGCCTTTTGTTTTGTAGTATTATATTCACTACAGATTTATTTGTCAATCATTTTTTGAAAAATTATATTCAATAGGTTTCATATTCAGCCAATTTGTATCTATTATTCCATTAAATGGAAGACAGTGCGGCTTGCGATGCATGCAGCAGCGTTGTGTCATAAAGAGGGATCGGCGTATCTTGTTGCCGGATCAGAAGCCCTATTTCCGTGCAGCCCAGTATTGCAGCCTGTGCACCTCGCGCGGCAAGACGCTCAAGGATAGTGAGCAGTTTTTGTCTGGAGTCATCAGAAATAATTCCCAGGCACAGTTCATTATAAATGATGGAGTTAATAAGCTCTCTATCTACTTTATTTGGGATAATGACATTCACACCGCTGCCGAGAAGACGCGCTTTATAAAAATCTTGCTCCATTGTATATTTCGTTCCGAGCAATGCCGTTTTTTGAACAGCATCTTTTTTGAGTGCCTCTGCCGTCACATCGGCTATATGAAGAATGGGAATAGAGATACCGGCCTTTATGCTGTCTGCGACTTTATGCATGGTATTGGTGCAGATAACGATAAAATCCGCACCGGCTGTCTGAAGTCTTTTTGCCGCATCAGTTAAGATCTGCGCGCTTTTTTGCCAGTTGCCGCTTGTCTGGCATTCTTCTATTTCCTGAAAGTCGACACTGTATAACAGGCATTTGGCCGAATGCAAGCCGCCTTTCTGCTCTTTGATTACGGTGTTGATGATCTTATAATAGGTGATGGTGCTCTCCCAGCTCATGCCGCCGAGCAATCCGATTGTTTTCATAGCTATACCCGTTATTTATAATATTTATTCTTCTGTATACGGCCTTGTATAGGTGATTTCAAGACTGCCCATTTCATCGCTTGCCGTGACGCGGATATCAATATTTTCAGCTTTGCAGGCAATGCTTGGAGAAGTATATTCATCGCCTTCATCATAGGCAAATGAATCATAGTCTGTCAGCTGCTCTTTATAGAATGCCATCGCGGCTGCCGTATCATCTACAGACCAGCTGCGTGATAAGGATATTGTTTTTTCCGGCTCGATCGTGATGCCGTTGAATAATTGATTTTCATCTGTCATTTCTTCATAAGAAGGAATCAGATCTTTTGGCCAGTGGGAAAGAACGGTTGTTTGAACCGTATTTGAGGTGTCATCCGTAGAGACCCCTAAGAATACGGAAGTTGGTGAACCGCTTCTTGCAATCTGACAGGTTGCGGAAATATTCTCATTGATTGTGCCGCTGTATACGGTTGGCCCTATGGAATACTCGTCGTCTTCCCAGTCTCCTGCGATGAGCGATTTATATTTTTTATAAAGCGCATCTGAGGAGTCGGCCGAGTTGTACTGCGCATTCAGCGATATATGATCCACCGCGTATTGCTGACTGGCGCCGTAAGAAGTAATTTCCCCTTGCGTTTCGATTGCTTCTTCCAGCGGCCACATTGCCAAAAGCGCAGTGTATTCCTCATCGGATACTGCCATGGCGGTATACGGGTCCGTGCTGGCTTGGTCGGATGAGTCAGTTGAATCAGATGAATTTGATCCGCAGGCAGAGAATGCAAGCATTGCCAGGATTGCGATAATTAATGGAATTTTTTTGTTTAGTTTATTCATTTTTCCTTTATACTCCTGTCTATTTTTTTCAACTATAGCAAAGGTTGTCAATAAATGGAAGAAAATATGACGTATTTGGCTAAAGATAATAACGTTACGAGATATTTTAAGGATAATGAAAAATAAAAAGAAGCCATAAAGAAAATGAAAATGGGGTTACGCATTCCCGGCGTCAACAATTTATGGCTTCCGTTAACAGCATGTAATCATGCTGTACTTTCAATATATACCATTAGAATATAAATGATACTACGAATACATAAAAATCAACCGACAAAATTTGACATTCAATTTATTTTTTAAGATATAGAGATCGTGTTAATGATATAATAAAGGCTGCGAACATAAAATAAAAAAAAGGATATTGCCATGAAAAAAAATAAAAATCTTTCTACAGAAAAATATAGAAAGCAACTTATAATCGGAGCTTCAGCGCTGACTATGCTCATGTTTGCGGCTGCGGTGTATATATTGCTTACAGATAATAAGGCAAAAGAAGTTGTTGAGGCAATGGATTTGAATATATCTCAAAGCGGAACCAGTTATATGAGCGATATCGTCATATATACGAAAGAGACGGATCCCGACGGTTTGCTGGGCAAGGACAATCAATACGTTGCAAAAGCTTCTTTTTGTGATGAGCGCATAGAAAACGCAGATGGTGAATATATCGGAGTGATTGAAGTCTTTGACAGCCTCGACGTATTGGAGCTGAGGAAATACTATATTGAAAGTGTTGCGCAGGTGAGCGTTGGGGTGTATGAGAAATACGGCAGTTACGGGCAGTACAGCCTTATGGATCAAGCCGAGATTATCAGTGAAAAAAATGCACTGCTTATTTTATATGCATCTGTGCCGGACGAGACGGCTATCGGCGAGTATAAAAGCGCTTTTAAGCAGGCAATGGAAAAGGTTGAATTCAAAGATAAAGACAGTATGACGGATGATGAACTGGCAGCAGAAAAAAGCAAGATCCGAATGCAGGTGCAAGTTATCGTATCAGAAGTGGCAACGGAGCTAGGGGAGTCGCTTTACGAGCTTCACGAAGAGATAGAATCGGCTGTCTGCCGGGCGGAAGAAACTTTAAGTCCCGATGATCTGGCAGCGGCGCAGGAGCTGGCGGACAACGCGCATGAAGATTATTTCAGCGAAGTGAAAGACTGGAAAGCAAGACTTGATAAGGTTGAGGAGAAAATCAAGGCGGGAGAGAAGGGCGGGGAGTGAGTTATTATAAAAATGAAAAGGCATTATGAATAATGCCTTTTTTGTAGTAATTTCTTTTATGCAGTTATTTTTTTATTCGATATAATAGTTTGTCTAATTCAAAATCAGACATCACGTAATTCCAGATTTCAGTTTTCAAAATTCTGTTTCTTTTGAATCTTTTTATAAGTATTTCAACGGTATCTCATTAAACAAAAGCGGCCATAATACCTCGCGCAGGGTTGGAAACAGTGAGGTCGCGCCCGCGAATAAGATAATATAGAGAATGACGATGCTTGTGATGATGCAAAGATACACCAAAACGGATTGCTCGTGTCTTGAGACGATATCGAAACGTGCCAATAGGATAGAGAGCACAAGAAAGGCAATCAGCAGCAGAGCGACAGACGCCGTGAGGGGATCTGTTTTACTTATAATATCGATACTTAGCAGACGCCAGAGCACAAAATAGACGATTGCAAAAAGCAACATAAAACAGAGAGAGACTTTGCCTGCGCCCGATTTTGGCCAAAATGTGATTTTCATATTTTTCTTTCCTCTGAGATAACTTCATTTATAGGATAGATTTATTTTATCTTTTGGGGTATGTATAAAAGTGCTAATGTCTTCTGGCTGATTTTGTGTAGAACAATGCACAAATCAGGCAGGTAATAGGCATCGTGAGCAAGATGCCGAGGCTGCCCACAAGTGCCTGCAATATTTCGACGACGATCATTTCCCTGTTGAACAGATACAGCAAGGATGAATTATAAGCCACATAAAGCAAAACGATCGAAAGCGAACTGCCTATATAGGCGAGTATGAGGGTATTTGTCATAGTGCCCATCACATCCCTGCCGATATTCATTCCCGATTTGAACAAGCCGTCAAAAGTCGGCGAATTAGAATGCTCGCGCACTTCCCACAGGGAAGAGGATATCGACATGGCAACATCCATGATCGCGCCCATGGCGCCGATTATAATAGCGCCGAATATAATTGCTCGCAGGTCTATTGTATTTGTGGCGGAAAGCTGCAGCAGGAAAATCGAGTCTTCATCTATGACACCTGTCAGAGAGAGGAGACGACTCATGAGCACGGTAAGCAGGCCGCTGATGACAACCCCCGCAAAGCAGCCGATAATAGCGGCGAGCGATTTTGCGTTTTTGCCGTTAATAAGCAAAATTGTCATAACGATTGTGTACAGGCAGATAATGACAGATGCAGCATAAATATTTTTCCCGGACAGGATTGCCGGAATAAAGACCGCAAAAATACCAAGGCATGTAAAGGCAAGTGAAAGCAGTGTGTTGAATCCTTTTTTACGCCCGAATATCAGCAAAGCAAAAATAAATACACCACCGAAGATGAACAGCTTATCATGGCGTACAAATTCTAAAAACTGCCAGTCCTGCTCGTATTCGGAAGCGTTGACGAGCACGACTTTATCGCCTGACCGCACTTCTTTCGCGGCGGCGTTGAGCGGAAGACTGTCGTCTAAGTACTGATATGCCGTGACGGTTTGGTCCTTACTTTCCCCGCTGAGTATTTTGGCTTGGAAGATGATTTCCGTATTGTTATAAAGTTCCCCGTTTCCGTAATCGATCTGTTCCACATTCCGCGAAGTGATTTGCTGTATCACAGCTTTTTGAAGTTCCTGAGCGCTGTTTTCCGAAGCGGGCATGTTATCTGTAGCGATCCTGTTTCCTATAATTAAAAACAGCACTGAAAAGAGAACCGTCGCAAAATAAAAAGCAAAATTCCGCGGGGAAGTATTTTTTACGGTGATATTGTTCTTCATGAAGTAACCTCGGTTATTTTTATGTGATTGTTTTTAGAGGGTCCCTTTTAAATTGATCGCTTCCGCGACTTCTCTCATGCCCATGATGGTTTCGGTAATGATATAATCGAGCTCCATATCAAGCATTTGTGCGCCTTGTTTTATAACTTCGCGGTTTACGCCGGCGGCGAATGATTTATCTTTAAATTTCTTCTTAACGCTTTTAAGCTCCAAATCAAGCACACTCTTGGACGGGCGCATGATGGCGCAGGCATTGATGAGACCTGTGATTTCATCTATTGTAAAGAGAATTTTTTCCATTTGGTGCTGCGGTTCCACGTCACTGCAAAGGCCGTATCCATGGCTTTGCACGGCGTGTATGAGCTCCTCATCATAACCGTTTTCTTCTAAGATTTCTTTGGCTTTGATGCAGTGCTGATCGGGATACATTTGATAATCGATGTCATGCAGCATGCCGATGATACCCCATTTTTCTTCATCCTGGCCGAGCAGGCGTGCAAAATGACGCATCACTCCTTCAACGGCGAGTGCGTGATTTATCAATGCTTCAGAAGAATTGTATTTACATAACAATGCATAGGCTTCATCTCTTGTTGGTTTCATTTGCAGTACCTCTTATTCTTTATTTATTTCGACAATTATAACAAAACAGATGCTATTTATCAATCCGGTTTGTTTGATAAATAGCATCTCCTTGACAAAAAGTATTTAAGCTGGTATGCTGTAGGAAAATCTCCGGGGAGCTAACACGGCTGAGATAGGTGAAAAACCTGACCCGCAATACCTGTACGGATAATGCCGCTGCAGGGAGCGAGCAAATAAGAAGTCAATCTCTTTTCGGACATGGGAAGAGATTTTTTTTGACAAATCAATAAAACAGGGGAGCGGTAGGCTGAGATAAAGGAAATATTCCTTTGACCCTTATACCTGATCCGGGTAATACCGGCGTAGGAAGCATAAAAAAACATTCATTGTTATATTGAGCGAAATCCTGCGAAGGATGTTCGCTCTTTATTTATATTCAATAAAGAACGGAGTTGAAACTTATGACACAATTACAAGCAGCACAAAAAGGAATCATCACGGAGCAGATGGAAAAAGCCGCAGCACTTGAAAGCATCGGCGCTCATGAACTAATGAAAAAAATTGCATCGGGAGAAGTGGTGCTGCCGTGCAATATCAATCACAAAGATATTACGCCGATTGCGGTCGGGAAAGGACTCTCAACAAAGATCAATGCCAATATCGGCACATCGGATGCATATCCTGAGCTTGAAAAAGAACTTGCCAAACTGCATATGGCGGTTGAGGCCGGAGCGCATTCCGTGATGGATCTGAGCACAGGCGGAGATATTGACGGGGTGAGAAAAAAAGTCATAGAAAAGTGCCCTGTAATGGTGGGGACTGTGCCGCTTTATCAAGTGATCGTGGAAAGTCAAAAAGGCTCCAGGCGCGTCATAGACATGAGCGCAGACGAAATTTTTGCAGGAGTTGAAAAACATTGCAGAGACGGCGTTGATTTTATTACGGTGCACTGCGGAGTAACGCTTGAAGTGATTGAAGAACTTAAAAAAACAGGAAGGGTAATGGATATCGTATCACGCGGGGGTTCGTTTACAACGGCGTGGATGCTGCATAATAAAAAGCAAAATCCGCTGTATGAACAATATGACCGCCTTTTGGATATTGCGCTTAAATATGATGTCACACTCAGTCTCGGTGACGGACTCCGCCCGGGATGCCTCGCGGATGCAACAGATTCGCCTCAGATAAGTGAACTGATTATATTAGGCGGACTTGTAAGGCGTGCCAGAGAGAAAGGCGTGCAGGTGATGGTGGAAGGACCGGGGCATGTGCCGCTCGATCAGATCGAAGCAAATATGAAACTCCAAAAAACGATTTGTCATGATGCGCCTTTTTATGTGTTGGGGCCGTTGGTGACCGATGTGGCGCCGGGATATGACCATATCACTTCCGCGATAGGAGGAGCCATTGCGGCAAGCAGCGGAGCTGACTTTTTATGTTATGTAACGCCTGCGGAACATTTGGGGCTGCCCACCATGCAGGATGTAAAAGAAGGCGTGATCGCATCGAGGATCGCAGCGCATGCCGCCGACTTGGTCAAAGGTATCAAAGGGGCATGGGAGTGGGATAAAAAAATGGCAAAAGCCAGAAAAGATCTTGACTGGCAGCAGCAAATTGCGTTGTCTATAGATCCGCAGAAAGCAGGCCGGATGCGAAAAGAAAAAAATGAAGACAGTCAAAAATACTGCACGATGTGCGGAGAGTTTTGCGCGTATAAGATAGTCGGTCAGTATTTGGGCGAAACAAAATAAACAGAAGTCATCTTATAGATAAAAAAAATGAATAAGGGATGCTTGAGTGCATCTCTTATTTTATACATAAAAAAACGGTCAATGTGGGTAATACATCTCAGAGAATTTGCCAAGCGGGAGGGTGGCGAGATGAAAATCAAATAGATTTGTATCAAGAAACTATGTATATAAATAATTCTTAAAGAAGGATGGTGATCTCTTCTATCACAAAGAAAAGAACAAAAGCGCCGACCAATGTTGCAAGTATTACGAGGATAGAGCGCTCCCTTATCCATATGAGAGAGATGAGGCCTGTAATAAAGGCACCAATGCCGCAAACACCGGCTCCTGCAAGAGGAAGAAAATATATGAACCGTATGGGTGGCTGTTCATCCATCAATAAAAAAGAAGCATTCATTCTCATCATTAAATTAAAAAGTATGAGAGAAATAAAGAATGCACATAGCAGCCATACAGCACATTTACCCAGCCTTGAAATAGGTACGCCTACAAACTTATTCACGTGTGTATCCTCCTCAACATGTGAAAACGATTGTAACTCCAACAGTATAACATCATATTTGATAGATTGCAATAAACATAACGAAATGTATTGTTAAATAGTCCAATATAATATGGCACAATATAGAGAAAACAGCTGTATGAAGCATCAAATGAAAAAAATGTAATAATAATTCATTCCTTGCCAGAAAATAAGATATTGTATACAATAAATGAAAATAGGGAGGCTTTGGATGAATTATGTATTGCTTATCACAGGGATTGTGTTATTGATTGTGGGCGTGAATATGCTGGTGGATTCAGCCGGTAAGATCGCTAAGTATTTTAAAGTACCGGCGTTTATTATTGGGCTCACGATTGTTGCGTTTGGAACGAGCGCTCCCGAGGCCACGATTGGTGTGGTATCGGCGTTTAAAGGCGCGAACCAACTTGCACTTGGAGGGGTTGTGGGAAGCAGTATCGTCAATATTCTGCTCGTACTCGGGCTTTCGGCGATTGCCATGCCTGTTGAGGTAAACCGATATGTATTAAAACGTCAAATACCTTTGCTGCTTTTTATTGAAATTGCACTTTCAGTCATGATACTCACACAGTCTTCTTTAGCGAGATGGGAAGGGATATTGCTTGTCTGCGGATTTATTGTATTTATGTGGCAAATGATCTCATATGCTAAAAAAACAAAAGAAGGAGCTGTCCTGAAGGATACACAGCAGGAAGAAATTACACAGATGCTTCGTTCGCAGGAAATCTTTGCTGATGAAATTGAAGAGGAAGAAAGTAAAAAAACAAGTAAAACACAGGGGAAATTATGGCTGCAAGCACTGTTCTTTGCAGTCGGGCTTGGGCTATTGATCGCAGGTGCGCAATTAGCGGTGAATCATGCAACTATCATAGCGCAGGCACACCACTTAAGTAAAGAGTTTATCGGATTGACGATTATTGCCATCGGTACTTCGCTTCCTGAGATTGCGACTACTTTTGTTGCCTCGCTGCGCGGCGAAAATGAAATTGCCATCGGCAATATTGTGGGAAGTAATATGTTTAATATTCTGCTTGTTCTGGGGCTCAGCAGTTCGATTACGGCAATCCATGTGGAAAATACTATTTTTATAGACATGGCGTTTATGATAGCCACCACAGTGCTGCTTTTTGTGACGTCTTATCTGCATAAAGATATATCAAGGCGGGACGGAATTATTTATGTGCTTTTATATGTGGTATATATTACTTTAAAGAGTATGGGAATCATCTAAAAAAGCACCTGCCGACAAGCAGGTGTTTATCTTTGTTTATTGAATGCGAAGCAGCATGGGAGCAACGGCATAGCTGATGGGGATAAAGACCACATATGCGGTCGCAAGACCTACCAGCACATCGGTGGGATAATGAAATCCCAGATAAATACGAGATATTGCCACCAAGGCCGCGAGTATAAAAAAGGGCACCGAGAACGCAGGGAATACGCGTGAGAGCACAAAAGCGATCGAAAATGCTGCGCTTGTATGCCCTGAAGGGAACGAATAGCGGCATTTCGGTGGTTTTTTTGCAATAGCTTGCTTGATTACAAGATATGGGCGCGGACGATTGACGATGCGTTTGATAAGCTGCACAATCGCCGAATTTACGATCATAACGATCGATAAAAACAAGCCTGCCGTATGTATGAGTGCTTCTTGCCAAAACAGAAGCGTAATGCAAAGTGTTGATGTGAAAAGTGAAGAACCTAACTGTGTAATTGCCCGCAAATTGAAAGCCAGCGGTCTGCATTGCAGCCTGCGGTTTAAAAGCAAATACAGCAGTTCGTCTCCGCGTTTGATATAACCGGTAACGGTGGACATGTATTTCTCCTGTGTGTAATTTGCCTATACAACAGAATCGATATATTTAATAAATCAAAATAAGTTATATAGATTTTCATTATATCATAAAAATAAATTTATTTATCAAAAATAATATAAAGAAATATTTTTTACTTTATGGGTATTTTCGAAGTTTTATAGTGTCTGATAAGTCAGACAAAGATTTGATCAATACAGATAAAGTCTATTATTTAAAATAGGGCTGTTAAAATAATGAAAAGAGTGTAAACAACGAGGGATGTTGTGAATATATTTTAAGTAAGAAACAACAGGTCAACGTGGGCAGCACATCTTGAAAATGCCAAGTGGGAGGGTGGCGAGATGTAAAAAAATATTGATTGAGACATTTTGACAAGCAGTCTTTAAAAGACTGCTTTATATAAATCGGCAGTGCGTTATATTGCTGCAAAAAAACAGGGAATCCTTGCAAATATATACATTGTAAGTTATTATTAATATAACATATAGTATTTATCGTATTATAATGATTGCAAAGGAGAATGTAATGAAGAGAAGTATTTTGGTTTTTTTAATTTTATTGTCAAGTGTTGTTTTATTTGCAGCTTGCTCAAGTGAGCCTGTTTCAACAGAGCCATTGACCGATGAAGAGATTGCGCAAATGTATACAGAGCCATTGACGTTTGAAGGACGAACTGTAAATCTTACAGGCAGAGTCTTTGTTGTTGAAAAGGCTACTGACGGAATATCTATACAGATGTTTCAAGATCCCGAAAATTATGAAAATAATACATTCGTCGTTTATGGGGATCCTGATTTTGATGTAGAAGAAGAGGATTATATAAAATTAACAGGTATAGTACAAGATGAAGTTGAAGGAACAAATGCATTTGGAGGTCCGGTAATTGCACCAATGATTGTTGCAAGCACTCTTGAAATATCATCCTATCAAGAAGTAATGGCTCCCACAATTCTTGAAGTTGTACCCGAAAAGAAGACGGTGACGCATCTTGGATACAGTGTCACTGTGCAGAAGATTGAATTTGCTGAAAATGAAACAAGAGTGTATTTAAAAGTTAAAAACGGTGGAAAAAGCGAATTTTCATTGTATAGCTTTAATGCTGTTTTGATACAGGGTAATAAGCAATATGAAGAAGACAGTAATTGGGATGCTGATTATCCTGAAATACAGACAGATTTAAAAGTTGGCATAGAATCGGAAGGAATTTTATGTTTTCCGGCTATTAATCAAGAAGATTTTCAACTTGAATTTGAAGGAAGTTCGGATAATTACAGAGAAGATGTTGACCTGTTCAAATTTAATGTAAAAGTTGAGTAATTATTAATGTTTTTATAATCGATAGGAGTACAACCGTACTCCTTTTTATTTGAAAAATTTGTCATGCATCATCCAAAAAAAAAGGAATTTATAATAAATTGCAGAATAAATAAAGAAAGTGCAGTTTTTTTTAAAGATGGTTAAAAAATCCGTTTAAAAAAATGACATAGTAAAAAGATAAATTAATATAGGTTTATTTGAGGTAGAGTGAATGGAACAAATACAATCGGCGGATATAGTTTATTTCAGCGGAACAGGCGGTACGGCAAGAGTTGCAGATGCATTTGAAAAAGCATTTGAAGAAATCGGCGTTACGATTTATAAAAGCCGGATATGTGTAGAGTCAAGCCCTATGGCTAAAGGAGAACTCTTGCTTTTGCTGTATCCCGTTTATGCGGCAAATGCGCCGAAACCTGTTGACGAATGGATCGAAAGCATTCCAAGCAGGGCAGGTGTGCCTGCGGCCGTGTTTTCGGTATCGGGCGGCGGAGAGACACTGACGAACACCGCATGCAGAGTGGCGGTAAACAAAGCACTTGAAAAAAAGGGGTATGATGTGTTTTATGAAGAAATGCTGATCATGCCTGCAAATTGTTTTATAAATAATACGGATATGATCAATGCGATGATATTACAAGCTATGCCTCAAAAAGTACATCGTGCAGTGAGTGAAATAACAGCACATGTGGGACGGCGCACAAAGCCTCTTGTTATCGACAGAGTGCTCTCCAAGTGCGGAGCGCTTGTTAAGAAATTTGGAAAATCGTTTGGTAAACGACTATATGCAACATCTTCGTGTATTGGCTGCGGCTGGTGCGCGCAGCATTGCCCGACCGGCAATATACAAATGCATGAGGGAAGACCAATTTTTAACGGAAAGTGTGCTATATGTCTTAAATGTATCTATGGGTGCCCGCAGAATGCGATTGAGGCGGGAGCAGGAAAAAAGCTATTGATCAAGGAAGGGTTTAATCTAGATGAAATAGAACAGCGCACAGTAAATATCACCGATTTTTCTGATATTGAAGAAATTGCCAAAGGATTTACTTATAAAGGTATACGCCGGTATTTAAAAGAGGAATGATAAAATAGAAAAGGTCATCTTAAAAATAAAGATGACCCATTATGTGCGTTGAGAAATATAAGGGTTAATCACCAAAGCCGATATGGCCTCGGACCGGTACCATGCATAAAAATTTCATCAGTGATCCGTCTTGTGCAGTGTTGACGAGTTGATGCTGCATGCCGGGAGGAATAAAAGAAAATGAACCTGCCTGAATCGGATATTTCTGATGGTCTATTTCTACATATCCTTCACCTTCCACAACATATACGTAATGCGGATAATCGTGATCGTGGTTTGCGGAATAACCTTCTTGACCTACTTCAAACAAACGCAGCACCATCTCATCGGAGCCGCACGAGGGAGAGATCAGTACTTTGCCTTTGACATTTTTATAGGCATCACTATAGAGGTCTACCAGTTTAACATTATCAACATGGGATGCTATCATTTTAAATCCTCCTAAAATTAATATTGCAGTATGCAGCTTTTATTATATGATATTACTTTGTCTCATTACAAGGAAAAAATACAAGATGTATTTTTTTATTATAATTTACATAGAGTGCAAAAATATCCGGCACTGCTGAATTTGACAAAGAAAGCGTGCATTATATAATAAAAGTATCAATCAAAGTACAAATAAAATGAAAGGAGAAGATAAATGGCGGATACAGCAGTAATTTACGCAAGCAGATACGGAGCCACAAAACAATATGCACAATGGCTTAAAGAAGCACTTCATGCCGATTTGTACGTATCTTCAGAGTTTAAAAAAGATGATTTTAAAAAGTACCAAACTATTATTTTTGGCGGCGGACTTTATGCAAGCGGCATAAATGGTATTGCGCTTATTAAAAAAAATATGCATCTCTTAGAAGGTAAAAACATAATCATTTTTACAGTCGGTCTTGAAAATCCTAAAAATGTTGAAAGTTTTGTGCCCATTATTGAAAGAAATTTTACTGATGAAATGCGAGAGAAAATTTCTGTTTTTCATCTACACGGAAGCATGGATTACAACAAGCTCAGTTTTATGCACCGCAGCATGATGGGTATGGTCAAAAAAATGGTTGAAAAAAAATCGGCCGATCAACGCACACAAGAAGATAATGAGATGCTACGTACATTCGGAGACAAAGTCGATTTTGTTGACAAAGCCGCAATAGCACCGATAGTGGAACTGGCTGAAAGTTATGGCTGATAAAAAAATGAAGGCTCTGAAAACTTTAAACACTGTTACAGTGTTTTTTATGAATAAAAAAAAAGAGAGATGACTCTCTTTTTACGTAAATAATAATTGTCAGAAAATTGCGAGGAAATAGTATGAAATTACTATTGTTCTGAAATTTGTTCTTGTTTGGGTTCTGCTGCAATTTTATTAAGTTTGTTTTGGTTGGCAAAGCTGATAAACCCTAAGATAAGCAGCGGAGCAGAAAACATAAAATATGGCAAAAATACGAATAAGGCAATAGTGAATAATATTGCGCCGACTAATGTTAATCCTTTTATTCTTAGGAAAAATCCAAGCCAACTGAAAATTGCGCCGACTGCTATCAAAACAATATGGGGAAGCACGAGAGCCGTGGCTAGAGCGGCACCTGCTTGTGCGCTTCCTGTGGTACTGCCGATGGCACTGCCAAAATAGGCAATCAAGTAGATAAAATACGCTGTAGCAAGGATCGATGTAATTAATAAAAGTATACTTCTTTTTGCTTTCATAGATGTACCTTAGTCAAGGCTGATTTCAAACGATGATTCGTCATCAAGAAGGATATTTTCATAATAGCAGAGCTTTAGGCCTGTGGCATCTTTGGGTTCTTCAAAAACGATTGTTCCTTCTTTTGTGCCGCTGTCGGCTAATTCTCCGCTGCCTAAGTTTGTATCGGAATCAAAAATAACCCAAGCTTCATCGGCATATTGTCCGTCGGTGTTCAGCATTTGCCAATCCAATGAGTTATATGAGATTTTTTCGCCTGAATTGTTTTCGATTTTAACAGTTACTATAACAAATTCATTTCCGGCTGCCGGTTCGTCCCAATCGTCGCCCGCTGATGTATCGATGCTGAGAAGCGTATATGTGACGCCTTCATATTCTAGCGGATCACCGACAGAATATGTAACTTCTTCTTCGGCAGCGCTTGAGGAACCGCAGGCAACGATGCCCAAGCATAACATGACAATAACTAATACAATTAAGATTTTTTTCATTATTTAACTTACTCCTTTTTTTCTTGTTTTTCCCGCAATTTATCTCAAAATTATATTTATTATTATATTATGATATGAATAATATTACAATCAAAATGTTTTATATTATGACAAAAAGAATAAATAAAATACATAAATTAATGTATATTGAATAAATAATTAGAGATATTGAAAAAATAAGAAGGATTAAAATTGAAAATAAAAAAAATTCCTTTAAAAAGAAATTTGTATGAGTATCGGCAAATTATTGTTTTTAATGATTGGGTTTTTCGGGGCAATAAATCGCCTATATAACTGATGTTATATAGCAGACGGGACGGGGATTTATTGCCCTTAAAACACAGTCGGTAAAGATTTTTTTCATTTTTTTTGTGTTAATATCGGATATAATCTGCCCACCTAATACGAACACAAACGCCAAAGGCTATCACCTCCCGATTTTTATATTATAACAAAAAATTAATAAAGATTATTTTATTCATAGCATATATTTTTTAAAATTTCAAGAAAAAAACAGTTCTATTTAAATCAAGCATAAATTGTATAATTATAAAAACAACACGAAAAGATTATTGTAATGATTATTTAGATTCAGTAAATAATAAAGCGTGTGCCAAACCTGAATTAAGGTGATTTTGCATCTCTTTTTCTGCGAGTTCCGGCATATTCAACTGAATCGAATTTATGATTGCATTATGCTCAGCCGCAATTTTTCCGGCATTGATGGTTTTATTTTTCTCAGCCACTACTTTTAAATTTTGCCTTTGTAATCTGATAAACTTATTTTGCAGCAAGCGGTAGCACTCTATTAAATATTCATTTCCGCAAGACGATATTAAAATATTATGAAACTGAGAATCCAGCATGATTAATTGATTATGATTACTGACATATTTCATAAAATCATCATTAATTTTTTTTAATTGAGCGATTTGGGAAAAATTTTTGAATTTAGCGCATAAAAAAGCTGCTTTGCTTTCTAATGCAGCGCGAATAAAATAAATTTTTATTACATCTTTTGATGTGAATTCGGATACATAATATCCTTTTTTATATATTTTGATAAATCCGATTTCGATCAATTTATTTAAGGCTTCCCGCACAGGGGTACGGCTTATATCTAAGTCTTTGGCAATTTTGGAGATGTTTAATTTTGTGCCGGGCATGATATTGCATGAGACGATTTCTTCAACAAATAAATTAAAGACGATATTGCCTAGTGTTTCAAATGGATTGACAGCTAAATATTGATCAAGTTTTTCTTTTTTCATAAAGTCTCTTTTAGAAAATAATGGAATTTTATTTCATTCTAACATAGAACCCCATATTTTAATATCATTTTTTAATTATTCATTAAAAAACATTATATAAATAAAAGTAAAAAACCCAAATTTTATAACTTAAAAGGAATAGGATGATACGATAAAATAATTTTTATTTTACAAAGCATAAAATAAAAAAATATTTTAATAATAAGAATAAATATAAATAAGGAGAGCAAAATGGAAGAGCTAACAAACAGTGGAGATAAAATGAGCTCTTGTGTTGATGTATGCGCACAATGCGCACAGGCATGCTATGAATGTTTTCAACTGTGTTTAAATGAGCCTGATGTGAATGCAAGGACAAAATGTATCAGTGTATTGCTTGAATGTGCAATGATGTGCCAGACTTCATCGGCACTGACAGCAATGGACGGCAAATTTGCTGCTCAGCATAGCTTGCTCTGCGGTCAGATGTGCAAAATATGTGCAGACGAGTGCGGGAATTTCAAAGATAAACATTGCAAAAAATGCGCTGAGATTTGCAGAAAAACTGCTGATGAACTTGCTTTATTATACGGCTAGAAGGATAGGGGATATCGATCATATAGCGATATTCTTTTTTTATGAATGGAGTATACAATGAAGTATGGAATTAGAGCCGCTCAGATGTTAAAATAATTCATAAGACGATGTATGTTATATCAGCTGTGAGGGAAGGGGAGAGATGATTGAGTGTGCTTGGCTCTAAATTAAAAGAAGTGTTTCTGGCTGTTTTTCCGATCACGGCTTTGGTTGTGCTGCTGAATTTTATTTTTACATCGCTCGACACAACGCTTTTGGCTCGCTTTTTGATTGGAGCGGTTTTTATCGTATTCGGGCTTTCGATCTTTTTGTTCGGAGTGGACCTTTCAATCAGCCCGATCGGTAATGCGATGGGTTCAATGATTGTGAAATACAACAAACTATGGATCATTATTCTGGGGGCGCTCATACTCGGGTTTATTATTTCGATTGCCGAACCCGACTTACATATTCTTGCGGGACAGGTGGATTCAGCGACAGGTGGTGCAATATCAAAAATGAGCCTTGTTATTGTTGTATCGGTCGGTATTTCCTTTATGATAGCGCTTGGATTTTTAAGGATCGTGTATAATCTGCCGCTGTATATCATACTTTCGGTACTGTATTTTATTATTTTAGTTCTTTCGATAATGACTTCATCAGAGTTTTTGGCTATTTCTTTTGACGCATCGGGTGCTACAACCGGAGCTGTTACCGTGCCGTTTATTTTGGCGCTGGCAATGGGGATCGCCACGATGAAAAAGAACAGTAAAGCATCAGAGAAGGATAGCTTCGGGCTTGTGGGCATTGCTTCTGCAGGTGCTATCATAGCTGTACTGATAATGAGCATCATATCGCAGGGAAGCGTTGTTGCGGCGAAGTTTGGAATACAAAAGATAACAACAGGGTCCATCATGGAACCATTTATAAACAAACTTCCGTTGCTTATACAGGAGGTCTTTTTGGCATTGCTGCCGATTGTTATTATTTTTCTTATATTGCAGAAATTCTCATTAAAACTTTCCAAAAGAGTCATGCGGAGGATTTTGTTCGGACTTATGTTTACATTTGTGGGTATGGTTTTATTTCTTGCGGGGGTGAATGCAGGGTTTATGGATGCCGGGAGAGCTGTCGGATATGCATTGGCTTCTGTCAATAAGATATCCATTGTTATTATTGGATTGGTACTGGGATTTTTAACAATTTTAGCGGAGCCTGCAGTCTACGTGCTCACGCATCAGATAGAAGATGTCACAAGCGGATATGTAAAAAGAAAAATAGTTCTCTTTACTTTGGCCATAGGGGTCGGCGTTGCGGTAGCCTTGTCAATGATGCGGATCATTATTCCAAAGTTTCAGTTATGGCACTGCCTTCTGCCGGGGTATGTGATCGCAATCGCCCTGATGTATTTTTCACCGAAATTATTTGTGGGGATCGCATTCGATTCGGGAGGTGTAGCATCAGGCCCGATGACGGCAACGTTTATACTGGCATTTGCACAGGGTGCCGCAGAGGCGACACAGGGGGCGAACGTGCTCGTTGATGCTTTTGGAATGATTGCGCTGGTGGCAATGATGCCGCTGATTTCGCTGCAAATATTGGGATTGATATTTAAAATAAAATCACGAAAAGGAGAGCGTATAGACAATGCTTAACTCATCCGAAATGCAAGAATTTGAATTAATATGTGTAATTGTAAACTGCGGACAAGGAAGCCATGTTATCAAAGCCGCAAAACAGAGCGGTATCGCCGGCGCTACGGTCACAATCGGAAAGGGCACCGGGCAAAGCTCCATTCTGGATTTCATAGGGCTTTTGGATGTGCGAAAAGAGATTGTGTTTATGGTTGCAAGTAGAATAACAGCCTATAAAACGCTTGAGGAACTAAACAGTAAATTTGCTTTTGAAAAGCCGAATCATGGTATTGCTTATACAACTTCTGTCTGCAAAGTGATGGGAACGCATCATATCAAATGCGAACATATAAAAAATGAAAGAGGTGTTGAAAGAATGTATCACGCAATCACGGTCATTGTAAATAAAGGGGACGGAGAAAACGTTATTGACGCGGCAACGAAGGCGGGTTCAAAAGGTGGCACGATCATCAACGCCAGAGGATCGGGCATACACGAGACGAGCAAGCTGTTTGCGATGGATATAGAGCCGGAAAAAGAAATTGTTATTATTCTTTCAAAAACCGAGAGTACAGAAAAGATTGTCGCAACTATCAGAGAGGATGTAAATATTGACGAGCCCGGTAAAGGCATCATCTATATTCAGGATATCAATAAAGCATATGGACTGTATGAATAAGCTTTATAGACTGCTCATATATAATTTAAAGGAATAAAATTTATCGGGGTTTTAAAATTACAGAATAAAATATAGTGTATTAATAACTTGATATTGCAGGCGATTGATTGTACAATATAGTTATTCATACAAAAGTTATAAAGGTATTGTGATTAAATGAATATTTGGATAGCAAGAGCGAAGCAATACGGTTCGGAAAAAGTAAAAAGAGTCGTAGACTATTACTTTATGAACAATATCGCCGGTATTGGTTGGCGGCTTGATTATGAGTTTCATTCAATGGAAGAGTATTTGGTCCAAATAAAAAATGTAGATTTTTGGATCGCGCAATCGAGAGCAATTGAATCTGCGTGTAAGTATTACACGCAGATGAAAAAGGGGGATCTCATTCTTGCCACAGATGATGTAATTTATTATGTGGGAGAAGTGCTCGATGATAAGCCGACTTATGCAACCGAAGAAGAACTGGATAAGGCAAAAGAATACAATATCAGCTGGTATCGAAAAGTGCAGTGGTATAAAATCGGCAAACGTGAAGAGACTCCTGCGGAAATTGTGAGCAAGCTTTCTTCCAACTGGAAAAAAACTTCCATTGCCGTACGCTACGAAAATGAATCAAACAAAAAATTATATGAATATGCCAGACTGGTTTTCAGGCAGTTATCGGGCAAGGAGGTAGAAGGACTTGACAGACCCACAAGAATAGGAGAAGAGGAACTGCCTGACATTTTGAGCGACGAAGAATTGATCGATTTATTCGCGCTGTATTTACAGCATAAATATGGCTATCTTTTTTATCCGAGTTCTGCAAACAGGAGGTCATTTGAAAATGAGTATCTGTTGCTGGATAAGATAAATAAAAAAACGATTTATATGCAGGTGCGGCAGAGCGATAAGATCGATATCTCAAAATATATAAAACAGGATTTTTTGAAAAACGAGATTTATCTGTTTTCAAATAAAGGATATATCCATGATGAGCATTTACAAGATGTAAATAATATACACATTATCAGCAAGCGGGAATTATTTGAATATTTTAAAGATAAAATTGATTTGTTTTATGACAGAGTACAATATGATTTGATGCTGCATCCGATTGAGTGAAGGATAGAACCGTTTATAGAACGGTTTTTTTTATTTAATAAAAATATGCAAGACATCTCTCAGACAAAATGATCATATGGTAAATATGTATACTTCTGATAAGGAATTAGTTAAGACGTGAGAGCGTCTTTTTTTATTGGGGAATTATCAAAAATCGGTTTGAATTGTGAAGAGAAAAGAAAGGAGTATGAATGGCAACATGGTTTGAGAAATTAAGAAAAATAGCACAAGAAGAAAAAGAAAAATATGAGCAGGAGCAGCAAAAGCAAAAAGAAGCGGCTGCGGCAGGAATACAAAAACTAAAAGAGATCGCAAAAAAAGCGAAACAAGAGGCTGAAGAAGAGAAACAGGAAAGAAAAGAAAACGAAAACAAGCTTTATGCACAGATGAAAAACAATCAGAAAAAATTTATTTCGTCGGTTAAAAATGATATGGATAAAACCGTGCGAGAAAAATCAACCAAAATAATAGACGATCAATTCGGTCTTTCAAACGATCAAGCCCGCAGAGCATTGAGAATGAGTACATCGAGCAAAGCACAGCTGCATTATGATACGGTCGACGCAAATTTAGAAAGGATAACTGAAAACAAAAAAATAGCTGAGAGCAACAAAAATCTTTGGAATAAGCACAAAGAAGAAGGCAGGGCAAAAGGTTTATGGGGCGAAGAGCTTGAGCAATATATCTGGAAGAATTACATCAACAGCGATGAACTGCAAAGCGAACAGCCGCGTATCAAAAAAACGCAGCTGAGAACAAAAAATCTGCAAACGGTCATTGATACCGATTATACGAAAGACAGCCAATATTACCAGAAAATCAAAGCCGGACAAAAGAATGATGTATTCTATAACGGCGCGCTTACATCGGATGAAGCAATCTTTTATGCCGAAGGCTGGAGTGACAGCTATATGACGAACTACCGGGAATTTCTTGATAAAGAAGCTTTAAAGAAACTTTGGTATTTAAAAGGAGATCAGGAAATAACAGGTGTTGACCATAGTCAGGAAATAAAAGATTTAGCTGATGCGATTATCGCAGACGCACAGCAGAGATATGAATACGACAGATATCAGACAGGCGATTATGCAAAAAATAATTACTATCTGGAAACTCCGTTTCAAGGTGCTGCAAGCACTGTTCAGGGCTGGACAAATACGCTGCAGCGTTTGTTTGGGAATATATCCGCACCGGTAGTGACCGCAGAGCAAATAGCCTATCAAGAAAAGTTAAACGATGCGAAAGGGTTTAAGAGAATATTCGGGCTGACAGGATATTCAGCGGCTCAAATGATAACTTCCGGCGGAAGCGGCGGATTTTTCTTTTCTATTGCGGGAAATACTTATGGGCAAGCAAGGAGAGAGGGCTATTCAGACAGTGAAGCACTGACATACGCAGTCGTGAACGCAGGGCTTGAAGTAGGAATGAGAAGAGCATTCGGCACTGCGCTTGGCGGCGTCAACAAATTTGTAGGCAAAGATTCGCTGTTCAAATCGCTTGTAAGAAAAGTGATTAAAAACCCTGTTGCGCAAAAATCTGTTTCAATAGCCGGTGATATGCTTGGAGAAGGCATAGAAGAATACTCACAGGCAGTTATAGATCCGTTTGTTCGAAATATGGTTTTGGGAGAAGACAATGAAATAGATCTCACTCCCGAAGGCGGCGGGGAAGCGTTTTTGGTTGGTATGCTGGTGGCGGGTTCGTGTAACAGCGTAAATTACGCAACAAATTTAAGCGCTGATATGAAAACAGCAAATGCGGGCCTGAAATTAAACGACGGAACGGTTATTTCTGCAGATGCATTAAACAGAGTATTTGCCGGTCGGGCAATGCCCGAAGATATGAAATTGATGGCGGAATTTGGAAATGAGATCACCGAAGACGAATACAGAAAGATTATTAATCGCATTGAGCAGAGAGCCACAGTATCTTACGGGGAAAAAACATTTTCACAAATAAAACAAGAAACACTTAGACTAAGCCCGGCAGAGAAGATCGACTATTACGCAACGGTGCTTGGCAGCGAGGCTTATCAAATGAGTGTTATGGAGTATATGAAAAAGGCGAAGAGTGAGAGTATACAGAATAATATAAATAAAAAAATTGATGATAAATACAACTTTTCGATTATGGACGATCAATCGGCGGCAGAGATCAAGAACGCTACGGGGATTGATGTCAAGGGATACAGCAATACCATAAGCGCAGGGGAAGCGGCCGATATTTCTGGAAAGGCATCCGATGTGCAGATCAAAGATGTGCTGAGCAATTACACAGATGTGCGCTCACAGCAGCAAACAGACATAACCGACAAAGGAGGAAACGCACAGAGTGTGCTGGTGTTTACAAAGCAGACGGAAGACGGATATCAGGTGGTCAAAGCCGTGCCTGATGCCGAGAGCAAAGAGCTTAAGATCATAGAGGCATATAAAAGCGATGCGAAGGATGGCAATAATGTTGAATCTATAGAAAATGTGAAAGAAGCCTTTGACGGTAATGATGAAGAGGCAGTCGTCAGTTCGAAAGAAGAAAGCGAACAAAACCTTGCAAATGATGAGGATATGGGGTATAAAGAGAATGAGGAAGATAAAAACGCTCAAACAGAAAAATATCAACTAAACGTAATTGAAAAAAATACGAAATTAATTTATAAGCATAATCCTATGGATAATCAAAAAGCAGCAAAAGATATTGTATATAATTCTAATGCTGTATATGGGTATTCACCAAAACCTGGTTCTAGTTTAGATGAATTTGTTAGCAAAATTGATTGGAGTAATTGGAAACAAGTAGAAGATGCCCGATTACAAAGAATTAAATATCATAGAAACCTAAAAAAGCAAAAAATAGCTTTAGAACAAAAACTAAACAGGTTGCTTAAAGAAGGGTATTCAATAGAAGAAGTAGCAAAGATTTTTGTTAAAGCGCGAAATGATCATAGAATAGAAACATATATAAAACAAGGGAACTATGAAGGTCTTGAGGCAATGAAAGCAAGAAATTTAAAACTATATAAGAATCCAGATGGACCAACTATAGAACAATTATTTAAGAGATATGGCTCATGGGAAGAAATAATTTACGCATCTGTTAGAAGTAATCTTGGAATGGATGCATGTACTGGGTTGTATGATGAAGTTTATGGAGGTGACTAAATATGTTAACTATTGACCAAAAGAAAAATGATATTATATGGTATAAAAACGGTGAATACTTCTTTAAAGTAAAATACGAAGGGGACAGAGCAGTAGTATGGATAAACTTCAAAGGCTATAATATGGCTAAGCCAATGTTGATGTGGGATTTCTTTGTAGAAATGGAGGAGAATGACATTGATTTAAAATTGGATGAGAAGTGGAATGGACATATAGGATTTAAAATCAATATAGATGATGTACTATTTTTTATAGGATTGATTGAAAATTTTATTAATGAGAAAGAATTAGCTTCAACAGCGATTTTATCAGAAAAATATTCGAATTGGAAAGAAGAATAGTTTTATTATATACTTCATTTGGAACTTTAACAGCAAAAACATTAGGTGAATTTATCGCAAATAAAAAATTTAATCTTGATGCCGAAAAAGGGAAATAAAAATATCATATATATAATTCGTAGCAATATAGAAAAAGCGAAGTATAAAATTTTATTATTTACTTGTAGTAGTTTCAAAACTTAAAAAATACAAAACCACCAAAGGCTAAAAAAGAATAGCAAATATAAAAGAATGAGTTTATAGGACGACATATTACAAAACAAATGACAAGCAGGAAGATATCGAAAGAAGAAATCATGGATTACGCAAAATATATGGCAAGCTTTGCTTAAGGAACAATATATAAACCGCTTTTTATAAGAAGCGGTTTTTTTATGCCTGATTGCAGCGGGGCAGAAGACAACACGCAGAATCAACAACAGCTCAGTGATGAAGGCGTGCAGCAGGAAATGGTATCGGCAGATGTGGTATTTGGTAAAGAAACTGACGTAGAGTGGTTTTTTTCTTGGAAAGCGAAGCATCCGCTGGTTTATTTCGGGCAGCGAATTGCGATTGCCGGCTACGTGAACAGGATATATCAGAAGCAATAGTGGAGGGACAGAAACAAAAACGCTCTGTTTTTATGATAAAATTATGGTATATTTATTATTGCGATAGATGATGTGCAGACAGGGATTTCCCAGTCTTTTGTCTGATGCATCCGCAGAGAGAATATACAGATAAATCGGAATTTCCGGTGAGGTTTAAGATGGAATGTTGTATACGCTATTGGAGAACAAAAGATGCAAACGATCTTGCGGAGGCTTTGAACAACAAAAAAATACTTGATAACTTAAGGGATGGATTGCCCTGTCCATATACCGTAAAGGATGCAGAAAATTATATTGCGGCAATGCTTCATGCCGATAAGAATACAACGTATGCCTTTGCGATCACTGTTGAAGATAAAGCGGTGGGAAGTATCGGCGCATTTCGTAAAGACAATATTCATTGCAGGAGCGCGGAAATGGGGTATTATGTCGCAGAGCCGTATTGGGGTAAAGGGATAGCGACAAGCGCCGTCAAGCAAATATGCAAGTATATTTTTGAAAAAACAGATATTATCAGAATTTTTGCGGAGCCTTTTGCTCATAATGCAGCTTCCTGCCGTGTGCTTGAAAAAGCAGGGTTTGTATATGAAGGTACTTTAAGAAAAAACGCAGTGAAAAACAACGCTGTTACGGATATGAGAATGTATGCGAAGATAAACGATCAGGACGTTGTAAAAAGTGTTCTAAAGCAGAATAGATAAATTTTGTTTGATATAAATAGAAAAAAATAATTCAATTACTGGAAAGAAATATTCTCTTCGCATTTGATATAAATACGTTATTATATAAAACTTGAAAATGTTTACATCTTATTTTTAAGATATAATAAAAAATCGTAAAATAAAAAATATTTTTTTGGAGGATGACTGCAATGATCGAGGGCGGCGCAGGTGTGCCTCGGCTATTTTATGTGATTTTAAAAGATAGCCGCATTATAGAAAGAAAGAGATTTCTATGGCAGAGTATTTGGATAAAACTGAAAAGAAAAACACTGAACAAACGGAATGCGCCGTATCCGCCGGAGACGAAGAAATGTTTGAGCATTGTGTGCTGTGCGGAAGGAAGATAAATATCCGCAAAGATGTCCATATTTCTTCCAGAACCTATTACATTGAAGGCTGCGGTCAGCTTTGCAGGGAATGCTTTATCTCTTTACATGAAGGTGGAGACAAGTAGTAAAGGATGATTAGGAAGACAAGGCAGGATAATGCTTAAAAGCCAATAGACCGGATACCTCTAGACAATAAAGTATTGTTTTGCTGACCACAATACTGTTTATAAAAAATATGAATGAGCCGTTGAATGTTGTGATCTACAGCATTGGCAGAAAAGGTGTATCTGAAAAGGCGGCTGATCCGAGAGGAGAAGTAGAAAAATCATTATATCATATGTTGATTAATTAGAAGAGAAAACCGCTCTGTGAGCGGTTTTTATATTGTCTGTAAATAAAAGAATTATTATTTAATTTCTTGTTCAAGATTGTAAAATATTTCCGTATTAAAAAATTCGCATAAAGTGATTTCAAGCCCGTCGCACAGTTTTTTAATCGTGGTAACACCCGGATTTTGAGTTTCATTATTTAAGATGCTTTTAATAGTTGACTGAGGCACGCCTGCGCGGTAACTCAGTGCATTTGGGGTAATGCTCCGCTCTTTGCAAAGCTGGATTATTCTGTCTGCGACTGCTTGTCTTGTATCCATAAATTCACTCCGTATTGCATTTTGATTTCAGCATACAGATAAAATAATAAAAATGTTAGTGATATAACACTAATATGTGCTATAATAAGTGATATATCACTTATTCCTGAAAGTTTAGATACATTGAAGGGGAAAAAAGTTTTATGGGGAATTATTTAAATAAAAAGCCGGAATACCAAGTATTCGATGAAGATGAAAAAGAACTTGAGCGTTGTGTGCTATGCGGAAAGAGGATAAATGTCCGCAGAGATACCTACGTTGATTTCAGAGCTTATTACGTTGAGGGATGCGGTCAGCTTTGCAGGGAGTGCTTTATTTTTTTGTATATGGATGAAGGCGGCGAAAAAGGTTGATCGGGAAAAGATTTTTTTTAGGCAAAGCAACGTTTGCAGACCCAATATGGGTTGGTATCTCGATACAGTAAAACAGATAGAAAATTAAGTATTTTTTTCTATTTACAATACTACCGAAAAATGCTGTCATCCTCTGTGCCGGCAGAAAGTGTATATGAAAAGGCGACTGTGAACTGGCAGTTGCAAGGAAAACCGATCATAGAGTAGTTTTATATGAACTGGCAGTTCATAAAATATCATAATCAGGCAGAAAAGAAGAAGATATTTGTACCAAATTTTACAAAACATTACGCAAAATTTGATAAAGTTTACCTCCTGTCTTTAAGATATAATGAAAATGTCGAAAGACATAAAAAGAAAAAAATTTTGAAATAATGGCAATGAGCATGCATAAGTATTGCTGGATATTATTTGCTTTGAAAAAATAGTTCATTGCATAAAGAGATTTCTATGGAAAAGTATTTGAATAAAAAGGAAATTATAAATATTGAAAAGAAGGCAAAACACCAAGTACCCGATGAAGATAAAAAAGAACTTGAGCGTTGTGTGCTGTGTGGAAAGAGGATAAATGTCCGCAGAGATACATGTGTTGATTTCAGGGCTTATTATGTTGAGGGATGCGGTCAGATTTGCAAGGAATGTTTTGTCTCTTTGTATGTTGAATGCGGTAGCCGAGATCGCTCGAGAGAAATATCTAAAAGATAAATTCATATTTATATACTCAGAGCATCTGAAAATTCTTTAAAAGACGGCATTTTACTGCTGTCTTTTAAAGGAGATGCTTTATTTTGTACAAATATTTATTCTTTAGTTTTATGTAATGCTCTTATATATTTACATAAATTGTTATGTGTAGGGTAGCCGTTGACCAAATGTTTTTACAAGATTAATTAATCTTTGAGACGGAGCATCCGGAAGTTGACGCCTTTATTTTTCTTTCAATATCATTTTATTTACGAGCCTATGCAAGTATAGTTTAATTTTATTTAACAGATTATTGCAACTAAGTACAGATGAATTAAAAAATATAATGCGTCAATTTTTACGTATGCCTACGAAGATATCGATAAGAATTATATCGGCTGATTTAAGTAAACAATAGGGAAGGTATTGAACAAACAGATAATAATAAATGGTAATAAAGATGCGAACCGCGTCTTTATTTATCGTCTTTGAGCAGCAGACGTTAAACAAGCTTATTTTTTTATTGCCTCGGAAATATATGTAAAATGATTATGTGATGATGAAGGCAGTAAATATCAAAATTGTGCAAAAGAAAAAAGGCTTTGCGTACACTAAGGTCTTTTTTTTTGTATGCAAAAAAAGGAGAACATATGGAACAAAATCATGCGGCTGATAATGCCCGGGAAGCCGCCGCCCCGGAAATGAATTCTACAGCTGTTGAAAATGCAGCAGTTCAAAACAACTCGCCGAGCACGGCTGATAATGGTGCGATAGTGACAACAAAGGCTTTCTCAGAGCGGCTCAACAAAGAGCGTGAAAAGCTCAAAGCTCTGACAGATGAGAAAGTACAAAGCTATGAAGAGCTCTTCGAAGCCGTCAAAGGGCTGGGTATAGACGCTTCGACCCCGAAGGAACTTACGGAAAAGATTAAAGCGGAGATAGAAATAGTGCCCAAGCCGGAGCATAGCGAAGAAAGCAAGGCTGAGCAGAAAGAAGAGCTTAGCAGCCACCCTGAAATCCTTGCCGCGAGGCAGGCGACTCAAAAGGCAGAAGAAATCATCAGGCAGAATCTGCTTGATGCGGATCTGCAAGCTGTTAGGCAGGCGTATCCCGATGTGAAAGCTAAAGATGCCTTTGAACTGGGGGATACGTATGTGGCGTTGATGCAGACGGGCAAAGTCAATGCACTTACGGCGTATGCTGCGCAAATCCAGGTAGAAGCTCTGCAAAAAAAGCAGGCTCCGCCGAGTATGGGAGACATCAAGAGCGCAGCGGCGGATACGGAAAAAGAATATTATTCACCCGAAGACGTGGACCGCTTGCCCAAAGATGCATACAACAACCCGAAGATTATGGAAAAAATCAGAAAATCTATGCCTAAATGGAAATAAAGACAAAGGAGGAAAATATGGCATACAACAATTTTAAACAGACTTTTTGGTCTAAATTCATTCAAACGGAAAACGAAAAATTTTGTGTACTCGCAGGTCTTTGCGATTACAAATTTGAAAAAGAGGCAAAGCACGGAGACAAGGTAAAAATACTCGGTGTGAGCCGTCCCACGATCGGGGATTTTACGGGAGAAGATATCGGGAATCCTGAAGTGGTAGACGACAGTTCCGTATTTCTTGAAATCGATCAGGCTAAATATTTTAATTTTATGGTCGGAGATATCGACAAAGCGCAAGGTAAAGAAGGCTTAATGGAAGCACTCACGGAAGAAGCTTCCCGCGGTCTTGCCGAAGCAAGAGACAGCTTCATCTCCCGCCTTGCGGGTCTTGGCGCAGGAGCGCTCAATGCCGAGAATGGCGAGCAGCTTGAAACGCAGGAAAAATTAAAAGGTGCAGTGGACAAAGCCTTTACAGTACTGTGGCAAAACGGTGTGCGCTTTACGGATGATGTTTATATCGTGCTGACTCCGTGGGCATACAGCTTGTTTAAAAATGAGCTCATCGAATTAAAGACAGCCAATGATGAGCTGATCAAAAAAGGTGTTGTAGGGCTTTACAACAACGCGACCGTGTATATGAGCAATAATTTATATTCTGCTACAACAGGCGGAAAACTCAATGATTATATGCTTATCGGAACCAAAAAGGCGGTGGCTTTTGCGAGCCAAATCGAAAAAGTGGTGCCGTATGAACCGCAGGGGCTGTTTGCAGATGCGCTTCGAGGCCTTGACGTATACGGCGGAAAAATCGTGCGCCCGAAAGAACTCTACTGCATCCGCGGCAGAGAAACGGCTTAATAGAAAGGAGTAAATAGACATGGCAGCAACAGAAATTACAATAACCAATTTAAAATTTAACACGGCAGAGGCACTGCCGGCAACCGCCGCTCTTGACGGCACAGACGGCGCTGTGGTTGATTTTTCAAGTGCCGAAGACAGACGAATTTTAATCATCATTGAAAATTCCGATTCGGAAAACGCAGAAGACGTGACCGTAAAAAAAGGGACGGGTATTCAGGCAACAGAGGACTACGTTGTAAGTGTGGCAGCAGGAGCTACTGTTTGCACTGTTTTTGAAAGCGGTAAATTTAAAGACATGTCAAGCGGGCTTGTAAACATTACAGGTTCTGCTGATGTGAAAGTTGCAGCGGTAGCGCTGCCGTAATGCAGAAGGGGGAGGAGGCCTCCCCCTTTTTATAAGGAGAGATGTAAAATGAAAATTACATGGCTTGATATAAAAGAATCCATGAACAGGCTGATGTTTTTAGATCAAACAGAATATAACAATAATGAAGAATCATTCGAATATAAAAATTCCAATGAATATGCCGCACATATTGTTGAGGCGGCAAATTACGCACAGAATGAGCTTGCTAAAATATTCCCGGTGAAAGGCGTTTATGATGATATTATACAGGAAGAAAGCGAAGAAGAAGGTTTTAACGAATATGATTTGCAAAGCTTAGTTGATGATTTTGCCGGATTTGTAAGTGATAATCCTGTATTAATATTGGATGAGGATGATGGGTGGAAAGGTACGCAAGAGTATCAAATTTTACTGGATCAATATTTGTATTTAAAAAAGAATCAAGCGGGAGCATTTAAAATCATATACAAAAAAGATGTAATGCGTATTACTATGTCTACTTCAAACAGTTTTGAAATAGAACTTGATGTTGAAGTGGCAAATATTATGCCGTTGCTTATGGCTTACAGAGTATTCAAAGATGATGAACCGGCCAAAGCGGTGCAATATTATAACGAATATATGCAGGCGAGAAATGAGATCAAGCAAAAGCAGACACTACGCGAGAGTATTTCGGTAATCAAGGGGGAATATGATGGCTTATAAGCAATTGGCAACAAGCGCGAGCCGGCCCTATCAGCGCCTTTATACAAATTTAAAAGGGGTGGATTTTTCTTCCATTCCTTCAAGAGTGTCTGTATCCAGAAGCCCTGATGCCAAAAATGTTTATAAAAATTATAATTCACAGCTTGGTCAGGCAATTGAGACGAGGCCGGGGATAAATTTATTGGGTGATTTAAGCAATTTGTTTGAGCAAATCAATTTAGTAAATGATTATAATTTTGCGAGTGGTGTTCTTGACGACGGTTGGTTAAACAGTGGTCTTGAAACTATGGAAATAGTTGGTGAAGAGCTTGTTTGCTTGTCAAATTCAACAAATGATGCTTGCTTGTATTACGCAGACGATACTTGTGCTGGGCATAAAGTTTATGCATGTGCAAGAATTAGATCTGTTTCAGCTTACACATATTTTTTGCTGCATGATGGCATAACATGGAGTTCTGTTCCACACAGCGGAAGCGGTCAGTATGAAATGCTATCAAGATTAATAACTGTTGATATATCACCGTCTTTTTTACGAATTGGTGGATTAGATGTTCAGCCGTCTGCACCATTCAGTACATATTATCTTGACTATGCATGTTTAATAGATTTAACAGCATTATTCGGTCAAGGCCAAGAGCCGACGGCGGATGAAATGGATGGTTGGATCACGGAGGTTTTATCGAGGACAACAAATAAAGTCTACGGGCTACATGTGCTTGGTGACGGAAAAGCGCTGATCCATATTGAAAGGGATTTGTATATCTGGAAGAGTTTTCCAGATGAAATAAGCAGCCTGCAGGATATTCAAAAAATAAACATCACAATGAATAAGGAGTTTTCCCAGAGTTTTAAGTATACCGACGGCGGGATAACAAAGCTTTATTTGTTGGATGGGGAAAATTATCTGGTCTATGACGGGGAAAATGTGAGCGACGTTGTGGGAACAATTCCACTTACAAGAATCAATGCGCTTCCGGGCGGAAGCGGCGGGGTTATCTATCAGGGCGTCAATTATTTGTCGAGCTATCGAAAAAACTCCTTCATCGGGGACGGATCGTCGCTGAATTATTCACTTGACACAGTGCCGACAGACTCGGAAGGCCTTGAAGTATATATCAACGGCGTGGAAAAAGAAAGCGGGGTGAGCCTTGCCGGCAGTGTTGTTACGCTTGATGCCCCGGCAGGCGCCCCGGCAACGCCCGGTCAGGATAATGTTGTCATTGTGTTTAAAAAAGAGGTCGACGGATACGCGGAGCATATCAAAAGATGCAAGCTTTGCAGAGTGTTTGACAACAGAGTATTTGTAAGCGGCAATGATTCTTATAGGGGCGTCTTATTTCATTCGGAACTGGACGATCCCGCTTACTACGCAGATGAAAGCTGGTATGACGACGGAGCGGACAACACCCCTGTGCGAGCCATTATTGCTTCTTCCGATAAGCTGATTTGTATAAAAGATGATAACGGAGAAGGTGTGAAAGTTTATTTTCACACATCTTCTCTCGATTCCGCGCTTGGAAGGATTTATCCGATGACGGAAAGTCCGATTCATTTGGGTGCGGCTGCGGGCGGCATAAATTTCAGGGATGCTGTCGTATATTTATCAAAACAAGGGCTGGAAAACATCATAAGCAACGAATATGGTATACGTCTTTATCATAAATCCGGCATGGTGGATACAAAGCTCATGAATGAAGCGGGGTTAGACGATGCAAAGCTTGAAGTATGGAACAATTATTTGTGCGTATTAATCAACGGTAGAATATATCTTGCCGACAGCAGGCAGATCAGTGATCATGAATACGAGTGGTATTACTGGGAAGATATCGGTATCCTGACTGATGAAGTTTTTTCAAAAGCTACAGTACTCAAGGAATATTTATCAGAACTGTATCTCGCAACCGAAGGAGGGCAGATTTGTAAATTTTTTGGCACGCATGACGACAGCCTGATAGAAGGGGTGAACACTCCAACATTAATAGATAGCTACTGGACAACGCCGATGGATATTTTTAATTCGCTGACGCATTTAAAAACTACCAATAAGCGAGGCGGAGTGGCGCAGGTGAAGCGAATTCCGAACAGTATTTTAAAAATCGATGTAAAAACCGATAAAGAAGACTGGATAACGATTTTATCGAGCGCTACACAAGGATTTAATTTTTTGGATTTCTTATATTTTTTGCGGGAGGAAGAGGGATATGAGCGTTTTTCCTTCGGTACGGGTGTGAGAGGATTTTTAGTCTTTAAAGTCAAAAAAAGAAAAATAAAACAATTTTCCATAAAATTTTATTCGGATGAAGTAGATAAACCATTCGGACTTTATGAAGCAACGGTCGAGTTTACGATCGGTAATTATGTAAAAAATTAGTATAAAAATTGCGGCGAGCTATGAATAACCGCCGCAATTTATAGTTGTGAGAATACTGACAAAACAATCTTTAATGAACTTCATCTTCCGACAAAAGAGGATCAAACGCGGATGTGTTTTTAAAGCACATTGGGATATTGTTTTGCATAACGAGCATGGCCGCAGACTGCCTTTTGGCAATCGTGGTATGGCATTGTATCGCAGACGGCCGTCTGGAACGCCGGAATATGCAGATAAAGCCATCGCCTTCCACTACCCATTGCTCGGTTGCGGAGCTTATCCAGCGATTTCCGTTTTTGTCCATGGTTCACTTCCTCCTTCCTACGAAAATGTGTTGATAGGAAAGTGTGCGTTTACCTCGGATGATGAATTCATTATATCATAAAAATAAAAAATGAAAAATAAAAAGGAGAAAAAATGGCATTACCAAAATTTAATACAAGTGTTGCAAATATGCAATCACTGCCGGATGAACCCACAACAACGGCAGATGCACTGAAAATCTTGATGGATAAAGCGCCGACAGATATACAATCTTATTTAAATGATACGTTCATTCCCGCACTGGAAGCAGCGCTGGAATTAAAACAAGCGATCGTGGATGGAGTAGACAATATAAAAATAGCCTATCTTTCCAATGTTGCAAGTGATATACAAGCTCAGCTCAATGCGATCACAGAAAAAACGGATGAAGTCACGGCAACGGAGCTTGACAGGCTTGCGGGCGTGACGGGAGACGTGCAGGCACAATTAAACAGCAAGCAGGCAACGATCCTCAGCGGAACTGCGGCACCGTCAAGTTTGGCAAGCGGAGCAATATACTTGAGATATCCATCTTAAGGAGAGTGTGTTAAATGGCAGAAGTTTGGAAACTGACAATTACAGATGTTATGTCTGAGAGCACTGATATAGATTGTACAACAAGAGTTTATCAAGTGAGTCAAAGTATTGCGAATAATACGTCGCTAATTCATGTAGTTACCACAGTCTATTGCACAAATCATGCATCATGGTTTAATAATACAACATCAAGAATTAGATTGTATATAGCTGGTTCTAAGATTTTTGATGATAGCGGAAGCGAGTACAACTATGATTTTTATCATAATTCTTATACATCTAAGGTTATACTTGACAGAACATTTACCGTGTCACATGATACAGACGGTGACTTCTCCAAATTGTTCAGATGTTTATATGAAACAGACGCAGGCAGTCAAGGAACCGCAGATAAAACAGGCACATTAGCGCTAACAACTATTCCACGTGCATCTGTTTTATCCAATATCTCATCGTTCAATATTGAGGACGGAGTGACAATCTCTTACACGGCATATGCGAGCTTTACAGAGAAATTGGATATCTACTTAGGGGCTACTGCTATAAGAACCGGATATGAACTTGCAAGTGGCTCTAAGGTCGAGTTTACGGATGACGAGATATTGAAATTTTACAAATATATATCAGATTTGACCGCGACTGTTACATTCAATTTAAAAACATATAGCGGCAGTACACAAATAGGAAGCACAAGCACAAAGACGGCTACTGGAACTATAGCGGGATTTTTACGGAAAGGCGTAGGGGGAGTTATGAAAAGGTGCGTTGTTTATAAAAATATAGGTGGGAACATTAAAAAATGCATTCCGTATATTGGAGTTGGCGGATCGGTAAAGAGGGGTATCTATTAATGGCTATTAAGAGGGATATTCCCCAAATAAAAACGATTGACGAACTTTTGAGGAGATTCAATTTTAATGAAATGATCACAAAAAGCGAATTTAATAGTTATAAAAATGTGATGACAGCACGGCTTACTGCAAATTACACAATTACAGCAACGAACACACATGAACAATTGACGCTCTCAGAACATAACTCCGTAGGAAGTAAACTTTCAATTTCTAACGGCGGAATTAAAATAGGAGATAATATATCAAAGGTTTTGATTAGCGGAAAGATTCATTGGACAACTGTTCCGTATGCAAACTATAAGGCAGCAGGCATTTTTATAAATTCGTCAAGGAAAACAAGCACAGGAAGTAATATAGCTGCCCAAGACTGTAACAATCGCACAAATTTTAGAAGATGTTAATAAAAATGATGTCATTACCCTTAGTGCATATGGGCATGCTGGGGATATAATCGGATGTGGATACGATGAACCATTCACATTTTTGACAGTGGTAGCGGTATGAGGTGTTTATGTATAATAAAAGTTTAATAAATGAAATAAAAGCGGAGTTGGCGGAAACGTGAAAAGGGGGATCTATTAATGACTATTAAGAGGGATATCCCTGCTGTTAAAACCATTGAGGAACTGCTTAGACGATATGATTTGGGCAGTATTGAAACACTTCATAAAAATCCGATGTTTGCCGGACAGGAAATCGGAAATGGAGCAGATCTGAATGATTACACATTCCCGGGATTTTACTACTGTGAGCTCAATGTCACGGCTGCGACAATAGCAAATACACCCGTAGACTGGGCATTCAGTCTTGCGGTGGAGCATCATGCGGAGAACGGGGCATGCAAACAGACATTTTCAACGTATAGCACTTATCAAAATTCAACTTCACGCGTATATCGCAGAAATTATTACAACGGCACTTGGGGCGCATGGTCATGGCTCGTTGAAAATAAAGACCTGCTCGATTTAATGTATCCTGTCGGTTCAATATATCTTTCGGTGAACACGACGAACCCGTCTGTTTTATTCGGCGGTACCTGGATATCGTTTGGGGAAGGCAGAATGCTTGCAGGGGTAAATACAAGCGATAGTGACTTTAATACAGTCGAAAAGAGCGGTGGCAGCAAAGATTTGCAGAGCCATTCGCATAGTCTGTCGAGTGGTTCGGTGAGCACAAAAAGCTTAACCGGGAGTTTTTTAAATGTGGCGGTTCAAAGTTCAGCTACTGATATCAGCGCAACCGGTGTTATGACTGAAAGAAATGCTGATGGAGAAGTTGTAGGATATGCGACCTCTTCTAAATCAGGAAATGGGACAACTTATACGGATGGCTTTACTTTAAATGCATCACATAACCATACATTAAGCGGGAATACGTCTTCGACCGGTGCGGGAAGTGCGGGCAATCTGCCGCCTTATATCACCGTTTACATGTGGAAAAGAAGGTCATGAGAAAGGAGTGAGATGATGAATGTTCAAAGTGTTATTGTAGACAGTCAAGGCACTGTCTTGCATATCATTAAGGAAGATAATATCGATAAAACAGAAATAGTGAATATTGAGGTGCCCAATGATATAGAGGAAAACAAAAAATTTTATGTATATGATGGCAGCGGGTTTACGATCGATCAGAATATGAAGACGGAATATGAAAACAAAAAAGTGCTTTTAGAAGAACTTGAAGCTCTTGAAAAGTGGTTTGACGGATATGATATTCAATGCAATCAATACAGACGGAGCACTGAACTCGGTATAGATTATGACAGAGATATTGTAGCTATGCATGAGCAGGCTGAGATAAAAAAGGTACGAATAAATGAAATAAGAATAGCTTTGCAAGTTTGAAATTGCGGTCATAAAAATTTAATAATAAATAAAAAAATATAACACTGAAATAAAAATACACGTAAATACGTTATTTTGTAGTCACGAAAAGTAAAAAAATGTTGAATACGGATTGTAATCGATAAAAATTTTTAGTATGATAATAATCAGCTTAGTTAGTGCGATCATAATGCAGGATAAAAAATAAATGAAAATATTAAAATTTTTAAAGAAAAAATCCGGCCAGACTGAAAACTATGAAGAAGAAAATCAGGAAAAAAGAAAACCGAAAACAAATTGTGACGGATGTATTTACCAGGATACATGTGAGTTTGGTTATGTTAATTATGACGGCATTGAATATCGATATCTTACTTTGTGGGAAAAATACTTACTTACGCAGTATAAGCCTCCCTGGGAATATACAGAGGTTATCAGCGCAGAACATGCAAAGTTAATACAGATGCTTAATCAAAAAAAAGATTTTGTTGAAGAGGACATTGTGTGGTTGAACAAATTGATTTTATATGAGATCAAGCGAAATGAAAGGATAAAAAATTTTAGCCTGTGTGCATGCGCTTATATGCAGTATACAGGCGAGCCTTTGCTCTGCCAGGCAAAGTATGTTTTGGAGGAAATTGAACGGTACGGCGAATTTCAACTATAAAGCACCTGAAGGTGCTTTTTTTAATGGAGGTGGGAAGTTGGAAAATTGGTATAACAACAAAGAATTATTTGAGATGATCAATGAGCTTAAGATGGAATTGACAGAGACAACAAAATTGATCAAGGAATATAATGGACTAAGAAAAAGTCAAAAGGATTTTGAAGGGCGGCTGCGAGAGATCGAGACCTGCCTGGAGAATAAAAATGAAAATAAAAGAGAAATACAATGGCTTTTAGGCTGGCTTGTGGGGCTGGCTGCTTTTATTTACGGGCTGTTGAAATAAAAGGAGAATAAATGAAAGAACAATTAATAAAATTATTTAAAGTGAAATCTATCATCACACTTGCGGTCATGGCAGTGTTTTGCGTGCTTGCTTTGGCAGATAAAATACCCAGTGAGCTTACGGCGAGTGTGATCACGGCAATCGTGACTTATTATTTTACAAAGCGTGAAGAAGAAAAGGGGGCGGATGGAAATGCTTAATATAAAACAACGTCAAAAGAATTTAAAAGCCACGGCGTATTATTTCGGTGCGGCAGACGGCATAGAAGGGCGGCTCACAAAAGCTGCTTATTTAAAATTCCAACATGATCAAAAACTTTTAGTAGACGGTATCTATGGCAAAGAAACCGAGACGGCGCTGATTGAATATATCAAGGAGATGCAAAGGGCACTCAATAAGGCGGGTGCAAAGCTGACAGTAGACGGACTTGTGGGCAGAAAAACAATCAGCGCCATCAAAAAATTTCAGAAAAGCAAAAAATTGAGTGCAGACGGAATCATCGGCAGCAAGACTATAGATGTACTGGAGCCGTATATGATGTATCAGCCTGCCGGAAAAGTGAATTGGGAGCGGGTAAAATATTTTAAAAGGCGGGAATTTATTTGTCCTTGCAATCATTGCAACGGCTTTCCGGCTGAGCCGGATAGTGTGCTTATAGCGCTGCTTGAGAGGACAAGGGAGCATTTCAATCTGCCGATCCACATCACGAGCGGTGTGAGATGTGCATATCAAAACAATAAAGTAGGAGGAATTAAAAACAGCAAGCACAGAAATGGCAAAGCGGCCGACTGTTCGCTGGACTTTAACAGCGACAACGACTTAAAGTTAAAGAAATGGTTTATGCAGCAGCCTGAAGTGAGCTATACTTATACAGGGTTCGGGGCAGTGCATGTGGATGTAAAATAAAAGAAACTTTATATCCATAATATTGGCAAAGAAGAATAAGAAATTTAAAAACTCTGTAAAAATGGGCAGGGTCATAAAGAAGCAACTACCAAACAATAGAAACAACGAGAAAGACGGTCAACTCACGGATAATGTAATAGCAATATTTGTCTTACCTTTTTTCGTACCTCACCTCGGGTCAAATTGCCCCGAAGTCAAAGCCTTTGGGACGGCTAGCCTCAACAAGTAATTTATGGATTTTCCCGTACGGGAAAATCCACCGGTATAATGAAACACCTAAAGCAATATGAAACGGTGTTATTCTTAACTTGTGGTTACAACAATTGTGGCAATACTATTTTAGTCCTACATATAACACCAGTTTTTCTCTACACTTATATTGACATATCCAAGAAGAATGTCTATAATAAAAATTGAATATAATTCAAAATTACATTCAATTGGAGGCTATTATATGAAGAGCATATTCATTCTAATTATCGAGATTGTTATTACAGGTGCTCTGGTGGCGCTGGGCTTGTCCGGTAAACAATTCCTCTTTATTGAGGGCGCAAGAGCAGCTACGATTACTCTTGGTGTAATTGGTATGGCATTTTGTTCGATTGGAATTATGAAGTTTGGAACGGTGGCTCCCGCACATCCACTCTCAATCCTTGGATATCTTTTGGGTGGCATTGCATTACTGGCACTATTCACACAGATTTTTAAATGGAATATTATCTATATTCAGAATGCCAATACAGCACTTATTATTCTGGCGGTAATCATAATTTTAAAATCGGTCATTGGGCGGTTTTCATATGTTTTACCGCAATAAAAGCAGTGAGGAATGCGTATGAGAAAAGATATTAAAAAAGAGATTATTGAGGCCACAATCAAGTTGATCGAAGAAAAGGGGAGTAATACAGACGATATCACTATCAGTGAGATTTGTGATCGTGTCGGCATAGGTGTTGGTCTTGTAAACTATCATTTTCAAACGAAAGACAATCTGATTAGGCAATGTGTACGTAATATTATCAGCGATATAATAAACAATTCAGAAAAAGTCTTTTCAATGATAAAGGAAGACGCTCCTAAAAACAGGTTGTGTGCATTGTTAAAAGTGAATTGCAATTTTTTGGTCGAAAACGAGAATATATCACGCATATCCATTCTAACAGATATTACCAATGATGAATTGTGTGACAATACGCAACAAACAGTAGACGCCTATCTGCCAATCGCTTTAAAAGCGTATGCAGAGGTTTTTTCGCAAGAAGAAATAAAGCGGCGGTTGTATTTATTGATATTTTCAATACAGTCTGTTTTTATGCGAACCGTCTTATTAAAAGATCAAACGGGTTTTGATTTTCATAACCCCGCACACCGTAGTCATTTTATCGAACAGCTTATTAATCTCTATTTTGGCAAATAGATGGTTGCACTCTTTTTAAAATCTGAATCTCGCATTGTTGTTTACAAGTATAAGTGTAGTACTAAAGGTGCCCCGTCCCAACGGAAATAAAAAAAACCGTTGTTGCGGCGGCTGGATAGACGTGTGCAAAATAATATAGTAGTAGCCACTCGGCGGTTTTGATACCAAAGTCAAAGCCGCCGATTTTTATTATTCGGAGGGTGTATTAACTGCGCCCATTTACCTGAACGCGGCGGTAATAAAGGAGGGCTACCGACGTGTTCTCTTTCTTTCAAATTTTCCGCGCATGGTACAGGCCGCTATGGTGGTATGGCGACCTGATTTAACCAACCCACGGGGGTTGTAACTTCGGGCCAACTTGGCTCGAAGTACCGTACTGTCCCGGCTATCGTTCCCCACAATACCTCATTCGATTTTCAATACCAACCTGTAAAAATCGAATGGAGGCATAACCATGATAACAATTAATCTACGTGATTTTTATCCGTGGTTCAAAGAAGATATATTTGTGGAAATCACAAAAGAAATGCTGGAAGCCATGAAAGCCGCCGACAGGCAGCAGGAGGCATACAGGCGGCGCAAGTTATTGGTTTCATATTATATTTAGGCTGAGAAAAAGAAAAATTTGGGCATACAAAATCTGTAGGCAGGAGCACTTGCAAGATTTATTTTTTCAATTGTATCATGGCAGATACATATGATAAAATATATTCATTGATTATTTAAATATAATAAAATACATATATTAGACAGAGAGAGGAATTAATAAAATGAGTGAAGAAATTAAAAATTTAATTCAAGAAAAAGTCTATTCATACTATCATGAGCTTGGGCTGAATTGTGCCAGAGTATCTTTGGATACTCTTTGTGATATATTTGATGTTGAGCTTTGCGATCAGGTTAAAGATGCGACTATTGGCCTTCACGGCGCAGGAGGACACAGAGATCAATGCGGTCTTGTAGAAGGTCCTTTAATGTTTATTGGCATATACTTTACGCAAAAAAATATTCCAAAAGAAACTATAATAAAATATTGTTATGACTTTGCGGTATCATTTATAAATGAGTTTGGATCCCTTCTTTGTTTTACTTTGCGTCCGCAAGGGTTCAGTGACGATCAACCGCCTGCTATGTGCGGAGATTTAACTTGCCGCACTATATGGCATTCATATAATTTCATTAAAAACATAGATCAATAAATGAATTTAGTATGTTTGAAAAATATGTACATATAAACATAATTGCAGAAGACTTGAGCGCGTTGACGTTAATATATATTTAACAGCACACGAAATACTTAACCGATATTAGAGAGAGCAATGATTTATTATTCGTTTGGACTTCTTATGCGAACAAATATCCTTATGCAAGCGATATAGCTTTTGCGGATATGGTCAGTTGTATTGAAAATATTTTATCAGGCATATAAATATATTTTGCTGGTCAATGGATAAAAATAGGCAATAATGCAAGAGCGTAAAAGTACAATATATCTCGTAAATATGTTGTTATAAGGGTGTTAGATTCTGATTCTAATCGGCAGGCTGCGAGTTCGAGTCCTATCACCCTAAATGATCTTGGATGTTCATATGGACAAAAACAGGCCGACACATGTCGGCCTGTTTTTGTTAGGCTGTTGTTTTGTCGCATACCGTGCAATAATGTGTTATCATAGTATCCATAAGTGAGTGTGGGGATTATTTATATTAGGCGAAGGAAGTAGAGAATATGATACAAATAGATTATAGATCCAATATTTCAGTCACAGATTATAACATGCTTAGAAAATCTGTTGGTTGGAATGAGATTGAAAAAACGCAAGCGCAAATAGGGATTAACAACTCAGCTTATCTTGTAGCTGCATATTACGATAATAAATCAATAGGTTTAACTCGCGTTATAAGCGATGGTGGTTATGGAGTATTTATTGTTGATGTTATTGTTTTGCCTGAGTTTCAAGGGAAAGGCGTCGGAAAAGCAATGATGGAAATGACTATGAATAGCATAAAAAACAGTCTTAAAGAAGGATATTGCGCGTATGTGAATTTGATGTCTGCAAAAGGTAGAGAAAGCTTTTATTCAAAGTTCGGGTTTGAGGCAAGACCAAATGAAAACGTTGGAGCCGGTATGACTCAATGGTTGCACGGCAAATGAAGATTATGAGCATAATCTTTATTAAGCAATTTCGATATTTACAGTTTTTTAGCGCATATAAGGCGTAATATTCGTTTGCCTGATGCCAAAAAACCTTTATTTATGCGGATTTCTGAGTTTGTCCTTATGAGCACTCACTCCACTGAAATAATAAAAAACCACGTAGATACGTGGTTTTTTAATGTTTTTAAATGTGTTTAGAGTTTCAAAATATTCTTTGCTAGACAATGTAATCTAATGGAATAAAATGAATATTCAATTTATAATCATCATTATAGTTAAAAAGCAAAAAGCAAAACCGGTCAGTTGATGTATTTGATATAAAAAAAGATGATTATTAAAAATCATCTTTTTTATTTTGTTAATAAAAACTTAATATTTATTGTACGGGCAAAGAACTGTTCGGAACGAAGTGTTAGGCGAGGGGGCGCCATCGCCGCAGCCGGAATCAAATATACGCGCATCGTTGGTATCGTAGCTGGCGCCTCGGTAATAAAATGTTCCGTAGTAATTGTCCACGCTTACTACAGAAACCACATTATCACTCCAGCCGGTTGTGCTCCATTCATCGCCGCTGTATATTTCATATGTGGCGTCTCCGGGTTTGTATACGCCGTTTGTAAGCGCATACTCGCTGGTCGGATTTGTATACGCCGTAGCGTATTTTGTGCTTGCGCCGTTATAACTGGCGAAATGCACGCTTCCGTTGGAGCCTGTGGGAAGGTATTTGACATTCGTATAAAAATTTAAGCTTCCCGCTGTGCCGTTATAAGCATTATTAAATGCCGCCACCATTTCGCTTTTGCCGCCCGAGAGGTCATATATGCCGTATATCGTTCCGGTGGAAGCCTGGTTTATGTTTTGTATGTACGTAACCGATTCGTATTCCCCACCCGTTAAAGTTTCAAATTCCGGGCGGCCTTTGATATTTTCGCTTCCTATGCCATAGACGCTGTCGGTAAGATACGCAACCGCTCCCCACTCGCTGTTTTTCATCATATGACTGTCGTAAGACGAATCAATGCCCGCGCTTGTGTCGTAATTTAAGCAGTTATAATAAGCGTTGGCTATATTTATCCCTACCCAGCTGCACGCTCCCGGCTTTGAGACCATTTTGATATTTTCGCTTATAGGACCATTGGAGACCTCCTCTGAATATACGGTCAAGTTAACTCCGTCTTCTTCAAGGCTCATTTCAAATTTGGCAACCCAGATGCCCGGAAGTTCAAAATCCCAGCCGCCATTATCTACATCTGCCGTAAAAGCGGGATGGATTGTGTAGCCTTCGTCCGCAGTGGTTTGAGTTACGTCTATGAATTTGATGTTTATTGTGCCGTCAGGGCTTGCACCTATTGTACCGGAATCGGGAACCAACTGGTATTCGTATCTGGGTATCCAAACCCACATGCTGCCGTCTTGCGTCATGGCATTTGCCCATCTTTTATCATTTTCGGAATAGCTGTACCATTCTGATGAAAGTTCTGCTTCTTCCCACTGAGAAGTTTCTTCGTTGAACACAACTGCAGTCATTCCCGTTTTCAAAACAGGAGCGCAGATGCCTGATTGCACGTATTCTTCTCCGCAGGAGCAAAAAGTCAATATTACTAATGTCAGGATTATTAATATGCTGCAAATTTTTGCCGTCGATTTGTTTTTCCACATTTTAAATTTCTCCTTATAGACTAATATCATAAGCATAATATAAAGTTATAAAAGTAATAAATATTTCAAATATCATCTACCATGTCTTCAAAGTCAGGGTTTTTTGGTCGAATCCATCTACGCGATCGCCGGTGTAACAATTTTGAACAGTAAGGTCAAATTGTATTTCAGACACATCTGTAATAAATTCTCCATTATTGTCATAATGCCATTCCAGTGGGATAACAGTACGCTGGTTTGAAGGCAAATACGTTAAATTGCCCCAGTAGACGTCAGTTTCATTTCCATTCAGCATTGTGTTTTCTATTTCGAAAACTAATCTATGATCCGTTTTGTTTTCGATATAAACATATGCAACATATCCTCCTGCATAGCCAAACACATCTTCGCCCGTATTATTAAACCCTGTAACAATAAACGTAAAATCGTCATTATTTGCCAGTTCCACTTCATTTTCGCTTGTAAGACGGTCGGGTATTGTTACCGTTTGAGCGGTGTCGCCTTTAGGATAAATCACAACATCAACCGTCGGATTAAAGAATTCAGGCGCTTCTTCGCCTTTTGTATATACCTGCTCATTTCCTGCGTCTGTTTCGTAAACCGAGAGAGTAAACTCAACCACATTGATATCGTCAAATGTTGAAGCTATATTCTCGCAGAAAGTAAACGGCACAAATACATTGGCAGTCTCTTCCGCGCCTGCCTCAATAACGGCTTCTCCGCCGAGATAGTACTGAATATAAAATCCGTTTGCCGCCAAGCTGTTATCTATCTTCAGCGTAAGATCGATATCGGATTTCCGGAAGCATTACTAGCCGACGGCATGCACTTTACTACGGTGATCGTGCAGCGGTCGTTATCCATCAGCACGGAGCCGGCAGGATCGTCCGCTGATATTTGTAGTGAGCCTTCGCGCGGCGCCCAGACAAACCTGGCTGAAGAGCCCGAACAAGCTGTAAACGAGATAATCAGAACAATCACACACAGAACAGAAATTATTTTTTTCATTATGTTTCTCCTCTCTGTTATAGTAATAAATTGCTACGATATGTTAAAAAATTCCATTATTTGAGAATAACAAATATATTCAATATGTACATCCACCAAAAAGTATGATTCGTAAAAAAACCCCTCTATCCTGTGGGGATAAAGGGGTGAGACAGCCTTTTTACTTTTCACATGAGTTTTTGAATCAGCTCGGTTTTATTACTGACGTTGAGCTTATCATAGATGTTGTGGATATGCGTTTTTACGGTACTTACGCTGATATAAAGCTCTTGGGCAATCAAACGGTAAGTGTAGCCTTTTAGAATCAACTGCACAATCTGCATTTCTCTTCCAGATAAATTAGCGGTGGGAGAGATGGCTTTTACAATCTGTTCTTTCTTTTTCTCCGGAACGGCTTCCAGCTTTGAGAGGAATGCACTGTATTTTAAGAGGATGTTTAACTGTCGAAACAGCAGAGGCAAAACCGTAAAGGCTATGATTACGACGGTAAGGCCGAGCAGGGATATGTTTTTGCCGCTTGACGAAGCGGAAAGGGGAACTGATATGATCTCTCCCAAAAGCACGCTGAAAACATTGACAGACAGACCGGTGCCAAATATCTTTACTGGGTTGGAGCTATATTGCGACATTTCGCCAAGAATACTCCAATTAAACAAATCGGTAATTCCGAAAGCGCTGAGAAGCAATGTATTAACGATGATATAGCTTAAAGCGGAGTTATCAAAAAGCTCAAAAGCGATAAAGCCGAATCCGAGCAGAGAAAGAGAGACATACAGTATGTAGCTTCTGCTGATTCGTTTCGGAAGCAGTGCCACGACAATCATGGCCGCGATATACGGCACAGCCCAATACCAGCTTGTCAGCACAGTCAGATGAGAGAATGCGGGATTTATGACCTGAAACATAAAGCCTGAGCTGAAGGTGACAACCACAATGAACAGACAGACTAGAGCAAAAGGTTTTCTGAGTACGGTTTTGCTTTCTTCTTCCTGCAAACTTTCCAAGCAGGGCATTGATTTTGGAAGATGAAGCGTGACAAAAAGCGCAATGATAAGACAGAACATGGCCAGAGCCAGCGCAATGCGTGCGTTGGCGTTTATGACGATGACATTGAGGATCACCATGAGTACCGTGCCGAATGCAAGAGAGAACGCGACCGTTTTCATGCGTTCTTCGAGTGCGGAAGTGTACCTGAAAAACCAGCCCCAAGAAGCATTCCACAACCCTGCGAAGAATGCGGCGATTATAAGAGCTGCCATCCATAAATAGGAAGCAGGAAAGAAAAAGACGGAGCTGCAACATAGGCATACGGCTGTGGAAAGAAGCATGATTTTTTTTGCCAAGGACATATTTTTTGCGATATACCTGCATATAAACAAACCAACGGCATGAGCAAAAATCGCAGCCATGATGAAAAGCCTACTTTCGATATGGGAACCATAGAGCAAAGAGTACAATATGGCACCCTCGTATACGAACGAGAGAAGACAAGCGCTAAAAAACATAAAAGCAATGATACTCAAGATGCGACTGTTTATTTTTTTCATTATCTTAATCCTATTTGCTTCATAAAATATTTAATGCTTTGCGTATTTTATTTTATCATCTATTTTAGCTAACTTTAATCATCGGTATCGACTTGAGTGGTAAAGCAATAAATTAATAGCTGTATAGATACAGATTTATTTAATGCAGGTTATTATTTTACTGAAAATGACATGAAGATATTTTTTTTCTACAGAATAACTCAAAATAGTCTTTATTACAATACTATATTTCTGTATATTTATGAAATAAAAAATATATGAAGATGAAGAAGAATATATTGGTAGGAAAGTATATACCGTATATGTGGATACGAGATAAAATAAACAGATTTTTTCTTAAAATATTTTTAGATATCGTCGTGTTTAGGAAGAGGGGGCACACGTTATAATTTTAAAAAATTATAAAAAAATATGGCTGGCTTACATAACAGTAATGAGAACTAAGAAAAAACATCATATTATATAAGCGCCACTTAAGTAAAGTGTTATAAACCCCTCTCCTCAGACGGGATAGGGATATTATATATCATAAATAGTAATTTCGCAATAACTTTTTGAAATTTATGTAAAGTATAATGAGAAAGATGAATATATATAATTAAGGACAAACAGTGATAGGAAAGAAGAAGAAAACAGCATTCTTTATTATATAATTATAAAAATGAAGAATGCTGAATTAAGAACCATAATGAGAACTAAGCGAAGACATTATGCCACTTAAATCAGCAAATAAATCAAGTTGATTGTTTCTCCTTCTTTCAGACGGGACACCCTTAGTATAACGTATACATGATTGAAATGCAAACTAAACAAATAACATATTGTATTGAAAGTAGTGCATATCAGGTCGTTTTAGCTGAAAGTGTTTACTATAAAGAAACAAAATAACGGGGAAAATATAAAAAGTGTCGGCAACAAAGAACTATGAATGAATTTTTTTTATTTATTATTTTATTGGTTTTAATAGCTGCTATGGTAGCATTGATTTTTTTGATTTTATTCGGTGAAGTATCCAAAGAGGATAAGGGTTCATTAACGTGTCTAAAAATGAATGAGAAAACAAAGCTTACAAAATCTGAATCGGATCTGATTGAAAAATTTCACAGTATATTTTCCGAACAAGAAATAGAACAATTCAAAAAGCTCGATATAAAATTAAGAAAAAAACTGTAAAAGTAACGAGTTAAAAAACGCACCAAAATAAAAGCTGACGAGTATACATAATGAGAATTAAGAAGAACATTATGTAACATCATCAGCGGTTCACAGATAGTGAGAGTACTCTCACGGTGCCTTATAATGGCCACGATTTATTATATTTAAATATTCATTTTAATGCAAATCGAATAACAGATCATTTTGTTTGTATAATCATACAAAAATTTAAGTAAAAGTATATTTTGTTTAATATAGAGAAATAAAAAATGGAAAATATTACCAAAATGTCAATATTTTAATACGTTTTGTAAAAATTTGTAATCATTTGAATTTTAATAATGAATCTATTACAATTAATTATAATAGATAGAGTAATAGGAAAACTAATTTAAAAGAAGAGTATAGAAATGGGAAAAGATAAATATTATATACGTTATGAGGCATTAGTATACAATATGCATATAGGAAATGAATTGGAGTTATACGATCATTTATTTAAAACAAATGATCTTACGCTTGAAATGGAAAATGCATTATATAAAAATATACCAAATTCTTTAATGTATAATAGTCGTTTCATCAGTTGTGTTTTTCCATATAAACAAAAAAAAATATATATAACAGTTAAAAATATAAAGCTAATTGAAATATATCTTGATGATCATGAAATAAATATAGAAAATAAAGATATTGAAATTACTATTACCGAAAATATTAAAAAATTAGAGAAACATATAATATTTACAACTAATTTACATATTTTTTTCCCAATAGTATATATAAAAATTTATAATAAAGATAATTACATTGTATATAAATATTTAATTGATCGTCAAAAACCAATAATATTTAGAAAGTGGCTGCCTCATGATGAAGGCATTGGATTAATTCGCAGATTAAATCATAAAATAAATATTTATGAATTTAATGATTTTTTATCTTCAAAAAGTAATAATAAATATAGACGAGCATTTCAATATTATATTGATTCATTCATTTGATATTGTTGATAAATCGTGCGCTTTTTGTATGTTATGTTCAGCCCTTGATGCTATTACAGGAAATAATAAAAATAGATTGACAAAAAAAAGAATGGCAAAATATTCAAGTATACTTTTTTGTCAACCTAAAAAATTAACTGAAAATAAAAAAAGAATTGAAGATTATTATAAAAAAAGATCGGATTTTGTACATGGCAGAAAAAACAAAATTACTTTTCATGATGAAGTATCTCTTAGAGAATTTGTAAATTTATTTTTGCTATCTTATTATTTAATTCATGTAGAATTAAATATAAAATATGAATATCAAATGCTTCAAAAATTAGATGATATTTGTAATAATCATGAGCTATATACTAAATTAATACCATGTTCATATTCTTATCTATCAACATTAAATGAATACTTACATAATCAAGGAGCTTTGGCCGCGCCTTTTAAAGAGCAATTTTATGTTACTTTATAATTTAAAAATAAGTATTTTTGCACACAAAAAAATTTAACGATGTAGAAAAGATGCGGAGGATAATCGCATATTAGCAAGGTGTGTTGTCGTCATGCTGAATTGTTCTCAATCGTTAAATTTTTTAAAAAAAGTTATAAAGGAAATGTGTTACCGATGTAACTATAACACAATAATTGTATTTTTTCAATATACAACATAAAAAATTATTGTATTATTTTGTCGATTTTTTAATTTTCTTTGAAATTTGCACAAATATGAAATTATTTTTTGCCAAAAATATATAAAAATGCTCCTTAATTAGGCTACTAATAAAATGAATAGACTGGTATAAGTATATAACGGTGAGAATACAAAGAATACAATTCGGCAAGGCGTGCAAAGGCTGCGAATATGAGATGCAATGTATTTCACCGCTTATACTATAAAATAGGAAATTGCTAAAAGGTATTTTTCTATACCTTGAAAGCCTGAAATGCGGTATATAAAACTGTTATTTTACCGTATTGTACCCCTCATCAAAAGCTTTCATGTTTAATTCAAGCATTTCAGGCTTTTTGCCCAAGGTTTTTGTGATGATTTTTTTGATGGCGTCAACTTCTACTGCCTGGCTCACGGCGATATAAGCCCCGAGCATGACAATATTTGCAACCTTACTGTTGCCGAGCCTGTCTGCTATGTCATTGGCAGGTACATAATATGCTTTGATCGCATCGTTTTGCACTTTTGAATCCACAAGGCTGCTGTTGATGATGACGTTGCCGCCCTTTTCCACTTGTTCAATAAATTTATGATAACTGGGTTCGTTCATTGCGATAAAAGTCGTAAAAAAATCGCACATGGGCGAGCCGATCTCTTCATCGGATATAATAACCGTGCAGTTGGCTGTGCCGCCGCGCATTTCGGCACCATATGCCGGATAAAACATAGTTTCTTTTCCAGAGTCGCTTGCCGCATAGCCCAGCATTTTGCCGATGAGCATAATGCCCTGGCCGCCGAATCCTGCTATTAATAATGATTTTTCCATTTATACTGCCTCCTGTTTATTCCACTGTTTTAAATTCGCCGAGAGGGAATGTTTTTAGTACGGTCTCTTCTATATGCTTCATTGCTTGTATGGGTGTCATTTTCCAGTTTGTCGGACACGGAGATAATATTTCTACAAACGTATATCCAGCACCTCTGCTTTGAAGCTCAAATGCTTTCATAATGGCCCGGCGTGCCTTGAGTACATTTTTTGCGTCATGCAGCGATACACGTGCAACATATTTCGGGGCTTTTAGGGTGGCGAGCATTTCCGCAACCTGGATCGGCGCACCATGCTCTTCCAAACTTCTGCCTTGCGGTGTTGTGGTAGATTTCTGGTTGATCAGTGTTGTGGGAGCCATTTGCCCGCCTGTCATGCCAAAGTTGCAGTTATTGATGAAAATTACCGTAATGTTTTCGCCGCGGTTTGCGGAATGGATCGTCTCAGCCATACCAATAGATGCCAAATCACCGTCGCCCTGATAGGCAAACACTAAATTTTTATCTTTAAGACATCGCTTGATGGCGGTTGCCGTTGCGCTTGCTCTGCCATGTGCGCAGGCAATGGAGTTACAGTTGAACCATCCTGTAGCTGTATTTAGTGTGCCGCAGCCGACAGGAGAGACAAGGATGCTTTCTCCTTCTAATTTGTAGGTATCCAGTGCTTCGGCGATCATTTTATGTACGGTGCCGTGACCGCATCCGGGACACCAGCCGTTTGAAAAATCGGGAAGCAGTTTTGGTTTTGCATATATTTTTTCCATAATGGTGTGCTCCTTTACTATAGTCTTTCTTTTACTGCGTTAATGATATCTTTTATACCCATGACAATACCGCCTGAAGAGAGCTGGTTGTAAATAGGAGTTCTGTTTCGCACTGCATGATCTACATCCAAATACATCTGGGCGGGAATACTCATCTCCGCATTAAGAATAAACTTGATTTTACTGTAATCTAATTTTTCAAATGCATTCACAGGGAACGGATAGACGGTAATGGGGCGAACCATCCCTGCTTTAATGCCTTCTTTACGCAGGCTTTTGATCGCTGATTTCGCGATTCTTGCCGTAGTGCCATAGGCTGTGATAACGATCTGAGCATCATCGAGCAAGTATTCTTCCCATTGCTGTTCATTTTTTTCCCATTCCTCATATTTGGCAGCCATCTTTCTATTCGCATTTTCCATATCGCCCACGGCTGCGTGATAGGTTTGTATTACCCGTGCTTTATCTTCGCTGTCTCTGATGGTGAGACTGTAATCATCTCTGCTTGGCAGGGTGTCTAAATCTCTCATCGGCGGGAACTGTATGGCTTCCATCATGTTGCCGAGCGCACCGTCTGTCAGCACGATAACAGGATTACGATATGCATCGGCAATATCAAAAGCCTTATATACCATATCCACGGCTTCCTGCACGTTGCTTGGGGCAAAAACAAAACATCGTATGCCGCCTGGGCCGGGACTTTTGGTTGCAAACAGATAATCCTGCTGTGCGGGCAGAATTTGGCCGATTGCGGGGCCGCCTCGCACGACATCTATAATAACCGCGGGGATTTCTGCGCCGGCAAGATAGGTGATCCCTTCCGTTTTAAGTGCAAGACCCGGGCCTGAAGAAGAGGTCATACTGCGAATACCTGCCGCGCTGACACCGTAGACCATGTAAATAGATGCGATTTCACTTTCGCCTTGAATAAATTCTCCGCCTACTTCAGGCAGCCTTGCGGAAAGATATTCGGGAATTTCATTTTGCGGGGTGATCGGATAACCAGCAAAAAACCTGCATCCTGCTCTTACAGCCGCTTCAGCCATTGCCTCGGTTCCTTTTACAAATTGTCTGCTCATTTTTTTCCTCCTACTTATAGACTTCAATTGCTGCATCAGGGCATACAACAGCGCAAAGCTTGCAACCTGTGCATTGTTCTTCATTGATTTGTTTGACTATTTTATAGCCTTTGGAATTTGTGATATCCCCGATGACGAGAATATGCTTGGGGCATTGTGTTGTGCAAATCTCACAACCTTTGCACAGCTCTTTTAATACTTCGATTTTAGGCATAAGACTTCTCCTTCGGTAAATATTATTCGTCGTTATGACATTTATTTAACGTTCATAGTATCTCATGAAGCCCGCGAAAGCTTCAACTTAGCAACGTTTTGAAATGCTTGTGCCAAAACGGTATTTTTTTTAATACCGCTGTGGAAATAAATATAAAAAAAGTTTGCCGATAGATGGAGAAAACAAATAAGTAAATGATAAAAATGTATACAATTTTTTAAAAATAATTGTATAATAGGTTTTAAAATTGAAGCATTAGGATAAAATGAGGAATGATATGAATAAAAAGCAAATGCGGATGTATTTGAATGCGAATCCTTTTGAACAATTAAGCAAAATTGTCTATACCATATTATTTGATGAGATCACATCACTTCACATCAAGCCGGGTACAAGGCTAAACGCAACGCAAATCGCGGCTGATTTAGACATCAGCCGCACGCCTGTGACAGATGCGCTTCGCATGCTTTCCGAGATCGGTTTTGTGGAAATTTATGAGAATAAAAACGGATATTATGTTTCTTTTTTGAATCGTCATGATATTATGAAGCTTTATTCCGTACGCGCAGTCATTGAAGGAAAGGCGGCGTTTTTATGTGCGCAGAAAGGCAACTGCCCGAATATCGATGAAATGGAGAGACTGGCGGGCGAATATCAGGATTCATTTGAAATCAAAAAATATGAGGTCATAAAATCAACAGATATCCCGTTTCATCAATTGATCATGAAATCATGCGGAAACGAGTATTTGCAGCAATGCTATAAATTACTTGAAAAACAACTGCAACGCTATCAATGGTTTAGTATTAAATTTGTTCAGCAAGATAAAAATAACCCGATCACTGCGGAATTGATGCCTCAGCATAACGCTATTGTGAACGCTATCAAGCTACACATTCCGGAGCTTGCACAAAAAGCAATGGAGAACCATGTTCAATCATGTTTAAATCATACCAGATATTTCACGGATAAATTAGATCCTTTTATGCAAACTTTAAATTCGTAGAATTTATTTTTTTTATTTAAACGTCTATTGTAAATCTTGTAATCCTTTAATAAAAATTTTTTTAATAAGTGACAGCAAACGTGACCGAAGCATGACTGCTTTGTAATAGTATGTCGCTTATAATAATGCATTTTGTAATAAAATGTAAAAGATTATATTAAAGGAGAAAGAAAATGATAAAAAAAATGAAATCAGGCAGTAAAAAAATAATGGTAGTCTTTCTTATTTTTACCATTTTTCAAACTCTTTTACCATTCAATATAGCATTAGCGGAAGAAGTACCTTTTCAATTCTTCGCACAAGTCAGCCTGACGGACGGTGATGGGAACCCGTTTAGTGGAACGGTTGAACAAAATGAGGAAGTGAACATAAGATATGATTATTCCATTCCGGATGAATATACGGTTGACACGAGTAAAACTTATACACTCACCATTCCAAATGAAATAGAAATCACAAGTGCTTTCAGCATAGATTTATATGATTATAATGAAGATCCTGTCGTTTTAATCGCTACGGTCAGCGTGGGCACGGATAATATCATTTCGATTGATTTTACAGATAATGTTAATAACAAGATGTATGATCGAACAGGCTGGTTTCAAATGGAGCTTTCTTTTGATGAGGACGAAATAACCGACCAGACAGAAATTACGTTTCCGTTAGGGGCCGGTGCCACCACGGTGATTCAAATTGCATTTGAGCCTGATGAGCAAACAGTAGACGTGGATTTGAATAAATCGGGCGAATACGATAAAGAAACAAATGAAATCACCTGGCAAATCACTGTCTCTTTGCAGACAGAGCCTGATGTGAGACCGATCAGCAACCTCGTTGTGAGTGATGCGATTCCGTCAGACCAGGAATATATCGCAAATTCTTTTGAAATCTTGCCGGCCGGCACGCTCGGGAACTTTAATTATGACGCGGTAAGCAATAGTATATCTTATTCATTTACCAATGATGTTAATCTCTCGGAAGGCGAGCAATATACCATTACGTTTAAAACAAAAGCTGATACAAGTTTGTTTACTACAGAAGACGGGACTGTGCAGTATTCAAATCAGGCAAGCAGTACGTTTGACGAAGATGGCAGCTCGCTTTCCAATACTGCAACTGTAAGTACAAAAGTAGACTTTATCAAAAAAACAGGTGAATATCTGCCTGATACAAGACAAATAAAATGGACAATCACGATCAACAATAATTACCTTTCTATAGATAACGCCGTGATTTCGGATACAATTCAAAGCGGACTCACGCTTGAGGAAGATTCAATCACGCTTGATGATGCAAGTATATCGATTACGCCGAGCGGCCCTCTTACGTATGTGGGCACAACGCTTACGTATGCTTTTGATTCACAAATCAACGAGCCGCATACATTGATCTATCTCACGGATGTGACGGATCCCGATGCATATAATTCCAATACGAGTAAAACTTATTCCAATTCTGCAACACTTACGGGAGACGGGGTGACTGTAACCGATGCGTCAAACGGAGTAGATGTTGGTGTGCCTACAAGCGTGATCAGCAAAAAAGGGCTCTCTTATGATTATACAACGCATGAGATCACATGGGAGATTACCGTAAACAGCAATGAGATCAATATCGAAGATCCTATTGTTACGGATAATATTCCCGTCGGGCTCGAATATGTGGATAACTCTTTTTTGGTAGACGGCAGCGCGCCCGGTGCAGGAAGCTTCAGCTATACACCGGCCGACAGCGGTGATGCGACAAAATCCGGAAGCTTTACGTATACATTCCCGTCTGATATATCCGATACGGTAAAGCTGACATTCAAAACAGCGGTGCTCAGCAATACGGTGTATGCTTCCAACGCGAATACAAAATTTACAAACAAAGCGTCTTTGTGGGGAAGCAATATCCCTTCTTCTGACACCACGGCAGATTACACGGTGCACAGTCAGGTGCTCGATAAAACAAGTTTGAATTACAATTATAATACAAGAGAAATAACATGGCAGATTGTTGTCAACAAAAATAACATGCCGATGGGAAATGTGTACATTGTGGACACAATCGGCGAACATCAGGGCTTTGTGGCAGGCTCGGTAACAATCAATGGCGTCCCTGCGATCATTGGCGCAACAGAGGATACGCTAAACAGCTATTACTACGACGGGGTGAGCGGAACCCTCAGATACAATTTCCCTCAGGAAATCACAACACAGCAAGTCATCGAGTTTAAAACAAAAATAACGGATCTGTCTATTTTTGAAACAACCGAAGATATAGAAGTTTCAAACTCTGTTGCAATTACCGGAAGCGATGTTCCGCCCGGTATTACTTCAACAGCTACACAGGACATAGCAAATACACTGATAAGTAAAACCGGAGAATATGAAACAGGCAAAGCGTATATCGACTGGACTGTTACCGTGAATCAGAATAAACTCACGATTGCCGATGCAGTACTTAAGGATGTTCTCCAGGAAGGGCTATCGCTGGATGCGCAGTCTATTGAGTTGTGGACAATAAACCTTCCCGATAACGGGGAAATCTCTCTTGTCAATGCGCAGCAAGTGGAAATCACATCGGATAATATCAGTTATGATATTGCAACAAACACGTTCATATTCAGCTTTATTGAGCCTATAAGCGATGTCTATATTCTGAAATTCCGTACCGATATTGATGATGACCACAGGGATGCAACCTTTACAAATTCAATTCAGTTTGCAGGAAGCGGCATTGATGAGAATTCCACAAGTTCTTCAATCCCTGTATCTTTTCTTGCGGGAAGCGGTGGGGCAGCGGGCACTGTAAGAGGTAATCTTACAGTTGTGAAAGTAGATGCCGATAATACGCAGCAAGTCCTCAGCGGTGCGCAGTTTGAGCTTTTGGATATCTATGGCAATGTTTTGGATACATCTGAAATAACAGGGCAAGACGGAGAGGCGCTGTTTAGCTCTCTGCGGTTAGATCGTACCTATTACATAAAAGAAATCATTGCACCTGTTGGCTATGTGCTTGACGAAAGCCTTCATGAAATAGGCGGTTTAAGTGACGAAGCCGGCTCAAGTCAAAATATCATGTATACTTTTGAGAACGAAAAATCCAAGGGAACGATTCGAATCATAAAAACTTCAAAAACGGGCATCTACCTGACGGGAGCGGAGTTTATGCTCTATGCCGGCAATGATACAAATTTTGAAAATCCGCTTGCAACAGCAACAAGCAATAATTTGGGCGAGGCCACGTTTGAAGATGTTGTCTACGGCTCTTACAAAGTAATTGAAACAAAAGCGCCGGACGGTTATGAACTCAATACGGATGTGATGGAATTTACCATTGAGGAAGACGGGCAAGTACTAAGCAAGATATGCATCAATGAGGAGCTGCCGCCTGTGCTTCCGCAAACGGGGCAGGATTATTCCTATGAAGTTATCGGATTTTTAGTCATGCTCCTTGGAAGTGTGCTGCTGTTAAACAAAAAAAGCAATGCATAAAAATATCAGATAAAATCATATTTTTAAGGCGGAGATATCTCTGCCTTAAAAATTACAGTATTATAAAAATATAGATCAGAGAAGAACAAAGTGAAGAAAATAATTCCTATTTTAATAATAATAATCGGATTGAGCATTTTTTTCTACCCCAAAATATCACAATATTTGAATGATTTAAAACAACAGAAACTTTTAGAACAATGGCAAAATGCGGCTCCCGAGCTTTATGGACAGGCAAATGAAGAAAATGCCGATGAAATAACGGAAGATGAAGAAAATACGATCTTAAAAAAAAATATGATAGGCCTATTGGTTATTGATAAAATCGATCTGTCGCTACCGATCTTAGACGGTATTACCGCACAAAACATGAGTCTGGGCGTTGCGAGATTTTCTGAGAGCGCGCTGCCGGGGCAGGCGGGTAACTGCGCAATCGCCGGCCATAGAAATCATGCATACGGCAGAATGTTTAACAGGCTAAACGAACTAAAAGTGGGGGACAGCATCACTATTCAAACAAAAGAAAACACGTATACCTACACGGTGAGTGAGAAAATTTTTGTGCAGCCCGATGAAACATGGGTGTTAAACGGCACTGCCGCGCAAAGAGAAATCACGTTAATTACATGCCATCCGCTTTATCATCCAACAGGCAGGCTCGTAATAAAAGGTGAAATATTCAGTGAAAATGACGGCGAATAAGTATTTCATTATTTAATCAAAACTTATAAAATCAAAGATAAAAAAACAGTAGTATGATGCTGTTTTTTATTTCTTGGTATCTGCATCTATTGTGCTATTTAATAAATATAAAAAAATAAAAAATTAGTATAAATAGTTCTTGACAAAATCTTAACAATCTGCTATTTATTATATATTATAAATTTATAAATTTCATAGATATTTAAGACACGATTTGGGTAGTTAGTGTTTTAATATATAAACGAAAAGAAGGGCTTAAGCCCTTCTTTTCGTTAAAGACAGCATGAAAATCATGATATGTATGTATCATGATTTTTGTTTTGGGATCAATATAATTTTTAAAATATGGACATCCAGTAAAAAAGGCATGTCTGGCACATTTGCTTTTAATTTGTCATAGAATGTAATAGAATGCTATAAATTACAAAAATAAGAATAATAAAAATTATTGAATGGAAAAAAATGGATATATTGTAATATATTGTAAAATACTTGACAAATATGGAATATTTTGTTATTAAAAAAGAAAATTATAGGACGGTAGCATTAAGATAAATGGCAAAAAAGCCCAAAATGTGAATCATAAGGTCTGTAGAAAGCATGAGGGATAGCCATCAAATAAGTTTTTATAAGACTTAAAAAGATTTGAGGGAAATAATGAAAAGTAAATTTAAAACAAGGTTTATTTGTTTACTGGCTGTGCTTTTAATGACCTGTTTAATACTCGGAAGCGTACAAATAAGTGCTGCATCTCAAGACAGCGGCCATCAAAGTAAGCAAAGAGTTATTGTTTTGTATGATAATGCTTTAAATAAATTATTAAATAAATCACAGCTATTGAAATTGACCGGAACAATTGACACCGATTATAAAAATGTGCCGGCCGTTGTTGTATCGGCCACACAAGATGAGATAGATGAGCTGAAGGATACTCCCCATGTTATTGCAGTGGAAAACGATATTATTGTCAGCATTGAGAAACAAAGTGTGGATTGGGGAATCGATGCAACCGATGCGGCATCAGCCTGGAATCTGGATTATACGGGCAAAGGAGTCAAAATCGCGGTTCTTGATACCGGCATTGCCACGCATCCTGATTTGACAGTCGCCGGAGGGGTATCGTTTTTAGCCTATACAAACGGTTCCTATGAGGATGATCATGGTCACGGAACGCATGTGGCAGGGATTATCGGAGCAGATAATAACGATATCGGCGTTGTAGGTATTGCGCCTGATGCAAGCATCTATGCTATCAAAGCGCTTGATAATAGCGGCGATGGATATCTTTCTGATATTATTAAAGGTATTGACTGGGCGATTAGTAATGATATGGATATCATTAATCTAAGCTTGGGGGCCGATTCATCAATGATGATTTTTGAAGATGCTGTGAACAGAGCTTACCAAGCAGATGTTTTGGTTGTGGCGGCAGCAGGCAATGACGGCACGGCCTCGGGCAGCGGTGATACTGTCGATTATCCGGCAAGATACGATAGCGTTATCGCTGTAGCGGCAATTGATGAACAGAACAATCGAGCAGAATTTTCTTCGACGGGTTCAAGTGTGGAAGTCACAGCTCCTGGTGTAAATATAAAAAGCACGTACTTGAATGGCAGTTATGTTATTATGTCGGGTACATCAATGGCAACGCCGTATGTGAGCGGAGATATCGCACTTTTAATGGAGGCAAATCCTTCTTTAAATGCTGTGCAAATTCGTCAGATGTTGAGAGAAAATGTTATAGATCTAGGCGCATCTGGCAAAGATAATCTTTATGGCTGCGGGCTGATACAGGCATATGTGTCAACTTCTCCGTCTGTAGCGGTTACTTTTAATTCACTGGGCGGATCTGACGTAAGGACAAAGCTTACAGAAATAAATTCAACCATCACCGCTCCTGCCAATCCAACAAGAGCAGGCTATGAATTTGGCGGTTGGTATAAAGAAAAAGAATGCAAAAACACATGGAATTTTAATGGAGATATTGTTACAGCCAATACGATTCTTTATGCCAAATGGATAATGAACCAATATACTTTAGTATTTGATAGCCAGGGTGGAAGTTATGTAGAATCGGTGACGGCAAATTACGACACTACCATTACACAACCGGCCAATCCAACGAAATCAGGTTATCTTTTCAGTGGATGGTATAAAGAAGCCTCTTGTGTGAATATATGGAATTTTTCAACGAATACCTTACAAAGAGACACAACGCTTTATGCTAAATGGATAAAATATCCATCAAAGGTAAACAATGTAAAAGCAGCTGCTGCGGGATATACTAGTATTAAAATAAACTGGAGCAAAGTAACAAACGCTACGGGGTATCGGCTCTACAGAGCGACATCTTACAGAGGAAGCTATAAATATATCGGAAAAACAAGTTCAACAAGCTATAAAAATACACCTCTTACAACAGGTAAAAAATATTATTATAAAGTAAGAGCATATACAACAGTAGGATCTACAACGAAATATGGCAGCTATTCATCAATTGTCAGCAGCATACCTGTTCCTTCCACACCTTCGGTAACAGTGAAATCGAGCTCCTATAAAAGTATAAAAATCTCTTGGAAGAAAGTAAGCGGAGCAAGCGGGTACAGAGTTTATAGAGCTACTTCAAAATCCGGAAAGTACAAATTAATTAAAACAACAACCTCTACGCGCTATACCAATTCTTCTCTCAGAACGGGGAAGAGATATTACTATAAAGTTCGTCCGTATAAGTGGATGAACAGTAAAAGAATATATGGTAATTACTCTTCGATTAAATCTGCAAAACCGATTCCTTCCACACCTTCGGTGACAGTGAAATCGAACTCCTATAAAAGTATAAAAATCTCTTGGAAGAAAGTCAGTGGAGCAAGCGGATACAGAGTTTATAGAGCTACTTCGAAATCCGGGAAGTATAAATTAATTAAAACAACAACCTCTACGCGCTATACCAATTCTTCTCTCAGAACGGGGAAGAGGTATTACTATAAAGTAAGGGCATACAAATATGTAAGCGGGAAAAGAGTATACGGTAAATATTCTTCGATAAAATCCGCCAAGCCCGTACCTTCGCGGCCTTCAAGTTTTAGTGTAAGAAGATACTCTTCCAGTAAAATAAAAATAAGTTACGGCAGAGTTTCGGGCGCAAGCGGATACAGGATATACAGGGCCACTTCAAGGTCGGGCACATATAAACTCGTTAAGACGACGACTTCCAGAAGCTGGATCAACACCGGGCGTACAAAGGGGAAAACTTATTATTATAAAGTGCGCGCATACAAATGGGTAAGCGGTAAAAGAGTATACGGACCCTATACAACTATAAGATATACGAAGACGTAAATAAGAAATAAACAACAAATGTATATCATTTTCATTATAGGCAATATAGATAAATTATTTATATTGCCTATAGAAAGTGTGAAGAAATGAACTTCTCAACCAATTTAATATTAAATGTGTACTCAATAATATTTTTAGCTGTAATCATATTCTATGCATCTAAAAATAAAGAGGAGAATTCACTGCAATACAAACTTTTTGCTGTTATGATGTATATAACTGTGCTTATGCTGATAATTGATATACTGGGAAGATTTGACGGTAATCCGCATACGATATACAGCTTGATCAATCATGTAGGGAATTTTTTGGTATTTGCATCGAGTCCTCTGCTGCCGTCACTTTGGATTTTGTATGTATATACACGAATATTTAATAATAAAAAGATTCATAAAAAGCTTTTATATAGTTTGATCATAATCAACAGCGCCGTTGTGTTGCTGGTGATTTGTTCGCAGTTTTTCGGGTGGGTTTATACAATCAGTGCCGATAATATTTATTCAAGAGGGCCGTTTTTCATGGTTCCGGTTTCTATTGCTATGCTGTTGCTTCTCGCTGCTGATGTTATGATCATGATCCATGAAAAGAAAATAGATAATAAAAAATATTATAATGCATTGTTGTTTTTTACGATACCACCGTTTATCTGCGTTATTTTGCAATCAATGGTTTATGGTATATCGCTTATATATAATGGAGTCGTTATTTCTGTGTTGGTTGTATATTTGTATATACAAAATCAAAGTATTCATACAGATTATTTAACAGGGATCAGCAATCGCAAGAAGCTTGATGCATATTTAAAGCAAAAAATTGCTGCATGTGCATGTGGGAATGCTTTTTCGGCAATTATAGTGGATATTGATAATTTCAAATCAATCAATGATACTTTTGGTCATACAGTCGGAGATATTGCTCTGGATGAAACCGTAAGTCTTATACAAAGCTGCCTTAGAAAATCAGACTTTATTGCGCGCTTTGGCGGCGATGAATTTTTTATTGTATTAAATATAACCAATAAGAATGATTTGTGCGCAATGGTGAAGCGTATCGAAAAAAGACTCAAAGAGTTTAACAAAACAAGTAATAAACCATATAGTATTGAATTGAGTATGGGATATGCGGTATATGATATCAATTCGAGCATGGATTATAAAGATTTTATAAAATATATAGATACTTTAATGTATGAAAATAAACGCATCAATAAAAATGAGTAAAGGTATAAATTTGTATATGTTATAAATATATCAAAATAATTACGCGTTGATATTATGTGTTGTATACGCGTATACTGGGTTTAAATATATTCAAAAAAATATTTACAGTACAAGGAAGAGGTCATGAAAAAGCATAATCGATTAATTATTCATTACATATCATCGGCAGCATTATTAATCATGCTTTTTATTAATTTTTTGGCTAATATTCTTCCGATGAACGGTATGACTACTTCAGAGGTATCCGATTTATATTTTAATCTGTTTGCGCCGTCAGACCTTACTGCATCAATAGAAATACTGATTTATATTTTATTTATTGCCTATATCCTCTATCAATTTGGACTTTTTAGAAAAGGTGCTGAAACGATTGACGCTGCACTGACAAAAAAAATAGGAATTTACTTTACGATATCAGCACTTGCAAATGCATTATGGACTATATCTTGGCATTACGAAAAGCTTGCTTTTTCGGTGTTGCTGATGCTTATTATTTTATTTTGCATGTTTGTTATTAATTGGAAAATCCATAAGCAAAAATTGACAGAAAGAGAAAAACTGTTTGTTAAATTGCCTTTCAGCATTTATTTCAGCTGGACTACAGTTGCAACAATAGCGAATATAATTGCATTTTTAAGCAGCATCGGCTGGAAGGGATGTGGGATATCACCGGAAGTGTGGACTGTTGTTGGTATATCAATTGGTATGCTTGCCGGCTCGGCGGTGATTGTAATAAATAAAGATATCGCTTACGGCATGGGGCTGCTTTGGGCATACGTGGGCATATTAATTAAACATATTTACGTGTTTGGATTTGCGGGGAAATATCCTTTAATCATCAATACAGTAAATATCTGTATCATTTTGATCGCTATTTTTCAGGCGCATGTTTTCTTTTCGGGCAGAGTGAAAGAAAAACGAGAATAAATAATTTTATAATCATCAACTATTGCCCGGTTTTATTATCTATATATTTTTTAAAAGTTTTTGCATTTATGAATTCCAATCATTTTATGAAAAGTTATATTTCATTTCTTTGATTTACTAAATTGCGTTTTCTATATAATAAAATATATTTAAACTTGAGATTTCAAAAACAATATGTTATAATTTTATTTAAATAAACGTTTACATTATAATTCTATTTTAAGGAGGAAGAATCAGTAATGGAAAAAAAGTCACAACAAAAGATATTAAAACTCGTTGTTCTGATATCCTTTTTGGTTATGTTATTTATAAATGCGTTGGCAAACATTCTTCCGATTAATGGTATTAGTACAGGGCAGGTATCTGATTCATACCCTAATCTTTTTGCACCGGCAGCACTCACCTTTTTAATTTGGGGACTTATCTATCTTTTGCTGGCTGCATTTATACTCTATCTGTTTGGACTTTTTTGTTATGAGAGAGAAAATAGTGGGAAGCTGATGCAAATATCCTTATATTTTGCCATTTCGTCTGTTGCAAATTCACTTTGGCTGTTATCGTGGCACTATGATTTGATAGCTCTTTCAATGTTACTGATGGTTATTCTTCTTCTTTGTTTGATTAAAATAAATCAATTGACGAGTGATATGAGTCTGTCGCTTAAAGAGAAATTTTTTATCAGACTGCCTTTCAGTGTTTATTTTGGATGGATTACAATAGCAACAATTGCAAATGCTACTGTACTTTTGGTCAGTTTGGGATGGGGCGGATTCGGGTTGCCTGAATTTATCTGGGCTGGTATAATCATTATTGCAGGCACCATAATTGGCAGCATGGTTATATTTAAAAATAAAGATATGGCGTATGGTTTGGCATTGATTTGGGCATATATCGGTATTTTGGTTAAACATTTATCTCCATATGGATTTGCAGGCGAATATCCTTTGGTGATTGTGACGACCAGCTTTTGCATTGTTGTTATTCTTCTTGATATTACTTATATGATGCTGTCCAGACATAAAAAAATAAAATTGGATATAAGGCCATAAAATTATATGCAGCGTGAATTGAGAGGAGAAGTTATGGAGTTTTCACGTTCAATCATTGAAATCATAAAGATAAGAAAGTCTGTTAGAACATATGAACACTGTAAACTTGACAAAGCAGTTTTAAGCAGATTGAAAGAGGCGATTATTCAAGCCAATGAGCAGATAAAATGCAAAGGCCGCATCACACTTATTGAAGGTACCGATGGAGGCGGCATTCCGCAAAAGCTCGGTACTTACGGTTTTATTTCGGGAGCAGAATTGTTTCTTGTCGGCATCGTAGATAAAGAAGACAACAATGCACTTGAACTGGGCTACTGGTTTGAAAAAATAATTCTTTATACCACTGATTTGAACCTCGGTACATGCTGGCTTGGAGGAACTTTTAAAAGAGATGATTTTGCAAAAGCGGCAGAGCTAAAAGATGGTGAAGTCATCGCCGTCATCTCTCCCGTAGGCATTGCGAGAGAAAAGAAAAGAGTGCTGGAATCTGCCATGAGGGTCGCTGTTGGTGCCGATAAAAGAAAACAATGGCCGCAGCTGTTTTTTGAAAGCACTTGTATGAAGCCTTTGCTTGCGTATCAGGCAGGAGCATATGAGCAAGCCTTGGAAATGGTGCGGCTCTCTCCGTCGGCGGCCAATAGGCAGCCTTGGCGTATTCTATTAAGAGAGAATGCCTATCATTTCTTTTTATGCAGAACAAAGGGTTATTCGAAAAGCGGCTATGACATGCAGAAAAATGATATCGGTATTGCGATGTGTCATTTTGAACTTACGGCAAAGGAATTAGGGCTTAAGGGAAGATGGAAGCGCATGAAAGATATCGCGGTGTCAGAAGCTTTGGAATATGTAATTTCATGGGTGATTAAAAAAGCAGACAGATAAATTACGAGAGGGGCTGTCCCCCTCTTTTTTTATTTACAGAAAAAATTACTATTCATCACTGCCGTATTGCTGTTCGTAAAGTTTTCTTTTCCGCTGTACTAATTTGCCAATGATTGCAGATAAGGTGAAGATGGCAATAAATATAGCTATAAAAAGAATAAGCGTTATCAGCAGCAGCATGCTTATATCATCTTTAAGATAATCATTATTTACATATTTTGATATGGCAAATAAAACAGAAAAGACAGCCGAACCTGCCAGAGAAGTGAACAGGTAGGTTTTCATGGATGGCTCCGTATAATAATCCCACACGCCTTTTTTTACACAGCCTATTAAAACGCCCGTGCACATAATCATGAAAACGATCCACTCGGCAGCAAATTGCCTGAAAGAAACCTCGAGGATTATGCTTTGCACGATAATGCTGATGCAAAGCGCCCAGAAAACGATCCAGAAGCAAATATGCTCAATTTTCAGCAGTTCCAGTTCCTGTCTTTCGTCAACTATTTTTTTTATCTTTTTCATCTTCATCTTGTATCTCCTCCCAAAATAAGTCATTCAGTGTTTTATTCAGCGCTCTGCAGATCGATATACAAAGCTGCAGGGACGGATTAAATTTTCCCGCCTCGATCATGCCGATGGTCTGCCTTGTAACGCCGACTAAATCAGCAAGCTGCTGCTGGGATAAATCTTTCTCTATTCGAGCAAGTTTTAGTTTTTTATTTTTCATACGATTTCTCCTGTGAAAATATTGTATAATATATTATATTAAATGTAAAGTATATATTGCATATTGTTAAATAAAAAATGCAATTAAAATTCTTTATAGTTATGCATTAAAAAAATAAATGATTTGCTTTCTGTTAAGTTTTAATTAAAAAGATTTATGTTATGGCTAAAAGGAAAGAAGCGGTCTAATTGATTGCAGGATCATAGTGCTCTTATTATATGTTTGTAAAAGAATATTTAAAAATGATATAATATAAAATAATAAATAGAATCGTGGAGTATAGTATGGAAGAAAATAAATGTCCTGTCTGTGGATCGGAAGCGAGATATTGTACAGCAGGAAATTCATTTGAAAAAAATGTTCAGTGTGAAAGATGCGGGATATACTATTTTGACAGACAATTTTTACTTAAGAGTGGTGAGTTAGAACCAAGTGCAAAATCTTGTATGTATTATATCTTAACGCATAATATCTTCGGTCATAAGAGATTGAATCCTAATGACGTGAGCCAACCTAAAATATTATTTTTTTCAAAAGAAGAAAAAGAAGATGGATTTATTAAGGATCATTATATTATTTCAGAAAAAACACTATATGATTATTTACCTAAAAATTTTTTGGATCGAGTAGATAAAGTTCTAATAAATTTAGGTGAGTATATCGGAGAGATTGGGGAAAGTATATCATTCCATTGTGGAGGAACAGAGGATATTTTTAATGTCATTTGTTTTGTAGAAAATAGTATTCAAAATAATTATGGATATATATTACAATTATTTAAGCTAATTAAAGAAATAGGATATTTATCTCAAACAAGTGATAAAGGGCTTGCCTATATAATATCAGCAAAAGGATGGGCGCATCTTGAGGAATTAAAAAAATCAAATAAAGTGGAAAATCAAGTTTTTATTGCTATGTGCTTTAATAATAACATCTTACCCGAAAATAGTAAAATAAGAAATAGTATAAAGAATGTAATTGAGTCCAATCAATTTAACTACAAAGCGGTAATTATTGATGAAAAACAATACAATGGATTAATCGTCCCTGAAATATTTTATGAAATAAATCGAAGTAGTTTTGTTGTTGCGGATTTAACTGCACATCGGAATGGAGTATACTATGAAGCGGGGTATGCTGAAGCATTGGGTAAAGAAGTTATTCTGACATGTAAAGAGGATCACTTTAATGATAGACATTTTGATGTAGCTCAAAAAAATATTATTGTATGGAAAGATTATGAAGATTTGGAGAAAAGGCTTGCAGACAGAATTAGAGCAAAAATAGGAGAATCAAATTAAATAAGATACTATAGTTTACTAATAAATTTTATAGTAAACTGTATTTAGCTCTATTTACCAGAGGTGGATCATGAAAGTCGGAATCATCAGATGCATGCAAACGAAAGATATGTGTCCCGGCACAACGAATTTTATATTTATAAAAAATAAAAAAAGCGCTTTTGAAACATTGAGGATGATATTGACATCATAGGGTTTCAGCCATGCGAGGGTGCCCGGGTAAAAAGGCAATCGGCTGCGCATATGAGATGGTGCAGAGAGGTGCAGATGCGATCGTATTTGCATCGTGTATCAAAAAAGGGAACATCCGTGTCCACATGCTAAAAAGATGATAAAAGCGGTAAAAGATAATCTTGGAGAAAATGTAAAAATTATTGATTGGACTCATTGATGAAGGCATATTAAAAGTTAATGATGAATGAATGTAAATATGAACCCCTTTTGACTAAGGCAAAGGGGGTTATAAACAGGTAAGGTAATTTTATTATATTTCAACAATTTGAAGATGATTCCTAAACTTTGCCCGTAAAGGTCAAATATAAAAGAAGCGCATTGAGCGCAATAATGATCGCTGCAATGATCGCGCCGATAATATTTGTGGCAGACTTATTGACAAAATCTCCCATGTAGCGTCTTTTACTTGTAATGATGAGCATCGGGATAATTGCCGCAGGAAGCGCAAAACTCAGACTCACCTGACTCAGCACAAGCGCTTTCATCGGGTTGATTCCCATAAGGATAACCACGGCGCCCGGCAGCATAGTTATAAATCTACGCAAATTGAGCGGAATCTTGTAATCAACAAAACCATCCATCACCGTCTCGCCCGCCATTGCACCCACGGCGGAAGAGGAAAGCCCGGAAGCAAGCAGAGCAATGCCGAATGCGCCGGCAGAAAGGCTGCCGAGCAGCGGCTCAAGGGAGCGGTGCGCCACCTCGATGGAATCCACGGTCATGCCACGGCTGAAAAACACGGAAGCGGAAACGATAACCATAGCAGCGTTGACGATAAAGGCAATGTTCATGGCAATGACCACATCGATTTTTTCCATACGCAAGTGGTTTTTTTTCTCTTCAAGACTCATTTTGTGATTGCGTGACTGCACAAGTTGGGAATGCAAATAAATGACATGCGGCATTACCGTTGCGCCGAGCATGCCCGCGGCAATGAGCACGGCCTGCCCGTTTGGCAGACTGGGAAGCAGTGTATGAAGCGCCACCTGCGGCCAGTCGGGCTTCGATAAAAACAATTCGATGATATAAGCGCCGCAGATGACGGCAATCAAAATACTGATGATGATTTCTACGACACGTTGGCCATATTTTTGTAAATAGATGATGCCGTAGGTGATGAGTGCGATTATGAGCACTGCGATTTTTAACGGGATACCAAACAATAGATACAGCCCCAGTACGCCGCCGATGAATTCTGCCATGGTAGTTGCCATTGCGGCAAGGATAGCTACAAAATAAAAGATACGGTTCGTATTTACGCCAAAGACTTCTTTGCACATTTGAGGTAGATTTTTACCTGTGGCAATACCAAGCTTTGCAGACTGGATCTGTAAAAAAATTGCCATGATGTTCGACCACAAAATAACCCATACGAGATTGTAATTAAAAATCGCCCCGCCGCTGATGTTTGTGGCAAAGTTTCCGGGGTCCACATAGGCAACGCTGACGATGAAGGCCGGACCTAAAAATTGGAATAAATGTTTGAGCCTGTATTTCACACTGCTTTTGGCAGTGCTGTTTTTATTGATCAGATGAAAAGTATCCGGTTTGCAGATAGCTTCTTTGTTTTGCAACAGCAGCACACCTCTTTTGTAATTAGTTGTAAATAACTTCATTACTTACATATAAGAAACTTAGCCTGTGCTAAGTTCTCTTACAAAATATGATGTTTTTTAAGCAATGTTACAATATTCATCTATTTTTTTTTATCATTCTGCATACGTATGTAGTAGTACAAAAAGGTAGGAGGATACTATATGGATGAGAAAGATAATTTCCATACTTTTAACGAATATATGAAAAAGCAGAAAAGCACACTCACGGCATCTATGGAAGATTATTTGGAAATGCTGTATCGGCTTTCGATGAAAACAGGATTTATCCGTATCCATGAGCTGGCACAAGCGCTTCATGTGCAGCCGCCTTCCGCCACAAAAATGGTTCAGCGGCTGGCTAAGCTCGGCTATGTCAAATATGAAAAATACGGATTTATCACGCTGGAAGAGAAGGGTATACAAACAGGCAGGCAGCTTATAGATCGCCATAACACAATTGAGGGTTTGCTACGTGTGCTCGGCATATCTGAGAATAACCTGCTGATGGAAACGGAAAAAGTGGAACACACGCTCAGCAAGGAAACAATAGAGCGCATTGAAGAATTCAATGAATTTATTGCGGGAAACAGTGATATTTCACTGCGCTTTCAAGCATACAGGGATTTAAGGAAGGCAAATAGAAAAGCACAGGATGAAAGAAAAAACAAGAATAACAATAAATAGCAATTTTAAACAACTTGTGTCTTTGCATATCTAAAAATGCTGTTTACATAAATGTAAACAGCATGAACATAATAATCGTTCTATTTTATAAAATTAGACTTTAACAATTTTTTTTAATATTTCCAAAAGCGTATCCATATCTTGAGCAGTGCCAATCGTGATACGCAGAAAATTATCGATACGAGGTTTGTTGAAATATCTTACCAAGATGCCGTTTTCTTTTAGTTTAATAAACAGATCTTTGGCAGGTATATCAGCGTGTGAGGCAAAAACAAAATTTGCTTTTGAAGGAAGCACCGTAAATCCGAGTTGTTGTATTGCGCTGCTGAAGCGCTGGCGTGTGGCGATTATTTTTTGATTGTTTTTATTGTAATAGTCCACATTTTCCAACGCCGCTTTTGCAACAGCCGATGCGATACGGTCAACGGGGTAAGAGTTGAAAGAATCTTTAACGGCGATCAGTGTATCAATCAAATGAGGCTGAGCAAGCGCATAGCCGATTCTCATGCCTGCCAGAGAGTGTGACTTGCTGAATGTGCGCACTACGATCAGGTTTGGATATTGCCTGATAAACGAAGCCATGCTCTGCGCTCCAAATGCCGTATACGCCTCGTCAATGATGACTACTTTATCTTTGTGATATTCCACCAGTTCACATATTTCATCCGTCGAAAGCGCTATGCCCGTGGGGGCATTGGGGTTGGCAAATATAACGCCGCATGCCGGTTGAAAATAGTTTTTTATATCAATCTCAAAAGATTCGTTCAGTGGTATTGTTTTGGTCGGAATTGAGTAAAAGCCGGCGTATACAGGATAAAAACTGTAAGTGATGTCGGGATAGAGCAGCGGCAAGTCATCATCAAAAAACGCATAAAAACAAAAAGAGAGCACCTCATCACTGCCGTTACCGCAAAATACATAATTTGCATCTAAGTTTTCATTTGAGGCAATTGCTTCGCGCAATTCGCTTGAAAGCGGATCGGGATACAAAGCCAAAGTTTTTGCTGCATCTGCTATTTTGCTATAGATCGCATCAGAAGGCGGATAAGCATTCTCATTGGTGTTGAGTTTAATATATTTTTTATCCTTCGGTTGTTCACCCGCAATATACGGGGCAAGTGTACGTGCACGCTTTGCTGCGTAATTCATTTTTCCATACCTTTCAAAAAGATTATTAAAATTATAACATAAAAAAAGGCAAAAAAAAGTGTGAAGTTTTTATAATCCGCACAATTGAAGTTGTGGGAAAATGCCTTTGATTGGCGTATACGCACCCGAAGCTTTTGCATCACGAACTATTAAAATACCGAGCAGAATAAAATAGGCAATGATCATGTATCCGATAATGTTTAAAATTTTATGCCAAAGAGTGCTTGCGATTATTTTGGTTTTTAAAGAATTTATAACAAACCGTTCATTTATATATGGTTTTTTTTCTAGAACATTGGTTAAATAGGGGAACCGCAATATTCACAGGTACTTGTTGTGCCGTTTTCTTTTTTATTGGTAGCGCCGCAGCTCGCGCATTGAACACTGATTGGATCAATAAAAGCAAGACTTTCCTTCTGCTTATAGGATTCTTTATCTATGGAGCCTATAACAATTTCATTATTATCTCTGTCTATGTAAGCATTCGGAAAATATTTTTTATCAATCATTTTTTGAAGGTCTCTGCGAACATAATCCACTGATTGTGATGTTTTGATTGCCAAGATATCAATAGAGGTGATGCCTTCGCTTGATATAATATTGACGTAGGTCTTAAACCGTTTGATTCTTTTTTTGATTTTGTAGCCCGGAATAATAAATAAAAAACCTATGCCAAAAAAAAGAATGAACATAGCGAATAAAATACCTATATCCGCACCGTCCAGACTGCTCGAATCACTGATAATCGCAATAAAACCGATCAGATAAAAGATGATGATCGCATATCCGATGATGCTGAGTATTTTCCCTAAAATTGTACTTGCAACCACTTTTGTTTTATTAGATGTATTCAATTTTAAAATCCTCCCCGTTTAAATTCGGCCATCTCTATGCTGCGCTGTGCGAGCAAAGCAGTAAGTTCATCCATCGTTTTTTGTATAGCCTCATCGTTTCGCTGTTCGGCGCGGAAGGTATCTTCAAGTTTTAAAATCGCACCGACGATTTTTTCATCCGTACAGCATGAGCCAAATTTATCATTGTATTTTACTTGCTCATAGAGTTCGCTTAATTGTGGCTTATAAACTTTGTTCTTTGTATTGATCATCAAATCGTAGATACGCAGCTCGCATAGCTGCATAAGCTGTTTGTCATGGATTTTTCTTCTGTCTGTATGATTGATTCTGTTTGAGAACAGATAAAGCAATAGAACAATTACAACAGTTAAAGCGAGCAATACGATTTGAATGAAAATAAATAAATGAAGATTATGTTTAAAAGCATTTGAAAAAATACATAAAATTGATGTAGCTACAAAATAAATAATAAGCACAACCGTAGTACCCAGGCGGATAAATACTTTATTGATCTGCATAGATGTTGCTTTAAAAAGTATAAAAATTGAAATTAAAAATATTTCTGAAAGTAAACAAAATGCAAGGCCCCACCAATTGACCGGGGCTTTATTAAAATTGAGCAGAAAGAACCCGAATAAGGTTACAGCGATTACAATCAAACCTATGATTCCTACCAATAACGCAGGGATATTTTTTTTCATAGCGCTTTCTCCTTAAAGTTTATTTCCACATTCGGGACAGAACTTTGGAGTGCCATTGATTTCATAACCGCAGTTAGAACATTTTCTTATAAGTGATTGCCCGCATTCAATGCAGAATTTAGCATTTGGATTTGGAATTATTGCGCCGCAATTCGGACAAGGTTTCGGAGCTTCTTTTCCGCAGACACTGCATTTTGTAAACCCTTTTGGCATATCGGCCCCGCAGTAGACGCAGGGGTTATACGGTGTGCCGCATTCAGGGCAGAATTTTGCTTTGCGCGGGAATTGCGTGCCACAATGACTGCATTTGACTGTGTTTACTGTGCCGGACGGTTTTTTATCTGCGTGTGTATCTTTGCCGCAATTGGCACAAAATCTGTCATCCGCGTCCATGATGCTGCCACAGGACGGACATTTTTTTGTTTCTGCTGTATTGATTGATTGGGCGATACCACCCATTTGATTGCCAAAAGCACCGCCAATGCCTACACCCATACCAAGACCGAGACCGGCACCCATAAAGCCTGCCTGCCCACTGCTTGGATTTTTAGCGGCTCCTTCAAGCGTGTCGAAAGAGCGCTGTTGTGTGTAGCTGTAGCCCACAATATCCATTTCGGCTTTCTTTGCCAATGCTTCTTTTAATTTTTTAACGGCTATGTCATCTTCGGGAACATTGATGTCATTGACATAGAAATTAACGAGATGAATACCGTATGAATCAAAAATCGGAGCCATTTTTTCATTTAAGTATTCCGATAATTCGTCAAGATATGCATTGATTTCCAAAGCGCTGATTTCTCTTTTGATCAAATACGTTGAAATAGCGTCTTTGACTCTTGTTAAATATAAGCCTCTGAAATACTTCACAAGACTTTCTTTATCAAAGCTTGAAAGAGTGCCGACTATTTTTGTTAAAAATTTTCTTGAATCCGAAATTTGAACGCCAAATTGACCAAAAGAGCGTAATGGAATAAAAACTTTATATTTAGGATCTTGCAATTGTATGGGCGAAGGTGTGCCCCATTTCACATCGAGAGAATGTACTTTGTTTATGTACCACACTTCGGCCGCAAACGGCGAACGGCCGCCAAACGGCAGATTGATGATTTTATTTAAAATTGGTATGTTTGCCGTTTCAAGTGTGTGCCTGCCGGCAGTGAATAAATCCAGTGCCTGCCCGCCTTTAAATAAAATTGCTTCCTGAGATTCATTTACGATCAGCTGTGTCCATGTGCCGAGTTCTTCACTCGGATATTTCCATACGAAAACATCAGGATTTCCGTTATATTTTACAACTTCTACAATAGCCATATCAATTATCCCCTAAAATTTTTTCTAGTTCTTCGGTGTAAATATCCAGTGCCTTTAATAATATATACGTATCTTTGTTTTTACTGAAAACTAAAATAAGCGACAAAAATGTATTCCATGTCATTTGCCGCTGTTTTTTTTCGAACATAATAATTGTGCCTCGGCTAACGCCGATCAGATGTGCTAATTCTTCCTGGGTCATCGATAATTTTGCACGTAAAGTAGGAAGATTGTCAGCCATCCTCTTCATATATTCCTTTCTGTCCATACGGGCGGTATATCCTTTCTTCCCATGGATATCTTCACAATATTATATCAAAGGCAAAATTTATATGTCAACACAATAGTTGACATTTCGTTTCATGATATTATAGCATATATTATTTTTAATATAATAAATACAAAAGAAACACAAACATTGTTTTATTTGTGTATACAAAATAGCATATTTCCCGTAATTTATGAGTATCTAGGAAGCATTTACCATAAAAAAATCTTTATAGTTTAAAGCAGACCATGTCCCCAGATAGTATGGGCGAAGCGGCACAGATTGTTTGGCGCTTCTATCCGGCGTTGCCCATTTTTCATCTCGTGCGGGAACGGTTTGCTTTACAGGAAGATAAGGGCCGCCTGATGCTTCTTGTGAAAAAAGAACGATCCTTCCTTCATGATCCAGTATCCAGCCTTCTTGTATCCAGCCGAGATGCTGCCCGTCATATGAATAAAGACTGTCTTGGCTGATCCATGCAACAGGCTGACCGTTAAAAAGATAAATTTCAGCGTATTCTTTGTCATCGCTGATCCATGCAATGGGATCTCCCTCATTATCGTATAAAGTCGTGTAATTCATAAATTCTCCTCATTGTTTAAAATAGAATATTATATCATTTCATTTATTTATGCTATTACGTTGGGTTGATTTGCGCGAATACTGCGGGATAGAGCTTCAATTTCCTCTTGCGTATACGGAGTTTGATTTATCCTCTCCGTATCTTTAGGCAAGTAATGCTCGGGTTTACGATATCGGTTCAGCACATATCTTGGCAGCTGCGGAAGCTCTTTTGACATGCACAGCAGATCTTCCTTTCTAAGCTGAGGATACACCGTCGTCCGAACTTCAAAGTCCGCCCCTGAGGAGAGTAGCAACTCAATCGTCTCAAGTGTGCTGTCAGCATCTATGCCCTTACCGCAAACCTCGCTGTATTTTATTTTCGGAGCTTTATAATCAACAGCATAATAATCACATGCCTTTTTATCAAGAAGCTGTTGTATCACTTGCGGAGAAGAACCGTTTGTATCAAGCTTTATTTTATATCCGATCTCTCGTATGTTTTGTATAAAGGGCAGCAGGTCTGCCTGCAAGGTTGGCTCTCCGCCCGTTATGACCACTCCGTCCAGTAAGGTTTTGCGTCGGTGGAGAAATTCTATAATACTATGATTATCCACGATTTTATACTCTTCGTCAAGCAATAATCGATTATGACAATAAAAACAATCAAAATTACAGCCCGGCACAAAGAGAACAGCAGAAATAAGACCCGGATAATCAACAAGGGAGTTTTTTATAAATCCTGAAATGATCATTTTTATGCTCTCAGTACATATTTTTTACGCAGTGCGTATTCTTCACGTTTTCCGGTATTAAAGTTTTGAACGGGCCGCAGATATCCCACAACGCGGCTCCACACTTCCGCATGCTCTCCACAGGTCGGGCAGGTTGGATGTTCGCCCGCAATATAACCATGATTATTACATATGGAGAAGGTCGGTGTCAGTGAAATATAGGGCAGCTTGTAGTTTGTGAACACCTTTTTAATCAGCCTTTTTGCGGCTTCGCGTTCTTTGATTTCTTCTCCCAGATATAAGTGCAGCACAGTACCGCCGGTATACAGTGACTGAAGTTCATCCTGCAGATCCAGCGTTTCAAAAATATCATCTGTAAAGCCGACAGGAAGCTGAGATGAATTCGTGTAATAGGGCACGTCCTCACCGGCGGTAATGATATCTGCATATCTCTCTTTATCTTTTTTGGCGAGACGGTAGCTTGTACCTTCGGCAGGTGTTGCCTCCAGATTATAATAATTGCCCGTCTCATCCTGAATATCTTTAATTACTCTGCGCATATAATTGAGTGTTTCAACGGCGAGATCCTGCCCGTCTTTGGTTGTGAGGTCATATTCTTCTCCGAGCAAGTTTTGGCATGCCTCATTCATACCAATAAGTCCGATCGTATTAAAATGGTTATACCAGTAAGAACCTGTTTTTTGTTTTACGTCTGTTAAGTAATTTGCCGAATACGGATATAGACCTTTTGCTGTTTGCTCTTCAATTATTTTACGTTTGATCTCAAGGCTGTTTTTGGCTATGTTCATTTGCTGCCATAGTCTTATAAAAAATTCTGATTTCGTTTTTGACAGATAAGCAAGACGCGGTAAATTAATCGTAACTACGCCGATGGAACCCGTCAGCGGATTGGAACCGAAAAGCCCGCCGCCGCGTTTGCGAAGCTGTGCCGTATCCAAACGAAGTCTGCAGCACATGGAGAGGGCATCTTCAGGCGAGAGGTCGGAATTTACATAATTTGAAAAATAAGGAATGCCGTATTTACACGTAATCTCCATAAATTTCTCGACAACAGGGCTGCTGAAATCAAAATTCTTGGTTACGTTGATAGTGGGAATGGGGAAAGTAAAGACTCGGCCTTTAGAGTCGCCTTCCATCATGACATCACAGAATGCCATATTAAACATATCCATTTCTTTTTGGAAATCGCCATAGGTCTCAGTCATTATTTTACCGCCTATGATGACATTTTCATCTTTTAGAGTGCGAGGGATAACAATATCAAACGTCAAGTTTGAAAACGGGCATTGAAAACCCACTCTTGTAGGTACATTCAGATTAAATATAAATTCCTGAAGTGCTTGTTTTACTGTATTATAATCAAGATTGTCATAATGTATAAATGGCGCACAATAGGTATCAAACGACGACCATGCCTGAGCACCCGCGCTTTCTCCCTGAGTTGTAAAGGTAGAATTAGTAATGTGGCCCAAAAAAGAACGCAGGTGTTTAGGAGGTTTTGATTCTACCTTGCCGGGCACGCCGCCGAATCCGTTCATTAAAATTTGTCTTAAATCCCATCCGGCACAATAAGGGCCAAAAAATCCTAAATCGTGGATATGAATCTCGCCGTTTAAATGAGCATTTCTGATTTCTTCGGGATAGATTTCATGCAGCCAGTAGTTTTTTGTAAAGGCTTCACGAATATAATTATTCAGTCCGTTGATTGATTTTTGTGTATTTGCATTTTCATTTATCTTCCAATCCATGTCGTTTAAGTATTCGGTAAACATATTAATCGTTGCGCCGATAAGAGCATTTGATTCACGTGCCGAACGTCTTTTTTCACGATATAAAATATAGGCTTTGGCTGTTTTTGCATGACTGTTTTCGATTAAAACTTTTTCTACTATATCTTGTATGCCTTCCACTTCCGCAATGCCGTCAGGATATGTTTGAGAAGCGATTCGTACGACTTCATTACCTAGTTTTTCTGCTGTCGCAAAATCATTTCCGCCCACTGCGGTAGCTGCTTTGAAGATAGCCAGTACGATTTTTTCTTTTTTGAATGGTACATAAGAACGATCTCTTTTAATAATTTGATTTAACATAATATCTTGCCTGCCTTATTTATTAATTTTTAAATAGGGTTGTTTAAAACACAATATATGGGTATATGTTTACAAATTAACACAATATATATTATAGTTTTGTAAATAGGGAATGTCAATATAATTTGAAATCGTTAAAAAAATATCTTATAATAATCACAGGTATCGTGTTTTACAGTTTGTGTTTACCAAGAAAAAATAAAAAGGAGATTAATTAAATGAAAAAAAGTGTATCGAACTTTAAATCAGCGCTTCAGCCAATGCCGAAAACATTGGTATCTTGCAAAGACCTAAACGGGCAGGAGAATGTGCTTGCTGTGGGATACTGCGGAAACTGCAGTTTTGATCCTCCAATGGTGATGGTGGGAATTGTTCCCAGCAGATACTCTTATGAAATGATTAAACAAAGCGGCTGCTTTGTAATCAATCTTACGGATGAAAGTAATAAAGAATTATTTAATTATATGGGAAGTCACAGCAAAAGGGATGTTGACAAAATCAAAGAGATGAACGTTCGCCTGCAAAGCGGTACAAAAGTATCGGCGCCGATATTGCTCGATTGTCCCGTCAATATTGAATGCAGTATAGTCGACAGCATCAAGACAGGTTCTCATGAAATTTTTATAGGCAAGATCGAATATGTGCATGCCAATGATGATCTTGTGGATGAAAAAGGCAATATTGAATTTTCAAAAATAGATTTTATATAATAAAATAAGTGTGAATATAAACAAAAACAAGCAAGTGAGGAAACTGCCTCACTTGCCGCTCAAGCAGTAAGATTTTTAAAAAGGCAATGTCGTTATTTTTTCTTTTTAGGAATTTTTACAAGATAATGTGTGCCTCCTATATACAGACCCATAATAGAGATATAATCCAGTGCGTTTTCTATCGGAAGCCTTGCAGCGGCTGTGGGGATATCTTCGGTTACATTATCATTTTGCGCTGCAACAGCGCTATCTTCATTTTCTTGTTCGCTGCTGTCTTTCTGTGATCTGCGCTTTCCGTTTTGATGAGACGCTCCTTCATCTGAATTGTTTTCTTCACTGTCTGTATATTCGTCTGTGATGTCCTCTTCAGCAGAAGGCGTATCGGCTGCAGTTGAAGAATCACCGTAGAGAGCGTAGTACTCGGTTGTTGCTTCCTGTGCCAAAGATATGCCTTTCGAACATTGGGGACTGCTTAGAGGACAATGTTTCGGGCAAGCTGTGCAATACAGGCTTGAGAGGTATTCCTCAAGAGTTATATCATCCGCAGCGGTAACGCTGAAAGCCGTGCTTGTCTGAGAGATGTTGCCAGTCGAAGTATCTGTAACAATATCCTCGTTGTCGGCAGCAGTGTTAAAAGATATATCTGTGGTACTCAGAGGCCCTGTTATTGCAGCAAATACATTTTGATTATAGGAGCTTTGAACACCTAAAATCATGATTGCAACAGCAATCACGCGAGAAAGCACAGTGCGCAGGCGGTTTGCGTTTTTTAAATGAAGCTTGTTTTTAACAATGCTCATAATACAAGGCCAATGAAGTCCGATGTGGATGGATATTAATATCAAACCAATGGCTGCGCTGCTGTGATGAATGGCGCTGACAAGGTAAGGATTAGATAGGTTGAATGCAGAAACAAATAATTCTTGTGATATTAAAATACCGGTTCCGACAACAATAACAAAGTCAGCCAGAAGCAGGATATCTAATATAAGCATGTTTTTTGAACGCAAAGGCAGCTTTTTAAATTTTTTAATAAAACAAATAAGTGGGTTTGATATTTACTAATTTATGAATTATAAACATCAAAAATAAGCCGATGCCGAGCACTTCATGCCAAAGCATGCCCGTAAAAGTTGTTTTCATTAAAACAACTAAGAGCATCGTCATGATTATATCTAAAATAAATTTATAAAAATTTTTATTTTTCATTTAAGTAACTCCGTTTTAGTAAGTTTAATATGAATATAAAAATAAATTGTGAAAAATGTATGACAAAAAAATGAAATTTTTGTTCTATTTTAAATTGTATACATTCTTCAAGATTGACAATAAAATAAATCTATAATAAAATGAACTAGTCAAGAAGGCGCAATCTGTCAGAAGACAGAAAATTAAAAATGGTTGTAATTTTATGTAATGAGGTCATGAAGACCGTTGTTTCAAATGAATTTGAAATCTCTTCATGATTTTTTTTGTTTTAAGGAGGAGAAAGTATGTCTAAAACGAAAAAATTGGTTTATGCGGCACTATGCGTTGCTCTTGGAGTAGTGCTTCCGATTGCCTTTCATTCGGTGCCGAATGCAGGAAGTATTTTTTTACCGATGCATATCCCAGTATTGCTTTGCGGACTTATCTGCGGTTGGCCTCTCGGGCTTGCCTGCGGCATCATGACGCCGCTGTTGTCAAGTTTTCTGACCAGCATGCCACCAATGGCTTATGTGCCGAGTATGCTTTGTGAGCTCGCCGTATATGGATTTATGGCAGGATTTTTTATACAAATCATTCGTACAAAAAAACCAATCGTAAATATTTATGTTTCTTTGATTATTGCAATGATCGCCGGAAGGATTGTATACGGGGCGCTCAATGCCGTTATTTTCAGAGCGGGTGATTATTCTATGTCGATCTGGCTTACGAGTGCATTTGTTACAGCGCTGCCGGGCATTATCATACAGCTTGCTGTTATACCTATACTTGTCTATGCTTTACAGAGGGCAAAACTTATAGAAAAAGTGGCCTGATTTAAAGATACATCCTTTTAATTTAGAGGAATACATAATAAATGTATTCCTCTTTCTATTTGTACGTAATATTATATACATGTTTAAACGCGAATGATTTTTATCGTTTTAAGAAATAATAAGGATAAAAATATAAAATAATCGGAGAAAAAATTGAACAGCAAAGAAAAAGGGTTGTCTTCATGGCAGCTCACAATGATGGCACTTGGGACGGTAATAGGGGGATCTTTTTTCTTAGGCTCCTCTGTCGCTATTGCTGTGGCTGGGCCTTCTATCTTGATATCCTATATTTTGGGAGGCGCACTGGTATACCTTATTTTGTTTGCCCTCTCAGAAATGACGGTAGCCAGCCCGAAGGTGGGTTCATTCTGTGCTTTTGCAACGCGGGAATTTGGTCAGGGAGCGGGATTTGTTGTAGGATGGGTCTATTGGACGGGTATGATTTTGGCAATGTCGAGTGAAGCAACCGCAATATCAATTTTAGTGAGAGCATGGGTTCCGGATCTTTCCATTTCTTTACTTTCCAGTATTATTATTGCCGTAGTGACTCTTCTCAATTTATTTGGGGCAGATAGATTAAGTAAAATTGAAAGTGTGCTGGCAGCCATTAAAATATTTACAATCATATTTTTTATCATTCTGGCACTTTTACTTATTTTCGGTTTTCTTCACGGTGAACCTGTCGGATTGGGTGAGTTAAAGAGAGAAGCGTTTATGGCATCAGGCATCAAAGGTATTGCGGGGAGCATGCTGATTGTGATGTTTTCGTATGCCGGATTTGAAATTATAGGGCTGGCCGCCTCGGAAGCGCATGATCCGGTACGCACGATTCCCAAAGCTATTTTGGCAACGGTGATCATGCTCGTAGGTCTTTATATCGTCTATATTGCCGTATTGCTGCCGCTGATTCCTACGAGTGAATTGAATGAAAATATAAGTCCTATTGTGGCCGCATTAAAAAGATGGGGAATGAACTGGGCAGGCACCGTAATTAATATTGTACTTATATCGGCAATTTTTTCGACGATGCTCGCCAGCGTATTTGGGCTTGGAAGAATGGTGCGTTCTCTTTCTTATCAAAAATGTACCCCTAAAATTCTCTATGATAAAACTGATGTGCCGTATCGGGGGATTTTGTTTTCGGGTTTTGGCATGCTTGCAGGACTGGGGTTGGGACTGCTGTTTCCAAGAGTTTATTTGTTTTTAATTAGCTCGGGCGGATTTGCGCTGTTGTTTACTTATGTAGTCATTATTGCTACGCATATGCATTTTCGCAAAAAAAACGGTTGTCCGCCCGAAGGAAAATGCCAGATGCCCGGCTATCCCTATACATCTGTCATCGCACTTCTCAGCCTTATTGCCGTTATAGGCAGCATGCCTTTTATTTCCGGTCAAGCAGCGGGGCTGTTATCGGGAATTAGCATTATTTTAATCTACAGTACTATTTATTTAATACGAAAAAAAATGAATATAAAAAATAACGACAAAATATGACAAATTTTTCATCCTTAAGCTTGACAAAATAAATACATTTTGATACATTTTATATAATCATAACATAAAAAATTTTAAAACTTCAACGATAATAGCAAAGCAGTCGAAAGGCTGTGACGCAAAACTAAAGGGCCTAATAGGATTCCTAATGGCAGCCAGTTCCCGAAAGGAGTTTTGTTTGTTTTAAAATTTTTACAATTTATGGTTATACGTACCCTTAGAAAATGAATTATCACATTGTCTTATGTGTGTGCGGAAGCAGAAATCCCCTCGAGCAAAAATTTTTTTTGCTTCCGCCTATTAAGGCAATCAAGCCCATTGGTGTAAACAGTTAAAACTTATAAATCTGGTTTTATCAGCCGGACTGTAAAAAGTTTATAGAAGAAATTATCTTAATAAATAAATGATTTTATACAAAATATCTGGCAAAAATGAAGGCATGCAGCATTCCGTCTCTGCATAATGCTCTTCATGATTGACCTTTGCTTTTTCAAAGGATGGAGAATAGAAAAGTAACAAAAAACAAAAGGAGACAAGAAAAAAATGGAGCGAAAAATAAAAAAAATAGTATTTGCTCTATTGTTGCTTTTGATTTTTATGGCAATCTCAGTAACAGGGGTTTATGCCTATATTGCACCGGTGAAATATGTGAGCCTTGATATTAATCCAAGTATTGAACTGGCAGTGAATACATTTGATATTGTCATAGATGCACAGGCCATGAATAAAGATGGTGAAGTGATATTACAAGGACAAGATATAAAAAATATACCCATTGAAGAAGCAATTGATATTTTAGTTGAAAATGCGGTAGAAAAAAATTATATTGCTGCCGACGGCTCCAGTGTGATTTCTATTGTCACCGAAGCAGAAAATGATGAAGAAAATGAAGCGCTGCAAGAACAGTGTTCAAAGGGTGTAAGCCTTGCAATGAGTAACAAAGGAGCGATTGCGGCTATGTATAAAGATTCATCAGACCTTGCGTTGAGGCAGGAGGCAAAGACACTGGGAATATCTCCGGGAAAGTATAAATTGATCAAGATGCTTCAGGTAATCGATCCGGCCATCACGATCGATGCGTATAAAGATGCTAAAGTAGCCGACATCATCAGAAAAGCAAATGAACTTTTGATTGCAAACGAATATGAAGGAAAGCAAAGTGAAGAAATCGATGAAATAAATTGGCAGTTGGAAGACATTAATGAACAACCCGCACTAAATGATGATGCAGACGAGAAAAATGAGGATGATAAAGGTAAACAGGATGAAGGAGAAAATAGTACCAAAAACGTCAATAATATAAAAAAGAATAGTAATGAAAGTATACTTAAACATGAAAATCAATCAACCAAAATAAAACATACGAATAATGGTAAAAATAAAAAATAGTCTCTTCTTATAAAACAAAAAAACGGCAAGGATTCCTTGCCGTTTTTTTGTTTATGCTAATGTTATTTTTACGGGAGTAGGATTGGATATAATGTCGTTTACAGGGCATCTGTCTTCAATGTTTTCAAGCCATTTTTTCAAAGTTTCTGTATCTACATCAGCTTTTGGTTTTAGATTTAAAGTGATTTCTTTTAATCCTGCACGCACATTGTTTGATTGTCCGAGTAAGCGTGACGGGTCAATGGTGGCCCAAATATCGGATGTAATTCCTTTTAATTCAAAGCCCATATCTTCGGCTACTTTGTAGCCGACACCGTTGATACATCCGGCAAGTGCACTGAGAACATATTCCACAGGGCTTATGTTCTCTTCGCTTCCGTGGAAAAAATCTACTTTCATTCCTCTAACGTCTACTGTGGTCGTTACAGGTCCTTCGTTGAGTGCTGTGATGTGAATGGTTGATTCTGCCATGTATTGCTCTATCCTTTCAATTATTCTAAAATTTCAAGCCAATAGCCGTCGGGGTCACATATAAAATACAAATCCATTTCATAGTTTTCATAGCAAATGCATCCCATTTTTGAATGTTTGGCATGAGCAGCTTTACGGTCGCCCACTTTAAAAGCAATATGAAATTCATTATCGCCCAAATTATAAGGCTTGCTTCTCTCCCTCAGCCAGGTCAGCTCCAGCAAAGGCCTGCTGAGGCTATCGGAAAGATACACAATAATAAAGCTGCCGTTTGGACCGTTGATACGCTTCGCTTCGCTCAGACCTAAAGCTTCTTTGTAAAAAGCAAGACTTTTATTCAGGTCAAAAACATTTATATTGGTATGGAGAAATTGCGTCAATTATTTCACCCCTTTTCAGTTATTGAATTTTATTCGTTTTTATGAATAAGCTAATTTTATTATAAACTTTTTTAATCAAAAGATAAATGAAAAATATATAATATGAAAAAAGATAGGATAAAAATGCAAACAATTGTATGCAAAATGCATACAAAATATGAATATTTGCAATGTTTGATTGACAATCACGTACAACAGAGTAAAATTAGAGTATATTTATAATAAGTCATTGAATAATAAAAGCAAAAGAGGAAGGTGGAAAAATGAGGCTGATGCATACAAAGCTGCCGGAGTTCATAGAAAAGATGAAACAGGCGGTAAAGCGGAATACTCCACAAAAAGAAATTAAAATCAGAGGGCTTGAAAATCTTAGAAGCGCAAAAATGCAATCGCTGCGCACCGGCAGAATTGAAAGCGCTGTGGAGGAAATAGCAAAAAAAAATAATGTAGAAAAAGTGGAACTAATCGTAATACCCAGAGTGCCGGAGACAATGCATACTGTTATTATCAAAGGCATAGATAAAGACGGAAAGGCAGACAGCGCAATTCTTGAAGTCATTAATATCTTGCATCAAACAGAAGAAGCAGAGCTGCTTGATTGCGAAAATGTAGAAGACAGACGTCCGGCGATCGGCCGTCACTAAAGAATAAGCACGGAGGCAAAAATGGCTGAATTAAAATATAGGCTCATACCATACGGAAAAGCAAATAATATTCATGTTCCCATTAATATTGCGCTAATCGATAAATACGATATGGATGAATGCGGTATTTGTGATATCGATGCAATCGAAAAAATAGCAAAAGATCTGTGTGCGCCGGCAGGTATCAGTATTTTTGATATGAATGCGACGACGACAACAAGCGACGGCATTATGATAGGTGGCGCGATTGTAAAAATGGCAGCGGCAGATAACGGCAAAGTCAATAAAGATTTCGGTATATTGTCGATGGCTGAGATAGAATACAGTGACGAGCTCATAAGAGAAGAACCTCATCTAAAACAATGGGGCATAAATTTCAAAGGCAGAAAGCTTTTTAGAGGACCGAATCCGAAAGATAAAATCATTCCCGTGCATAATGTCGTTATCACGGGCAGAGCATCCAATAACAATTCTGCAACGGAGATGATGAATATTGCAACTATGGAAGAAATATTGCTTCCGATTCTGGGTCAAATGCAGATTATGACAAACGGCACTGTTTTGACCGGTTATACGGGAGAAGTCATTTCCGTAGGCATCGGCATGACAGTAAAAGAAATGTATGGAAGAGTGTTTCCGACACGTCAGTTTGGCGCAGGGGATACGGCGCATGGATCTGGAATTTACGCAAAAACATTGAAAAAAACGATTCCTTGCATCGTCGCTGATAAAGCGATCCTGGCAGAATATATCATCAAGGCGCTTGATGCGGGCATGGTGGCAGGGCGCGAAATCGGATGCAGCCCCGCAGTGCTGGCTGTATCAAAAGCGCTTGGATATGAAATCGCGGTAGATTTGATCACGCCCAAAGCCTATGAAGAACTCCAAAGCATTGGCATCACAAAAGAAAGCCTTCTGTCAAAAGGAGAGATTTTTTCAAGGCAGGAAGTGCTTCAAAAGGCAGATGAGCTTATCTTGGGTGTTGAGAATGCATGCAGAATTTCTGCCAAAGAGATCACACAAATAAAAAGATTAAAAATAGATTGATACGGATAGAACGATGAAACAAAAAGAACCTGTACGCATTATTGCATATGCGGATAAAACGATTCTTAAGATTAAGAATATAGATATCAAAGGGCTGAATACAACTGAGCTTGAAAGTATGCTTATGAACAGGCTCAATACGATTGTACGCGTCATAGGTGTCACGGGCAGCAGCCTGGAGATGGATATTTATAAAACAGCACCCGAAGATATCTTAAAAGATGCGCAAGGTATCATTACGGCGCTTTCACTCACGGAAGGAATCACCGCCCAAAATGTTGTGGAATTATCGGCCTTGCATGCTGTTGATGTCGATATTGATCGTCTGGAGATGGTAAGCGAGATCTCTTGTGCGCGCGAAAGGTGGCAAAAAAATGAACATTAGTATCATACCGACGGGAAATGAAATACTGCTTGGCATTGTTGTAGATACATCGAGTGCCTACATTTTGCAAGAACTTATTAAAAAGTATCCCGACTGTGAAATAACGCGCAAAACGCCTGTGAGGGATGAGACGGAAAATATAATAAAAGATATTGAACGATGTGTTACAGCCAAAGCCGATTTAGTGATTTTAACAGGCGGTTCGGGCGGCGGGCATCGTTACAGCTCTACGTTATCCGAAGATTATACACACAGTGCTCTAAGCAAGTATTTGGACGAATTTGAGAAAAGCGAAATCTATGGAAGCAACGGGCATTTATGGTGCAAGCTGGTGTGCGGCAAAAAGAAAAAAAGTTTTGTTATGAATCTGCCGGGGCCATACGTAGAAGCCTGTGCGGCATTTGATGCATTTTTAGAAATCTACGACCCAAAAGATATAAGGCTAAGTCAAATCAATCAGCGCATGATTCGTGCCATATACAATCAATATCCGAATGCGCAAGCAAGCTACATAAAGTGATATGGATAAATTTTTATGTAAAATTACTTGCTTTAGCGGCCAGATTATTCATATCGGGGGACTCTGTAAGAAGAATACGGCTATGGTGCAGACTAAAAAATGCAGGCAGTTGCAGGCGCTAAGCATAACACGCCAAGATGATCTTTACGATATCGACTATAAGTTAGCCGAAAAAATCAGCGAAACATTTGATGAAGATGTCTATGTTGTCGGTGCGAGTATCAAGGCGGAGCATATGACGAGCGGATATACAGGTGGAGTTATAGGAAATCCTGCAGAGAAGCCAAAGAGTGCCTGGGGAGAGATTGAATATATAGGGCACGGACTTTATATGATTGCCCGGGCTGAAAGCCCGGGGGTTGCGGCCAAATGTACAGAGCAGGAAATGAATAATGTGATGCAAATACTCATGCAGCAATTTAAAAATAAAAAAGAATGTGTAAATCAAATAATAGATTATTTTACAGTACAACATATAGACAGCTATCTCATCACTGCCGACGGCAGCGGAGAGAAAGGCGAGCAAATCGTGGTATGCAAAGCAGGTGAAGTATATGGATTATCCGAAAATGTATAAGATCAGGCAGAGATTTCCTGAAGCTAAGATAGAAAATATTGCACAGGAAATAAATGTGCAGCTTGACGCGATTAATCTGAAGACAAAAATAAAACCTTCCGGTAGGTATGCTGTTACAGCGGGCAGCAGAGGGATCAATCATTTGGCATTGATCATTAAAACCGTGTGCGATTACGTGAGGCGCTGTGGCGGAGTGCCTTTTATTGTGCCTTCCATGGGCAGTCACGGAGGTGCTACCGGGCAGGGACAAAAGGAGTTGCTTTCCCATTTTGGCATCACGGATACAAAAATGGAGGCGCAGATCCTCTCTTCCATGGAAGTGGTGCAATTGGGAAAGACAAGCAACGGAGCGCCCGTGTATATGGATAAAAATGCGTATAAATCCAACGGCATCATCGTGGTCAACCGCGTAAAGCCGCATACCGATTTTTCGGGTAAAAACGAAAGCGGCATTGTAAAAATGATTGCTGTGGGACTTGGCAAAGAAAAAGGGGCGACAGCCATGCATTATTATGATCTTGAAACAACGATCCCGCTTGCCTATGAAGTAGCGAGATGTAATGCGCCTATACTGGCCGGGCTTGCCATTGTGGAAAACTCGAAAGACGAAACCAGTATATTAAAGGCGGCGGAGCCGAAGGATTTTATAGAGCAGGATGCAGCGCTGTTAAAACATGCATATGAGAATGTGCCGCGCCTTCCGATAAAAAATACGGACGTGCTCATCGTAAAAAAGATGGGAAAAGAATTTTCGGGAACCGGCATGGATACAAAAGTCATCGGCAGAATTTATATAGATGGCATTGCAGAGCCGCAGACACCTAATATCAAACGCATCGTCGTACTTGATTTGAGTGAACATTCGAACGGAAATGCACTCGGTATGGGGCTTGCGGATATTACTACTCAGCAACTCATAAGCAAAATCGATTATGAAGCCACATTTGCAAACTTGTTTCCGACCACGTATTTAAAAAGAGGAAAAACACCTACATACACCAATACGGAAAGACAAGCTTTTGAACTCGCATTAAAAACAGCAGGAAATATTTTGCCTTCCAACGCAAAAGTGATTATAATAGAAAACACACTCCATTTGCAGGAAATGATTGTCTCTCAGGCCGTAATTGAACTACTTGATAAAAACACAACCGAAATCCTGCATGAAGTAGCCGAGCCTTACTTTGATGAAGCAGGCAACCTGATGTTATAAAAGAAAGGAAATGGAAAAACATGATTACAAATGACCAATTTTATTTGCAAGGCAATAATAATAAGGCGGTTTTGTTGATACACGGAATCACCTCGGGAGCTGCCCAGTTAATCCCTATGGCACGTTTTTTAAATGATTACGGATATCATGTATATGGCGCTAATTTAGCGGGACACGGAACGTATCCGCAGGATCTGCTGCACACAACAGCGGAAGACTTCATAGCAAAAGCAGAGTATGACTATAAGATGCTGAAGAAAAATTTTGATACCCTCTATGTCGGCGGGCTTTCCACTGGCGGGCTGCTTAGTTTATATCTGGCAAACAAATTTCCAGATACTGCGGCGTTTATGTCCATATCGTCACCGCTGAAATTGGTGGAAGGAACTTTTATTACCGCCGAGTATCCGGATGATGTTGAGTATTTTCATCGTGATATGGCAGGAAAAACAGGGCTCTTTAGGCAATATCATATCCATTATGAAGATATTGCGATTAAAGCATTCAAAGAGCTCTACCGCCTAATGGATGTGGTCAATGCCGACGGATTTATGCAGGCGATCAAAGTACCTGGCATTATCATCCAGGCCAAAGATGACGGCGTGGCATGCCCAAGCAGCGCGAAGATAATCTATGACAGTATTTCTTCTGCGGAAAAAGAATTGTATAGACCGGACAACGGGGAACATAACATTATTCTTACAGAGGGCAGACATGAAGCGTTCAGAAGATGCGCCCTGTTTTTGCAGGGGCTTGAGTAAGATTATATTAGGATGCATATAACAAAAAGCAGTCTATAGGCTGCTTTTTGTATACTGGTTACAGTATTCATAAGCACAATGTACTGCTTATTTACTCTTGGACTATCCTGTCTTCAAGCCGGCCCAATTTTAATAAAATCTCATTGAGCTGGCTCAGCTCCGTGGGCGTGAGCGTACTGCACAGCTTATCGAGCAGTAAATAATCGGATTCCGATAAATCGGCATTGATATGTTCTTTTACTTTCTTGCGATAAAACTTATCCAATTCCTGTGTCTCGTGTATACTGTCACCAAACAGGATCAAAAATATCACAATGACCATCAGAACGATAAAACACAGCATAATAATAACAAAAACCAAGTCACTCATATTTGCCTCTTAAAAAATAAATTTCTTTAGCAGTATATGCCGCTACTTTGTGTCGTGTTCATCTTAGGTTATTTTATGTGGACAGAAGGAGTATTTGAAAATCTTTATGGTTTTTGCCTTTTGCCTGGCATATGATCTTCAAACAATTCCAGTTTTACAATAATTTTATTTAATTGTGTGAGTTCACTGTCTGTAAAAGTGCTAAAAAATTTTATAAGCAGTTCTAAATCCGATTCACTTAGATAGGAAAACTCACGGCGCCTGTTTTTTTTAACCTTTTTGAGTGTTTGAAAACTCTCAGTATCAAAAAGAGTATCTCCAAACAGCATAAAGTAAAGCAAGATGAATACAAGCTCATTCATACATAGCAGAGTAATAAATAACATTAAATCATTCATCTGTTTTTGCAACCTAAAAATAATTATCTTAATCAAGGGACTCTTTATATATGTGTATGCAAAAGCAGCTTATAGCTGTACAAATAAATAAAAAGAATTTTATGATATAATACTTATTATAAATTTTATAGTGATGAAGTTTAAAAGGAAAAGTGTATGAATGCAAATATTTTAGTAGTTGACGATGAACAGCCGATTGCCGATTTGGTTGAAGTCTGCCTGAAAAATGAGAATTATAATGTATATAAATATTATACAGGTGAAGAAGCTTTGCAATGCGTAGGCAGCACTTTAATCGATTTGGCAATTTTAGATGTGATGCTGCCGGATATCGACGGGTTTGCGCTTTGCCGGAAAATCAGAGAAAAATATTTTTTTCCGATTATAATGCTTACCGCAAAAGGGGAGGATATGGATAAAATAATGGGGCTGACACTCGGCGCCGATGATTATGTCACAAAACCGTTTAACCCTTTGGAACTTGCGGCACGGGTAAAAACACAGCTGAGACGATATATAAAATACAATAATACAGAGCACTATATGCAAGAAGAGCAAAACAATGAATACGATTTTGCAGGGCTTCTCATCAATAAAGACACACATAAATGTATGTTGTACGATAAACAGATTTTTTTAACACCGATAGAGTTTTCTATTCTTTGGTATTTATGCGATCACAGAGGCAGAGTGATTTCTTCGGAGGAATTGTTTGAAAATGTATGGGGTGAAAAATATTTGGATAATAACAATACTGTAATGGCGCATGTAGCAAGGTTGCGGGAGAAGATGAATGATTCTTCGCGCAGGCCAAAATTTATCAAAACAGTATGGGGAGTGGGTTATACCATTGAATAAAAGAGAAAAAAATATTTTGGGGACAGAATTGTCAAAAACAATTTTTGTACGATTTTTTATAACGCTGATTATTTATACTGTTATATTAATAGCTGTATTTTTGATTGCCCGTTATATTTTCGCAAGATTTATATGGTATGAAGGGGATTTTTTATATGAATTGCTTCGCCCGGTAAGCGATCATATCGTAGGCTTTGTGTTAGGCTGCTGGACCATAGGAGCTATTATTATTTTTATTTACCATTGGAAAAAAACACTGGAGTATATCAATATTATAGCGAACGCAAGCAGTAAGCTGGTTGATACAAATGAGGAGTTTATTCATCTGCCGGCCGAGCTTAGACAAGTGGAAGAGAAACTCAATCATATCAAGCAGCAAGCCATTTATAATGCACGTATTGCCAAAGAAGCGGAACAAAGAAAGAATGATCTGATTGTCTATCTTGCACACGACTTAAAAACACCGCTGACTTCCGTTATCGGTTATTTAACGCTTTTATGTGATGAGAGAGATATATCAGAGGAACTGCGCAATAAATATCTTTTGATTTCATTGGATCGTGCTGAGAGACTGGGGGAGCTGATTGACGAGTTTTTTGAAATAACGCGGTTTAATTTAAGCACTCTCTCTTTGGAGTTAAGCAGTGTAAACATGAACAGGATGCTGGAACAAATATTATATGAATTTAGACCTCAATTCGCAGAAAAAAGCTTGCAATATGAACTGCAAATTCCGCCGGGTACGGAAATCATCTGTGATATCGATAAAATGGAACGTGTTTTTGATAACTTGATTCGTAATGCCATTAACTACAGTTATTTAAATGCCATAATTAAAATCATTATATCACAAGATAAAAATACCATTACAATGCGCTTTATAAATCATGGCAAAACAATTCCGAAAGAGAAACTAAAAATTATTTTTGAGCAATTTTATCGCTTGGATAAATCAAGAGCCACGAAAACAGGCGGGGCGGGACTTGGACTTGCCATAGCAAAAGAAATCATCGAGTTGCATCATGGAACAATTGAGGCAATCAGCGAAAATGAGCAAATTGAATTTATAGTATCCCTTCCGATGACTTTGTAAGAAAAACGTATGGTTTTTACAAGGAAATAATAAGAAATTTATAGGTAAAAATGAAAGAAAAATACTTTAATTTTGAGTAATATAAAAAAAATTAAAGTATTTTTTTATTACATAAAAAGGAGAAAAAATGAGAAAGAAGAGGATAGCTATTTTATTTGGCGGTTGTTCTGCTGAGCATGAGGTATCTTTGCAATCGGCATTTAGTGTTATTCATTATTTAAATAAAAGAAAATATAAGGCAGTCTTAATCGGCATCACAAGAGAGGGGCAATGGTATCGCTATGCAGGAGAGGAATCAAATATACCAAAAGATACTTGGCATACAGATAAAGAAAACTGTATAAAAGTATTGATTTCGCCAAACAGAGGAACAAGAGAAATCATTGAAATAAACAATGGCATCATCACAAAAACAGCCATTGATTGCGCGTTCCCTGTGCTGCACGGAAAAAACGGAGAAGACGGAACGCTTCAAGGATTATTTGAACTTGTGGGCATTCCTTTTGTGGGATGTGACAGCGCTTCTTCTGCGCTTTGCATGGATAAAGATAAAGCGCATAAAATTGCACAATCAGCAGGTATAAGGGTGCCAAAATCAATTGTGCTCAATCGATCGTATTCTTTGGATGACGCTGAAGTGAACGCACAAGCTTTAGCGTATCCTCTGTTTGTAAAGCCACTTAGATCAGGTTCTTCGTTTGGCATCAGCAAAGTATATCAGCCTCAAAAGCTGGCGCAAGCGATCACTCAGGCTTTTTTATACGACAGCAAAGTGATTATTGAAGAGGCCGTCGATGGCTTTGAAGTGGGCTGCGCCATACTCGGCAGCGATAAACTGAGAATTGGAGAAGTGGATGAAATTGAAACATGTAACGGATTTTTTGACTATTCGGAGAAATACAGTCTGAAAACTTCAAAAATTCACTTGCCTGCAAGGATTGCACAGCCCACGGCGCAAATAGTAAAAGAGACGGCTGATAAAATTTACCGTGCGCTCGGATGCAGCGGATTTGCAAGAGTGGACATGTTTTTAACGCCGAATAATGAAATCATTTTTAATGAAGTCAATACGATTCCCGGCTTGACTCCGCATAGCCGCTATCCGAATATGATGAAGGAAGCAGGGATTGATTTTGCAGAAATGTTAGACAAGCTGATCGAGCTCAGTATTGCAAAAAATGAGTATGTATTTATTAAATAAGGCCAATATTCACAGAGGGAGTTTGATCCTTGTTAATGCTCAGCATCCCATTATATGCAAAGAACATATCCTCACTTCACAGCTTGTGCATCTTGACAGAGAAAATAAAAATGTTTCGCTCCATATAAAAACGGCAGAACAGTATTTAAAATTGTGTGAAGCTATCGGGGGAAGCAGACAAATTGTGTTAACCAGCGGCTACAGAAGCTTTGCTGAACAGACACAAATCTATGCTAATTCACTCAAAATGAACGGAGAAGCTTTTACAAAGCAGTATGTAGCTTTGCCAAATTGCAGTGAGCATCAGAGCGGGCTTGCCATTGATGTGGCAAAGAATGAAGAAAAAATAGATGATATCTGCCCGAATTTTCCTTACGAAGGTATATGTGAGAAATTTAGAGACCAGGCGGCTGTTTATGGTTTTATACAAAGATATGAAAAGGAAAAAGAGAGCATTACAAATATAGCGCATGAACCGTGGCATTTTCGCTATGTAGGCACTCCTCATGCAAGCTTTATCAAGCAGCACCGTCTTTGTCTTGAAGAATATATCGTATATCTTAAAGAGTTTAAATATCAAAAAAAGTATCTTATGGTCAAAGAAGGAAAAAGGGAAGCGGAAATTGCTTATATAACACGGGAGGAGGCAATAAGCATGGGGTTACCTAAAGAGAGATGTCTTGAAATATCAGGCAATAATGCAGACGGATTTATCCTCACGCGATGGAGAAAATAATGAAAAAGTTAGCAAAACAGCCGTTTTTTATCAGTATGAAAGATGAACCCCGTTATACGGATTTCAATACAGGCAAACGATTGACTGTCTCCAAAGAAGGCAGAGCATGGGTAGAGGTGAACCTTTCAGCGTTAAAACAAAATGCAAAAAAGCTCCAAAGTTTGCTTAATGCACAATGCAGCCTGATGGCTGTGCTGAAAGCAAACGCATATGGCCATGGAGATATCGAGGCAGCGAAAGCTTTGAATGCAATCGGCATAAAAGCCTTTGCGGTTGCGACTTGCAGAGAAGGAATGCGGCTGAGAAAAAACGGTATTTATGGAGAAATTTTAATTTTAGGATATACACTGCCCTGCGATTTGCCCTGCGTTGTGCATTACGGGCTGACACAAACGGTCGTGGACGTTTCTTATGCAAAAGAGCTCAATGATCTTGGGGAAAAAATTCATGTTCATATAAAAGTAGATACAGGTATGCACAGGCTTGGAGTGGATGTATTCCATATCGCACAAATCGAAAGCATTTTTGCCTGCAAGAATTTGATTGTCGACGGCATATTTTCCCATCTTGGATTGTCACAGAGTTTGTCAAAACAGGATATATCCGAGACCAATAGGCAAATCAGGCGTTTTTTCAATGCCATCTCGATTTTGAAAAAAGAAGGGTATTGCACGGGTAAGGTGCATCTTCAGTCGAGCTACGGAATTTTAAATTATCCTTTGCTGCCTTGTGATTATGCGCGTGCGGGCATTGCGCTTTACGGAGCGGCGGATTATCAAAATTCAGCATCTCCTGATTTGAAGCTGAGCCCGGTGCTTTCACTGAAAGCAAGGATTGCGGCAATAAAAACAGTGACATCGGGTCAGAATATCGGTTACGGCAGAGCCTTTACCGCAGATGCGCTTATGACCGTCGCCGTGGTTGCGATAGGCTATGCCGATGGTATGCCCAGAGAGTATTCATCAGGATCTGCTTATGTGCTTCTTCACGGCAAAAAAGCGCCGATCATCGGCACTGTATGCATGGACCAAATGTTTATCGACTGCACAAATATTCCACAGGCGAAAACAGGGGATATCGTCACGATCATCGGCAGAGACGGCTCAAAGCTGGTTACATGTGAAGAAGTTGCAAAAAAATGTGGTACCATACCGAATGAAATTCTAAGCAGGCTGTCACAGCGATTACAATATAAGTATATTCACTAAATCTAAAGAAATTATAATTTCATTTCCGAGAGTTTGCTGTTCAAATATCTTTTCTTATATTTGATGTTGGCCGTTTTGCTGACTTTGTTGATGATATTATAATTGACAACGCTGCCGATTGTGCCGACGACAGGGATACTTTGAATAAATTTTGCCGTAAGCAGAGCCCCTGAAAGTGCTTCGGAAGCTTTTCTCATATAAAGCTGTAAATCAATTTGCATGGGATAATTTTTATCGATACTTATTTGCAGGCTTTGAAGTTCATTGTTAAACTTTAATTTTTCATCTTCTTTACTGACTGCGGTGCATATCAAAAGAAGAATATAAGCCTTCTCTTCATCGTTTTTATAATCAAATCCATAACTGAGCGCAACTTCATAAATTGTTTTCATAATCATTGCGATAAACAGCGGAACATCGGGAAGGCCGACACCCAAAAAGCCGAGCACGCCGCCTTCGAGTACGGAGATGGAAGAATTGATCATTTTTGAATAATTGGCTCTTTTACTCAATTTTCTCATATGTTTGCCGGAAAATTTTTTATTAATGGCATAGTTATTGATATCATAAGCAAATTGAGCTTTGTTTTTATCGTATGTTTTTTCAATAGCGACGGTTCCTTTTTCAAAGATGAGCTGAAAACCCTTGTAAAAAGCGTTGTTAAGCATTGTGCTCACTTTTTGCGGAATTTTGCCTTCTATTTTTTCTTTAACAGGAGATATTGTTGATTTCATAAGCGCATTCGGCTGATGGTTCAACATTTTATGCTCTTGTTTTTTGATCTTATTATATTGTTTCATAAATGAATTTTTCATTTTTACACATCCTAATTTCAAAAATTAAACATGGTTTTGGTTATTTTAATAGTCTTTTTTATATTTGCTTGTTTATTCATCCATAAATATTTATGGATTCGCCTTCATTATAATTTGAAAAATAATTTAATACAATCCTTGTTAGAATATTTTTTAAAAAGGATTTTTCATGTTTAATATTTATAAAAATGTTCATAATAACTACTAACTTCAGTAATATATGAGGAACATTCATGCAGTGGTTTCATAAACTTAGGAAGAATAAAACGGATAAGAAAAATTCAAAGTCGGATATCTGCGCAAAAGAAGATACGAATGAAGTTGTGCTGTCTTCTTCGCTAAAAGATAACGTTGCATTTCTTCATCGGCTTTTTGTAGATGACGACACACTTGTTACAAGGAATCTTCAAAACAAAGAAGATCTCAAACTTTATTTATTCTACAGTGACGGCCTTGTTAATTCTATTACTTTAAACGAGCATATAGTTGCACCTCTTTTGAACAATCATGTAAAAAAAAATAGAGATTCCATTGATATATTATTAAATCATGTACTTCAAGTCGGTGAAACAAAAACTACGACAAAAATAAAAGATATCATTCAGGCAATCACATACGGGGATACGGTTGTTTTTGTGGAAGGTCAGGATCAGGCAATTATTTTAAACACCAAATCTTTTTTCATGAGAGCGATCACAGAGCCCGATAATGAAAAAGCAGTAAGCGGTCCAAGAGAAGGCTTCGGAGAAGTGTTGCTTGTGAACTTATCGTTAATTCGCAGAAGGCTGCGTACACATGATTTGAAAATGAAGTATTACAGTATCGGAGAGCGTACGCAGACACAAGCATGTATTTGCTATCTTGACAGTTTGGTGGATAAAAAAGTGCTTGACGAACTGTATCGCAGGCTTAAAAAAATAAAAATCGATGGTGTGCTTGATGCAAATTATATCGCAGAAAATATACGTGATGCGAAATATACATTATTTCGTCAAACAGGTACTACAGAAAAGCCGGACAGCGTGGTCGGCAAGCTGCTGGAAGGCAGGATCGCCGTTTTTGTCGACGGTTCCCCTATTGTCATGACGCTTCCTTATTTATTTATAGAAAATTTTCAAATGGGTGATGATTATTTTACCAATTTCTTTTATGCATCGATTGCAAGAATACTGCGTATGACATCCTATTTTTTTTCGATACTCACACCCGGTCTGTATTTAGTGCTTGTTGCTTTTCATAAAGAGATGATCCCGACGGTATTTTTCTTAAATGTTGCAGCCGAAAGGAGCAGTGTTCCTTTTCCGGTCATTATAGAAATGACGCTTATGCTGATCGTTTTTGATTTTTTGCGGGAAGCGGGGCTGAGAATGCCTTCCAATGTCGGTTCAGCACTCAGCATTGTAGGCGCGTTGGTTATCGGGCAGGCGGCCGTTGATGCAAAACTCCTAGATGCACCCGTCATTATTGTTGTCGGATTCAGTGCCATCACATCTCTTCTAACACCAAGAATGGGGGCATCGATCACGGTTATTCGGCTGGCATTTATTGCCGGTGCAGGGCTGCTGGGATTATATGGTTTCATAATGGTCTTGATTGTACTCATTGTGCATCTGTATAATCTTCGTTCAATGGGCGTGCCCCAGCTTCAAACCTATGAAGATTTACACTATCAGAGCATAAAAGATATTTTTATCAGAGGCCCTTGGTTTGCAATGAAAAAGCGGCCTGATATAGCACAAGATATCATTAGGTTAGAGATAGATGATGAATAAGAAAACTATAAAAACACTTTTGATTATAATAATGATTTTTAGCTGTATGCCGTTATACGGCTGCTGGGATTATGTGGGACTCAACGAAATAGGTATTGCAATCGGCCTTGCGATTGATAAAGACACAAGTACAAATATGTATAAATTGACTTATGAAATTATTGATTTGCAAAAAAGTTCCAAAGATCAGGGGACACAAACTACCCTTGTAGAATCCGAAGGAAAAACATTATTTGAGGCGGTGAGAAATGCAAAGAGTAAATCTGCCACAAAAATGTTTTTCGGCAGCATGGAAGTTTTAATTATAAGCGAGCAAATCGCTAAAGAAGAAAGCATTAAAAAATGTATTGATTTATTTTTAAGAGATGCCGAGCCAAGGGAGACAATTAATGTAGTTATATCGCAGGAGCCGACTGCCAAGGCACTTCTTAAAGTGAAAGGCATTACCAATTCCATTACATCAACAGAGATAAAAACGATCATAAAAAAGGATCATAAAATAACAAGTAAAACCGGAGATATAGAAATGTTTGAGGTGTATGAACTTTTAAACGATAGCGGGCGGCAGCTGACGCTTCCTGCTTTCCATGTGACAATGAATAATGATAAGCAAACAGTAGAATCAAACGGCATAGCACTTTTTAACAGTGATAAACTGATAGGTTATTTATCTCCTGAAGAAACTTTTTATTTTCTGTTTATTACCAACGAGGTTATGGGAGGGGTTTTTGTATTGGAGGATGGTGATCATAGCATGGTCTCTCTTGAAATCAATAAGAACAAAACAAAATCTTCGTATCAATATGATGAAAAAAAAGATAATTTTACAGTAACGATAGAAATTCAAATGGAAGTATTTTTAGGTGAGTATAATATATGCTCTGATGAGTTAGATAATTATACGATAGAGAAAATACAAAAAAAGGCAGATAAAGAATTAAGTAAACAAATAAAAAATATTATACAAAAAGTTCAGATGGAATATATCTCTGATATTTTCGGATTTGGAAATTTGGTCTATCGTAAAGATCCGAAATTGTGGGCGGAAGTTAGTAAAAATTGGAACAAATATTTTACGGAAATAGAAATAGAGGTAAAGTCTCAGATACACATTACAAATACCGGATTTATGAAGAATTAAAAAAAGGAGAATCTATGCAAACAGCTGTTATTTTATTCATGTTCGCGCTGATTATTATTTTTGGCTTTATTCCAACGATTAAAAGAAAGCAGAGCAGGGAGATATGGGTGTATTCGTTCTTACTGTTTATTTGTGCAGCTATTTTGCTTGTAAAAATATACCTAAAACCTGATTTGAATACTATTTCATATTTTTTAATTAATCATATAAAAATCAAATAGGTATGAAAACAATAATATGGCAAGGAATAAATAAATGAAAAAAGAAATGATATCTATGCGGCAAATAATTTTTTTGGTAATTCTGTTTATCTTCGGAGACAGTGCCATTATAGGATTAAACGCAGAGACCGGACAAGATGCCTGGATTTCATTACTAATGGCAACGGTTTTTGTGCTTCCTTTGGTTTTAATGTATGCAAGAATCATGAAACTATATCCCGAGGAAAATATTTTTTATATTATGCAGGAAGTGTTTAAACCATTTATCGGGAAAATACTCATCATTTTATTTGTGTGGTATGCACTACATGTGAGCATAACTATTTTGAGTATCTTTTGTAATTTTATAAAGATGACTTCACTTACCGCAACGCCAAAAGTGGTCATCATAGCGGCTATGGTACTCACTGTTATCTATGTTGTTTTAAGTTCAATGCACAATATGGGAAGAGGGGTTGTATCGGCGTTTTCTATCCTGTGCATTAGTTTAATCCTTACTATATTTTTATCTTTTGGCAGAGTTCAAAATTTTGAGAATTTATTTCCTATAGCAAATCACAGTATTAAAGAGCTTTCGGCAGGAGCATGGAGGATTCTAGTATTTCCGCTTGCGGAGACGGTATTGTTTTTGGGAGTGGCCGATGATATACGGCAGGGGAAAAATGACAATCCTTATAAATTATATTTATATAGCATATTGTTCGGTTCGCTGGTATTGATGGTGATTGTGCTTAGAAATATAATATTATTAGGACCTGATTTAATGGAAAATTCATATTTTCCGTCATTTAAAGCGGCAAGGCTGATAGGTATACAGAATTTTCTGGAACGAATCGAAGGATTGATTACGTATGCCTTTATTATTGCAGGTGTTGCAAAATTGGCTATTTGTCTTTTCACGGCAGCAAAAGGTATAACAAAGTTGTTCGGATTGAAAAATTATAAAGTAGTGGTGGCGCCTTTGAGCCTATTGATATTTGCAATGTGCCCCATAGCGAATGCGAGTATTGTTGAAGTTTTTGAATTTTTAAAACCTTATCAAATATATGCGATTCCGTTTCAAATAATTATTCCTTTCATTGTATGGATCGGCGCTGAGATAAGTGTGCGTAAAAAGAGGAAAGAAGGAATTGCTTTGCCGGCGGATAATCAAATAGCAGTGGAATAAATAGTATTTTTTATTTTGAACTTATATATAAAGCATGATTTCATCTGATGGCGCATAAAATGATACAACAAAAAATAAAATAATCAGGTGAAATAAGTATGAGCATAAAAAAAATAAGTATATTGATTCTTATCTTTGTTTTCATTGTAGCTTGTGCTGTTTGCTATATTAAGTTTACAAGCATTTATGCCGGAAATGAAGTGCTGCCGCTTCGGGGAATAAAAATCGTTATTGATCCGGGACACGGTGGACTAGATCCCGGAAAAGTTGGTATTAACGGAGAGGATGAATCAATATTAAATTTAAAAATATCTCTAAAGTTGAAACAAACACTCGAAATCATGGGAGCAGAGGTTATTATGACGAGGCAGACAAATACAGGGCTTTTAGAAGAAGGTGAGTCTTGGGACAAAGATACGGATATGCGTCTTCGTCATGAAATTATACAAAACAGCGATGCAGACATCATGGTCAGTATTCATCTCGATTCGCATATGCCCAACCGAAGTGTTTCGGGGACCGGCGCGCTTTATTATGAAGAATCTGAATATTCTAAGCAACTTGCCCAGGCCATTTCCGACAGGCTTGCAGTGCTTGATGTAGACGGGAAAATGAGAGAAATCAAACAAAGAGATAATCTGCTCATCCTCAAAAATAACCCCATGCCGGGGGTTATTGTAGAATGTGGTTTTATTTCCAACGTAGAGGAAGAAAAACTTCTTCAAAAAGACAGCCATCATGCAAGGCTTGCTTTGGCAATTGCGAGAGGAATTGTTGATTTTATTTATGAAAATGGATATTTTAAAAACAGCTTGTCTGTATTATAATATACGAAGTGATTTTAGTAAGCAATGCATTAAGGAGAGTAGTCTATGATAAAACCAATCGGAGTTATCGATTCGGGAGTTGGGGGGCTCACGGCAGTAAAACAGATTCAAAAGATACTTCCCAATGAAAATGTTATCTACTTTGGCGATTCGCTGCGGATGCCCTACGGAAACCGTACATATGAAGAAGTTGTAGAATACGCAAATAAAATAATAGAATTTTTAGAAGAAAAAAACGTGAAAGCCATTGTGCTGGCATGTAATACGATTTCCTCGCAGATAGAAAGACTAAAAGCAAACGTGCCGGTGTTTAGCATTGTGGAATATGGATGTATGCAAGCGGCAGAATTACATGAGAGAGAAATCGGGCTCATTGCAACAGTGGCAACGGTAAGAAGCGGTGTATACGACTATACGATGAAAAGAATGGGACCCAATGTAAAATTGATCTCAAACGACAGCAGCCGTCTGCCGAAAGTGATCAACAGCCAAATGGAGAATGTTTTACTTTTATATGAATTAATTAAGGAATGTATCGACCCGATTGCAAGTAAAAATGTCAAAACACTCATTCTCGGCTGCAGCCATTTTCCCATCATTGAAAATGAGATTAAAACAATGTATCCTTCTATTAAATTAATAGATCCTGCGGAAAGACAAATTAAAGAATTAAAAAAATATCTTGTTAGGAACGATTTGGATAACAGAAAAGAAAATGGGAAATATACGCATCTATATACAACGGCCGATATGTTTGAATATGTTGCCAGCATCAAAAGATTAAATTTGAAATTTACAAAGTTAGAAGAAATCAAACTGTTGGAAAATGATTAAGAAAGGGAAAGAAAAAATGAAAAAAATTATTTCAACCACACATGCGCCAAAAGCGGTTGGGCCGTATTCTCAGGCGGTTGAGGCTCAAAATATACTTTTTATATCAGGGCAGTTGGGTATTGATCCAACTACATCCCAGCTCGTTGAAGGCTCAGCTGTCGAGCAGGCACATCAGGCGATAAATAATATGAAGGCAATCCTTTCTGAAGCAGGATATAAGATGGAAGATGTTGTTAAAACAACTGTGTATCTTGCAGATATTTCAGATTTCGTGGCAGTCAACAAAGTATATATGCAGTATTTTACCCCAAATTATCCCGCAAGAGCTGCTTTTCAGGTAGGCGCGCTTCCGTTAAGTGGGCTTGTTGAAATAGAAGCTGTCGCCATAAAAGATTAAAACGGGCATAGAGCCCGTTTTATTTTTTGTCACCGCAAATTACTCTGTTGCGGCCGCTTAAATCTTGCATGCAATATAAATTTATAAAACCGTTTTGATTAAAAATTTGTTTAACATCTTCCGCCTGATTGCAGCCGATTTCAACAATGAGACTGCCCATTGCTTTTAAAAAATTTTTAGATTTTTGTGCAATGTTTCTATAAAAATCAAGACCGTCACTGCCTCCATAAAGCGCCGCGATCGGCTCATAGGCAGCCACATCGATACTTAAATGTTTCATTTCTTCTTGTGATACATAAGGCGGATTTGAACAAATGATATCAAAGCGGTGGGAAGGATGAATTGCGGAAAACAGGTCCGATTGCAGAAGTGTTATCTGATTTTGAAGTTTATGATGCTTAATGTTTTTAGAAGCTATTTTCAAAGCTTTTTCGTATTTGTCAACACCGGTAATAAAAATGTTTTTATTGCGACTTGCCAATGCTGCTTCGATGCATCCGCTTCCCGTACCTATATTTAATATTTCTGCTTTGCCTTCTTTCTTTGCTGCATAGTCCAGCACGCACTCAACAAGGATTTCTGTATCGTCTCTCGGAATCAATACACTCCTGTCTACAAAGAGCGTAAGTTCCATAAATTCTTTTTTGCCTGTGATATAGGCTATGGGGCATCCATAGAATCTTTTATTTACGGCATTAAAATAATCTTTCTCCTGCTTGCTGTCTAATTCATCTTGATCGTAAGCAATTAAGGATTCTTTGCTTTTGCCTAAAATATGCGCCAAAAGCAGCTGCGCTTCGAGAAGAGGAAGGACAATATCGCTTTTAGAGCTTCTTAACAGCTCAACGCCTTTTGGCAAGGCTTCATTTATTTTCATTTTGTTCATTCCGTTTTTTTGAATAATAAGAGTAGAGATAAGTTTTAATGCCGCCGTTATAGAGCTTACGGTTTTTGTCACTTTTTTTCCCGAAAGCTTTTTCAAAATTATCATTGCCACAGAGTAAAAAAGCAGACCATTCGTTTAAATTTTCATATACTTGTCCCAAGTTTTTATACACTTCAAGAACTGAGTGTCCGCCGGTACGCATTCCATAGGGGGTGTTGGAAATAAGCACACCGCACTTTTTCTTTGAAGAAAAGTTTTTTAAATCCAGTTTTTGAAAGGCAATGTCATCTGCCACGCCGGCTTTTATGGCATTTTCCTTTGCTTGCCTGATAGAAAAATAATCAATATCGCTCCCTAAGATCCGCAAAGGAATATTTAAAATATTTTTCTTTGCGTCTGATCTGCAATCCGCATAAGATTGCTTATAGGTCTTACTCCATTGCTCACTGATAAATGCCCTGTTTATAGAAGGGGCCATGTTTTTCATGATCATTGCGGCTTCAATTAAGATAGTACCCGAGCCGCACATTGTATCAGCGAGTGTTTTTTCAGGGTGGTAATCGGAAAAAAGTACCATAGCAGCGGCGAGTGTTTCTTTCAGGGGGGCTTCGTTTCCTCTGGCCCTGTAACCTCGTTTATGAAGTCCTTCGCCTGAAGTATTGATAAAAATTTCTGCTTTATCATGTTTAATGGTTACAAAAAGAGGATAGCTATTGCCGGTTTCCGCAAGATGAGAGACATTGTGCATTTTTTTCAAACGCTGCGCAACAGCCTTTTTTATGATTGCCTGACAATCCGATTTACTCATCAGATTTGAGGATGAACAGTTTACTTTATAGATGTCAAATTTTCCGTCTGATGGAATATATTTTTCAAATTCAAGCGCGGCAGTATGATCAAAAAGCATATCAAAAGAAGTAGCTGTGAATTCACCTACTTTGATAAAGACTCTTCCGGCTGTGCGGAGATGGAGATTCGATTTTGCTATACCGTATTCATCTGTTTTATAGTAGATTTTTCCATCTGTTGTATTAATGATTTCATAGCCCAGGTGAATAAGTTCTTTTTTCAAAACACTTTCAAGGCCAAAGGTGCAGTTGGCACATACCGTATACATTGCATCATACTCTTTTCTTATTTATTTTGTGTTAGATATTTGATTGCTGCCTGGAGCTGTGTATCTTGATTTGCAGGTATCTTCCCGTATTCATACGTGATGTCATCTGGTAATTCTACAACGACATCAGGCTCCACGCCTACTTTGTGAATAACGGTGCCGATCGGGGAAAAATATTGTTCGGTCGTGATTTTATAACCGCTTCCGTCAAGCATGCCTTTAAATGTTTGTATGATGCCTTTACCATAAGACTTTGTGCCGATAAGGGTTGCTGCGTCATTATCTTTAAGCGATATTGCAAGTATTTCGGATGCTGATGCAGAGTATTCATTGATAAGAACAACAATCGGTATGTCGAGTGACTGTGCCGTTGTAGAAGTGTATTCTGTTTTTTTGCCGATTTTATTTTCAGTGTATATAATCATGCAGTTTCCAAGCAGTCGATCGGCAATGTTGATTGTCTCATCCACATCGCCACCGGGATTGTTGCGCAAATCTATGATCAGCGAAGTAATGCCATTTTTGAGTTGGTTGTCAAGCGTGGAAATAAATTGGTCGGATACGCTTGAAGAAAATTCGGATATATTGATATAGCCTATGTTGTTGTCAAGAATGCTGCCTGTGACACTTTCTATACTGAGCTGCGCACGCTCTAAAGACAGATCAATATTTTTTTCGCCGCGAAGAATGGTTATATTCACGGTGGTACCGGCTTCTCCGCGCATATTTGAAGCAGCTTCGTCAACAGAAAACTTGGTTGCATCCATATCTTCTATAGCAATGATTTTATCACCGACTTGCATACCCGCTTTTTCGGCAGGAGAATTTGCGAAGACACTGATAACGGTAACAAGTTCATCGTTGCCCATTACAATGCGTACCCCGATCCCTGCATAATTACCGGTGATATCTTCCGTGTAACTCGCAAAACTTTCTTTATCCATATAGACAGTATATTCGTCTCCCGCGGCTTCAAACAAACCTTTATAGACACCTTCCCATAAGGTATCTTTATCTAAGGTTTCAAGATATTTATTATCAAGCTCATCATATAAATAGATCAATTTATTGATTTTTTTGGCTGTATACGAGCTGTCAACGGCAATGACGCTTTTACCGCCGATGCTGATGCCAAAGGTTGTAAGCAGTGTGTAAGTAACAAAGTTGGTCAATAAAACCAAGACGATTATAAACACTATGAGTGGCGCTTTGCTTTTTTGCTTTTCGTTCATTTTTTCACTCCTTAACGGAATAGTTTAAATTTCTAATTACATAAAATAAGTATATTACTATAAAGTATTTATAATACTACTTTATCATAAAGAAGTATATATTTTCTTTAAAACAGCCCCTTCTTGACAAACAAATATTTTTCCTATATACTGCCATAAAAGATTTATATCATGCCATGAATAAGCTTAGTAGATACTCGGTTGATTGTAAGAGAGATATCGGTTGCTGAAAGATATTAATTGCCAAGTATTGAATTACAACTTATGAGCATAGTTCATACAAGCGGACTAAATCATTTGGTCAAATTGGGTGGTACCGCGGAATATTCCGTCCCTTTATTAAGAAGGGACTTTTTTATTATAATCTATCGAAAGGATAAGTCAATATGCACGATAATGTTTTTGATGTTTTGCAGGAAAGAGGATTTATAGGACAACTAACACACGAAGAAGAAATTAAAAAGCTGCTTAAGGAACAAAAGGTAACTTTTTATATAGGTTTTGACCCTACGGCAGACAGCCTTCATGTAGGGCACTTTATTCAAATCATGGTGATGGCTTATATGCAGCGCTACGGACACAGGCCGATTGCCTTAATCGGAGGAGGGACCACAATGGTGGGGGACCCTTCGGGCAGAACGGATATGAGGAAAATGCTTACAATAGAGCAAATCAACGCAAACGGCGAGAAGTTTAAAGAAGTCTTTAATAAATTTCTGGATTTTTCGGATGATAAAGCACTTATGATCAATAATGCAGACTGGCTGCTGCATTTAAATTATATTGAATTTCTAAGAGATGTAGGTTCGTGCTTTTCTGTCAATCGAATGCTTACGGCGGAATGCTATAAAAACAGAATGGAAAGCGGACTTACATTTTTAGAATTTAACTATATGATCATGCAGTCGTATGATTTTTTGATGCTTTATAAAGACCATGACTGTATCATGCAATTTGGCGGCAATGACCAGTGGAGCAATATTCTCGGAGGCGTTGATCTCATTCGAAGAAAATGCGGCGGGGCTGCCTATGGTATGACATTCAATCTTCTTGTAAACAGTGAAGGCAAAAAAATGGGAAAAACGGAAAAGGGTGCGCTGTGGCTCGATAAAGAAAAGACTTCTCCGTATGAATTCTATCAATATTGGAGAAATGTAGGGGATGACGATGTAGAAAAATGTTTAAAACTGCTTACATTTCTGCCTATGGATGAAGTGCGCAGGTTAAGTGCATTATCAGGAAGCGAAATAAATGAAGCAAAAAAAGTGCTGGCTTATGAAATCACGGCATTGGTGCATGGAAAGCAGGAAGCTGCCATGGCGCAACAGGCCGCAGAGGCACTCTTTGAACAAGGCAGTAATGATTCCAATATGCCCACAACATCGTTAAGCACGGATGAAATCGAAAAAGGAATGGATATTATCAGCTTGCTGCTTCTCACAGGTCTTGCATCAAGCAAGAGCGATGCAAGGCGCCTCATAGATCAAGGCGGTATCAGCGTAGACGGACAAAAGATAGAAAACGGTAATGTGCTTTTCTCACTGGATAATTTTGAAGAAGGCAAGATGATCATAAAAAAAGGTAAAAAAGTGTATCATAAAATAGTTTTAAAAATTTAATTTTATATTCATTTAAAATCTAAAAGCCTACTTTAAAGCAGACTTTATTTTTGCATGATTTTGATATTTTGGATATATTCGCAGTTGATCAATTCGGTTCCTTTTTTTGTTTCTACTTCAAGCCAATTTTCGGTAAGACCGGTTATTTTGCCTTCTACACTGATGCCATAAGAGCCTGTTGAAAGCCTTACCTTGCTGCCGATATATTTTTTAATGATTTCGTTTGTCATTTTTTTTCCTTTCTTTCTGGCATGTTTTAAAAAATCTGATTTTGGGGCTGTATATTGCATAGGTATAATGATTACAAATAAAACAAATATTGGTAAATAGATGGCTATCCATGTGCCGCTCTCCAATCAAAATCACCTTCTTTTGAGAATATTATAAAGCTTATTTTTTTGCCGTAGCAGTATTTTTAACATATTTTTTTAACTTGCCGAAAGTTTCGCTGCTGATGGCGTGTTCCATTTTGCATGCATCTTCTTCGGCTGTTTTTTCACTCACATCTAATACTTCGATTAAGAAGGTTTTTAGTGTATCATGGCGTTCGCGAATGGAAGAGGCAGCTTTTCTGCCATAGTCTGTCAGTTCAATATAAGAATATTTTTGCTGTGTAATATAGCCGAAATCTTTTAAGATGCCGACTGCCTTGTTCACACTCGCACGTGAGACACCCATTAACTGCGCGATATCGATGGAGCGTATCTCGTTTTCTTTGTTTGAAAGTTCTAATATTGCTTCAAGATAATCTTGGCTTGAAGGGCTTAGCGAAGTCATTTTTATCACCTAAATAAAGTATAGCATAATTGCTTGACAAAACAAGCCTGCGAGACTAAAATGTTAGACACAGTTAATTTAGAATAATAAAAATTTTTTAAATAAAATGTTAACTTAATCTAACAATATTTGAGGAAATAATGAGCACTTTGGATGAAATAGAAGTAGGTAAAAGCTGTAAAATATATAAAGTCGGCGGGCAAGGAGCCCTTAGGCGAAGACTGCTTGATATGGGGCTGACGCCTAAAACAAAAGTGATGGTGCGCAAAGTGGCGCCGATGGGAGATCCTATTGAGCTTCATCTTCGAGGTTATGAACTTACACTGAGAAGAGAAGACGCAAAAAATATTGAGGTCATTGAAGAAGCGGAGGCAGCGATATGATTTTTGCTTTGGCCGGAAACCAGAATTCGGGAAAGACAACCCTGTTCAATCAACTTACAGGAAGCAATCAGCATGTGGGCAATTTCCCGGGTGTGACGGTAGAAAAAAAAGAAGGCATAATAAGAAAAAACAAAGATGCCGTGGTTGTGGATTTACCCGGCATTTATTCTCTGTCACCGTATACTTCAGAAGAGATCGTTACAAGAGACTTTTTGATCAAAGAAAAACCGGATGCGATCATCAATATTGTTGATGCGACAAATATTGAAAGGAATTTATATCTGTCTCTTCAGCTTATGGAGTTAAATATCCCCATGATCATTGCACTGAATATGATGGATTCCATCGTATCCAGCGGAAGCTATATCAATGTGGATGTGCTGAGTGAGGAATTAGGTGTATTGGTGATGCCGATTTCGGCAAGTAAAAATGAGGGAATCGATCTCTTGATAAAAAAAGCAATCGAGATTGCGCAAAATAAGATACGGCCCAAAAAAATGGATTTTTGTGAGGGTTATGTACATAGAGCCATCCATTCCGTGGCGCATTTGATAGAAGATCATGCGCAAAATTTAGGGATTTTTATGCGTTTTGCGGCGACAAGATTGGTAGAAGGTGACAGTCAGATAGAAGAAGCACTCAAGTTATCGGATAATGAGAAAGATATTTTAGATCATATCGTTACCGAGATGGAGCAGGAGCTTGGCACTGACCGTGAAGCCGCGCTGGCGGATATGCGCTATGAATTTATAGAAAATGTCTGTAAAAAAGCGGTTTTTAAAAACACAGAAAGCAAAGAACATATAAGAAGTATAAAAATAGACAATATACTTACGCACAAGTATTTTGCGCTGCCGATATTTTTACTGATCATATCACTCATTTTTTGGCTCACATTTGGTGTGATCGGTGCGGGACTGAGTGATTTGCTCGCAATAGGAATCGATAAACTCACCCTTGCGGCCGATGCGGCGCTGCTTAGATTTGGTATAAGCCCAACCATTCATTCGCTGATTATCGACGGAATTTTTGCGGGAGTGGGGAGTGTGCTTGGATTTTTGCCGCTCATCGTTGTATTGTTTTTCTTTCTGTCTCTTTTGGAAGACAGCGGATACATGGCTCGAGTAGCCTTTGTGATGGACAGACTGCTGCGGAAAATAGGGCTTTCCGGAAGATCGTTTGTGCCGATGCTGATCGGGTTTGGATGTTCGGTACCCGCAATACTTGCAACCAGAACACTGCCGAGTGAGCGGGACAGAAAAATGACGATTACACTGACGCCTTTTATGTCATGCTCGGCAAAACTGCCTATTTACGCAGTATTCGCAGCTGCTTTTTTTGCAAAAAATCAGGCTCTCGTGATGATAAGCCTCTATATACTCGGGATGATCGTTGCGGTTCTGTCGGGGCTATTGCTTAAAAAGACGGTGTTTAAAGGGAATTCTGTTCCTTTTATTATGGAGCTTCCGGCATACAGGATGCCGTCTGCGAAAACGATAGGCCTTCATGTATGGGAGAAAGCAAAAGATTTTATTGTGCGTGCGTTTACGGTTATTTTTATTGCATCGCTTGTGATATGGCTATTACAGAGTTTTGACTATAAATTTAATATGGTATCCGATAGTTCGCAGAGTATGCTTGCGGCAATTGGAACATTTATTGCGCCGGTTTTCAAGCCTTTGGGATTTGGAACTTGGCAAAGCTCCACCGCGCTTTTAACCGGGCTTACTGCGAAAGAAGCGGTTATCAGTACTTTTCAGGTATTGCTCGGCAGCGATATGTCGCTTACGCAGTTGTTTACACCGCTTGCCGCATATTCGTTCCTTTGTTTTACGCTTTTATATATGCCATGTGTAGCATCTCTTGCAGTAACCAAAAAAGAGATGGGAAGTATCAAAAGCGCACTGCTGGCAGTGGGCTATCAAACGGGAGTTGCCTGGATTGTCGCATTTTTAGTTTATAATGTGGGCAGATTAATTATCGGAGGATAAAAGAATGAATGCTGCGGATATAATCATTATCGTAATCATTGCGGCATGTGTTGTAGCATCCGTCATTGTTATAAGAAAAAAGAAAGGCTGTTGCTCGGATTGCAGCACGTGCGCCCGGGCGGATCAGTGCAAAATAAAAGATGACAAGTAAAAAACGGAGAGCAGGTCTCCGTTTTTTTATAGTATCAATTATTATTTATGCAATAAGGGAGAGATATACTTATACAAAATAAATGTAATAATTGAGACGATAACGCCTTTGAGTAAGTTAAACGGCACAATGATACTCATGATATATGTACCCGCTCCACTGTCTAAAAGTGTTGGGGAATAAAGCGGAATAAATACAAAGTAGTTAAACAATGCGGCAACAATAGCCAGACACACCGTGCCTGTGAGCATACCGATCAAAGCTGATTTTCTCGTTTTGTTTTTTCTGTATACTAATGCTGCAGGTAAAATCAAAGCTGTACCCACAATGAAATTTGCAAGCTCACCGACCGGAGAACCTTCATTGGCTTTTAAAAGTAAATGAAGGATATTTTTCAACAATTCGATAAGTGTGCCTGCCACAGGTCCGAGTGCAAAACCGCCTACCAGTGCGGCTACATCCGAGAAGTCGAATTTTAAAAAGGGGGCTCCCGGAAGGAGCGGAAATTCCAGTATGAAGTACAAAACAAATGCAATAGCACTCAACGCTGAAATTTTTACGATTTTTTTTGTGTTTGTTCTCATGATTTTGATTTTCCTCCTAAAATTTCGGGTTTGCAAAAAAGAATAGGAAGAAGTATTAATTGTGCAAAAACAAAAACCCCGTAACAAACAGGGCTTAAAAGCATATTTTTTACTTCTCTCATCCGGACTGTAACCGTCGGTATTGGAATCTCACCAATTCAGCATTTCGCTCGCGGACTATAACCGCCGGTAGGGAATTGCACCCTGCCCCGAAGATATTTAATTCTAATATATTGTATACATTTGACGTTTTTATGTCAAGGGTTTTAGTTGTTTAAACAAGCTTTTTAAATAAAATTCATTGTTTATTTGAAAAAAATGCTAAATTAAAAAATAGATTGAATAGCATGCAGAGGGCAAGCATTAATACAAAGCATACATTCTGTACATAATTTGCCGTCAAGATAAATTTTAGCTTTATTGTCTCTAATAAGTGCGCCTGCTTTACAAGTGGTAACGCATGTGCCGCAGTGAATGCATTTATGCATATCAATTGAAATGATGGATTCCATAGGCGTGACTTTTGCTTTTAGTTTTCTCATATATTTAACGGCACTTTTTATATTATCCTCTTCGCCTTCTATTTCAATCAGCAAAAAACCCTGCATATCAATGTTTATATGTGCTTTTAAAATATTTATGCTTAAATTATATTTTTTTATTAAATTATAGGTTATGGGCTCACTTGCAAGCTGTTCAGGAAATTCAATTAAAAATCTTGTTTTCATTGTATTGTCCTTCTAAAAATCTTAAAAAATAGAGCTTGTTGAGTGAAAAACGATTTATATTTTTGCTTAAGTTAAAATTTTACTATAGTCAGGTCTATAATTTGCTTATCAAGTATTGGCTTTTAAATATTCGTTGATAAACAAATCGATATCACCATCCATAACGGCAGTAATATTACCCATTTCTGCGTTTGTGCGATGATCCTTGACCATTGTGTACGGTTGAAACACATAGGAGCGAATCTGACTGCCCCATGCAATCTGTGCATAGTCTCCTTTTAAATCATCGATTTTTTCTTTTTGTTCGCTTTCCATGATTTCAATGAGTTTGCCTTTTAAAAGTTTTAAAGCCGTTTCTCTGTTTTGTCGCTGGCTTCTCTCATTTTGGCATTGAACAACCACACCTGTGGGAATATGCGTGATGCGTACGGCAGAGTCTGTTTTATTAACATGCTGACCGCCTGCACCGCTGGCACGGTAGGTATCTATACGTAAGTCCTCATCCCTTATATCAACATCAATGTCGTCATCGATTTCAGGCATAACATCCAAAGATGCAAAAGACGTATGCCTTCTGCCCGAAGAATCAAAGGGCGATATTCGCACAAGCCTGTGTACACCTTTTTCCGATTTTAAGTAGCCGTATGCATTGATGCCTTCCACGAAGATAGTTACGCTTTTAATGCCTGCAACATCACCGGGCAGTTCGTCGATTATCTTTGTTTTAAAATGATGTTTATCTGCCCAGCGTAGATACATTCTCAGCAACATGGAAACCCAGTCTTGCGCTTCTGTGCCGCCTGCACCGGAATGAATGGACAGCACGGCGTTATTTGCATCATAATCTCCCGTAAGCAATATGTTTAGTCTGAATGCTTCGGTTTCTTTTTTTACGCCATCGATTTCTTTTTTTATCTCAAGGCTTGCTTGGGGAGAATAATCTTCTTTTAATAATTCAAGCAAAACGGATAAGTCTTCTATTTCTTCATTTAATTTAGAATAAGCAGAGTATTTTTCTTTTAATATTTTTTGTTCTCTTAAAATTTTTTGAGCAGCTTTATTATCATTCCAAAAACCGTCTGATTGCATTTGCTTTTCTATCTGCGCTATTTTTTTTTCTAATGCAGACGGGTCAAAGTGCATCACTCGCTTCCATAAATAATGTTTTAATTTCATCAAGGATTTGTTCGTAATCTTGAATTTCAATCATTTATTATCACCTTCTTTTGTTAAGTTTATTTTTCCGGTTTATGCTCCGCAGCACTTTTTGTATTTTTTACCGCTGCCGCAAGGGCATGGATCGTTTCTGCCAACTTTATCTTTGCTGGATGCCTGCGGTTTCTTGTTGGTTTTGCCGCCGGTTGCGATATCGCTTCGCTTGTTTACAACAGGAGCCGCCGCAGATGTGTTTTTTTCCACCTTTTCAATGCGCGCATTTAAGATATAGCGCACAGTATCTTCACGTATTGAAGCCGACATGTCTTCGAACATATCAAAGCCTTCCTGTGTATAGGCATGGATCGGGTTGATATTGCCGTATGCCTGGAGGCCAACGCCCTGGCGAAGCTGATCCATATTGTCAAGATGCTCCATCCATTGCATATCTACAACACGCAGCAAGATATCGCGTTCGAGTTTTTTCATAATTTCAACGCCTAAAAGCTTTTCCTGGTTTTCATAAGCTGTAAAAGCTTTTTCAATGAAGAAGTCTTCTATTTCCTGTGCATTTTGGCTCAGCGTAGAAGGCATCACAGAATCTTTTGGCAAAAACAGTCTTTCAAATTGCGCAATCATTCCCTTCAGATCCCATTCTTCATAAAATTCGGATACACTGGTGTATGCTTCGCATTGGGTTTTGACAACCGTTTCAAGCATATCCCTGATTTCATGACTGATATCTTCTTTTTCGAAAACAGAACGGCGCTGTGCATAAATCACCTCACGCTGTTTATTTAAAACATTGTCAAATTGGAGTACGGTTTTACGAATACCGAAGTTACGCGTTTCCACACGTTTTTGTGCTGATTCGATTCCTTTGGTGATAAGCCTGTGTTCTATGGGCATATCATCGGGGAGTCTGTCTGCTATTCCTGTAAAACGCTCACCTGCAAAGATTCGCATCAAATCATCTTCAAGAGATATGAAAAACTGTGAGCTTCCAACATCACCTTGCCTGCCGGCGCGTCCTCGCAGTTGGTTATCAATGCGCCTGCTTTCGTGCCGCTCCGTGCCGATGATATGAAGTCCGCCGAGCTCTTTTACGCCTTCGCCCAATACGATATCCGTTCCGCGACCGGCCATATTCGTCGAAATGGTAACTGCACCAACCTGACCCGCACAGGAAATGATTTCCGCTTCTTTTTCGTGATGTTTTGCATTCAGTACATTATGTTTAATTCCACGTCTTGCAAGAAACCGGCTCAGAATCTCGGATTTTTCGATAGAAATCGTTCCGACCAGTACAGGCTGGCCTGTTTTATGGCGCTGTTCAATTTCATCGACAACAGAATCAAATTTTATTTTTTCTGTTTTATAAATAATGTCATTTAAATCATCACGTATCATTGGTTTATTCGTTGGCACGCAGATAACATTCATATTATAGATGGATACAAATTCTTCTTCTTCCGTTTTGGCTGTACCTGTCATGCCGGAGAGTTTATCATAGAGTCTGAAATAGTTTTGAAAGGTAATGGTAGCCATGGTCACGCTTTCACGTGCTACGGTTACTTTTTCCTTTGCCTCGATTGCTTGATGCAATCCTTCCGAAAAACGCCTGCCATACATAAGGCGCCCTGTAAATTCATCTACAATGATGACTTCACCGTCTTTTACAATATAGTCTTTATCTTTGTGCTTGAGTACATGGGCTTTTAATGCTTGATTGATGTGATGAAGGATTTCCATATTCGCCACATCCGATAAATTTTCTATTTTAAAATATCTTTCGGCACGCTCTGTACCAACTTCGGTGAGTGAAACGGCATCTTCATTTTCTTCCAGAGCGTATTCTACGTCTTTTTTAAGCGTACGCACAAAAGCATCGGCAGTTTTATATAAATTCGTACTTTTTTTGCCGCTTCCGGAAATGATCAAAGGAGTTCTGGCTTCATCTATCAAAATGCTGTCCACTTCATCGATAATGGCAAAGTTCAAATTCCGCATAACAATATCTTCATGGTTGATGACCATGTTATCTTTTAAATAGTCAAAGCCAAGTTCATTGTTTGTAGCAAAAGTGATATCCGCTTTATAGGCTTCTTTACGCTGCTGTGTATCGAGTCCGTGAACGATAAGCCCTACCGTAAGGCCCAAAAAACGATAAATTCTTCCCATCCATTCGCTGTCACGTGTCGCAAGGTAGTCGTTGACTGTGACAATATGCACGCCTTTGCCGCTTAATGCATTTAAATAAGCCGGCATTGTGGCAACAAGGGTTTTTCCTTCACCGGTTTTCATTTCAGCAATATTGCCTTCATGCAGCACAATACCGCCGAGAAGCTGCACAGGAAACGGCTCGAGCCCGATCGCTCTTTTTGCCGCCTCTCGCGCTACTGCAAAAGCTTCCGTTAATATATCATCTTCTGTCTCGCCATCGGCGAGGCGTTGTTTGAATTCTTCGGTTTTTGCCCTGAGCTGCTCGTCGCTGAGAGCGGCCATTTCATCGTGAAGATCTTCTATTAATGTAACTTTTTTAAAATATTTATCTATTTGGCCTTTTTCCATGCCCTGAGTAATCTTTGAAAATAATCCCACTCTGTAACCTCCCTATATTCCATAAGTTTAATTTTATATTATAGCATAGTTGTATCAATTTTTTTTAAAAAGTATGCAGAAAAAAAAGGCTCATAGAGCCTTTTAAAAAAATATCTTATTTTTTAATCCATACATACATAATTTTACCGTCTATTTCAAATTCAACACGTTCATACTCTTCTTTGCTGTTTGCTTTAACAGGCGCGGTTTTTTGCGTTTGGGCCTGTTCTGAACTGGAATTCAAAGCATTATCTAAATTTGGGATTACCTGTGTTTCATTGACGGTTGTATTTTTGGATACCGTTGTAGGGGCCGCGGACACCATTGCTTCTTCTTCCTGACGTTTTAATTCCGCGAAAATTTCTTTTCTAATAAATTCAAGATTTTGCGTACTGTCAAAAGCAATAACGGCTTCTTCTTTTACTTCTTGTACTTTGCGCTTAGAATCTATATCAGAATTTTTTCTGAATTTATAATTCGGGTTTTCAACAATTCTGCCGTTTTGTATGATAAACGGATTGGTTGTATCCATCTCATCGTCGTGTTCGCCTGTCATAGGTTCTTGGCTTTCTTGTCTTATAAATTCTTTTTCTGCAGAAGGAGCGACCGGTTCTTCAAAGAGTTCGGTTTTAGAAGCCGGCTTGAATATCGTCACATCTTCTTTTTGGAGCAGATCATCAAGCAGTTTGTCTTCCGTGTATTCTTCATCGACGGGAGGAGCTTCCATTTTGCTTTGTTCTTTTTTATGTTTATCGAATATGCTGATCATGTAATTCAGCATTTCATCGGCTTCTTCCGATTTTTCATTTGCGGCAGACAGGTCTTCTTGCATTTCTGTCGGCTCATCTTCTACAAGTTCAGACACAATTGCTTGTATTTCTTCATTCGTTGACAAGTTCAAATCGTCTTCGCTGATTTCTTCGGCAGGTTGCTGCTGACTGCTTTCTTGAAGATCTTCCAGTAATTTTGAAATGTTTTCATCTTCTTGTACAGCATCTGTATCTTCTTTTTCTTGGATCATATCATCTTCTATTGGCATTTCGGTCTCGGATTCTTCCTGATCACCGCTGATGTTATCCAATTTTTCTAAGAGACTATCGTATTCATCGTTATCTTCATTTTGTATATCATTGTCCAAAAGCAAGTCGCCGTTTTCTAAAGATAACTCATTTTCTTTACTAATATCGGCTGAATCATTATCGCCTAACAGCATATCATCTTCGGATAGTATTGAGGGTTGAATATGAAGATCATCCTCATTGCCTCCCAGGATCATGTCTTCGGCGATAGGGCTTGTTGCTTGAGTATCTGCTGTTCCGTTTTCAACGGTAGATATGTATTCATCGAGATCGCTTCCTGTTTCTCCGGCAGCGGAGACAATTTCATCAATATTGAATTCACTTGTAAAATGCAGCTGGTCGGTGTAAGCCAAGCGTTCTTGAGGGCTCGCTTTTTTGACCTTGGGGACAACCATCATTTTTTGAATGATAAAAAATACACTGATGGCGATAACGATATCTCCCGCGCTGATAGGAAGTCCTGTAACACCGAGAGGGATACCTATTATTTTACACAGCCCCATGACGTATGGGTTGGTTGCAACGACTTGGTTTGTTGCGCCGAAATAGGATAAGTAAAATTGCCCGCCATCGGTGATTTTTGCCATATCGAGTGCAGACTGTAAAATGGGCATCTTGCCCCCGTTTAAGAAGGTTGCCGTAAAATTGAGACCAATGCCTATGACGAGAATATAGGACCAAATGTTGTTTAAATTGAAAACAACCGTAATCATCACAAGAACATAAACGGAAAAATAAATCCAGTATCCGTAATCAATAACGAATGGAATTTCCATGATTGTTCCCGCAATATATCCGGCATAGACTAATAGTGCCAAAATAAGCAGATACCATAAACTGAATTTAAAATATTTTATATTTGAGAATTTACCCCTTCTGATCAATGCTATAATTATTGACAGAATTATAAAACCCACGTACATAACAACCTCACAAAATTATAGAATATAAATTTTAAATTATTTTATTTAACATTACGTTTTTACGCTATGTTATTTATCAAGCATTAAAGTTCGGGCTCTATTAACCCGTAATCGCCATCGTTTCTTTTATAGATGACATTTACATCTTCAGTCTCTCCGTTTAAAAACACAAAGAAATTATGACCGACAAGCTCCATTTGCAGGCTTGCTTCTTTTGCAGACATAGGTTTGAGTGCAAAATGCTTTACTTTTACAATTTGTTTTTCTTTTTCGTCTTCAAAATCAATTGTATCGTCTTTATTATCATATCGTATGCTTTCAGTTCCCTTGATTTGAAGTTTTTCTTTATATTTTTTCAATTGAAGGTCTATTTTATCGACGACTAAATCAATGGCATTACTTCCGTCGATGCCGGTTTCTTCTGCTTTGATCAAATTTTTATTGAAATAAATGACCAAGTCAAGAGTGGTGCCCCCTTTGACCATTTTAAATGTAGCACTGGCTTTGGTATCAGGGTTTAAGAATTTATCATATTTATTGAGCTTGCTTTCAAGAGTTTGCTTTAATTTATCGCTTGAACGCATATTCTTAAAATAGATATTGACTAACATGTAAGTTACCCCCTTTATTAAACCTTTTTGATATTATAACACTTTAGCATACAGAATAACAATATTAAAGTGAATAAAAATTAAAAAAACAGGTGAGGTTACTTTAAGTAATTTCAGTATGTTTTTGAAGCTAAAACAGCAAAAAATATTTTGCCGGCGCCCTCTTTTTTCAGAACCTTTGCGCAAGTGTTAATTGTTGACGCTGTTGTGAGAACATCATCTGTAAGTAAAATATTTTTATTTTTGATAAGGGCATGATTTGCAACAGAAAAACAGTCTTTTAAATTTTCTTCCCGTTCATGTTTACTGAGCCCTATTTGATCTTTCGTTTCCTTTATTTTAATTAAAATATCATGTTTTATTTCAATGCCGCTCTGACTACCCAGCCCCTGCGCAATGAGCAGTGCCTGATTGTAGCCTCTTTGCGCTAGACGGCTTTCATGGAGAGGAACAGGAAAGATCATATGCGTTTGTTTTAAAATATCGCTTTTTTGTTTTATGTCAAAAGCGAGCAATGCACCAAGCCTGTGTGCCAGAGAGGTATTGTTATTATATTTTATGCTTTGGATAACCGGTGCAGTATAACTATTATATTCAAACATGCTGATGCCTGCATCATAGGCATATTTATTTTCATAGCATATACTGCAGATTTGTCCTCCTTTTACGGCTCTGCCGCAGATCATGCAATATTGTAAGGGCTCAAAGACATGAGGCGCGCAGTTATGACATATGATTGTCTTTGTATCAAGCAGGATGCGTCCGCAGCAAGGGCAGTAAGGATCAGCCGGATAAAAAGCATCTTTAAAAGTATTTATGAAATCAGCAGTGAAGTGTTTCATTTTGGATACGCTCGCAAAGGGCTGTTTTTCTATCTATCGATGTGCTGTTTGTCACCATCATTTCAACAATGCGCCGGCTGCCGATCAGTATGGCAGTTTGTTTTGCTCTCGTCAGTGCCGTGTATAGCAGATTGCGGCTCAAAAACTGCCTGTAGCCTTCACACATTAAAATGATGACAGCTTTAAACTCGCTGCCCTGGCTTTTATGGGTGGTAATGGCATAGGAGAGCATCAGCTGGTCAGCCTCTTCAAACGAATAATTTACAAGCCGTTCCTGTTCAAAAAGCACGGTGAGAATTTTTTCTTCCGTATTGATGGCTTCGAGTACACCTATGTCGCCGTTAAAAATGCCCATGCCTGTCTGGGCTGTTTGAATATTGGTCCAGAGTGCGTTGTAATTATTTTTGACCTGCATGACTTTATCACCCTGCCGCAAGATATAACCAAGTACGTTTTTTTGTGCCTTGTTTTTGCTTGGCGGGTTTAAGACCTGCTGAAGCTGTTTGTTTAAATTTTCGACACCTGTGATTCCTCTTTTGACATGGCTGATGACCTGGATATCATAGATCGGATCATAATTTTTATACGTCGCAAGGCGGCTTGCGCAAAGTTCGAGCACTTTTTGGAGCGCGCGTGAAGGGGTGGGGGCATCGAGAAAGAAAAAATCGTCGCTTTTATTGTCGATGACAGGCATTTTGCCCACATTGATGTTGTGCGCGTTGATAACGATCATGCTGCGCTGACTTTGCCTGAAAATCATCTCAAGTTTGGAAGTGCTCGCCGCGCCGCTGCCGATGATATCTTTTAATATATTGCCGGGCGCAACGGAAGGAAGCTGGTCGGCGTCGCCCACCAAAATCAGCTGCATTTTTTTATTCATGGCTTTGAGCAAATAGTAAAGCAGCTTGATATCGATCATCGATGCTTCGTCTACGATGATGCAGTCACCTTCCAAAAGATTATTTTCGTTTCGCAGAAAAATCATTCTCTCTTCGGAAGAGAAGGTGTATTCCAATAGCCGGTGCAGTGTTTTGGCTTCCTTACCGCTTGCGCTGCTCAATCTTTTGGCGGCTCTTCCGGTAGGCGCGCAGAGAAGAACGTTTTTATCCAGTTTTTCCAAAATATACAACACACATTTAATAATCGTTGTTTTGCCTGTCCCGGGGCCTCCCGTAATAACGCTCAGTCCGTGTGTGATGCTAAAAAGCACGGCTTTTTGCTGGCTTTCATGAAACGTGATATTGTAGAGTGTTTCATATTCTTTAATAAAATTATTCAAAATTCCTTCGTTAAAATCAAAGGAGTTGCCTGAAATATCGCTTAATATTTTTGCGCAGTCCTTTTCGGCCGTATACAAATCATACGGATAATAAACATTTTCTTCGTTGACGACATCTAAGACGATTTTACCGACCTTGCATAAAAAAGCAATGCCGTCCTCAATAATATCTCCTTCTACATGAAGGATGGATGAAGCATGACGAACCAGCTCGTCTTCGCCGGTAAACATATTGCCTCTCTGGCAAAGTGTGGAGAGCACATAGGTGATGCCCGCGCGAACCCGGAAAGAAGAATTCTCCTCAATGCCCAGCGCAAGAGCGATTTTATCTGCCATCTTAAAGCCGATTCCGGGGATGTCTTCAATGAGCCTGTATGGGTTTTGGCTGACCAATTCAATGGAGGCAGCCTGATATTTTTTATATATTTTAAGTGCGTATGAGGTGCTGATGTCATAGTTTTGCATAAACATGATCACCTCACGCATTTGTTCCTGATCAAAAAAAGCTTCTGCTATTTTCTTTGCGGTTTTTTCTCCTATTTTGGATACTTCGGTAAGACGATGGGGCTCGGTTTTAATGATATGAAGCACATCTTCACCAAAATGATCGACCAATCTTTCGGCGTTGCTCGGGCCGATTCCTTTAAACAAGCCGGAAGATAAATATTTTTTCAGCGCTTCATTCGTCGCCGGAACATTGATTTTATACCCGCGCGCGTTAAACTGTCTGCCATAGGTTTTATGTTCCGTGAAAACTCCGTATACGGTGATATTTTCTCCTTCGGTAAGCTGCGGGAAAATGCCGGTGACCACTTCCATAAGTCCGTCTGTATCCAAGTCAAATACCGTATAGTTGGTGTATTCGTTAAAATACACAATCTGCTCAACCGTACCGGTGAGCATCGTAAGCTCTTCCATATGAATATTCCTTTAATTAAAATGATTATCCATATAGTATCACAAGTGTATTGCGGTGGCAAGCAGCTCTAAATCAGCCCGATTGAATACTTTTCACGATTGCAGAGACGATCACATCCGCCATATCCACAATCAAAGAAAGACGGATATCGGAAAGCGGGCTGACATATTTTGTATTTACGATTCCCGTAATATTGATGTCTCCCACGGGAGCAAGATGGTTTCCCGCGCCGATACCGGGCACAAGATTGCCGCATTCAAGCGTAATCATGCCGATGCGCTTTATGTTGCCGCTCAGCGCCGCATCTACGGCCAGAATTTTATAATCCGGGTAGGAGAGCCGTATCTGCGATAATTTTTGTGAATAATTTACCGCGTGAACAGGGTTTTTCAAAGTACCGATAATGGGAAGGGGCAGATTGTATTCAAGGAGTTTGCTTCCGATAAGCGGGCCGAGGCAGTCGGCAATGCACAGATCGGTGCCGATACATAATATTATATAACGTTTATTTAAGTATTCTTTTAAATAAACGGAAAGATTTTCGGATGCATGTATTTCATGTGTGTTTACAGATATAATGCTTTGTGAAGGAGATGCCAAAGGCTGCAGAGGAGGTCTCTGGAGCTTTTTTAATTTCGGGAGGGCTGAAGAAACAGCGGTAAATATTGATTTTGACATAGAACAATACCTCTCGTTTTTTTCTTAAGAGATATTGTATGCTTTGCAAGGTATCGGTATTTGTAAAAATTCGCACGTATACAAAAAGTTGTAAAAAAATATTTTTTACAGTCTGTCGAACCATAAATAAAAGTTCTCTTTATTTTGAATGGCGTTTAAAATACGCTCTTCGCTTTTGGGAATCTGCCTTTTGATTGTTTTCACAAGCTGCTTTATTTCTTCGCGTTTTGTGTTTCCGTCTGCGGGGCAATTTTTATCTACAACAGGCAGGCAGAGTTTATTAATCTGATAGGTGATCTCCTTTTCCCAGACGTAGATCATCGGGCGAATGAGCGTGATCTGTTTACGGTCGAGATAGGTGACGGGTTTAAAGGTATGCATACGGCCTTCGTAAAGCATCGACAAAAAGAGCGTCTCAACGGCATCGTCGGCATGATGGCCGAAAGCAAGCTTATGAATACCGAGCTCGATCATTTTATCATGCAGCGCGCCTTTTTTCATCTTTGAGCAGAGCGAGCACGGATTGGATTCTTTTCGTTCATTGAAGATGATGCCAGCTATGTCGGTTTTTACGATATGCAGCGGCACATCGATGCTGCCACAGTATTCTATAAGATTGCTGTAATCCGTGCCCTCAAAGCCCAACTCCACGCAGATGGCTTCAAGAGTGTATTTTACGGGATAGAAGCGGCGCAGCAGAGAAAGCCCGTGCAGCAGCATGATGCTGTCTTTTCCGCCCGATATGCCCACGGCGATAACTTCGTTTTCGTTTATCATTTCATATTCCTGCATGGCGCGGCGCATACAAGAGAGTATTTTCTTCATTTCTTTGCTCCCTGATATAGTATGAGGTATTATATCATAAAGAATGGAATTTTATGTTTTATTTTCTTCGGCTAAAGATGACAAAATACCGCAGAGCATGATACAATAAAAACAAACTGTAATGTGGCACGGAGGCTGTGGATATGGAAAATAATATCGAACAAATGAAGCAGGATGTAAGGACATATATAGCGCTGGGAATGAATTGGGTAGATTATCACAGGCAAATAATGAAAAATAAAAATGAGAAAAAGACAGAAAAATTAACAAAAGATATGAATGAATATATTTTCAGGGCATTGGATCATATCGATTATTTTGAAGAAACAATAAGTGAGGATGTCTTTGAGGCTATAGCTGAATTGGATGAAGAAGAAAAGCAGTTTGTGATCTATGCAAAAGAGCTGCGCGCTACAATCAATCAAAATAATATACTGCCTAAAGGATTCGATACTTCTGTTCGTTATGTCCGAAATGATATTGAACGAATAAAAAAAGCAAGAGAACAGCTCAACTTATCGGATAATGAAGATATTCAAAAAACTAATACCTATATTGAGGAACGCTATATTAATTTAGGCAGATTAATTACAACTTATTCGCTTCAGCCTTATCTCGACCAATTTACTTTAGAGGAGCAGCAGTATATAAATGACGGGCGCATGGCGAAGCTGAAAAGCGAGTATGCACAGGGTGCCGAAAAGGCAAGAAAATTTCTGGCAACGAGTGCGAAGTTTAAGAAAGTGGGAAACAGTATATCGCAGGTAGGCGTGGACTTTAACAAAGGCATGACAGAGAAAGGCGAGGAAATGGGTGATAAGGTAAGAGAAGCGGGCGTGAAGCTTTCACCGTTGATCATTGATGTAGGCGAAGCTGTAATTGAGCTAACTGATAAATTACAGGAAATAAATGATGCAGTGTTTGATAAACTGGAAGATGCAAATGATGCAGTGTTTGATAAACTGGAAGATGCGAATGATGCAGTGTTTGATAAACTGCAAGATGCAAATGATACGGTGTTTAATAGACTGCAGAATAAATTAGATGACGTATTCGCTAAGAAAGGGTGGAAAGAAATAAAAGAACATATCAAAAAAGAATGCCTTAAAATCGTGCCCAATGCGCCAAATAAAGCAATAGAAATCACAGCAAAAGAAGTATATTTTGAAAGCAGGAATTATATGATAAACGAATATCCGGCTTTGAAAGAAAAAGAAGATAAGTTGAGAGAAGAATATATAAACAAGCACGGTAGTGTGACAAATGAGGATGAGTTTGAGAAATATTTAAGTGTACAAATACCATATTATGATAAGTATAGAAAATTTCGAAATAATTATGACGACTTTTATGAAATATTCGTAAAGCATGATTATGACTATGTAAATAGTTAAAGTATATTTTTTATATGTTGTATGAATAAACAACCTATTGACAGGTTATCATAGGGGGAATATAATTATTTATTAGTTCAATAGAATAAATAAGCCTTATAAAGAGCAGACGAGGGATGAGCCCGTTGACTCTGCGGCAACCTACAGATAAGTAAGGTGCCAAGACTCGCAGCTTATGCTGAATGATGAGGGATATAGACTTTTTGCAGCCTCTTTATTCAGGGGTTTATTTTTTTGAAAGGAGTTTATATGAAAAAATTATTTACTTCCGAAGCCGTAACCGAAGGGCACCCCGATAAAATATGCGATCAAATTTCGGATGCCGTGCTGGATAATATTTTAGCCCAAGATCCTATGGCGCGCGTGGCCTGTGAGGTGGTGGTCAATACGGGGTTGGTGCTTGTGGTGGGCGAAATAACGACCAACTGTTATGTAGATATATCAAAAATCGCAAGACAAACCATCAAGGAAATCGGCTATGACAGGGCGAAGTATGGGTTTGATGCGGAAACATGCGGCGTGATCGTCAGCCTTGATGAGCAGTCGGGCGATATCGCGCGTGGTGTAGACAGCTCTTTTGAAAGCAGAGGCGGTATTACGGATAAATATGAGACAACAGGCGCGGGCGATCAGGGCATGATGTTTGGGTATGCCTGCAATGAAACAAACACCTATATGCCGCTTGCGATTTACCTTGCAAATAAGCTGGCAAGAAAACTCACGGAAGTGAGAAAAAATAAAACTTTATCCTATCTGCGTCCGGATGGGAAAACACAGGTGACTGTGGAATATGATTGCGACGGCAAACCAAAACGCATTGACACTATTGTGATTTCTGCTCAGCACAGTGAAGTGGTCTCGCAGGAAGAAATAAGAGGCGATATTATAGAGCATGTCATTATACCTGTCATTGACGACGGCCTGCTTGACGAGCACACAAAAATATATGTCAATCCCACGGGGCGCTTTGTGACAGGCGGTCCGAAGGGAGACAGCGGACTTACGGGAAGGAAAATCATCGTAGATACCTACGGCGGGTATGCTTCTCACGGAGGCGGCGCATTTTCGGGCAAAGACCCCACAAAGGTAGACCGCTCCGCAGCGTATATGGCAAGGCATATCGCAAAAAATATCGTTGCGGCAGGGCTTGCGGATAAATGCGAGATACAAATTTCCTATGCCATCGGCATGGCGCGCCCGGTCGCCATCAATATCAACACATTCGGCACCAGCATCATTGATGACGAGGCAATCGCGAATGCCGTGATGAAGGAATTCGATCTGCGTCCCGCGGCGATTATAGAATATCTCAATTTACGAAGGCCCATCTACAGGCAAACATCCGCCTACGGTCATTTCGGCAGAGATGATATCAAGCTGCCTTGGGAGGAGACAAACAGGGTCATGGATCTGGTAAAATATATTCACAAATAAAACGGCAGCAATGCCGTTTTTTTATTTTTTCTCTTTAGAAGATAAATATCTTTTTAATTCATTCTCCCAGCCTGTTTGTGAAGCGTAGTTCTCGTTTTGATTGTCGATAAAGTTTTTCAGCAGTGCCAGCTCGTTTTTTGCGAACAAATCAAAAAGCAGGAGGCATTCCTGCTCCCAAAAGCAGCTTCCAAGCACTTCAACGGTATCTCGTATGCTGCTTATATGTTTTTTTATCATCGCTATTTTATCGCATGTATGCCTCAGGCTACTTATCTCATCAATCAGCGCGCGGAGTTTTTCATCTTCCATCGGTGTATTATCAATAAATATATCAATGTCTGTTTGTGCGGTTGAATCGGCTAAAGTGAGAAAAATATTTTCAAAGCCTTTTTGAGAGAGGGCGCCTTGTATTCTTGGATATAAATGGAGTGCGCTTGTTTGAAGATATTGTTGCGCGCATGCATCTTTGATAGGTAAAAAAGCACAAAGAGTGTTTGCTGCCTGTATCAGTTTTGTTTTCGCTTCTTCTGATGAAAATTTATGAAAACAATGAAGCAATATATCGCGTTGCGCCTGCGAAATATCAAGTGCCAAAATGTCGCCTTGCAGCATGGCAAGCCCAATCGCATTTGCGGCGGCGGGTTCATAAATATTGATCAGCAGCTGCCTGTAATCCGGGCTTATGCTGCGCAGCAGCGCATCAATAAGACGATGGTTGAAATAACTGCAAAAACTGTTTTCTATATACAGGCGGCGCAGATATTCATTGATATATAAAATACCTTTCAAGTCTTCGTCTACAGGGAAAGAGAGCTGATAGTCGATAGCACAGGGAACCGCATGCGCGAAAAAACGGTAATCATATTGTCTGAAAAATTTTTTTAATTCGCGGATTGTATCTTCATAAGAAATGGTTACAGCCTTGGGTGGCAGGAGCGATACTTTTTTCAGAAGTGCTTTTCCTTTTTTTATCTGTGCTTCGATTTCTGCCCATGCCGCTTTGAGCATTTGCCGCGCATCTTCATTTATGAGAGCCTTTAAAGAGCGGCGTGAGGATTGAAGGTATAAATCAATTGAAAAGCAAATAGAAGCATACAGCTCTTGAGCTGTCTCGACGGGCACGGAAGAGCTGTCGCCCATGGTATAACGCGTTGTTTGGTCGGCAAGGAGCGCAAATAAATTGGCTTGAATATTTGCAAAATTTTCATCACTCAGATGTTCTTTTGTAAAAGCATTTTCTCGAGCCGAAAATAATTCGTTTTTCACAGTATCTTTCATATTAATACTCGAAAGGCTCATTACTACGCTCGGTTGCATCATTGCCGCAAAGTTCTTCTATGGAAAGTGCGGACAGATAATCCATGGAGCCCTGTGCAGTTGTGTTAAAATAATTTTTCATGGTCTCGATAAGCTCATCATCGCTTAAAGCTTCCAGACATTCGCCTTTAAAGTAATAAAACAAATCCTGTAAATCCATGAGTACCGATACATAATTTTCCTGATTGATATAGGGGCAATCGCAAAAAGCCTCGATGAGTTTTTTTAAGATGCCGCCTGTGAATTCAATTCGACCCGTATCTTTGAGCGCTTGCCTGCGCGCATCCAGCAGCAGGCAAATTTGCTCCTCGTTTAAGCTCAAAGAGTATATACCGGTCAGCCCGTTGCATTTTTTTATCTCTGCAATAAGCTGATTTTTTTGTTGATCATAAAATATTAGCGCAAAATCTTTATCCACTTTTCTCACCTCTATACAAAGCTTAAGGTGTCAAGGACAAGATTACAAGACTTGAAATATTGCTTATTTTATGGTAATATAAATACAGAAAAAAATCACCCCGCTTTAAAATCTTTAAGCGGGGTTTTGTTTACCAAAAAGCAATATCTTCAGATTATTTTTTTTAGCATATAAAAGATTGTGACGCATACATATTTATGAAGTTATAAAATAAATGCTATAAAGGAGAGAAAAGAGTTGGAAAAGGGTGTGACGTCTATGAAGACACAATTTGAAGAAAAATCAGTATTTGGTGACAATGCGGCCAATCATAAAAAAATAGCCGTTATTTTTGACTATGATTGCAATGAGGAAGAGGAGCATTGTTATACCGGAGAGTTTTTGATATACAGTCCTAAATATGTCATAAAAGCAGGAGGATTTGAAAGCATTTGTATGGATGATGATCTCAAAGAGTATCCATCCTCTCTCGTTGCCGCATTAGGGCTGATTTATGATATTTATAAAGAGGAAACGTCAAAACATCTTCCGCGTTGTTTTGAAGGCTATGATACAACAAAGGCAATGCAGAGCCTTACCGGCAATAAAGTACACAGAAAAAGCGACGTCAAGCGTTTTTTTCAGGCGGTTGCGTTTTTGATGGAGCTTGACGGAGCCGAAATGAAAGAGAAAGCAAGAGTTGAGCTTGAAAATATAACGGAAGGATATGAGTTCAACATCAGATATACCAACAGGATGTTTTTGACAGGAACCAAAGATATCATGCTGGGGCTGCTTAGTGATATCAAAAAAGACCGAAAAAAAGAAATCATGGCAGCGAAGTTTTATAGGAGTATTATAGATATCTGCCTTTACATATGCAAAGATTTAAGAGAATTGCATGGCATTAGAAAAATTATGCTTTCCGGGAAAATGTTTGATGAAGATGAAAATCTACAAACACTTTTCTCTCGGCTGTTGCGCAGCGGTTTTGAGGTGGAGAAAGGAAATCATTTCACATATGCCTTTGCAGCATGCGATAGGCGTGCCGGCAAATAAGGCTTGAAATATAGCGTTAAATATGTTAGAGTGTGTTGTGCCGTACTATGCGGGGAGTTAGCGGTGCCTTGTAACCTGCAATCCGCTATAGCAGGGCAGATGCCCGCCTGAGGTAGTCTGACGGTCGGTTTAAGAGAATATATTTTGAAGCGTTGATCATTGGGCTCCGTGCAATACTATTCGGTCAACCCCGTCAGGTCTGGAAGGAAGCAGCGGTACACTGATAATATGTATGTGCCGCGGAATGACCTAATGTGAGTTGATGGTATACTCTCACTGTTCGTCAGCTGTCGAGGAAGGGTGTACGGCTTATTATAAAAGAATATATAAAAACTCTTGTTTTATACAAACAGGAGTTTTTTATTTTTTTAAAACAAACAAAAAAGGTCTTTATCATTTTTTATTCAGAGTCAGGAACTGTTTATCTGACATAATTTTTATACGGCGAACGTTATAATAAAAAAACCGATTCAATGAAATTTTAAATTCGATTATAGTTTGGAAGGGAACCGCATGCAATCAGTAACAGAGGTGAAGGACAAGCTTCATATTAAAGAAAAGATAAAAAGTTTAGGCTTTAAATCTTACATAATTTATGCAGTGTTTTCATTTATTGTCGGCAGAAGTGTTGTGCTTGGAGAGATATCACCTTTTATATTTGGATTCTTGGCATTTGCCGTATTGGATACTTCACAGAAAATCACACCTGTTTTTGCACTGATCGGTACGCTCACGCTGGGAGATGTCAGCCTGAGCATTCGTGCCGCAATCGTGCTTGCGCTTTTGTATGTGGCAAGGTATGCCAATATTTTTACGGCAAAAAAGCTGCATAAAGCCATTATTGCGTTTGTATGCACAGCCGCAGCATCCGTTGTAATCTTTCTGGCAATGTCGGGCTCCGCAATCGATATTATCTTATACAGTGCGGAAGCAATCTCCGCTTTTTGCATGCATTATGTATTCAGTATAGGTATCGATGCATTTCGCACCTATAGGCAAAGGCAAGTTTTTGGCGATGAAGAAATCATTTGTATCAGTATCATCCTAATCGTTATTATAACCGCACTGAATGGTCTTGTCTTTTATAATTATAATATAATGGTTATTTTTGCCATATTTGCCATTTTGTTTTCAGTACATTTTGAAGGTATCAAGGCAGCACTGCCCGTTGCCGTGCTGACTTCGCTTTCTTTGGTACTTGCACAGACGGCAGATATGTCGATCATGGCGGTCTATACATTTGGTGCGCTACTTGCCTGCGTAGGGATCAAAATCAATAAAACAATAGCGGCCTTATCTTTTATTTTGGGAATGCTCGTTATATTCGGCTGCATCAACGGATTTTCGGGATTGTTTTTATTTATAAAAGAGGCACTGGCCGCAAGCGTATTATTTATTGCTCTTCCCATCTATAAAAAAGAAGATAAAATAGAGCAGGAAGAAACGCAAAAAAAAGAAAAAGGAAAAGAAGCCTTTAATATATATATCAAACATCAAATGCAAAAACAACGTGCGGCGCAAAACGCACTTTACATAAAAAACAACAGAAGAAAATCAACGGATAAAAATAAAGCTATTTTAGGTTATATTATCAAAGATGTCTGTTCGTCATGTCAGGCATATAATAATTGCTGGACGGTAAATTCTGAGAATACAATGATGATGTTTATCGACAGTCTTAAAAAATACGGCAACGAGAAAGCGATGGAGAGAACAGAATTCATTAAAAGCTGCAGCAAACCGGAGCTGATGAAGCTTTCCATCAATTATCTCATTAAAAGCTCATTCGAACAAAAAGACAGGCAAAAACAGCTGGAACGACAAAGAGAATATTTTCTTACAAAACAACAGAGCCTAATTGAGCTCAGTGAAGAAATATTTGATATCTTGCAAAATGGCATCATCAAGCATGAAGAAGAGGAAAAAAGCATTATCTCGTCTCTTAAACGCCAAGATATTGATTGCGGATCTGTGTTTGTATTTAGTGATCGACGCGGCATTATGCGTGTATTTATCAGTATGGCAAAAAGCAATATCTCGCGTCAGGTGCGCTGTGCAATGTCGGATTGTATCTATAGTTCTGTCGGAATAAAAGTCGATTTTGATTCGGAATATAAAACACAGGAAGGATGCGTGTGCCTGTTTGTGGAATCCCCGCTCATGCGGCTTTCGGTAGCGCAGAAAAAAGCGGCAAAAAAATATTCCGATTATTCGGGAGACAGCAGCACAGTTGCGGATATTGATAAAGGCCTTGTACTTGCCGCTATTGCGGATGGTATGGGCAGCGGAAGAGATGCACAGAACTACAGCGGGAGACTGCTTGATATTATTGAGGACTTGCTCGGCAGCGGAATAGATATCAAAACAGCCGTGCATATGGCAAACGGTGTGATGGAGACAGATGATGAAAAAGAAATCTTTTCCACACTCGATGCGCTGCTCTTCGATGAATATACATCTGATGCGGTTATCATTAAAGCAGGAGCCTGTGCGACCTATATCAAGAGTGAAAAGGGGATAGAAAAAATTGAGTTCGATACAACGCCGATCGGTATCTTAAACAAGCCGAATATTAAAACGGCGTATCGAAACTTAGGCGCAAACAGTTATATTTATATGTTTTCTGATGGATTTGCATCTGCCTTTGAAGACAAAGAGCTCAAAGATCTTATCAAAAAAACATCGGGCCGGAGCCCGCAGATGATTGCCGATAATATTTTTGAAGAATTCAAGCAAATCACGCATGATGAAAAAATAGATGATATCACCATCATGGTTGCGAAAGTTTGGGAAAGGCTTTAACGGCTCTTCGCTGTTGGTATTTTAAAACATTTGTAAAACAGGTTTACCTGCGATATAATATTAGCTATGGTGCTATTAAACTCATTTGAAGAAAAAATATTTAATACAATACAAAATTATCAATTAATATCAAAAAATCAAACCGTATTGTTGGCACTTTCCGGAGGCGCTGATTCTACGGCTCTTTTAATTTTACTCAAAAAATTGAGTAATATGCTCGGTTATAGTTTATATGCTATGCATCTAAACCACATGCTCCGGGGAAAAGATGCCGAATGCGACGAGCAATTTTGCATTCGCTTATGCCGCAGTCTTGGCGTAAAATGCTTTGTAAAAAAAATTCCCGTTATGCAGTATGCGTCAAAAAACAGGCTTTCCGTGGAGCAGGCGGGAAGAAATATTCGATACAGAGAGTTTTTTAAATTAAGTGAAGAGTTAAAAGCGGATAAAATCGCTACGGCGCATCACTATGATGATCATATCGAAACGGTGCTGATGCGTATCATGCGCGGCACCGGCATTGACGGGCTTTGCGGAATAGAGCTCAGCCGCCCCGACGGAATTATTCGTCCGATGCTACAGGTACACAAAGATGAAATTTTAAATTATCTTGCGGAAAACAACACTTCTTACTGCATTGATGCCACGAATGAAGAAAATGAGTTCTTCAGAAATCAGGTAAGAAATATCATTTTACCGGCTTTTATGCAAATACAGCCGAATGTTAAAGAATTACTGTACCGTCTGAGTTTTCAGGCAAAAAAAATAAAAGAAGATATTGAAGAAAATTTAAAACAATATGAAAAAGAATATGAACTTTTAAATGATGAGATACGCATAAATATACAATCATTCAATGAAGCAAAAGAATATTTAAAACCTTATCTCTTGCGGGATATGTTAAGACAACTGGACTGTCTTGAAAACATAGAAAAAAAACATATAGACGGTATTTTGTCTATGCCCGATACAAATACTATATGGAGTCTGGATTTACCGGGCGGCATCAAAGCAAAGCGGGAATATGATTGTTTAATTATAAAAGACTATAAAGCATATACAAATAATAAGCCTCAAAATTTCATCTATTCTGTTAATCGTATAGGCGAGACGATATTGAAAGCTTTAAATATCAAAATTTCTATTCGGAAATCCGAAATATTTGAAAAAAAAGCACATTCTGTGTTTGAAAAATATATTGATTATGATAAAATAAATGGCAATCTTTTCGTGAGAGGAAGATTACCTTCGGATAGACTGCGCCCGCTGAATATGAAGGGCAGTGTAAGTATAAAAAAATATTTTATAAACAATAAAATACCGAAGGAAAAAAGAGACGGTATATGTCTATTGTGTGATGAGAAAAACATCATTTGGGTTATCGGTTATGCGCTAGATGACAGATACAAAGTAGACAGCCAAACCAAAAACATAGCAAAAATTACAGTAAGCGACTTGGAGTTTATAGAATGCACATGCACAAAGATGTAGAAAGAATCTTATTGACCAGAGAACAGATAGATGATAAAGTTAGATGTATTGCGAGGCAACTGGATAATGATTATAAAAGCACAGTTCCTGTATTGCTTTGCATATTAAACGGTGCCGTTGTCTTTTTAACGGATTTGATGAGACAAATGGAGACAGATGTTGAAATAGATTTTATGCAGGCAAGCTCGTACGGTGATAAAACGACATCAAATGGCTCTATTGAAATATTAAAGGATGCCAGCGTGGATTTAAAAGGCAGAGATGTCATTGTCGTTGAAGATATCGCTGACACCTGTGTAACTCTTCGGAGTCTGCTTGAAAAACTCAAAGAATACGGACCCAAAAGTATCAAATTGTGTGTTTTTTTGAATAAATTGGATGTAAGAGCACCGAAAGACGACATTATGATTGACTATAAAGGTTTTGACATACCAAACGAGTTTGTTATAGGATACGGGCTTGATTATGCCAACAAGTACAGGGATTTACCCTATGTAGGCATACTCAAAAAAAGTGTTTATGAAAAGTAAGCTTTAACTATTTAGAATAGGTAGGAAATATGAAAAAGAATTTTAAAGTATTAATGTTTTATTTGTTTATCATAGCGGGGATTATGTTTCTTTTGACAATGATAAACACAACAAGAAACAATGCTTCTGTTATATCATACAGCCAAGTTGTACAAAATCTGGAAGCCGAAAATGTTAGTTCAGTAACAATAGATAAAGGAAAATATACGGCAACGCTCGAGTTGAAAAACGGCGACACGGTAATGGCTTATATTCCTTACTATGCATTTGATGATGTGATTCTCAATTATATCGAACCGGGCGGAGTGAAGGTGGATTATGTCATTCCTTCGGATAATACATGGATAAGCACGGTGCTGCCACTGGTGCTGATGATCGGAACAGTTATTTTTGTTTTCTTTATCTTAAATCAACAGTCCTCCGGCGGAGGCAAGGTGATGAGTTTCGGCAAGAGCAGTGCGCGGATGTTTAACCCGGCGAATAATAAGAAAGTAACTTTTAAAGATGTGGCAGGCGCGGATGAAGAGAAAGAGGAAATGGCAGAAATCGTTGATTTTCTGAAACATCCTGCTAAATATATTAATCTGGGGGCGAAGATCCCCAAAGGTGTGCTCATGGTGGGCCCTCCCGGAACAGGTAAAACACTGCTCGCAAGAGCGGTTGCCGGAGAAGCTGATGTGCCGTTTTTTACGGTAAGCGGTTCCGAATTTGTTGAAATGTTTGTTGGTGTCGGGGCATCACGTGTGCGTGATTTATTTGAAAATGCGAAAAAAAATTCTCCCTGTATCGTCTTTATTGATGAAATAGATGCCGTCGGAAGACAAAGAGGCACAGGTCTTGGCGGCGGGCATGATGAGAGAGAACAAACCTTAAACCAACTGCTCGTTGAAATGGATGGTTTTGGTATCAGCGAAAATATTATTGTAGTTGCAGCAACCAACCGTCCGGATGTATTGGACCCGGCACTGCTGCGACCGGGCCGATTCGACAGGCAGATCGTCATCGGTATCCCCGATATTAAAGGCAGAGAAGAAATATTAAAAGTACACATTAAAAATAAACCAATGGATAAAAGCGTGGACCTTGGCGTTATTGCGAAAGGAACAGTCGGCTTTACAGGCGCTGATTTAGAAAACTTAGTCAATGAAGCAGCATTGCTGGCGGCAAGAAGAAATAAAAAGGCGGTTACGTCCGATGAAATGGAAGAAGCTAAAAAACGAATTATAGCAGGACCTGAAAAGAAAAGCCGCGTTGTTACAGAAGAGGATAAAAAAATTACGGCTATTCATGAAGTGGGGCATGCAATCGTGATGGATATGCTTCCAAATTGCGATGAAGTACATGAAATATCCATTATACCGAGAGGAATGGCCGCCGGATACACCATTTCTCTTCCCGAAAATGATTCGGTGCATATGACAAAGCAAAAACTGCTTGACAATATAGCGGGTCTGCTCGGAGGAAGAGCAGCGGAAAAGGTTGCACTTGACGATATCTGCACAGGGGCAACAAATGATATTGAACGTGCGACAGAGCTTGCAAGACGCATGGTCATGGAATTCGGAATGAGCGATATGCTCGGGCCAATGACATTTGGAACAGGCAGTCAGGAAGTTTTCATCGGAAGAGATTTCGGAAGAGCCAGAAACTACAGTGAAGAAGTGGCAGCGGCCATTGATAAGGAAGTAAGGCAAATCATAGAAGATGCTTTTCTTAGGGCGCAGCAAATATTGACGGAAAACAAGGAAGCGCTCGATCGCGTTACAGAAGTATTACTGCAAAAGGAAACACTCACAGGAAAAGAATTTAAAGAAATATTTGAAGGCGGCAATGAACAGCCAAAAGATGATAAAGAAGATAGCGAAGAGAAAGAAAATAAAGATAATGATAAATAAAATAAATGAGGTGTGTTATGGAACTGGATATTAAGATCGGAATGAGTAAAGAGACAGAGGTAGTGGTAACGCAGGAAATGACAGCATCCCATATGGGGAGCGGTTCGGCTCAAGTGCTTTCTACGCCTTATATGATCACTTTAATGGAAATGGCAAGCTACCAGGCAGTGCAAGAGGCGCTTCCTCAAAATTTTACGACAGTAGGAACCAGAGTATGTATAGATCATCTGGCAGCGACACCGGTCGGCGGAACTGTTATCACAAAGGCAACACTAAAAGAAATCGACAGAAAAAAATTGGTATTCGATGTTGAGAGTTATTACGGTGAAAAACTAATCGGAAAAGGCACACACGACCGCTTTATCATCGATACAACAAAATTCGGAAAATAAAGCAATAAAATCCCGGCATTGAAGCCGGGATTTTTTATAGTTTATAATTGTTTTAAAATCATTGTGTTTAAGATTTCCATTATTTCATTTTGACTTACAGCTGTGGAAATCAAATTTCTGACTTTTGCGGAATTCGGCATGCCTTTGGTATACCACAAAATGTGCTTTCTCATACTCGCGATGGCATGCGGCTCGGAAGTGTCTTTGCAAGCCAGTTGCATATGTTCTTTAATTTGATCAATCATTTCATAAATGGAGGGCATAACATAGGTGCCCTCTTTCCGGTATTGCAGAATTTGAGAAAAGATCCAGGGATTACCGGTCGCGCCTCGGCCAATCATGATGCCGTCTGCCAAAGTATAGTTCAGCACTTCCTCGGCTTTGAGAGGGTGCGTAATGTCGCCGTTGGCAATGACCGGAACACTTACGGATTGTTTTACTTCTCTGATAATGTCAAAATCCGCCTTTCCCGAATAATATTGTTCCCTTGTTCTCGGATGAACAATGATAATATCGGCGCCGGCCTTTTGCATAAGAAGAGAAAACGCAGCAGCGTTTTTTTCATTTTCATTCCAGCCGGACCGTATTTTAACGCTTACGGGCAGCGAAGTGGTATCTTTTAAAGTGCGTATAATATCGTATGCTGTCTGCGGCGAGCGCATCAGCGCGCTGCCTTCTCCGCTTTTGACAACTTTGGGAACAGGGCATCCCATGTTGATGTCAATGCCTGAAAAGAGAGAGCTGTTGATATACTGTTCTGCCGCCGAAGAAATGACTTTTGCGTCCGAGCCGAAAAGCTGAACAACGCATGGGGATTCTTCGCTTGTCGTGCAGAGCATTTTTATACTTTTTTCATTATGATAAGTCAGCGCTTTGGCACTGATCATTTCACTGTAGACAACGCTTGCACCATATTTTTTGCAAATCATTCGAAAAGGCAGGTCTGTAATACCTGCCATGGGTGCGAGAGCTATATAATTATTGTCTTGCATTAAATTTAATAATTTATCTTCTTGCATTATTTTTATCCCAGATAATTTTCATCCCTTTTAAAGTCAGAAGCGGGTCATAAACATCAATGATATCCGTGAGATCCTGAATAATTTTTGCATAGCCGCCTGTAACGATCACTTTTGCATCCGGGCAGCCGGCTTCTTCTTTCATTTTTTTGACGATATATTCCACTTGGCCGACATGTCCGTAGACTAGCCCGGCCTGCATGCTGGTAATGGTGTTTTTTGCCAGTATGGAAGGCGGACATTTTATTTCAATATGCGGAAGTAAGGCCGCTTTTGACCACAGTGCATCTGCGGATATTTGAATACCCGGTGCCGTTACGGCAGCCGCAAATATACCGTCGGCATTTACAAGATTATAAGTCGTTGCTGTACCGAAATCCAGTGCAAGGCAAGGTCCGCCGTATAAATAATAACCTGCCACAACATCCGCGATCCTGTCGGCGCCGACTTCTCTGGGATCATCCACTGGAATAAAGATCCCTGTTTTAACGCCTGCTTTTATAATAAGCGGTGACATATCAAATGTCTTATGGATCGCATTTACAAATGAATGCATGACATTTGGAACAACGGAAGAAATAACGACGCCTTTTACTTTTTGTATATCAAATTCGTTTTGCAAAAACCATGCAGTAATAAGAATCGATAATTCATCACTTGTTTTTTGCTGCGTAGTCATGAGTTTCCATACCGAGACGATCTCATTACCTTCAAATAATCCGAATCTGCAGGTTGTGTTGCCAATGTCTATTACAAATATCATAATGAACTCCATTAAAAATGATTTATATCACAAACTGTTTATCAAGCTGGTTTATTTTTTATTGCTTTTGAGTAAATTATAACAACCGCCATCGTTAAAAGGGCACCGCTGACTGCTTCAATAATTGCGCTTGATGAAATAATTGCAAGAAGCAGTACTTTAAACTGCATTCCAAGCATCTCCGTAATTTTTTGCGCATAAAAAATATAAAGCGCGCTCATAACCAGTGTTGTGTTTGTGATCATTGCCGCGGCACCGGCAGCTGCGCTTCCGATTGCCACACGGGTGATTTTTTTACCTTTTTTGGTGATCAGTGCATAAATCCAGTAGGCAACAACGCCGATAAACATTCTTGGAAGAATGGATACTAATGGATTGATAAATAATGGATCTAATACGGATGCCGGCGCGATCAATGCGCGAAGTAAAGTCAGCAATCCTGCCAGAGTGCCCATCAGCCAGCCGGCCTTAGGGCCTTTGATGATGCCCGTTAAAATTGTGGGCAAAAACATAACAATTGCCATGCTTGCAGAGAACGATGGAATCATCGTTGCAAATACAAACAAAAGTGTCAACCCAAACATAACTCCCAAAAAGGTGAGATTGCGGGTGTTTCTAAGTAGTTCTTTCATTTTAACCTCCTGTTCTCGCTCTTGGCATAAAGCCTATAGATGCAAGACTATGCAATCATTAAAGCAAAATATAATAGTCTTGTAAAGTTTTTTTTGAATTCTGATATCTTTTACATTCTCTTAAGGAACCAAAGGTATAATATTGAGTATCATGATAAAATGTACTATAATAATTCACAAAAGCATTCACAGGAGGTTTTGCTATGAGAAAAATTTCTGATGAAGAAAGAAAAAAGTACAAAGGTATGGGGTATGTTCCGAATAGAGATGGAGAACATGTTTCTGCGAGGATTGTTACAAAAAACGGAGTTTTATCAACAAAACAGTCAGAAGCACTTTCAAGAGTCGCAGACATGTACGGAAACGGTAAAATTACAATAACATCAAGACTGGGAATCGAGCTTCCCGGAATTGATTATGAAAATATTGAAAATGTTGCAGATGAACTTGCGGAAGTGGACTTGTATGCAGGTGGGACAGGAGCTAAAATAAGACCTATTACCGCATGCAAAGGTACAGTATGTCCGCACGGAAATACAGATACACAGGCTTTAGCGCTTGAATTACATGAAAGATTTTATGATGGATACAGAAATGTCAATTTCCCGCATAAATTTAAAATCGGCATCGGCGGATGTCCGAATAACTGCATAAAACCGGATATCAATGATCTTGGCATTGTAGCGGTTCATGTGCCTGATTTTGATTTGGATAAGTGTGTTGAATGTGAAAGATGTGTTGTTGAAGCGAAGTGTCCCATGCACACATTTAAGAAAAAAGAAGGGCCAGACAATGATATATGTACCAGGTGCGGTAAATGTATTCATACCTGCCCGTTTGGTATTGTGGAAAGTGCCGGCAAAGCATTTAAGATATATCTGGGAGGTAAATGGGGTAAAGTCATCAGGCAAGGCACGCTTATGAGCGGTTTGGTTTATTCAAAAGAAGAATTATTTAAACTTGTGGAAAAAATTCTTCTTCTGTATCTGCAGGAAGGCAAGCCGAAAGAAAGATTTGGTATTATTGTGGACAGGTTAGGCATGGATAAAGTCGAAGAAATGCTCAGCACAGATGATTTATTGAATAGGAAGCAACAAATATTAAATGCTTAAATATAAAAAAAATATTGTAAAATTGCTAATCATTTTGATTATATGCACATTGTTATTTGGATGTGCACCTCAAAATTCTAATGAAGATAATACCGGTAACTCAGTGACATTTACAGATGCATTTGGCAGTGCTGTGACTGTAAAAAATCCCCGGCGTGTGATATCTCTGATGGGTTCGTATACAGAAGCATGGAAGCTTGCAGGCGGAAACGTTATTGCTACGACAAGTGACGCCGTACAAGAGCGCGGGCTGGATTTGGGAGAAAACGTTGAAATTATAGGAACGGTCAAGGAACCGAATTTAGAAAAAATCATCCGGCTGGATCCTGATCTTGTGCTTCTTTCGGCAGATCTTGCGCCGCATATATCAGCTGCAAAAACGTTGCAAAAAGCAGGCATTACTTGTGCATTTTTTAAAGTCGATCTTTTTGAGGATTATTTAAATATGATGAGCATTATGACAGATATTACAGGCAGAAAAGATTTATATGAAAAGAACGCATTGGAGATCAAGTCTCAAATAGATACTATTTTAGGCAAAGCGAATGAACAAAAGAAACCAACCGTTCTTCTGCTTCGCGCATTTTCATCCGGCGTTAAATCAAAAGGAGAAGACAATATGGTAGGAGCAATGCTGAAAGATTTAAATACAGTCAATATCGTCTCGCTTCAACCTTCTTTGCTCGAAAATTTAAATATTGAAGAAATAGTCTTTGCGGATCCGGAGTATATATTTATTACCACAATGGGTTCCGACACGCAAAAAGCAATTGATGTTGTCAATGAAAGTCTGCTTTCTAATGAGGCTATGCAAAATGTGAAAGCCATAAAAAATAACCATTATTATGTTTTAGACAAGGAGCATTTTCAGTATAAGCCAAATTTAAGGTGGGCTGAATCTTATGAAATTTTGTACAACTATTTATATGAAAACCAATAAAAACGATAGAGCAAAATATAAATATTTATTATTTTTGGCGTTATTGCTCATATTCATGATTATTATAAGTATCGCCGTCGGATCGTCACAAATTTCCATCAAAAAATTTTTCCAAGCGCTGTTACGGGGTGACGGCGCTGACTTAATTTATAAAATTATTATTTTTATCCGCATACCGCGAACCATTGCGGCGGTGGCTGCGGGGGCAGCGTTGGCAGTGGCAGGAGCGATTTTGCAATCCGTATTAAATAATGCATTGGCAAGCCCGAATATCATTGGGGTAAATTCGGGATCCGGTTTATTTGTTGTACTGCTGACTGCTTTTTTTCCGCAGTTTCTTGCCTATGTGCCTATTGCTGCATTTGCAGGTGCACTGTCTGCTGCAATGTTGATTTATTTTATTGCATATAAGAGCGGTGCATCTCGCATAACCATTATCTTGGCCGGGGTTGCTATAAGCAGTTTTTTTTCTGCTGCCATAGATGCCGTAATGACGCTTGACCCCGATAGTATCGTAAGTGCAAGCTCTTTTATGATTGGAGGATTTTCGGCAGTCAATTCCGATATTTTGCATTTTGCATTATTTTATATTGCCGCAGGGCTTTTTGTTGCCATGTTTTTCAGAAGGGCAATGAATGTGCTCTCACTTGGAGATGACATAGCGACATCTTTGGGAATGCGAGTCGGCATTATGCGTTTTACACTGATAATAATCGCGGCAATGCTTGCCGGAAGCGCTGTCAGTTTTGCAGGATTGCTTGGTTTTGTGGGCTTAATCATACCGCATATCAGCCGAAGTTTCATAGGATCCGATAATCGTTTTTTGATTCCGGCCAGTGCTTTGAGCGGGGCGTTCTTTGTTCTTTTATGTGATTTTATTTCCCGCATTGCGTTTGCGCCCTATGAATTACCTGTTGGCATCATGCTCTCGGCGATTGGCGGACCGTTTTTCATTTATTTGCTTTTTAAACAAAGACGAGGGAAATTGTATGATTGAGCTAATAAATGTATCAGCAGGATATGGCGGAGAAAATATTATAAAAAATATTCATATCAGAATTGAAAAAGGGAAAATAAATTGCATTATAGGTCCCAACGGGTGCGGTAAAACAACACTTTTAAAAACAATGGCACGTCTTTTAAAGCCTCTAGATGGACATGTACTGCTTGAAAATAAGGATATATACAGTTTTGCGCCGAGAGAATTTGCACGACAAGTTGCGCTGTTGCCTCAAAACAGAGCTTTTGCAACTATGAGCGTTGAGAGCCTTGTTATGCACGGAAGATTTCCTTACTGCGGTTTTAGCAGAAAACCTTCAAAGATGGATATAAATACTGTCCGGAAAGCAATGAGCCTTACCAATACAATTGAATTCAGGCATAAAAATATTCAGACTCTGTCGGGTGGAGAGCGGCAGAGAGTCTATATTGCTATGGCGGTTGCGCAGGATACGGATATTATCTTGCTTGATGAGCCTACAACGCATTTGGATATTGCACAGCAGTTTGAGATTATTGACCTCATAAAGATGCTGAATAAAAAAGGGAAAACGATCGTTATGATCTTACACGACATCTCGCTTGCAATGACAAACGGCGATTTGATTTGTGTGATGAACAGAGGGGAAATACTCGGATATCTACCTCCGCATCAAGTTTATGAAAAAAAATTAATTGAAGAGGCTTTTAATGTGATTTGCAAACAAAATACCATTCATTCCCAATTGATATATACTTTTGATAAACAAAAATAAAGTCGAATTTTGAAAGCAAATTTATTATAAATAAACCTTGACTTGAAAGCAAAAAAGTATATAATTGTTTTGTAACTAAAATGTAACTAAGTGACGACAAGATTGTAAAAGGTGTAGCATGAAATTAAGATTTCAAGTCAGAAGAAACTATGATAAAAGGCTGGAGGCTGCCAACAACAAAATACTCAAAAAAAAGAACAGACGTCATTTGATCGATGAAATGACTTATGTAAAATGGCAGAAGGACAGTTATAATAAAAGAGCCAAAGGCAAAGTAAACAATACCACATCTTTCGGTATGTGGATCAACGAAACAGATTATAAAATTTGCTGGTTGCAATGTGCACTTAAGTTTGCATTCTTGAATATATTTTATTATCTTTTGCGTCTTATACATTCCCTGACAATTCGAAGTGTGAAAACTATTGTTTTAGTGAGCGGGTTGCTAATTGCGGCATTGATTATTTTTATGCCACAGATGGCATACGGGTATACGGTTTATCTGAATGGCAGCGAAGTGGGGGTTGTAAAAGAACCCCAGATATTTGAAGAGGCATTAAATATAATAGAAAATGATATGAGTCAGTGGTATGATATCGGTGATTTATATTACGAACAAACTGTTGTGTATACAAAAGCTCCCATAACAAAAATCGGCAGTACAATGAATACGGAAGAATGCAAGCGTGCTGTGTACGAAAACGGATTTGAATTATATGTCAATGGTGTGATTGTGTTAGTTGACGGCAAAGAGCTTGCTTGTGTAGGATCAAAAGAAGACGGAGAGGCCGTTATAAAAGAGCTTACAATGCAGTATAGTGCAACAACAGACAATGAAATCTTGATCGGTGAAGCTGAAATCAATCAAGATATTACCATGGAAGAAAAAATAATTCCTCTCTCTCAAGTGAAGACGGTTGATGGTGTAGTTGCGAATGTGTTTGGAGAAGAGGATACCGATGATGCTGTAAGTGAAGCCATTGCGGCTGACAGTGCAGATGCAAAATCTGTATCGGAGCTTGAAGATGAAAATAAGGTTATGACAGCATTCAGCATTGATAAAGATAAATTTAAAACAAATCAGGCGAGTTCAAGCAAGCCGATCGTGACAATAAAAACGAAAAAAGAAGTGACCTTTACGGAAGATGTTGAGTATGGGACAAAATATCAATACGATGACTCTATGTTTGAAGGTGCTGAGCGCACAGTCTCAGAAGGCGTTAACGGTCAGGAAGAGATAACTGCAATTATTACGTATGTAAACGGAAAAGAGTCAGACAGGGAAGTGTTGTCCGCAGAACGAATTAAAGATCCTGTAGACGAGGTTGTGGCGATTGGGACAATGGCTCTGCCGGCTGCGGCGAGTACAGGCAACTTCTTAATTCCTGCAAGCGGAGTAGTATCTGCAATCAATAAACCGGGCTCGCATGCCGGAGGCAAAGCGGTGGATATTGCAAATAAAGTAGGAACGCCAATCTATGCATCCGATTCAGGAATTGTAGCGATGGTTGGCTGGAACGGTGGGTATGGCAAATGTGTTATTATCAAACATGCAGACGGTTATTCCACGCTGTATGGGCATTTATCAAGCTATAATGTCAGTGTTGGGAAAACCGTATCTCAAGGACAAGTAATCGGCAGTATGGGAAGTACGGGTAACAGCACAGGGCCACATCTGCACTTTGCCATCAGGTATAACGGAAATGCTCTTCCGGTGAAGAACTTTTTCTCCTTCCTGCAGGTAGGGCGAAGAGTAACGGCACTTCAATAACAAAGCAGATAAATTACAAACAGCATATTCATGGATATGCTGTTTTTTTTTAAAACAAAAAAGAGCCGTTCGCTCTTTGCTTGCTTTTGAGTTATTATACTATCCGATTACTTTTACTTCGTTTTCAAGTATAACATGATATGTTGTAAAAACTGTTTGCCGAACCATCTCTATCGTATCTAAAATATCTTGTGCGGTTGCATTGTTGTAGTTAATGATAAACCCGGCATGTTTTTCGCTTACCTTTGCGCCTCCGATGCCTTTGCCTTTTAAATTACAGTCTTCGATCAGTTTGCCGGCAAAGTATCCTTCGGGACGTTTGAAAGTGCTCCCGGCACTTGGGAATTCAAGTGGTTGTTTATCTCGTCTTCGTGTATTCAATTGATTCATTCTGTGGTAAATCTCGTCTTTGGTTTTTTTTGGTCCGCTAAAGATTGCACTGAGCACAACGGCTCCACTGTCTTTTATATCGCTATTACGATACGAGAGATTTAATTTTTCCATAGGAAGCTCTCTTATTTCGCCACTGGCATACAATATTTTGGTACTGATGAGGACATCTTTCATTTCGCCGGTATATGCGCCTGCATTCATGCAGACAGCGCCGCCTACACTTCCGGGAATGCCGCTCAAAAATTCCAGTCCGCCAATGCAATGCTCGGCAGCTGCTTTGCTTAGTGCAGAAAGCAATACACCCGCATCAGCGATAAGAAAATCATTTTCTGCATAAAGTGTATTCATATTCTCTACAATGCGAATCAATACGCCTTTGTAACCGGTGTCCTTGACTAAAATATTTGTGCCGTTGCCAATAATCGTATAGGGAATGTCATGTGTGCTTAGTAATGCCAAAACAATTTTTAAGTGGTTCAGCTCTTTTATTTGCAGCAGTATATCAGCCTTGCCTCCTGCTTTAAAAGATGTATAAAAACGCATATCCGCATTGATGGTTATTTCTCTGTCAGTCAGAAATTTACGTATATCGTGTAAGAAATTGGTATACATGTAGTCTATCCTTTCATATATTTGCGTTCATATTATACAATAAAGTAGACAATTAAGGTATACTTTGTATCATTTCGTTATAAATTTTATCAAGTGTTTTCATATCCATCTCCAGCAAAACACATTGATCTTTCATTTTCAGTGTATTTAAATAGGGATATTTTTCATAAAGAATATCTTTTACGGGAAGATGCATGATATTTTCAAGAAGCAGCTGTGATTCATTACTCAGAAGATTTTTTAAAAAATCGTTGATGGCATTTTCTTTGAGAGTATCATCGGTTTTAAGCGCAGCATAAAAAGAAATATTGCTTATATAGGTCTTTTCATAAGGAAGAGCGTAGATGTTCCAGTCACTGCTGCTGCCTTTGTTTTGCATATTTTGAAGAGCGCGCAGCTGACTGACGCTTAAAATGCATACTGCAGTTTTAGAATCTGAAAACAGGCTTAGCACATCATTTTCACTTCGTTTGAAAAGATCGTCACGTATATGTCTGAGTGAAGCAATTTTTGAAAGGTCGCTGTTTAAATAAAATGGCTGCCATAAATTGTTGTTTTTACTGATGAACATATCAAATGTATATAACTTATCATTTGTGAATGTATCGTCGATTTGACTCAGCAACGAAAAAAAAGTATCAACAGTAAATCTTTCAGGCAGCGTTATATTAAGCTGCGATAAAAGATCTGTGTTAATAAGAATCACCGGAACCTCATAAGATACGGGAAGAGCTTTAAAGGTGCCGTTTTTCAAACCTGAGGCGAAGTATTCATCCAAATCATCATAAAATATCTCATAATTTTGTGTTGGAGTTAAATATTTATCGTCAATCGTACATCCTGCTACATAATATGGCATAATATCGGGATGATTATCCTGTAAACTGAATCTCAGTGCTATCTCGGCATTATCACTGTGTTTCAATTCTTTTAATTCTATTCGAATTTCAGGATGATTTTTTTCAAAATCATAAATAATTTTATTTATATATCCGAATCGCGCACCGGCAACAGTACGCTTGACCGTATCCGCAATTGTAAGCACACCGTCATAAGATATTTGTTCGGCGGCGTTTTTCGGATCTGATTTATATATTTTATCTGTGATCGAAGGAAAATAATAAATAAATCCAATTAAAAGTGCAAATAAGATAACTGCAAATAGTCTACGCATATACCCACTACCTTTTTATTAAAATCTATACTAAATAATATGTTGCATACTTTTTGTTTTAGGAATAGATTTTTAATATTTATAATATTATTTATTTAACATAAAATTACTATTGACATAGCAAGCTGTCTACTATACAATCATTGTAACTTTAAATTAAAACTGTTGATAAAGAGTAGTAGCTGTATGAACGCTATCTCAGAGAGCTGTCGGTGGTGGAAAGGCAGTATGGATTTGTGCAGTGAATGGACTTTTGAGGGTGGCCCGAAATGTTTAAAGTAGGCGCCAACGGGGACCGCACCTGTTATAAAGGCGGCACATATGATGGTATGTGAACAGTTGAGATGGGCTAATTTATTTTAGTCAATTTGGGTGGCACCGCGGATATTCGTCCCAAGTATTTTTATAATACTTGGGATTTTTTTATGCAAAGGAGATGTTGATAATGGAAACGGATTGGAATTATAAATAAAGTCTTTTACAGTGAACTGTTTTAATTTAAGTTAGCTTTAAATATGATAAAGAGGTAGAGAAATGAAGAAAAGTATTATTTTAATTTTAATTGTTTTATTTACGTTAAGCCTCGCGGCGTGCGGTGGCACATCGGCAGTGAAAGATGATATAACAATTGGTATTGTTCAGTTTGGTGATCATCCTTCGCTTGATAATTGCCGTGAAGGATTTTTAAAAGGATTACAGGAAGCAGGATATGTAGAAGGAGAAAATTTAACTGTAAAATATCAAAGTGCGCAATTTGATGCAGGGACTGCAAGTTTGATCGCTGAAAGCTTTGTTTCGGATAATGTCGATATGATTTGTGCCATCGCTACACCGGCGGCTCAAGCGGCATATAACGCGGCAAGTGATACAGATATACCGGTTATTTTTACCGCTGTTACAGATCCAAGTGCCGCAATGCTCACCGAAGGCAATATCACGGGAACAAGCGACAAGCTCCCCGTAGAAGCGCAATTGCAATTAATTAGAGCATTCATGCCAAATGCCGCAAAGATCGGTATTTTGTATACAACAAGTGAAGTAAATTCACAGTCTACGATTGAAGAATATAAAGCAATGGCGCCAACATATGATTTTGAAATTGTTGATGTAGGTATCAGCACATCGGCCGATATTCCGCTTGCGGCAGATAATTTAGTAAACAAAGTAGATTGTATCACAAATCTGACAGATAACACAGTAGTGGGCTCTCTTACAGTTGTGCTGGACAAAGCAAATGCGGCAGGTATACCGGTTTTTGGAAGTGAAGTAGAACAAGTAAAATTAGGCTGTGTGGCTGCCGAAGGCATAGAATATCTGGAACTTGGGAAACAAACAGGGCAGATTGCGGTCAGCGTTTTAAACGGCGAAAAAACAGCGGATGAAATAGAGTATCAAATCATTGATAACAGCAGCTTATATGTCAATGCACAAGCAATGGAAAAGTTTAATCTCACGCTCATAGATTCTCTGGAAGAAAGAGCGATAGAAGTTACTGCAGAGTAAAGACTGAAATAAAAATAGTTTGACAGAAGGCTGCATGCCTTCTGTCAAATATGAAGGCAAAGATATGAATATTATTTTAGGGATATTAGAACAAGGCATGATTTATGCCATTATGGCACTTGGTGTCTATATCACATATAAAATTTTAGATTTTCCCGATCTTACGGTAGACGGATCTTTCCCGCTTGGAGCCTCTATTACGGCCATTATGATCACAAATGGGGCGGATCCTTATTTTGCTTTGCTGGTCGCGCTTCTCGGCGGGGCAGTGGCAGGATTGATTACGGGTGTGATTCATGTAAAATTTAAAATACGGGATTTGCTCAGTGGAATTATTACAATGACAGCGCTGTATTCCGTCAATTTACATATTGCTACAAAAGCGAATGTGCCGATTTTTGGAATGGATACTATTTTCAACAGCGGATTTGCTAATCTATTTAACAGATCTTTAGAGACTTTTAAATCAATCATTATTATATTGATTTTTTTACTGTTTGCAAAAGCACTTTTAGACGGCTATTTAAAAACAAGATCCGGCTATTTGCTGCGTGCAGTCGGCAGCAATCCGGCGGTGGTATCACTGCTTGCAAAAAACAGTGGAACGGTAAAAATGATCGGGCTCATGATAAGCAATGCACTTGTTGCGCTCGGCGGAAGCATTATGTGCCAGCAGCAAAGATTTTTTGAAGTGAATATGGGAACGGGAACGATTATTATAGGGCTTGCCTCTGTTATAATAGGCCTGAATTTGTTTAAGAAAGTTAAATTCGTAGGCAATACCTCAGCAGTTATCATAGGAAGTATTTTATATAAGGCTTGTGTGGCGGCAGCTATTGCCGCAGGGATGCCTGCAATCGATATGAAACTGATCACTGCATGTTTGTTCCTGATTATTCTTATTGTCGGCAAAGACAGAAAAAAGAAGGTGAAAAAAATTGCTTGAACTCAAAAATATTTATAAAGTATACGATGCAGGGACGATCAATGAAAATACTTTATTTGAAGGGCTTGATTTAACGGTAAACGACGGCGAGTTTGTCTCCGTCGTAGGGTCAAACGGGAGTGGAAAAACATCTATTTTAAATGTCATCTGCGGAAGCATGGATATACAAGGCGGAGCAGTTTTTTTTGATGACCGTGATATAACAAACATGAAAGATTTTATGCGCTACAATAAAATAGGACGTGTTTACCAAAACCCTTCCATGGGTACCTGTGCAGATATGACGATACTCGAAAACCTGTCTATGGCGGATAATAAAGGTAAAAGCTATAATTTAAGAGCAGGTACAAATAAAAAAAGGATTGATTACTATAAAGAACGTCTGTGCAGCCTGAATTTGGATCTCGAAAATAAACTGTATACAAAAGCGGGAGCGCTCTCGGGCGGGCAAAGGCAGGCATTGGCTCTGCTGATGTCGGTTATGGAGCCTATTGAAATACTCATACTCGATGAACATACGGCAGCGCTGGACCCGAACACGGCAGAAATTATTATGCATCTGACAAATAAAATCATAGCGGAAAACTCAATTACAGCTATGATGGTTACGCATAATGTGCGATATGCGCTTGAATACGGAAACCGTTTGATTATGCTGCATAAGGGAAAGATCATCTTAGATTTAGAGAATGAAAAAAAGCAATCCGCGAAAAAAGATGATATCTTGTCTTTGTATAATAATATTAATATTGAATAACAGTTGTCAGAAAATGTTAAGAATAAATAACGAATTGAAATTATATTTTACTTGCACTAAAATATAATTTTTTTTATAATTATTATCGTGTGAGGAGTTAAAGGAATGTATAAAAAAATGGAAGAAGCGCTGAAAATGGCAAAGAAAGCATATAAGAAGGATGAAGTCCCGATCGGAGCCGTGCTTTATAGAGGTGATGAACTTATTGCAAAAGCGCACAATCAGTGCGTTGAAAAAAATGACCCCCTCGCACATGCGGAAATGCTTGTAATAAAGAAAGCATTAAAAAAACTCAATACAACTTATTTGAATGACTGTGAGCTATATGTAACCGTAGAGCCGTGCATGATGTGTATGGGTGCTGTCTTAAACACAAGAATCAAGAAATTGGTGTATGGAATTGCAGAGTGCAAAACTGGATTTGTTGATTCTTTAATTAATATCTGCAGTATTGTAAATTGCAGGCACATAAAAATCTACGGTGGTATCAAAGAAGAAGAATGTAAAATTTTAATGGCAAATTTTTTCAGTTCAAAAAGAAATTAACTGTCATTTTTGTTTTATATAAATGATATAATAAACATAAAAAATATGTATTACTATTTTTTAATTAATAATTTTATTATTTTATGGAGAAGAAAAAACAGGGGGTTGTATGAAAAAAAAAGTTTTCTTTATACTGATGATTGTAGGGATTGCTTTAAGCTTGTTTGCCTGTTCGTCGTCAAGTGGCACGAGTGCCGATAACACACAAACAGGGCAAAATTATATCAATGATTTTTTTGACGGAAATTATAAGGCGATGATGGAAAATTATGAATATGACAGTAAAATGCAGCAAGCCGTCAGTGAAGAGTTCTTGCAGCAGACGGCTGAAACGCTTTATGCGCAGGTTGGTCAGGTAACCGAAAAAGGCGAGATACAATCAAAAGAACAGAGCGGCTATAATATAGTTTATGAAATTGTTAGTTTTGAGACGACGGATTTAACAATGAATGTAACTTTTGATAAAGACGGATTAATAGCAGGATTCACAATAACGCCCACAGAGTAATAATTTATATTCAGTAGTGGTGTGCCTGTTTTTCTACGGCACACCAATTTATTTTTGGATAGGCAGGAGTATGATTTTGAAAAAAATTAGTACTATTTTTATAATCAGTTTACTTATATTATGCAGCATTTTTTCACTTTTTGCCTGCAGTAACAACGAAGGTAATAATACCGTTGCAAAGGAATATATTACGGATTTTCTGAATAAAAATTTTGATGATATGTTGAATTCGTATAACTATGATGCAGCGATGGCGACGGTATTAACACAAAAAATCTTAGAGGACGCATATACAGACACGATTGAGCCTTTGGGCTCTCTCACAAGTCTGGAATATCAAAGTGATGAAGACGGCACTATTTCTTATCTGGCTATCTTTGAATCGGGTAGCCTGATTCTTAAAGTCGTTTTTGATGATGAAGATCAGATCAGTGGTTTTTATTATGAGCCGTATGACGATTTGCAAATGCCGGATACGATTGAGGAGGAAGAAGTATCAATCGGCTGGTCTTATGAACTGCAGGGCACATTGACAACGCCTAAAGAAGGAAGCTGCGATACAGTAGTGATATTGGTTCAAGGCTCAGGCGCTTCGGACAGAAATGAAAGCATGGGGGCGCTGAAGCCTTTTCGTGATATAGCCTGGGGACTTGCTCAAAAAGGCGTTGCAGTCTACCAGTATGACAAGAGAACCTATACATACGCTGAAAAAATGGCTGAAAAAGACGATTTTACGGTCTATGATGAAGTAATAGATGATGTCGTAAATGCGTATAATAAGATGAACAGCCTGGGGTTTAAAAATATCTATATTGCAGGGCATAGTTTCGGGGGATATTTAATGGGCAGGATCAGTCAGGAATTGTACTGGGCCGACGGGTACATCATCATGGCGGGAAATGTAACGCCGATCGAAGATTTAATGCTTAAACAGATCGATTATCTGGCTAATTTTGACGGAACTGTTACAGACAGTGAACAAATTCAGATCAATACATACGATAAACAAATTGCCAATATTAAAGCGTTGACGAAAGAGAATGCTAGTGGGTATTTACCAAGCCAGCTTCTTGGCACGCAGGCTTCATATTGGCTTGATCTGAAAAATTATGATCCTATAGAGACTATAAAGAAAAGCAGAGCCGAAATATTGATCTTACAGGGGGCGAAAGATTATCAGGTAACGCTCAGCGAATATGCGAAATGGCAAAACGGGCTGAGTGATAGGGACAACGTCACCTACATACTTTATGATAATTTAAATCATTTGCTTATGCCGTCTACTGTGATGTCGGCCGATGATTACGCAAATTTAAACTACGTTGATTCAAATGTGATCAATGATATCTACACATTTGTGAGCAATTAGTATTGGGAGAAGAAATATGCTGAATATAGAAAACCTTTCTAAAACATACGGTAAAGCCAGTTTTAAAGCAGTTGACAACATGAGCCTTGAGATAAATGACGGAGAAATCTTTGGATTTTTAGGGCCCAACGGCGCAGGAAAAACCACAACCATCAAAATGATAGTGGGGTTGCTAAAGCCCGATGCCGGCAGCATCGAAGTCGGTGGTATCAATGTATGGCAGATGCCCTATGAGGCAAAAAAACGGATCAGTTATGTTCCCGATAATCCGCAGATTTATACCAAGCTCAAGGGTATAGAATATTTAAATTTTATTGCGGATGTGTATAAGGTATCCAAAAAAGAGAGAGATGAGAAGATATATACGTATGCATCTATCTTTGAAATCAAATCCGCACTGGGCGATATCATAGAAAGCTATTCACACGGTATGCAGCAAAAGCTGGTACTCACGGCCGCGCTTCTTCATGAACCTGATTTAATGGTGCTCGATGAGCCTATGGTCGGGCTTGATCCGAAATCATCTTTTGCGTTGAAAGAAATCATGAAGCAGCATTGCGAGCTTGGAAAAAGTATTTTCTTTTCCACGCATGTTTTGGAAGTCGCCGAACGTATTTGTGACAGAGTAGCTATTATCAATAAAGGGAAAATCATAGCACAGGGCACGGTAGAAGAATTAAGAGCTAAGCTCGGCGAAGACGATTCGCTCGAAGAAATCTTTCTGGAGATTACAAAATCATGAAAGAATTGATGCGCCTTACCTTTGTGAGCTTAAAGAGTGTATATGGTTTGTCAGCACTGTTGTATGACACAAAGAAAAGCAAAAAATCACCTAAAAGGCTTGTGCTCTTTATTGTTTTAGTGCTTTGCCTGCTTCCGGCATATATTCTCTATATTTCTTTTACGTCACTGCTTTACGATGCTTACGTTATGCTTAACCAGGCAAATGCCTATCTGGCACAGTATTTAGCGCTTACTTCTGTTGTTATTTTGATATTTGGTATCAGCTATATTTTAGCATATTTTTATATGGCGAAAGATTTGGATACGCTGTTATCGCTTCCGCTGAGGCCAGGCAATATTGTGCTTTCAAAAATTCTTACCATTACGATTTCAGAATACTTTTTTGTGCTTCCGATTATGCTGCCTCCGATTATTAAATACGGTGTGGCACAGAACTGTTCATTTATGTATTATTTCTTTTCAGTAATTGTCATAGCGCTTTTACCTGTGATTGTACTGAGTATATTGGCTGCCATTATTATGCTTTTAATGAAAGGTGCAAGTTTTAAAATTAAAAGAGATAAAATTCAGCTGATAACATTGTTCTTAACACTCGGCTTTATTATCGCGTTTCAATTTATCAATGCAAGAGTTACTACTTCTATGGGAAGCAATTCTTCGGAAGCAATTGCATATTTTTTGCAGAATTCAAATGCTTTGCTCAGCAGTATCACAAAAATATTCTTTCCTGCGGTTATTGCATCAAAAGCGCTGGTTTATTATAACAGTGTCAATACGCTGTTATATTTATCTTTCTATTTATTGATCACAGCTGCTGTGGTGTTTTTATGTGTGATCTTAGGAAAAAAAGTATACCTTCAATCCATACTCGCTTCATCCAATACGGGAAAAACCAAACAGCGAGGCAAGAATATAGACTATAAATTAAACAGTCCTGTTATAGCAATATTTAAAAATGATATGCGAATGATACTTCGGACACCGATTTATATGTTTAATTGCCTGGGTACGGTTTTTGTGATTCCCATCGTGATTTTAGTCATGTTTTATGCCTCGGGAATGAAGGAACAAATTGATTTTGCGATTGTTGTATCCCATAAGGAAATGACCATATTGATTCTGGCAGCTATTTATACATTTTTTGCGGGGTTCTCACCGGTGTTGTCCACCACTTTTTCGCGGGAAGGGCAAAGCCTCTGGATCACAAAAACAATTCCGACCACAACCAATGAACAATTAAACGGAAGGCTTTTGACGCAAATTGTTTTAAGCATTATTTTGCTTCTGGCAAGCAGTATCACAATCTATATTGTAAGTAAAATCAGTCTTATGGTTCTGCTGCCTGCATTTCTGCTGGCTTTGATTGCTTCGCTTCCGATAGCGTATATTTCATTTTTGATTGACGCTTCAAGGCCTCTTCTGAATTGGGATAATCCGCAGAGAGCTGTTAAACAAAATTTCAATGTATTTTTTGCGATGCTATTTTGCATTATATACATTTTAATTGTTGCACTCATTGCCTATATTGCGGTACGGCTTTTGGCGAATTTAAAAATAGTCATTTTGCTCATGTTTATTATCCTTGCCATATGCACATTGTTTATAGATAAATTTACAAGGGAAAAATTCAAAACTCTATTTATGCGTATTGAAATTTAAGCTGTAAGTTGTGACTTATCCGACCGGTAAATTACCGGTCGTTTTTTATTGCAAAAAATTAATAATCTTTATTTTTACTATTGACATTTAAAATTTTAGGTATATAATAAGTTTATAATAAAAATAATAATAATTACTATTATTAAAAATATGGAGGTTATCTTATGAAATATTCATGTACAATTTGCGGTTATTCTTACGAAGGAGAAATACCGCCAAAAGAATGTCCGCAATGTAAGGCACCGGCTGAAAAGTTTGTAGAGGTAAAGGAAGATGCGCTTTCGTGGGCAGACCAACATTTTATAGGTTCGACAGAAGGTATGGATCCGAGAGTCGTTGAAGGATTAAATCTGAATTTTATGGGTGAATGCACCGAGGTGGGCATGTATCTGGCAATGAGCAGACAGGCAGACAGAGAGGGCTACCCTGAAGTTGCAGAGGCTTATAAGAGAATTGCTTTTGAAGAAGCGGAGCATGCAGCAAAATTTGCTGAGCTGCTTGGAGAGGTCGTAACAGAAAGCACGAAAAAGAATTTAGAAATGCGGGTAGCTGCCGAAGGCGGAGCCTGTATGGGCAAAAAAGAGCTGGCAACACTCGCAAAACAACTGGGATACGATGCGGTGCATGATACGGTTCATGAAATGTGTAAAGATGAAGCAAGACACGGAAGTGCCTTTGCAGGATTATTAAAAAGATATTTTTAACATAGATTTTATTAGATATAAGAGATGATAAGCGGGCGCAGTCTCGCTTATTTTATTTTCAGCCAGTCCGATGGAGAATAACGGTAGGTATAAATCGACACATTGATTTCATTGCCTATAAGAATGATCATGGTTGTTAAATACAGCCATAACAAAAAGACAAAAATCCCCCCGAGGCTGCCGAATATGAGACCGTATCTGCTGAAATTATTGATATAAAACCTAAAAAAGAGGGATGCGATGATCCAGCCGAAAGAACTGAAGATTGCGCCATAAAAAATATCTTTGAATCTGAGTTTGATGTTCGGGGCAAATCTGTAAAGCAGGCTGAAACTGAATGTCATGATAAAAAAGATGACAACATAACTGCTCAGTTTACCTAAAAATATAAGATGTGAAGCCAAACTGAATTTACTTTCTATTAAGGTGCCCATATAGTGTCCGAAGACGATCAGCATTAAGGACAAAATAATGATGATAACAAGTAGGATTGCAAAGATAAAGGAAAGTATAAACTGTTTTACCGGGTGCCTTTGATTCGACTGAGGATAAGAAGTGGCAAGACCGATGATGATACCTCTGATGCCAAGCATAATAAACCATAAGGCCAACACCAGCGTTGCAATGCTCACATTTGACGAAAGCACTTCGTTAATTGCGGAAGAGACGGCATTAAAGGCGGTTGTGGGCATAATAAAATCAAGATAAGAAAAAATGGTATCCACCGGCAGATAAAGCTTGGTTGCGATTGAGAGAATGAATATCATGGCAGGCATAAACGACAGCATCAAATAGTAAGACATTTGCGCTGCAATACTGGGCATATTGGAATTTAAAACTCGTATGATAAAACCTTTCAGATATTTCATTAAGTACCGCCATTTAAAAACTATGCTACAAACTATTATTTTCTAATATCTGTTTATTTATCCTCTTTTATTTTCACTCTTTAAAATCATTGAATTCAATCGCGTGCTCTCTGAATTTAAGGGGGAAAAGGCTGCGTTGAAGACAGTAGTTTTCCCGCTCTTTTATGCTGACGTTTTTAAAATATGTTTGATAGAGCGCTTGAATATACGCCTCACTTTCGTTACAACCAATTTCTATATCATGTTTCAGCTTTATTAAAACATGTTGTTTATCTTTATACAAGAGCAGGTTACTGCGATTTAAGTCATGAATTATATAAGAGCTGCCGCCAAGGCGCCTGTCAAAAAAATGGGTCAGCAGAATCGTGATATCGTAGGCCGGTTCATATTTTGCATATAAAACACCGCCGATATCTATAAAGCGCAGAAAACCGTGATAGCGGTTGATTATATTCATAATTTTTCGTTTATAAGAATATATTTTATGCATTGCATCATTATAACATATATTTTTATTTATAAGTGAATTTATATATTCTATAATACTGTTTTCTTTATCGATTGCATCATAAATAAATGCACAGTATATATTCTCATAAGCTTCGATGCCAAATCTTGTTAACAGCCTGTTTCTGATCTTTGAGGCATGAAGTATATTTGTTTGATGCAGTTCGGTATCTAATAAAAATAAATCAGAAGAAACGTTCAGGATGGTGATCTCAGGGGTGGTATAGTAAGTATACAGCGCACTGAGCAGCCCTTCAAATGTGTTATCATAACATATGATCATCAAATTATCCTCCCTTTATTATTAAAAAAAGATAGCTGTTGATGCTGCCTATCACTAAAAAGAAGGTGCAAATCCTCTGGATAATAATTTTTATAAACAATATTTCTGCCATTTACGGTGATAAAATATTTGGCCCGCTTTAATACAACACCTAATTTTTTAAGTACATCATAATCAATAGCAGCCTTAGAATGGAGCGAAACAATTCTTGCTGCGCTTCTTCGTCCGATTCCAGGAATGCGCAGCAGCGTTTTATAATCGGCCTTTGTGATCTCGATGGGAAAAAACGCATAATTTTTCAAAGCCCAGCTTGTTTTCGGGTCTAAATTTAAATCAAAGTTTTCTGTCTGCTCATCGAGCAGCTCGTCGGCATCAAAATGGTAATAGCGCATCAGCCAGTCTGCCTGATACAGTCTGTTTTCACGCTTTAGAGGTATTTTTGTGTGTACAGAGGGCAGAAGACTGCTTTCGTTTACAGGGATATAGGCCGAGTATGTCACGCGTGATAAGTTCATTTTTTGATACAAATATTTGCTGGTCTGCAATATCTGATAATCCGAATCATTGCTTGCGCCAATAATCATCTGTGTCGATTGACCGCCGGGAAGAAAGCGGGATTGTCTGCCGCTATCTGTAGAAGGCAAAGCTTTTGCAGTGTGTGTGTAGAGGTATTCAATCGGTCTTAAAATCTCAGGGTAACTTTTTTGAGGGGCCAGCAAACGCAAGCTCTGTTTGCTGGGAAGTTCAATATTCACACTCATTCTGTCGGCCAAATAGCCGCAGGATTTGATTAAAGACAAGTCGGCGCCTGCAATGGCTTTAGCGTGAATATAACCATGAAAATCATATTTGGTACGCAGAAGACGAAGTGTTTTATAGATATTTTCTTGTGTATAATTAGGCGAATGCTCTACGGCGGAACTTAAAAATAAGCCCGATATATAATTGCGTCTGTAAAATTCATACGTGAGGGACGCAAGCTCTTCGCTGTTAAAAGCGGTTCGCTTGCAGTTGTTGCTTATTTTATTTACACAGTACGTACAATCATAGATACATTTATTCGTAAACAACACTTTCAAAAGCGAGACACATCTGCCGTCAGAGGTGTAGCTGTGGCAAATGCCTGAACCATTAAAAGAATGCATGGCATTTTTTTGTGACGGATTTTGAAATGACGATGCGCAGGAAGCGTCATATTTTGCCGCGTCCGACAATATTGCCAGTTTTTCTAAAGTGTGCTCTGTAATCAATTTTATCACCCAAAAACAGTGTAGCATAATAATTGTAAAAAATCAAACATATGTTCGATAAATTGGACATTGAAAATGTTTAAATTGATGATATAATAAGGCTAATAAAGCATGGAGGTTGGATAGTATGATTTTAAAAACAAATCAGTCCGTAGTAGAGAAACTAGGAGGACAGGGAGAAGGCAAAGCGCTTGTAAGAATGGTGCTGCCCTCGGATAAACTCAATGATAAAGGCCGGATGTTTAATCATATTTGGCTGGAACCGCAAAGTTCTATCAGTTATCATCAGCATGTGGGGGAGACAGAATGGTATTACATCATCAAGGGACACGGGCTTTTTCATGATAACGGAAAAGATGTGGAAGTTTTTGATGGAGATGTATGCGTTACAAATGACCAGGAATTTCACAGCTTAAAAAATATAGGCGATGATGTTTTGGAAATGATCGCATTGATATTATATAAATAAACAAAAAAGCAGAGAGGCTCTCTGCTTTTTTATAGTTTAGATTAAATACTTAAAATATCTTTATGAGCTATTTTGAGCTGTTCGATGATATGGATATTTTGCGGGCAATGTTCTTCGCATTGACCGCATTCAATACAGTTATCCGGTCGTCTTTTCGGCGGCACATGCGCGTTATATTGTATTTTTGTGATGGGTGCATTTTCATAAATATATCTTCCGTTATAGAGCGAGAAGATAAGATTGATCGGTATTTTTTGCGGGCAGCCGTCTACGCAATAGAGACATCCGGTACAGGGCACCTTGGTGCGAGAGTTATAAAACTCTCTTAAATCTTCAATCAATTGTTTTTCATTTTCAGTCAAATCACCCACACCGTATACAGATGCGGTGTCTATGTTTTGTGTGATTTGCACCAAGCTGCTGGCTCCGCTGAGTACACAGCTTACCTGCGGCAGATTGAATAAATATTTAAGTCCCAATTCTACCATGGATATTTTTACATGATTCTCATCAAACAATTCCTGCATTGCAGGGGTGAGTACGGCCGAGAGCCTTCCGCCTTTGAGCGGCTCCATGATCACAACGGGAATATTTTTACTTGCTGCATAGTTCAGTCCTTCAAGTCCTGCCTGAAAATTCTCATCCATATAATTTAATTGTATCTGGCAAAAATCCCAGTCGTAAGAATTTAAGATATCTTTAAATACCTTTAAATTATCATGAAAAGAAAATCCCATCTGTTTAACTATGCCGTCTTTTTTGATTTTATCCATAAAAGTAAAAGGATCATGTTTTTTTGCATTATGCCAGGAAGCACCGTTTAATGCGTGCAGAAGATAAAAATCAAGATAATCTGTTTGCAGATTATCCAACTGCTCATCAAGAAGCTTGTAATAATCTGAATGCTGCCCCACAAACCATGTCGGGTTTTTTGTGGTTAAATGGATTTTTTCTCTGATGCCGTTATTTTTTAATACTTTTCCCACAAATTTTTCGGAAGTGCCACCATGATAAGGGTAAGCAGTATCAAAATAATTTATTCCGTTTTCATAGGCATAAAGTATCATCTTTTCGGCATGGGCTTCATCAATTTTTGTATTGTCGCCCTCGAGCACAGGAAAGCGCATACAGCCCAGACCCAGTTGCGATATTTCAAGATCATTTTTAAATTGTCTGTATTTCATGGTATTCCTCCTGATTTCTATTTAAGGTACTCGAAATAATAATAACAGAAAAAAGATATGTAAACAATTTATATGTTTATTTCGCAGGCTATTTGATTGCAAGCTTGACAAGTAGGTCCAAAAGAAATATAATTTAAAAAATTTTAATAGTTTTAATGAGTAAAAAGAGTAAAAACAATCTTTGCCTTCAGAGAGTAAAACAATGGTGGGAGTTTTATGGCCGGGTTGTTTTGAATGGGGTTACAAAATTCTTGAAGGAAATGTCAAGACGCAGAAAAGCGTTATCATTTAAAGCGGACTATAATTTATAGTCAAAATAGGTGGTACCACGGTTATATGAATTGAATCGTCCTTTATAGTTTGAAGGACGTTTTTTTATACTTACAAAAGAAAGAGGTTATAATGATGAGCAATACGGAAAAGAAAAGAATGCTCAGCGGCATTCAGCCGTCTGGAGATTTTACAATCGGAAATTATTTTGGAGCGATCAAAAATTGGGTCGAAGCCCGATATGAATTTAATTGTTACTTTTGCATTGTAGACTTGCATGCGCTTACGGTACCACAGGTGCCTTCGGTACTGAGAACTAAAACCATGGAATGTTATGCCATGCTGATTGCGGCAGGACTCAATCCTGAACATACAACTCTTTTTATTCAATCTCATGTGAGCGCGCATAGCGAGTTGGCATGGTTGCTCAATTGCAACACATACATGGGGGAGCTCTCCCGCATGACGCAGTATAAAGATAAATCGGCAAAGCAGGGAGAAAATATTCGTGCAGCTCTGTTTGATTATCCTGTTTTAATGGCTGCAGATATACTGCTCTATCAACCGCACTATGTTCCTGTCGGAGACGACCAAAGACAGCATATAGAGCTGTGCCGGGATGTTGCTAATCGTTTTAATAATGCATATTCCGATACATTTATCATACCCGAAGGATATTATCCGCAAGTTGGTGCAAGAATCATGAGCTTATCTGAGCCGACCGGTAAGATGAGCAAATCAGACAGCAATGAAAACGGCTATATATCACTCAAAGACAACCCGGATGTTATCATGCGAAAATTTAAAAGAGCCGTTACAGACTCTGATGCATCTGTTCGTTACGACGAAAAAGAGAAACCCGGCATTTCCAATCTGCTGCAAATCTATGCTTCTTCGGCCGATGTACCGCTTCATAAAGCCGTAGAAGACTGCGCGGCTTTATCTTATGCAGATTTTAAAGTGCGTGTGGCAGAGGCTGTTATTGAATCGTTGCGCCCGATTCAAGATGAATTTGAGCGCCTCATGAAAGATAAAAAGACGCTTGAAGAATACATGTCTGCCGGTGCAAATAAGGCAGAGTTTATGGCAAAGAAAACCCTTAAAAAAGTTCAAAAGAAAATGGGCCTTGTTTTAAAAAAATAAATGTATATTCATAGCATTATGATAATAAATATTCATATAATTATCCTTCGTTTATGCAGCTATATCAATAAACAAATTTATATTTATACAAAAGTATAAATTTATATTAGCAAAATCGTAATTTTTAGTTTGTTTTTTTAATATTTATTGATATAATAGATACGTTACAATTTTTTATAAAATGATTTAATGGAGGTTAAGCTATGGACATTAAACCGTTTAGAAAGATACTTATAGCCAACCGTGGCGAAATAGCTATCCGTGTTATGCGAGCCGTTAATGAATTGGGTTATAAAAGTGTTGCAGTTTATTCCAAAGAAGATAAACTGGCGCTCTTTAGAAGCAAAGCAGACGAATCGTATATGCTTGATAAAGAAAATACACCTGTTGGAGCATACTTAAATATATATAAGATCCTAGAGATTGCGAAGGCCAGAAGAGCGGTGGCAATACATCCCGGGTATGGATTTTTATCCGAAAATCCTAATTTCGTGCGGGAATGTGAGAGAGAAGGCATCACATTTATAGGGCCTCCTGCCGATGTTATGGAAATCTTCGGCGATAAAGTAGCGGCGAAAAAATTTGCTGAAAAGATCGGCATACCGGTACTAAAGGGTACGGATAAGCCTATAAGTAATGAAGAAGAACTTGTCAAAACAGCCAAGGATATAGGCTATCCCGTGATTTTAAAAGCTTCTTTTGGCGGCGGTGGGAGAGGCATGCGTGTTGTCAATGATGAGAGTGCGTTAATAAAAGAATTCAGAACAGCCGTAAGTGAAGCAAAAAAAGCATTTGGAAACGGTGAAGTATTTGTAGAAAAATATCTTGAAGCGCCAAAACATATTGAAGTGCAGATTCTTGCTGACCAATATGGTAATGTTGTGCATTTATATGAACGTGATTGTTCTATTCAGAGAAGGCATCAAAAAGTAATCGAATTCACTCCGTCAATGGCGATAGATGATAAAAAAAGAGAAGCCATTTGTGCAGATGCTGTTAAGCTCGCTAAAGAAGTGGGCTATGTCAATGCCGGGACAGTAGAGTTTTTACTGGATGCAAAAGGGAATCATTATTTCATGGAAATGAATCCGAGAATTCAGGTAGAGCATACCGTAACGGAAATGACAACGGGAATAGACATTGTGCAGGCGCAAATATTGATTGCACAGGGCTATCCGCTTGCAAGCCGCGAGATTGGTATTTATTCGCAGGAAGATATTATACCGCGCGGCAGCGCAATTCAATGCAGAATAACGGCAGAAGATCCGAAAAATAACTTTATGCCCGATACAGGGAAAATAACGGTCTATCGTACAGCTGCCGGAAACGGTATACGTCTCGATGGCGGCAACGGGTTTACAGGAGCGGAAATAACACCTTATTACGACAGTCTTCTGGTAAAAACCATTGTTTGGGACAGCAGCTTTGAAAAAGCCAGGAGAAAGGCACTGCGTGCGTTGAAAGAACATTATGTAGAAGGCGTAAAAACCAATATTGACTTTTTGATCAATGTGCTGCAGCACGAAGTGTTTAAAGACGGTAAATGCAACACGCTCTTTATCGATCAGCATCCGGAGTTATTTGCAATCAAAAAATCAATCGATCAGGAATCGAAACTCGCTGAATATTTAGCCGAGATTATTATTAATAAAACTCAGGGAGAAAAGAAAGATTATCCGGCACCCTATATACCTGATGTCGAAGGCATGCCCGTAAAGGACGGCACAAAGCAGCTTTTAGATAAATACGGGCCGAGCGGTGTTGTTGATTATATCAAAAAACAAAATAAACTTTTGATAACAGATACAACATATAGAGATGCGCATCAATCGCTTGCGGCTACACGTATGAGAACGAGGGATATGCTTGATATTTCCAATGCCGTAGCAGTCTACGGCGCAGATTTCTTCTCTGTAGAAATGTGGGGCGGGGCAACTTTTGATACATCTTATCGATTCTTACATGAATCACCATGGACGAGACTTAAAAGGCTTCGAAAAAGAATTCCGAATATTATGTTTCAAATGCTTCTTCGAGGCTCGAACGCTGTTGGATATAAGAACTATCCGGATAACGTTATAGTAGCCTTTATAGAAGAATCAGCGAAAGCCGGAATTGATGTTTTTAGAATTTTTGATTCATTGAATTGGCTTGAGGCATTAAAGCTTCCTACAGAAGAAGTGTTGAAAAGTAATAAAATTGCTGAAGTTTGCCTGTGCTATACGGGAGATATACTAGATAAAAGCAAGACAAAATATGATATAAATTACTATGTTAAAAAGGCAAAAGAAATTGAGTCTATGGGAGCGCACATATTAGGTATTAAAGATATGAGCGGGCTTGTAAGACCGCAGGCAGCATATGATTTGGTTAAAGCTTTGAAAGAAGAGATCAATATACCGATCCATTTCCATACGCATGATACGGCCGGCAATGCAGTGGCCTCTGTATTGAGTGCTACGAGAGCAGGTGTGGACATTGCGGATATGGCGCTCAATTCAATGAGCGGGCTCACTTCTCAGCCTGCGCTCAACAGTATTGTTGCCGCGCTTAAAAACACGGGTCGCGATACCGAGATGGATGAATTAGGTTTGCAATTACTCAGCGATTACTGGGAAAATGTCAGAGAAGTATACTATGAGGCAGAATCCGGAATGAAAACACCTACAGCAGAAGTGTATCGCTATGAAGTGCCGGGCGGTCAATATTCCAATCTAAAAAAACAAGCAGAAAGCTTCGGGCTTGGTCATCGATTCAGGGATCTGTTGGAAACCTATAAAGATGCCAATGAACTTTTCGGGGATATTGTAAAAGTAACACCTTCTTCAAAATCAGTTGGCGATATGGCGATTTTTATGATGCAAAACAATCTGACAAAAGAGAATATCTATGAAAAAGGTAAAAATCTTGCTTTTCCGGATTCGGTTGTGGATTTCTTTAAAGGTATGCTCGGTCAGCCTGAAGGCGGATTTAATAAAGAGCTTCAAAAAATCGTACTTAAAGGTCAGGAACCGCTCACGGTGCGTCCGGGTGAATTGCTTGAAGATGTTGATTTTGATGCAATTCGTGCAGATTACTTAGAACGATACGGAAGAGAATTAAATATGCGCTCTGTAACCAGCGCAGCTTTGTATCCGAAAGTATATGACGATTATATGAAATTCCTAACTGAATACGGCGATTATATACAGATGGAATCACACGTCTTCTTTAACTCGCTTCGCATAGGCGAAGAAACAGAAGTTGAAATCGCAAAAGGCGTGCGATGCATGATTAAATTGGTGTATATCGGTAAAGATGTCGGAGAAGACGGATACAGAAGGTTTATATTTGAGATCAACGGCTTTAGACGAGATATTTATGTAAAAGATGAAAACAGCATCCCGGCAGTATTTAAAACAACTGTTAAGATGGCCGATGAGGGCAATGAAAACCATATTGCTCCGCCTATTAACGGTACCATTATGGCTGTGCATGTTTCGGTGGGTGAGAAAGTCAAGAAAAATCAACCGCTTGCCATTGTTGAAGCGATGAAAATGGAAACAGAAATCACTGCGCCGAAAGACAGCGCCATTGCGGCGGTGCATGTACAAAAAGGTGACAGCGTAGAGAAGGGCCAGTTGATTATAGAACTAGAATAGAAATAAAAACAAAAGAAGGCTGCCTGTCTTTTAAGACAGGCAGTTTTTAATTGGACTCTTTTACAAACAATAATCTCTTGTGATTTTGTGAATATACGTCGATTTCTTTGACTGCTTTAAAACCAAGTGTTTCAATAGATTTTATACTGGCAATATTGTCCGGATGAATTACCGTAAAAAATATCTTTATATGATTTGCATAGGCAAGGGATAGGGTATACCTGCTCATTGTTGTCTGTAATCTGTTTTTGCGATAGTCTTTGTCCACAAAAGCACCGTTGAGCAGCATTTTTTTACTTTTATCATATTTTTTATCTAAAAATAAAGAGATCTCATCAAATTCTTTGCCGTCGACGGTTGCTGCTCTAAAGGCTATAAGCATGCCTTCCTGTGTAAAAACACCTAAGATTATATTGTCTTTATTATTAAATAAATGTTCAAATTCATGCTCCATGAAAGGGGCAAACAAATCAGGATTATTTAATGAAAATATTATTTTTTTTTGAAGAGTAATAATATCTTCGATATCTTTTTCGTTTAATTTTTTCATATAACAATTTACGTATTGACCTGTTTTTTGGTTTTTTACCAAATCCAATTTCATATTCATAATTACTCCTAAATATAATGAATAAGCATGACAAAGTCGGCTGCGCGGTTTGAAAAATATATGATAATTTCAGATATGTTAAGAAATTGTGTGCTCGATGAAGATTTTTAGTCCGATTAAGATTAAAATAATTCCGCCGAATATTTCGGCTTTGTTTTTAAAAAGACTGCCGAACTGCTTGCCGATAAAAAAAGAAAAAATACTAAGGATGAAAGTTGTTATACCTATGGCAAGAATTGCCGAATATATGTCAACTTGAATAACTGCTAAGCTGATTCCAAGCGCAAAAGCATCAATGCTTGTTGCCACCGCCTGCAGCAGCAGGCATTTATTGGTAAGCGGGGGGCAACTTGCATTGCATGTTTCCTTCTGATGATTGTTTTTAATGGCCTCGATAATCATTTTTATTCCCAAAATTGAAAGGATAATAAAAACCACCCAATGATCGATGCTTTGAATCATATAGCTAAAAACACTGCCGGCATAGTAACCGATAAAAGGCATAAGAGCCTGAAAGAATCCGAAGTAGAATGCCATCAGCAGTATTTTATTTTTTGAACTATTTTTATAAATCATACCGTTGGAGATTGAAACGGCAGAAGCATCCATTGACAGGCCCACCGCCACAAGCAGTAATGTAATAAAATTCAATAGTATCTATCCTCCGATAGTTTGATTAAATATTAATATATATTTATGTTTCTAAAGTTTAAGTCGAAAGATTATAATTCTTTATCTGCGGGAGTGAGCTTTTCTCCGTATATAAGCATTTCACTGACTTGTTCAAGTGAAAATTTATCGCGTTTGCCTGCCTGTAAATCAAGTGCAAAAGAAGAACATACTTGAGAGAAAAGTGTACTTTTATAGAGAGAAAAATCGTTGGCAAGTGAATACACAATACCTGCGCTGTAAGCATATTCTGCTTCATTTTTATTATTTAATACGCTTTTATATGCAGGGACATGAACCGTATTAAATATATCTGCGGCAATAGAGCCGTATTCGTCCAGCAGAATATATACTCTTTTAATATTTTTTTCTTCAACAAGATATTTTGCGCACTCCTTTGCTTCATCTATAGTTTGAATAAGCCTGCCGCACAGCGCTTCGGTTTGTATTTTATTTAATTGAACGATATCAAATTTATTTAAAAAATCTGATATTTTTGAAAAATCATCTGAACATAACGGCCGGAGAATTTTTATCGCCGCATCGGTATAACATGCAATATATTGAAGACAATCATAATTCAATGAATCGTCTACCAATAAAATATTTGGAATTTGATCGATAAAGTTCTTTATATAATTTGCGGTAATCATAGAAGAAATATTTTCGCTTTCAACACGGGCAAACATCTCGCCGTCCATGTCTATTAAAGATAGATTTGATGTGGTGGGCATTTCTTTGATAATCAGGCTTTGAGATATATCGATATCAAGTGCTGTTAGATCGCTTAATAAGTTTCTGCCGAAGAAATCATCACCGACTGCCGTTATAAAATTCAGGGGAACCGCGAGGCGAGCTACATATTCTGCAATATTTCTTATAGTTCCGCTGTAGAGAATAGCAACGTTGCCTTGTGTTGTATCATAGCTGATAATTCTTTTTTTGCTGTGTCCCAAAATATCGATATGAGAGGCGCCTATAAACAATATTTTCATATATCACCTGTATTATAGTAGATAGTATCACATCAAAGTATATCATATAATCTAAACGTTTTACAATAATCATATTATATTGAAATAAAATATAAAATTATAAAGACTGCTTCGATTTGATTTTAATATCGCTTAAAATCGTGGAAGACAAAATAAGTATGCCGCCTATAATCTGCAGCAGTGTTAACGGTTCGCACAATAGGAATGCAGAAAATATCACCGCAGAAATAGGATCTATATAGCTGAAAGCGGCTATGCTTTGAGCCGAAAGATTTTTTATGCTTTTAAAATAAAGCAGGTAGGCAAAACCTGTGTGGAAAAAACCCAAAATAAGAATATATAAAATAGAATGCATGCTGATAGCAGATAAACGAAGCGGCTCTGTAAATGCAACGTACGGCAGCAAGACGCATGCGGGCGTCAGCTGTATTAAAGTTGCCTCAAGACTGCCTAAATCCTTGAATATTTTATTCGTTAATATTACACTGGCGTATAGTGCTGCTGCGCAAAGACCAAAGAGAATTCCTTTTAGATGATTGTATTCTGCGTTTTGGATGCCGCTGTTGTTCATAATCAAAATCATCCCAATCATGGCGGTGACGACACAACCTAATTTATAAATTGAAAGTTTTTCTTTAAGTAAAACAGGAGAAAAAATGGTTACAAAAATAGGCGCGCAATAATAACTCAGCGTTGCATTGGCTATTGTGGTATATTTATAAGACTGAAACAAAAAGATCCAATTGAAAGCCATGGCGGTACTTGAAAAAATAAGCAATAAAATATTTTGCTTAATTGATCGAAAAGAAAATTTCTGTCGTGTAAGCAGACAGTAAGCAATTAAAATCAAGCTTCCCAAAATGCCTCGAATCATTGCCAAAGCAGCGGAAGACAGATCTATATTTCTTACAAAAATTCCAATGCTTCCAAAAATAAGCATAGTGGATATAAATTGCAGTTTTGCTTTCATATTTATTGCCTTTTGAAAATATGGGAGATAAAATATTGAGATGTCGGCACAAACATTAATCTTTTAAATGTCCGTATGCATTATGCCAGCTATCAGCTTTTTCGAGGAAATTTTCATAACCATATTGGATGATATAGGCTATGGATTGTCTGTATTTGCTGTATTTATAGCCCTGATGATGATGAAACTTTTGAATTATATCGCATTGTTCATAATGAATGCAATCCGCGCAAGACACATAATGATTGTTTATACAGCATACTTTTATTTTACATCTGGCTTTTGAGAGATCACGCTGTTTTTGTGTGTATCCGATTTTGCAGCCTTTACATTTATTAGCGACGTAAGCTTTGCATGTTTTGCAATATGCGCCGCAGCATCCTATTTCTAACTTCGCCATAGAAGCCTTCCTTTTAAAATTTATTTAAAACCGTATAATATCGTTGGTTTTTAGTGTTGCTTTGTTTAAAGTCCCAAAAAGCAATAAAAGTCTGTGCATTTTCATCTGTAAGAGGATGAATATAAAATTCAAAAACATTGACATGTTTGATGAGTTGTTTATAGGAAAGACTTGCGTAACGGCTCGGTATGACAGATCGATTATGCATAAGCAGATCATAAAGCCGTGATTTTAGTATTTGTGGTAAATACAAGCTTTTTGGGAGCAAAGAAGAATTGCTTAAAAGAAAGTCAAATTGCAGAAGAGCTTCTTCTGTTTGAGTATACTTGTTTTTGCATTCTAAAAAGCAGGCAAGTATTTCATATAAATTTGTTTTTGATAGTTTTTTTTCTAAAGAAGAAATATCTCGAAAATAGATGCCGAGCTGCTCAAAAAAATCAAATGCGTTGCCTTCGTAGTATTTGTTGATTACATGCTCTAAAATATTCATAAAGCTTTGTGAATTATAGAATTTATCTACCATCATTTCCACTGCTTTTAAATTTAAAATATCTTCGTAACTTATCCACTTGTTTTTGATGATTTCATACGGAGCTGCTTCATCGTAGACATATGCTCCATCCTTTAACAAATCCATCATTGGGGAACCTTTAAGTAATTTTAAAAAGCCCAGTTGCAGCATGTCCGAATGAAGGTCGTAAACAAAGTTAAAGGATTTTTTAAAATCTTTATAATCTTCGAAGGGAAGACCTGCGATAAGGTCGGTGTGGATATGAATATTCGCGTTTTTTGTTAGCTGTTTTAAATGCGACTTTATTTTATCCGAATCATTTTTTCGCGAAACAGCCTGTAATGTTTGTTTTTTGATGCTTTGTATCCCCGCTTCAAGCTGAACAAAAGCAAGAGGCATCTGGGAAAGCAATGAGATGTTTTCTTCGGTCAGTAAATCTGCGGCAATTTCAAAGTGAAACGTTGTATGGGTATTATTATCTTTGATAAACTTCCATATTTTCTGAGCGCGTGATGCGTCTGTGTTAAACGTTCTGTCTGTAAATTTCACGATCGGGATTTGATTTTCAATAAAAAAAGATAATTCATTAAAAACTTTGTTTAAACTTTTATAACGCAGCTGTTTTTCAACGGAAGACATACAGTAAGCGCATTGAAAAGGGCAGCCTCTGCTTGATTCGTAGTAAATGATTTTATTTTTAAATAAAGCAAGATTTTCTTTGTTATAGGGGAAAATAATATCGTCCAGGTTCATTAAATTCATCTCTTCTCGTGTCGTGATGATTTCTTCGCCTTTTCTATATACAATATTTGAAAGACCGCATAGATCGGCTTTGTTATATAAAGCGCGCAAAACATTATTTAAAGTATATTCGCCCTCGCCTTTGATGATGATATCGGCCGAGTTGATGCGAGAAAGAAAATCTTCGGCATCAAAGCTAACCTCGGGACCGCCCAGTATTACAATGCAAGCAGGAATGATTTTTTTTAACTTGCCGATAAGCTTTTTAATAAATTCTACATTAAAAATATAAACGCTGAATAAAAAAACTTCCGCATCGCTCTTATAAAGATTTCTTAAAATCGAATCCATATCATCGTTGATGCTGAATTCCATAACGTCAACATCAAGTAATGTTTTATCGATATGATGATACAGAATATGTGCAGCGAATGATGAATGAATAAATTTTGAGTTAACAGCACACAGTACGGCTTTCATAATTGCGTTCCTTATCATTTAATACTCTATAGTTTAACATGATTTTTTTAAAAATTAAATGTCGCATGTTATTTATTGTTTGACGGGCCGATCGTTTACCGTATACATACATGAACATCACGTGGCGCAGTTCAGAGCGTATATGAAAGAGATGTGCACTATGGACTATGAACCGGAAAACGGCAAATTTAAAGTGTCCGAAGCAATCGGTATTGGAGCAGAGTTTAGTGAATTTGCTCTGACGCACTGTGACGATTGAATAGTTTAAAAATAAATAAAGATGCGTATCAGCCTGCCGCATTTTTATTGGCTGAATAATGATTATGGTTAATTGTATATATTTATAAATATATGAATAAATTTTATAAATAAATTAATAATATTAATATAATTATAAATAATATTAATAAATATATTGACACATTTAAATTTATATTGTATAGTATGATTAATAAATATAGTATTTAATAAACGAAAGGGGAAAAAATTATGGAATATATCATGCCTTCGCGCTGCCCCGTCTGCGGAGAGAAATTAAATGTCACAAAACTCAGTTGCCCTAAATGCGCAACAGATATAAACGGTGCTTTTCAGCCTTGTGTGTATTGCTCGCTTGATGAGAGAATGAGGCTTTTTTTGGATACGTTTTTAAAATGCCGAGGCAATATTAAGGAGGTCGAGAAAGCGCTGGGGATCTCTTATCCGACAGTGAAAGGTCTTTTAGATGAATTGATAAAGACGCTTTTTGAAGAAAAAGACATCAAAAATGTAGCAGCCATGACAACGGCCGATGTACTCGATATGCTGGAAAGCGGAGAAATTACAGCCGGCGAAGCAGCTGAACTTTTAAAAAAATATAATTAAAGGAGAAAGAAAAAAATGGATGATAAAACAAGAATACTCAATATGGTCAGTGAAGGGAAAATTACGGTAGAAGAAGCCGCAAAACTTCTTGATGCACTTGAAAAGAATGATAAAGGTGCAGCAGAACCCATAGCACTGAAAGGAAAGCAAGGAAGAAAACCCACAAAATTGAAAGTGAACATTGACGCAGGGGAAAACAATAAAAAATCTAAAGTAAACGTTAATATCCCGCTCTCACTCGTACGTACGATCGGGCCTATCATCTCTAAGAACATGCCTAAAGAAGCGCAGGATGAGATGAATAAAAAAGGCATAGATGTTGTAGGCATTATGGACAGTATTGAAGAATTGATTGATGCTGCCGCGAAAGAAGATATCGTAAATGTTGACATTGAAGGCGATGAAGCATCCAAGGTGCGTGTGTATGTGGAGTAGGCCGTCTTTGTTTCTGTTGATTAATATTAAAATAATGAAAGGAAAAAAAGTCAGACTTGTTTTGCCGTTACCGCTGTTTATTATTTGTGGTTTTTCTGATATGATATTGGATATGATGGATTTTGCCGCTTTGTTTGTGCCTAAAAAAGCAAAGCATAGGGTAGATACCGGTAGTAAAGTATCTTTTCAGACGGTGCATTCATCTATGACATGTGTTCACTTAATTTTAAGAGATTTATTTTTAATCAAAGCGCCGTGGGAACTTTGCTCGGTTGATACCGATGAGGTTCGAGTAAGAGTCAAATTTTATTAAATTTGAAAGTGAGGAAAAAACGATGAGGATGATAATCAAGTGGTTGATCTGCTGCATTTCATTATATATAGCGCTGCTGCTTTTTCCAAACCATATGGTGCTTGATGCAAACCCGCTTATTTTGCTCGGAGCAGGGACGGTGCTGTGGCTCGTCAATATCTTTATCCGCCCGATTGCGCAAATCGTGAGCATCATTGCAACGCTTTTAACACTGGGGCTTTTCAGCATTATCGTCAATGCCGCGATGGTCTCCATTATGGATAAATTTATCGGAAGCCTTTATATCACAAGTTTCTGGGTGAATATTTTTATTGCGGTCCTGATTTCTATCGGCAATATGTTTTTGGCCAAGAGGGCAAAACGCTAAAGATATCAATAGCTATAATCCGCAATATTATACTATACGGCTTTATAATAAAGATGTAGAATTCATAAACAAATATTTTCGGAGAATGATTTATGAATATCGCATCTTTTATTATTTACTGCATCATTGTAACTTTTACACCGGGGCCTACGAATATTGCCATATTATCTATTGCCAATAATTGTACATTAAAGCAAACATTTCGATATGTACTCGGTGCAGGCAGTGCGCTTGCAACATTATTGATGACTTCTGTTATTTTTAACAGTGCCCTTGTTGGGATCGTCCCTAAGCTTTTGGTCATTATGAGAATAATCGGTTGCATATATATGCTCTATCTTGCTTATCAGGTATCGAGGATGCATATGTCTAATAAAAATTTTGAACAGACCGCAAATTTTGTATCCGGATTTATTATGCAATTTGTTAATCCAAAAGTCTGGATTTTTACAATGACGGTGATTCCAAGCTTTATCATGCCGTATTATAAGTCGGTGACTGCCTATTTAGCATATGCACTGCTCGTTGCAGTCATAGCATTTTGCGCACTTACAACATGGGCATTGTTTGGGACGATTTTTAAAAGATTTTTGCAAAAATATCAAAAACCGGTTAACATAATACTAGCTTTATTATTGGCCTACTCTGCAATAGAAGTATCGGGTATTATTGAATTATTAAAATGGTGAGGCGTATGAATACATTTATTTATAAAAAAACAGCCGATATCACTGCGCTTGCGGCAAGATTTTCTGATTTTAAATATAAAAAACATTGCCACGAAGAATACGCTTTGGGAGTCACGCTGCGCGGCATACAGCAATATAATCTGGATGGAAGCGTGCAGTCTTCTTACCGAAACGGAGTCATGCTTTTTAATCCGCAGCAGGTACACGACGGAAGAGCGCAGGATGAGGAAGGAATCGATTATGTTATGCTCTATATTCACCCGGAGCTTTTTTTGCAGTTGCTGGGGCAAAAAAATCATATCAAATTTTCCGAGCCGATCGTATATAACCGCAGGCTGGGATGCAGTATCTTAAATATCATTAAAGCAGCCTTTAACGACGAAGATGAGATGTTGTGCAGCGAGCTGCTTTTAGCCCTTGCAGGATGTTTTAAGCAGGCAGAAATAAACGCTCCCGTTAAAAAAGAAAATAAAATGATTCATAAGGCCAAGGAAATGATCTGCGCTAAAGCAGATAAAACAATGAAGTTAGACGAACTTTGCGGAGAACTTTCAATATCAAAATATCAATTTATAAGAACTTTTAAGGCAAATACAGGCATATCACCTTATCAGTTTTATTTAAACTGTAAGGTTGAATATGCCAAAAAAATAATTGAAAGTACAAAAGATATTTACCTGGCAGTTGCCGAATGCGGTTTTGTTGACTTAACGCATCTGAACAGGCATTTTAAAAGCGTATATGGGATAACGCCGTTTGAATATCTGTCGAATATAAGCTGATTTTTATTCTGCTGAATAAAAATCATTATTTATTTTACTCTGGCAATCAGCCCGAACGTATCAAAATATTTGCCGCCTTCAGCTTCCATCATTATTATATCTCTTTTAGCATAAGGGTGTGGAGATTCTAACCAGTCAGCCCAAGCCTCATCATGACAGAAGTGGGAAAAAGCGTGCAGGAGCTCTATGCTTTCTGATTGCTGCCAAAGAGCTTTCCACCAGTCCAGTGTGTAAAAATTCATATCATCCTGCCAGAAGGGCAGCATCTCTTCGGGAACACCGGAGCTAAAATCTTTTTTTAAGCCCGGGATGCTTACTGCAATGATACCTCCTTTTTTTACAAGCGGGATAAGATGTTTATCGAGATAATCCTGCTCAGCACCAAAATAGGGAAAAGCGTCTATGCAGATCGCCGCGTCAAAATATTCGTGTGCAAAAGGCAGCTTATGTGCTTCGGTGTGGATAGGTAAGATTTTATCGTCCAGGTCAAATTGCTTAAACCGCTTATAATTGTCCGTGGGGCTGATCCAAAGGTCTGCGGCAAGGACGGTTGAGTCAAGCTCTTTTGCTAAATAAATGGAAGTAAGACCGCATCCGCATGCCAGATCCAAAATTCGTATGTCCTGATTTATTTCTATTTTGCCGATGAGTTCATCAAGTATGCGCACGCAATTGGGGCCCATCATATTGTGTAGAAAAAAATCTTTATCAAAAAAAGTTTTTTTGCCATATTTCAAATTCATTTTCATGCTCCTTTCGTGTTTCTTTTCTTTATTATAATAAAAATTTTATGGAGCTGCATTCTCTTTGTTATTTCAGAGATAAAAAAACGCCACACGGATTTCTGTGACGTCTTATTGATTTAAATTTTATTTGCAATGATTTTATAAATGGTTTTGGCAGATAAATAATAAGCCTGCGCCAGTTCTTTTACCGAGCTGCCCGAGTGATATTTTTCTGCAATCTCACTGTTTCTGTAAAAAATATAAGATCTGCTTTCTGTGTTTTCTCCCCATGATTTTTTATTTCCTTCTTTACGCGGGATATACACATATGCTCCGTCAATATATTCTTGCAGTTCGCTCAGTAAATCCTTCGGCAGGATTTCATTTGCTTTTATATAGCCCATTAAGCTTTCTCCTTTCATAAAAATGAAGGGTTAAAGCAAAGGCTGGTGCGTCTTCATGCGGTAGCCTTTGCTAAGCATAAAAGACCGAATCCGGTGTACGAATAAGTCATTCTTCCTTTCGATATATATTTAGAAAAAGTATATTTTAAAATATATGAAAAGTCAAATAAAAAAAGCACAGCAAATAGTTGCTGTGCTTACAGAATGATTTATTTTTATAAAAATTTGCTCAAGCGTTCTTTGTATTTTGCAAGGCTTTGCGCCACCATGTCAAAAGCGGGGGAGCCCGGCTGCTTTCTGAGTGCAATTGAGTTTTCTACTGTTATGGCATCCAGCAGTCCTGCATCAAAGTCGGGATGAATGGTCTGCATTTCCAAGGTAGTCAGATCATAGAAATAAATGCCTTTGTTTATGCAGTAGTTTACTAGCTTCGCCGCAGCGCCGTAAGCATCCCTGAAAGGAAGGCCTTTTTTGCTTAAATAGTCTGCCGCGTCCACAGCGGTGATATAGCTGTCTTTTGCGGCGGTATACATCGCTTCTTTATTTAAAACAATAGCCTCGGCCATAGCCGTAAATATCTGTATACACTTTATGGTCGTATCTACTGCGTTAAAGAAACATTCTTTATCTTCTTGCATGTCTTTGTTATAAGAAAGAGGCTGTGCCTTCATGGTCGCAAGCATTTGTGTCAGTGCGCCATAGATGCGTCCCGTTTTTCCGCGGATCAGCTCCGCCATATCCGGATTTTTCTTTTGCGGCATCATGCTGGAACCCGAACAAAAGGCATCTGATATTTTAAAAAATCCATATTGCTCGGATGAGAAAATAATCAGTTCTTCACAATATCTGCTCATATGCATCATGATCATGGAAAGAGCGTAAAGCATATCGAGTATGTAGTCCCTGTCTGAAACTCCGTCGATACTATTATAAGTGATATCTGTAAAGCCGAGCTTTTCTGCTACATAATTTCTATCGATATCATACGTATTGCCGCAGCATGCACCGCTGCCCAGCGGCATTGTATGCATACAGTTCTCATAAACAGTATAGATTTTATTTAAATCTCTTAAAAACATTTCAATATAAGCGCAGAGATAATGTCCGTAAGTGGACGGCTGTGCTTTACGCAGATGTGTAAACATCGGCATGATGGCGGATGTGTTTTCTTCAGCTTTTGTAATCAGTTTTTGGATGAGTTCGCCTAAAAGAGAGCTTATCTGTCTGCTTTTATCGATGACATAAAGCTTCATATCTAAGGCGACCTGATCGTTTCTGCTTCGGCCCGTATGCATTTTTTTTGCCACGGATCCGATTTTTTTTGTCAGATAGAGCTCAACAAAAGAATGAATATCTTCATACGATTCGTCGATTGCAATCTTGCCGCTTTTGATGTCGCTTAGCAGTTCTTCAAGTGCCGTTATGATCTCGCTTCCGTCTTTTTGACTGATGATATTTTGTTTGACGAGCATGCTTACATGCGCGATTGAGCCTTTGATATCATATTCATACAGTATTTTATCAAAGCCAATCGAGCTGTTGAATTCATCTGCTAATTTATCGATTTCTGTTTCAAACACATTTTGCCATAATTTCATTATTTATTAACCTTCGTTTTTCTTTATCATACTTGCATGAACACGCAGTGGCAGTCCGTATAATTTTATAAATCCTTCGGCGTCTTTGTGGTCATATAAAGTGCCTGTCGTAAAGCTTGAAATTTCTTCGCTGTATAATGAGTACGGGGAAGATACTCCTTGCGGGATAATATTACCCTTATAGAGTTTGAGTTTCACAACGCCTGTCACGCTTTCTTGTGTCTTGTCAATAAAAGCACTGATTGCTTCCCGCAGAGGTGTAAACCACATGCCATTATAAATGAGTTCCGAGAAAGTAACGGCAGCAGTAGCTTTAAAGGAATAGGTTTGTCGATCAAGGCATATTCTTTCAAGTTCGCTGTGAGCGTAGTAGAGAATCGTACCGCCGGGGGTCTCGTAAATGCCTCTGCTCTTCATACCTACAACGCGGTTTTCTACCATGTCGATAACGCCTACGCCATGTTTTCCGCCTATTTCATTGAGCTTATAAATGAGGTCTGTACCGTTCATTTCCGCATCGTTTAATTTAACGGGAATACCCTGATCAAATTCAATCGTGATTATTTCTGCTTCATCGGGTGCTTTTCCCGGAGTTGAGCACATCATCAGCAGATTATCATAATCGGGGGCGGTATCCGGATTTTCAAGTTCTAAGCCCTCGTGGCTTAAGTGCCAAATATTTTTGTCTCGGCTATAAAGCTGGTTTGCCGGTAAATTTAATTTTATATCATGTTTGATACAGTAGTCAACTGCATCTTCTCTGCTTTTAATATTCCATATTCTCCAGGGAGCTATAATTTTCATTTCGGGAGCCAATGCCCAGATGCCAAGATCAAAACGTACTTGGTCGTTGCCTTTTCCTGTTGCGCCATGGCAAATTGCCGTTGCGCCCACTTTTTTTGCAAATTCAACTAATTTTTTTGCGATTAATGGTCTTGCGATAGAAGTACCCAATAAATATTTGTTTTCGTACATGGCGCCTGATTTCAGCATAGGAAATATGTAGTCCGCTACGAGTTCATCTGTGACGTGAGCTATTTCCACATAGCTTGCTCCGCATTCATAGCCGCGCTTTTCCAGGTTTTCAAGCTCCGCGCCCTGCCCGATATCGATGCAAAGTGCATACACGTCATAATTATAATTTTCTTTTAACCATGGTATAATGGCAGATGTATCCAGTCCGCCTGAATATGCCAAAACTATCTTTTCTTTTTCCATTTTAACCCTCGAATCTGTATAAATTTATAAAATATAAGTATATTTATGCTTAATTGTGTATAAATATACTATCGATTATAAAAAAAAGCAATAGGCAAATTTAAAATTTTAAATATTATTATTATTATAGCATAAAGTAAATATTACCACTTGCCTGATTTGAAAAATAAGATATAATATTAATGAAAGATTTTTCTTTCACCCGATCTTTAGGCTCTATCTATTTGAACCTACATTTTTTAATAGGGATTTCGCGTTTTGTTGTCTGATGTCAGGCCTCGATTTTCAGTGGAAGGCAGAAGCAATGAACAGATAACCCACCTAGCCGCAGCTAGGGATCAAATAATAGGGCTTGCTAATCGGGCATAACCTACATAATAGACAATGAAATTAAATATATTATTTTGGATGTGGTATATAGTATAATAGTTTATATAGTTATAAACAAAAAAATCTATACCTTTTTTTATTTTTAAGGAATTTAGCATGCAAAATGAACAAACCTGTCACAATTATATCTACACGGCAAATAAAGAAGATGAGGAATACAAACTGGTTGATTTTCTTCGAGAAAAGCATTTGTATTCGCACAGGCTTATTAATTCCATTAAAAAAGACGGTACTATTTGTATCAATGGCAGCAGGGAAAGATTTAATTATGTTTTAAAAGAAAACGATGAAATCAATATAGATTTTGGCATAGAAACTTACGATGCAAAAAGTGTAAAAATTGATTTTGATGTCATTTATGAAGATGAGGATATTCTTTTAATCAATAAACCCGCAAATTTAATTACGCACCCAACAAGATACCATCAGGAAGATACGCTCGCAAACGGCATTTATTATATGTTTGAAAAAAAGAACCTGATTTGCAAGGCACGCTTTGTCAATCGATTGGATATGGATACTTCCGGTATTGTGCTGGTTGCAAAAAACAAGTATTCACATCATTTTATTCAGCAGCAGATGCTGGCGGGAAAAGTAAAAAAAGTTTACATCGCTGTTGTAAAAGGCATTATAAAAGAATCCAAAGGTATTATCAATGCTCCTGTTGGTAAAGCAGAAGACGATAAAATTGCAAGAGAAGTAAATCAAGCAGGAAAAGAGAGCATAACAGAATTTGAGGTAATAAAAAGGCTGAGGGATCTCACGCTTATAAAAATTATCCTGCATACGGGCAGAACGCATCAAATCAGAGTGCATATGCAATATTTAAATCATCCTTTGCTTGGTGATAGCCTTTACGATAAAAAAAGTGATATAATAAACAGACAAGCCCTGCATGCGCTTAGCATCGGCTTTGTTCATCCGAGGACAAAACAATATCAAAAATATACGGCGCCCATAGCCGGTGATATAAAGAAAATATTCAATATATAAAGTTAAGAGAAAATATTATGAAAAGAAAATTAAAAATATTTATATGTATAATACTGTTACTGAGCCTTAGCACGCTGTTTGGTTGTGCGGCAATGGATATAGATGTGGCTTCCTATCAGTATGATCCGAAAGGAAAAACTTTAATCTACTCGTCTGATGACGTACTTTTGTCACAAGTGTATGATGAAAACAGAACCTATGTGAATTTGGAAGATGTGCCGCAGGATTTTATTAATGCCGTCATCTCAGTTGAAGACAGGTCTTTCTTTACCCATCACGGGATCAGCATAAAAGGTATTCTGCGTGCAATGATCAATAACATTATCAGCGGAGATGTCTATGGCGAAGGAGCCAGCACCATTACGCAGCAGGTCGTGAAAAGACTTTTTTTAACTGATGAAAAATCATATGTCAGAAAAATCAATGAAGCGATTTTAGCCATAAAAATGGAAAATGTATTCACCAAGGAAGAAATTTTAGAAATATATATCAACCAAATGTATCTTGGAGCCGGCACATATGGTGTGCAGGAAGCAAGCAGAACCTATTTCAATAAAGACGCAAAAGATATGAACATAGCCGAATGCACTTTGATTGCGGGGCTTTTTCAGGCACCGAGCGCTTATTGCCCTTTTGATCATTATGATGCGGCCATTGATCGGCAGCATATTGTCATTGATGCTATGGTAGACGCGGGATATATCATGCAGGAGCAGGCAGAGGAAATAAAAGATATGAAAATAACCCTCTCTGATGATTCGGGGAGGGTTCGTGCTACGACGAAAGAAAATTGCAATGCCTTTGTAGACTGTGTTATTGATGAATATTATGATAAATTTATTCCTGTTCTTGAAGAAAAATATTCAATGGATTATGAAAGCGCAAAGCTGCTTGCCCAAAAGTATTTAAATTATGATGGTGTAACGATCTATACCACGCTTGATTATGATGCTCAGAAGACGGCGGTATCAAGCCTGAACAGTACACTGAAACGATACGGTATCAGTAAAAAGGCAACGGGGGCCGTGGTGAGTATTGATTATTCGACAGGTCAGATACGAGCCTATTACGGAGGTAATACGCAAATAGACATGGCAGATTCTCCCAGACAGCCGGGTTCATCCATCAAGCCGTTATATTATTCAAAAGCAATCGATGACGGATATATCACCTCAAGGAGCATGGTCAATGATACACGCACATCCTGGGGAGATTATACGCCCAAAAATTATGAAGGCGGTTATTGGGGATGGATAAGCATTCGAAGTGCTTTGGTTCATTCGAGAAATATACCGTCCGTTAAAGTATTTGATGAATACGGCGTAGATAATTCCATGACGGCTATAAAATCTTTTGGGTTGACAACGATAGAAGATACGGATTATAATTTGGCTTCTGCACTCGGAGGATTCACCTATGGTGTAAAACCAAGAGAAATGGCCAGTGCCTACGGTGCGTTTGCCAGTGGCGGAATAATCAATGAAAGCTATTGTATTGAGAGGATTGTAGATAATAACGGAATAGAAATATATAATGTGAATGGTGCCAGCTTGCTTCAAACAAGAGTGCTTCAGCAAAGCACAGCCGATATAATGAACAGCATGCTGCGTGATGTTGTATCCTATGGCACAGGCACTGCTGCACGTGTTTACGGGTATCATGCAGCAGGCAAAACAGGTACGACGGAAGACAAAAAAGATTTGTGGTTTGTGGGATATTGCGGCGGACTCAGCACAGCTGTGTGGATAGGCAATTTGGATATGGAAGTCATTGGCGGTTCAAGCGCTTACAGCGCCTATGCCTTCGGTAAATATATGAACGCAATAGAAGACAGTGGTACACTTGGCAGGCTCAATGAGAATGCAAAAGAAGAAGGCAAGGCAAGTGCGCTTATTGATATCACAATTGCGCAAACTTCTGCTTTAAATGAAGGGAAAGTGTATTTCAGCGAAGATGAAATTGAAACAATCTGTATCCCGCAATTGGAATACAGCTATTATGAGGACGCTATTGTCGAAAAAGTGACCATAGATTCTTCATCCGGCAAATTATTTGTTGAAGGGAAATGCCCCGAAGAATACAAAAAAACAGTTTATTTTTTAAAGGATTATGTGCCTACGCAAGAGTGTAACAGACCACACTATTTAGATAAAATATTTAATAAAAAGAATAATAATAAAAAAGAGGATTGATTTTTTAAAAGTCATATAACAAATAATATGAAGCAATAGGAGTTAAAGCATGAAAATTGGAATTATAGGCTTGCCCAATGCGGGGAAAAGTACATTGTTTAATGCGCTGACTAAATCTGAGGCACCTGCCGAAAATTTTCCTTTTTGTACGATTGAGCCGAATTTAGGCGTGGTAAAAGTCCCTGACGGTCGAGTCGATAAGCTCTCGGAAATGTATCATCCAAAAAAGACTACATACACGACCGTGAATTTTGTGGATATTGCAGGGCTTGTGAAAAATGCGAGTAAGGGAGAAGGGCTTGGCAATCAATTTTTGTCACATATTCGTCAGATGAACGCATGCGCGCATGTGATACGATGTTATGAAGATGAAAATATCATACATGTGATGGATAAAATAGATCCGGCCGGGGATATAGAGATCGTTCATTATGAGTTGATATTATCGGATCTTGATATGCTTGAGAGAAGAATAGCAAAAGTGCAAAAAGCGGCAAAGGCAAATGAAAAAGGACAAAGGGAGTTTCTCCGGCTGCTGGAAAAAATAAAAGAAACGCTTCTTGGCGGCAGGCTTGCTTCAAAATGTGAATTGAGCGAAGAAGAAACGCAAGTGGCAGAAAGCCTGGACCTTATTACGTTAAAACCGTTTATGTATCTTGCCAATGTGGCGGAAGATGAGGCAAATATTGATGGCGAGCATTATCTTGAACTTAAAGAATATTTAAAAGAATACGATCCAAACGCGCCGCTTGTGAAAGTGTCGGCTAAAATAGAACAGGAATTGTCTTCTTTTGATGAAGAAGAAAAACTGGCCTATCTGAAAGAACTGGGATTTGAGAGCACCGGGCTGGATAAAATTATCCGGGCAGGTTATCAATTATTAGATTTGGTAACTTTTTTCACCGCAGGTGAAGATGAAGTAAAAGCCTGGACAATATCACAAGGCACCAAAGCGCCAAAAGCAGCAGGGAAAATCCATAGTGATATCGAACGCGGTTTTATCCGCGCCGAAGTGACCGATATAGATAAATTATTAGAGGTCAAAAGTGAAAGCAAAGCAAAAGAGCTGGGCTATGTAAGAATAGAAGGCAAAGATTATGTTGTCAAAGACGGAGATGTTATATATTTTAGATTTAATGTTTGAATATATTTCAAAAAAAAATAATAAGATAGAAATAAAAAATATATCCCTAAAAGGGATATATTTTTTTGTTTGGCTGTCGCATGGGAAAAAGCTGATTTGTAATCAGCAGGCTGCGGGGTCGTGTTCCATCATAAGCACCGCTTTATAAATAAAACCACGCATCTACGTGGTTTTTGAAGTTTTGAAAATAATTCTCATGTCTGATTAAATGACATTGATTGTTAACCATATTTGAAAATGAATGTTATAATAATAAAAATGCATGTCAGCAGCTGAGCAACAAGAAGGACTATCCTCTGAGAATCAACTTTGCTGCCAGGGATGACAGGGCACTGTGAAACTGTTTAAATTAATTTTTAAGGTAAATGAGCTGAATTAATGTTCGAAGTTTAAGTTGAAAATAATATTTATAAGGATAGGGTAATAAAATGAAAACTGAAAATATGCGAGGCTATAATACTACAATTATGAAAGCTGCTATGATTTTAGAATTGTATACAAAGGAAGACGTGGATGAGTTTTCGATATCAGAAATAGCATCCAGAGTTGAAATGCCGATGAGTACGACGCATAGGATCCTTTCAACATTAAAGTATTTAGGATATATAGATCAAAGCGGCCTAAACGGGAAATATTATCTTGGGTTAAAATGTGTTCAATTAGGCAACCGGGTCAGAATTGTTAAAACGCTGCGCGAGGCATCTCGGCCGTACCTGATAGAGCTTTCCAAACGCTATAACGAAGCCGCTCGTGTAACAATGAATAATGATGATGGAAGTTTGCTGAATGTAGAACAGATTACACCGAGCCGCAAATCGTTTTTTGCTATTCCCGGGGTAGGGGGCACGCGCGAACTTCAGGCTACGGCAGCAGGAAAATGCATTATGGCACAAATGCCGGAAGAAGAACTGGAAGAAACGATTAAAAGCCTTACCTTTCATCGTTTTACAGCAAATTCTATTATAACGCCGAATCAGCTGAAGGAACACCTGGAGATTGTAAGAAAACAGGGGTATGCCTTTGATAATGAAGAGGGGGAAGCAGGTTTATTTTGCTGTGGTGCTCCAATATATTATGATAGCAGTTGTATTGGCGCTTTGAGTATTTCAATGCCAATTTCAAGAGTGCCGCAAGCCAGGGATGTTTTGATTGAAGATATAAAGAATACTGCGATAAAGATATCGGATGTATTAAAGTGATATACCATTGGGCCAGACGCGACATCATTATATAAATATAGGATATTAAAGTGTATAAAGTTATAGTTTGCCATGATTTATACACTTTTTCTTTAATCAGGACTATAGTGCTATATTTAAGTAATTCCGAAATGTGGAATTATATTTCATTATTATAGATGTTACTTGCAAATAAATAAAAAATATAGTATAAAAATGTATAGAAAACGTGTTTTGATTTACATAATATAAATCTATATCTATATTCTGAATATTAGAATACAAATTGTCGGGTTGTCGAGACAAAAGAGAGTATTATGTAGATAGAACATATAAAAACATATAGAGGAGGATATATTATGAAAATCGTAAAAGTTGACATCATGAGGCTGATACCCAATCGTCCGAAATGGGCAGAAGGCGGTGAAGGCGATAAAATTAACTGGGCAAATTTTGATAAGGGCTGCAGACCAATCGTGTGCCGAATTTATACAGACGAAGGGCTGTATGGAGACGGTGAAGCGGGCTTTCCTGTGGGGATAGGCGGTGAGGCGGCTTGTTATTTGATAAGAGACTTTGCAAACATGATCATAGGTATGGATCCGTTGGATACGGAAGTAATCTGGAATAAATTTTATCGCGACGGGTACTTTACACAGAGTGGCGGAGTGTTGATTTATGGCGCAATTTCTGCATTGGATATGGCGCTATGGGACATTAAAGGAAAATATTTTAACGTGCCGATCGCTAAGTTGCTTGGCGGAAGCAAACGAACAGAACTTCGGGCATATGCCAGCCAATTGCAATTCGGCTGGGGAAAAGAATCGAAACCAGCGTTTAAGACACAGGATTACGTGGACAATGCGTTACTGGCAGTTGCAGATGGATATGATGCTATCAAAATAGATTTCTTTACTTTAGATCAGGATGGCAGCGGCTTTACAGACGAACAACGTTGCGGCTTGCTGCATCCCAAGCATATCGATCTGGTTGAAGAGCGCGTAGCCGCGGTTCGCGAAGCAGTTGGACCGAAAGTTGACATCATCGTAGAAGCACACTCCTTTACCGACGCTTTGGCAGCGGTACAAATTGGACAACGTATTGAAAAATACAACATCTTCTATTATGAAGAACCTTGTACGCCGACACCGAAATTGCAGCGTTATATGAAAGATAACGTCAATATTCCAATGGCAAGCGGTGAACGCATTTTCTCTCGTTGGCAGTATGCGCCGTATATTGAAGATATGTCTCTGCAAGTATTGCAGCCGGATTTGACGACTTGCGGCGGAATCAGCGAAGCGAAGAAAATTTCTGATATGGCTTATATCTATGATATCGGTATTCAAATTCACGTTTGCGGAACACCGTTGTCGCTTGCTGCGGCATTAAACATTGAATCCGTTATTCCGAACTTTACTATCCATGAGCATCACGTCATTCAGTTCAGAGAATACATGGAGGAATTGGTCACGACGAATTATGAACCTAAGAACGGTAAATTTGGATTGCCGACACTACCGGGTATTGGAACGGAATTGAGCGAATACGCACTGACTCATTGTGATAAGATCACAGTTGCCAGATAAATACGAACTTCTCAGAATTGAGTAGGAGGCTGCGATTAGCCGCCGTCCTCTCGCAGCACCGTATGTGTGGTTCTCATATACGGTGCTTTTAATAGTTGATATACACTAACTGATACGCAATGGCAAATCATAAAAGCCTAAGCGTATCAGTTTTTCTTTTTTCGTGAAATGATTTAAAGATCAAAATAAAAATCTTTTTATCAAAAAAAATACATATGCAATATTCTTATTATGAAGCATTAGTTCAGGATATAAAGAATAGTCAAATCAATATTTTGAAGTTTGTTAATGAACTTGAAAAAACAGAGGTTAATCAACTGCAATAAAACAACGCATTACCGCGGTTTTATGTACCCCTTACTAGAATTCGCAATCAGCACGTTGCGGATTTAAGTCCGTTCAGCAGCACCAAATACACATAATCCGAACCGCTCAAGGCAGGTGGTTCCTGCTGGCGGAGGATTCAAATTTTTGTTATATTTGGAGCAAGCATAGGAAGGTAAGTGTTCTTGCCCCTTTGCGTTTTTTAAAGTATAATGTATCAATAAATATGAGTAGGATAGATAGTATTTTAAAAGAAGTTTATGAAAGGAGGAAAAACAGCAACATGTTGGAAATACGGCTTATCGACATGAGCAACTATCTCTGTACAAGGTCTAATGAATGGACGAGCCTTGTGCAGAGTAAGGCAAAATTGTAAAGTAATCTCGTCCGCATTGGACTTTGTACTTATAAGAAATATATCTTATAAGGAGAAGTGCGATGAAAGGGGAAAAAACTAATTTTTTAATATTGTGGATAGGACAGACAATATCTCAACTGGGCAGTTCTATAACAAGCTTTGCATTGACAATTTGGGTATTCGAACACACAAAGTCCGCAATGGCAGTATCGTTAATAATCCTGTGTTCGTATTTGCCATATATTTTAGTGAGTATTTTGTCGGGAGGCATTGTTGACAAACTCTCTAAAAAAACAATTCTTATCGGGTCGGACACGATAGCTGCCTTATGTACTATTGCCATTGTTATCAGTATTTATGGGGGAGTATTATCTGTTCGGCAGATTTATATTATCAATGCAATTATAGGTTTTACAAATGCATTTCAATCTCCGGCATCCGCTGTAGTAATTGGCATGCTGGTTCCTGATGGTCAGTACGATAAGGCCAGCGGATTGAATTCGATTTCCAGCAATCTGGTAATGATAGCCGCGCCAATGCTTGCCGGAACACTTATTGCTTTTGTGGGGCTTAAAATAGTTTTATTGATCGATTTTTTGACATTTTTGTTTGCCGCAATTTCTATACTGTTTTTTGTCGACATTAAAGAATACCTGCAGCCGAAGAGCAAGGAACACACAAACACAAAGTGGTTTGATGGGTTTCGGCAGAGTTGTATTTTTCTTAAAAAACAAAAAGGGATTCTGCATATTATGCTCAGTATGGCACTAATAAATTTCTTTTCTCGATTGACTTATGAAAACATCCTACCTCCAATGATTTTGTCTAGAAGCGGCGGAGACAGCACTATTTATGGAATTGTCAGCGGAGTGCTTGGATTGGGCGGAGTACTCGGAGGTTTTTTGGTTTCAATAAGAAAAAAACAGAAAGATCCTTTGAAAATGATTTATTTTTCAGCTGCGTTCTCCTTCTTATTCGGCGATTTATTGATGGGAATCGGCCGAAATCTTTGGGTATGGTGTATTGCCGGGTTGGCGGCGAGCGCCCCTATTCCCTTTATTCTTGCAGGACAAAGTATAATTCTATACCATGAAGTTCCTCGGCAAATGCAGGGAAGGATATTTGCGGTCAGAAATGCATTTCAGTTTTCGAGCATTCCACTGGGAATTTTTTTGGGCGGTTACTTGGCAGATTATGTTTTTGAGCCATTTATGGCGGCAAACAATATATTTGCTATCGTGCTTCAGAAAATCGTAGGGGCTGGTGATGGGAGCGGTATGGCAGTAATGTTTTTATGTACTGGTGTTTTGGGAGGAATATCCAGTTATTTGGGATACCGAAATAAAAATATTCAAAAATTAAAAAAGAAACTGTGAAAACAGTGAAGATATACATAAACAAAAGTATATAATAAACATTAAATGATTAATTTTGATATTAGTAATGAAGATAATTATAAAAATGAAAGTAAATAAAATTTAGTTAATCCGAATAAAAACTATTTTGTTTTTATTATATATGTTGATATATTATATTAAATTAACAAAAGAAGAGAATTAAACTCAAAATTTATCTTAGCATATGAGGATGATTCAAATTTCATATAGATAAATTAAAAAAAAAGGAGAATCGTGTTATGGAAAATTTTATTGTATGCCAAGTATCATTTTTGCCGCTGGCTGATGCAGATGGACTGAACAAAGTGAAGAAAGTCTTAGACATTATCAAAAATTCCGGGCTGGAGTATTGTGTCGGCAAACTCTCAACAAGTGTAACAGGTGAAAAAAGCGCTGTTTTCAAACTGATGGAAGACATACACAGCCAGATGAACGATCAGTGCAGTTTCATAATGGACATGAGAATGACCAACTTTTACGAATAACAGAATAGAAAATATTATAAAGGGAGCTTAATAGCTCCCTTTATATTTTAGTGAATTGCTTTGTTTATGTAATATACTTAACAAAATAATTAAAAAAATGATGTAAATTATATGATAAATATTCTTAACGAATGTTGTTTATATTTATGAAAGGCATATAATAAAATCAAAATAAGTCTCACGCTATGCGGGTTCGTGGCATATAAAGAGTAATAGCGGGAAAGTCCAGCTGTAGAAGGGAGCACATGAAAACTGAAAAACGATTAACAATAGCCTACAAAAACGCAAGAGTTGAATACATAGATGAGCATTCCAAATATGTATTTTTCAGCGATTGCCATAGGGGAAATGGCAGCCATCAGGATGAATTTATAAAAAATCGGAATATATACTTGTTTGCTCTTGATCAATACTATAAGGATGGGTTCACGCTGGTAGAGGCAGGGGATGGAGACGAGTTGTGGGAGCATCCGAAATTTAAAGTAATAAAAAATGCGCATTACCACGTATTTCAATCTATGAAGCGGTTTTATGACGAAGACAGACTGATCATGCTTTATGGTAACCATAATAACTATTTGAAAGACCCAAGATATGTAGAGAAAAATTATTTTACTTATTATGATGATTACAGAAAAAAGGACTTTGATTTTCTTAAAGGGCTGAAAGCTTGTGAAGCGCTTTTGCTTAAGAATAGACAAACCGGCCAGGAAATACTCACAATTCACGGACATCAGGGTGATTTCGCTAACGACCAATTTTGGATTTTCACCATGCTGTCTGTAAAATATTTCTGGAGACATCTGCATGCCTTCGGAGTCAAAAATCCTGCCAGCCCTGTAAAAAACGTGCACAAACGCCATAAAATAGAAAAAAACTTTAGCAAGTGGATATTAAAACATGAGACTATGCTGATTTGCGGTCACACGCACCGCTATAAATATCCGAGAGAGGGGGAGCCGCCTTATTTCAATACGGGGTGCTGCATTTATCCGACTACTGTTACAGGTATTGAAATCATTAGCGGTATGATCCAATTGGTGCGGTGGAAAACATCGTACAACGAAGACGGGCTGCTTCGGATACAAAAAGAAGTGTTAAGAGGACCTGACCGTTTAGGGAAATTTGATATAAGAATTTAATTAATTATATGAAGAATATTATTTTGATAAACTTATGAATGAGAATGATAACTAACCGGAGATTCGGCATCAAATTATTGTGAATATGTAGTCTATGGTATGAGTGATTTTGTGCACTATTAAACAGAATTGCTTTGAAGTAACCGATAGCATATCGTTAAAATATGTACAATATTTTATTAAGCAAGATACTTTTAATCTATTGATAGGGTTATTATAGTAATATATAATTATTTCAAAAATATAAATAATGGAAAATATGATCACAGCTAAAGAGGAAAATGATGTATAACGTATTGATTATTGATGACAAAGAAGTATTTAGAAGAAAAATTAAACGCATGAATTATTTTCAAATGAATCAAGACAAATTTCGAATTCAATATGAAGCACAAAATGGTGTTGAAGCATTAGAAATTATAAAAAACAACAAAGTTGATGTGATAGTGACAGACATACGGATGCCTCTCGTTGACGGGATTGAATTATTAAAAATAATTAATACTGAAAAACTCTGTAAATGTGTTATTCTTCTTAGTGAGTATGCTTCTTTTGATTATGCCAAAGAAGGCATATTAAATGGAGCTTTTGACTATGTCCTAAAGCCGATAGACGACAATAAAATTAAAGAGACTTTTCAAAGAGCATATAACCATTTAACAACTGTAAACGGTAATATAAAGATAGAATTAAAGTATATAAATATATTGGTTGATTCTATATTGAATGATGAAGAAAATCTTAGTTTACACTATGCTAATTATATTGCAAAAAAAATTATTAATAGTTCGTCATCCTATGACGAACGTCTTGTGCAAATGAATGATATATTAGCTAATTTAGGAGAGATATGTGAAAAAAAAACGTACATATTTGAGACAATTTGTTCCCATTAATAATATCTGTAAAATGGATCCAAAGACTAAAAATGGAGAAGAAATAGCATGTTTTATAAATAAAGTCTCTGAATTACAGTACGAGATTAATAAGTTGGTTGTCAAAACAAACAATAAAATTATTAATAATGTTTGTAGCTATATTATTGAACATGTCAATGATAAGTTTAGTCTACAACAAATGGCGAATGAATTTTATATAGATAAAAAATATTTAAGTTATCTAATGAAAAAAGAGACAGGAATATATTTTACTGAATATGTGAATCTAGTTAAAATTGAAAGAGCAAAGAGGCTGCTTGACAATCCAAGTTTCAGAATAGCTGAAATAGCTTATGAACTTGGATATTCTGATGTAGATTATTTTGCCAAAGTATTTAAGAAATTGACTGCGCAGACTCCAAAAAAATATAGGGAGACAATCAATATATGAAAAATAATGGTTGGAAATATGAAAAAAATTACTATCTCAATCAACAAAAGTATATTGAAAACGAGATTAAGCGAGTGCATGCAAATATAGACACATATATGTATTCTGTGTTACATGAATTAAAAACACCGGTTAGAGAAATTGAGCTATATGTGGAATTTATTGAAGGAGACAACAAGGAAAAGCTTTTAGCGCAGTCTTTTGATGACTTGCAATCAATTCGTAGAGTTTGCAATAGTGTTATGGATATTATAATGCAAATGACGGAGTATTCAAAAGCGGGATTAAAAGTATTGGAAGAAAATATGGTAGATATGGCAATGCTTATACGCCAATGTTTTAATGATATAATGAAAATGATACCGGAGAAATGTGTTGAACTTGAAATTGATGATATTCCAATTATTGTAGGAGATTTGTTTTTAATCAAAATGATGATAATGAATATTATCTCAAATAGTGTTAAATTTACGAATAAATCTAAAAATGCAAAAATAAAAGTTTATGCAAAAATAAAAAAAAATGAAATAGAATATTGTTTTTGTGATAATGGCATTGGATTTGATATGAAATATGCATCGCATATTTTTGAACCGTTTCAACGCTTACATACCGATAAAGAATATGAAGGGAGCGGAATAGGGTTAGCGACAGTAAAAAGAATTGCTCAACGATTTGGAGGGAATGCGCAAATACATTCAGAACTAAATAAAGGCTGTGAAGTAAAAATATGTCTTCCTAAAAGTATGATAGAAACTAAAGAAAACAATCAAAGGTATGATAGAGATAAAATTAAAATTGGTATAATTGGAGATTTTACCGGAAAAGTTTCAAATTACGAACAATGTAAGCTTCCAGCTTATAAACTTGCAATGGAAGAAATAAATAAGTCAGGCGGTATATTGGGAAAGGAAATACAACTTATTATTAAAGATGATCAATCTAATGTCTTTATTGCGCGGAATATTGCTGAATATTTGGTAGAATATGAACATGTTGATGTCATTATGGGATCAACGCTTTCTACGTCAAGAGAAGCAATAAGGGCAATCGCAGATAAAAATAAAACGATTTATATAGATAATCAGCAAACAGAAGGAGGGGTTTCAAATCATTATACCTTCTGTATATCTGCAGGACCCGAGCAGCAAATTTCGGGGATGATGGAATATTTAATCAAAATGTATGGCAGGAAATGTTATATCGTAGCTCCGGATTATAATTATGGAGTATGTATTAATGAATGGATCAAGCATATTACAATAGGCTTAGAAGGAGAGATTGTTGGAACTGAATTTATAAATGAACACAAATCAAATTTTAATGATACGATAGACAATATTTTGCAAAGCGGAACAGATATACTTTTTTTAATGTGCGTTTTTGATGCAAATCAATCATTTTATAAACAATGGTATGAAAGAGGTCTTAATTATATTCCTATTGCAACTACGGTTGCGGTAGCACAATCGAGACCACATATTATGTTTAAGCCGCCTATAGTAGAAAATGTTTATGTCATGGCGTCTTTTTTAGAAAATCTGGATACGGAACAAGCAAAAAAATATGTAGAGAAGTATCGGTCTGTATATAATGAAAATGAAGTGCCATATATGGGAATGGAGTCAGAAACGGTATATACAGGTATGTATCTTTACAAAAAAGCAGTTGAATTAGCAGGAACGACCGAGGTTGAAGCAGTTATTAAAGCTTTTGAATCTGGTAAGGTATCATTTTGTGGTCCGGGAGGAGAGGTAACAGTAAGAGGTGAAGATCACCAAACGTACAGAGATATGGTGCTTTTCCGTGTGGACAAAAACCATAATATTCATGAAATAATGAAAAAAGAAAAATGTTATTCGGATTATGTGGAAAAAATGGTTGAGCAATATTTAGGGATTAAAGGTGGAATTAAAGCATTGGGAGTTAATGCACCGAACATACACTATAATTTGCTGTTGAACAAGTTTTACTAAAAAATAAATTAAAAATTTAACCCCTCAAAAGAATTCTTTATATTCTTTTGAGGGGATTTTTTTGTATTCTTTTGAGCCATGTTGACTGACTTGATTTTTTCAGCAATAATATGGAATATTTTAGGTTTTTGGATACTTAGAATATGCGTAGAAAAATATACTAGTATTTCTCCGGTATTTTTATGATTTTGTCTCTTGAGTAAAAATAGTTATTTCAGTAATCTTTAAACATATAAATACGCGCGAATTTATAAAAAATAATTATTTTTTAAGGAGAAAATTAATTATGACAAAACTTTCAACTACAACTATAAATGTTTGTTACGACAAATATAAAAACATGCAAAAATTTTTTGAGTATATTGATAAAGCATCGGCCGAAGGTGCTGACTTAGTTGTATTTCCCGAACAAGCATTGATGGGATATTTGCCAAGTCTTGTTTTGTTAACTGCCGAAACTAGCCTGGATTATTTTTATGACTGTGCTGAGACGATACCTGATGGTGAGTGCGTAAAACAGTTGATAAAAAAGGCAATTGAAAAAAAGATATATGTAGCATTTGGGATGACTGAGAGAGATTCTGAAATGTATGATGTTTTGTATAATACAGCAGTACTTGTAGGGCCTGAAGGCTATATTGGGAAGTATAGAAAAGTACATCTACCTTTGGATGAGCTTCATATTTATCATGCTGGAAATGAATTTCCTGTTTTTGATACAACAATTGGCAAGATCGGTATGTGTATTTGCTATGATAAAGCCTTCCCAGAATCTGCACGCGAACTTGCTGTAAAAGGAGCAGATATTGTTGCTGTGCTTGCTGCGTGGCCTTTTGAAAATCCTAATGGAAACTATGATCCAAAAGGAGATTATCAAGAGGATAGAATGAAATATTGCTTCGATCGTTTTGATGAAATGCGTGCACTGGAGAATCAACTTTTTGTAGTTTCCTCTAATCAAAGTGGCAAAGCCGGAGACATAACTTATTGTGGCTTTAGCGAAATTGTTGATCCTTATGGTAAAAGAATAGTTACTTGCGGAGTAAATGAGAATATAGTTTTTGCTGATGTGGACATTATGTATGAGAGATTAAGAGCTAAAACACATGCATTTTACGGGCTTAACTTTTTAAAAGACAGGAATCCTGCTGCTTATACAAAATATGAATAGGAGAAATATATTATAGAACTTAGCAAATCAGCTAATCCAGGTTATCGTTGGGTCATATTAATTATCAATTTAATTGTATGTGCTTTGGCGTATGCCTGGATTAAATCTTTGGAATACAGCATCAATAGAGTTAGAAAATACGTTTCAAATTTCTGCAACAGCAGCTTCTATGGGTACTGCGCTTTTCATGCCGGGCTATGCTGTTGGGAGTGTTGTAGAAAATTATGCATCTGCCAAAAAGGGCTACAGAATGGGTGGATTATTAGGTTTAATACTCATGGTAATTGGAAGTTTTATTATCCCTTTTGCGCCTAATTATGTGATAGTATTGATGGGTAGATTTCTTCAAGAATGGGGGATTCTATGGCTTATTGGCGTAAACAGTTCAGTTGCATGGTTTCCTGCAAATCAACGAGGTTTAGTATCAAGTTTAATTGGAGCATCTTTGGTCATTGGGATAGGTACAGGGAGTTTGTTTGCCACTATTTTAATTAACATTGTAGGAACATGGCAAGGAGCGTTTGGAGTCCCTTTTACTAATGCAACGATTGGAGCTTTACCAATGGATGTGCTTGGAAATCAAAAAGCAGCGAATGATATGTTTGTACTTACCATTTTAGTGGGCATTGGGGCAGGCGGTTTAATCGCACCTGTCGCTGCAAATTATTTTGCGGAACAATTCGGCTGGTTGCCTGCATATATTTGTTTTGGGGTCGGTACGGGAATTGCAACGTTAATAAGTTTTATTCTACCAAAATTCCAGATAAAAAAAGAAGAGTTAATATAACAAAATAGATGTCGGTTTATTTAATCAATGTATATACAAAAGCGGAGTTAACACTCTGCTTTTGTATATTTTGAATCAGTAACCTCATTCTTCTTTTTATTGACATTGTTGTTATTATTTAGCAAAAAATGATGATTATTTATAAAAATAAAAAGAAGAATTCAGCATGCGCTGCCTGATGTATGCCGTGATTTCTTCCATACTTTCGTTGTTGTCGCTGAGGATCCAGCTGAATATGATGTTGAATTCTGCTCCGGCAAAAGCGTATACTTTAAATTTGTCGTCTGCGGTCAATGCCGTTTTATTGAGTGTTGCAAAAAAATAACGGTTCATTGCGTTTAAATAAATGGAAGACAGGCCTGATTTATGGAGAATGGAAAGCTGTTTTTTATAGCGCATCACGTATGTCAATATATGCGCGATATGTTCGTATTCAAATCGTTCCTGCATGGAGTTTGCCGGAAATTCACGGTAAAAATCCTGCAAGACTTCGTCGATATAAGAAGTGAGTACTTCTTCTTTGGAGGAGTAGTTTCTATAATAAGTTGACCGGGCGATGCCTGCTTTTGTGACAAGCTCAGTGATTGTGATTTCCGAGAAAGGTTTCGTTTCCATTAAAGACAGCAAAGCTTGCGTGATGCTTTGTTTGATGATATCATGCTGCTCTGTGTGTTTATTCATAGACAAAATCCCCCTTTTTGTATCGTTTACAAAGGCTGAAAGTATGATATAATTTTATCAACAATACAAAATGTATCACATAGATCATCGCGAAGTCAAATAATAACAAGGAAAACTGCTTGTATGCAAATGAAAGGAGGACGAATTTATATGAAAAAAGATATGTTTGTGCAAGAGTTAGTGGACAGCTATGGCAATTGGGTTTGCACCGAGGAGGGGAAAGAGCACGGCATTGGACGTATGACACAAAATCTATATCCATACGATTACCTGTTTTCGCCTGTTAAGATCAATCGGCTCACAGTCAAAAACAGGATCATGATGGCGCCTATGGGCAATATCGATATGTGCGAAGAAACAGGAAGACCAAACGAGAAGATGCTGCAGTATTTTTTTGCACGTGCAAAAGGGGGGACGGGGTTGCTTGCAACCGGCCTGATTCCGATCTCACATGGGGTTGATAATTCGATCACCGAAAAAGGAAAACTGAGCTATTTTCCGAGGATCGACAGAAGCCGTACCGTGATGGCGGGGTGGCGTGATCTTGCGCAGGGGGTGCACAGCTTTGGAAGCCGTATTTTTATCCAGCTTACACCGGGTCTCGGCAGGGTGGGAAACCCGCAGTGCCTTGTAGACCAATTCAAATTTCCGGGCTCGGCTTCTTTCAATCCCAATTTCTATATTCCGGAAGTGCCGTGCCTGCGTTTTTCGGACCGTAGCTTGAAAAAGATCATCAAGAACGCCGGTCAGGCAGCTGCCGATGCCAAGGCTTGCGGCTTGGACGGAGTGTACCTGCATGGTCATGAAGGCTATCTGCTCGAACAGATCACAAATCCTGCGTTCAACAGGCGTAAACTGGGAAGGTATGCGAAATGGCAAAGATTCGGAACAGACTTAATCGAGGAAATCAGGCGCCGTGTAGGCAGCGATTATCCTATTATGTACCGCATTGACCTATCACTGGCACTCGATGAAACCTACGGTGAAGAGATGAAATCCATCAAATCGCTTAAAAAATTTACCGGCGGAAGAAATTGTGTGGAAACGCTCGATTATATGAAAAATCTCGTAAAAGCGGGAGTTGATATTTTTGATGTCGATTTGGGATGTTATGATAACTGGTGGCTGCCGCATCCGCCTGCAGGAATGCCTGCGGGATGCTTTTTGGAAGTATCCAAAATAGTCAAAAATGATTTTGAAAAGAACAATGTATTGTCCAACGCAAACATCAAAGTGCCTATCGTCGCGGTAGGAAAGCTCGGATATCCCGATGTTGCCGAAAAAGCATTGCGTGACGGTATGTGTGATATGATCATGCTTGGGCGTCCGCTGCTTGCCGATCCGGAATGGCCGAATAAAGCTTATGCGGGAAAAGTTGCCGATATCCGCCCGTGTATTGGATGTCAGGAAGGCTGTATCAATGAATTTGTAGACGGCGGGCATCCGCAATGCGCGGTCAATGCGCGCACAGGTTTTGAAGACAGTATTCCGGAAATTGCCGCACCTGCGGAGAAAATTAAAAAAATTGCAGTTGTCGGGGCGGGTCCGGGAGGTGTCAATCTTGCCCTTACTGCGTCAAAACGCGGTCATGTGGTAGATTTGTATGAAGCGGAAGAAAAAGTGGGCGGCAAAATGAATGCCGGCTCTGTTCCTGCAAACAAATTTGATTTCGACAACTATCGCATCTATTTAGAAGAACAATTAAATAGGGCCGCAGCAAACAAGCAGATTAATTTTATCAACCAAGCCGCCACACCTGAAATGCTGAAAGAAAAAGAGTATGATGCGATCATAACGGCGATCGGAACAAAAGGGGTAAATCTCAAACTGCCTGGCATTGAAGAGATAGCAACCGTTCAGGCAACGGATCTACTTATGAAGCCTGAACTCTTAGGCGATGCCAAAGATGTCGTTGTCATCGGCGGCGGCGTTGTCGGATGCGAGACAGCTTACTGGCTTTCTTATGAAAAAGGATGCAATGTCGCGGTTGTTGAAATGCTGCCATATTTTATGGATGGCGCATGCACGGCCAACAGAGGGCATTTGATTTATTACATGAAGCGTAACGGCGTAAGGCTTATAAATATGGCAAAGGTGGAATCTTTCTCGAAGGGAAGCGTAAACATAAAGAAAAATGTTCATAAAAATGTGCCGGATCCTTACAATACATGGCAGCCGATCCTTCCGAAAAACATACCCAATCCTTTGGCTCCGAAAGTCGGAGATGAATACGAAGAAGAATCACTGAAAGCCGATCTGGTTGTCTTTGCAATGGGTGGCAGAGCAGATGACAGCCTGTATTTTGAGCTTCAAAAACAGCATGCCGCTCCTGAAATTTATAATATCGGTGACAGCTTCTGCGGCGGCAGAGTTCTCGAAGCCACGCGCGCGGCGTATCGACTTGCAGTTAAACTGTAAAGGAGGGGAAAGAAATGAGACTTAACGAAAAGCAACAGACCATTTATGATGGTGCGCAGGGAGAAGTAAAGGCCAAGGTGATGAAAACGCTGGTCATGTACGGTGATGCTTTCGGTGCGGAGAAAATGGTTCCCGTGACCGGAAAATATAATCATCTTGTCACAAGTTTCGGCCTGTCCATGATGAAGGAAATGTATAAATTAATGGATAAGCTTATCGAATCGGGTGCAGTATCCACACAGAATTTTTCGGTAGACCCCAGACCTATGGATAAAAACATACCGACGAATTTTTTGCAAAACATATTTTTTAAAATCATGTACTCCAAGCAGGACAGTTATGAGCATCAGCTGAGCCAGTTGGGACTGATGAATAAAGATGCATTTACCTGTGCGTGCTATTTTGATGAGGTCGGCAATAAACCAAGCAAAGGAGAGGTGCTTTCATGGGCGGAATCTTCCGCGGTTGTTTATGCCAACAGTGTACTTGGTGCGCGATGCAACAGAAATTCGGGCATTTTGGATTTGTTTGGCTCCATTGCAGGCTATGTGCCGTATTTCGGATTGCTCACGGATGAGGGACGAAAAGCTACATGGGTCGTTGAAGTCAAAACCAAAATGCTGCCCGAGGCACAGATATTGGGTAGTGCGATCGGTATGAAAGTAATGGAAGAAGTGCCGTATGTGAAAGGATTAGACCGCTTCCTGGGTACTGAGCTTAATGAAGAAGCATGTGCATATCTGAAAAATTTCGGTGCTGCCACGGCTTCAAACGGCGCTGTGGGACTCTATCATATTGAAGGGTTGACTCCGGAGGCCGTGGAGCAGGAAGAAGCATTGATTGCTGCAAAAGCAAAAACTTATGTTATCGATGATGCCGAGTTGCAGCGTGTGCGTGAAGGGTATCCGTGCATTTGGGAGAATCCCTCGGCTCAGCCGGTGATGTGTTTTGTGGGGTGCCCTCATTTATCATTTAGCGAATTAAAAAAATGGACACAGCGTATTGAAAAGGATCTAAAGAAAAATAAACGCAGCAAGGTGGCGCTGACAACCGTGTTTACATCGGCGCCTGGTGTGATTAAAGAATTTGAAAAGACGGAGTATGCCGCAAGACTGAAAGCTACAGGCGTGATACTCAGCTACATATGTCCTTTGATGTTTATGAATAATCCGCAGTGCGGCAAGATGCCGGTCATTACAAATTCCAATAAATTAAGAACGTATACGAGTGCCAGATACCACACGGATGAAGAAGTGCAAAGTATCATCACGGGAGGTGCAAATCTATGAGAGAATTTAAAGGCAGAGTCGTTGTGCCGGGTGAATGTAGAGCCACAGCGCTTGTATCGCATGAAGGATTCAATACACTGGCGAGTTTTCAGAAAAGCCTTATGTTTAAAGACAAGACGGCAAAATGTTCGGATCAAAATAATAAAGAACTCTTCGGAAAACCAATGGCAGGCACTGCTCTGTGCATGCCGCAGACAATAGGATCCACAACGGGAGGACTGGTCTTATTTTCAGCGGCGGCTATGGGGCGCCAGCCGGCCTGTATGCTGTTTTCGCAGCATATCGATTCGCTTGCGGCTGCAGGGAGCATTATTGCAGATGTGTGGCTGGATGACATAAAGATGCCGACAGTGGATAATTTGGGTGATGAATTTTTAGACTATGTACAAACAGGTATGAGCATTACCGTAAAGCCGGACGGCACGGTCATTGTAGAATAGATGAAAAAAAGTCCCCTTGCACAATTTTTCGTGCAAGGGGACTTTATCATCTATAGCGTAAAATCATCTCTTATGACACGAGAGCCGCCATGTTTTCAGGATTTTTAAATATATTCCATGCAAAAGGAATATATTTTTTTGTTTGCTCAAATCTTAGATAATTGATATCCAGCAAGTCCACTCGAACCCGATCGAGCGCGTCGCAATCTTTGAAAGCTTTATATAATTTTAGGGCAAGCGCCTTATTGTCTATATCATAATTATGTAAGTCTTCAATTGCCTTATCATCATCAATACAATGATAAATGATAATAAAATTAATAATATTTTTATCCTCATCATTTTTGGGCATAGGCAGGTTGATAGCTTGTATCTTTTTATAGCTTTCAAGACCGTGGGCCTCGTCATAATAATCATTCGAACGCCCTATATCATGATAAATGGCACAAAGGCACAGCAGATCTATCTCATGATCATTAAGCTTCAGTTCAACGCCAAGTAATAATACAAAAATTAAAACTCGTTGAATATGCGCTATACCATGAACTCCGTCGGGAGAAAAAAACCATTCTCGTTTTAATTGATTTTTATAAAATTTAAATTTTTCAAGTTGATATATATCAAGCTTTTCAATCATTTTATTGCCTCCGAATAAAAAAACATTTCATATTATATACCAATTATTCGTGTTTTTAAATACCATTTAAAAGCATCTTTGTATTTGTTTGACGTGCATTTGGTTAAAAAAGAACGCTTAGAGCATACTAAAAAGCGTATTTACTTTATAAAATAAAAAATATGGTTGACTAAAAAATTATTATTTAGTATGATATTTTACGCTGGAGGGATGCCCGAGTGGCTAAAGGGGGCGGACTGTAAATCCGTTGGCGGCGCCTACGATGGTTCGAATCCATCTCCCTCCACCATGAGCCTGCGTAGCTCAGTAGGTAGAGCACATCCATGGTAAGGATGGGGTCGCCGGTTCGAATCCGTTCGCAGGCTCCATAATAAAATTATTTGAACTCTAATTAAACAGGGTTCATTTTTTTATGCAATGTAGTATAATAAGACTGGTGATAATGTGGAGATAATTGAAGAGTATAAAGAAAAAAAAGACAATTTGCAACAAAGCAATAGGGTTGGAATAGGTTTCTATAATGCTAATCAACCATTTATAATCGGTAAAGACGTATCATTTTTCTTTTATGAACAAGAAAATGATCATAGGCAATTATTTCTTTCTTTAAAGGAAGTAGTCTATACTTATACCAATAAAGACTTTGATTTATATATTTATAGAGATGGTTTATTTTTAATAAGTTTTAATGATTTTAATTATGACCCAAGCAATCCGGCAAATTGTCATAAATTTATTCAGTATGCAAATATTGTACAAGCAATAGCGCACATTGCAAGCAATCAAAATATAGATTATATAGAAGATAATGATCAGCTAAACAATTCGCCAAAAACATATGCATTAATTGATATTCAAGAAATTTCTACATTTGATATAATCATTATATCCAGTCAAGAGCAATTTTCGAATTATAAGCTTGAACGTTGTTCATTGCAAAATTATAAATTTTCGAAAATGCAAAATGATTATTCATTTTTTATTAATGAATGTTCACAGTATCATTGCTGGGAAGATGATGACTTTAAAATATTTACAAAGTTTTTAGAAGATAATTTGAAGATAATATTTTCTTCGTATGAATTAATGCAGATTGTTTTAATCATGAAAGGAAGCGCAATAGCTGTAAAAAATATGCATTATGATAGATCAATGGTTTTATCTTTTTTTGCAATTGAAAGAATAATAAATATTTTTTGGGATGAATTTATAAGAGAAAAAAATATGAAGAAAAAGCTTGAAGATGATAAAAACTATACTATTGCAATTAGATCAACTATATTATATTTCAATAATAAACTTTCTAAAGAAATGCTTGACAATATTGATTCTGCAAGAAAAATTAGAAATAATATAGTACATGGTAAATATAACGTATTTTATAATAGCCCTAAAGCTTCAAAGTCTAATTCTAAAGATTTATTTGAGGAATCAGGCAAAATACATTTAATTGCATGTAAATTAATATCAGAGTATTTTAAAATTTCTTTTAATATTCATTACGGTACACAATTTTAAAATTGTAGATATAAAAATATATTATTATAAAATTATTAAATAAATAAATTTAAAAATTTTAATAAAAAAGGCTTGACATATTATAATTTTGATATATAAAAAATTTATGATATAATTTATTCAATTTTATTGTAATATTTTTGTTAATATGAGGAGATAACGAAAAATGGCGAAAGCAAAGTATAACAGAGAGAAACCACATGTAAACATAGGAACGAT
>CAZHMK010000007.1:0-168382 GCA_964533615.1 uncultured Eubacteriaceae bacterium
GCTGATTTGTAATCAGCAGGTTGCGGGTTCGAGTCCCATCACCAGCTCCATGATAAAAAACCATAAAAGCACGTATATACGTGCTTTTATTATTTATATATATTTTTCATTGATGAGTTTGCCATACTTTAGGTATATCTTTATAGCTTATACGAATATAACAGTGATGATTTTGTAAGCGACTTAATTATTGATATAAAAAAGATTTACACAGTTCGCAAGTTTATACATTTCATTGTATTGGTATAATTATTGTGCTTTTAGACAGGGCGGTATCAATTTTATTATTATGTTATATTATTTACTATAAAAAAATTTAAACAAATGATATCAGAAAATTCTAGGGAGTGCTTGTTTAAATTGCACTAAAATATATATCTGGAAAATTACATTATAAATTTATATCGATTATTGAGTGTAGTTATCTTTTGTCATTGGTAACAGATTTAGTTCCAGAACTTAGTAGCATTCCGGTAAGTTCAATTAATCGTTCCAAAGAAACTTTTTTCCCATCAGAAACCCATTGCCGGTACATATCAAGAGAGCTTTCTGCTGCGAAAGTGTTTACTATATTTTGTTCTGCTTCTGGTAAATGGGCATATGGATTATAGCGGTTTCGGTTATGTTTAAGAGTTGTTTTAAATAGTTTGTTGCAAAAATTTCGATAGCTTTCTGCACAAATAAGGCGTTCTGTAAAGGCATCTTGTTTCGATAAATATGTAAAAAAAACACGATTTACTTCTGTCATAGGCATAGGTATAGGAACCTGGTCTATTTCAGCAAAATATTTATTTGCGGATTCCTGTAGCATATCTTCAAATAATGCTTCAATAGAAGTGTAATGCAGATAAAAGGTTTTTCTGTGAATGCGGGCACGTTCGGTTAATTCTTTTACAGTAATCTTTGGTGCATCCATTTCACAAACCATTTCCTTAAAAGTGTTTTTTATAGCTTCCCGTGTTTTTTGAACTCTTAAATCCATTTGTCTATTTTGCATCTTTTTATTCCTTTCTAATAAAAGAGTTGTTTCAAAATCATCATTATATATAAAAAATATCCACTTTAAAAATAATGTTGCATAATCAACAAATTCATAAATATTGGGAATTGAATTATGTTTTTTTTATATTATAATACACACAAAGAGATAAAGCAACACGAGGATATTAGTGCATAAATTAGGAGATGAAAAATGCCGACAAATATTTTACTAAAGACAAATGATTTAATAATTCCTGCTACGTTAAATAATACTATGGCAGCTCAGGAATTCAAAAAACGATTGCCATTAAAAATATCTGGGTATCGTTCAGCAGTGGATTATTGCTGCGCAGCGACATGTGGGGTATTTAATCCAGCTGAGACTCAGTCAGGATGGAAAAATGGAGATATTAGTCTGGCAGGTGGATGGTTTGCAGTTCTTTTTGATGGTGAAGAAACTTCGCAAAACTATCATGGAATGATGATAATAGCTCATATTAAAGAAGAACACTTACAACTGGTAAAAGAGCTGCCTGATACTGTCAAATTTGTTGTGGAATTAGCAAACTAGAAAAAAATTGTGAAATAAATATTATTAAAGATTAAAAATGTTTATTTTAGGATAAAGAGGTTGATTATGAATATTCTTGTTTTAAATGGTAGCCCAAGAACAAACGGGAACACAGCAGCTATGATTGCGGCTTTTGTAGAAGGCGCAAACAAGAAAGGACATCAAATTAAAATAATTGACGTTTGTAAAAAAGAAATAGCTGGATGTCTCGGTTGTGAGCATTGTCATATAAAAGGTAATGGCGTATGTATTCAAAAGGATGATATGCATGAGGTATATAAAGCATTAGAGTCGGCCGAAATGCTTGTAATTGCATCACCTATTTACTATTTTGGTTACAGCGGTCAATTACAATGTACAATCCACAGAACTTATGCGATAGGGATACCAAGAAAGCTAAAAAAATCCATGCTTATTCTAAGCTCCGGAAGTAATGATGTATATGAAGGAGCAATCTATGAATATAAAAAAGCTTTTCTAGACTATATGAATCTTCAGGATATGGGAATTTACAAAGCATATGGAGCAAATAATAAGTCAAAAGAAATACTATTGCGATTAAAAGAAGTAGGCGAAAATTTATAGGAGGTATTAAATTATGAAGTACATGAATGAAGCAGAATTTAATAAAGCAAATATATTTGGGAAAGTCAGGCAAATACTATGTTTGCCCGGTATTTTATCGGTGATTCTTTTTTGAATCCATTGACGGAATTTGGGAAAGATCCATTATTTCTTGCGAATATAACATTTAAACCCGGATGTCGAAATAACTGGCATATTCATCATGCATCTAAAAACGGAGGACAAATATTAATCTGTACAGCCGGAGAAGGCTGGTATCAGGAAGAGGGACAAAAACCAGTAAATCTAGTTCCCGGGACTGTCATTACTATCCCTGCTAATGTTAAACATTGGCATGGAGCAAAAACAGACAGCTGGTTCTCTCACATTTCTGTGGAAGTGCCTGGAGAAGATACTTCTAACGAATGGTTAGAACCGGTTCCAAACGAGGTTTATGACAATATAGAATAAAAAGGAGGCGATTTATTTTATGAAATTAACAAATTTCAAAGATACTGATCCGGAATTTACAGATAGATTTGAGGCTTTTACTAACCACGAAGTCGTTCAAGAGCCGGGAATAGAGCTTGATGATAAAATAAAATATATGTCGATTCTTGCTATGCTTATTGGATGTCAGGGTATAGAAGTTTATAAGATAATACTGGAGGAAGCATTAGTGGATATGGCATTAACACCGATAGAAGCAAAAGAAATTGCATACCAGGCAGTAGATTACCTTGGAATAGGAAAAATATATCCATTTCTTACTGCCGCCAATGAAGTTATGAAAAAACTTGATATCTTTCTTCCTTTAGAAAGTCAAGCTACAACTACAATGGACGATCGTTTGGAAAAAGGCGCACAAGTTCAGGTAGATATCTTTGGAGAAGGAATGAAAGATTTTTGGAAAGGCGGTCATATTAACCGCTGGTTGGCAGCTAACTGTTTTGGTGATTATTATACTAGAACCGGACTTAATTTAAAACAGAGAGAATTAATTACATTCTGCTTTTTAACTGCTCAAGGTGGTTGTGAAGCACAGCTTATCAGTCATATAATTGGAAATATAAATCTTGGTAATGATAAAATGTTTCTGGTTAGTGTAATTTCCAATTGCGTTCCTTATATAGGCTACCCGAGAAGTCTTAATGCTATTTCATGTATTAATAAAGCTGTAGAGAACAATTAAATTTGAAGAGGTTGTGTAAGTGAAAAAGATATTTAGTATTTTATTAATAATTATGCTATTTTTCTCTTTGAACGCATGCACGATAAAGGCTGAACAACAAACAAAAGAAGAGAAAGTGCAATCAGAGAATAGTGATACGGGTACACAGGGTACAAATGAGGAAATTATAAAAGGATCAGAAAATTTACCAAAGGAGGTAAAGAATCATATAAAATTTCAAATTGGAGAGTATGTATTTACAGCAGCTTTAGAAGAAAATTCAAGCGCAGAGGCCTTAATGGCATTGCTTAAGGAAAGACCAATTACCATTGATATGCAGGATTACGCAAATATGGAAAAGGTTGGCTTCTTGGATACAAAGCTGCCTAGAAATGATGAACATATTTTAACAGAGCCTGGAGATTTGATTTTATATCAAGGAAATGCTTTTGTTATTTATTACGCATCTAACTCATGGGATTTTACAAGAATTGGGAAAATAGATAATGTTACACAAAAAGAATTAATAGACGTACTTGGAAATGGCAGTATAAAAGTTACGCTTTTTTTGGATTAACATTATTTAATATAAAAAAAAGGAGAACTATTATGATATTAAAAGAAAATTATACACTTAGTAACGGAGTAACTATTCCAAAACTGGGATTAGGGACATGGTTTATTCCGAACGAGAATGCAGCACAGGCCGTCTGTGATGCGGTAGAAATTGGATATCGTCACATTGACACTGCGCAGGCATATGAAAATGAAAAAGGAATTGGGGAAGGTATTCGTAAATGCAAAATTAACCGTGAAGAACTTTTTATTACGACTAAACTCGCAGCTGAAGCAAAAGATTACCAAAGTGCCGCTAAAGGTATTGAAGGTTCTCTTCAGGTTCTTGGTCTAGACTATATTGACATGATGCTGATTCACAGTCCGCAGCCATGGATGGAATATGGTAGCGAAAAGGATCGTTGCTTTGAAGGAAACAAGGAGGCTTGGCGTGCGCTTGAGGATGCATACAAGGCAGGTAAGCTTCGCGCTATTGGTGTTTCAAATTTTATAAGGGAAGACTTAGAGAATATTCTTTCTTCCTGCACGGTTGCCCCTATGGTAAACCAGATGCTAGTACATGCGAGCAATACGCCGTTTGAACTCATGGAATATACACAGAGCAAGGGAATACTTGTCGAAGCTTATTCGCCAATCGCTCATGGAGAAGTGCTGAAAAATCAGAAGGTTGCTGCAATCGCCGAGAAATATGGTGTGACGGTACCCCAGCTTTGCATTCGTTATGATTTACAGCTAGGAACGTTGCCGTTACCAAAGACAGCAAATCCGGAACATATGCGTAGCAATGTACAGGTTAATTTTGTGATTTCTGATGAGGATATGGAACGACTGAAAAAACTGGAACGTATAAAAGATTATGGTGAATCTAGCTTCTTTCCTGTATTCGGCGGAAAACTAAAATAAAAAATTAACCTTTTCCTTGAAAGCGTTGAATTTTAGATAGAGGGGCATTTTATCATTTTACTATACTTTGGTTACTGAAAATGGCCGGGATTTAACCATAAACGGCAATGTTTTTGAAAACGGTAAAAAATATTATAATATGTTAATATGTTTTCACACAACAAAAGAACCCATAAAAACAGCAATGGACGTATTTTATATAATCAAAATTACTTAGATAGTAAATTTACCTAGTAATTTTAAGCGCGTAAAAAAACGGATAAAAAAATCCGATAACTTGTTTATTAAAAAATTGTAAAAATTCTAAATGTATAAAAGAACCATAAGCAATGGTTCTTTTATTGTCCGATTTTTCTTAATCTAGTTTTTGAGCAACTCCAAATTCCTGTATATATTTAGACATCAAGGCATACTTCGTATGTCCTATTATCTACTGAATTCCTGGATCTTAAAGTTTTAAATCATGCATCGTATGATTTTTGCATTTTTTAATATATTAAAATTATTCAGTTTTTCATGTTAGGTATTATTTTGCTTATTTTTCAGAAACTACAAAATATTATATAATTATGAATACAATTTTAATGGTTAAAATTATAAAGCTAATAATTTTATCAAAACCAATACGAAGAAAGACAAAAAAGATAAGGAATTATTGTATTTATGACTGCGCAACTAAACGAGTATAATCAAAAAAGAAACTTTGAAACAACACTTGAGCCGCATGGCATGCCGGAAAATTCCGATGGACGGCTGAGATTCGTGGTCCAGCATCATATAGCCAGTAGAGATCACTATGATTTTCGTATGGAATGGAACGGAACTCTTTTAAGCTGGGCTGTACCCAAAGGCCCCTCTTATAATACTGCCGATAAAAGGCTTGCCATACAGGTAGAGGATCATCCCATTGAATACAGAAATTTTGAGGGTACTATTCCGAAAGGGGAATACGGCGGCGGAGTGGTTATGCTTTGGGATGAAGGGTATTGGGAACCAGATGGGAATGCCGATGAAAATCTTCATAACGGAGCGCTGAAATTTACTTTGAGAGGAAGACGACTTAAGGGAAAATGGGTTTTGATACGCCTGAAAGCCAAAGAGAACGAGAGGAACAACAACTGGCTCTTGCTTAAAGAAAAAGACAAATACACCAAAAACGAGTCGGGGATTTTGGGTTTTGCCACCAGCATAAGGACAGGACGCACAATGGAGGAGATTGAGTCGGGCGAAATTAAAAAAATAACAAAAAACCCTTTTAACAAAGCGAATACGCAGCTAGCAAAATTGGTGAATAAGGCTCCCGATGGCGAGGAATGGCTTTATGAGCTGAAATATGACGGTTATAGGGTCATGGCATTTGTTGAAAATAACACGGTTCGGTTGATGACCAGAAACGACAATGATTATACAAAACGCTTTAAAGATATAAAAACTTCTCTTATAAATTTGGCAGCCGGGAGAGCCATGATTCTTGACGGTGAAATGATAATTTCAGATAAAATGGGCAAAACTGATTTTCAGGCTTTGCAGAATTATATGAAAAACCCAAAGCGTCAAAACCTTGCATATGTTATCTTTGATTTGCTTGCGCTTAACGGAGAGGATATGCGGGGATATCGCCTGATAGATAGGAAAAAAACGCTTGAAGCTTTAATGAAAGACACTGACGGAAATCTTTGTTACAGCCGGCATGTCAGGGCAAAAGGAAAAGAAAGTTTTATTGCGGTCTGCAAGATGGGCATGGAAGGAATAGTCGGCAAGAAATATGATTCCGTCTACAGCGGGACAAGGAACGGTGACTGGATAAAACTCAAATGCGATAAAAGGCAGGAATTTGTAATAGGAGGATATACACTTTCGGAAAAAAAGACAAGTGGGGTGAGTTCGCTTCTTCTTGGCATATATGAAGGCGAGGAATTGATATATGTAGGACGTGCCGGAACGGGACTAAGTGAGAATGATAGGAAAGAGCTTGAAGCAAAATTTAAAAGATTAATTAAAACCCAAACGCCTTTTAAACAGGTGCCGAAACCAAGGATAAATGAAAAAATAACCTGGATTGAACCTGAATTAGCCGCAGAAATAAAATTCGCTGAATGGACTAAAGATAATCTTTTAAGACATGCAAGTTACAAAGGATTACGAATGGATAAAAATCCTAGGGATATAAAAAAAGAAGTAGCCGATGAGGAAATAAAAAAACCAATGAAAGCAAACGAGAAAAGTATTATTATCAAGGGAATAAAAATTACGAACCCAGACAAGGTTATATTTGACGGCTCTGAAATTACAAAAGAGGATGTTGTGCGGTATTATGCAAAAATATCACAGCGTATGATACCGTATGTAAGTCACAGGATTTTAAGTGTTGTACGATGCCCCAAAGGAATATCGCAAACATGTTTTTATAAGAAGCATCCCGGACCGAAAAGCAAAGGAATTGCAACTATGCCCGTTTTAACCGGCAGCGGAGAGTGGGAAGAATATTTTTATATTGAGAACACAGAAGGACTTATAAGTGAAGCGCAGATGGGAACGCTTGAGTTTCATGCATGGGGCAGCCGTGTAGATGGGATTGAAAAGCCCGATATAATGGTATTTGATTTAGATCCGGATGAAGAAATGGATTTGATCAGGATACGCATGGGAGTTAAAGATCTTAAAGGTATTCTTGACGAGCTTAAGCTGAGGTCGTATCTCAAAACAAGTGGAGGCAAAGGCTATCATGTGCTTATCCCTTTAAAACCTAGTGTTTCATGGAATGTGTTTCATGATTTTGCAAAAAGCATAGCCAAAGTTATGGAGCAAAAATGGCCTGACCGTTATACAAGCAATGTAAGAAAGGCTGAACGTAGGGATAAAATATTTATTGACTGGATTCGTAACGGAAAAGGTGTGACAAGCATTGCTCCTTATTCGTTGAGGGCGAGAAAAGGGGCTAAGGTATCCATGCCTATTTTGTGGGATGAACTTGACACAGTTGCCCCCGATGGAGTGGATATCACAGGCGCGATTGCAAGGATGAACGGGATTGACCCGTGGGCGGATTTTTTTAAGAATAATCAGCTTCTTAAATGACAACATTATGCAAGGGCTTTTAGATATTGTTTTTTTTCAATCAGTAGATTGATGTTCAAAAGTCCAGCATAAACTTCGGTTTATAAATAAAAAAACCACTTAAATAAGTGGCTTTTTTATTCTTATTTATAATTATATTAAATATTTTAAGATGATTTCAAGTGTTAGGCAGGCATTATATAGCCCATACAATTATAACATTATATAATTAAATACTTAAAATTATATAATGTTCTGTTATTATATTATTCAAACGATTGAGAAAGAGAGAGGTGCGGAGTAAATGAAAAAAGATTAATAGCTATTATGGTCGTTTTGATAATATGTATTTATACGGTTGGTTGTAATACCGTTGAAAAACAAACAGATGAACAGAAAAATGAAATGAACTTTGATTTAACTGTAGGAGAATTTACGGATATTTTTACTGAAAAGTTGGGGGAATTTGGTATACTGATACCAATATCGATTATAGATGATGAGGAAACATTATCAAAAATATATACATTTGTAGTTCAACCATCTTCTCAAGCATTTGAAAATACACATATGCAATTGACAGAAAATAGCAGTGGCTATATTATGGACGTTACTATGTTTGCTGAATTTGGACAGCTCTTAATAGCTGACAGTAACAGAGAAAAAACAAGTAATATAGATTTTTATCTATTTGTATATGCTGCAGCAAATACTCTTGATGATACAATAGATATTGATATTTTAGAAGACTAATTTAATTTCACATCTCCCGAAGCGGAAAGTAAGCTTGCCACGATAAATAAGCTTCAAATCTCGACCACAATACTAGATGAAATGTTTGATGTAGTGTTTATGCCAGAGGAGAGTAAATAATTATTTGCGCTTTAGATGGAGCACATTTGTAGCTTAATAAATAATTGATTTATAATTATACGCAAAAGTCTGTAGAAAAAGCAGCATATATTATTTGATAAAAAAATACAAAATAAATATTGACAAATATAAAAAGAATATTAAAATTTATATTAATGAAATGACGAAGAAAGAGTTTTCTATAAACAAGTTTCAGAGAGTCGATGGTTGGTGCGAATCGATGCTGTCTGGGAAATGAAGTCACTCCTGATCAAAACATCTGAAAAATGTAAGAAGTTGCGTATGCCGCGTTACTGGCTTAGGGTTTGATAGAGCCTGAATTGAGTGGTCCTTATATAATTGTATATATGGATAAACAGAGTGGTACCGCGGGCATATCCCGTCTCTGATAGTAATCAGAGGCGGTTTTTTTTATTTGATATCCTTAATTCTTTGATTTAAAGGATATAGGGTTAAAAATATTAAAATAAAAAAGGAGATTATGTGAAATGGGTACTAAATACGAAAAGCAATTATCTTATTTGCAAAAGCCAAAGGAAAATGAAATACCAAAAGAGCTTCAGGAAATCTTTGATAAAAATATTGAGGCTCAGATGAATAATTGGGGATTTATCAATAATTTGTTTAAAGTTCTGCCTTTGAACGCGCATCAGTACAAAGGATTTTTGGATTTTAAAGCGTCTTTATTCACACCCGAAACCTGTTATTTGAGCACAGCCGATAAAGAAATGATCGGATTGGTTGTATCTTCTATTAACTGCTGTTCTTATTGTCTAACAACTCATGGTGATATGTTGAGAGGGCTGACCGGTGATGCGATATGGGTAGATAAAATAATATATAATTATCGCTCGGCAAAGCTTGCACCAAAACAACGGGCTTTATGTGATTACGCTTATTTTGTAACTGTTTACCCTCAAGAGATTACAACCGGGCAGATTGATAAACTCAGAGAAGTAGGATTGAATGATCATGAAATTTTGGAAGCAGCGTACATAGCGGGATTTTTTAATTATACAAACAGATGGGTAAGCACTATCGCTCCGCTTGCCAATGAGGGACACTTTAATCATAACAGGTAAAATTATTATCAATACTAAAGCCGCGCTTAAACGTGGCTTTTTAATTTATAATGAATTTATAATAACATCTTTAAAATATTTGAATTTTGCAATAAGATAATGTAGAATCAATAAAGTAAGTAGGTTTGACATATCTACAGAAGATGTAAATTAGATAGATAAATATCATTAATAAATGCATAGGCTAACTTACAAAAAAACTTAAATAAAGGATATGGATATATGGGACGTAAAATTTTAATTGTCGGAGGGGTTGCAGGCGGAGCTTCGGCAGCTGCAAGACTTAGAAGGAATAATGAAGAAGATGAGATAATCATGTTTGAAAGGGGACCGCATGTATCTTTTTCAAACTGTGCTCTTCCTTACCATTTGAGCGGCATTATCAAGGATAAAGATGATTTGGTTTTAATGAACCCAGAGATTTTTTTAAAACGGTTTAATATTAAAGCCAGAATAAACAATGAAGTAATGTCAATAGACAGAACAAATAAAAATATCACTGTCAAAGATGTTACGACGGGTGATGTTTATACGGAAAACTATGACAAGCTTATACTCTCTCCGGGAGCAAAACCCGTAAGGGAAAAGATTGACGGGCTAGATAGCGCCAACGTTTTTTTTATAAGAAATGTAGTAGATATTGATAGTTTAAATAAATTTATCAAGAAAAACAACGATATGAAGGAAGTAGTCGTTGTAGGCGGAGGATTTATTGGAGTAGAGACAGCAGAAAATTTAAAGAAGGCCGGATGTAAGGTCTCGATCGTCATTGCCTCAAGGCAAGTATTGAACATATTTGATTATGATATGGTTCAGATATTGCATAAAGAAATATATGATAAAGGCATCAACTTATATATTGGAGAAAAAATAATAAAAATTGAAAACGACAAAGCCATACTCTCTTCCGGCAAAGAAATAAACACAAAAGCTATTGTAATGGCTAAAGGGGTAATACCAGAAACTACGCTAGCCGAAGAAGCGGGACTTGAGATAGGCCAAACGGGAGCTATAAAAGTTGATGAAAAATACAGAACAAGCGATAAGGACATATATGCGGTCGGAGATGCTATTGAAGTATATAATGCGCTTACAGATTCTAAGATAAAACTGCCGCTCGCAGGTCCTGCTATAAAAGCAGCGAGAATTGCCGCAGACGATATAAATAATAAGTCTACAATAAATAAGGGCTATATATGCTCATCGGCCATAAAAGTGTTTGATTACAACGGTGCGTCAACGGGATTGTGTGAAGCGGTCATAAAATCAAAAAACTTAAACATAAAGTATGATATCGTAAATTTGGTACTTCCGGATAAAGTCGGCATAATGCCTGATAGTAATCCATTATTTTTAAAACTTTTGTTTGAGGTTCCGACAGGAAAAATATTAGGAGCTCAGGCTATAGGAAAAGGAGATTCGATAAAAAGAATAGATATAATCGCGACAGTCATAAAATTTGGGGGAACAGCAGATGATTTAAAAGACTTGGAACTATGCTACGCGCCTCCGTTCTCAACCGCGAAAGATGTCGTTAATCATGCCGGATATATTGCTTCAAACCTTTTGAAGAAAGATTTTAAACAAGTTAATATCGATAAGGTAAGAGAACTTGCTGAAAATAATGAATTTATACTGGATGTAAGAGAAAAATGCGAATATGATATTGGGCATATAAAAGGCGCTGTAAATATTCCTTTAAGCGAGATCAGAAACAGGATAGAAGAAATTCCCAAAGATGTTTCCTTATACGTTCACTGCAGAACAGGACAAAGAAGTTATTATGCCGTTTTGATGCTCCAGAATTTAGGATTTAAAAATGTATATAATATTACGGGCAGCTTTTTAGCATTATCATTTTATGAATACTTTAATGATAAAACCACAGACAGAGAAAGCATATTAACCAATTATAACTTTATTTAAAAAATGAATAAGAGTCGAACTCTGTAATAGCGATATTATATACAATTAGAATTTTAATATAATCATTATGATAATACATTATAATAACTAAAGCATAAATCGTAGTATTGTTCAAGTAGCTGAAAAAAGAGAGGAGAATTGAATGAAAAAATTAATCGTGTTTTTAGTTGGAATTTTGATTTTATTATTTGTAACTGCTTGTCAACCTCAAAATTCAACAAGTCAAAATGCTGATACGACAAGTGAGGATGAGAGCCAAACAGAAGCTTTATATGAAATTGTATATGAAGAAACTTTTACTCCGTTTATGCCTTATAATGCTTTGGAAGATGATGTATTAAAAGAAATTGGAGCAGACAGTTTTTCAGGAAGCGATAAAAATATTAGTCAGCAAATATTAGAGTGGCAGAATGAAGATATGCAATATATCGGAGACCCTAATATTAAAAGCGATATTTCGTATCCGATGAGATGGAATTATATGATTCCTGGAATTTTTCCAGTAAATGAAATGGTATCAGAAAGAGTGTTGGAAAATGGAAAAATATATGGATTATGTTGGGACTACGCAGCAATTTATTGTGCTATTGCGAATTCGTATGGTTTAGAAACAAGGATAACAGCTTATAAAAAGTATTTATCTGATATCAATTCATCTATTGATTCAAGCACAAAACAAGGATTATCAAAAGATGAATATAATGAATTATGCAAAAAGCTGGAAGCGAATAATGTTGAATTTACTTATGGTCAAATAGATAGAGTAGCTCATGAAACATGGGTTCATTATCGGGCCGAAGTTTTGATAAATGATCAATGGGTACCGATGGATGCTACATCTGTTTCCGGAGAATATAAATCAGGAACCTATGATGAAGTTAAGTGGTATGAAGGATATAATAATGTATTATTATATGCGCCAAGTGCAATGGAAAACGATGTTTTGAATCTTGAAAATTTGGCAGAATTATTAAGCTATGGTCCGCAGAAAGGGTATGTTGGGATAACAGATGATGCAGGCAATGAAAATAGAGCAGCATCATTTATTGATTTAGTAAGAGGTAAAGGGTTGGTGCCATACTATAATGACTTTGATAAAATTTTGGAATTTTTAAATATTCCTGAAAATAGAGCAGATGATGTATTAGATGACGCAAAGGAAATAGCTGAAGCTTACCAAAATGGAACAGGGAAATACTTTTATACTATAGCGGATTTATTAATATATGCGGATCTGGATGACGATGCAGAAGTACCGGCAAAGGAATATGTTAGGATATACAATGCAATAACTGGGGAAGATATGAGCGAAGAAGAATTTAATCTATATGTAAATTAATGTGATTTTACAAAATACTTATCATTAACATTGACAATAAAAATATAAATATTTGTTTTTATTTAGAATGCTGAAAAAAGGGAAACATAAAAATGAGTCCCTTTTTTTATATTTATTTATAATAGCCGGCTCAATGTTGATAAAGATCATAGAGTATGTAAAATACTTAAAAAAGAAAAAACGCATTCAGATTACACAGAAGTAATGATTGAACAAACATTGGGGTTAAAGGTGGGATAAAGACACTAGGAGCTAACGCGCCTAACGTGCATCACAATTTACTGCTGAACAAGCTTTATTGGTAAATAATATAACATAAATATAAAAACACCCAGAAAGACTATAAAATAAGTTTTTCTGGGTGTTTTATATTGTTTAATATGCAAATAGAAATATGGTTTTTGTAGGGTAGAATATGGAATATTTCAGATATACAAATTAATAATAGAAAAAAGAAGTTTATTTTACGGAATCAACAAGATTGAGTCTGTTGTATAGTCGTTTTCATTTTATTAATATTTAACTACGAATGTTGAGATTAAAACAATTAATAATTTGCAACAAAATAACCATTATTTAAATTATAAAAATAAATAATTATTATAAGGAGAAAAAATATATGATTACTTTGAAAAAAACTCTATTTAAATTATCGTCAGATGATGTGCCTATTGCAAAAATAAAGAGTGGAGAAACGGCATTGTTTGAAACGCTTGATGCATTTTCTGGGCAGATAAAAGATGAAACAACACCGCTTTGCGGAATCAATTGGGGATTTGTAAATCCTGCTACCGGACCGTTATATATAGAAGGAGCAGAGCCTGGGGATGTACTTAAAGTAGAAATACTGAAGATTGCTTTGTGTGAACAAGGTGTAGTAGCTGAAGTTCCTGGCGAGGCAATCACTGGTCATGCAGTAAAAGAAGAAACCACGAAGATTGTTCGCATTGAACGTGGCATGGCTATTTTTAATGATAAATTAGCATTTCCTATTTCGCCTATGATAGGCGTCATTGGGACTGCGCCAAAAGATAGTGTGATAGATACTGGCTGTCCAGGACCTCATGGCGCAAATATGGATAATAAACGCATTCAGGCAGGTACTACTCTTTATCTTCCCGTAAATGTAAATGGTGCATTACTATCAATAGGTGATTTGTATGCTGTTATGGGTGATGGCGAAGTATGTATTACAGGCGTTGAAATTCCTGGTTACGTAACTGTACGTGTTTTTGTAGTTAAAAACTGTAAGCTACCGACACCTTTCCTTGTAACGCCTAAGGATTGCCTTGCAATATATTCAGATAATACGCTGGATGAAGCTGCTTTCAATGTAACACTTCGTATGCGAGAATTTCTCATAAATGAAGTTGGGGTTGATGAGCATGAAGCAGGTATGCTTTTGAGTCTTTGCGGTGAGCTTTGCATTTGTCAAGCTGTTGATCCACTGAAGACATGTCGTATGGAGGTACCTATGTATGTTATTAATCAGTATGGTTATGAGTTTGACTGATTGATATAAACAATTCATTTGCTTACGATTTGAAAAAATTTAAAGGAGGGAAAATTCGGATGCAAGATTATAAAGATTATATATAAAGAGTAAAATTATTAAACAAAAGGAGAAGTCATTATTATGACAAAACTATCAACGGCAATTATGAATTGTACATTTAACAAACAAGAAAATCTTAAATAAATGTTCGCAAACATTGATGAGGCAGCAGCAAAAGGCGCAAACATTATTGTACTTCCTGGACAGGCGCTGCAGGGTTACTTAGTATCTCTTGTTAATTTAGATTTAGATGAATTAGATTACCAATATGAAAATGCTGAGACTGTACCTAATGGAGAAAGTGTCCATAAAATTATAAACAAAGCAAAAGAAAAGAATATTTATGTAGTTTTTGGCGTGACGGAAAGAGATTCAAATTGCCATCATATGCTCTACAATACTATAGTTCTGACAGGATCGGATATGGATACGTTGGAAAATATAGGAAGGTACATCAGCCTGCAGATGAACTTCATGTATACTATCATGGAAATGAGCTCCCGGTTTTCGATACAAAAATTGGTAAAATAGGCACGGCAATTTGCTATGATAAAGCTTTTCCTGAAACTGTATGCGAAGTATCAGTTGGCGGCACAGGCATATTTGTTGTTCCAACAGCATGGCCTTGCGGATGTCAACGTAGCGATTGATGTTTGTAAAGGAAAAATTCATGGGTTTATAGGGCATAGCTTTATGAAAGATCGTCAGCCGCAAGCATATAAACATCTTGTTGTAGACTTACAAACATCTTTAAACGAAGAATAAAAAATAGATAAGAGGATAGATAAAAATATTACACATTAAAAGAGGAGATTCATTATGATAATTAACAAATCAGTTAACCCCGGTTATCGTTGGGTTATATTAATTATTAACTTTTTCATATGTGCATTAGCGTATGCCGGGCTAAATACCTGGAATACTGCATCTATAGAGCTATCAAAAACATTCCAAATATCCGCAACAGCGGCGAGTATGGGTTCAGGGCTTTTTATGCTTGGCTATGCTGTCGGTAGCCTTGTTGAAAATTATGTTTCTTCAAAAAAAGGATATCGTGCAGGAGGTTTATTAGGTTTAATATTTATGGTTATTGGGATTTTTATTATACCAATAGCACCAAATTATGGATTGGTTTTGTTAGGTCGGTTTTTACAAGGATGGGGAATTCTGTGGCTCATTGGCGTTAATAGTTCCGTTGCATGGTTCCCAGCAAGTCAACGTGGATTAGCATCAAGCTTAATCGGAGCCGCATTAGTCGTTGGTCTAGGCGCGGGCAGTTTACTTGCTACCGCCTTAATTAATATATCAGGAACATGGCAAGGAGCTTTTAAAATATTTGGTATTATACTCCTTGTTGCAGCAGTCATTTGGGCGTTATTAATGAAAAACCCACCCAAAGATTTGTATTCAGAAAATATTGAAACCTCTGCTACCATTACAGAAGGAAAATCAATAAATCCTTATAAAACAGTAGCTGCTTGGTTATGCGCATTCTGCTTATTTTTTAATGCTTTCCAGTTGATCGGAGCTAATACCCTTGCACCTCGATATTTAGCAGATGTTGGATATAGCAGTATTCAAGCGGGTACAATTATCCTTTTCATGGGGCTCATAGGTGCCATATCAACTCCACTGGGAGGTATCGTATCTGATAAATTAGCAAAAAAAATACCAACTGTCAAAGCAAGAGCTTATACCCAAGCATTTCTTGGATTTGCAGTTGCCGCAGTAGCTACAATTGTATTTCCATTATTAGCGCCGGTATCATATGGAGCAGCAATAATATTTGGCATATTACTTGGTTTTGGCGTACCTGTTACTAATGCAACAATTGGAGCATTGCCAATGGATTTGCTTGACAATCAAAAGGCAGCGAATGATATGTTTGCACTAATTATCCTTTTAGGCATTGGTGCAGGCGGTTTAATTTCACCAATTGCTGCAAATTATTTTGCTGAGAATTTCGGTTGGACGGCTGCATTTATCCTTCTAGGTATTGGAGCGGGTGTAGCAACATTAATAAGCTTTATCTTGCCTAAATTTAAATTAAAAAAAGCAAATAATACGTTATAAAACAAACAGTAGTTCATCTTATTAATATTTATACATAAAAAATGGATCTTGATTTATATACTTGATCCGTTTTTTTATGTATGGTAAATTTTGATAAATATTAACTTCTTAAATTATATAAGAGTAAATTATTAAATACACATCTTTCTTATCTCATTCCTAAGAAACTCCAAATCCCTGTACGTATATAGATTAGCAGTAAATACATAACCAGTATGTCCCATGATCTGTTGAATAGCAGATGATGTATTAGATGACGCAGAGGAAATAGCTGAAGCTTACCAAAATGGAACAGGGAAATACTTTTATACTATAGCGGATTTATTAATATATGCGGATCTGGATGACGATGCAGAAGTACCGGCAAAGGAATATGTTAGGATATACAATGCAATAACTGGGGAAGATATGAGCGAAGAAGAATTTAATCTATATGTAAATTAATGTGATTTTACAAAATACTTATCATTAACATTGACAATAAAAATATAAATATTTGTTTTTATTTAGAATGCTGAAAAAAGGGAAACATAAAAATGAGTCCCTTTTTTTATATTTATTTATAATAGCCGGTTCAATAGAAAATACGATAATGTAGATTACTACAATTTATTTGACAAATAATGTGAATATAAATAAAATAATTTTAGCCGAATTAGCAAATTAGTATTACTAATAAACAGATTATCGGAAAGGAAATAAAATGCCGAAATTAGTCATTATCGCAGATGATATAACAGGAGCCAATGTAACAAGCAGCTTGCTTGTCAAAGAAGGTATTCATGCAATTACTTTTTTAGATGCAGATACTATTGATGAAAGTGTTCTTGACGTTGATGCCATCTCTATCAATGCTGCATCAAGAGGTCTGACGAAAGAACTGGCTTATATGAAGATTCAAAAAGCTCTCAATAGAATATCGCATGATGATGTTTTATTCTACAGCAAAAGGATTGATAGTACTTTACGTGGAAATATAGGTGAAGAAATTAAATCTATGCTTGATTACTTACCAAAACATATAGCTATCGTCGTACCGGCATTTCCTGATTCAAACAGGATATGCGTAGGCGGGTATATTTTAATAGATCAAACGCTGCTCGAATATACAGATGCGGCAAAAGATGTAAAAGCCCCTGTTTTACAATCAAAAATAGAGAAGATCATCTCTCAACAATATGAAGGTGAAATTAAATCCATTCATTTAGACAAATTATTAAAAGGTTCCGATTACATAAAAAATCAAATTCAAAAGGCGGCAGAGAAGGGATGCAGAATAATTGTGATCGATGCGATTACAAATGAAGATATATGCAGTATTGCTAAAGCAGTAAAGAGTACAGCTTTACCTGTAATATCTGTGGATCCGGGGCCTTTCACGGCGGCTTTAGCTGTTGAATTTGTTAAACGTTCAGATTTACAGTCAAATAAAAAAGTTCTTTTAAGCATCGGAAGCATGACAGAACTTACAAAAAAACAAGTGCTTCAATTACAAAAAAGAAAGCGCACACTTTTTTATAATATAAATACAAAAAATCTTTTAGATACAGATTCTCTGATGAATGAGTGTGCAAGAGCGTCTGAATTTATAAAAGACAGGATAGCCGATTATGAAATTATAGGAATTACCACAAGTATCATAGAGGAAGATGTTATAAATCTGAAAATTGAAGCAGAAAAGTTTAGCACAACAGAAGAAGAAGTTTCAAAACGTATTGCAAAAGGCATTGCAAAAATAACGTCAATAATAATGCAAGAGAGCTCAAACAAAATATCCGGTCTCTATACGAGCGGAGGAGATATCACTGTTGCGGTTTGCAAAGAGCTCGGTGCATCCGGAATCGTTGTAGAAGATGAAGTATTACCGTTAGCTATTTATGGTATAATCTTTGGCGGGGAATATCATCATTATCCTATTATTACAAAAGGTGGGCTGATTGGGGATGAGAACGCACTGATAACGTGCATCGAATATTTGCTCAATAATATTAAGAAAATGATTTGATATCAAAAGGAGAAATCACTGATGAATAAACCATATATTGGAATTGCTATGGGGGATCCTGCCGGTGTTGGACCTGAGATTATTCTTAAAGCACTGATGCATGATAAAATATATGATGTCTGTAAACCGGTTGTTATAGGATGCAAAGAAATTTTGGAATATTTTATTAAAAAATATGATTTTCAATTAAAAATTCATACTATAAAAGATGTAAATAATGGTTTTTTTAAACCTCATACAATGGATCTGATAAACATGAGCAATATTGATATCGCCAATATGAAAGTTGGGGAAATACAAGCATCATGCGGAAAAGCTGCCTATGAATATATTGTAAAATCAGTACAACTTGCTATCGAAAAAAAAATAAATGCCATTGCTACCGCGCCGATTAACAAAGAAGCTTTAAAAGCAGCGAATGTTCCATTCATAGGGCATACGGAAATATTAGCGAGCCTGACAGATTCATATAATCCATTAACGATGTTTCAAGTATATAATTTAAGGGTATTTTTTCTAACAAGACATCTCTCGCTTAAAAAAGCATGTGAATATGTGACTAAAGAAAATGTTTATGAATTTATTGTAAGATGCAATGAAGCATTAAACTGTCTTGGTATGCAAAATTCTAAAATTGCGGTAGCAGGGCTGAATCCGCATAGCGGTGAACATGGGCTTTTTGGAGATGAAGAGATAAAAGAAATTGAACCTGCCATTATGATTGCGCAAAAGGAGGGGATCAATGTGATAGGGCCGGTAGCTGCAGACAGTGTATTCTTGATGGGACTAAAAGGGAAATATGATGCAGTGCTATCGCTTTATCATGATCAGGGGCATATTGCGACTAAAATGGTAGATTTTGAACGAACTATTTCGATTACAAATAACTTGCCTTTTCTCAGAACTTCCGTGGATCATGGAACGGCCTTTGATATTGCAGGGCAAGGTATAGCCAGTGAAATAAGCATGATAGAGGCTATTAAATTGGCTGCACAATATGGAAAATATTTTGATGCGTAACATAGTTTAGCTAATAATACTTTTTTATTAATACTCGCTATAAATTTCAATTGATTATATTAGGGATAGAGAATATAATAACTAAAGAGTTTTTAAGATTATAGAGATTTTGTTTAAAATTAGGAGAAAAAAAATGAAAGCAGTACTTGTAGATAATTTTTGGAATTTTGATCCCGAAAGGGAAAAGATGATGTTTGCAAAAGAAGATATTGACTTTACAGTAGCTAATGTTACGGATGATAAAGATTATATAGAAAAGTGTAAAGATGCGGATGCGGTACTCATTGGAATGAGGAAAACACCGGCAAAAGTGATAGAACAACTTAAAAATTGTAAAGTGATGGTACGTTATGGAATAGGCTATGACGTTATTGATGTGGATGTTTGTAATAAAATGGGAATAGCAGTATGCAATATACCAGATTACTGTATTGAAGAAGTAGCAGCGCATACGGCAGCACTTACTTTAGATTGTCTGCGTCAAATAAGTTATAGAAATGATCTGGTACATAATGGTAAATGGATAGGAGAAGCGCACGGCTATTCGGTTAAACGATTATCAGGGTTAACATATGGACTATGTGGGTTTGGAAATATTGCAAGAAAAACTGCTGAATATATGAAGGGGTTCGGGTTTAAATTAATTGGATATGATCCGTACATTACGGAAAAAGTCTTTAAAGAAAACAATGTTCAAAAAGTAACTTTAGAAAAATTATGTCAGACGGCCGATATTATTTCTGTTCATGTACCGCTTAATAAAGATACTTTCCACCTTATTAGCAAGCCGCAATTTGACATTATGAAAAAAGGAATGATTATAGTTAACACATCACGAGGCGGGCTTGTATGTCAGGAGGCTTTACTTGATGCGATTGATGAAGACATTGTTAAAGCTGCCGGATTAGATGTTTTAGAAACAGAGCCTCTGACGAATCCTAATGAAAGAATTTTAAAATACAAAAACATAATTTTGACTCCTCATTTTGCTTTTAACAGTGAAGAATCGTTTGATGAACTCAGAAAAAAAGTTGTAGAAAGTGCAATTAGTGTTCTTAAAGGCCAAATACCTTATAACGTTGTAAATAAGAAAGATTTAATAAAATAAATAATATTGCGAACTAAGAGTTATACACTAAAAATAACTATCTATATATGGTTATTTTTAGTGTATAACTTTTTATATTATAATACTATGTTTTTTAAATCTTGACCATTAATATAATCATCCATGTTGTCGAGTGTTGTTTGTGCTATTGCTTTTAGGGCACAATCTGTTAAAAAAGCTTGATGAGATGTCATAATTACATTATCAAAACCTCTGAGTATGTTAAGATTGTCATCATCTACCACTTCATTAGACCTATCAACAAAGAATAATTCGCTTTCATTTTCATAAACATCAAGACCTACTGCGTGAAATTTATTTTTTTTAAGTGCGTTAATAAGGGCAGTCGTATCAATAAGAGCACCTCTGGATGAATTTATTAAAATAATGCCGTCCTTCATTTTAAGTATGCTTTCTTCATTGATCATATATTTTGTATCTGGTGTAAGCGGGCAATGAAGCGTTATGATATCAGAATTTGAATATAATTCTTCAAGAGTAACATAGTTGATTTTTGAGTTTGTATCTTGAAATGTATCATACGCAATAATATTCATTCCAAAGCCTTGGAGTATTTTTATCATTACCTTGCCAATTTTTCCTGTGCCGATTACTCCGGCAGTAAGATTTTCTAAATTTTTTCCTATAAGTCCATCAATATCAAAATTATTATTTTTTGTTTTTAAATAGGCTTTATGCATTTTCCTATTGCATGCAAGCAGTAAAGCGGCAGCATGCTCTGCCACAGAAGAAGGGGAGTAACTTGGCACTCTCAAAACAGTGATTTTATTTTTACATGCTTCTAAATCAACCTGATTAAATCCTGCACATCTAAGTAAAATAACTCGAATACCATTTTTGTATAATATTTCACATACATTTTTGTTTAAATCATCATTGACAAAACAGCAAACTGCATCAAAACCTTTAGTATAGGCTGCGGTTTTTTCCGTAAGCCTAAAACCAAAATATGTGATATCATAGTTATAATTTAATACAATTTCATTAAAGCTTTCTATATCATAGGATTTGCTATTAAAAAAAGCAATTTTCTTCATTTGAATGACCTCTTTTATTTATTATTATATCGGCATAATATTTACTTAATGAAAGGAAATATTATGCCGAGTCAGGGGATATTACAGAAGATATTAATTGATTTGTTTTTTTGGTAGCGTAAACAGTAATATAATTCCAAAAATTGCTACGCAACCTGCAACTATAAAGGATGTAGTGATACCAACTGCTTTGGCAAGGAGTGGTGTACATATAGAAGAAATACCCATCCCTAATAGAACAAGAGAAACTATAAGACCGGCATTTTTAACGCCAAAGTAATCAGTTGTGATTGATGGCATAGTTGCCGCAGAGCCACCATATGCAAAACTAAGCATCCAAAAACAGAATACATAAATATATCCCGTTGAAAATGTTAGTAGTATTACTGCAATTGCTGTGATTGAAAATGCAATAGTCATAGCTCCTTTTCGTCCAATTTTATCACTTGATGCTGAAACCAATAATCTGCCGGCAACTTGGAATAAAGCCGCGATACTAACGCCCGTTACGGCTAAAGCAGTCGAAAGACCTTTTGATGTACCATAACTTACAAAAATAGCACTAATTAGTACGTACGCTGGTATAGCAAATATTTGAATAAAAAGAAGTTTATAATATGTAGCTGTTTTTATGACTTCTTTCGCTTCATATTGTTTTTGTGTAATAACACCTCCTTTTGGGATATAGTCTGCCATGTATCCTTGCGGAGGCGCTTTAATAGTAAGCATACCAAATATGCCTATACATACAAAGATAACAGCTAATATTTTAAATGTTGTTAAAAAGCCATAGGCTGCTAGCCAACTACTACACAATGGAGAGAGAATAGTTGCGCTTATACCAAGAGTTGCAAGGGTAAGTCCGGTAGCCAGTCCTTTTCTATCAGGAAACCATTTTTGCATCATTGCCACTATAACGTTATATACCATCCCATCTCCAAGACCTAAAAGACCGCCGTAAGTTAACCACATTAATTTTGGAGTAGACGAAGGAAGTAATGATGTAAAAAATACACCTGCAGCCATAAGCAAATATCCTATAAATAAAATACTTTTTACATTAAATTTTTTTTGTAAAATACCGCCGATATAATTGCCTATTACAAATATTGCCAGTAGTATTGTATAAGGCAAACTTGCAGTTGACGAATCTATTGTAAAATAATCCATTACGTAAGGCTGAATGATGCTGTACATATAACAGAATCCCATAATTAGACAGCATATCATTCCGGATATTAAAATAAAAACTCTTTTAGTATTATTTCTATTTTCACTTTCCATATATTTTCTCCTTCTTTGGGTTTTTCAATTTATTTCATTCCATCCAATCTTGCATAGCACATATTACGGAATATTTGACAATACTGTCTATACCCTTCTTTGCCAAGAATAAATACATTCGGCATATGAGATAATCTTTCATTGGCAAATTCCATTTTTTTAAATCCGTTATCGATGAAGGGATGCGTGCTCAGGGCCACATCTACACAATTGAGGTCTGTTTGTTTTATAAAATAATCAAGTGACTTGAAATATGTACTCACTTCTTGGATATTGTTAGGAGGATTAGTACCGCCCCATAGAGCAGCCGTATGTGGTACTCCCAAATCTGTTACCGGAAATATAAAGCTAAGTCCGCCAGGCGTATGACCAGGTGTAAAGTATACTTTAATTGTTTTATCGCCTAAAGATATTTTATCGCCATCATCAACAAAACCAGAAATATCGTAATCTTTCCATGTCTCTGGTTTGTCAGGGAAAAAAGGAACATTTGTCCAGAAGTCATAATCGATTTTTGATATATATATTTCTGGATTAAATGCTTCTTTAATCCATCTCCCGCAGCCGGTATGATCGAAGTGCCCGTGTGATATGATAAATTTTTTGATATCTTGAGGATTCCAACCGATCTCCACAATTGCGTTTACAATAGCATCAAACATTTCTTTTTTGGGGAAGATAGCATCGATTAATATTAGTCCTTCAGTAGTTTTCAGCACAATACAATTTGTAGATTTATTAGTAATAAGTAAAACATCGTCAAAAATTTGTGAATGCATAAACCATGATGTATCAAACATATTATCAATATGTTGTTGTGTAACAACAACTTCTTTCAGTTTTAGCATAGTAATTTTTAGAACCTCCTATAAAATTAAGCATTTAGAGAATTTTTTTAATCCGGATTTTGAAAAATAATTCTTTATAAAAGTAATCATATATACGAGCTAAAAACGTGTAAATAGTTTTTATGAAATATCAAAATACCAATTTTTTTTAACAATATCTATTGAGCAAAGCTCAATAGATATTGTTTTTTTATAGGGAAACTATTTAAACCTTGTAATGATATGAAAAAATATAATAAAATATTGTAAGAACAAGTATTGATGCAAATACAAGGGACAGTAAAGAAAGGAAAACGATGGACGAGTATATCTACAGTGTGGCATCCGTAGAAAAAACTTTAAAAATAATAGAACTGTTATCAAAAAACAACGGAAAGCTTCATGTAAGTGAAATAGCTGAAGCGGTTGATTGCCATGTCTCAAGTGTAAATCGATTTTTAATTACGATGCAGCAAATGGGTTATGTAGATAAAAATGAAAAATCTAATAAGTATTATCTTACTGATAAATTAGGTGCTGTAACAAACAGCATTGTTTTGCAGCATCCTTTTACTATTAAGTATCTGGATTTATTGTATTCTCTTTCATATGAATATTTAATGACTACGCATATCATTGCTTTTTGCGGCTTTCAAGGTATTGTTCTTCATAAAAATACCATGGTACAGAGTGTAGCCCTTAACAATGCTTTTTTTGATCCAAAACGACATCATTATTGTTCTGCGCCAGGCAAACTTTTACTGTCAACATTATCAGAAAACGATTTAGCTTTATATTTTAAAAAAGCAACAATAATAAAATTTCATAAAAATACATTGTCAACCGAGGAAGAAATAAGGAAAGATTTGGAAAAAATAAGAAGAGTGGGATTTTCAATTCATAATGAAGAATGGTTGTTAGGCAACTTTACAATAAGTTTTCCGCTCAAAATAGACGGAAGAATAAAGGGAGCTTTTTCGTTTATGTGTGAAATGAAAGATAGGAATAAAATTTATAATCGTGAAGCTATTGCAGATATAAAAGCCAAATTAGATAAATAGCAAAAATAAAAATAACCGCTATATGCGGTTATTTTTAAAATATCTAAATATCTAATCCTGCATAAAAACCATCCAGAGTTGCGTTGCAAATTTTAGCGGGTTTTTTAACATCACCAATAGTTACCACTTTATATCCGGCTTCTTTTAATTCTTTTACAAGCTCCAGGCCTTCCGGTGTTTGCCCGACAGATAGTATAGTCATATCTGTATTAACAGTTATTTCTTTTCCGTCTTTTTCAAACATAACCGAATTGTGAGTGATTTTTTTGGCAATAGATTTCACATGAATGTCAACATTATATTCTTGAAATTCACAAAGCATATCCGTCAGATGGATATCTTCCAAAGCACTGGCTATTTGTGGGAGCATTTCAATAATGGTGACTTTATTATTATTTTGGAGCAGCATTTGGGCCACTTCACAGGCGACGATGCCTCCGCCAATGATGGTTATATTTGAGTTTTGCGGGAGGTCGATATTGCCTTTTAAAATATCCCAGGATTGAACAGTATTTTCAAGCCCGTCAATAGGCACATTCATGATAGGCACAGCTCCGGTCGCGACGATAATAGCATCAGGGTTTATTAATTTTACTGTTTGCAGATCAACCATGTTGTTTAAATTTATATCAACACCTTTTCGGATAAGCTCAGCTGCAAACCAGTTGCTTGCTTTTTTGATCTTTTCTTTATATGGCGGTATACAGGCAAGATTTAGCTGTCCTCCAAGTTCATTTGATTTTTCGAAAAGAGTAACCTGATGGCCGATTTGAGAAGCAGCAATTGCAGCCTGCATACCGGCAATGCCACCGCCAATTACAACAACCTTTTTAGGATTTTCTGATTTCGGTAATTTAGCAAACTCAACTTCACGACCGGCTACAGGATTAAGAACACAGCTGACATGAAGGCGTCTTCGTACACGGCCCATGCATCCGTCATTACAAGATATGCAAGGTCTGATTTCATCGGCTCTTCCTTCATATGCTTTTTGCGGCCAATAAGGATCACAAATGACAGCTCTGGCAAGTAATACAAAGTCTATTTTGCCGTCCTTAATAATGCTATCACAAAATTCAGGGTCTCGCAGCATGCCATTTGTTCCTACCGGTATGGATACAGCTTTTTTTATTTTTAAAGCATATTCTAATTTAGAACCTTGCTCATATATTTCGGTTTCTATTACTTTGGCTTGTGACATATTTAACCCTGCGCTCACATCAAGATAATCGCATCCGGCTTTTTCCATACGCCGTGCAAATTCAATACATTCTTCTTCCGTCATACAGTTGTTGACCCATTCCCGACCAGGGATTCTGGCACCTATTATAAAGTCGGGGCCAACTACTTTGCGTATTCCTTCAACGACTTCAATTGCAAAACGGATTCTGTTTTCAAAATTACCACCATATTCATCTGTTCTTGCATTGGTATCCGGAGATAGAAATTGATTAATGAGATATCCGTGCGCACAGTGAATATTTACGCCGTCACAACCCGCATCTTTGCAGTATGTTGTCGCTTTAATAAATTTTTGAACCATTTCTTTTGTTTCTTGCGTTGTAAGCTCATGCATGGGGCCTGCTTGTCTGTAGCGGTTTATGTACAAATGTTCGACTTCTTTATCGCTGACGCATACAGGCATATGCCCTTCAGTGGCTTCAGAATTAGTCATTGCGCCTGCGTGAAAAAGTTGAGGGATAAATAAAGCTCCGTAACGTTGGATGCTTTCTGCCATACGATTCATATCTTTCACTACCTTTGGTGTATCCGCTCTGTTCTTAACATCTCCGGTTTTTCCTCTTGGAAATTCTACAGCTAAGATGCCCCATGTTATTGCGGCGGCACCGCCTTTTGCTTTTTCAGTATAATAGGCAACGACTTGGGTACTTATCGATCCGTCAAAATTTGGCATCGTCTCTCCCGTGGGAGATACGATAATACGATTTTTTAATATTCTTTTACCAATTTTAAGTTCTGAAAACAAAGATGGGAATTGTTGCATTTTTACCTCCAATAAATATCAAATATAGTATAGTGATAAATTGATTCTATTTAAATAAAGTATATCATTTTTATTGTTATTAGTAGCTATATATAAAATTTTAGTCATAATATATGAAAATAAAAAATTTTATATGCTAAAAAAATTATAATAATCTAAATAGTTGTTAAAATAGTTTTTTAAATTATTATTATGAAAATTATTGCTTAAAGAAATATTGTAAAAAAAAATAAAAGATGTATTATTAGTATATAAAATACGTTTATTAAACAATAATAATTTATTCTAGAAAGGAAATGTAAATGAATAATTTTTATTTTCAGTTACCTACAGAGATTTTTTTTGGCAAAGGACAAATCAGCAATTTAGGCGAATCTATTAAAAAGTATGGGGATAAAGTACTTTTTGTATATGGAGGAGGCAGTATTAAAAAAACAGGGCTTTATGATATCGTTCTTAATATTTTTAAAGAAAATAATTTTGAATGGGTAGAACTGTCTGGGGTAGAACCTAATCCGCGGATTGACACTGTTAGAAAGGGAGTAGAACTTTGCAAGAAATTTGGTATTCAAGCGATACTTGCAGTTGGAGGAGGAAGTACAATAGACTGTGCGAAAGTAACTGCGGCAGCGGCAAAATATGAAGGTGATGCTTGGGATTTAGTTTTAAATGCCGCGTTAATTAAAGAAGCCTTGCCTATATTTACAGTTGTTACACTATCTGCAACAGGCTCAGAGATGGATAGGGGAGCCGTTATTTCCAAAATGGATACAAATGATAAACATGCTGCGTTTAGCCCAATGTTTTATCCAAAGGTATCTATTCTAGATCCTGAATATACATATAGTGTGCCGAAGACGCAAACGGCAGCGGGAGTTGCAGATATTATGTCCCACGCATTTGAAAAATACTTTACACGAGTGAAAAGTGCTTATATACAAGATAGAGTCGGAGAAGCGATTTTAAAAACATGTATACATTATGGACCTATTGCTTATAGAGATCCGAATAATTATGAAGCAAGAGCAAATCTGATGTGGGCTGCATGTTTAGCAATTGACGGAGTTACATGGAGGGGAAATGAAGTAGCCTCGACATGTCATCCAATTGAACATCAATTGAGCGCTTATTATGATATAACACACGGTGTTGGACTAGCTATTCTTACTCCGAATTGGATGAAGTACATACTCAATGAACAAACGGTATACAAATTTGCAGAATATGGTGTAAATGTTTGGGGAATTGATCCTAAAAAAGATAAATTTGAAATTGCAAATGAGGCAATAAATAAAACGAAAGCTTTATTTGATTCTATGGATATTCCATCGACATTAAGAGAAGTTGGAATAGGGGAAGAAAATCTTGAAATAATGGCACAAAAGGGCGCTAAGGGATTGCAAAACGCGTTTTATCCATTGGACGAAAACGATGTGCTGCAAATTTTAAAAGCATCTTTATAAATATTTTAATAAAAAAATAAGCTACGATTATACGTAGCTTATTTTTTTATAGTCTTATAGATGATTGTTTATTCGGCTGTTTGAGGAGTATTTGTTTTTCTTAAAGTTTTGATACCTTCAATTGCAAGATTAATAGCTAGAACAAATAGCAGTATTCCAAATATAATTTGCAAACCTTCAGCGGCAAATGTACCTGTGCCTGCTGTTAATGCACCAATATTTTGAATTATTTTAATTACTAAAGCGGTTAAAGTTGCAATCAGCATAAATGCCATTGGGAATAGAAACATTTTGTTGTTTTTGCCAACATTGCCAAGCCAAGCGGCAACGGCTAAGAGAGCGAGCCCTGCAAGCAACTGGTTTGCAGAACCAAATAGCGGCCAAACATTTGCGTAACCGCCACGTGCCATTAATCCACCAAGTACTACTGTGATTAATGTAGAAAAATATGGGCTAGTAATGACTTTTTTCCATCCCGTAAGACTCTTGCGGTCTTGTTCTCCTGTTAAGAAAAATTCGGTAAACATAAATCGACCGAGACGTGTTCCTGTATCCAATGATGTTAGGCAAAAAACAGATACTGCCAAAATAATCAATGCATATGCAACACTATATGATGCTTCGCCTGCAAAACCTTGAATCATCGTTGCAATGCCAGATGCAAATACGGCTGTAGGTGCGAGAGATGAAACTGCGCCATCTGCAAACATAATGCCGGCTGTTATCAAAGCAATAACTGCAAGAACGCATTCAAGAAGCATACCACCATATCCAATAAATTTTGCATCTTTTTCAGTGTTTAGCTGTTTTGCTGTTGTACCTGAAGCAACCAAACTGTGGAATCCGGAAATAGCACCGCAGGCGACTGTGATAAATAACATTGGGAATAATTGACTGTTCCCGTTGAGTCCGCCAAAACCTGTAAATGCAGGAAGATCAATTTGTGGATGTGCCACGAATACTCCAAGGACAGCGGCAAGTAACATTGCATAAAGCAAGAAAGAACTCAAATAGTCTCTTGGCTGCAATAATATCCAAACAGGGGTAATAGATGCTACATAAATATATAGCAAAACTATTATCAGCCACGCATTAGAACTTAAGAATATTGGGAATTTAAGGCCCAAGATAATAGAGATCACAATTGCTATAATACCTGCTATGGTCATAATGCCAATCGGAGCTTTTTTTCGGTATACACTAAAACCGAAGATAATAGCCATTACAATAAAAAGAATAGAAATTGTAGCGGTTGAACCGTTTGCGGCAATCTTTGCCCCCTCGGTATCAAAGCCGTTAAAAGTACTTACCACAATGCTTGAAAATGCTGCTACAACAAGAAGCAATGTAAGGTAAGCAAAAAGAAGGAATAGTCTTTTGGCTTTTATGCCAATATTTTTTTCGATTACATAACCGATAGATTGACCTTTATGACGGACAGAAGCGAACAATGATGAATAGTCTTGCACGCCTCCAAAGAAAATACCGCCGATTAAGATCCATAATAATACTGGAACCCAACCAAAAACTGCAGCCAGTATCGGACCACTTATAGGGCCGGCACCAGCTATTGATGAAAAGTGGTGACCTAGTAGCACAGGAGTACTTGCAGGCACATAATCAAGACCATCTGCTTGAGTATGGGCCGGTGTTGGTCGATTAGGGTCAACCCCCCATTGTTTACTAAGCCATCTTCCATAGAAAATGTAACCAATCAGCAATACAAGTATACTGATGATTAAGATGCCTAGTGAGCTCATAAAAAAACCTCCTTAAATTATATAAAAATTTTTTAAAGTCTTTTTAAAATTTTGACGAAGTTCCTTTCCTGATGGATTTGTATCAATCGTTCTTTTTGAAAGATTAAATACTGCAATTCGAAGTTCTGTCCAACCATGAAAGGAAAATAAAAAATTTTTTTTAAAATTAAATTTTATAAATTGTTTTTTAGCCTCTTCATCTATGTCGTCAGCAATCACGACCATTGATATATATGTATACATATGTTCATTATGTGGTTTAATCATTTTTAAAGATTGTTCTATAATATTTGTACTAATTTTTTTAAACAATTCACAATCTAAACGACCACATTTAATAAAAAAAACATATTCATTTGTTTCAGCAGCCCATAATTTTGCTTTCTTCGTTAAGAAGTATTTTTCACTGCGTGAATAAAATTTGGCAACTGCATCATAGTATATACCATCCATAGTGACATTTTTTTCAATGTCAAAATAAGCAGAATAGGCTTCTAATAATGTTTCAAGGAGTTTTTCTTTAGTGAGTTCGTTCATTTATTAATTACCATCTGTCGATAAAATATTGTATTCATTTCTTATTATAAACTTTAATTAAGAAAAAGTTAAGTATTTTTATAAAATATTCTGATATATTTTTATGTTTTTATATAAATATAAATAACTAAATTACTTAATGTGGCAGAGAATAGATTTATTTTTGAATTTATTCTACTGCATTTAAGACATTTAGCTCATATGATATGATGAGAGGTGTTTTAATATAATGTTTAAAAATAGTTTTAATTCAAATAGAGTTATAGCAGCAAATAAACCAGATGCTGTAGCGTTTATAAAAGGTGGCATAAATAACAGGGCACTACATGGTGTAGTTACTTTTACCCAAAGACCCAATGGTGTTATAGTTACTTCTGAAATATTTAATCTACCTAAAAATGAAAGTTATAATTCTGCGATACTGGCTTTTCATATTCATGAAGGCACAAAATGTAGCGGTAACGCTGATGATGAATTCGCGGATGCGGGGGCTCATTATAATCCATACCACTATCCGCATCCGTATCATGCAGGTGATTTGTTACCATTGTTTTCAAACAATGGCTATGCTTGGAGTTCATTTTTAACAAACCGTTTTAATGTCAACGAAATTATAGGCAGAACTGTTATCATACACAGCAATCCAGACGACTTTACAACTCAGCCTTCAGGGAATTCCGGCAGCAAAATTGCATGCGGTAAAATTATTAAACTATAGTTCTTTACTTTATTGATAAGCAACAGCCAACTTAAACATTCAGTTGGCTGTTGCTTATTGATTTAAATAATTAACAAATAATTGATATACGACATATACTGCAAATAGATTTAGCCATAGGGCTAGATTATTTTAACAGGAGGTAATTTTAAGTGAAAATTATTTTAAAGTCGTGTATTGTTTTACTTATTCTAACAACGATAATATTATCATTTGCTGGGTGCGGAGATAAACAAAGTGAAGAACTTAAGGATATTACATTAACTGAAGTTACTAGAAGTGTCTTCTATGCTCCGCAGTATGCAGCTTTATCGCTTGGATTCTTTGAGGAGGAAGGATTAAATGTAGAACTTGTTACATCTGCCGGCGCCGATAAAGTTACAGCGGCAGTATTATCTGGGGAGAGTGACATAGGGTTCTGCGGACCTGAATCGACTGTTTATGTTTACAACGAAGGCAGAGAAAATTATCTGATTACATTTGCACAGCTTACAAAGCGTGACGGTTCTTTCTTGGTTGCAAGGAACCCAGATGAAAATTTTACATTTGAAAAACTTGAAGGCAAGTATATTATCGGCGGTAGAGCAGGCGGAATGCCGGAAATGAGCCTAGAGTGGGTACTAAGACAAAATGGTCTAGAGCCCAATAAAGATGTTACCGTTGATACGAGCATTCAATTTAGCGCAATGGCCGGAGCATTCTTGCAGGGGACAGGGGACTATGTAACATTATTTGAACCAAGTGCACTTGCTTTAGAAAAAGAAGGGAAAGGTTACGTTGTAGCTTCAATAGGAGAAGAAAGTGGAGTAGTACCCTATACTTGTTATAATGCCACAAAAGAATATATTGAGCAAAATCCAGATGTAATACAAGCATTTGCCAATGCCTTGAATAAAGGCATGAAATGGGTAGAAGAAAATAACAATGAAGAGATTGCTGAAGCGATACATCCATATTTCTCCGATATGAGCATAGAAGACTTAACGAGCGTAGTTGATAGATATAAATCTCAGGATTCATGGAATGAAAGTCCAATGTTTACGGAAGAATCCTTTGATCATTTGCTTGACATTATTATAAGTGCAGGAATATTAAACGAAGAAGATAAAGTAGACTATGAAGTCTTATTCGATCCATCTTTCTCGACAAATTTACAGTAAAAATCAATAGGGGATGGTTTTATGAAAGAGCTCATAAACATAAGCGATTTATCAAAAACATATTTTGATAAAAATGGTATGACTGTTGCGGTACAAAATTTTACAATTTCAATTCGTCAAGGGGAATTTATCGCATTAATAGGACCCAGTGGCTGTGGGAAGAGTACCATTTTATCAATACTTTCAGGGCTTATTGAGAAAACGAGTGGAGAAATAAATTTTAATGGCAACATTAAAACCGGGTATATGCTTCAAAGTGATCAGCTATTTAATTGGAGAACAGTATATAAGAATGCAATACTTGGTCTTGAAATTCAAAACATGTTAAATAAAGAAAATATTGAGCGCGTTGAAAAAATGCTTATGGAATATGGCTTGTTTGAATTTAGAAATCATTATCCCAATCAACTATCCGGAGGAATGAAGCAGCGTGCGGCGTTAATCCGCACGCTAGCCGTATCACCTGATCTGCTATTACTTGATGAACCTTTTTCAGCATTGGATTATCAAAGCAGAATTGCTGTCAGTGATGATATTTTTAGAAAAATAAGAAAAGAACATAAGACAGTTATTATGGTTAGCCATGATATTAGTGAAGCCATAAGTGCCGCTGACAGAGTTGTTGTTTTAACTCAAAGACCTGCTGAAATTAAAAATATTTATGATATTCATATTCAAACAAAATCTGATAGCTTAATTGAAAAAAGGCAAACCATTGAATTCATGGAATATTTTAATTCGATATGGAAGGATTTAGATATACATGTATAATGATATATTAATGCAAAAATATGAATCATTTTTACTGAAAGAAAGAAAATATAGAAAAAAAGTCCTGTTTTTTAAAATTACGATACTTGCATTATTTATATTATTTTGGGAAATATCAGTTCGTTTAGGCATTTCAGATTCCTTTTTAACTTCAAGCCCCACGCAAATAGCGCAGACAATCATTCAATTAATTAAGCAAAATACTTTATTTTTACATATCACCGTAACAACATTAGAGACATTGGTAGGCTTTATTATTGGAACAATTATAGGAATCTTTATTGCGGCAATTTTATGGTATTTTCCAACTTTAAGTAAAATTTGCGAGCCGTATCTTATTGTTTTAAATGCGCTTCCAAAAGTAGCATTGGGTCCCGTTATCATTGTGTGGGCCGGTGCAAATTACGGAGCTATTATTTTTATGACTTTATTAATATCAGTCATTGTAACCATCATAAGTGTTTACGGTGCATTTATATCTACTGATAAAGAAAAATTAACACTATTACAGACTTTTAATGCGACTCGGTTTCAAATGTTTGCAAAAGTTGTTTTTCCGTCTTCAATTCCCAGTATATTCAATGCATTAAAAATTAATGTTGGCATGTCATGGGTCGGGGTTATTATGGGAGAGTTTTTAGTATCTAAGGCAGGATTGGGGTATTTAATCATTTATGGGAGCAATGTATTCAATTTAAGTTTGGTTATGACAGGCGTTGTAATACTTGCTATTATAGCCGCAATTATGTATTTCCTTGTTGCCTTAGTTGAAAGAAAAGTAATTGAAAACCGATAATATTTTACAAAACTACTATATATTATATGAAATATTAAAGTAATGTTAAACTTTGATTAAATGATAGTTCGACATAAAATTTTCGGAAAAAATTGTAATATAATTACTGTAAATGCAAAGAATATATAAGTGAATTAATTATTAATATACATCGAAGGATTAAAAAGATCTGTTTATTTTTAATAAAATCCCAGCAGCAGTCAATGATTTTTCTATTACACATGTAATCTATAAATAAATGAGTAAATGCATGAGACACTAAAGAAAATAGGACAAACTATGAAAAAAAACATATGGATCATAAATCATTATGCAATACCTCCGGCATTTGGAGGGTTGGTAAGGCATACTTATTTCACAAAACATTTAACTGCGTCAGGCTATGAAGTCAAAATATTTACATCAAGCCAAATACACAATTCGCAAATCAATATGATTAAAAATAAAATACTGTTTAAAGAAAAAAAAATAGACGATGTGAATTATATTTTTGTGAAAACAAATAGCTACAACAAGAATAATATACTAAGAATTAAAAATATATTTGATTTTCCTATTAATTTGTTTAAAACAGTTAAATATTTTTCGAAACCGGACATCATATATACCTCTTCACCAGATCCGCTTACGGCTGCGGCATCTATTAAACTGGCTAAAAAATATAATATTGAATGCTGTACGGAAATAAGAGATTTATGGCCGGAATCAATCATTGAATATGGAAAAGTATCCAGAAAAAATCCTGTAATATTCTTATTATATAAACTTGAAAAATGGATTTATATAAATTCCGACAAATTAATTTTTACAATTGAAGGTGGAAAAGAATATCTAAAAGAAAAAGGTATAGATGCATTTATAGATAGCAATAAAGTTTTTAATATCAATAATGGCGTAGATTTAGAAGAATTTCAATATAATAAGCAACATTACACGTTGGATGATAAAGATTTAAATGATCTACATACTTTTAAAATAATTTATACAGGTTCCATTAGAAAAGTAAATAATTTAGGTAGAATTGTTGATGCGGCTCAGTTTTTGCAAAATAAAAAATACGATGATATTTGTTTTTTGATATATGGAGATGGAGATGAAAAAAAAATACTAGAAAAAAGATGTATTGAGCGTCACCTTCATAATATAAAGTTTAAGGACAGAGTAGAAAGAAAATATATCCCATATATTTTATCTAAAGCAAATGTCAATTTATATCACTGGGAAAAAACTGATTTGATGCGCTTTGGGAGCAGCGGTAATAAGTTATTTGACTATTTAGCGAGTGCAAAGCCGATACTCTCAACCGTTACATCAAATTATAATTTGATTGATCAGTATAAAGTAGGGATTAACACGGAAGATCAAACTCCTGAGGAAATAGAAAAATCAATATCACAATTATATCATATGTCGAATAACGAATATTCTCAAATGTGTGAAAATGCGTTAAATGCTGCATATAAATATGACTATAAAAAACTAACAGAGAAATTAATAGATATTATAGAAAATTAAAAAGGTTAATTTATGATGATTCCAATTCTCGATTTGAAAAGACAATATAAAAACATAAAAAGTGAATTAAATAATGCAATGCTTGATGTTCTTGCAAGCGGTAATTATGTTATGGGAGAAAACGTACGATATTTTGAAAAAGAATTTGCGCAGTATATAGGCGTAAAAAATGCAATATCAGTTGGTAATGGAACAGATGCATTGATTATAGCGCTTAGAGCACTTGACATAAAGGCAGGAGACGAAATTATGACCACACCGTTTACTTTTTTTGCTACTGCGGAGGCTATCAGTTTTGTAGGGGCGATCCCCGTTTTTGTCGATATTGAGATAGATAGTTATAATATCGACACAACAAAAATAGAAGAAAAAATTACAAATAAAACGAAAGCGATTATAGCAGTTCATATTTTCGGTCTTTGTGCGGACATGGACATTATTAATAAGATAGCTAAAAAATACAATCTATATGTTATTGAAGATGCATGTCAAGCAGCCGGAGCTGTATATAAAAGTAAAAAGGCAGGTGCACTTGGAGACGTTGCATGTTTTTCTTTTTTTCCCACAAAAAATTTAGGCTGTGCAGGGGATGGAGGCATGATAACAACGAATGATGATCATATTGCTCTATTATGTAAAGCCTTACGTGTGCACGGAAGCGGAAAGGCTGGGGAAGATGCTTACAATTACATTCATAATAAACACATAGCACAAGCAGATGATGCTTCATATAACCCTAAATATCTGAATTATATGATTGGACAAAATTCAAGATTAGATGAATTACAAGCTGCATTACTTAGAATAAAATTAAAAAAATTAGATGAATTTATATTTTTAAGAAGAGAAAACGCATCTTTTTATAATCAACAATTAAAAGAAGCAGAAAATTATAATACGCCAATCGAGAAGAATGGCAGTATACATGCTTATCATTTATATGTGTTGCAATCGACAAACAGACAAGAAGTTATCCATTTATTGAATAACAAAGGAATTTCAACTGGTATTTACTATCCTATCCCACTACATTTACAAATATGTTATAAAAACTTAGGATACAAAAAAGGAGACTTGCCTAACGCAGAATACGTATCAGAAAGAACTTATGCAATTCCCAATTTTCCAGAGCTAACAAAGCAAGAGTTGCAATATATAGTCAATGTTTTACGAAAGGTGATTTAAAGATGAGTAAAAAATATTTTGTTCATGAATCAAGCTACATTGAGCAACCATGTAAAATCGGCGGCGGAACAAAGATATGGCATTTTTCTCATATTATGAAAGATGCACAGATAGGAAAAAACTGCACCATCGGACAAAATGTTTTCATTGCTTGTGGTGTTCAAATAGGAAATGGAGTGAAAATTCAGAATAATGTTTCCGTATATACAGGCGTTATTTGTGAAGATAATGTTTTTTTAGGACCATCTTGTGTTTTTACAAATGTAACCAATCCGCGTGCTTTTATTGAAAGAAAAAATGAATATAAAAAAACACTTATAAAAATAGGGGCGAGTATTGGCGCTAATGTGACAATTATTTGTGGATGCACGATAGGAAAATATGCTTTGGTGGGGGCAGGCGCTCTTGTTGCGGATGATGTCTTGGATCACACAATCGTTTATGGGTTACCGGCAAAAATACACGGATATATATGCGAGTGTGGAGAGAAATTAATATTTGATAACAATATATCGTATTGCCTTCGCTGCAACAAAAAATATGAAAAAGATAATGACATAGTGAAAGTGATGAGGTAGCAATTGAAACAACTGTTATTAAATAAAATAAAGGGAAAAGACATAATCGTGGGCGTGATTGGATTGGGTTATGTAGGGTTGCCTCTTGCGGTAGAAAAAGCAAAAGCAGGCTTTAAGACGATTGGTTTTGATATTCAGCAGGAAAAAGTAGATTTGGTTAATTCTGGGAAAAATTATATTGGGGATATCGTTGATGGTGATCTGAAAAAAATGATAGAACATGGGAGACTTGCAGCTACGAATGATTATTCTTTTATAAAAAATGTTGATTTTATAGCTATATGTGTGCCGACTCCTTTAGATGAATATAAACAGCCCGATATCAGTTATGTAGAAAATTCTGCAAAAGAAATTGCTAAGCATTTGAAAAGAAATACAATGATCGTGCTTGAGTCCACGACTTATCCGGGAACAACAGAAGATTTGATAAAACCTATACTTGAAAAAGGTTCAGGTTTAAAATGTGGGATTGATTTTTATTTAGGGTTTTCTCCGGAACGAGTGGATCCGGGAAATTTAATATATAAAACAAAGAACACGCCAAAAGTTGTCGGCGGTATCGGCAAAGATGCAACCGAAGTAATAGCAGCCATGTATCGTCAAGTTTTAGCCAGCGATGTTAAAGAGGTATCTTCTCCATCGATTGCCGAAATGGAAAAAATACTTGAAAATATGTATCGAAATATCAATATAGGTTTGGTTAATCAACTCGCTATTTTATGTGAAAAAATGAAAATCAATGTTTGGGAAGTAATAGACGCAGCGAAAACAAAACCATACGGGTTCCAGGCGTTCTATCCGGGACCGGGGCTTGGCGGACACTGTATTCCATTAGATCCTTATTATTTAGCATGGAAAGCAAGAAAATATGATTTTCATATATCTTTAATAGAAACATCCGGAATGATTAATGACCAAATGCCTGAGTATTGTGTGGAACGCACAGGAAAGATATTGAATAAATTAAAACGATCAATAAACGGTTCCAAAATACTGGTATTAGGAGTGGCATATAAACAGGATGTCGATGATTACAGAGAAAGTCCGGCATTAAAAATTATTGAAAAATTGGAGACAAGCGGCGCTGCGGTTGATTATTATGATCCATATATTAAAGAATATAAATATAATAACAAAATCAAAAAAGGAATAAATTTCATAAATAAGAACATTATAAATGACTATGATATTATAGTTATTACAACGAGTCATACTAATATTGATTATGAAATGATAGCTCAGAATGCCAAAGCAATTTTTGATACTAAAAATGCAATGAAAAATGTGCAGTATAGAGATAGAGTGGAATTACTATAATACAGAGTATATTCAACAAGATTGATATATGAATAGAGGACAAAATGAATTATGCGTTAATAGGCTGTGGACGGATTTCCATAAATCATTTGAAAGCAGCAATAGAAAATGATTTGAACATAGTAGCAATCTGTGACATAAATGCAGAGCAAGCAGAACATGTATTAGCAATGAATAGATTGCATAAAAAAAATATTAAAAAATATTCAAGTTATAAAGAAATGATTGCAAAAGAAAATATTGATTTAATAAGTATAGCAACAAAAAGCGGGCTTCATGCTGCTATTGCAAAAGATTGTATAAATGCTGGTATACATCTTATTGTAGAAAAGCCATTGGCATTGTCATTAAATGATATTGATGAAATTATTGAATTAAGTAAAAAAAATAATATTAAAGTATCGATTTGCCATCAAAATCGTTTAAATCCATCAGTACAATCTGTACGAGAACTGATTGAATCGAATAGGCTTGGTAAAATCTCACATGGTACAGTGCACATTTTATGGAATAGAGACGAAGAGTATTTTAAGCAAGCGCCTTGGCGCGGCACATGGGAATATGACGGAGGATTGCTAATGAATCAATGCATCCATGATATTGATATTTTCCGCTGGCTGATGGGTGGAGAAATTGAAGAGGTTTTTGCTTATACCGCCCGCAGAATACATGATTATATTGAAACGGAAGATGTTGCCTTGGCATTGATAAAATTTAAAAATGGTGCAATTGGAACTATAGAAGGTACAATCAATGTTTATCCTTCTAATCTGGAAGAGACGTTTTATATTTTTGGACAAGCAGGCACAGTCAAGTTAGCAGGTAAATCCTTAACTAAAATTGAAATATATGATTTAAAAGATGAAAAATCAGAAAAAAAAATAAAAGATATTGCTTGCATATCTTCTTCAAAGTTATGCAGTTATGGGCACAATGCAATTTTTGAAGATACGATAGATGCAATTATTAATGATAGAAATCCAAGCATAGATACTAAGGCAGCGAGAGATGCCATAGAGCTTATTTTTGCAATTCATCAATCTGCATTGGAGAACAAACCGATAAAATTGCCTTTAAGCGGTTGTAGTTTAAATGATTTTAAAGGAATGTTTAATTAAGGAAACTTTATGAAAATACTGCATGTAAATTCTTATTATTTGGCAGGGAAATTTTATAAGAATTTATATAACGAACAAGTAAAACAGAATTTAAATATCGATGTATATATTCCTGCTATTAAAAATATACAGTATAATTTTGATTATGGCGATTTTACAAAAATAAGTCCAAATCATAGTAAATATGATCGAGTATTTTTTCATGTAAAACACAAAAAAATATTAAAAGATATCAAAATAAAATATAACATTAAATCATTTGATATTTTACATGCGCATTCCTTATTTTCAAACGGATATATTGCTTATAAATTAAATAAAGAATTCAAAATACCTTACATTGTTGCGGTAAGAAGTACGGATATAAATATATTTTTTAAAAATATGATTCATTTAAGAAAATTAGGTGTAGAAATTTTAAAAAATGCGCGAAAAATAATATTTTTATCTACACCATATAAAGAAAATATTGTTGATAAATATATACCCCATGAATTTAAAAAACTAATTTTAAATAAATCTATAATAATACCCAACGGTATAGACGATTTCTGGCATAAAAATTTATACAAAGAAAAGCCGGATATGAATACTGAAGCAATTAAATTATTTTATGCAGGGCTCATAACAAAAAGGAAAAATCTGCCGGCTACTTTAGATGCAATAAATATATTAATAGAAAAAAGCTATAAAGTTCAATTTACGATTATCGGGAAAATAGAAAATAAAAAAATATTTAAACAATTTAAAAATAAATCGCATATAACATACATTCCTCCGCAACAAAAAGAGGAGCTTATTCATTTTTACAGAGAAAATGACATATTTGTGATGCCATCAAAATCAGAAACTTTTGGTCTTGTTTATGCAGAGGCCATGAGTCAGGGAATGCCTGTGATTTATACTAAAGATCAAGGGTTTGATCAGCAATTTCAAGAAGGCGTTGTCGGATATCATGTAGACTGTGGCAATTCTTATGAAATTGCACAAAGGATACTGGATATTAAAAGTAATTACAAAACTATATCTGACAATTGCATAAATCTTTGCAATAAATTTAATTGGAAGATGATAGCTCAAGCATATAAAAGCATTTATGGAGAAATTGATGAGTGATTTCAACGAACTGGGAAACAAGCCCAAAATGGTAAAAATTATTATTACAAACGGGCATAGAAATTTGAATTCATGTTCTTTTAGAGCTCTTAATGAGGCAAAATATCTACAGACAAAAGGGTATGATGTTGAATTGATTATTTTGCAAAATAAAGAAATAGGCAAAAAAATTGTATCAAATAAAATTGACGGTATTTACACAAAGCATTATATATGCAGAAGCAAACAAATGAATCAAGCGTTAGAGAAGAATAATTTAATAAGAAATTTCAAAGTTCTTGTTTATTTTATGTGGTTCATAAAATTTAGTGTCTGGCTCAGAAAATATATTAAAAATACTAAAACAGATTTCTTGCAATGTCACAACCTCACTTCTGTTGTTGCCGGCTGGATTGCTCGAAATCAATCAAAGCTTATCTTTGTAATGCGTGAGAATTATGAAGATCAAGCAGGTATTACCAATAAATTCAAGCGATTTTTCATTAAAAACATAAATGAATTCATGCAAAACAAATCAAATTGGCTGATACATGTTACGCCGCAACAAATCAATAAGACTACTTATCAAAACAAACACAAAGTAATTTATATACCCAATTATAGCTCTGTAGACCAATATATGCATATTGAAAAAACTTTTTCTAATCAACTAAGAATTAATTATATTGGTAGTGTAAGAGATTATAAATCTTTAAAAATGCTTATGGATGCCGGCCATCATTTAGAAGGTATACAAATTGGTATTCATGGGCTGGGAGAAGAATATTTAAAATTAAAAAATGAAGAGACCGTATACAAAAATGTAGAAATAACTGGTTATTATGATTATAAAAGTGAAACTGAAAAATTATATCAGAATACGGATATTATATATTGTGTTTATAATATCGAAATACAAAACTGGAGGGAATCACGACCTATCAAGTTTTATGAATCAATGTTGACCATAACGCCTGTTATTTCTTGTTACGAAATGTCAGTCAGTGAACTGATTATAAAATATGATGTTGGTTTTTTGTTTCATTATGATAATTTAGATGAATTAAGAGAATTAGTAAGCACACTCGTGAAAAATCCGGAAATTATAGAGGAAAAGAAAAAAAATATTACGAAAATCAAAGATAATTTTACATGGGAAAGCGTGGTTAAGCGCCTTGATATCATTTATGAAGGGCATCAATAATATGAATTATTTAATGTATGGAAGGAAAGAATGGCTTCAATATGATAAATCGTATACTATATCCGGTATTTTTTTTATAATATATAAGGTTATCTTTGAAATAGCATATATTATAGTACACAATATATATTATGTGAATGAAAGTGCGGTATACGGGCTTGATTTTAATGCATTTAAATATTTATTCTCATATATAATTTTGTTTATTTGTATTATATTTTTACCTAAAAAATTAAATAAGTTCTCTTCACTGATATCTAATTTATTACTTTGTTTTATTATGATTCCTATATTATCGGTATATGCTCTGAATAATCAGAACACAATTTGCATGCTTATGTTATCATTTGGATTTATAATACAGTGCTTGATTATTACACATGTAACAGACATCAAATTAAAGAAAATAACGAACGCGAATGGATTGATTTATTTAATTTTATATGGTATTAGCACTGTACTTCTCGGGTATTTTTTAGTGACAGATGGGATTCCTACGCTTACAGCACTGAATATTAACAATGTATATGATCTGCGTTCGACTATTGATTTAAATAAATATATTTCATATTTATTTGCCTTGCAAATTTATGTAATCGGGCCATTTCTTATTTGTGATAATTTAAATAGAAAAAAATATATTCGTCTCATAATCATTTCAATCATACAAACTTTTTTTTATTTATGGACCGGACACAAAGTTATTATTTTTTACATGGTAACAGTCTTTATGATTTATATCATTTCTAAAATTAAAAAAACTGAAAAGATAATTCTTATGACATTATTAATAATTATTATCTCATGTATATTTTGTACATTGTTAGTATCTTTAAATAAATCATTTAACTTACCATTATCACTGCTTGTACGCCGCGCAATGATACTGCCGGCTCAATTAAAATTTGATTATTTTGATTTTTTTTCTTCTTATCCTAAACTTGGATTAACAGGGATATTTCCAACTTGGATAGTAGATATACAAAATCCTTATCCTTCTGTGGGGTTTACGTATTTAATTGGAGATTTATATTATCATTCTCCGCAAATGAATGCAAATACAGGATATTTTATAGAAGGTTTTGCGAGATTTGGCTATATGGGATGTTTCCTTGTTTTCATACTAATGGGGTTTATTATTAAATTATTTGATGCATTTGCTGAAAAAGCCGGACAAACAATTATTTATCCGCTTTGTTTGTATTTTTTTCTTGCTTTTAATGATGGATTTTTAATAGATGAGTTATTTATTAAAGGGAAAATATTTTTTATGGTTATGATACTTATATTATTTGATTTTAAACACAGTTATAATTTTTTTAAAGAAAAGGGAAAAAAGAAATGCCAAATGTATTCGCAATATCAGATATAGTGAAATTGTTGATAAAAAGAATAAAATCAATCATGATTTTAACGATTCTAATAAGTATAATCAGCTTAGCTGTTTATTTATGCTTAAAATCTGATGAGCCTAAAGTTATATATGAAGAAAAAATTTATGGATTAATCAATTTCAGTGATCAAAATACCGAAGAAAATATAAGTCTTACAATCAATACGATACATGATATTTATAAATCCGATTCAATGAAATCCTCTCTTCTTAATCTAAATTATGATGAAATATCTGATTCATTTTTTATACAAAATAATCTTGATAAAACAGATAAAGAAATAGTATCAAATTTTATATATGATAATTTTATTGCTGAGTTTAATGAGTTATCAAAAATATTTATGATATCTTTTCAAGGCAGCAATGAAAATACGGTAAAATATATTAATGAATATATTTACAATGAAGGCGTAAAATTAACACAAACATCTTTAAATCAAAATATTACTATGTTCAGCAAGCAAATAAATGTTAGCGATAATCATAATGAAATATATTCTCGCTCGAATATTATAAAAAAATTTATTTTGTTTCTAGCTACGGCCTTTATTACTGTCTGTTTACTACAATTTTTTATTATTGTTTTAACGGATAAAATAGTCGGGATTAATCAATTAAGATATAAGTATAATATTGATATATTTGCTATTATGCATAAGAAAAAATATAATTACAATAAAATAAAATCAATTTTATCTTATAAATTGAATAAGAAAAATATAAAATCGGTTGTTTTTTTATCAAGTAATAAAAAAAATTATTTACATTATTTAATTCATTTAAAGAATTTATTTGAAAAAGAAGATATACGTACGGCAATTATAGTTGCATCAGAGTTGGAAAATGAAAAAATTGAAATAAAAGATGTTTATTATACGAATTATTTTTATGAAAATGAGTTTTGGCATTCTTTAGAGAATTCTTATCAGTTTATTTTCATTTTATCTGAGCCTATTCTTGATTCTTTTTTGACACAGGAGTATATAGACAGATATAAAGAGATTATTTTATTTGAGCAATTTGGTGTGTCTAAGGATGAACAAATTGAAAGAACAATTGAAAAAATTAGAATTTATGATGGGAATATTTTAGGGTTTATAATATTTGAATAAGAGATTGAAATATAAGAGGGAAAATGAATAAAATTATAAATGCGATAAAAAAAGAATGGGATGTTGTCTATAATAAGGGTGCTTTTCATATTTTTTTGGGAAGTTTTCTCACAAAATTTGTTGCTTTCTTTGGATCTGTTTTTATTGTTAGAGTATTATCAAAAACAGAATTTGGCACACTCGGCTATGTAGAAAATTTATTTTCTTATATTTATATTTTTGCAGGCATGGGGCTTACATATGCTCTGTTCAGATACGTTGTATTGGCAAAGAGCATTGATGAGAAGTATTTATATTATAAATATGTTATTAAAAAAAGTACAATCTATAATATATTATTAGTATTGTTGGCAGTCATTATTAACTTTATTTATCCTCATCCGGCTAAGTTTTCTTCGGCCCGTTGGCTGATACCTATTTTATTATTATCCTTGCCTTTTCATTCGTTGACGGACAGCAATGTAGCTACTTTTCGTGCGATGTTTTCCAATAAACGTTATGCTATTGCATCGTTTGCGCTGGCCTTTGTATTAATACTTACTAAATACATTTTGGCTAATGTGTGGGGAGTAAAAGGAGCGATTGCATCCAGCGTTATTATCTATGTTTTTTTCATGCTGCTGTATGGATTTATTATAAAAAAATCATATTTTTATCATCAAAATATGTCTCATACATTATCAAAAAGTGATCAGAAGATTGTAGACAAATATTCAATCCAATATATGATTACAAATAGCATCTGGGCGATTTTCATGCTCAATGATATTTTTCTGCTTGGACAATTTACAGGAGACCCTACAATCATTGCAAATTACAAAATAGCTTATGTGCTTCCGGCAAATCTATCGATCATCAGTTCTTCAATTGGTATCTTTGTTGCGCCTTATTTTGTTAGGAATGAAAAAAATTATCGTTGGATCAGGAAAACATATAAGAAAACATTTTTAATAACGGTAACACTTATCGGCTTTGTAACATTGCTTCTTTTTATCTTTGCAAAACCGATAATCGTTTTGTTATATGGAGAACAATATGCAACTGTTGCACCATTGATGAGAATATTATTAGTTGCTGCATTTATTAATTGTGCAATAAGATATACAAATGCAAATTTACTGGCAGCTATGGGACAAATAAAGTATAATTTAATTATTTCTATAATTGGCATTCTGCTTCAAATAATTATTAATCTTAACATTATTCCAAGATATGGGGCATTTGGTCTGGCTTATACAAGTATTGCTGTCTATTTCATAATGTCTATCATGCTAATCATTGTCTTTTTTAAAAAATATCAAATAATTAAATATAAAAAAGATAAATAAATACAAATTTCGGTATAATTTTCTTTATAAATATATAAATAATTTACATTTAGAGCCAAAAATATTATAATTATTAAAATTGGACTTATTTGCCGGAGGAAATTATTTTATGATAAAGTTTATACATACAGCGGATTTGCATTTAGGAAGTATTTTTGAAAAAGCATCATTTCCAAGCAATGTAGCTAAAATTAGACGTGCAGGAATGTTTAATACTTTTGAAAATATTGTCAGACTTTCAACGGCATTAAAAGATAACTTTTTGCTTGTTAGCGGAGATTTATTTGAAGAGAGGTTTTGCACCGCCCATGATATTAAAAGAGTATTCGACATTCTATCAGAGGCTAAAGATGTTGAAATTGTAATTATAGCAGGTAACCATGATTTGTATACAAATACATACAAACAATATCAGAATAAATTTCCGAATATCCATATCTTTGATTCGGATAAAATTCAAAAAAAATATTTTGAAAAATATAATACTGCTATTTATGGCATAAGTTGGGATAAGTCGGCATATTTTGCAGAACCTGATCTCACGGAAATAGATTTAGATACCAGTAAAATTAATATTCTTATGTTGCATGCTGATTTTGCCACCAATTCAACATATATGCCTATGAATATAAAAAACATATCAAAAATTGGCTTTGATTATATAGCGCTTGGTCATATACATAAAAATAAGCAGATTAATGAACGTATATTTTATTCTGGATGTCCGGAAGCATTAGATTTTAAAGAAACAGGGCAGAGGGGGATTTATCGAGTTTCTTTAGACAAGGATATGATTGATGTTGAATTTGTAAAAACATCAAACAGAGAATTTGTAGTTAATAAAATCAATCTCACTCCCGATATGGGTTATTTAGGTATTATTCGAATTTTAACCTCCGATATAGGACACGAAAGCCTAATGAAAGATATGCACCGTTTTGATATAAGCGGTATGATAGATTCATCCATCAGTTTAAATGAAATCATAGAGCAAATTAGGCAATCCTTTTTCTATTTAGAATATATTGATAATACTATTCCTGATTTTGATATAGATTATATAAAATCTCAAAATGAAAATAACATCATTGGCAAATTCATTGAGAAAATGCAAGATTATGATATGACAGATGAAAAAAATAAGAATGCATTATATAAGGGATTAGCTGTGCTTTTAAATGAAGGAGAAAAGAGATGATTTATAAAAAACTTAGTCTGTTATCTTTTGGCAAATTTAAAAATAAACATCTGTATTTTCAGGAAGGAATAAACTTAATACTAGGAAATAATGAAACGGGTAAAAGTACAATACATAATTTTATTGAAGGCATGTTTTATGGGTTTTTTACTTATGGCAAAAAACGAAAAGGCTATGAAGAGCTTCAGCATAAATATAAACCTTGGAATAATGATGAGTATATTGGTTCGCTGATATATGAAAATGACGGAAATATGTATCTAATTGAACGTAATTTTTCTGAAATAAACGGTAGAGTCAAAGTTTCTAATTATGCAACAGGAGAAGATATTACGGAAAAATTTGATTTTAATGATATAACCAGAATGTACGAGCCTGCGAATCATTTAAATTTAAGTAAAGTTATGTTTCGAAATACTGTGAGTATTGGACAACTAAATACACAGACAGAAAATAACTTAACAGAAGAAGTAAATAATCTAATGGCAAATATGGATACAGGCTTAAATGATATTTCAATTGTTTCTGCTATAAAAAAATTAAGAGATGCGGCAGAAAAAATTGCAGGGAAAAAAGGTGAAATCAGAAAAATAGGTGAAATCAATCAAATACTTGAAAAAGTTATTCAAGAAAAAGAAGAAACAGACGAAATCATTGAGAATGATAAAAAACGTAAAAATAGGATAGAATATTTATTTGAACAATTAGAAAAAATAAAGAAACATGAGATGTTGCTTTATTTAAAAGATATTCAAAAATATGAAGATTTACAAAAGCAAATAAATGAAAATAAGAAAGAATTGGAAAACATTAAACCTGTTGAAGGTTTTGATGAAGAACGTTTTGAAGAAATTTTACAATTAGAAAATGAAATACATAATTATATCGATGATTTAAAATTATTAAAACAAAGAATAGAAAAAATTGAAAATGACATAAAAATAATGCATACAGACATGGCTTCTGATATACAATTTGATAACGTTGATCAGCTTAGGCAGGATTATATTATATATAAACAATTAAAAGAGGGTACATATAAAAAAGCTTCTTCTTTGATAGAAAGTATTTCTTTAGTATCGTTTATTCTTTTTGCTTGTCTCAGTATTTTTTTCATATTTAAAAATATACCCATTTTTATGATTTTGTGTATTTTATTGGCGGCTGGTTCATTAAGCTACTCTATTGTTTTAAGAATTAAAAGTAAAAATATTAATATCAATGATATATATAAAAAATATGGTTTTATAAATGAACAGGCATTTGAAAATTATTATTCGTCGTTTATTGAAGAATATGAAAAAATAGAAACAAATAAAATATTGATACAAGCAAAAATTGATGAATATACAAGTTTAAAACAAGATATAACTAAATTAAAAAGTGAATATGAAGAAAAAAATGTGGAATTTCTAAAAACTTTAGAAAATATGGGACTTAGCAATAATATTTCATATAGGGAAGTGTTTAGATCAAATAAACAGTATAATGAATTAAAAACAAAGATAAGTCATTTAGAATTATTAAAAGAAGAGACATTAAGTGAAGCGGAATATACATTGCTTAAGAGCAAAGTGTCATCTTATGATACAGATGATGCCGAGCTTTTGGAGCCGAATGTTTCTATAGAAGAAAAAGAAAATATTCTATCGGAATTAGCGCATTTGCAGGGGATTTCAGAAAATGCGATGCAAAACATACGAAGTATGACAGAAATAATGGCGCAAATAAAGGAGTTGACACAACAGAGAGATATTTTACTTGTGGAATATGGAGCGCTTAACTTAGCCGCTGATGTTATAGAGGATACTGCGAAAGAAATGCATAGTCAAAATTCGCCGATTTTAAATAAAAGAGTATCAGAAATTATTTATGGCATAACAAACAAGTATTCAAACATTAAATTAACAGATGAGCTTGAAATAAATGTAGAGAGTCCCGAGTCTGGATTTCTGGTTGGTATTAACGAAATGAGTGAAGGAACTTTAGAGCAACTTTATTTTTCTCTTAGAATAGCGCTGGCTGATTTATTTGCACCGGAGGTGCCTTTAATTTTAGATGAAAGTTTTGCTATGTATGATGAACAGAGACTTGAAAATATCATACGCATTCTTTATAATATCTCTACAAAAAGGCAAGTATTATTATTTAGTTGTAGCAAAAGAGAAAAAGAAGTTATGGATAATATGAATATTAACTATAATTTAATTACATTATAAATTGACAAAAAGCAATAAAGTTTTATTTGCGAAATTTGAGGAATTGATTATAAATTATATGAAAAAAAAAGTAGCCGTTGGGTTAAGTGGCGGTGTGGATAGCTCCGTTGCAGCCCTTTTGCTTAAAGAACAGGGTTTTGATGTTATTGGGATTTTTATGAAAAACTGGGAAGAGGATAACTTTGAACAGTGTACAGCAGAAGAAGATTATTCTGATGTAAGCAGTGTGTGTGCTAAAATAGGAATTCCGTACTATACGGTCAATTTCTCTAAAGAATATTGGAATAGGGTATTTGAATACTTTATAAACCAATTTAAATTAGGACGAACCCCTAACCCGGATGTACTCTGTAATAGCGAGATTAAATTTAAAGCTTTTTTAGAATATGCATTAAATATCGCTAAAGTAGATTATATAGCAACCGGACATTATGTTCAAAAAAAAGAAATTGACGGGAAATATTATTTGCTTAGAGGTATTGATAATAATAAAGATCAAAGCTATTTTTTGTGCCAATTAAATCAGTATCAATTATCAAAATCTCTATTTCCGATAGGACATATGAAAAAAAATGAAGTTCGAAAGATCGCGGAACAATATGAACTTCGAACTGCTTTGAAAAAAGACAGTACTGGCATCTGTTTTATTGGGGAAAGAAATTTTTCGGAGTTTTTATCGCATTATTTGCCCGGACAAAAGGGGCTGATAAAAGATACCAATGGCAAAATAGTAGGACAGCATAATGGATTAATACATTACACGCTCGGGCAAAGAAGAGGGCTTGGCATAGGGGGGATGGGGAATGGAGGACGCTGGTATGTAGTAGATAAAGATCTTAGAAAAAATGAGCTTATTGTTGTTCAGGATCCGTCGCATCCTTTTCTGTTTTCAAAAGCTTTGATAGCGAAAAAAGCAAAGTGGATTCAGGGTATTCCGCCACAGGCTATTTTTAAATGTACCGTTAAATATAGATACAGACAGCCGGATAAAAACGCTCAAGCAACAGTTGAAGACGATAATGTAAAAGTTGTGTTTGATGAACCGCAAAAAGCTGTATGTCCGGGACAATATGTTGTTTTTTATGATCATGAGGTTTGTCTCGGGGGGGCAGAAATTAACAATATTATTCATATTTAGTATCAGAAAGATGGTGTTTTAATGAAAAAGAAAGCATTTTATTTAATTTTATTTGTTATTATAATTATTACGTTGACTTCGTGCGGTTCGGTAAATGAAAGTACAAGTTACAATGATTTAGTCGGTCCGTGGCAGCTTGATGCTAAATACATTGATGGGATCGCCCAAGACATTACATGGAATATTTTAGATTTTAAATCTGATAAAACGGTTGATATTTATGAATACTTGGATGAAAAAAGTAATTCTGTTTTTAGAGGCGAGACAACTGTCCCGGATATGAGTGAATTTACTTTCAAAGAAAATTCATCTGTAGAGGTAAGTAAAGATACGATTACTTTTAATAAAGGTGAAAAAACGATTAATGCAAATTTTATAGTTGATTTAAACAGTTATACAATGCATCTTTATATTAATAATGATGACGGTAAAATTATTCATGAAGTATATAAAACAGCTGATAAATCAAAGAGACCGTAAAAAGAAATGATAATGATTGCTGTGAATAAATTTTCACGGCATTTTTTATTATAAGAGTTTTAAGATTTTTATAATAACTTTGGTATTAGTTATTGTAAATTCTTATGATATAATAATTTCGGAGGAATAATATGCCAGTAAAATTTACTCATTTACATTTACATACTCAATATTCATTGCTAGACGGATTTGTCAGAATTGATAAGTTAGTAAAAAGAATAAAAGAATTAGGTATGGATAGTATAGCAATTACGGATCATGGTGCAATGTTTGGTGTACCCATGTTTTATGATTATTGTAAAAAAGAAGGAATAAAGCCTATTATTGGTTGTGAAATATATGTTTCTCGCCGAAGTATGTATGATAAAGAAGGTAAATTGGATACAGAACCCTATCATCTGATATTACTTGCCAAGAATAATAACGGCTATAGAAATTTAATGAAAATTGTTTCGGCAGGTTATACAGACGGATTTTATTATCGTCCACGAGTTGATAAAAAGTTTTTAAAAAAATATAGCGACGGACTGATTGCTCTCAGTGCATGTTTAGGTGGAGAAATACCCTCATATATTATTCAAGAAAATATTGAACAGGCAAAAAAAAGCGCGTTAGAATATTTGGATATATTTGGAAAGGACAATTTTTATTTTGAACTACAAGAAAATGATATTTATGAACAAAAAGTAGTAAATTTTAATTTAAAACAATTTAGTAAAGATTTGGGAATTGGTCTCGTTGCAACAAATGATGTGCATTATTTAAATAGGGAAGATTCAAAAGCGCATGATGTGCTTTTATGTATACAAACAAACGCAAAAATAAATGATGAAAACAGAATGCGTTTCTCTTCAGATACATATTATGTAAGAAGCGGTAAAGAAATGCAAGAGTTATTTAAAGATTGTCCTGAAGCTATCAATAATACTCAAAAAATAGCCGCTTTGTGTAATGTCGACTTTGAATATGGTCAGTATCATCTGCCGAATTTTAAAACTCCGGGAAATATAGACCCAAGCAGATATTTAAGACAAATTACATTTGAAGGGTTAAAAAATAAAATTTTCGAAAAAAATAAAGAAGAATATAAATTATACGAAGAACGTTTAAATAAAGAATTAAATGTGATTGAAAATATGGGATTTTGTGATTATTTTCTAATTGTATGGGATTTTATTAAATATGCAAAAGAAAATAAAATTGCAGTTGGTCCGGGCAGAGGATCGGCGGTGGGAAGCCTGGTCAGTTATTGTCTTAATATTACAGCAATCGACCCAATCAAATATAATTTGTTATTTGAACGGTTTTTAAATAGCGAAAGAGTGAGCATGCCTGATATAGATATTGATTTTTGTGTTAGAAGAAGACAAGAGGTTATTGACTATGTAAGTGAAAAATACGGAAATAATAGCGTTGCTCAAATTATTACTTTTGGAACAATGGCGCCAAAAGCGGCGATAAGAGATGTCGCACGGGCTTTAGATGTTCCTTATGCAAAAGCAGATAATATAGCAAAAATGATACCAAATATTCTAAATATTACGCTTGATAAAGCACTTGATATGAATTATAAACTAAAAGAGCTCATTGAAAATGATGCTAATGCAAAAGAAGTTATTGATATGGCTCATGAAATGGAAGGACTTTGCAGGCATGCCTCTACACATGCAGCAGGTGTTGTAATAGCCCAAGAAGACATAACAGATTATGTGCCTTTATATGCGACACAAGACAGTAAAAAAGGACGGATTATTTCTACGCAATTTACAATGAGCTATCTGGAAAGACTTGGATTGTTAAAAATGGATTTTTTAGGTTTGAGAAATTTAACAATGATAAAAGATTGTGTTGATAATGTACTGCTGAACCAAGAAATTCATATTGATATAGATAAAGTAGTTTTTGATGAAAAAAAAGTATATGAATTGTTATCTGCTGGTGATACCTTAGGAGTATTCCAATTAGAAGGTTCCGGAATGAGACAATTTTTAATGGAGATGAAACCAAATTGTTTTGAAGATATTACTGCAGCGGTTGCATTATATAGACCCGGCCCGATGGACTCAATACCGGAATATATTTATAATAAAAAAAATATAAAAGATATACATTATCTTCATCCAAAATTAGAAAGCATTTTAAATGTTACCTATGGGTGCATTGTTTATCAAGAACAAGTGATGCAGATTGTTCGTGAAATAGCTGGCTACTCTATGGGTCAAAGTGATATTTTAAGAAGAGCGATGAGCAAAAAGCAGGCTGATGTAATGGAAATGCATAAAGAAATATTTATAAATGGCCAAATGGATAATGAAGGAAATATTATTATTGAAGGGGCTTTAAGGCGAGGTGTAGACAAAAAAACAGCCGAAAATATTTATTCGCAAATGCTTACATTCGCTCAATATGCATTCAATAAATCTCATGCTGTAGCATATGCGGTACTTGCTTATCAAACAGCGTGGCTCAAATGCATGTATCCGGTTGAATATATGGCATCCCTTCTATCAAGCGTAATGGACAGTGAAGGGAAAATTTCTTTGTATATTCAAAATTGTAAAAATATGGGGATAAATGTGTTACCACCTGATATAAATGAAAGTATTAGTGAATTTACAGCTGTAGGTGATAATATAAGATTTGGACTAAAAGCAGTAAAAAATGTTGGAGAAAATGTAGTAAATGAAATTATTGCAGAACGAGAAAATAACGGTGTATTTACTAGTTTTTATAATTTTGTTTATAGACTAGTCGGAAAAATTAACAAAAAAGCGTTGGAGTTTTTAATAAAGGCCGGTGCATTTGATTTTGATAATAAAAATAACCGGAGCACACTTTTTGATGGATATGAAAAAGTTATTAATGCTGCTAAAAATAGTGTGAGCGGGCAAATGTCAATGTTTGATTCCTCTATTGTAGAAACTGAGCCCAACAATATGAGCAAAGTTGAACCATGGGATATTCAAACAATCATATATTATGAGAAAGAAGCTACCGGTATTTATATTACGGCTCATCCTCTAGAACAACATAAACAGGAAATAAAATATCTTTCTACTATTGACAGTCTTAAGTTAAATGATGAAGAGTATACAATGAAACATGATGGCACAGATTGTTCGGTGATCGGTATAGTGACTGGCATACAAAATAAAATTACCAGAAAAGGAAACCCTATGGCTTTTGTGACTATAGAAGATGTGTTTGGTGCAATAGAAGTGGTTGTGTTTAGTGAAATTTATAAGCAAAAGTCGACTTTGTTAAATAAAGAAGCTATTTTATTGATATCAGGAAAAATAAATGCAAAAGAAAATCAAGGATCAAGTATTGTTGCAAGAAATATTCAAGAATTAAAAAACTATGATGCAAGTATATTAATTAAAGTTACTGAGCCATTATATTATCAGTCTCAAAATGACATCTTAGATATTTTATTATCAAATCATGGACGGCAAAAAGTATATTTGTCTTTTATTGATACAGGGAAAAAGATGCTTGCAGATAAAAGTATGTTTGTAAATATCACAGACGAACTCATTGAAAAATTAAATTCAATTGTAGGACTTGAAAATGTGCTTATTTTTTAAGAAAATAAATAAAAATATTATGTAAGGTAGATGAATGATGAAAAAAACAGTTCGTATAATTATTGTATGCATACTTATTATTATGATAGCCGGTGCAATCACTTATAAAATTAATACCGATCCGGTCAGTAGTGATGATACTATAGTAAAGTTTATAGTAGATAGTGGTGATACCTACTATAGTATTGCTTCTAAATTAAAAGAATCTAATCTAGTTAAATCAGAGTTATTTTATAAATTATATATCAAAATGCACAATCCGGAAAATCTTCAAGCGGGGAAATATCCTCTGACTGAAAATATGTCTTTAGCAGAAATTCTTACAATGTTTGAAACGAATGCAACATATAATCCCGATTCCATAACAATAACATTCCCCGAAGGTATTAATATGGATCGAGTGACAAAAATCATAACTAATAATACGAATAATTCAGCAGAAAGCGTTGATGCGTTATTAAAGGATAATGATTTTTTAGATGAAGTTATTTCAAAGTTTTGGTTTTTACCTGATGAAGTAAAGAATAAAAATTTATATTATTCTTTGGAGGGATATCTCTTTCCGAATACATATGAATTTTCTGGAAGGGATGTCAGTGTTAGAGATATTTTTCTGACTATGTTAAATGAAACAGACAAGCAATTGACGCCATTCAAAGAAGATATCAAAAAAAATAGCTATTCTATACATGAACTTTTAACGTTGGCATCAATTGTCGAATTAGAAGCATGGAACAGTGAAGACAGAGAAGCAGTAGCAGGTGTTTTTTATAATAGGTTAGAATCAGGTTGGGCACTGGGAAGTTGTGTTACAACATATTATGCTTCTAAAGTTCAAATGGGAGAAAGAGATTTATATCAGTCTGAATTAAACGACTATAATGACTATAATACCAGAAGCAGTGGAATGGCAGGAAAACTGCCTATAGGGCCTATCTGTAATCCAAGCATTGATTCAATAAAAGCAGTACTCTATCCTACAGAAAGTGATTATTATTATTTTGTATCAGATAAAAATAAGAAATTGTACTTCAGCGAGACCTATGCAGAGCATGAAAAAATGATAAGTGAACTGCAGAGACAGGGATTGTGGCTGGAGTATTAAAGCAAAGGTAATCTAATGGATCAGAATATAGAATTCATCCGGGCATTAATTAATGAAAATTCTTCTACTTATAAATTAAGAGAATATGATGAAGCAAGGTTTGTTCCTATTATAAGAAAAGAAGTTATGCAATTTATCCTTGTAATCATTGAACTTGCTAAAATAAAAAAAATATTAGAAATCGGCACGGCAAATGGTTATTCATCTATTTGTTTTGCTAATACAATAGGTGAGCATGCAGACATCATGACTATTGAAAATAATGAAAGCAGAGTAAATAAAGCAAGGGAAAATATCCATTCATTTCATCTGGATAATAATATTGATGTAATACATGATGATGCGCAATGTGTTTTGAGGCATATGGTAGGAGAAAATATATATGACATGATATTTTTAGATGGACCTAAAACTCATTATGTCGATATGTTTCCCGAGTGTAAAAGATTATTAAAGAAAGACGGTTTATTAATAGCCGACAATGTTTTATATTTTGGTATGACATCAGGACGAAAAGATACTCCTAAGAAAAAAAGAACTTCAGTATATCATCTAAGAGAGTTTTTAGATTTGATATTTGAGGATAAAGAAATGCTGTCATCAGTAATAAATTTTGAAAATGGTCTTTTAATTAGTATGAAGAAAGGCAGTGAGAAAAATTGAAGAAACCAAAATTACTTGCGCCTGCAGGAGATCTGAATAAATTAAAAGTTGCCATTAATTATGGCGCTGATGCTGTATATATTGGTGGAAAATTATATGGGCTTAGGGCAAATGCCACTAATTTTGATATAAAAGAAATGAAAGCGGGTGCAGACTATGCGCATCAATTTAACAGAGAAGTATATGTAACCATTAATATTTTGGCACATAATGCTGATTTTGAGGATTTAGAACAATACATCAAAAGTGTTATTTCAACAGGTATTGATGGCATCATTGCATCTGATCCCGGAGTTATCTCCATAATTCGTAAGATTGATAAAAATATTCATATCTCTCTTTCAACGCAATCGAGTTGTACGAATTATAATACTGCAAAATTTTGGTATAAAAATGGTGTTAATCGAATTGTGCTTGCAAGAGAATTAAATAAAAAGGAAATTGCAGAGATTATTCAAAATACACCTTCTGAGTTACAGATTGAAATTTTTATTCATGGCGCAATGTGTATTGCATATTCGGGGAGATGCCTTTTAAGCAATATTATGACAGGTCGAAGCGCAAATGGGGGAGACTGTGCACAACCATGCAGATGGAATTACTATATTTGTGAGCAAACAAGAGATGGGCAATATATGCCTGTATTTGAAGATGAGAGAGGAACCTATATTTTTAACTCTAAAGATCTGTGTTTAATTGAATATATTAATGAAATTATTGATATGGGTGTAGATGTTTTGAAAATAGAAGGAAGAATGAAATCCGAATTTTATATTGCAACAATTGTGGGAGCATATAGAAAGGCTATTGATACGTATTGTAAAGATCCTTCTAATTATAAATTTAAAAAGGAATGGCTGGATGAAGTAAAAAAAATCAGTTACAGAGAATATACAGATGGTTTTTTTAATAAAAAGGCTGATGAAAATAGTCAAAACTATGCAACTGCAGGGTATATCAGGAATTGGGAATTTGTTGGGACGGTAATAGATTATAATAAAGAGACAAAAGTTGCAACCGTACAACAGCGAAATAAAGTCGTAACAGGCGCATATATTGAAATTATCGGACCATATAGAAAGTATATATCATATACCATTCGGCAATTACGTGATATGGAAGGAAATATTATACCCTCAGCACCTAATGCAATGCAATTATTTTGCTTTGATATTGATGCGCCTTTAAAAAAAGGCGATATCATCAGACAAAAAAAAGTAAATAAAAAAAGGGCTTAAAAGCCCTTTTTTTATTTACTTTATACGGATGCATATCCTTTTTTGAAAGCTGCCGTATTAGCTTCTTCGAATTTTCCTTTTCCTTTTTTACCGAACATATCATTCATGCCATCTATTGCTTCTTGTTCTGAAAAGTCTCCCATTAATTTTACTAATGCACCAAGCATGATAATATTCATTGCTTTTGTATTTTTGAGTTCATTTGCATATGTAGAACCTGGGATTTTTACTACAGTAACATCATCGCGTACGTTTGTGTCGCATGTAACGATATCACTGTCAATAAGCATAATTCCACCTGGTTTAAGCATAGTAATGAATTTGTTAAATGAAGGAATATTCAAAGCCATTATAGCATCAGGTTGTTCCTGACCCGGAGAATAAATTCGATCATCGCTATATTTAACAGTACAGTTAGCTGTACCACCTCTCATAGCTGGACCATAAGAAGGCATCCATGTTGCTTTTTTATCGCTGAAAAGCGCTACTTGTGATAACACAAGACCAGCTGTAAGTACGCCTTGTCCGCCAAAACCTGCAAATACTATCTCTTTCATATTATTTGCCTCCCTTATTTTTCAGTTCGCCAAGTGGGTAGTATGGAACAAGTTCTTTTTCAACTCTTTCCATTGCTGCCAGTGGAGAAAGCCCCCAGTTTGTTGGGCATGGAGAAAGAACTTCAACCATAGAATGTCCAATGCCGTCTATTTGAGCTTGCAAAGCTTTTTTGATATAGCTTTTTGTTTTATTAATTTCAGAAGGTGTGAATAATGCTCCACGCGCTACATAAGCTGTATCAAAGCTTGAAGCGATCATTTCAGGTACTTTAATCGGCATACCTGATAATTCTACATTACGGCCATTTACGGATGTGGCAGTTTTTTGACCAGGCATTGTTGTCCATGCCATTTGTCCACCCGTCATACCAAAGTTACCGTTATTAATTGTTATAACTGTGAATTTTTCGTTTCTGTATGCGGCATTCATTGTTTCGGAAAAACCAATGTTATACGCATCGCCGTCGCCTTGATAAGCAATAACCAATGTATCTGGTTTCAATCTCTTAACTGTTGTCATAGAAGCACCGTTACGACCATGCGCACCTGTGAATGTATCAACATCCAAACTGTTGTCAAGAAGAGATGCGCAACCAACCGGTTTGCCGATAATTATATTATCATTATAACCAAGTTCTTCAACGCATTCCATCATCAATCTTACAATTATGCCATGACCACAGCCCGGGCAGAAAGGAACTTGTCTACTGATTTTTACAGGCACTTTTTTTGCTTTTGCCATCTTAGAACACCTCCTTAACATTGCCGGCTTTTATAGCTTCAAATTTTTCTTTTACATATGACATTTTTGGAACGCCTGGCGGTGAAGCAATTGCATAACACGGAACATCTCCAAAGCCTGTTTTCTTAGCAAACAAAGCAACGTCTTCAATCATCTGGCCTTCATCACATGTTTCAACAGTTATGAATCCTTTCACATTTTTATTGATTGCTTCATATGCTTTTTGCGGGAATGGCCACAAACTGATAGGCCTGATAATTCCAACTTTTTGACCTTCTTTGCGCAGTTCGTCAACTAAGCCAAGTGCTACACGTCCCGGAATACCGTATGCAAAGAATACATAGTCCGCATCTTCAATATCTACAGCTTCCCAACGCTGTTCATTAGCAATGATTTCTGCTCTTTTAGCGTTCATTCTTTGAGCTCTATCAAATAGGCTGGCTGTCATTTGTGATTCTTGCTTATGTGTATGTTTGCCATCAAAAGCCCAGTCATAGAAAGGAACTTCTTTCATTGGCGGATAGTCGCAGTCTTCCATCATTTGTCCAAGAGCTCCTTCGGTAAGAACGACAACAACATTTCTGTATTTTTCTGACAAATCAAATGCCAAATAAACCAAATCAACAGCTTCCTGAACCGATGATGGCGACAGAACTATATTTCTGTAGTCTCCGTTTGCGCCGCCTCTCGTTTCTCTTAAATAGTCATTTTGGCCTGATTCTAATGAACCAAGACCATCGCCGTAACGTACAACTGAAATCATAACACAAGGATAATCGGCAGCGGCCATATAGCCTACACCTTCTTGTTTTAATGAAATTCCAAGTCCTGAAGATGCTGTGAGTACTCTTGCACCAACGGATGCTGCACCATATACCATGTACATAGCTTCGCCTTCATTTGCAGCCTGAACAAATTGTCTGCCCGCATCTTGTGCACGCCATGACATATATTCCATAATTTCAGTAGATGGCGTTATTGGATAGCCGCAATAAATGTGTACACCTGCTCTGATAGCAGCTTCGCCCATAGCGATATTGCCTTTTACCATATCTCCCATATCAGTACCTCCTTTATTCCGTTATCTCAAATACGCCGTCAGGACATGTGGTATAGCACATTCCACATTGAATGCACTTTCCATCGTCAATGACAGCATACTTGAAACCGGAAGAATTGAAATCAGTTGAAAAGCTGATTGCTTGTTTTGGGCAATGTTTCACACAATACCCACATTGTTTGCATTTGTCTTTGCTAACAATAACCTTGCTCATGTAATCTCCTCCGTTTCTTTTCCACATTGTTTATATATTTAGATTTATAAATAGTGGCGATAAAAAAATAAAATAAAAGCTTTAATAATGTATTTAAATTAGTTAATTATTTTTAAAATATGTATATGTTGCATTTATATTAGCAAAATTTTTGTTCAAATAACGTTTTCAAACTTCATTTAACATTTTACCATAATTATAAATAAATGCAATAATAAATAAGCACGTTTTTGAAGAAATGACATTTTTTTAACAGAATATTTTTTTTAAATTTTATAATAAAGGGAATTTTAATTAAAAATTAATAAAAACACATATAGTTGTATTTGTTCAAATAGAATAAAATATTTTTAAGTGAAATTATAAACAAAATAAAAATCATAATTTATCAAAAAAAATCTATTGCTGATAATGTGAATTAATTTATATGAGTATTTAATAAAATTTCTATTTACAATTTAAACATGCTTTAATATAATTTCAATGTTATAGTATACTAATATATTTTAAAATTCGTTAATTTAATTTTTGGGGGCGAATATTATATGGACAAAATAAAAAATAAAGCTTATACATACAGATGGTTTGTATTTGCTTTGTTATTGCTTGCGTATTTTTTTGTTTTTTTTCACAGATTATCACCTGCTGTTGTTAAGGGGAATTTAGAAGAAGCATTCAATATGACGGCTATGCAATACTCATATCTTACAGCGGCATATTTTTATCCCTATGCTTTTATGCAAATTCCGGTAGGTATCCTAGCTGATACACTTGGAGCCAGAAAGACGGCTGTAATGGGTTGTTTACTTATGGCTTTAGGCTCTGTATTATTTGGTATTTCATCAAATTTTTCATTTCTTTTAATTGCAAGAGTATTAGTAGGGCTTGGTGCAAGCGTGATATTTCTTTCAATTCTTAAAATTCAATCAACATGGTTTGAAGAAAGTGAGTTTGGCACTCTTACAGGGATGACCACATTTATTGGGAATATGGGAGGGGCAGGAGCGCAGGGCCCGTTAGCGTTTATGGTCGGGCTTTTAACTTGGAGAATGTCGTTTATAGCAATTGGAATTTTTTCTGTTGTTTTGGCAATTTTACTTTTAATTGTTGTTAGAAATAAACCTGAAGACAAAGGCTATGAACCGATAGTAGTTTTAAAAAAACCGGCAGAAGCCAGTGAAAATGAAGGTATATTGAAGACTTTAGTGGAGATTTTAAAGAATAAACATATGTGGCCAATTATCGTTATCAATTTTTTAGCAATGGGGATTAACTTTACAATAACGGCATGGTCAGTAGCTTATCTAACTGATGTTTATGGCTTGAGCGTAACCAAAGCAGGGTCTATTACTTTCTTTTATCCGGTCGGAGCCGCATGCGGCTGTATGTTTATTGGATTTTTAACTGATAAGATTAAAATGAGAAAATTACCTGCTATTATTGCTTCAATCGGTTTTATCATCTGCACTGCACTAATTGTGTTTATCAATAATGGAAAACCACCGCTTGCATTATTTAGCATAGCTCTTATTTTAGAAGCATTCTTTTTAACTTATTCGGTTCTTTTTTATGGAGTGGCAAAAGATCTGAACAATCCAAAATATTCAGGGATGTCTACATCAATAGCAAACACAGCGGTCTTTCTTGGAGCGGCAGTCGTCCCGCTGTTTTTTGGAAAGATCATTAGTAAATATGAACCTTTATTTGGAGCGCAACTAGCTTTTCGGAAAATGTTTCTAATATTTATTTTTTTAGGTATTATTTGCTCGGTTTTAACTTTCTTTTTGCTTGAAACCAATTGTAAAAACAGATATTATGAAATCAAAAAAAATGAATATAAAAAGAAAATTTTCAATTTGAAATAATATAATATTTTGTATATAAAAAGCTATTGTTTTAAAAACAATAGCTTTTTATTGTGCATGAAATATAAATTCTAGGATTTGTTGTATCCTAACTTCATAGAAATTTGATAAGACATATTTTTTAAAGAAGATAACATAGAACCTCTATTATTACTCATATTTTTACTTTTACCAGAAATACTGATAGCTCCTATACATTTTTTATTTATATCAAAAATCGGAAAAGCATAACAGGTAAGCCCGATATCTCTTTCTTGCAAATCTTCGGCAAAACCATTTAAGGCAACTAACTTTAATTCGTTTCTTATACTTTGTATATCGATCTTAGTATTTTTTGTATATTTTATTGGGTTCAAATCGGTTAATTTTTTTTCGATTAACTCTTTATCTAAATAGGAAGTAATAATTTTGCCGGTGGCTGAACAATATATATCCATTTCGCCTCCTATAGCGCTAGACATTTGCATCGGCTGGGTGCTTTTTTCTTTATGGATAATCACACAATTATTATCATTACTGAGAATTGAAAGATGCGTTGTTTCATTGTATTCATTTCTAAGCGTTTCTAAATAAGGTTTTGCAATAAGTAAAATATTTTGACGATCCAATAATTTCGTCCCAAATCGAGCAAACTTTATATTAAGCGAATATTTACCGGTACCATCTTTGTCTACATAGCGCTTTTTCTCAAGAGTATACAGCATTCGAAACACCGAAGCTTTATTCATATTTTTTAATTTGCATATTTGTGCTAAAGACAATTTATCATAATCATTTAATAAATCTAAAATTTCGAGCGTATTCGATACTGAACTTAAAATATATTGGTCTTTCTGCATAATAGTAGTCTCCTAAATAGTGCATTTATGGTAATAATTTTATTGAAATAAAGTTAATTATATCTTTATACGAAACAATATTTCGTATAAAGATATGAATTTATTATAACATATATTTAAAATTTAAATTACATAAAATAGTAAAGGAATTTAATATAAAAAAATGGCTGATACGCAAAAAATTTGCAATGTAATAACATGATATCGGGAAAAAATAGTTAAATTAACATGAATAAAAAAGATTGAAAAATATTTTTCAATCTTTTTTTATTTTTGGCAATACTATTATTATGCAAAGTAATATAGTTTTAATTCAACCAAAAAGTAAAATTGTAATACATGAAAGCAAAGAAATTTTGATCAGAGATATTGCATTGATAGAATGCGATAGCAAATATAAACAAATGATATTGGATTTGCCTATACTTTTTATCGATGAAGGTTCCGGATATAATGTTGTTCATTTGATTGATATTGCCCAAAAAATAAATTCTATAAATGCAAACTTAGATATTCGGTTTATAGGCACAGAAGATATACTCGTAGAGTTTGCGTATCAACATAAAAATAATTTTTTAACAATCATAAAATCATTAACCATTGCTTTCTTTATCGCAATATGTGCAGGAGCTGCAATCATGAACTTTCATGCAGATATTAATATGCTGTCAGTTTTAAGGACGATAAATAAAATCTTAACAGGTAAAGAAGTAACGATACCATATATTACTGCAATTCCATACTCAATTGGTGTGGGTGCAGGTATTTATATATTTTTTAATTTTATAGCAAACAAAAGAAATAAAAAAATGCAAATGCCTTCACCTCTTAAAATAGAGATTTCGAGTTATACGAAAACAATGGAAGATTATGTAAAAACAGAAAGTAAAAATAATAAAAATACAAATTTAAAGAAAGAATAAATAATAAAAAAATATGGAAGGGTTTATTTTAATACTATTTTTAATATGTGCAGGAGCTGCGGGAGGAGTGACAATTGCATCTTTATTTGTTGCACTTGATATCATTCCCAGATTAAATCTATCGTTGAGAAACAACTCATATGAATATCGCTGGCAAAACAGTGTTCTTTTGGGATGCATCATTTCAACGATCGTGTATTCTTTTGATATAAGGCTGTATTTTGCGGATATATTTTCAGCTATAGTAGGAATGCTCTATGGAGTCTTTATAGGAATGCTTGCAGGCGCACTTACGGAAGTATTAAATATTATTCCTATAATAACAAAAAAGTTTAAATTAAAAAACAATGAAAGAACAGTCATAAATAGCTTAATAATCGGAAAAACTATAGGAGCACTATTTTTCTTTTTAAAATTATATTTTAAGGAGCTATTTTTATGAAGAAGATGACTAATGAAGAATATAAAACTTTATATGAACAAAAAAAACCAAAAGCGAAATTGTTTAGAAATTGCAGTAAGGCATTTTTGGTAGGCGGATTGATTTGTACAATAGGACAGGGGATAAATGATATTTTAGTAAAAATAGCAGGAATAAATGAAATAGATGCAAATACATTTACATCTATTATACTTGTTTTTATGGCAGCAATATTAACGGGTCTTGGCGTATACGATGATATTGGAAAGTTTGCTGGAGCAGGAAGCGTGGTACCTATTACAGGTTTTGCTAATTCTGTTATTTCTCCGGCTATGGAATTTAAAAAAGAAGGATTGATATTTGGCACTTCGGCAAAAATTTTTGTTATAGCAGGACCGGTAATTGTATACGGATTGATGACATCAACAATTTGCGGAATCATTTATTATTTTTATCGGGTGATTACCCTATGATAAAAAAAGGAAATCAAACCTATGAGTTTGAGAAAGAGATTTTTATTGCTGATACGTACAGTGTAGTGGGTCCAAAAGAAAATGAAGGACCGTTAAAAAATTATTTTCATAAAGTGTTTTCAGACGATTTATGTGGGAAAAACAGTTATGAATGTGCTGAACAGCATATGTGTCTGACCGCCGTTCAAGAGATTATCAAAACGAACTATATGAATCCTGATATCTATATAGGAGGAGATCTTCTTAATCAAATTATTACTACAGCTTTTACGGCCAGACAGCTAAGCCTTCCTTATTGGGGCGTATATACAGCATGTGCGTCATTTGGAGAGGCTATTCAAGCAGCTTCAATATGTATTGAAGGCGGAATGAATAGTGCTGTGATTTCTACAAGTTCACATTTTTCAAGCGCTGAACGTCAATATAGAACCCCTCTCGAATTAGGAGTGCAGAGACCGGATTGGGCACAGTGGACAGTTACAGGAGCTGGAGCGGCATTAATCAGCAATAATGATATTGATAGTAACGGTATTGTGATTAAAAGTATAACTGTTGGGAAAATATCTGATTACGGAGTAACAGACGTAGATAATATGGGTGCAGCAATGGCGCCGGCTGCTGCTGATACGATCATAACGTATTTTGAAGACAATAATGTTGACAGCAGTTATTTTGATTATATTATAACAGGTGATTTAGCTACTTGTGGAAGCGATATCTTGGTATCACTATTGAATAAAAACAATATTGATATTAAAGATAAACATCAGGATTGCGGTGCTTTAATATACGATGCAAAAGCGCAACATGTTTATTCCGGAGGAAGTGGGGCAGGATGTTTTGCAGTTGTATTTTGCAGTTATTTTTATAAATTGTTATGCAACAGAAAAATAAAGAGAGTATTATGTGTTCCCACAGGCGCTTTGTTGTCTACAACCAGTTCGCAACAGGGAGAGAGTATACCTGGAGTAGCACATGCATTTTGTGTAGAGGTTAAATAATGCTAAAAATATATTTATCTGTGTTTGTAGTCGGTGGACTACTGTGTGTAATAGCTCAAATTTTATTAAATAAAACGACTTTAAAGCCGGCAAATATATTAGTTATATATATTGTATCAGGGGTTTTATTATCGGCTGTTGGAATTTATGAAAAATTAGTTAAAATCGGATATAGCGGAGCCACCGTTCCTTTAACGGGGTTTGGACATGCATTAATGATAGGAACAAAAGAAGCAGTGGCTACCGAAGGTTTTATAGGTGTATTCACGGGCGGGCTGTTTGGTACGGCTGGAGGAATAACGGCAGCTATAGTCTTTGGATATCTTGTTGCATTAATGTTTAACGCGAAAACAAAAAAATAATGTTTTTATTGATCTTACTCTATTAACTTACTTTATTACTTTGGAAGAATATTTCAATAAATATTTTGAAGATATACCTGTAAAAATACCGGTTACAATGCCTAAAAGCATAAGATAGGGAGCGAGCAATAGAATATGGATCGTGTTTAAAACGAATACGGCAACTGCTAACTGGGCGATATTATGAAAAATTGCGCCAATAATACTCACGCCAATGATACTTAATTTGTCATTGGCTAGTTTCATTGTAAGATACATTGCGGCAAGGCTTATGATGCCCCCGCTTAATGAGTATATCAATGCAGTAAAATGAGTAAACATAAAAGCGGCAAGCATAATGCGAAGCAAGACAACAATAATTGAAGTTTTAAAGTCATACATATAAAGTGCCAAAAGAGTAGCGATATTTGCAAGCCCCAATTTTGCTCCGGGAATTGACAAAACAGGAACAAATGTTTCTACGAAGCTTAAAATCAAAGCAAATGAAACTAATAGCGCAGTAATGAGTAGTTTTCTTATATTCATCACTGATCCGCCTTTTTTATTGTAAGTACAAAACGATGAGGAATGCATACAATAACATCACCAATATCTTCGGCAGCTTTTGTATGGACACATATTTTATCTGGACAATCGGCTTTAATAACACTTGCCTGTCTATTTTTAATTGTTACGATATTATAGCCATACTCAGTAGAGATGGTTATCTGCTGGTCAGTATTCATTGGAAGTGTTTTGTAGACTTCACCATTGATCGAAATAACTGCCACTTTATCATTTTCATTATTAAACAGATATTTAAACCCAAACAAAAGCACTGCTAAGATGACAATTATAATGATAATAATTTTATCGCCTTTTTTCATAAAATACCTCTGGGAAATGAATATATCATAAAAGTATTGCAAAGGCAATCATTATAAAACTATTATAATTTTATGTTATAGCAATGATTGAGCGGTCCTCTTCCTTTGCCGAGATTTAGCCCTGCTTTTAGAGCACCTGAAATATATTCTTTTGCGTTTGCTATACTGCGGTAAATATCATGACCAATTGCAAGATTACAAGCAATTGCAGAAGACAGGGTACAGCCTGTGCCGTGTGTATTTTCATTATTAATACGCGGAGAATAAAACCATTGTATTTTATCACTGGTAAAAAGCAAATCATTGGCATTATCATGAAAATGTCCGCCTTTTATTAATATAGCGCCATGAAATGTTTTTGCTATTGTTTTTGCTGCCCGTATCATATCATCAGTAGAGATAATTTTAAATCCGCATAAACACTCAGCTTCAGCAATGTTTGGTGTAATAATGTCAGCTAAAGGCATAAGCTTATATATCAAAGCATTTAATGCATCTTCACTTAATAATTTACTTCCGCTCGTAGAGACCATAACCGGATCAAGAACAATATTTACGGCTCTGTATTCTTTTAATTTGTTGGCAATGATATGGATCACTTTTGCATTGGAAACCATACCTATTTTAATGGCGTCAGGATAAATATCAGCAAAAATCGCATCAAACTGCTGAGCAATAAATACGGGTTCAATATCATAAATAGCACTTACACCCAGTGTATTTTGAGCTGTTAATGCAGTAATGACGCTCATGGCATATACCTTATGAGCCGTCATGGTTTTTATATCTGCCTGTATTCCTGCTCCACCACTACAATCCGAGCCTGCAATTGTGAGAACTGATTTCATGATTATATGCCTCCTGTCTACCTTATTTAATGGCTTCTTTTAAAATAGAATACAGTTCTTGAGTGGCATTACGAATATTCTTTTTAGAATATATCGCAGAGACAATGGCAACGCCATCAATGTTTGTACCTTTTAACATAGATAAGTTTTTCTCATTAATACCTCCAATAGCTACGACCGGAATAGATACGCTGTTGCAAATATTTCTTAAATCGTCAAAAGTCACCAAACTTGCGTCATGTTTTGTAGAAGTTGAAAACATAGCGCCAACACCTAAATAGTCTGCTCCTTTTTTTTCGGCTTCAATGGCTTGCTGTATTGTTTGTACAGAGACACCGATGATTTTGTCTTTTCCTATAAGGCTACGCACTTGTCCGGCTTCCATATCGGTTTGTCCAACATGTACTCCGTCAGCATTGCATTGTAATGCAACGTCAATATTGTCATTAATAACAAACGGGATATTGTATTTATCGGTCAGTGTTTTAATTTCAATAGCCTCTTTTAAAAATTCTTTGTCACTTAATTCTTTTTCTCTTAACTGAAGAAAAGTAACTCCGCCCAGTATTGATTCTTCAACCTGTTCATAAAGGGTTTTGCCATTCAGCCAAGAGCGGTCAGTGACGGCATATAAAAGCAAAGATTCTCTAGATAATTTCAATTTTTACACCTCCTTTAAGGGTTTCATATGACATATTGCTGATAGCATCTATGATAAATGTTCTATAGCTTGAAGTTCCTGCTTCGGTCTGTTTTATTTTATTATATGCAATTTCTCCGCTTAGCCCCATTGTGCAGACAGCGGCGGCTGTTGCTTTCAATACATTATCAGAGTTAGCGCCTACAAATCCTGCAATCAATCCACTCAGCATACACCCTGTCCCTGTTACTTTTGACATTAATGGATGACCGTTCCTTATAATATAGGCATTCTTAGCATCTGCAATGATATCAATTGCTCCTGTGATCGCTATAACCGAATCTATATCTTTGCTCAATGTTTTAGCAAAGACAACATATTGCTGTAAGTTTTGCTCCGTAATGGCATCATTGCTGCTTGCATCAACGCCTTTTGTGGTTGAGCTTTTTTGTGATATTGTTTTAATTTCCGAACTATTTCCTCTAATGACTGTGAAATGAATATTTTTAAGCAAATCAAAAGTGGTATTCGTGCGAAGTGCTGATGCACCGGCGCCAACAGGATCTAAGACAATGGGATGTTTTAGTGCCTCTGCTTTTTTACCTGCCAGCAGCATAGATTGAATACTTCGCCGATTTAATGTGCCGATATTAATGACGAGTGATGTGCAAATGGAAGTGATTTGTTCAACTTCGTTAAGGTCATCGGCCATGATAGGCGAAGCCCCCGAAGCTAAAATAACGTTGGCAACATCATTTACGGTCACATAATTTGTGATGCAATGTACTAAAGGATTGTGTTTTGTTACATTTTCTAAGATTTCTTTAAACATAATTTTTTACCTCTGTTTACTAAAATACATAAAATTACAATAATAATCATAACGGGGATCGTACTGCCTATAATCGTATCAACTGACAGAAATAAACGATAAATGATAAAACCAATAATCCATAAAATAATATTTGTAATGTTAAAAGATTTTGATGAGTAGTCTTTTTTTAATATATAATAATCAGTTACAAGAATTGCTATCATCGGGGCAAAAACCGAACCAATGAAATATAAAAAATTTTGATACTGTTCAATGGGTGTAAAAATTGCGATAATAGTTCCAAGTAAGCATACAACAATTGAAACTATTTTCTCTGGGAACTTTTTAGAAATGCTCAAATAGCTGATGCCGGCAGAATAAACATCTAAATATGTTGTAGTTACAGTTGAAAGCAATACAATGATGATGCCAACTGTACCGAGCCCGGCAGAAAGCATAATGAGTGAAATATCTTCCTGACCTGTAAACAAGGCGGCGCCAAGACCTATGATATACATCCAGCAACTCCCCAAAAAATATAGTAATGTACTGCTTAAAGTAGAAGCTTTCGGTTTTATGGCATTTTTAGTATAATCAGAAATAAGCGGAAGCCAAGATAATGGCATTGCTACCGACAATTCGACAGCTGCCCCAAAACTCAGGCCATCGTCAAAAATGTTTATAGCAGATGTGCCGCCTTTAAACACAACCATACTTAATATGATTGTCAGGATAAACAATCCGCCAATTGCAAAAATATTAATTTTTTCTAATTTTTTCAAACCTACTAAAATCCAAATAATAATGAAGAATGCAATTAAAATACACCATAATGTATTGCTGTTTAAATGAAGAGTATCATTGGCAATGGAGCCAATGGCTCGAGCGCTACTGATAATCATAACAGCGGTCCAACCAAGTAATTGCAGTACATTCAGTATTGCAAAAAATATATTTCCTTTATTTCCAAAAGATATGCCGATGGTTTCCATAGAGGTTTTTTGTGTTTTTCCTCCAATAAATCCTGCCAAATAAAGTAAAGTACAGCCGATTATATGCCCTGTGATTATCGCTGCTATGCCTTTTGCCAAGCCTAATGATGCAAATAATGTACCCGTCAGTATTTCGGCGATCGAAATACTGGCGCCAAACCATAAAAGTCCGTTTGATAAAACTGTTGTTTTATTATTACTGTTCATACGTCTCTCCTAAATAATATAAATTAAATGGGATATGCCAACAGAAAACATATCCCATAAAAATAAATGCAAATTCATAAATGTATTATCCCTACGTTGGCATTATCCAAATCAGGTTCAAAGGGTATAAGTTGATACAACATACTCTCAGCCTAAAGGCTCCCCTAAACATATTCAATTTTCAATGTTAAAAATAGCACAAAGTCTTATTAATGTCAATAATAAATTAGAGCAAATGTTTCATTGATTTTTAATTGATTAAAGATATAATAAACTATAAGCATTTATAAGGAAAAAAATCAGTGAAAAAAATAATTTATATCTTATTAATTATATTTGTTTTTATAAATTTTACATCTTGTAATTCTGAAATTTCTAAACAACCTGTTTTGGTAAAAACCGGGTTTTATATGGATACATTTATAAGTATCAGTATTTACGATAAAAAAGTAGATGAAGCGATTCTGGATGATGCCTTTGATTATGTTGATGAATTGGAAGATTTACTGAGTAGATATGTAGAAACAAGTGATATCAATAGAATCAATATGATGGCAGGCAGCGGCTATGTAAAAGTAGATTTGCGTACGCTTGAGTTGCTTGAGCAGTGCATTTACTATTGCAAATTGACAAATGGTGCATTTGATATAACACTTGGATCTTTAATTGATTTATGGGATATTAATTCAGGGAAAAAGAATATTCCAAGTGAATTGGAAATTGAAAAAGCAAAACAAGATATAGGTTATAAAAATATATTAATAGATAAAGATAATTGCTCGGTGAAATTAAAAGAAAAAGGAATAATTATAGATTTAGGAGCGGTTGCCAAAGGATATATTAGTGAAATGACGAAGAATTTTTTAATTTCAAAAGGTATAAAAAGTGCTATCATGGATTTTGGCGGGAATATCATATTAATAGGGGAAAGTTATAGAGGGATAAATTATAAAGTAGGAATCCAGTCTCCGTTTGATGACCGGGGAGACTACTTGGCCGTTGTGCAAAGCAACAGGAATGCATTTGTATCATCGGGTACGTATGAAAGGTATTTTATTGGCATAGACGGAAAAAGATATCATCATATTTTAGATCCCGCAACAGGAATGCCTGCGCAAAACGGATTGAGTCAGGTAAGCATAATCTGTGATAATGCAACGGTTGCGGATATTTTATCTACCGGGATTTTTGTAATGGGAATAGAAGAAGGGGAAAATTTAATAGAGCAGTTAGATGGCATTGATGCGATATTTATTACAGATAACAAGGAAATTATTATAACAAAAAATATAAAAAATGAAGTAGAAATTTTGTAATTAATTTAGTTGGCCAGTATTGTTTATTTTAAATGGGTGTGGTATATTTATAAGAATTATATTATTGGAGTTTGAAATGAAAATTGGATTTATAGGTTCAGGGAATCTTGCGACTTCAGTCATTGAAGGATTTATACGCAATAATGTTGTTAGCGGAGACGATATTGGATTTTACAGCAATGATCCACTGGAACAAAAAAAATTTATCTGTGAAAAATATAAAATAAAATCATTCGAAAGTAACTCGATTGTAATACAAGAAAGTGATCTTGTAATATTAGCAGTGAAACCAAATATTATTTTCAAAGTGTTAGATGAAATAAAAGGCTGTGATTTTAACAATAAAATTATTTTAAGTGTCGCAGCCGGAGTGGAAACGGCTGAAATCATAAAATATTTGGGGTATAATAAAGTTATTCGAATGATGCCTAATATTTTAGGATCAGTGGGAGAGGGAATGTTTGTCATTGCAAATAATGCTGATTTAAGCGATAAAATAAACATTATATTAGATTTATTTGCGCAAATAGGTAGGGTAGTGGTTTTAAATGAAACATACATGTCGGCGGTAACAGCTATTAGCGGATCAGCTCCTGCTTACGTGTTTATGTTTATAGAAGCGTTAGCTTTAGGCGGTATCCGTGAAGGCCTGCCTGCTGCTGTTGCTTATGAAATAGCCTCTCAAGTAGTTTTGGGTTCTGCGAAGATGGCTCTTGAAAGCGACATGCATCCGGCACAGTTAAGGGATAAGGTGTGTTCACCGGCAGGTACAACGATAGAAGCAGTAGCTGCGCTGGAAAATGACAGATTTACAGCAGCAGTGATGAATGCTGTAAAAAAATGTGCAGACAAGGCATAAATTATACTATAGGTTAAACTGGTTGAATATGTAGAAAAACGGAGAAGATGTATGGACAAAAATAGAATGATTAATGATCATGCTGTAGGAGAATTATCTGCAGATATTATTTTCAAAATAGCTGGTATGGCAAGAGAAGCAACGTCAAAATACGGCAGCGATAATGTTTATAATGCTTCCATTGGCGCACTTACCGATGATAATGGGAATTTACTGATTAACAATGTTTTTTACGATGTATTAAAAGGACTTCCCAATGTTATTTTTGCAGATTACGCAGCGATGCCAGGAGAACCTGAATTTTTAGAGGCTTCCATAAAAGCATGTTTTGGAGATGTGGAACCACAAGGGTATACACAAGCAGTTGCAGTTATGGGTGGGACCGCGGCAATTAAGCATGTTTTATGGAATTATGCGGATGATGGAGATGAAATTTTAGTAACAGATTGGAATTGGACTCCATATAATCAAATTGCCTATGAAAATAAAAGAGTCATGAAAAATTTCAATATGTTTACTGATGACAACAAGTTTGATGTAGTATCACTTGAACGCAATATTGAAGAGTTATTTAAAAAACAAAATTGTGTTATTGCAATCTTAAACTTTCCTGCGCATAACCCCACTGGCTATACACCGACAAGGGAAGAAGCAGGCGAGATTTATGATTCAGTAGAAAAATTAGCTAAAAAAAATCCTGATAAAAAAATTGTTTTGCTCTTTGATGTGGCTTATATTGATTTTGCCGGAGACAAAGGAAGAGATTTTATTAGAGCATACAAACCAATGCCGAATAATGTGCTTTCTTTATTATCTTACAGCCTTTCTAAAACAGCAACGGCTTATGGGCTGAGGACGGCATCATTAATTTCGCTTTCAAGTTTAAAAGAGATTGCATTGGAAACAAAAGCTGCGGTGACTTTTTCTACCAGAGGCACATATACCGGATGTGTTCGGGCGCCCCAGCATGCATTCGTAAAAGTGTATAATGATTTAGATATTCGAAAGAAATTTGAAGCTGAAAGAGATAAACACGTAGCATTAGTGCAAAGCAGGGCACAAGCATTTTTAAACGAAGCTAAAAAGGTAGGTTTGAAATGTAGCCCATATCAAAGTGGATTCTTTATCAGTATACCATGCGAGAATAGTATGAAAATTACTGAAGCCTTATATGAGAAAAACACATTTGTTGCTCCGATGCCTAAAGGACTCAGATTAGCGATTTGCTCATTGGCTGAATGGAAATGTGCTAAATTGCCGGCAATTTTAAAAGATTTTGTTTAATATTTTATAAAATAAATTTTAAAAAGACGGAAATAAACCGTCTTTTTAAAATTTTATTCGCAATTTACAATTTTTTTATATATAATGTAATAAATATTATTTATTGTAATGGATAAATTATATTTTATAAATATGTTATGTAAAGATTGATATAATATGAATGAATGACATTTTATCATTAGTAGCATTATTGATTTTATATATACCGGTAGTATTTACTACACTTTATGTATTGAAAAGTGCAAAATTATTAACTAAAATTATTTATACCCTACTATCAATAATTTTAGTTAATTTTATAACTTATATATTCTTAGCAGTTAATCTGATTATTTTATTTATATTGTATAAAAAAGGAATTATAGAATGTAATAATGATAAGTTATATAAAAAGATTAATATAAATGATACAGTATTATTGACAGCAATTGTCGTGGGCATTAAAATAATTTTTACTTTGATAAATATGGGATATTTATATATTCTTAATAAATTGAGTATCCCGATTGAAAATCAAGAAATAATTAATCAATTAGCAAGTAGTACACCTGGTTGGTTTTTATATCTTTCAGTGATTATAGTAATTTTTGCGCCGATAGCTGAAGAATTTTGTTTTAGGTATTTCTTTTACGATAAACTGTTTAGAAATAAGTTTAAAGTAAATAGATATATATCATCTATACTTTCCGCAGTATTATTCTCATTATTGCATGCTAATATAGCCGGGGCTTTATCATTTTTTATGCTAGGTTTGATTTTGTGTTATATTTATGAAAAAAAGGGAATAATGGCAGGAATAATCATTCATGCGGAATACAATGCTTTTGCAGTACTATCAATTTTGTTTTATCAAATTTAGGAGGATCATAATATGGCAGTGACAATTCAAGATGTAGCCAAAGCGGCGAGTGTTTCAGTTGCGACGGTATCGAGAGTGGTGAATAATATCCCACTTGTAAGCGAAGATACCAAACAACGTGTGTTGTTGGCAATAGAGGAATTAGGCTATGAACCAAATGAAGTTGCAAGAAGTTTAAAAATAAGAAAAACGAATACTATAGGTATCATTTTAGATGATATCACAAGACCGCAGCATACCACTATATCTCGCGGCGCGACAGATGCATGTTGGATGAATGGTTATAATGTTATCCTTGCAAATACGGATGCAGAACAAGTAAAAGAAGATAGTTATTTAAAAGTACTTATGCAAAAACAATGTGATGGAATTTTAATTATCAGCCGAAAAATTACTAAAAATTTTGGGGGAAAACTTGAAACAATTGGTATACCCATTGTTTTAGGGGCTATTTCAGACGATGAAAAACAGTTTACCAATGTGAGCATTGATAATACAAAAGCCGGATATGATGCAACAAAATATTTATATGAAAACGGTCATGCTGATGTTGGCTATATTATGATGAAGCAAGATCAATATAAGGTATGTGAAGACAGAATTGATGGTTTTAAAACAGCTGTTGAAGAATTTGATTTAAATACAAAGGAAGAATGGTGTATTGAAAGTGCTGGCAAAAGATTTTCAGAACATAATGCAATAGACGGATATGAAGCGATGGAACAAATATTGAACAGCAAGCAATTACCGACGGCTATTATTACTGCAAATGATGAAATCGCGCTCGGCGCAATAAGATGCATAGAAGCAAGAGGACTAAAGGTTCCTTTGGATATTAGTGTTCTTGGTTTTAATGATTACTGGCTGTCTGAATGGGTGAAACCGCAAATTACAACTGTTGCGTATCCGATGTACGATGTTGGAGCGGTGTGTGCCAGCTTATTAATTAAAAAAATTAAAAGCGGAAGCAGTGAATTAAATGCCAATGACAGCATGGTTATCCCGCATGATATTGTTATAAGACAATCGGTAAGAAACTTAAATGAATAAAAACAAAGGAGATTTATAAATCTCCTTTTTATATTAATAAAAACTAATCGAAAGCGAGTCCCAAATAGGCTGACTGGTCTATTGAAAAATCAATAGGAAGAAATGTTAATGTTTTAAATACGGCAAACGATCTTATGCTACCGCCTAGATTTAGTCCTGAAAAAGATGGTGTTCTTAACATATATTTTTCTGCATGAAAAAAAATGCTAATTTGTTTGAGCGCAGCATTAAGGTATTTATCATCAAGAAGCAGTTCTTTAATAAATATTTTTTTAGGAGATAACTTTTCAATGATAACGCATCCTTGAGCACATTCAAAATTTAATATATAAATATCTGCATTCGTTTCTTGACATAATTTTTTTTGATAGGCTACATCTTCATCAGAGTACTTTATAAATATTTTGCCAGATAATATTTTATTTCTTACGTAGTTATATTTATCTGCGCTGGCTGGTGCAAGGTTACATTTTTCTAATATTTCCGAAGAAAGAAGCTGAATCGACTTATAACTCAGCAAATTTTCGCGTATATAAAATCCATCTTTATAATTTTGATTATAATAGAATGCAAAAAGTGGCTGCGAAGCGGGGACTAAAACAGATAAACATTCATTATTAGATTTGATATATTTATTACTTTGAGTAATGAGCTGTGTTGCCAAGTTTTTACCACGATAATTTGGATGCGTTGCTATTGCATAGAGCATTGTGGTTTTATATATTCTATTATTTTGCAAAACCAATTCAAGAGGCATCATAGTAAGCATTGAGGCTATTTGATTATTTTCAAACAGCAATAGAGTTTCTGATTGTTTAAATCGATATTTATAATAAAAATCAATATAGCTCTCTTCATCGCCAAAACAGAGTTTCCATAGCTCCTTTAGTTTATTGATTTCATTATTTTTGGCAAACCTTATTTCAGCCATTTTGTTCCTCGATATAGTTCTTTATTTTAATGAAGTATAGTAAGCAGTATCTTTTTTAGTCATTTTAATGGGATAGTATGAAGATTTTGCTTTTCGAAGCCCTTCATAACCCATATCTTCTTCACGATTGACATAAATGATTTCAGAATATTTTTCTTGTACTCTTTCAGCATATTCCCGGTTAATCATCTGATATGCTCCTCGAATATCACTAAACGCTTTTTCTACATGAATGACATAGGTATCGGAATTTAATTTTTCTCCTATGGTATAAGCAATTATCTCGCTGTCAATTCTGATTAAGCCACCTTCCAATTCAAGAGCATGAAAGTTATCAAATGAACGCTTGACAGCGCAGTATTCTTCGGATAGATGATTATCTTCGTCACATCCATTTTTAATACACCACTGCACATTCATATCCCAGCATTCAGATAAATTTTCTGGGCTTATGGATTCGAATTTCCAATTAAAATGATTTTTAAAATAATTGATATGATTGCGTTTTGCATGTAATTTTTTACCCGATAAAGTCACAAGCTTGTCAATTAAATATACATAATCATAAATATCTCTATTTTCTTCATAAGTAAAATTATTTGGATAAAGGTTTTCTAAAATTGAAATATTTTGTTCTGATAATCCGGCAAATTTAAAACAATGGCCTCGATCTACAGCATCCTGAATCATGAAGTCAATGACTTCTTTGATATCTCCATCTCCGGCCGGGAATAAATAGTAAGGGTCATCATATGGAACATCTGCTTTGATCACTACATAATTATTGATATGTGCTGCAACATAGTTATTTATTTTAGACCAAGAAAATAAATTAGTAAAATTTTGATGACAACCTTCCATATCTGCCTTTGAGATTATGGGCTTCATCCATGACTTATCTTCAATACGTATTTTATTAAAATTTATCATAAATCTTCCTAATAATTGTTTTATAAATAAATATATTATACTTTAATTCATATAATAATTGCAAGTTAAAGCATGCTTTAATAGAATCATTTAATTTGACAAGTTGAGTATAAAATTACTTAATAGCGTTTTGTGCAGAAGGTGATTCAAGTATCAAGAACATAATATACATATGAAGTATTTATGGTTCGGATAACCGATAGTATAAGCGATATATCAAAACAAAGACAAAAAAAATCAGGAATTGATGTTATGCCGTTGCATGAAATATTATAATCCATATTTTAAAGACAATCATATATATACTTCAGACATCGGCAGTGTTGTGGGCGCTTATACGGGAGAGGGCACCATATAAGTTAAAAATAAAATTTAAAGCGGAAGAAAACTATGATAATCTGGATTTAAAGTCATCATAGCTAAATTCTTTTATTATTTTTATTCCTGATATTTTATTATAAGAAGCGATTGCGGGTAGATTGATGCCGTTAAAAGTATTATTTTTTACCATACTATAATGTGCCATATCGCGAAATACTAATTTATCGCCAATCTTTAACAGGCTGTTAAAAGAATAATCCCCAATAATATCGCCCGCAAGGCAGGTAGGGCCGCCTAATCTGTAAGTATAGAGTAAAGAGCCGGGGTCAGCTGCATTGATGATATTTGGTCTGTAAGGCATTTCAAGAACATCGGGCATATGGCATGCTGCCGATGTATCCAGAATGCAAATATTCATTTTATTGTATACAATATCTATAATACTGGAAACTAAAAAGCCGGTATTGAGCACAACGGCTTCTCCTGGTTCCAAATAAACGTCAACACCATATTTATTTTTAAAAAACAGGATACATTCTATTAAAGTCGATATATCATAAGAAGGACTTGTTATATGCTGACCACCCCCTAGATTTATCCACTTCATTTTAGCAATATATTTCCCGAATTTTTTCTCTATTACTTGAACAGTTCTATGCAATACATCCGAATTTTGCTCACACATTGTATGAAAGTGAATTCCGTCAATTCCGTCAAGTTCATTTTCTTTGAAATTTTCAAACGTTACTCCAAGCCTTGAATATTGGTAACAAGGATTATAAATATCTGTTTTGATCTCGGAATATTCAGGATTTATGCGAATGCCACACTGCACATTCGAGCAATTATGATGTTTTATTTTTTGTTTGAATTTATTCCATTGAGAAAATGAATTGAAAATAATATGATCGCATACGGATAAAATCTCGTTAAACTCATTTTCCACATAGGCCGGAGAAAATATATGCACTTCTTTTCCAAACTTTTCTCGGCCAAGTTTTGCTTCAAATAAAGAACTGGCAGCAGTTCCGCACAAATAACTGCTTATAAGAGGATAGAGAGAAAACATGGAAAAAGCTTTTTGCGCTAAAAGAATCTTGCATCCTGTCTGCTGCATAACGTTTTCCAATATTTGAAGATTTTTTACAAGCAATGTTTCATCAACGATATAACAAGGAGTTGGCACCGCATTAAAATCAATATTCGTCTTATTCATTACTTATCCATTTCTAATAATTCTGGAGAGAAAGTTTCATGCCATGGCAGGCCAAATAGATTCAAGGCATCCATAAATGGATCCGGATTGAATTCTTCAATATTAAAGACACCCGGTTTTTTCCATTTTCCGCTCATGATCATCATAGCACCTATCATTGCCGGCACACCTGTTGTATAAGATATTGCCTGAGAGCCGACTTCCGCATATGCTTCTTGATGATCACAAACATTATATACATAATATTTTAATGGCTTGCCGTTTTTGACTCCTTGGAAAATACATCCGATATTTGTTTTTCCTTTGGTACGGGGGCCTAATGAAGCGGGGTCGGGCAGGACTGCTTTTAAAAATTGAAGCGGAACAATTTTTCGGCCTTCAAAATCTATCGGTTCAATGGATGTCATCCCCACATTTTCAAGAACTTTAAGATGAGTGAGGTATTTTTCTGAAAATGTCATCCAAAATCTTATTTTTTTAATTCCTTTAATATTTAAGGCTAAAGATTCCAGTTCTTCATGATGAAGGAGATAAATATCTTTAGTTCCGATTTGCGGGAAATTATATGCTGTCTTTATAGAAAGGGGCTCGGTTTCTATGAATTTACCATTATCGAAGTAGCTGCCGTTTGCAGTTATTTCACGGATATTGATTTCGGGATTAAAATTTGTTGCGAAAGGATATCCGTGATCTCCGGCATTGGCATCCAAAATATCGATTGTATGAATTTCATCAAAATAATGTTTCTGGGCATAAGCCGAAAATACGCCGGTAACTCCGGGATCGAATCCGCTGCCTAAAAGAGCCGTGATGCCGGCTTCTTTAAATTTATCTCTATACGTCCACTGCCATTTATATTCAAATTTTGCCGTATCTAAAGGTTCATAATTTGCGGTATCGACATAATCAACTTTTGTTGCGAGGCAAGCATCCATTATAGTTAAATCTTGATAAGGCAGCGCAACATTGATTACAATATCAGGTTTGAAATTGTGAATTAAATCAATCACTTCATCTGTATGATCGGCATCTACTTGAGCAGTCGAAATTTTTGTCTTTCCTCCATCAAGTTTTACTTTAAGAGCATCACATTTTGATAATGTTCTGCTGGCGATACAAATTTCCTCAAATACTTCAGGATTTTGACAACATTTATGGACTACAACACTGGCTACGCCGCCAGCTCCAATGATTAATGCTTTTCCCATTTTTTCTTACTCCTTAAAATTTATCTACATATATTTAATAAAATTTCACGCAGTAGTTTACATGCAAGGGATGTTGATATACCGCTTTGATCGTATATTGGCGATAATTCATTGACATCAACACCAACTATATCTAATTTTGAAATTTGCATAATTGCATCCAATAAATGATTGAACGATACTCCACCGGCTTCCGGAGTACCCGTGCCCGGTAATATAGCAGGGTCTAAAACATCCAGGTCAATACTTAAATAGATTGGTTTTGATAAAAGTATATTTAGTGCGGTTTTTAAATTATTAAAATTAAATTTGTTTAATATCACGTGATCTTTAGCCCAACGAAACTCTTCGCGATCACCGCTTCTAATGCCGAATTGGAATATTTTATGGTCACCTAAAATTTCCCAGCAACGCCTCATAACTGTTGCGTGAGATAATTTTTCGCCCAGATATTCATCCCGTAAGTCTGTGTGTGCGTCAAAATGAATGATATGAAGATCGGGATACTTTTTATAACAGGCACGCACGGTGCCCAATGTTATGAGATGTTCACCGCCAATCATCAATGGAAGTTTATCATCGGATAATATTTTTTCAGTATAATCTTCAATAATATTCAGTGCATTTTTCGGATTTCCGAAAGGAAGCTCCAAATCACCGCTGTCATATACGGCAATATCCGTTAAATCACGGTCTAAATAAGGACTGTATGTTTCTATGCTATAACTTTCGTTTCTAATTGCTGCGCTGGCAAATCTAGAGCCGGGACGATAGGAAGCAGTGCTGTCAAAAGGGGCACCGAATAAAACGATTTTACAATCGTTATAATTTTTATTGCATCCTATAAAAGTTTTCTCATATTTGTTAAACATGATTTAATAAATCCTTTACATAGTTTGGAATAGCGAAAGCACCTTTATGCAAAGCAGTATTATAATATTTCGCTTTTAAATTTAATGTATTCCATATATCTTCTTTTAAGTGCTCTATCGGATCAAAATATTTAGAGGCAAAACCAAACATCCAATGTCCTGAAGGGTACGTAGGAATATGTGCTTGGTAGACCTTACTGATAGGAAAAACGGATTTAATTTGTTTGTGTGCCCTTTGCATAGCACGTGCATCATTGGGATAATAAGGGCTTTCGTGCTGGTTAACTAATATACCGTTGTATTTTAATGCGTTAAAACAGTTTCCGTAAAACTCTTTTGTAAAAAGTCCTTCGCCGGGGCCGAAGGGATCAGTAGAATCAACAATAATCAAATCATATTCTTCTTGTTTATAACGAACATATTTTAAGCCGTCTTCAAAAAATAAATTAACCCTCTCATCTGTTAATTTGCAGGATGTTTGAGGTATATGTTCTTTACACACATCTACAACGGCTTTATCAATTTCAACCATATCAATATTTTCAACTGTATTATAACGTGTCAACTCGCGCACGGCGCCGCCGTCTCCCGCTCCGATAACAAGTATATTTTTAATAGATGGATTGACAGCCATCGGAACATGCACAATCATTTCATGATAGATAAATTCATCTTTTTCTGTAATCATAAGATAGCCGTCCAGCACCAGAATTTTGCCGAACTCAAATGAATCATATATATCAATTCGCTGAAAATCACTCTGCATACTTACAATTTGTTTATTTATCTTTATTGAAAAACGTACATTATCTGTGTGCTGCTCACTGTACCACAGTTCCATTACATATCCTCCACTACAAAAATACGTTCAAGACTCATATCTTGGGTGCCTGTCAAGAGACAGTTTTTTTCTTTTGCATATAATATATAGTTTAAAATATCTTCTGTTATGATTTCTCCCGGAGCTAATATAGGAATACCGGGTGGGTAGCTCATAACAAATTCGGCGCATATCTTTCCTATGCTTTTTTGCATAAGAACAGATTTCTTTTTAGAATAAAACGCGTTTTGAGGCGTGATTACAATCCGAGGGTTTATATATTCATGATTGATTAACCTGGTGGCATCTTTTTTATATAATCTTTTAATTTCAAACAGAGCAGAAATAAGCCGTTCAATATCCTGTTTTCTATCTCCGGCAGAGATAATAGCAAGAATATTTCCAATGTCTCCGAATTCTATTTGTATACCAAATTCATCACGTAGAATGTCGTAGACTTCAATGCCGGCAAGACCGATATCTCTTGTATATATTGATAATTTTGTGGTATCAAAATTAAATACATAATCATTATCTATTAATTCTTTTGAAAAAGCATAATAACCACCTAATTGATTAATTTCATTACGTGCATAATCAGCCGACTCAATTGTCTTTTTAAAAATTTCTTTACCATGAATGCTCAAATTTCTTCTTGCAATATCCAGTGACGAAAGAAGGAGATAGGAACTGCTTGTAGTCTGTAACAAGTTGATTATTTGTCTTACGTAATCTGCATTTATATTTTTACCGCATAAAAGAATAGAGCTTTGTGTAAGAGAGCCGCCTGTTTTATGCATGCTTATCGCTGACATATCAGCGTCGGCTTTCATGGCGGATATTGGCATATTATCACCAAAGTAAAAGTGAGTGCCATGTGCTTCATCTACCAATACTTTCATGTTATGCTCATGTGCAAGTGGGACAATTTCCTGTAAATTTGAACATATTCCATAATAAGTAGGGTTATTTACAAAAACTGCCTTTGCGTCAGGATGCTGCTTAATAGTATCTTTGATATCCGATATTGACATGCCTAACGGAATGCCCAGTTTTTTATGAATACCCGGATTAATATAAATGGGAATAGCACCGCATACAACAAGTGCATTGATCGCGCTTCTGTGAACATTACGCGGCATAATGAGTTTGTTGCCCGGTTTACAGCACGACATGATCATAGCTTGCACTGCAGCTGTTGTACCGTTTACCATGAAAAAGGATTCATGAGCTCCAAATGCCGCAGCTGCAAGGGCTTGAGCTTCTTTAATAACGGAGACGGGATGACAAAGATTATCCAGAGGTTTCATAGAATTGACATCTGCTTTAAGACAATTTTCTCCAAGGAATTCTGTCAATTCTTTGTTGCCTTTACCGCTTTTATGACCGGGTACATCAAAATGTACAATTCTATTAAGCCTATGCTCATTTAATGCTTCAAACAAAGGTGCATTATTTTGCGAAATTTTTGCCATGTTTATCGTTCCTATCAATAGATATTCATGCCGCTGAAAATCTCGATCATTTCTCTTCTGAGATTATCGGTAATTTCCAGTCTTTGCTTTGGTGGAAGCTCATATACGTCTTTATTAAATAAATAATTTTGTAATTCTATTTCTTTTATTAATAATTTTGTATGAAATATATTGGATTGATAAACATTAACGTCTATTGCATCATATTTGGTTAATGTTTTGGCATCAATATAATCTTGAATTGACGTGATATTGTGATCTATAAAAAATTTTTTTCCTTCTACGTCTCTTGTGAATCCTCGAACCCTATAATCAATAGTTATAATATCAGAATCAAAACTGCCTATAAGATAATCCAATGTATTTAGAGGAGATACTTCTCCGCATGTAGAAACATCTATATCAACACGAAATGTAGATATAGAATTATCAGGATGATATTCCGGGAATGTGTGCACTGTTACATGACTCTTATCTAAATGAGCATGAACAGTATTATTTTTATTAATAGAATATTTGCCTTGATTGCACGATTCATCAATATGTTCGGCAAACAAGGAGCCTTCGGCTATAAGTATGTTTACAGAGGCGCCTTGAGGCTCATAGTCTTGTTTTGAAATATTTAAAATATGAGCTCCTATCATTTCAGTTACATCACATAAAATTTTAGTAAGTCTTTCAGAATTATACTGTTCATCAATATATGCAATATAATCTCGTTGCTCACGCTCACTTTTTGCATAGCAAACATCATAAATGTTGAAGCTAAGAGTTTTTGTGAGGTTGTTAAAGCCATACAATGTCAGCTTTTGATTCAACCCTAACATCACATCCTTTTTTTTAGTTAGCATCTATCATACAATTAAAGTGATTAAAATACAATAAAATTTATTATTTTTAATAAATTTATCACATCTTTATTTTAACAAAAATATATTACATAATTCAAGATAATGTTATTTGCATAAATTTAATAATTTAAGCAAAAAATAAATATTGACAATTATATTACATTATTATAATATATTAATATAGTAATATACAAGGGAGCAACGTATGGATTTAGAAAATAAAAAAGAAATGAAAGAAATGCTGACGCAAAAAGCAGAGCTATTTAAAGCGATTTCACATCCGGTGCGACTTTGCATATTAGCAATTCTTTTCAAAAATAAAAAAATAAAAGTTACTGATATTCAATGTTGTATTGAAGTTTCCCAATCAACTGTTTCTCAACATTTAGCAAAACTAAAATCAGCGGGTATCATATCAGGGCAAAGAGAAGGAACAGAAATTTATTACAGTATCTCAAACAAAGAAGTAGAACAAATTATACAGTCAATTATTACAAAGTAATTTATCATTAGGAGGATAAAACAATGAGTAAAAAAGTATTGATCATTGGTGGCGTTGCCGGTGGGGCAAGCACTGCAACAAGGCTAAGAAGGTTAGATGAACATGCACAGATCATATTATTTGAACGTGGAAAATACATTTCATATGCAAACTGTGGATTGCCTTATTATATTGGAGATGTTATTAAAGACAGAGAAGCTCTTCTTGTTCAAAATCCGGAAAAAATCATCAATAATTTTAATATAGATGTAAGAACGGAAAATGAAGTGCTTTCAATTGATAAGGAAAAGAAAACAGTTAAAGTGAAAGATCTTCAAAAAGGCGAAGAATATGAAGAAAGCTATGATACTCTTGTTATTTCAACCGGTTCTTCTCCGATCAAGCCTCCGATTGAAGGCATCAATCAAGAAGGGATTTTTACACTTTGGACCATACCGGATACCGATAAAATTAAAGCTTATATTGAAGAGAAAAAGCCAAAAAGTGCAGCGGTTATAGGTGGGGGATTTATCGGACTTGAAATGTCTGAAAATCTTCATTTGGCAGGCTTAAAAGTAACTGTTATAGAAATGCTTAATCAAGTAATGGCTCCCATAGATTATGAAATGGCGCAAATAGTGCAAGAAAATATGGCTATGAACGGAGTGAAATTGAAATTAGGAGACGGTGTAAAGAAATTTGAGCATGCCGACGGAAAAATTTTAATACATCTTCAGAGCGGGGCAGTCGTTGAAACCGAAATGATCATTCTTTCAATAGGGGTACGAGCAAATAGCGAATTGGCTAAAAATGCAGGGCTTGTCCTCAATGAAAGAAGCGGTATTGTGGTTAATGAATATATGCAAACATCAGATGCCAATATTTATGCCGTTGGTGACGTGGTGGAAATAGATGAATTTATTGCAAAAGGAAGAGCAATGATTCCTCTTGCGGGACCCGCAAATAAGCAAGCAAGAATTTGTGCGAATAATATTGTAAGCGAAAATGGAGAGCTGGAAAAATACGAAGGAACACAGGGGACATCGGTAGCCAAGATATTTGACCTAACAGTAGGCGCAACCGGTGTTAATGAGAAAATGCTGCAAAGATGGGGTAAAAAATATAATGAAGACTATTATACAATCATTATAAATCAAAAATCTCATGGGGGATATTATCCAGGAGCGACATCTATGCAGTTAAAATTAATCTTCGATAAAACAGGTAAGATTTTTGGCGCTCAAATAGTAGGACAAGATGGGGTAGACAAACGTATTGATACAATTGCTTCCACCATTCGCTTGGGAGGAGATATTTATTCGTTAAAGAAATTAGAACTTGCCTATGCACCTCCGTATTCATCGGCGAAAGATCCTGTGAATATGCTAGGATTTGTTGCAGAAAATGTTCTAACCGGAAAAGTAAATTTTGTCAATTATAATGAAATTGATAAGGATGGCAAATACACAGGCGGCAAAGATTATATTGTGCTTGATGTTGGCGAAGACGCTGAACGAATGGTATTCAGCATTAATAACTCGGTGCATATTCCTCTCGGTCAATTAAGAAGCAGATTATCAGAACTTGATAAAAATAAACTCACAATCGTATATTGTGCTATAGGTGTTAGATCATACAATGGAGCAAGAATTTTAATGCAAAGCGGATTTGATAAAGTTAAAGTGTATCCGGGTGGAAGCAGCATGTATAAATCTATTAATTATGAAACTTTGATGGATAATACTTTAAAAGCGGAACCGGAAACGGCTAAAAGTCAGGAAATAGATATAAATAATATTAAAGCAAAAATTGTGTTAGACTGCAGCGGCATGCAGTGTCCGGGACCGATCATGAAAGTATACAGCACAATGAAAGATTTAGAAGACGGCGATATTATACAAGTAATTGACTCCGATTTTGGATTTGCTCGGGACATTGAAGCATGGACCAAAAAAACAGGGAATACTTTGTTAAAAGCAGAAAAGCAGAAGAATCAAATAGTAGCTTATGTACAAAAAGGTACAAAAGAAACTCAAGTACTTGATGATGAAAAAAGCTCAGTAGCAGAAATTCCGGATGGAAAAACAATTATTGTATTCAGCGGTGATTTAGATAAGGTATTGGCTTCGTTTATTATAGCTAACGGAGCAGCTTCAATGGGCAGACAAGTAACGATGTTCTTCACATTCTGGGGATTGAATGTTTTAAGGAAAACAAAAAAGCAGCATATTAAAAAATCATTTATGGAAAAAATGTTTGGTTTCATGATGCCCAGAGGAGTAGATAAATTAAAGATATCAAAATTAAACATGGGCGGAATGGGGACGGCAATGATGAAAAAAATAATGAGAGGGAAGAATGTGCATTCTTTGGAAGATTTAATTAAAAATGCATTGGACAACGGAGTAAAAATCATTGCTTGCACAATGTCAATGGATATTATGGGAATAACAAAAGATGAACTGATAGATGGGGTCGACTTTGCAGGAGTGGGCACGTATCTAGGCGATGCCGAAGAATCAAATGTCAACTTGTTTATCTAAATAAAATAAGCCCCGATTTATAGGGGCTTATTTTATTTGTTGTTTTTATTATGTTTTCGTTGCTTAACGCATTCGTGTAACAAATATTCAATCTGTCCGTTGATTGAGCGAAAATCATCTTCGGCCCATGCTGCCAATTCTTGCCAAAGTGAAGAGGACAGTCGAAGCAATATTTGTTTTCTTTCTTTATCTCTGTTAGACATTCACTTTTCCTTTAGTTGAATTAATATAATGAACCACTGTTTACGATCGGTTGTGCATCTTTGTTTCCGCATAATACAACAAGCAAATTACTGACCATAGCTGCTTTTCGTTCGTCATCAAGCTGAACGATATCATTCTCGTTAAGCTTTTTGAGTGCCATGTCAACCATCCCAACAGCACCTTCAACAATCATTTGTCGTGCATCAATAATAGCTGAAGCCTGTTGCCTTTGGAGCATTACAGCAGCAATTTCCGGTGCATAAGCAAGATGCGTAATCCTTGCTTCGAGTATTTCTAGGCCTGCGATTTCTACACGAGATTGAATATCGCTTTTAAGTTTCTCTGCGACTTCTTTACTACTGCCGCGCAGTGATTTTTCGTTTTTATCAATTTCATCGCGATTTATGCTGGAAACATCATACGGATAGGTTCGTACAACATCCCTTAAGGCAGAATCGCATTGTATAGAAAGATACTCTATATAATTGTCGACATTAAAAGCTGCTTTTGCAGTATTAACGACTTTCCAAATAACAACGATACCGATTATGATAGGATTGCCAAGTTCATCATTTACTTTTTGTTTTTCATTATTCAGTGTTAAAGTTTTTAATGATATCTTTCTATAATAATTTACTTTTCGATTTTCTGAAGATTTTTTTTCATACTGTGATGTGTCTAAAGACATATGAGCGGGTGTAGAGGGAATTGTAAAATTTACAGATGATACAAAAGGATTGACAAAAAAGAAACCAGGCCCTTTTAATGTTCCATAGTAGTTACCAAAAAGAGTAAGGACAAGTGCTTCATTGGGTTTTAAAATCTTTAGACCGATAAATATGATGGGGCCTAAGATAAATAGATATAAAGCTCCGATGATTATCAAAAATATCCCGCCAGCCATATGATTTTTTGCGTCAATAAAAGCAATTCCTATGGTAAAGATGATGATAGCAATAATCATTAATGCAAGATTAGTAATAAAAATAGTCATTCCATTTAAATATTTTGCATTAATTTCTTCTTCTAAAAGTTTTTTCTTCATATTATTTTATACTCCTGTCAATAAAATGATATTAAAATGATATCAATATTATATTATTTATCATAGATATTGTCAATAATGTTTAATTTTAATTTAAATATTTATAATATTGTATTTAAATAAATAAAGTGTACAATAGAAATAAGATATTATTACAAGGAGGGATCTATATGTCTGAACAAAAGATTAAAATAATAAAAGATGGTCCATATATTGTTTCCGGAAATATTCCTTTATCTGAAAAAAATATTGTTCCTAAAGGAAAGCATTATGAATATGAAGAAGGCGGGGTTTTACCGCAAGCAGAAGTCTATTCCTTGTGCAGATGTGGCAAATCTAAAAATCCTCCTTTTTGTGATGGTACACACGAGTATATCAAATTTGATGGTACTGAAACGGCATCAAGGGAAAAATTTGAGGACAGATTAGTTAGAACGGTTAAAGGACCCGGACTGGATCTGTTAGATGACGGCAGATGTGCACTTGCGCGTTTTTGCCATAGAGAAAATGGGCATGCGTGGAATCTTACCAAGCAATCAGACGATCCTGAGAATAAAAAAGAAGCTATAAGAGGGGCGAGTGAATGTCCCGCAGGAAGAATAGTTGCTGTTGAAAAAAATGGAGAAGTACATGAAGATCAATTGGAGCCGTCCATTGATATTTTATACGATAAAGAAAAAGGTGTAGTGGGGCCAATATATGTAAAAGGAAATATAAAAATTGAATCTGCTGACGGAACTATATATGAAATAAGAAATCGAGTTACCCTTTGCAGATGCGGACAATCGGAAAACAAACCATTTTGCGATGCGCGGCATTTAGGTAAGGAGGAATACGAAAGAATCTTTTTAAAAGATAGAACAAAAAAATAAAAAATGCCGATTATAATCGGCATTTTTTATTTTAGGCAAAGGTGCCTAAAAACATTGCTGTAGCGATGCCTAAATAATTACCAATGGCATAACCCGATATTCCGCATATCAAGCCTGGGAGAATAACATCTCGTGTCTTTAAAGCATTTGCGACAGGAATTATAAATGCTGACCGTAAATGCCTGCTGTTGAAGTGATCAGAGTAATTTTACCATCTATATGGAAAAGCTTTGATAATAACATATGTAATGCAACAGAACCAAACTGTACAGTGCAAAAGAATAATAAAAGTGTAAAAATTTCTTTATTGATATGAGATAAATCGAAAGACAAACCGATTGCTAGAGAAAACATATAAATTAAATATTGTCCTATAGAAAATGAATTTGATGTATTGCGTATTTTTTTAATAAAAGATAAACCGATACCGAGGCTTGTGACACCAATCATGATAACAATGGTATTTAATTCTTGAAAAAAATATAATGAAATTATAACCGATAAACCTAGGCAAGCTATGGCAAGAAGCATAATGAAATATTTTTAAGTATATTCAAAAATGAAAATGGCTGTTTAGTTGGAATGAATTCTGATGTTAAATGATTAATCAAATCATTATCTGTTGAATAAGTATAATTAGCGCTCGGCAAAAACCTATCAACTAATTTGGGCATTATTGAGATCAATAAGAAAAAATATAGTCCTCCTATAATAAGATCAACCGTATTTGTGATGACAATACTATTTTCATTGATTCCAAGAGCGATGCCGATTGCCATTAAGTTTGGAGTACCCCCGGTGTATAAGCCAACAAGCATACCACTTATTTTATTTGCAGCATTAACATTCTCATGAAATAAGGCGAAACCAATAATAGACATTATAAATACGGAGATTAGTATGAGTATAAAAGAAAGAAAAATTGGTTTGGCTAATTTTTTAATGCTTAAAAAATTAGAATTAAATAGTATTAAAGGAATTGCTATAGGAACTAAAATTTCAGATAAAGTCATAGCAAAAGAAGTATTTTTAAATAAAACTTAAGAAAAAACTAGAAGAATAACATAAAAATACTGGGCCTAATAAGTTCAAATTTAAATTTGTTTGATAATAATATCATTACGCAATGAGGAATAAGTAAGATAGTGAGAATAATTAGAATATCTAGCAACATATGCAGGTTTCCTTGTTTTGATTAATGTCACTTTTAATCATATAGTATTGTTAAATGAAATGTCAAGCCTAGAAGTGTTCTTTAGAATCCATGTGCCATTCTATTATTTCCTTTATATGAATCTGTAAAATTTATCTAACCATTAAAATATACTGTCAAGCTAAGGTGTTAACTTAATTTTAATACTAAATAAAATTTAATTAATATTTTTATCAGTTTGATTAACAAACACTGAGATAAAAGAATATTATGGATTAGATTTATATAAAAGGAGTTAACTATGTACAGCGAATTTTTTATGAGTAGTATAAGTTTAGCAACTGTATATTTTATAAATAATTATTTAGGGCTCATACTGGCAGTGGTAGCCGTTGTTTTAATATTTATTATTTTAATAATGAATAAAATACGATATGAGAGAAACAAGGATCTGTCTTTGATGGAATCTATAGAGAAAGCTGGATATTTGTATGACGAGCCACAAGATATATTTTATTCGACGCTGGATGCCTGGCAAAAAAAATACGGATATTGTCAATTATATGATGAAGCATCTGCACCTTTAAGCATGATTGTGGATTGTGAGCCTATTTATTTTGAATATGATGATAAAGATTGGCTGATTGAATTTTGGAAGGGCCAATATGGTATAACAACCGGATGTGAAGTGGGTGTGTATAATTCCAGCGGGTTAAACTTGAATATCCCAGGTATTTTCAATGGAAAATTCTTTAAAGCTGCAGATGAGGAAGATCAACTAGAAATATCTTATGACTTAATTAAAAATAAAAATATTCTTTTTGAAAGAGAAGGAAAACATTGGTGGTTAACTGGCTTTAGGCTTGGAGAATTTTCAGAAACCTATGAATTAAGTATGAATATAAAGATTACATTAAAAGACAGCTTGATGTGTACAATTTTTGTAGAGGCGCTGAAAGATAAAGGATATAAAGATCATGAACTCAGAGTAAAAAATAATACAGTATGGTTTGTATTCGACAAGCCATATTCGCAGCAGCCTATTTCTCGAACAGAATCTATTGAGTGGGCAATGCAAACAAAAAATCAGATTTTATGCGAACAATATCTTGATATTACAAAAGGACATATAAATATCGTTGATAAGCTGAATGCAATTAAGAAGTCTGCGCCTGAAATATATTATTTAATTTTGCATATGGGTAAATCAGAACAAATCTTTAAAGGATATGATTTGATTGAAGATTATATAAAATAGTATTAATAAACGCAATGATAGATTGGAGGCTAATATGTCTTATGCATTAAAACAAATCTCAAAAGCATACGATAAGGCATATGAGGTTTATTTTGATAATCTTTCAAAAATTGTTATAATGAGTGATTGCCACAGAGGAGATGGAAGCCAGGCAGATAATTTCAGTAAAAATCAGAATATCTATTTTGTGGCACTGACACATTATGAAAAAAATAAATATACATATATTGAATTAGGAGATGGGGAAGAATTATGGGAAAATAAAAATATATCTGACATTATAGAAACATATACCAATATTTATTGGTTGTTATCACAGTTTTATCATGATAACCGACTCCTTTTTATTTATGGGAATCATGATATTGTTAAAAAAGCGGATAAATATGTCCGGCGATATTTGAGCAGTTATTATGATGTGCATCAAAAAGATTATGCTTCTTTATTTCCGAATATAAAAATATTGGAAAGTATATTATTAAAATATGGAGAAACTGATAAAAAAATATTGTTGCTCCATGGACATCAGGCAGATTATATGAACAGTAGGTTATGGAAATTGAGCAGGTTTTTAGTTCGCTATTTATGGAGACCGCTTGAGCTTATAGGGATTAATAATCCGACCAGTGCAGCAAAAAATAATAAAAAGAAAAAACAAATTGAAAAAATCCTTACGTATTGGTCTAATTGTAATAAACAAATGATTATAGCAGGGCATACGCATAGAGCAATCATGCCGAATGCGGGAGCAGAGCTATATTTTAATGACGGAAGCTGTGTGCATCCGCGATGTATTACTGCCATTGAAATTGAAAACGGAGAAATATCACTTGTAAAATGGTGTTATAAGGTAAGGCAGGATGCTATTTTATATATTGGCAGAGATGTACTTGAAGGCCCTGTGAAATTAACAAAATATTTTAATGACAAATTAGAAGAAGAGAAAGCGGCAATAAAAATATAAATTACATGAAAATAAAAAACAGCACTTAAAGAAGTGCTGTTTTTTATCATGATTCTGTTATAGTACCGCCGTTAACATGGAGTACTTGCCCGGTTACATATGCCGAATCATCACACGCAAGATATACATAAGTCGGAGCAATTTCAAATGGTTGAGCAGCGCGACCCAATGGTACATCCTTACCAAAGCCTGCCACTTTTTGCTCGTCAAAACTAGATGGGATAAGTGGAGTCCAAACAGGGCCGGGGGCTACGGCGTTGACTCGGATGCCTTTTGGAGCCAATGATAAAGCAAGAGACCTTGTAAAGGAAACAATGGCCCCTTTGGTTGAAGAATAATCAATTAGTGTCGGGCTGCCTTGATATGCTGTCACAGATGTTGTATTTATGATGCAGCTTCCTGATCTTAAGTAGGGCATAATTGCTTCTGTCATATAAAAATAACTATAAATATTTGTCGAAAACGTATTGTTCAATTGCTGACTGGAAATATTTGTTACCTCATTTTGAGGATACTGTACAGCAATATTATTGACTAAAATATCAATATTTCCAAATTCCTGCATCGTTTTTGTTATCACTTGATCTGCGGATTCTTGTTGCGATAAATCACATTGCATTGCAACGCAGCGTCGGCTGAAGTTGGCCACCGCTTTAGCAGTATCTTGAGCATCTTGATCTTGATTAAGATAGGCAATGAGTATATTGGCACCTTCTTTAGCAAAAGCGATTGCTACAGCTTGACCAATTCCGCTGTCGCCGCCAGTGATAATAGCGACTCGATCTTTTAATTTACCAGCACTTTTATATGCATTGTTATTCGTGATAGGGTGAGGAATCATTCGTTTTTGTGATCCCGGTTGACTGTTTTGATGTTGGGCTGGAAAGTCTTGCGGAGTTGAAGCTTTTCTGTTTTGATACGTAGAAATATTATCAGACATAAAATTCTCCTTATTTTTTTATTTAATATATCCAGTTATTTATTTTTTATAATGTATTTATATCATCCGATAAGCATAGCGTTACAAAACAAATTAAATAAAAAAAGCTCCGGACATAGCGTTGTCTGGAGCCTAGATGTTCAATTGATTAATGAAGGAATGGAGCTATGATTAAAGAAATAGTACCCATAACCTTGATAAGCGCATTTAAAGACGGACCTGAAGTATCTTTGAAAGGATCTCCTACAGTATCACCTGTAACAGCAGCAGCATGAGCGTCGGTGCCTTTGCCGCCAAAGTTACCGGCTTCAATAAATTTTTTAGCATTATCCCACGCACCACCAGCATTAGACATAAAAATTGCCATAAGAACACCGGCAACAGTGCCGCCTGCAAGCATACCGCCTAAAGCATTTTTTCCAAGTAAAAGTCCGACCAATACAGGAGTTCCAACTGCGAGTAATCCCGGTATAATCATTTGCCTGATAGCAGATTTTGTAGCAATATCTACACAGCTTGCATAATCAGCTTTTGCATTCGGATCACCCTCTAATAGTCCGGTGATTTCTCTGAATTGACGACGAACTTCCTCAATCATTGTAAAAGCTGCTTTGCCTACTGCTTCCATTGCAAATGCAGAGAATAAGAAAGGCAAGGCTGCGCCGATAAACAAACCGACGATTGTGGTCGGAACAAGAATATTAATACTGTCCAAACCGGCCAACTCTGAGTAAGCATTAAAGAGTACCAAGGCTGTAAGTGCGGCGGAACCAATAGCAAATCCTTTAGCAACGGCAGCTGTGGTATTGCCTACAGAATCCAGTTTATCCGTTGTTTCCCTTACCTCTGGATCAAGACCGGCCATTTCAGCAATGCCGCCTGCATTATCGGCAACAGGGCCAAAAGAATCAATGGCAACAATGATACCGGCAGTGGAAAGCATAGCCATAGCCGCGATTGCAATACCGTATACACCTGCAAAATAGAAGGAAATCAGTGTAGAAGCGCAGAATGTAAGGATAGGCAGCGCCGTGCTTTTAAGCCCGACTGCCAGACCGGAAATAATGTTTGTTCCTGCCCCGGTAAGAGAGGCTTTGGCAATTGCTTGCGCGGGTTTTTTATTGTTAGAAGTATAATATTCCGTAATCAAGCCGATCAAAATATTAACCATTAAACCGCATAAAACACATATGAAAACTTTATTGGGGGTAATGATAACACTTCCTGTATCATAGGAAGCCGGGAGCACAAGATGCACAACAGCAAATGAACCGATCGCTGTGAGAATATTTGTTCCCCAAAGACCTTTATTTAAAGCCATTTGCGGATTGGCTTTTTCACCGGTTTTAACAAGGAAGCTTGAAAGAATAGAAGCGATTAAGCCAACGATGCCGATTAAGATAAAAAGATATTCTCCAACACCATGACCTTTAAAAACAGAGTATCCAATCAATAAACCGGCGATGGTTGTTGCCGCATACGACTCAAACAAGTCTGCGCCCATACCGGCAGTGTCTCCGACATTATCGCCAACGTTATCTGCGATAACAGCGGGATTTCTTGGGTCATCTTCAGGAATTCCAGCTTCTACTTTTCCAACAAGATCCGCACCAACATCTGCAGCTTTAGTGTATATGCCGCCGCCAACACGAGCGAATAGCGCAATTGCGCTTGCGCCGAAAGCAAAAGAGTTTATTGTTTCAGCGTCGCCAAATATTAAAAATAAAGCAGAAACGCCCAAGAGACCTAAACCGGCGACAGAAAATCCCATAACTGCGCCGCCTCTAAAAGCAATACCGAGTGCACTATTCAAACTGGTACGTGCAGCTTCCGTAGTACGACTGTTTGCTCTTGTTGTGATGCTCATACCAACATAACCGGCAACTGCGGAAGCTACCGCGCCGACAATAAATGCAACAGCACTCTGCCAGCCCCTTATAAAAAACAGTATGACGAAGACAACAACGGCAAAGGGAAGGAGAGTTCTATATTGTCTCTTTAAATAAGCCATAGCGCCTTCTTGTATCGCTTTGGAAATTTCTTGCATTTTATTATTGCCGGGATTTCTTTTAAGTACGTTTTTGGCGAATAATAATGCCGCAACCAAAGCAATAATACCTGTTATTATTCCAAATACAGATATTGATGTTAAATTCATGTTAACCTCCAAAAATATGACGAATAAGTATTTAAAATATTGATAAAAACCTTAATAATCATACTCCCACTTTAATTAAAAGTCAATAATTTGGCAGAAAACCGACCTTGAGAGAACGTTATCAGATTCATTTTATAACACATATATAATTCGTGCATTAAAATAAACAATATTTAATTATTGATATAATACTAAATTTTTCTATTAATTAAAAGTTTTTACTAAAAAATGGAAAAAATTCTTATATTTTTTAAACAAAATTGAAATACTATTAGCATGTTTAAAAAATCCTTGATTAACATATTTGTTATTTTTATGAAGATTAAAATAAAAATGCTAGAAGAATGGAGTGAAATAAACTGACTTTAAATATCGAAAAAAATAATCATAAAAATGTTTTGCATCTCGGAATTGATATCGGATCTACTACAATAAAAATAGTATTATTAGATAATAAAGATAAGATGATTTATCATAAATACAGCAGACATCATTCAGATCTTTTTACGACATTAAAAAAAATATTTGACGAATTATATAGTGATTTTGGGAATTTATATATTACTGTTACATTGACAGGATCAGGAGCACTTTCATTTTCAGAAAAAATGAATTTTCCTTTTATTCAGGAAGTATATGCTGGATATCGCGCGACAAGCAGATTTATTCCGGATGTGAAAGTAATCATAGAGCTAGGTGGGGAAGACGCAAAAATAACGTTTTTAGAAAATGGTATTGATCAAAGAATGAATGGGATATGTGCGGGAGGAACCGGAGCGTTTATCGACCAAATGGCCATACTCTTAAATACAGATGCACAAGGTTTAGATAAGCTTGCCGAGAATTATGAAGTTATTTATCCAATAGCTTCTAGGTGCGGGGTTTTTGCAAAAACTGATATACAGCCATTATTAAATGAAGGAGTGCAAAAAGAAGATATTGCGGCATCGATTTTTCAGGCAGTCGTCAATCAGACAATCAGCGGATTGGCATGCGGAAAAACAATAAAAGGAAAAGTAGGTTTTCTTGGAGGACCGTTACATTTTCTGCCTCAATTGAGGAAGCGCTTCCAACAAACTTTAGATTTAGATAATGATGAGATGATAGTCCCTCAAAATGCTGAAATTTATGTTGCTATTGGGGCAGCATTATGTTCTAAAGAAAATAAAAAAATCATTACTCTGAAAGAATTAATTTCTCTTCTCCAAGCTAAAGAAGGTAGCTTTCATGTAAATCTGCCGCATCTGCAGCCATTGTTTTCGACTGGTGAAGAATATGAGATTTTTATTAAAAGACATGCTAAGAATAATGTAGAGAGAAAAAGATTAGATTATTTTAAAGGAAATTGCTTTTTAGGATTGGATGTTGGGTCAACAACAAGTAAAGCTGCTTTAATTGATGAAGAAACGAATCTTTTATTTACACATTATATAAATAATGAAGGAAATCCCATAGAAGCTGTAAGGAAGATACTTTATGAAATTTATGATCATTTGCCTAATGATTCAATAATAGCTTATACTGCAGTAACCGGCTACGGAGAACACTTAATAAAATCTGCTTTTTCTTGTGATATTGGACAAGTAGAAACGATTGCTCACTACACTGCAGCAAAGCATTTTATGCCAAATGTAGATTTCATTTTAGATATTGGCGGGCAAGATATGAAATGCATAAAAATAAAGAATAAGGTTATTGACAATGTGATTTTAAATGAAGCCTGTTCGTCAGGATGTGGCTCTTTTATAGAAACTTTTGCAAAATCTTTAGAAATGAGTATTGAAGAATTTGTTTCAGAAGGAATAAAAGCAGCCATGCCTGCAGACTTAGGTTCGCGCTGCACGGTATTTATGAATTCAAGAGTGAAACAAGCTCAAAAAGAAGGCTTAACGGTCGGAGATATATCTGCCGGGCTATGTTATTCAGTTATTCAAAATGCATTATATAAGGTAATAAAAATAAAAGACTGTGCAGAGCTTGGGAATAATATCATTGTTCAAGGTGGTACTTTTTTAAATAATGCGATTTTGCGATGTTTTGAATTAATTACCAACAAAGAAGTTATAAGACCGGATATTTCAGGGCTAATGGGGGCTTATGGAGCGGCCATCATTGCAAAAAATACTTGGAATAAAAATATGAAAACTTCTTTGATTTCTTTTGATGATTTAGAAAAATTTGCTTATCAAACAAAATTCACCAGGTGCAAAAAATGCACTAATAATTGCTTGTTGACTATTAATTCATTTACGAATGGAAGGAAATTTATTTCAGGTAATCGTTGTGAGCGAGGAATTGGAATAGATGAAAAAAATAAAATCCCGAATATATTTGAATACAAGGCAAACAGATTGTTTCAATATAGACCGTTGGAAAAAATGAATGCACCAAGAGGAATTATAGGAATTCCCCGTGTTTTAAATATGTATGAAAATTATCCGTTTTGGTTTACGTTTTTTACAGAACTGGGATTCAAAGTAGAATTATCTCCGATTTCAAGTAGGATAATTTACGAATCAGGAATGGACACGATTGCTTCTGATACGATATGCTATCCTGCAAAACTGGTTCACGGGCATATTGCGGCTTTAGCAAAAAAAAATATAAAGCATATTTTTTACCCATGTATCTATAAAGAAAGAGTAGAATATAAAGAAGCAGATAATTATTTTAATTGCCCTATTGTAACTGCATATGCCGAAGTGATTAAAACAAATATGAGCACATTAAAAGAAAATGGAATAAGATTTCATAATCCGTTTTTACCATATCATAATAAAAATTTATTAACGAAAAAAATGCATAAAGAATTAAAAGAATTTGATATATCTTATGAAGAGATAAAATATGCCGTCTCTATGGCGTGGCAAGAAGATTTAAAAATTAAGAATGATATTAAAAAAAAGGGAGAAGAAGTACTAGAGTGGTTAAAAGAGAACAATCGCAAAGGCGTTGTACTGTCAGGTAGGCCATATCATATAGATGGTGAGGTAAATCATGGAATACCCAAATTGCTTACTTCTTTAGGACTGGCTGTTCTTACTGAAGATTCAGTGGCGCATCTCGGGAGAATAGAGCGACCACTCAGAGTATTAGATCAATGGATGTATCATTCCAGACTATATAAAGCTGCTGAATTTGTATCAAGGCAGGATAATATAGAACTGATCCAATTAAATTCGTTTGGATGCGGGCCAGATTCTATTGCAGCGGATCAAGCAAATGAAATTTTAAGTCGTGCAGGGAAGATGTATACCATGATCAAAATTGATGAAATCAGTAATTTGGGAGCTGTAAGAATTAGAATCAGATCGCTAAAAGCGGCAATGGAGCTAAGGGAAAATAAAATAAATTGTGATGAAGATATTTTCAACATATCTTCTTATAAAAGAGTGCTCTTTACTAAGGATATGCGAAAACAATATACAATACTTGCTCCACAAATGGCACCGATTCATTTTGAGTTAGTGCAGGAAGCAGCGTGTGCATCGGGTTATCGATTTGAGATTTTAAAAAAAGTAAATAATCACGATATTCAGGAAGGATTAAAATATGTCAATAATGACTCTTGTTATCCGTCTATTATAATTATCGGACAATTAATCAACGCATTAAAATCAGGCAAATATGATTTAAACACAACGGCACTAATTATAAGTCAAACAGGAGGTCCTTGCAGAGCAAGTAATTATATGGCGCTTTTAAGAAAGGCACTCAAGGATGCAGGATTTGAAAATATACCCGTGATATCTGCAAATACAGTCGGGTTAGAAAAAAATCCGGGCTTTAAACTTACATTGCCTTTTTTAAATAAAGTGATCATGTCCATGGTTTACGGAGATCTGTTGATGAAGCTTTTGTTTCAAGTAAGACCTTACGAAAAAACAAATGGTCAAACCAATAAATTATATGATGAATGGATGGTAAAATGCAAAAATAATATCAGACAAGGAAGCAGAGAACAATTTAGAAAAAATATAGGAATGATTATCAAAGATTTTGAACAAGTTGCAGTCAGAGATGAAAGAAAACCTCGTGTGGGATTGGTTGGTGAGATATTAGTAAAATATCATCCGGCAGCAAATAATGATATGGTTGATTTTATTGAAAATGCAGGAGCGGAAATAGTAGTTCCGGGTTTGCTCGAATTTTTTTTATACAGTGCTTATGGAAATGAAATGAATTATCAAAATCTTGGCAGAACAAAAATACACAGCATAGCAAGTAATGTCGTTATAAAATATATTGAAAATTATCGTAATGATATGTGTATTGCGTTAAAACGAAGTAAAAGATTTAAAGAACCACAGAGTATTTATGAAATGGCGGAAGGTGTGAGAAATATCTTATCATTATATAATCAATCAGGTGAAGGATGGCTTTTAACGGCAGAAATGGTTGAATTAATCAAAGAAGGAGCCAATAATATTATCTGTATGCAGCCATTTGCATGTCTACCTAATCATATAACGGGAAAAGGCATGATAAAACCGCTTAAAGAAAGATATCCAAATATCAATATTGTTACAGTTGATTATGATCCGGGGGCAAGCGAGGTGAATCAAATAAACCGAATAAAACTAATGCTTGAACGCACAAAAAAAAATGCACAGATTCAACAGCATAGACATTTACCCAATTTGAGCGCGAGTGCTGCATTCAAAGAAAAGATTTATTTACAGAAAAAGCACACCCGGTTTTAATATTTGACATTTTCCATTTCCAGAAAAGCAATATATTAGAGATAACGGTTTGTTTAACTGTTTGAATACTTTGATTTTGTTTAAATATCCAACCGGCCGGAGAAGAAGAAAAGATACGAAAAACAAATTTTCATTTTTTACGTCGTATCTATTTAATGAATTGATATAATAAAATTAGTATATCGTTATATTAATTGTATTTAAACAGTAAATACAATATTAAATATTACTCTATATATATTTGAACGTTATTACGGCCTTTTTCTTTAGCTGAGTATAACATTTTATCAGCTTGTTCAATAATGCGGCTAACATCAGAAATACTGTGAACTTTTGTAAAACACACACCAATACTTACTGATAAAAAATTATTTATTACAGAGTCATTATGATAGATTTCCAAAGACAATATTTTTAATCTGATTTCTTCGGCAAGTTCTACAATATATTTTTTTGACATATTAAAAGATACATAAACAAATTCTTCACCTCCCCAACGAGCAACGAGTTCCATAGGATTTTTAACAACGGAATTGATCGTATTTGCAACACTGACCAGTACTTTATCGCCTTCAATGTGACCATATGTATCGTTGAATTCTTTAAAAAAGTCGATATCTATCATCATAAAAGAAAAGGAGGTATCTGATTTAACATAACTTGTAAAGGCTAAATCAATAAAATTTCTAAAGTTTCTTCGGTTTGGGATACCGGTTAATTCATCTATTAATGCTAATTCTTTTAATTGATTATTAGCCATTGTAAGCTTTAAATTGATTTGTTTATTCTCATCTATTTGGTTTTCGAGCAATGCTTTTGATTCTTTAAGTAATTTCTTGTTATTAATATCATGGCAATAGCCTATATAAACAATTCTGGACGTTAACCATGAAATAGATATAAATACAAACAAATTAACATAGTGACCAACTAAGACATCGCTGGAAGATTGAAAAAAAGGAAGCCCTATACAAAGAATTGATATTGATATAATATAGGGAATCATAATTTTTTTATTGTCTAATAAATAAATAACAGAACAGGTAATAGCATTTACCATGAATGCCATAAGTTGCCCATATAATTTTTGATCCATAAGGGATATAATGCTTCCCCAAGACATAATTAAAGTAATATAAACAATTATTAATCCTTCAAATCTTTTAATTCGATTTGGATCACTATTTTCGATGTCTGAATATTTAATACGAGAAATAATAAGCAAGAAAATAATATTAATGGAAATAAAAATCAAATATGCTATCAAATAATTGCTATAATGGAAACGATCATCTATCTCTAAAATCGAACTGCTTATATCTACGGCTGCAAGAAGTAGATCAAAGACAATCGTAATATATGCGAAGATGCGTCCTTTGCGAATATTATTGATTAATATTTCTTTTTGTATATTTGTGCTCTGACATTCTTTAAAGATTTTAAGATATTTCTCAAAAGCCATAATTTTTCCTTATATTTTCAAGTTGGTTTTTATATGGAGATTTATTTTAAATTCTTTTTCATAAGTAAATCTGTTTGTTCCTCATTGCCCATAATGAATGGATGTACAGCAAATTGGGAAAATCCATTGTTTTTATAAAATTGTATTGCATGTATATTTTTTTCCCAAACACTTAACCAAATATATCCTTTGTTTTTATTTGATGCGATATCAATAGCATAATTCAACATGATTTTACCTAAACCTTTTCCTTGAAATTCTTTTTTCAGGTAGATCCTTTCTAATTCTAATGAAAGATTATCATGTATATCTGTTTGTGCCGGGGATTCGTTTATTTTAAAATAACCTGCTAAATTTTTATCGTGATATATAAAATAAAAACAGGAATCTTTATTTAATAGTTCGCTGTGTATTTTTTTAATCCCAAATGCATTGTTAAGATATTGATACATATTTACCGGGGAATTTTGGTTTAAAAATGTATCTTTATATGTTTCATAAGATATTGAAGATAAAGCAAGAAGGTCACTTTCGACACATTTTTCAATAGAAATTTTCATTTGTTCTCTGTACCTTTATTAATTGAATTCATCTATCAAATTTATAAATTGCAAATAACAAGTTGTATATACGTTTAATTAAGGTATTTCTAAGAAGTCATTCGTTTACTTTAATTATTATTACTTCAAATTTTTAAAAGACAGTGATAACAGGTCAAAAAAATTAAGATAATTAATTATTGGTTTATTAGGTAAGTAATAACGATATTTTAAATTTCTAACATAATAAACAATATTAATAAGATTGTCAATTGTATTTATATTTTTTGCTAAAATCTTAGAAAGGTGTACACTTGTAATTAAGCCAGATAAATTGATTAGTAAAGATTAAATAATTGTTTATAAACAAAAAAATTTCTCAAACATGAAGTAATGTGTATATTTTCATTACATCCATGGTAACTTTAAATTTTATGTAAAGTAACAATATGAAAATTAATGTGTAATATATATATCGCAAAGTTAATTTGATTTCAAACTTTTTTATTGAATATTTAATATATTAGTAATATAACATCGCTTAATGTTTATTCATATAAATTTTATAATTATAATATGTTGGTAGCCCAAATTTTTGATGCTTTATATATTAAATGAAAGTTTTCCATCAAAGCATGCCAAGGAGGTTTAGTAAGGAAAGATATGAAAAAAAATGAAAACTTGACTAATTTGATTTACAAAAATACAATGCCAAAAAAACAAGGTTTATATGATCCCGCTATGGAACATGATGCTTGTGGGATTGGCTTTATTGTAAATATTAAAGGGAACAAATCACATAAAATTATTGAACAAGGAATTAATTTTACACTCGGCTTTATGGGTGTTTGTGAAAATTTTTTTATTTTCTTAGTTGATATAAGTCTTCATACATGTATTTCCTTATTAATTTAATTTTAAATTATATATTTTCCTAAATTTGTAAAACAATAAATTTATTGTACAAAATAGCTGCATTTTAATATAAATTAAAGTTGTTTAATCAAAATAATTTATTCAAATATGTGCACTGAGATAAAAAGAGGAACTATGAACAGGCATTAAAGCGATTTAATATCATTTAGTTTATTAAATTTTGACGACGCTTGCAAAACCCAATTTAATAAAGTTACAATATATATTTAGTAAAAAAGAGCCGATATTATCGACTCTCATATTTATGCTTTTAATATTGATTTAGCTTTATAATCATTAACATCAGTAATAAAAGGGATTTGCGTCTCTCTTTCAGTTTCTCTGTTTGCAGAAAATATATCAGTTCTATCAATTTCCATTACTGAGAATTTTCTTACTCCTGCTAAAAACTGCTGTAGACCTGCTGCAATTTTATCAGCCATTGTCCATATTGCTATAGCTCCGTAAGGCATTGTCCTCATCGCATCGGCACCTACTATAGCCTGCAAGTCAAAATATCCCGCAAAAATATCTTCAGCTTTTGTTCCATTTTCTGTAACAGTTTTTGGAAGGTCATCCCAATTGCCGTTAACTTCTTTTTTTCTTTCGGGTTTGAGAACACCTTCAATATTGCTTCCCAAAAATCCGGGTATCATTATTGATCGACCAAGGCATACAAGTTTAGTAAATTCTCCGCCTAAAGCAAGAGCCTTAAATATTTGATCTTCTTTTGCAAGACCGCCTCCGAAGGATAAATCTACAACTCTTTGCCCTTTTGATTTTAATATACTTGCGTATTCATACGCTTTTGCATGAAGCATAACTGAAGGCACTCCCCAATTTTCCATCATATTCCAAGGACTCATTCCTGTACCGCCACCAGAACCATCTATAGTCAGTAGGTCAAGATTTGCTTCTGATGCAAATTTAATTGCCATAGCTAGAGCTTCCATTCCATATGAACCGGTTTTCAACGTGATTCTTTTATAACCAATTTTTCTTAAATAATCTATTGATTTCATGAAATCTTTTTTTACATCATCTGCATTTTTTGCTTCTGTGAATCCCAAACGACTATGGCGTGCAAAAGACTTAATTGCACCATTTTTGTATCCTTCAACAACTTCCGTTTTGGTAGGGTCGGGGTCGACGACATAACCCCTTTTTTTAAGGAATGTTGCATATTCTATGTTATCTACTTGAATTTCTCCTCCAATGTCTTTAGCACCTTGTCCCCACTTTAATTCTATTATTACTTTATCACCATATTTGTTTATTATATATTCTGCTACTCCGTTTCGAGTGTCTTCTACGTTCATTTGAACAAGTATTGCGCCATACCCGTTATACCACCGCAAATATGTATCTATTCTTCTATCTAATTCTGGTGCTTTTACTATTTTTCCATTTTCAACTACAGCTTGTTTATCGATTCCTACAACATTTTCGCCGACAACAATAGGGAAACCTACAAGCGCAGCCCCTGTAGCAAATGACTCCCAATATTTTGCAGCAATAAAAGTTGAACCTAAAGCACCTGTCATTATAGGTATTTTGACTTTTGTTTTAATTTTATAACCAAATTCCGTTTCCAAACTTACATTTGGGAATATGCAATCATCTGCGGAACTACTTAATCCTTGTACTTCTGCGCTTGAGCCATAATTATACCCCTGTATTCTAAGCGCATTATAATTAATACCTAAATGTGTCGTATTGCCGCTTCCTGAAGTGATTTTCCCAAAATCTCTAGGATAGAGAAGTTTCCTTCCTTTGATACAAGACATCCATGTTTCACATTTTCCCTGGCAGTCAGCTCTACAGAGTGTGCATAGACCTGATTCGGTGGGATTGCCTCTATTGGCAGTGCCGATTGCATCGTTAGTTTTTGTCCAATTAATCATTTTTATAACTCCTTTTTATTATTTGATTATAATTAATTAAGTGATATAATATATAAATATAATAAACTTAATTTTATAATATTATTAGATAGGATTCAATTAAATATTACAAAATACATAAAATTTATATCCTAAAACTAATACGAGGTGAATCAGTGGTTTATACAAAAGATGAAGTGATTACATATGTGAAACAGGAAGATGTAAAATTTATTCGCTTGGCATTTTGCGATGTTTATGGAACGCAGAAAAATATTGCTATAATGCCAAGTGAGTTAGAAAGAGCATTTATGGTTGGTATACCGTTTGACGCTTCAGCTATAAAAGGATTTGAAACGATACAAAAGTCGGATATGGTTTTGGTGCCTGACTCATCAACTTTAGCTGACTTGCCGTGGAGACCGGTACCGGGAAAAGTGGTACGTCTTTACTGCGATATCAAATATCCTGACGGTAAACCATATGAGGTTGACGGTAGACACATACTCAGAAAGGCGGTTGATAAGGCGAAAGAAATCGGTATAAATTGTAATGTGGGAGTGGAATATGAATTTTATCTTTTCAAAACGGACGAAAACGGAGATTCCACCGATATACCACACGACAATGCAGGATATATGGACATAGCTCCCGAGGACAAAGGAGAAAATATTCGTCGAGAAATATGCTTCATACTTGAGAAAATGGGGATAATACCTGAAAGTTCTCGTCATGAGGAGGGGCCAGGACAGCACGAAGTACATTTTAAATACAGTGATCCTCTTACCGCAGCTGACAATGCTACAACATTTAAATCGGTGGTAAAAACAGTTGCTGCAAGGAATGGTCTGTATGCGAATTTTGAACCCAAACCGTTGAAAGATAAAAGCGGCAACGGATTTCACATAAATATTTCTATAAGATCTGATGATTCAAAAGAAATAAATAGTTTTATGGCAGGGATACTCGAGCATATAAGCGAGATAACTGTATTTTTAAATCCGAGTGCAAAATCGTATGAGAGACTTGGAGAGAAAAAAGCGCCGAAATATATTGCTTGGTGCGAAGAAAACCGTTCTCTACTTATAAGGATACCTGCAGTTAAAGGGGCGTACGAGAGAATAGAGCTTCGTTCGCCTGATCCCTATGCAAATCCATATATTGCTTATGCGCTGATGATATATGCGGGTCTAGACGGAATAAAAAATTTTTTAAAGCCATCCTTGCCGGCTCGAGAAAATTTGTTTAATGAAAGCTCATATACCAAAACATTTAAAGTACTGCCTTTAAGTTTGGATGAAGCAATTAAAGAGATGATGAAAAGCAGTTTTTTAGCAGAAATAATGCCGAAAAAAATCATTAAGGCATATAGCACCCTGCCACATTGCTAATGAAAGGTGAAAAATTCGAATGTTAACTGAAAAACACTGCTATAGCGTTTTGATTGTATCAGGAGTCAGCGGAAGAGAAGAGTTACTATCGGATTTGTTACCTGTAAAAGAATTTTCTCCTATTATTTCGGTTTCCAGTGCAGGAGAAGTAAAACGCCTGATAATATCACAAATATTTGATATTATAATTATAAATACTCCTCTTCTAGATGAATTCGGAAGCGAGCTTGCATTAGATATTGCTCAAAGCACATATGCAGGTATTATTTTGATGGTAAAAGCCGATATGTTTGATGAAGTGTCCTGTCAGGTAGAACAACAAGGAGTGTTTACCGTAGCAAAGCCAAATTCAAAACAAATAATATATCAAGTAATTAAATTGCTTGTTGCGGTAAGGGAAAAAATAAAACGAATGGAAGAAAAAAACGTTTCTCTTCAAACCAAAATGGAAGCGATAAGGATTATTAATCACGCTAAATGGATTTTAATAGAAAAACAAAAGATGAATGAAGAAACGGCTCATAAATATATAGAAAAACAGGCAATGGAAAAACGATTATCAAAACAAGAGGTAGCACAAAATATCATAAAAATGTATAAAAAAAAAATTAATTGATTTAATAAATAATACAAACAGACAAATTTTAGCTAAAATATTTTTTTATTTTATTATTGATTATGTACTTATTTAATGGTAAAATCATAATAAATTTATATAAAAATTGTGTGGAAATATAGCATGCTTCAATGGCGAAGTTTAATATACTTTGCTTTTGTGTATGCTTTTTTATTATTGAAAAGCATAATGGAGGATGGTTAGAAAAAATGTTAAATAAGAAAACTTGGGAAATAACTTATAATAAATCGATGCCAAAAAAACAAGGTTTATATGATCCCGCTATGGAACATGATGCTTGTGGGATTGGCTTTATTGTAAATATTAAAGGGAATAAATCACATAAAATTATTGAACAAGGAATTAAGATACTTGATAATCTCACGCATAGAGGCGGTGTGGGTTGTGAAGAAAATACAGGAGACGGTGCGGGGATGTTGACTCAAATACCACATAAATTCTTTGTGAAAGTATGTGAACAATTAAACATAACACTTCCTTCGGCGGGGCAATATGGTGTAGGTATGATGTTTATGCCTCATGATATCGAACTAAGAGAAAAATATGAAAGTATTATAAAAAGAATTATAAAGCAGGAAGGCCAGGAATTTTTAGGTGTACGCGAACTGCCGGTTGATCCATCTCCGCTCGGTGAAACAGCAAAGTCAAATATGCCTTTTATTAAGCAATTATTTATAGGAAAATCTAATTTAATAAATGATGAATTATCGTTTGAAAGAAAATTATATGTTATAAGAAAACAAATTGAAAATGAAATTAAAAATATTATAAGCAACGAAGATGAATTTTTTTATTTTGCGAGTCTTTCATGCAAAACGATTGTATATAAAGGCATGCTGACACCGCATCAAGTAGATGTTTTTTATCAAGAATTGGCTGATCGAGATTTTGAATCGGCGTTAGCTTTAGTACATTCGCGCTATAGCACCAACACTTTCCCAAGCTGGGAACGGTCTCATCCATACAGATATATTATACATAATGGGGAAATCAACACACTTCGAGGCAATGTAAACTGGATGCAATCCAGACAAGCAGTTTTAGAATCAGATCTTTTTGGAGAAGATATTAAAAAACTGTTCCCGATTATTGATAATGATGGCAGTGATTCAGCTATGTTTGATAATACGCTGGAGTTTTTGGCGCTGAGCGGTTATTCGCTCCCTCAAGCTGCCATGATGATGATTCCTGAGCCATGGTCTAATCATGAATCAATGAGTGATGAAAAAAAGGCGTTTTATGAATATTACAGTTGTTTAATGGAGCCATGGGACGGACCGGCGTCTGTGGCATTTACAGATGGAAGTGTAGTTGGGGCAATATTAGACAGAAATGGATTGAGACCATCACGTTACTATGTAACTAAAGATGATATGGTCATTACAGCATCCGAAGTAGGAGTTTTAGATATAGATCCTGCAAATGTTCTTCTCAAAGGAAGATTACAGCCAGGAAGAATGTTGTTAATAGATACAAAACAAGGCAGAATTATTACTGATGAAGAAATAAAAGCTACAATGTCTCAGCAATATCCATATCGTGATTGGTTAAATAAAAACATGATTACATTGGATGATCTGGCTAATGTTGAAACCGAAGATGAACCTATTACTGATTTAATATGTAAACAAAAGGAATTTGGATATACATTTGAAGATTTAAATAGTATTATTGCACCAATGGTAAAAAATGTACTGGAACCGACTGGAGCTATGGGGTACGATGTTCCGATTGCGGTTCTTTCAAAAAAACCTCAGCTGTTATATACATATTTTAAACAATTGTTTGCTCAGGTTACGAATCCGCCTATTGATGCAATCAGGGAAGAAATAATAACAGCTACATATACAATGCTTGGTACAAGCCGAAATATTTTAAGTATTAACGAAGAAAATTGTAAAATGCTTAAATTGGCACAACCAATATTGAAAAATGAAGAGTTGCAAAAAATCAAAAAGCTTGATATTGAAAATTTTAAAACTGTAACATTGCCAATTATTTATAAAATAGAAGATCAAGAAAAAGGATTGAATGATGCTATAGACGAACTCTTTGTATCAGCGGATGAAGCAATTTCTAAAGGAGCGAATATTCTCGTCTTATCAGATAGAAATGTAAGCCGTACTAAAGCACCTATTCCGGCGTTGCTTGCAACTGCTGCATTGCATCATTATTTAATACGCAGTAAGAATAGAACAAAAGTATCCATAGTTGTGGAAACAGGAGAGGCGCGTGAAGTGCATCATTTTGCATTGCTGTTGGGTTATGGTGCATCTGCAATTAATCCATATTTGGCCTTTGGATCAATTAGGGACATGGTTGCTCAAGGTATGTTAGCCGGCTTTACTTATGAAACAGCGCAGGAAAATTATATAAAAGCATCCAAAAAAGGTATTGTAAAAATTCTTTCCAAGATGGGTATATCAACAATACAAAGTTATCAAGGCGCTCAAATATTTGAAGCCATTGGAATATCAAACGAAGTAATCGATAAATATTTTACGAGAACACCTTCAAGGATTGGCGGAATCGGAATGACTGAAATAGCTCAGGAAATTAAAATGCGCCATGAATTGGCTTATAATAGCATTGGAATAAACAGTAATACATTGGAGTCGGGCGGTCAGTACAAATGGGTGACAGATGGCGAAGAGCATATGTTTAATCCAGATACAGTTGCAATGCTTCAGCAGGCGTGCAAAACAGGAGATTATGAATTGTTTAAAAAATATTCACGTTCAATTGTTGAAGATAATCCACAAAAACATAATATTCGCGGCTTAATGAAGTTTAAAGATTGTACACCTATACCCATTGAGGAAGTTGAAAGTGTGGAAAAGATATGCAAGAGGTTTAAATCCGGGGCTATGTCATTTGGAGCTATCAGTAAAGAGGCACATGAAACACTGACGATTGCCATGAACAGAATAGGCGGAAAAAGTAATTCAGGTGAAGGTGGAGAAGACAGTGACAGATATAAGCCGCTTCCAAATGGCGATTCTATGTCTAGTGCAATAAAACAAGTTGCTTCTGGAAGATTTGGGGTTACGGGTGAATATTTGGTAAACGCCAAAGAAATACAAATTAAAATGGCTCAGGGAGCAAAACCGGGAGAAGGCGGACAGCTGCCGGGCAGAAAAGTATATCCATGGGTAGCAAAAGTAAGATATTCAACACCTGGTGTAGAGCTTATTTCACCGCCGCCGCATCATGATATTTATTCCATAGAAGATTTGGCGGAGCTTATACATGACTTAAAAAATGCAAATGAAAACGCAAAGATTAATGTCAAGCTCGTATCAGAAGTAGGCGTTGGAACAGTTGCGGCTGGTGTTGCAAAAGGCAGGGCAGATGTCGTGCTTATTAGCGGATATGATGGAGGTACAGGAGCAGCCCCAAAATCCAGCATGCGCCATACAGGACTGCCATGGGAACTTGGAATTGCAGAAACGCATCAAACATTAGTATTAAATAATTTAAGAAGCCGTATCATTGTTGAAGTTGATGGCAGAATGATGAACGGAAGAGATGTGGCAATCGCTGCACTACTTGGAGCAGAGGAATACGGATTTTGTACAGTTGCATTAATCGCAATGGGATGTGTGATGATGAGAGTATGTAATCTGGATACTTGTCCGGTAGGAATAGCAACGCAAAATCCAAAACTTAGAGCAAAATTTACAGGCAAGCCTGAGCACGTAATTAATTTAATGCATTTTATCGCCATGGAAATAAGAGAAATTATGGCAATGCTTGGGTTCAGAACCATTAATGAAATGATTGGACGAACCGACAAACTTGAATTAAATGAGGCTGCAAAACACTGGAAATCAAGCAACATTGACATTTCTTCCATATTATATATGCCGCAGGTATCTGAAGATGTAGGAAGATATTGTCAAGTTGATCAATATCATCAAATAGAAAAAACACTTGATAAAATAGTTTTATTAGATTTGTGTAAAGAAGCATTAGATACTAGAAAGCCAGTAAACGCTGAAGTTCCCATCAGGAACATAAATAGGGTTGCCGGTACAATTCTAGGAAGTGAAATTTCTCGTAAATATGGATCAAAAGGATTGCCGGAAGATACTATTACACTGAATTTTAAAGGCTCTGCTGGGCAAAGTTTTGGAGCATTTGTTCCAAAAGGTGTGACAATGATAGTAGAAGGAGATACAAATGATTATCTGGGAAAAGGCTTGTCAGGCGGAAAAATTATTGTATATCCGCCGAAGGATGCTTCGTTTATCCCTGAAGAAAATATTATTATCGGTAATGTAGCGTTTTATGGAGCGACACAAGGAGAAGCATATATAAGAGGGATGGCAGGAGAAAGATTCTGCGTAAGAAATAGTGGAGTTGAAGCTGTGGTTGAATCATTAGGTGATCACGGATGCGAATATATGACTGGCGGATATGTCGTGGTGCTTGGGCAAACAGGCAGAAACTTTGCAGCAGGTATGTCTGGAGGGATTGCATATGTGCTTGATGTTAATGGAGACTTCCTTACAAAATGTAATATGGGTATGATAGAGATTGAAAAATTATCAGATAATGATGAAAAGAAAATAAAAGACATGGTGTATAAGCATATCAAATATACAGAAAGCGATTACGCAAAATCCATTATGGATAACTGGAAAGAAAATAAACAAAAATTTGTAAAGATTATTCCCAAAATGTTCAAAAAAATGATGATGGCAACACAAGAAGCATATGACAGCGGACTTGCCGGAGAAGAAGCGCTTCTTACCGCTTTTAATAACGTCATATATAAATAGAAACGGAGGAACTAGACTTATGGGTAAACCAACAGGGTTTATGGAATATAACAGAGAAGTGGCGCCTGATAGAGATATAAAAGAAAGAATAAAAGACTGGGACGAATTTCACCTGCATTTACCTGATGATAAACAGCAAAATCAAGGTGCAAGATGCATGGACTGCGGTACTCCTTTTTGCCATGTAGGAAAAGAATATGGATGTCCTTTAAATAATTTAATTCCTGAATTCAATGATATGATGTACAAAGGGCTATGGAAGCAAGCAGCGCAAAGATTATTGAGAAATAATAATTTTCCGGAATTTACATCAAGAGTGTGTCCTGCGCTTTGTGAAGGATCTTGTACGCTCAGTATAAATGAACCTCAAGTAACTATAAAAGATAATGAATATGCTATTATTGAAAAAGCATTTAGCGAAGGTTGGATAAAACCCTCTCCTCCTCAAAAGCGTACAGGGAAAAAAGTGGCAGTAGTTGGCTCGGGACCTGCTGGGCTTGCATGTGCGGATATGTTAAATAAAGCCGGTCATACAGTGACTGTATTTGAAAGAGAAGATAGGCTGGGCGGTTTGCTGATGTACGGTATTCCAAGTATGAAATTGGAGAAAAATATTGTAAATAGACGTATAAAGTTAATGAGAGACGAAGGTATAACTTTTGTGGCAAACACAGAAGTAGGCGTTAATTATCCTGCGAAGAAATTATTGGACGAATTCAACGCTACTGTTTTATGCTGTGGGGCAACAAAGCCCAGAGATCTTTTAGTTGAAGGCAGAGAGCTAAAAGGAGTTTATCACGCAATGGATTTTTTAGTAGCAAGTACGAAAAGTCAGTTAAATTCAAGCTTTGAAGATAATAATTATATATCTGCCAGAGATAAAAATGTACTTGTTATTGGTGGTGGTGATACTGCAGTCGATTGTGTGGCGACGTCACTGCGGCACGGTTGCAAAAGTATACAGCAATTTATAAGAAAACCAAAACCACCCATTGAAAGAATAGAACAAAATCCATGGCCGGAACTACCAAGAATCTATAAACAGGATTATGGACAAAAAGAAGTCGAAGCGATTTTTGGAAAAGACCCAAGACAATTTCAAACACGGGTCAAAAAAATGATCGGTGATGAAAATGGTAATTTAAAAGCAGTTCAAACTGTTAAAGTCGAATGGGAAATAAAAAGCGACGGAAGAATGATTTCCACGGATGTTGCCGGAAGTGAAAAAATACATGAAGTAGAATTACTTTTATTAGCGTTGGGATTTTCAGGCCCCGAAGAAGTGATAATACAAGAGATGGGGATTGTCCGGGATAAACGTACGAATGTGGATGCCCCATATGGAAGTTTTATGACAAACATAGAAGGTGTGTTTTCTGCCGGAGATATGAGACGTGGTCAAAGTTTAGTTGTCTGGGCAATTAATGAAGGTCGCGGTGCAGCTAGAGAATGTGATAAATACTTAATGGGAGAGACTTATCTACCATAAATAATATTTGTTAGAAAGCACAGATTATGATATGTGATCGGTGCTTTTTTATTATGGGGGATCTCGTAGCATTAAAATTTATAACGATAATATATAGCTTGTATTTTCATTTATTTTATTTTATAATAAAAAATATTATATTTATCAATTAAAGCAAGGCAAAGAAGCCTTTATAATAAATAATTCGTTTGAATTGTATATTATAAAGGCTTTTTAAATTAAAGGAGCTGTTGATGATGAATGATACACAAGAAAAACAAAGATTATTTGATATTTATGAAATAATTAAAAATGAAAAATTAGTAGTTCATTTTCAAACAATTGTATCCTTAAGCAGAAAGAAAATAATAGGTTTAGAGGGATTAATCAGGGGAATCGGGGACGGTGAACATATTTTGCCGGTAAATTTATTTGAGGCCGCATATTATGAAAAAGCAATACTTGAATTAGATCGAATTTGCAGAGATAAAGTATTAGAAGCATATAGTAAACTGTATAGTCAAGATAAAAATATGATATTATTTTTAAATTTGGATGCCTCAATATTGGATGAAGTCGCAGGATCAAATTATTTAATCAGTCAAGTGAAATTGTATAATTTAAACCCAAGAAATATTGTTATTGAGATCAATGAATCAAAAGTTAAAGATGATAGAGCATTAAAATTATTTTGTGACACATATCGTAAAATGGGTTTTATGATTGCACTAGATGATGTAGGCACCGGTTCTTCTAATATGGACAGGATTTTACTTGTAAAACCAGACATAATAAAAATTGATATATCTTTGAGCAATAATATACAAAATGACTATTATAAGCAAGGAATTATAAGTTCTCTTATTAATTTATCAAATATGATTGGAGCACTTGTAGTTGCAGAAGGGATAGAGAATAAAGATGAAGCGATAGAAATATTAAAACTGGGCGGACATATGATGCAAGGTTTTTTCTTTTCTAAACCTCAAGAAATAACTAATGTTAATAATATAATAGAATACAATCAAATTCAAGGGTTAAATGATGCTTTTCATCAACATATGAAGACATTAATTGATGAAGAAAAAAAGAAAAATAAAAAATTAAATAAAATTGTTGATTATTGTATCAATGAGCTTGCAAGTGTTACTCATAACGAATTTGATAATAAACTTCTACAAATAACATGGGCACATAAAAATATAGAATGTGTTTATATATTAAATTCAAGCGGAATGCAAATCAGCAATACAATACGTTATTGTAATGAGAATGGTGTAAAAAATAATTTATTTTTTTATTCTGCCAGAGTTGGAACAGATCATACCATGGATAAATATTATTATTTACTTAGAAAAGCTAATCTGAATAAATATGTTACGGAACCGTATGTATCAATGGCTACTGGTAATCTTTGTATCACAATTTCAAAAGTATTTAAAAACAAAGAGAATCTGAAATTTATTTTATGTGTAGATTTCAATACAACAGACTATGCTTTGGATTTGGAGCCATCGAATGAAATTAATCTATCTAATTTAACATTTAATATTAATGGAAAAACAATTACTGAACTTAACAGAATGATTCATACAATGAATGAAGAAATCATAAAAGATAGCTTGACAAATACATATAATCGACGATATATGGAAGAGCGACTTCTTGTTGAAGTATTTAATGCGTCAAATTCGAAACAACCTATTTCTGTTATTTTAGCTGATATTGATTATTTTAAGAAAGTTAATGATACTTATGGACATATTGCAGGAGATCATGTTTTAAAAGAATTTGCTAAAATTGCAAAGTTAAATATAAGAAAAACGACTGATTGGATAGCAAGATACGGAGGTGAAGAGTTTTTAATTGTGCTTTTAAATGCTAATGAGAATGTGGCTTATAAAGTTGCTGAAAAAATCAGATATTCTTTAGAAAATGAATGTATAGAATTTCATGGTATGATGATTCAAATAACTGCTAGTTTTGGGACATATACGCTAAACAATGATAAAATAATGACCTATGAAACATTAATTGATTTAGCAGACAAGAACCTTTACACAGCTAAGAATAATGGACGCAATGTAGTTATTCCTAACAAAAAATGATAAAAATACAATTATATTTTATATAATTTTGTTTAAATAATTCAAAAATGCAGAGTAATCTTAACAAAATCTTAATAAAAATCTTCATTTACACTTTTCATTTTAATTTTGCTGTTGTACAATATAAACTATTAAAATATAAAACAATAGGAAATATATAGTGACTGAATTTACAAAAAAAACAATTAATTTATTACAAGAATTTTCAGTGCCATTAATAACCGGAGTCATTTTAGCTTTGATTTGGGCAAATATATCCCCTGAAACGTATATACATATTATAGATAATAAAATAGTGGGTAATTTCACTTTACACTTCTTAGTAAACGAAATATTTATGGCATTTTTTTTTTGCAATAGCAACCGTAGAAATTATTCAAAGCATTTTACCGGGCGGAGATTTACATCCGCTTAAGAAAGTAATCAATCCAATTTTTTCTACATTTGGTGGGGTTATCGGTCCTGTAGTTGTGTATCTTGTACTAAATCATTTTATTGGCAACAGTGAATTTATAAACGGGTGGGGTATTCCTACGGCAACAGATATAGCTTTGGCTTGGATAGTAGCTAAATTGATTTTTGGACCAAATCATCCTGCGGTCTCTTTTTTACTTTTGATAGCTATTATTGATGATGGCATTGGACTGATCATTATAGCTATTTTTTATCCGGATCCATCTAATCCTGTTTTTCCTGCTTGGCTGTTGCTGACAGCTGCAGGAATGCTTTTGGCATATATACTCAATAAAATGAATATTAAGAGTTACTGGCCGTATATTGTTTTATCAGGCACTTTAAGCTGGCTTGGCTTATATTTAGCGCATATTCATGCAGCATTGGCTCTCGTTTTTATAATGCCGTTTTTACCCAGAAAACAAAAAGAAACAGCTGGTTTATTTGAGGCAACACCGACCGCAAAATCTACATTAGAAAATTTTGAACATGAGTTTAAAATATTTGTTGATTTTGGATTATTAATTTTTGGATTGACAAATGCCGGAGTAGAATTCTCAAATATTAATCAAGTTACATGGTTGGTGTTTTTTGCTTTAATAATTGGTAAAACAGGTGGAATATATATGACGAGTTTTATATCCACATTATTTGGCTTTTCATTGCCAAAAGGTATGAATAAAAAAGATCTACTTATTGCTGGAATTATTTCATCACTGGGGCTAACTGTGGCGCTGTTTCTTGCCGGTACTGCATTTGAAAATGCAGACCTGCAGGGAGCGGCTAAAATGGGAGCGTTATTTAGCAGCAGTGCTGCACTTATAGCTTATATTGTATCGAAATTACTTAAAATTAGAAAAGCATGTATAGTTGAACTTAAAGTACAACAAAATAAGTAAAACTTATAAAAATATATTTATTTTATATTATCTTTCTTCCGAATTTTTTATAAAAGAAATAAAGTAAATTTTTTTCTAATATAAATTTAGTAATCCAAAATAATGGCAAAAAAGAAAAAACAAATTGAAAATTTGAAAATAAGAAAAAGGTATGGGCAGGTCGATCATAATTGGCCATTGCTCATGCTTTCGATTTTCTTATGAAATAAAATTGAAATACAAACAATGCTAGTTTATAAAATGTAGAAACGATCATTAAGAACGACCAATTAGTAAGTAAAAATACATACACTAAAAATATAAAGATAATGAAAAAACTGTGGTTGGCAGGACTAATTGGCATAAAATATATTTTTTTTGCCAATTAGAGTAACCGCTAAATGAGCAATCGTGTTTTCATCAAATTCACTAAGCATGACATGACAGATGTGAAGAATAAATCAGAGTATAGACTTAAAAATAGATTAAATTAGAATAACAAATAAAAAAATGATTCAAAATAATGTGATTAAATTACTGAAGCTGAATATAAATTGCTGATAATATTAAAAAATAGTTTGAATAACAAAATCAAACAAATCTATATAAATATTTAGACCTGTAAAAAGTAAAATTAGGAGGGAATACGAATGAGTAAAATTTTTAATTTTTCAAAAAATAAATCAAAATTTAATAATATTAAATTAGCTGAAGATAAAACGCTTATTGTAAATAAATCGCGTTGTCCTCAAAATCATCCCTGTCCGTCAGTGAAGGTTTGCCCTGTAGGTGCATTATCACAAAAAGGATTTAATGCGCCGATTGTGGATATGAGTAAGTGTATTCAATGCGGGAAATGCGTAAAATTTTGTCCTATGAGGGCACTGTCTTTAGAGTAAATATAGTTATTTTAATAGACCTTAATAGTTAAAAGATATTAATTTATTAATATCTTTTTCTTTTAATAATGATATACTAATAAAAAAGCAATTGAGAGGATATCATGATAAAAGAAGAAAATAAAAAGTTTATTATTCAAACATTTAGTTTTTGGGATAAATTAAACAAAAGTCAGCAAGAGCTAATTATAAACAATGCCAGCTTGGTGAGATATAGTAAAGGTGAAAATATACATAGCGGAGAAAGTAATTGTATCGGTATTATAATAATTATTAAAGGTGCCTTTAGAACGTATATACTTTCGGAAGACGGAAGGGAAATCACACTATACAGACTTTTTGAAAATGAGGCCTGTGTTTTATCTGCATCTTGTGTTTTAGAAAATATAACTTTTGATGTATTTATTGATGCCGTATACGATAGTGAAGTATTATTGATTAATTCCGCAATTTTTAAGCAATTATGTGATGAAAATGTATATGTGCAAAATTTTTCATATCAAATTACGGTTGAAAGATTTTCGGACGTTATGTGGGCTATGCAGCAGATACTTTTTATGAGTTTCGATCAGCGTCTGGCTATTTTTTTATTAGATGAAATGAACAGAAATTCTTCGGATATGGTCAATCTGACACACGAACAAATCGCTAGCTTTGTAGGCTCGGCCAGAGAAGTAGTATCAAGAATGTTGAAGTATTTTGAAAATGAAGGATTGATAAAATTATATCGGGGGAAGATAAAAATTCTTGATAAAAAAAGACTGTCTGATTTAATCGGTAATAATATTGATTAATTAAATTATATATAAGTATTATAATATTTGAAATTATGACAGTAGTTTGTTATAATATTAACAAATAATAAAATTTTAGAACATAAAATGTTCTGAGAATAGTATTAATTTTTAATACCTGGGCAGAGTATTCTTCTTTGAACATAGAGAGAAGTGAGGTTTATGGTAAAATTTTGTATTGCTACAGATTCCGGATGTGATATTCCGGCTGAGTATTGTCGAGAACGTAAAATTTATGCATATTGTATGCCGTATACAATTGACGAAGTTGAATATTTTGATTATATGGAGCCCGGAAATATTAAGCAGTTCTATGATCAAATGAGACAAGGAGAACTCCCGGCTACGAGTCAGATGACTCCTTATGAATTTATAGAATTTTGGACTCGAATTTACAATGAAAATAATCTTCCAATTGTGCATATTGCTATGGGAAGCGCTATATCGGGCACTTATGCTAATGCAAAGATTGCTAAAGAAATTTTTTTAAAGTCTAACCCTCAAGCTGAAGTCTATATTATAGACTCAACACTTGCATCTATTGGATATGGCATGTTATGTATTTGGGCTGCAGATATACGTGATATGGGGAAGTCACAACAAGAGTGTATAGAATATTTAGAAAATAAAAAACCGTATATTAATACGTATTATACTACTGATGATTTAAAATATCTTTATCATAGCGGAAGGGTGCATAAATCAAAGGCAATCATAGCAACAACGTTCAGCATTAATCCGTTATTAAATTTAGATAAAGAAGGACATTTAATTGTAAGAGAAAAAATAAGAGGAAGAAAAAGAGCATTAAATCGTATTTGTGAAATAATTAATAAACGTGTTACAGACCCAGAGAATCAGATAGTTTATATTTGTCATTCAGACTGCCCGGATAAAGAAGTGAGAACATTTTCTGATACTTTAATTAATAAATATAAATTTAAAAATTCTTTTATTAGTTATATAGGGCCAACAATTGGCTGTCATTCAGGTCCCGGACTCATTGCAGCGTTTTTTTTAGGACAAGTAAGATTTATGTAAAATAAAAATAAGGGATATGACATCCCTTATTTTTATTTAATCAAAGAAAGAATTGCTGACTTTGACTGAACACCAATGGCAGAGTTTGCAATTTCCCCGTTTTTAAAAACTAAAAGAGTTGGTATACTCATAATATTATATTTCGAAGAAAGCTCAGGTTGCTCATCTACATTTACTTTACCTATTTTGGCATCGGTAGTTTCTTCTGCGACTTCTTCCACAATAGGAGAGAGCATTCTACATGGTCCGCACCATGATGCCCAAAAATCAAGCAATACAGGTTTATTTGCATTCAAAACCTCAGATTCAAAATTTTCTTTTGTTATTGTAATTACACTCATTGTTATGCTCCTTTTTCTATATTATTCTTTTTTAATAAAATCTAATTTTGTGGTTATTATAAAGAAATAAATAAATATATTCTGTAACTAAATCACATAGATGGTAATTAATAATCAAACAAGACATGTGTCTTGATACATGTCTTGTTATATGTTATATTAATATTTAATTACAAAATGAAAGAAGGAAGCAACACAAATGCAGAATACAAAAAATAGAATAGAAAAATTAAAAAAGGAAAGAGATGCTGTTATTTTAGCGCATTATTATGTACCGAAAGATGTTCAGGAAATCGCTGATTATGTTGGCGATTCGTATTATCTAAGTAAAATTGCTACACGAATAACACAAAAAGTGATTGTTTTTTGCGGAGTTTATTTCATGGGTGAGAGTGCAAAAATTTTAAATCCAGATAAAGTTGTTTTAATGGTTGATCCTATGGCAGATTGCCCGATGGCACATATGGCAGATATTATGGAAATTAAAAAAATACGCAGAGAAATAGAAGATGTCGCTGTGGTGTGTTATATTAATTCGACAGCTGAAATAAAAGCAAATTCTGATGTGTGTGTAACTTCTTCAAATGCTTATAAAGTAATTAAAAAGTTACCAAATAAAAATATATATTTTATTCCGGATGCAAATTTGGGTCGCCATATTTCCAAGCTAATCCCGGAAAAAAATTTCATTTTTAATCAAGGATATTGCCATGTGCATACTAAAATAACAGTAAATGATGTACTGGATAAAAAACACAAATATCCCTTGGCTAAAGTTGCAGCGCATCCCGAATGCATACAAGAAGTTTTGCAGCTTGCTGATTACGTTGGAAGCACATCCGGCATTATTGACTATGTTGAAAAATCAGATGCTTTAGATTTTATTATATGTACGGAAACAGGTGTATTTTATGATTTAGAAAAAAAGATAAAAGATAAGAATTTACATCCTGCAATAGATGAGCAAATTTGTCCTGATATGAAAAAAAACACTTTGCAAAAACTTCTTTATACGTTGGAGAACCTTGATAATGAAGTTAAAGTAGATGAACTAATGTTAAATAATGCGCTTAAACCATTGGATAAAATGTTGAAATTGGCATCGGAGAAATGAAGATGAATAGTTATGATGTTATTATCATTGGAACCGGAATTTCCGGAGTATTTACTGCTATAAATCTTGGAAGTGAAAAAAACATTTTAATTATTACAAAAAACAGTATAGATCAAAGTGATTCATATCTGGCACAGGGTGGTATCAGTGTACAGCTTGATGATGGAGACTATGATGATTTTATGGAAGATACCTTGCGTGCCGGGCACTATGAGAACAATAAAAGCGCTGTTGATATTATGATACGATTTTCAAGAGAAATCATACAAGATCTTATAAATCTCGGAGTGGATTTTGATAGGAAAGATTCTGGTTTTTCATATACTAAGGAAGGAGCACATTCAAAAGCCAGAATATTACATTTTAAGGATTTTACAGGGGAAGAAATAAACAGCAAGTTAATTCAAAAAGTGAAACAAATGAAAAATGTAACTATATTAGAGGAGAACGCCGTAATAGATATACTTGCTAAAAATAATACATGCTATGGAGTAGTTGCAAGAAATAAAAATAATATAACAACAAATTATTATTCTCAAGTTACGGTTTTTGCGACAGGTGGGATAGGGGGGTTATTTGAAAGATCTACAAATTATACGCATTTAACTGGAGATGCTATCGCGATTGCACTGAAAAACGACGTTAAAGTGCAGGATATAAGTTATATACAAGTACATCCTACATCTTTATATACACCCCATTCGGGAAGAGCTTTTCTGATTTCAGAATCAGTGCGCGGAGAAGGCGCGGTACTTATCGATAAAAATGGGAATAGATTTACAGATGAGCTTCAACCACGTGATATTGTTACAAAGAAAATATATGAACAGATGAAAGAAGACAATATGCCATACGTGCGACTGTGTCTGTACGGATATATTAAAACAAATATTGCCAAAAGATTTCCTAAAATTTACGAGCAATGCTTAAAAGAAGGGTATGATATAACAAAAGAATGTGTGCCCGTGGTTCCGGCACAGCATTATTTTATGGGAGGAATAAAAGTAGATTTACAAAGTAACACTTCAATGAAGAATCTTTATGCTGTAGGAGAAACTAGCTGTAATGGGGTGCATGGCAAAAACCGTTTAGCAAGTAATTCTCTTTTGGAAAGTTTAGTTTTTAGTAAAAGAGCGGCTCAAGATATTACATATCATTGGCATGTAAATAAATTACCTGTTTTTTCGGTGCCAAGCTATCCTTCGAATGAAGCTTTAATGCCTAAAAACAAAGAAATGATATTAAAAGAGATCGAGAAGGAAGAAAAATATGCAAAATAATATAGACCAGCTTATTTTAATGGCTTTAAAAGAAGATATCCCGCATGAGGATATTACCACAAATTCAATCATAAAATCATCTTATAGAAAAGCAAAAGCGCAGCTTATTTGTAAACAAGACGGTATCGTAGCGGGTCTGATAATTTTTAAAAGGGTATTTGTTCTTTTTGATAAAACAATTGAAACAAAGATTTTTTATCAAGATGGAGATCATGTAAAAAAGGGAGAGGTAATCGCGCAAATAGAAGGCAGTATCAAAAGTATTCTTTCCGCAGAACGAACAGCATTAAATTATTTACAAAGAATGAGCGGTATAGCAACACATACAAAAAAAATCGCTGATTTACTAGCCGGTAGCAGTATACGTTTGCTTGATACGAGAAAAACCACACCCAATAATCGTATATTTGAGAAATATGCTGTAAAAGTAGGTGGGGGATATAATCACCGATTTAGCCTTTCAGACGGCATTATGCTCAAAGATAATCATATTGCAGCTGCCGGAGGCATAAAACAAGCAGTAGAAATGGTAAGAGAATATGCTCCTTTTGTTTGCAAAATTGAAGTTGAGGTAGAAAATTTTGATATGATTGACGAGGCACTTGATGCAAATGTTGATATAATCATGCTGGACAATATGAACCTTGAAGACATAAAAGAAGCTGTAAAAATAATTAATAAAAGAGCCTTAATTGAATGTTCCGGAAATATTACAATAGAGAAAGTAAATGCATTGAAAAATATTGAAATAGATTATATTTCTTCGGGCGCACTTACACATTCTTCTCCAATCCTTGATTTCTCTTTAAAGAATGTGGAGATTATATCGTAAAATTGAGCAGAGCTGAAATAATTACAGGAAGTTCATTGATTCAAAATCCTGTAGCTATTCTTTGAATAAATGCAAGTACAGCCATTATTAAAAATAATATGATCGATATAATTGTATGAAATTTTCCTGCATTTGCGGCTATACCGATCATCCCGCCGCTTGCGGCAAAAAAGATTGTGACATATGTAATTAAAAGCCAGCGTATTTGACGAAAATCAATATTTAATAAGTAATCTAGTAACAATTCCATGATCAGCCAGCACAACATCAGAGTAATTTGGATATAGTATATAATTGGTCGGTTGAGTTCGGGTGCTTTGATCAACAAATAAACCAGTGGAATCGCAAGAAAAAATTCGAATATTCCAATCCAATGTCCTATTTGTTGTTTCCCGGTTAGTCTTGATGTAAAAATGAATATAGCGGATATGTAAAATATAATTGTAACTATTGCTCCAATGAAGTTTGTTTTTTGGAGTAGTTGCATAATTTTGTTCTCCTCATGTATCAATTAATTTAAAGCATGTCTATAATTAATTACTATGATTCTTTATTAAAATAATATCATAAAAAAATGTTAGAGAACAGAATTAATTACTTCATATAATTCGCTAATTTTATTATTTGTACATTCTGGATAATTTTTTAGAGGGAAGTTAATATCAAGTGTTTGATATTTAGATAAACATAGTTTTTTAAAAGGAAGTAATTCTATTTTTTGTAAATTAGAAAACTGTTTTGCGATAGAAGTTATTTTTAAAATATTTTCTTTATTATCCGTGAGAGTCGGAACCACTACATGCCTGATCCACAGAGGAATATGCATCAACTCGGTTAATTTTAGGAATTCGATGACAGTATCAAAATTTCCTGCGGTATATTTAAAGTAATCTGTTTTATTTGAGAATTTTAAATCGCATAAAACAATATCTGTATTTTCAAGAACTTTTTCTGCCCCTTTTATCTTGCCAATACCGGATGTATCTAATGCCGTATGAATTCCTTGACTGTGTAGCAGAGAAAATAATTCAGAGATAAATTCCCATTGCTGTAAAGGTTCTCCGCCGGATACTGTGACACCGCCATTATTTGAAAAATAGGGTTTATACCGCAATATTTTTTTAAATATATCATTGACATCATATTCTATACCATCGGAAAATTTCCATGTATCGGGATTATGGCAATATATACAACGTAAAGGGCAGCCTTGCATAAAGATAACATAACGAAGTCCGGGGCCGTCAACAGCCCCTAAGCTTTGAAAAGAATGAATATTGCCTTTCATTTACATTGCCTCATGAAAAGTTCTGGAAATTACTTCTAATTGCTGTTCTTTTGAAAGTTTATGAAAATTCACTGCATACCCTGATACACGAATTGTAAGATTCGGATGTGCATTGTGATCACGATAAGCTTCCATAAGCGTTTCCTTATTTAAAACATTGACATTTAAATGATGTGCGTTTTGAACAAAGTACCCGTCTAATATTGACATTAAATTATTGTATCTGGTTTCTTCTTCATGACCAAGTGCATATGGAACAATAGAAAAGGTATTAGAGATACCATCTTTACAAAGGCTATACGGTAATTTAGCAACTGAATTTAAAGAAGCTAAGGCTCCGTTTTTTTCGCGATTGTGCATTGGGTTTGCTCCCGGTGCAAAAGGCTCTCCTGCTTTTCGGCCATCTGGGGTCGCACCGGTTTTTTTGCCGTATACTACGTTAGAGGTAATAGTTAAAATAGAAAGTGTATGCTCTGCATTTCGGTAAGCAGGAGTTCTTTTTAATGCTTCGAAAAATAATTTGATTTGCTCTTGAGCGATTACATCTACTCTGTCGTCATCGTTGCCGAATGTAGGGAATTCGCCTTGAATTTCATAGTCAGTTATTAGACCGAGTTCATCACGAATACATTTTACTTTTGCATATTTGATGGCAGACAATGAATCGGTGAGTACAGATAGCCCTGCAATGCCGAAAGCCATGAGCCTTCTTACAGAAGTGTCATGAAGGGCCATTTGAGTTTTTTCGTATGCATATTTATCATGCATATAATGTATGATATTCATAGCGTTGACATAAGTTTTTGCAAGCCATTCTCTATATGAGTTCATCATGTCAAGTACTTTATCATATTCTAAATAATCACCATCATAAGGAGTTTGAGCAGGTGCAACCTGCTGACCTGTTTTTTCATCGCGACCTCCATTCAGACTCATGAGAAGTAATTTCGGCAAATTAACCCTTGCTCCAAAAAACTGCATATCTTTGCCGACCCTCATTGCAGATACACAGCAAGCGATTGCATAATCGTCACCGAAATCTTTTCGCATTAAATCATCATTTTCATACTGTATGGAATTGGTATCACAAGATAATTTGGATACATATCGTTTAAATGATTTAGGAAGATTTTGTGACCATAAAATTGTAAGGTTTGGTTCGGGGGAAGAACCAAGATTGTACAGAGTGTGGAGGATTCTGTAAGAGTTTTTAGTAACAAGTGTGCGTCCGTCTTGCCCCATTCCGCCTACTACTTCGGTGATCCAAAGAGGATCGCCTGCGAATAATTCGTTATATTCGGGAGTGCGAAGATGTCTTGCCATTCTGAGTTTTATGATAAAATCATCCATGATTTCCTGAGCTTGTACTTCATTTATTGTACCTTCATGTAAATCTCTCTCGAAATAAATATCTAAAAATGTGCTGACGCGGCCTAGGCTCATGGCTGCGCCGTTTTGTTCTTTGATAGCGCCTAGATATGCAAAATATACCCATTGAACTGCTTCTTTCGCATTAGTTGCCTGTTTTGAAATGTCGTATCCATACATCAATGCCATATCTTTGAGATAGCCCAAAAATGTAATCTGCTGATATAATTCTTCAAGTAAACGAATATTTTCTGTTGTCATTGTATTTGTACCGACGGCAAGTTTGTCTTTTTTCTTTTCTTCAATAAGTCTATCTATACCATATAAAGCAACTCTGCGGTAATCACCGATAATACGTCCTCGACCGTATGCATCGGGAAGACCGGTAATAATGCCGTTATGCCGTGCTATTTTAATCTCATCTGTATAAGCGCGGAAAACACCGTCATTATGCGTTGTTCTATATTTAAATTCATTTTCAACTTTTTCGGATAATTTATATCCGTATGCCTCGCATGCTTGCCTTGTCATATTTAACCCTCCAAAAGGATTCACGCCTCTTTTCAAAGGGCGTTCCGTCTGCAGTCCTACAATGATCTCATTTTCTTTATCGAGGTAGCCCGGCATATAACTGACAAGTGAACTGACATGCTGTGTATCAATATCGAGTACGCCTTCGAAGGCTTTTTCCAGTTCCATAAGCTGTGTCAGTTTTTTCATTAATTTTTCTGTGCGTGTGGTAATACCACATAAAAAATCTTCATTACCTTCATACGGTTTATAATTTGTTTGAATAAAGTCTCTTACATTAATATTTTGTTGCCATTCTCCGCTTTTGAAATTTCTCCAAGCTTGATTATTCATATCATTATCTTCCTTTCGATTTGAATAAAACATTTCGGCTGCTCTTTTTAATAGAATACACAATATATTACCTTACTTTATATTCCTAATAAAAAGAGCAACAATTCGGTTTTTCGAAATGTTGCCCAGACGGTCGGCTTTTTAGAACTTTTATTCCACTGTGGTTTTTTCCACATTTTCCCCGTCAGTAATAAAAGTTATACTATTTAGTTAGTATAATAATTTATAAAGATGATTCTGTCAAGAAAAACATGACGTTATTACAAATTATGCGTAAAGTTGACAACATTACGAAATAATGTTAAAATTTGAAATCATTTATAGGGGGCATAATAAAGCGTTAAAAACATCACGCTATTATTAATTGCATAACGGAGTAAAAATTTATGCAAAAAATATTTAAAAAATTAAATAAAAAAGGTTTTACGCTTATTGAGTTGATTGTCGTTATATCAATCATAGGGGTTATGACGGCGATTTTAGTGCCGACGATTAGTAATATCATTGAAAATTCTAAAGAGGCTGTTTTGGAAGCAAATAGCAGGGGATTGGTGAGTTTTGTCAAGGCGTCTTCATTAAAATTCGATAAAGATCATATGTTTGCAAACTCTATGGATTCTCATTTGCCGGATTATGAAAGTCAAACTTATTTAAGTCGATATATTGAAGAATATTTTGAAGAAGCAGGATACGGACAGACAAATTTTAATTTGGTAAATCCATATTCTAAAAAAACAGGAGTACTGAATTATTCAAATTATAAATTGAATGAACCGTATAATCAGCAAGCCGTTGTTATTTCTAATAATTCTGATCTAAAGCATAGTTCAACCAATTTATCCCAAGCTAATGGAGTAAAATATTTACAAGGCTCCATTATAATTTATATAACAAACGGAAGCAGTGATATAGAAATTTATTATATAGATAAAGATGGTAATAAATCAGAAACAATGTGGAATGCCGACTTATAAGATTATTGGTTACGATAACTCTTTATATCTTGTTTGTATTAAAGTGATGATGTCAAAAATATCTGGATATTTATAAGCTTTACCGCTATTTAACATTGATATGTATTCATCTATTGAAACCCATTTTATTTGCTCAACTTCAGCATGCTGAAGTTGAAAATCTGAGTAGTTTATATTTTTTGTTACCATATATATATCCCAAATTAAATTCAAACCGTCATTTCTTATAATTCTTTTTATAAAAAATATTTCGTTTCTTAATATGCGAATGCCTAATTCTTCATAAATTTCACGAATACAAGCTTGCTGCGAATTTTCGGCAGAAACGACTCTTCCCGTTGTTAGAGCCCATATACCTGGTAATATGGTACATTGCTTGCTCCTTTGTTGAATAAGGACTTTGAAGTCATAATTTATTATCCATGCTTCAACGGCTAAATGAAAATCTCCTTTTTTAAGCGTATGACCTTTTTGCATGATACGGTTTGTTTTAGTTCCGTGTTTATCGTAAATATCCCAATATTCCATATGGTATCCTTTTATGTAATATTTTATAACCTTTAGATATGATATATCAATACTTATATATTATATTCGTAACTTGGTTTATATGCAAAATAAAAGTATGTAGTACTACATACTTTTATTTTGATTAAGAGAATATTTATTTTCAAGGTCTGAATGGTTGAGTAATTTTGCTTTTTGGATTTTCTGCCCATAATTGTTCCGCTATCGGAGACCATGCTTTTGCGGCCGGACTTGTTTTGGCGCATAATGTATTTACATCTTCCGGGGATTGCATATCCGTTGATTTTGCATTTGATTGCTTTACCATAGAAGAAAGAGCTTCGGGATTATCCAAGAGAGGGCAGGGACGAAGATGATTAGAGTTAAATGGCTGATTATTATGATAAGCTTTAAATAATGGCGATTGAAGTGCTTCAAGCAGGGAAACATCATGAATATTGACATTTGAATAATGAATGAATGCGCATGGCTCTACATCGCCTGCCGCATTGATGTGTAGATAACGACGTCCGCCTGCAATACAGCCCTGTGTAAATTCTCCGTCATTCCAGAAATCCATAGCAAAAATAGGTTTCGTTTGGCGAATTTCTCGTACTCGGTGATACATGTAGGCACGTTGATCGGCTGTGGCCAATAAATCGGTATGAGCATCTTTGCCGATAGGCATATAAGTGAAATTCCATGAAAATCTGCAGCCACGGATAATCATATCATCTACGAACTCATCAGAGCCGACACTTTCCGTATTATAACGGTGATAACATGTGGAGTATCCGAACAATAATTTATATTTTTGCATAAGAGCCATTGCGTTGATTACTTTTCTATAAGTACCATCGCCGCGGCGCATGTCTGTTGAGGATTCATCACCTTCTATAGAAAAAGCTAATGTAAAATTACCTACTCTTAGTAATTCTTTGCAGAAGGCATCATCAACAAGTGTGCCATTTGTGAAAGCAAAGAAATAACAATCTTGATGTGCATCACATAGGCGAATAATATCATCTTTACGCATGAGTGGTTCTCCACCGGAAAAAATATAGAAATAAACACCAAGCTCTTTTCCTTGGCGACAAATTGAATCAAGCAATTCATATGAAAGATTATTTTTGTTCCCGTATTGAGCCGCCCAGCATCCTGTACAAGAAAGATTACATGCACTGGTCGGATCCATTAAAATTGCCCATGGAATATTACAGTCATATTTAGCCCGATATTCTCTAAGGCGGGCTTCTCCGTTAAGATTTCCGTTAACTAGAAAGCTTTCCACAAATTTTTTTAATACTTTTAAGTCAACTTCGTCAAATAGTTTTTCTGCGAAAGTAAACCAGACATTGTTTTCATCTAGCAAAACTTTGCGCATTTCTGTTATCTGTGAAGTGTGAATATTCCCACGGTCCATTTTCTCAGCGAGTGTAAGCATTTTGGGAAGGTTTTTTATCGGATTACTTGATAAATACCGTAATAATAAATCAACTCCCGTTTTTTTAATGTTTGTCATCGTACTTCCTCCTTTATATATTAATGACTCAAAAGAGTAATTTTATATTAAATGACCGTACGGTCAATTTTACTTAAAAAAATATAGTTAGTTATAAAATATATATACAAAGCACAAAAAATTATGTCGAATAATTTTTATTGCGAAGTAAAATATCTTTGCCTGATACTAATGAATCAATGATTATCTGGAATGAGTTTAAATATGATTCATGCATCTGTTCATCGCTTAAAGCATTAAGCAGTTTATATTCATCATAATATGAAACGAAATTGATCAATGGTATAATGAAAAAGAAAAATTGAAATGAAACCATATCATTTGAATACACAAAGTCACTATCTGCCTTGGCAATCGTTTGAATGATAGGGTTATCATTACTGCTTTTAGCAAAATTCATTAGTTGAAACAGAGCGTTTTGATGCTTGCTTCCTTTAAGAGATTCGTGCATTAATATTCGTATGGTAGCTCTGTTTTTAAGAGCATAATCGAGCACTGATCTGTAAAATTCATGTGCATTTAGCAAGAAATACTTAATGGCTTCTTCGTTAGCAAAATGTAGTCTATCTGGAAGTATATCCAGATTGCCGTTATTGATCATTTCTACTACATTCACATGAATAAAATCCATTGTAATTGTTCTTGCGTTTGCAAGTAATGATTGTACAAGATGATCTAAAATATCTTCTTTACTTTTAAAATAGTAGTATATTAAAGCTTTTGCAACATTTGAAGCAGTAGCAATTTCACTGACAGTTGTTGCATTATATCCTTTCTTGGAAAATAACTCAATAGATGCATTTATAATACGTTCTTTTTTTTCACTTTGTTCCTGCTGTAGCATATGTATTATCTCCTGACTGAACGTCCGTTCAATATACTAATATTATATATCAATAGCGAATTTTGTCAAATGTTTATTTGAATAGATTGAAAATATTAAAGAAAAATCTAGCATATAAAAAATTCGACATAAATTTTTATTAAATATAAACATATAGAATGAAAAACTGTTTAATGATGAGAGAATAGTAGCTGAAATAAATATAAATAATTCTCTATAAAGAGTAGTAAGAAATATTTGATGTGAAAAAAATGCACTTTTTTTTAAAATTAAAGTAACGAGATGTAGAATATTATAATTTTTTATTGTTCAGCGTCATTTATAATGTATGGATAACCGATGAGTTATTAAAGATAGATTCCAATTGGTTTATAAAAGGCGCTATGTCTCCGAAGTCAAGGGCACGATGATCAAACGCAATGGTGAAAGGGATTATTTTTCGAGTGCCGATTTGCGGTAGATTATTATCTTTGTAGTAAATGCCGGGTTTTTCTTGAAGTGCCCCGATCCCGATGACGCAAACTTGTGGAGGCACTATTTCCAATAATCCTACAACGCCCTTCGTGCCTTGAACCGCTGAACCTAAATTAGAAATCGTAATCGTTCCTTGATTCAAATCGTTTTTGCTTAGTCTGTTTTCTAAAGGCGTATTGATATATGCCTTTTTTTCTGTTTTTGAATATCTATGAATATTTTTATGATTAATCAGGATGCCAAGTATTCGCCCAAATGCTTTAATAATTTTACCGTGCCTTAACTCCTTTAATGTATCAGAAAAACCAACATCCAAAAGTGCAAGCTCGATATTTGTATTTTTTATTTTTATATTGATGCGATTTATATATTCGGTCATCTCATGTAATGATTTATTTCCGAAATTACGCAAGTTTATAGTGAGCATCTCACCACCGGACAATAAAAACGGCATGTTTATATTGATTTCATCTGTAACCGTGATTTTACCTATAACCAGAAAAGGGTTATATTGTATCGTAGCATTCATTTGAGGAGCGGCTTTGATACCTTCTACAATAATTCTTATTAGGAGTGTATTGAATGAAATATGTGAAGCGTATTTACCAGATAGATTCAGTTTTATATATTCTGCATAAAAATCTGTTGCATCAGCTTCATAGACATAAGAAACATGAGGGCTCTTTTTCCAGCCTTCGTACGTTGTACTTGCGATAACTTTTCTTCGTATATTAAATGGAATTTCATTGTTCATATTTATTTATACGATTAGGCGGATAATAACATCCGTCCTTTTTCTCCTATAATTTTTTTATTTTAAACTTTTATATTTCAATAATAATATGATTAAATTAGCAAATATCATTGTTGTTTATTATAATAGATATTTTATTGCGATAATAATGAGTGTAGATTATTGAATGTACATTTTATATTATAGCTATGTAGCTCATTTTGAACTTTGGATATACAGAGAAATTCGTTAGGATGTCTTCTGTGTTCTACAGCAGAGGTTCACGACTTCGATCTTCCATCCATAAGAGTGCAGCCAGTCCCAAAATTGCCCCGAATAACATATAGATTGCAGGAAACCATACCAAACTGGTCTTAGAAATAAGCCAGGTAACGATCATGGGCGTAGATCCGCCGACGATGCCCATTCCAACATTAAAAGCTATTGAATAACCAGAAAGACGATCGCGTGTTGGAAATAACTCAACAAATATAGTCGGTGCATTTCCGCTCAGCACAGAAATAAGCACAGCAAAAATTATTTGCGTAATAACGATAGATATCATACTTCCGCCTTTAGACCACAAAAGAAGCGGAATTGCTGCAATGGCACAAACCGAAATACTTATTGCGGCAAAATGAGTACGCCTAATGTATTTGTCCGATATCCATGCCATGAACGGGATAAGCAGAGTAAATAACACAGTTGCAACTGTGTTGATTTTCATAGCATTGGCTAGTGAAAAACTTGTATATTCGCTAAGCCAGGTTGGGAAATAAACCATTGTAAGGTAGAAGAGAGCGCCATATCCCGATGCAAAAACCATTGCTTGGATAATCTGCTTAGTATTGTTGGAGAAAACATCTTTAATTGGAGCGGAATTCTTTTTGGATTTGACATGTTCTATAAAATGCTGTGAGTTTGGAAGATTTTTTCTTAATATAATTGCAATGCTTCCAAAAATTCCTCCCAGAAGAAAAGGGATCCTCCAACCCCATGAATAAACAGCATCTGTACCCAAAAAACTTGTAATGGACGTAGCCATCAGAGAGCCTGTTAGCATTCCGATTCCGCTGCCTACATTACTCCAGCTTCCAGAAAGTCCTCTTTTGGAAGCGAGGGAAGTTTCGACTAAATAAGTAACGGAACTGGAGAATTCTCCTCCGACAGATAATCCTTGCATTAATCTCATAATAACAAGAAGAATTGGTGCCCAAACACCAATACTTGCATAGGTTGGCAATAAGCCCAGCGCAAAGGTGGGGATCATCATAATGATTACGGATATGAACATCGTCTTACTACGCCCTATAGTATCACCTAACCGTCCAAATATTACCGATCCTATTGGCCTCATAATAAAACCTACTGCAAAAATTCCATATGTAGAAAGCAGGGATAACCATCTTGTCTCATTAGGAAAAAACAATATAGATATGATAGCGGCAAGATATCCATAAAGGGCAAAGTCATACCACTCCATAATATTGCCTATAATACCGGCGACTATAATTGATTTGCGTTTATTTTTTGGCGAATTTTTCGTCAATTTTATCTTCCTTTCAAAAAATAAAATATTGCTAATATTATAGTAGATGAATTTAGTATTAGTCTTAACGCTTTCTTTAGAAGTAAAAATATAAAAACTGCATTCATGCTATGTACAATTTATTGTTAAAGCTACCGTTTTTTTTTCAGTATTACCGTTTTTTGTATTTTTAAATAAAACTGCTTTTCTATATTTTGCAGGTTATTTTATCATGCATATTTTTTATAGATATAAAATCTTCCATAACATGTTGTTCTTTATTGATATCTCTTAATACTGCTGATGGATGATAGGTCGCAATAATATTAAATCTACCTTTTTGATACCAAACGCCTCTGTTTTTAGTAATCTTAAAATCTTTTTCTATTATATTTTTGGCAGCAACAGCACCCAAGCATACAATAATACCGGGATTTATTATCTTTACCTGCCATCTTAAAAATTCTATACAATTTCTGCATTCGTCTTCTAAAGGGGTTCTATTATTCGGCGGTCTGCATTTGATTATATTTGTGATATATATATCCGTTCTTGTTATAGCGACGGCCTTTAACATTTTATTAAACAATTCTCCTGATTTACCTACAAAGTGTCTTCCGGTTTGATCTTCGTGATATCCCGGAGCTTCTCCTACAAATAAGATATCGCTATTTTTGTTTCCTTCTCCGAATACAACATTTGTTCTCGTTTTCGACAGGGGACATCTATTACAATTTTTTGTAATTTCTTCAAGCTCATTAAGATTATACATTTTTTTCATCTGTATTTATTCCAACCTTTTATTTTTTAAATATTAAATAGAACTTTATAATCTAGATTTCGTTTATTTGCTTCGGAAATAACAGAAGTTTGGTTAACGTATCGATTAAGAAATTCTTTATGATGCCGATTTTGATTTTTCTCTCACTAGTGGATATTCTTTCACAAAGTCAAATCAGAATAAATTCGTATTTATTATACTATGCTTTACGGTAATATAAAAGGTCTTATTCTTAATCATATATTGAATTATATAGAATTGCTCTTCAATGACCATTTACACGCCTTTGCGCATAATGTACAGTTAATATCACAAAGGAGAAAAGATAAGCTTGTTCTGTCAAATTTTTCATAATAAAACAATTTGATTTATCTTTTTATAGTCGCCGGTAAACCGCTATATTCAATTTATTTTTTTCAATATCATCTCTATTTAAAATTAGGTAAACTATGTAGTATGCTTATACTTGCAATTAATTTATGGAAATTATATTTTCAAATTGCTCATATATTCTATCCATAAGTTTTGCGATCACATCAAGATCTCTTCCTCCTGCATAGGTACAACTTGAAAATGTACACTGATCTTTAAAAGAAGATACCGTTAATTGAAAATAAGGAATTGGCTTTATAGCAGTTGCAAAAAAAGCTTCTGATATCTCACTTCCAGTAAAGCATAGTTTTATCTCATCAATTTTGCCTAAATTAGTATATGATATCATCGAAATTGGTGACATTTTAAAAAATATTTTTTCAAGAATTGAGTAATGCATTATACGATATAGCAAATGAAAAAGTATTGGGCCTTTTAAACACGTGTTTCCTGCTTTTTGTCTATTCATCTGAGTAGAAATCTTTTTCAGTGTAACTTCATAAATCTCGTTTTGTTCAATATGAACTTTACAGTAATAATTCCCGGTCAAATTACAAACACTGCATTTAGTTTGTTTTCCGCCAAATCGTCTCAAATCAACCGGTGATGGTATAGTAATGTCATTCCAACCAAATTGATCGTGCAGCGCACGCGCATAAGCTGTAAGAAATGCATCATTCAAGCTCGCATTATGCTTCTTAACAAAAGAATGAACTTTGAAAAACATATCTGCATTAACTGTTCGTGTTAGTATTGTGGGTTTTGTATTTTTCCCTATTAGCGGAATAGTTTTCTGAGCATCGTTTGATGAAACCGGTGATTTGGAATACAAAATTTTTATTTTTTTATAGATAGAAAAACTTTCTGTAATCTGATAAAAATCCCGTCGTTTACCAATATCTTCACAACAATCGAATGTTTTTGCACTATTATCTGAAGAATAATACTGGGAAAATGAATATATAAGTTGTTCAAATCCTTTGCCATCACATACCAAATGGCTTACTACGATGCAAATAGTGTCATTCTTTTCTCCGCATATCAAAAAAATTCTTATAGGCGGATCTATTCCAATACAAAGCGAGGACATTAATTTTTCCGTTTCAATCTTTTTCTGTTCTATATCTGGTGTAATAATTGATAGATAATCATTTTCGCAAAATGATGCTTCAATCCATTCTTTCTTTTCTGCAATATATCTACATCTTAAAATAGGATATTCTGCAAGAATACTCTTTAAAGCAATCAATAGTCTTTCATTTTTGACTTTTCCGGTAAAGCGTATACAACATCGAATCAATGGTGGTTGCACATAACTGTAAAAATACTGCATTATATCAAATGGTTGCGCTTTTATTTTCATATAAAATACTGCCTCTCTATTATCTATCATTTTGATTGTTCCTCTCAGAGATTATATAAATTCTTACATTTGAAACTAGATTTTTCGTAGAATTCAAATCTGGTGAACGGTGGGTATAAATGAATAAGCTGTAAAATTAGAAAGACACTCTACGATAGCGCAGGGTGCTTACTTGTATAAACACAGATGAATTGAAATTTGACATTTATCTAAATCACAGCCTGTCTTTGAGCCGGCTTCTGAAATAATCTAATTCATCGGGTATATAAAACCAATGTTTGCCGTCTTTTTGTTCTACAAAAAAAAGCAGCAAACTTCATATCTCGGCAACAGAAATGGCTTATTTACTTAGGCTTTCTGTATATTTATTCTTTTACCCGTGACATCAATATCACCGTCTCTACATGCGGAGTATGTGGAAACATATCAACAATTGCCAGTTTGTTTACTACATATCGGTGCTCTATTAAATATTTTAAATCTTTTATTAACGCTGTCGGATTGCATGAAACATATAAAATATGTTTTGAATTGAATGAGGCAATTTTACCTAAAACTTTAGGATGCATTCCTGCACGGGGAGGATCCAGAATAATAACATCAGGATTTTCATCAATATTGTAGATAACATCTAAAACATCACCGCAAATAAAAGAGCAGTTTTTTATGTTGTTGAGTTCGGCATTTTTCTTTGCCGATTCGATTGCATCGGCTACAATTTCAATACCGATTACTTTAGTAGCATATTCACAAACCATTTGAGTAATCGTACCGGTTCCGCAATATAGATCAAATATGGTATCACATTGAATTGAATGAAGCATCTTGATTACAACGCCATATAAAACTTCACAGCCGGAGGAATTTGTTTGGAAAAATGAGAAAGGAGAAATGTTAAAAGTTTTATCTAAACATTTTTCTTGCATATAATCCCTTCCATATAATATAGATATCGCTTCGGCGTGTATGGCATCAGATATCGAATTATTGATTGTTTTAATAACAGATACGATATTTTTATCCAATTCAAGATTTAATAACATATTTAGGAAAGATTGTTCGTCAAAAGCCTCCTGAGAAGTAATGATTATATTTATCATCAATTGATTGGTAAATTCACCTTTGCGAATTATTAAATGGCGAAGAAGTCCTTTATGGGAGCCTCTGTGATAGTAAGAATATTGATGCTGATTGCAATGTGAAACAGTATTTTTTAAAATAGTTTTAAAATCTTCATCGATAAGCTCGCATTCTTCTGCCGAAATAATATCATAGAACCGATCCTTTTTATGCATTCCAAGCGTAAGCGGAGCATTTTTATGAGTATTTCCAAATGAAAATTCCATTTTATTGCGATAACCCATAGTTTTGGGCGAAGAAAAGAAGCCTAAAAAATTTTGAAATTTTATATTATTTTCTCGAAATAAGTTTAAAATATAATCAGTTTTATATCGCGTTTGCATTTCATACGGCATACTTAAAAAGGTACATCCGCCACACAAACCATATGATGAGCAGCTCACTTTTTTCTCGTACCATGCAGGAGAAACCAGTTTTAAAAAATTCGCTTCGCATACATTATTTCTTTTCCTTTTAATAATCACATCCGCAGTTTGGCCGGGCATGCCCCCTTTAACAAATATGGGCATTTCTTCAAAGTAGCCAGTGGTTCTATTCAAAGTTTTAAATTTATTTAGTTTAATTTGAATAATATCGTTGCGTTTCATTGTATTAATCCCTTTGTTTAATAGTTAAATGATATAAGAAAATGTTTAGAAAAACAAGGTTAATATATTAATATAAAATTTACAGAATAGAAAAAATATTTTATAATTAAATAAAATGAAACAGAGGTATGAGTATGAATAATAAAACAGTAAAAATACCGGCTATCACTTTGGGGGCGTCTATCGTATGCGCAGGGACTGTTGTTGCCATAAATGAAATATTTAAATTATACCAAAAAAGAAAATCGAAACGTGGATTTATAAGAGTGAATTATTTATATACTAAAGAATTTGAATAAGAAATTAATAAAACGTTAGTATATTTGCATATATTATGTATATCCTCTTTTAAGTTTAAATAAAAATTAAGAGAGGTGATTAATTATGTATATTTCAAAAAAGAAATTAATAATGATATTACTCGTCATATTTGTGCTCTTAATTGCTTTTTTCATATTTAAATATCTTCATCTTAAACAAACAGAAGATACAACAACCCCAAATATTGCTTCAAATAATATAGTATATGCCATAAAAACATCAGATAAAAAAATAGCGCTTACTGTTGAGGTGAATATATCTTCGGAAGATTATACAAATCAGATTATAGATGTTTTGGATAATAATAATATAAAAGCAACATTTTTTCTTACAGGGAATTGGATAGAAGAAAATAATTCTACTGCAAAAAAAATAGTTGATTCCGGGCATGAAGTCGAAAATCATTCAAATACACACAGCGATCTATCAAAAATGATGACATATAAAATTGCAAAGGAAATTTTAAAATCAGATGAGGCGATTGCCTCAATATATAATAAACAGTGCAGCTATTTCAGACCGCCTTTTTCATATATTAATAAAAATATAGTAAAAGCTGCGAAAAAAACAAACAAAACCATTGTAATGTACAGTTTGGAATCATATGATTGGAAAAGTCCAAATGTAGATACTATTTTAAACATGGTCAATACAAATGTAAAACCAGGTGATATTATTTCTTTTCATAATGATGCAAAATATACGGCTGATGCATTAGTAAAATTAATACCCGAATTAAAAAATAAGGGATATGTATTTTTGACAATAAACGAATTATTAAATAATATAAATAGTGAATAACAAGTATAGAAAGGCTGTCTATAAAATGCAATTAAAGATTAGAAAAATTGAAGAAAAAGATTACGAAAATGCTGCCGCTATAAAGCATATGGCTTTTTATATAGAACAGAACAAACAAGATAATATAGAAAAAATTATTGATTCTTTCTATGCGATTGAAAATATGAGTCATTCACAAGTGTATGTATGTTGTCACGGAGAAAAAGTCATTGGTTTAATTACTATACATGAATTCATGGTGAATTTTCACAATAAATCAATAAGTATAAATGCGTTGGGTGGCGTAGCAGTGCATAATAGTTATCGCATGCAAGGGGCAGCGGATTTTATGATACGCTTTTTTTTAGAGGAATCTTTGCGCTGCGGAATTAATATCGTTATGTTATATCCATATAAGCCTGCCTTTTATAAAAAATATGGATTTGGTTGGGGAATAGAGAAGTATGAATATTCATTTAATACCAATGTTCTTAAATATAAAGATAGTAAGAATGTATTTCCTTTCGAGCAAAAAAGCCTCGAACTTGTAAAGAATCTACACAATCAATATGCAAGGATGCAACATGGCATGTGCTATATTGGTGAATATGAATGGTACAAGCTGGAGCAGGAAATTACGCATGACGATATTATACTTATTCGTAATGATGACGGAGAATTGGAAGGGTATGCTGTTGTGAGGTTTGAAAAGGACGCTGAATATAACCAGTACGACCAAGCAATGATTGTAGAGAGATTCATAACATTAACACCCAAAGCAAAAGAATATTTTTTTTCATATTTATTTACACTTAAAGACCAGTTTGAAACAATTAAGCTGTATACTCATGAGCAATTTTTTTATTATAATTTAAATAACATAGGAAGTATTTACAATGCAACTATATCGGCGGCCTATCATTACAATTGCAGACAAGGATTGGGTATTATGTATAAGGCAATCAATCCGCAAGCGTTAATAAACCTTATAGCCAATAAAGATATAAAAACTGGTTATTGTTTTATTATCAATGACAAGTATAATAATAGTAGGGAAGAAGTATATTTAGGAGAAATAAATACAGAAAATAAAATTTATATTAATATAGAAGATTTTACATCCTGGATTATGGGATGTATATCAATGACAGAATTGTATAACTATGGCTTGTCAAATACAAAATATAAGATTGCCGAACAGTTAGATAGGGAGCTCAGCTTTAAAAGGCCTATTTGTACATCGATATTTTAAAAAAATCCTAGAGGCACATTGTGAGAATTTTATTTGTAGAAGATGAAAAAAAAATTACAGATGCTGTAAAAGCATTATGTGAAGTGTATGGTTATGAATGTAATATAGCGCATGACGGAGATGAAGGGCTCATGCATGCACTTTCCGATGCTTATGATGTGGTTGTGCTTGATATCATGCTGCCGGGGCTGAGCGGTCTAGAAATTGTAAAACGGATGAGACAAAACAAAAAAAATACAGCCGTACTCATTTTAACAGCAAAATCATCGATTGATGACAGAGTACTCGGATTGAAGAGTGGTGCCGATGATTATCTTACGAAACCTTTTTCTGCAAAAGAGTTATTTGCCCGCATAGAAGCCCTGCATCGCAGAAGTTATAGTGAATACCAAGATGAGTTAATTACATTAGGAGAAGTAAGCTATGATGCTAAATCTAACATAGTTACGATAGCAGGGAAAATTTACCAGCTTCCATTAAAAGAGGCAAAGTTACTGGAATTACTCTTAAAACACCCGGGGCAGGTCTTTACAAGAGAGCAAATACTAGACAAAATCTGGGGATTAGATAGTTATGTTACGGAAAACAACATAGAAATACACATTCATAATTTAAGGAAAAGATTATCAAATACCTCTTTAAGTATAAGAACTGTCAGAGGTGTAGGTTATGTATTAAAGGTAGATTAAGTTGTTAAAAGAATTAAGATTAAAATTAATGCTTCAAAACATTTCCGTATTAATTTCATTTATTTTTATCTTTTGTATTTTTGCGATAGCTTTCTTATCTGGCATTATGAGTTCTGCTTCTTTAAAATATACAAGAAAGATCTTACAAGATGCTTTCCATGTCGATGATAATAATCTCATTATAAATACTGATTTTTTAGAAGAATCAGTATATACAACTCAAAATATTTTTTCTGAATTTGAAGAAAGTTATATCGTATATGATGATCATTTAAACGTATATGCAGTAAATAATATTGATAAAGAAATGCAGAATATATTAAAAGTTTTTGTATACAGTGTACAGCAGGATGAAAGCGAAAATATTAATAATATTGAATATAAAAAAAATTCCTATCGTGTGGTCAGTGAAATCATAAAAAGTGATGATAAAACATGGATCATACAAATTATTCAAAATACAAAAGAAGAAAAAAGAATATTGGGGCTATTTACAAATGCTATGATTATAACAGGCAGCTTTGGCATCATAACCATGATTATAATAGGCTGGTATTTTGCAGGTAAGCGTCTAGAACCAATAACAGATGTTTATTTAAAACAAAGAAGATTTATAGCCGACGCTTCACATGAATTAAAAACTCCATTGACAATTATCCAAACAAATGTTGATGTTTTAAGAGCCAAGGAGAATCAAAATATCAAAGATAATATTAGCTGGCTGGAAAATATAGAAAGTGAAATAGTGGCAATGCGACGTCTGATAGATGATATGTTGATTCTTGCTGATGCAGAAGATAATGGACTTGACATTGAGTTGGAGCAAATACATCTCAGCAGATTAATTAAAGATACTTGTATGCGCCAGAAATTAATGTCGGAATCCAGAGGTGTTTCTTTGCACTATGAACAAGGGAGCGATATAGTTGCGTATGCTGATAAAAATCGAATGGAACAATTGGTTAAAATTTTTGTTGATAATGCAAGCAAATACAGCAAATATAACGGCAATGTATGGATCCGATTGTATGTAGATAATGATAATGTTATTTTAGAATTTGAAGATGATGGTATAGGGATGGATCATGAAGAAATGTTAAAAATTTTTGACAGGTTTTATCGTGCTGATAAATCAAGAAGAAGAGAAAACGGAAGTGTAGGATTAGGATTAAGTATCGCAAAAGAAATAATAGATGCACATGATGGGACGGTTCAAATTGAAAGTGAGAAAACCAAAGGTACGTTGTTTAAAATAACGTTTTTTAGAATGGCTGTAACCAAATAGGTAGATGTTATTATGAGATACAAAGCTATAGAATTATTGAATAAATATTTGTTAACAGAAAAAATGAAAAAGCACTCACTCGTCGTTGAAGCAATGATGATAGCTTTCGCAAAATTTTTCAATCCTGATCAGCTGGAAATCTGGAGCGTAGCGGGGATCCTGCATGACTTAGATTATGATATCACTTCGTATAAAATATGTCCGCAATTACATGGACTTAAAACAATAGAAATTTTAAAAGACGAAAATTTCGGTAATGAAGAAATTTATTCAATAATTGCGGCACATAATGAAAAAACAGGCATCAAAGCAGAAAGCATAGGCCAAAAAATAATTATATCTTCAAATATAACAGCCAATATTATATACGAAAAATTGTATTCAAATTCAAAAAAGAATTATATAAAATTTGATTATGATACCATACTAAAAGATAATAATATTTATGATAGACAAACAATTAATTTGATAGAAAGCACAGGGATAAAAATAAATCATTTTATTGATATTTCTTTAAAAGTAACAAAAAATATTATAGACAATAATTAATTTCGAATATTGGTATATGATAATTAAATTAATAATAATCTTGTAAGAAACAGCATTATTTTATATAATATAAATCAGAAATGAGGTGGTTAAAATGATTAAATTCATTGTTGGAGACAAAGGCAGCGGAAAGACAAAAAAATTAATCGATATAGCGAATGATGAAGCTGTCAGAGAGGAAATGAATTTAGTTTATATTGATCGAAAAGATAAACACAGACGTGAAATATCAAACAGTATCAGATTTATTGATCTTTCAGAATTTTATATATATTCTTGGGAAATGTTTTTTGGGTTTCTAAATGGTCTCATTAGCGGAAATTATGATATTGGTAAAATTTATATCGACGATATTGAAAAAATAACTAAAAATAATGAACTCCAAAGTCTTACAGATTTTTTTGCGGCTATCCGTAAACTCTCCGATAAATTTAATGTAGAATTCATATTTACTATAAATGCTATTGAAGTTCCGAGTGAATTTGAAGTATTTATTTAATTATGAATAGATTATATTATAAGTATTCAGAGTACCTTATTCAAAAATATGGTCAAAAGGTTTATAAAATTCCTTTAAATATTCCATCTTCCTGTCCTAATAGAGATGGCACAAAGAGTTATGATGGCTGTATTTTTTGTGCACCAGATGGCTCCGGACATGAAAATATGAGAGAAGATATTGATCTTTGTATTCAATATAACACTATAAGAAAAATACTTGAAGAAAAATATAAGGCAACAAAATATATCGCATTTTTCCAAAGTTATAGCAATACATATATGCCATTAGATAAATTTAAATATTATATGAAAACAGCGGCACACATGGATTCGTGTGTCGCTTTGTCTATCTCAACCAGACCGGATTGTCTTGAAGATAGCTATATGGAGTTTTTAAAAGAATTAAAAAAAGAGCATAATATTGATATATGCATTGAAATTGGTTTGCAATCTACAAATAATAATACATTAAAAATATTAAACAGACATCATAGCGTATACGATGTAGTCGTTGCGGCAGAAAAAATTAAATCTGCAGGATTTGAGCTTTGTACTCATATTATCGCAGATTTACCTTGGGATGGGAAAAAAGACATACTCAATACCGCAAAGTTAATAAATGAAATAAAAACGGATAGCTTAAAGATACATTCATTGTATGTTGCAAAAGATACGATGCTTGAGAAAATGTATTATGCAGGGAAGATTCATCTTTTATCACTTGATGAATATGTAGAAAGAATAATATTACTGCTTGAAAATATCCATAAAGATATTGCGATTCAAAGGCTTGTATCGAGAGTAACAGAAAGACTATCGGTTATTTGCACATGGAATAAAAGCTGGAGGAAAATTGTTGACATTATAGAAAATAAATTACTCGAAATGAATTCTTATCAAGGAAAAGCTTTAGAAAATAAATAGCATAAGTACGCAATTTCTTTGTTTTAATATTAATAAGTGATATAATTTATATAAGAAAAAATATTATAAGGAGGATATATTATGGCGTTAGTGACTTCGAAAGAGATGTTTGGAAAAGCATATAAAGGTAAATATGCAGTTGGAGCTTTTAATGTAAATAATATGGAAATTATTCAAGGAATCATGAAAGCTGCGCTTCAGGAAAAAGCTCCGTTAATTTTACAAGTATCGGCAGGTGCCAGAAAATATGCTTCACCCGTATATTTGAGAAAACTTGTTGAAGCTGCAATAGAAGATACCGGTTTAGATTTAGTGCTTCATTTAGATCATGGTGAAAGTTTTGAAATTTGCAAACAATGCATTGATGATGGCTTTACTTCCGTTATGATCGATGGATCCAAATATCCATTAAAAGAAAATATCGAACTTACAAAAAAAGTTGTTGATTATGCCCGTGAGCGAGGCGTTGTTGTTGAAGGGGAACTAGGTAAACTGGCAGGTATAGAAGATAACATTAAAGTAAGTGATCGTAATGCAACATTTACTGATCCTGACGAGGCAATTGAATTTGTTGAAAAAACGGGAGTAGATTCATTGGCGATTGCTATCGGAACAAGCCATGGTGCATTTAAATTTAAAGGGGAGCCTAAATTAGATTTTGAACGTCTTGAAAAAATAACAAACATGCTTCCTGATTTTCCAATTGTTTTACATGGAGCTTCATCGGTACCGGAAGAATTTGTGGCGCTCAATAATCAATATGGCGGTAAAATACCGGGCGCAAAAGGAGTTCCTGAAGAAATGCTTTTGCAAGCAACGAAATACGGTGTATGCAAAATTAATATCGATACCGATTTACGTCTTGCGATGACTGCGTCTATTCGTAAAGTATTTATAGAACAACCGGATGTATTTGATCCAAGAAAATATTTATCACCGGCGAGAGATGCCATTGCTAATATGGTAGCGCATAAAATGAGAAATGTACTTAACTGCAGTAATAAAGCATAGCATAAAATTGTTAGATTTAAATTATCCTCTTTTTTAAAAAAAGAGGATAATTTAATTGTAAAATATAGTCAGAAAAGAGGGAAGCAAAAATACAATGCGTTATTTTTTGTATTATGTACTCATGATTAATATAATTGCATTTTACATTATTTGCATTGATAAACGAAAAGCCATAAACAAAAAATGGCGTATAAGTGAGAAGTTTATTTTTTTTATTTCTTTTATTGGCGGTAGTCTTGGAACGTATGTATCAATGTTTATCTTTAGACATAAAATAAAAAAATGGTATTTCATAATAGGAATACCATGTATTATTATTTTGCAAATAAGTATTTTATTCGCTATATTTAAACTTTTGTAATTAGTATATCTTTATTTATGAAATCTTTTTTTTAACTCTTCCAGAATCAAATAAGGCTTCACACCACGTTCGCTGAGCATAACCAATGTATGATATACTAAATCGGATGTTTCATATATAATTTCATCTGGCACATTATTTTTTGCAGCAATAATGACTTCAGATGCTTCTTCGCCTACTTTTTTCAATATTTTATCGATACCTTTTTCAAAGAGATAGTTTGTGTAAGCACCTTCTTTTGGATGAGCTTTTCTGTCTTCGATAATATTATACAAATCAACAAGCATTGATAAATCAGCGGTTTTGGTATCATTATTAAAATATATATCTGTAAAAAAACAACTTTCATTATTGGTATGGCAGGTAGGGCCAAGAGGAAGAGCATGAACAAGTAGACAATCAGCATCACAATCAACTGTCAGTTGAACTGTGGTTAAAAAATTGCCCGAGGTTTCGCCTTTATTCCATAATGTTTTTCTGCTTCTGGAATAAAACCATACTGTATTGGTAGTCATCGTTTTATAAATTGCTTCTCTATTCATAAAGCCCATCATCAGCACTTTTAAAGTAATCGCATTTTGTATAATAGCAGGGATAAGCCCTTCTTCATTAAATTGCAATTTGTCTATATCAAAATCCATTTATAACCTCACATTAATATTTCTTTTTTTTAAATACGCTTTTAGCTCATTAATTTCAATTTCATTATAATGAAATACGCTTGCGGCAAGTGCTGCATCAGCTTTTCCAGCCAAAAATGCTTCTGTAAAATGCTCCATACTTCCTGCGCCGCCTGAAGCTATGACAGGGATTGATAACACTTTGTTTAAGGTTTGAAGCAGCTCAATGTCAAATCCATTCTTAACGCCATCTGCATCCATTGAATTTATACAAATTTCGCCTGCACCTAAATTTTGTCCGGATAATGCCCATTGGATGGCATCTTTTTTAGTGTTTTCTCGTCCGCCTTTAACATAAACATCCCATGTACCTTTGTCATTTCGCATAGCGTCGATTGATAAGACCACACATTGACTCCCAAATCTTTTAGAAGCTTGCGTAATTAAATTAGGATTTAAAACTGCAGCTGAATTTACAGAAACTTTATCGGCTCCAGCTAAAAGTATTTTTCTAAAATCTTCTACGTTTTTAACATTGCCGCCGATTGTAAAAGGAATATCGATATTTCTGGCAACATCTTCCACAATATTTAAAAAAATGTCTCGTTCTTCAAAGGATGCTGTAATATCATAAAACACCAGTTCATCTGCGCCTTCATCGCTGTATCTTTTTGCTAAGACTACCGGGTCGTTAACATCTTGAATATCTTTAAATTTTTTTCCTTTAACGACCCTGCCTCTATCAACATCAAGACAGGGGATAATTCTTTTTGTAAGCATAGTTACACTTCTTTCTTTTTGAAATGATTTTATACATTCTTTAGAACTTGAGTTAATGTTAATGTATTTTCGTAGAATGCTTTGCCGATAATTGCTGCATAAACATCTATTTTTTTGAGGGCTTGTATATCCTGCATCGTACAAACACCACCTGAAGCTATGAAATTAATGGGATAATTTTCATTTAGCTTTTGTATAAGTTTTAAATTAGTGCCTTGCATCATGCCGTCTTTTGATATATCAGTAATCACTGCGGCAGATAACAAATCATATTTAATGTTATCTAAAAAATTATATACATTAATATTGGTTTTTACAGTCCAACCGTCAGTGTATATGTATTCGTCAAGTACGTCAAGAGAAAGCGCAATATAATTTGGGAAGTTGTTTATTGCTTCTGTTAGAAAGTTTTTATCTTTAATAGCTTTAGTACCTAAAATTACTCTTTTTATACCTTTATCTATATATTTTTCAATAATTTCTAAGCTTCTTATTCCTCCACCGACCTGAATAAACATATCAGTTTTTGAGGCAAGTTGTGAGATAACATCGAAATTTTCTGAGCTTCCCTTAAGAGCGGCATCTAAATCTACAACATGCAAGTATTTTGAACCTTGATTTTTATAGTTTATGGCTGCATCTAAAGGGGATATGTCATAAACTTTTTCTTTGCTATAATCTCCTTGTGTAAGCCGAACACATTGTTTGGAAATAATATCAATAGCTGGAAATATTTTCATTTTGTCATCTCCAAATAATTTTTAAGTAATATTTTTCCTGTTTTAGAGCTTTTTTCCGGATGAAATTGCATGCCGATAATATTACCTTTTCTTACAACTGCGGGAAAATTTATTTCATAATTTGAATAAAGCACTACATCATCAAAATTTGGAGTTTTGGCATAGTAAGAATGTACAAAATATACATAATCTCCATTCTGAATATCTGTTACAATATCATCATTTTGGTGAATGATTACATCGTTCCAGCCCATATGAGGCACCTTCAGTTTTGTTTCAAATCGTACAATATCGCCTTTAATATAACTTAAACCATCCCAGATACCATTTTCATAACTTTTTTCAAATAAAAGCTGCATGCCAAGACATATACCAAGTAAATAATGATTACTGTTAACCCAGTCATTTAAAAAGTCAACGAGTTTATATTCATATAAGGCTGTAATACCATCTTCAAAAGCACCTACTCCTGGAAGAATTAATCCGCTACACTTACTAAGCATATGAATATCGTTGCTTATCAGTGATTCATATCCCAATTTTTTTATTGCATTATGCACATTTGCAAGATTGCCTAATTTATAATCAATAATACCTATCATTTATAATACACCCTTTGTTGATGGAATGTCGTTTATTTTATCTTGATTTATACAAACCGCGTTTTTTAATACATAAGCTAAAGATTTAAAAATAGCTTCAGCAATATGATGAGCATTTGAGCCTGAAAGCTGCCTGATATGTAATGTAATTTTTGCATTCATCGTAAAAGCTCTCAAAAATTCTTCTATCAACTCAGTATCAAAGCTTCCGATTTGATGTGATGGGAAATTGACATCAAAAACAAAATATGCTCTGCCGCTAATATCTACAGTAGCCAGTATTAAAGCTTCGTCCATAGGAAGAATGATATTGCTATACCGATTTATTCCTTTTTTTTCTCCCAGACATTTATTGAATACTTCTCCTAATAATATGCCGATATCTTCAGCGGTATGGTGATCATCAACATCAACATCACCCTTGGCTTTAATATTCAAATCAAAACCACTGTGATTTTTTAGTAAATCCAGCATATGATTTAAAAATCCTATCGGTGTTGATATATTCCCGTTTTTATTACCGTCTAAATTTAAAGAAAGATATATGTCAGTTTCATTGGTGGTTCGGTTAAAATCGTATTTCCTCATTTTTTTACCTCCCAATATTATGTATTTTTATATAATAAAATATCTCTTGTATGTTCTACTAGTTTTTTGTTCTTATTGAAATGGCATTTGCATGATAGGTAAAATCTTCCATATAAGCAAACGTTTCAATAGTATTTCTATCTTTAAAAAACTTTTCTTTATTATAATGAATAATATTTGAATGTTTCATAAAATCCATTGTGCTTAAAGGAGAAGAAAATTTAGCTTTTCCAGAAGTAGGGATAGTGTGATTAACTCCGACATAATAATCACCGACTGGTTCCGGAGAATATTCACCTAAAAAAACACTGCCTGCATTGTTGATCTTATCTATGTGTTTTTCAGGAGTTGGAAGTAAAATTTCTAAATGTTCAGGTGCAATTTCATTTGATAGATCAAATGCAACATTCAAATCGCTTACTAAATAGATCAGGCCGTTGTTTTCCAGCGCTTTTTTTGCACGCAAAGCGTTTATTGAGTCATTTAATTGCCAATCTATTTCATGTATTACTTGCTGTGCTAATTCAAATGAAGTTGAAATGAGAATACACAAAGCTTGTTCATCATGCTCCGCCTGTGATAATAAATCTGCAGCGATATATTTTGGATTTGAATCTTTATCAGCAATGATTAAAATTTCACTTGGTCCGGCGAGCATGTCAATATCAACTTGTCCGTACACTTGCTTTTTAGCTTCGGTTACATAAACGTTTCCGGGACCTGTAATTTTATATACTTTCTTTATACTTTGAGTGCCGTAAGCGAACGCAGCTATAGCCTGAGCGCCGCCCATTTTATAAATCGTATCAACACCACACAATTGCGCAGATGCTATAATCTTATTATTTATTTGGCGGTTTGAATCAGGAGGCGTTGCTATACATATATTATCGACACCTGCAATTTTTGCAGGAATAGTATTCATTAAAACAGTAGATGGATATACAGTATTTCCGCCTGGTATATAAATACCTACACGTTCAATGGGTGTATATATTTGTCTTAACTCAAGACCGTCACGATAAAGTTGCAAATTCTTTGGAAACTGAAGTCCATGAAACTCTTTTATATTATATATTGCTTTATTCAATATATCTATAAAAGATGAATCAACGTTTTGCATAGCATAGTTTATTTCTTCATCCGATACCTTAAAGTCAGCAATATCAGCATGGTCATATTTTAAAGTATAATGTTTTAATGCTTCATCTCCAGATTTTTGTATATTGTAAATAATCTCAGACACATTTTTTTCAACATGAAAGAATTTTTCTTCGCTTGTACTGCGCAAAGTGTTGATTTCTTGTGTAAAGTTGGTTTCGTCGATAAAAACAATTTTCATTTTATTTCCTTTAGTATATTCTTATTTGCATATGATAATTTTTTCATCAATTGTTCAATTTCAGAAAAAGCGGTTTTTAAGCTGACTTTATTGACAATAAAACAAGCGCTGATATTATCAATAATGATATCAGATACAATCAATCCGTTTTCTGATAGAGTTTTTCCGGTTTGTACGATATCAACAATAGCATCCGACATATTTAAAATAGGAGCTAATTCGATAGCGCCACTTAATTTTATAATTTTACAGTCTATATCAATACTGTCAAAATATTTTTTAGTTATATGGGGATACTTGGTAGCTACAGTAATAAATTTTTTATTTTTTATATCTTCTTCTTTTTTGATGGCAACACACATTTTACAATTAGAAATATTAAGAGCCATAAGGCTGTATACGTCTGATTCGTTCTCCAATAGCACATCTTTGCCTACAATTCCACAATCAGCCGCACCGGAATCAACATAAACAGGTGTATCAATTGGTTTTACCAGTATCATTTCCAAATTATTTTCACGGTCATGTAACAGTAATTTGCGAGAAGTTTCATATTCGTCAAAATAAATACCGCAAATATTAAATAAATTTAAGAGGTCTTCTGCCAAACGACCTTTAGCAACTGCGATTCTTAGCATATTTCGATACCTTTATTAAGAATATTTTTTGTTAAAATTGTACTAATAGCATTATCTGATTTTTTTATTGTTGTATAAATATAGTCTACTTCTATGATTGTATCATAATGTAAATGAATAATATTTTTATTATTAAAAGTCAATAAACATCGATGTCCTTCTTGACGCAAATATGTTGCAATTTTCGTTGCAGATATTTTATCTTTGCCGGTTAATAGAATCATTTTTTTGGGGGTAAGGTTTTGTTCTCTTTTTGAAAGTATATCGATGGTTACATCAATATTATGACCAAAACCGCATGCACATCTTTTATTGGCAAATTGTTGAGCTAAAGCATCATATCTTCCACCGCTGATCACTGCTTCGCCGTGATTGACTACATACCCTTTAAATATCATTCCTGAATAATAGTTCATAGGATTAGAAAATCCTAGATCTAAGTGAATATAGTTTTCTACGCGGAAAGATTTTAAAGCTGAATAGATGTTATCAATTTCAAGCAGTATATTTTCCATCTTTTTATTGCGGCATACTAATTCAGCTTTCGCTCTAATATCTTCATAGTTGCCAAAAAGCATTGCTATGTCACATAATTGATTGATGTATGTATCATTTATTTTGGCGTTATTTAGTGAATCGGTTAAAGATATAATATTTTTATTGTCTAATAAATGATGATAATGAGCAATATCTTTATCATCATTTATCCCAATATCTTTTAGAAAAGCATGTACAAATTGAGAATGTCCTAAATCAATATGTATATTTTGAATATCTAATGACTTCAAGCTTTCTATTGCAAGCGTAATGACTTCAGCATCTGCATAGGGTGAAGACGAATCAAAAAGTTCCACACCTGTTTGCAGAATATCATTTTTTTCATAATTATCATCACGAAATCTAAAAATATTAGTCATATAACAACATTTATTAATATTATCATCCATATTTTGAACAGTTTTTAAAACGTGGAAAGTTGCATCAGGCCTAATAACCAATATGTTACCGCTACGATCAATAAGTTTAAGTAGGCTTTCTTCATTGACGGCTTTATATTTTATATAATTTTCATATTTTTCGAATAACGGAAGACATATTTCTTCGTATCCGAATACGTCATAAATATTTAATAATTTATGCTTGATTTGTTGATATAACAATTGAGCATTTTTTTCTTGATAATTCATAAAATCCACTTCAAACATTATAGAATATTTATTAATTATATATTATAAAAATGAAAAAATAAACTAAAATCTAATTAAATTGTTTAAACTAATATGCATATTCTCTGCATATATAACAAATAAATTTATCAAATATTATAAAAAATTCAGATTACTAAGAAAAAATTACTTGACATACTCGCGCGAAATGAATAAAATCGATAACAAATTAATGTTTAAAGTTGAGGTGTTATTTATGAAAGCAAAGAAAGTATTGACTCTTTTAGTAATGACAATTTTAGTATTTGCAACTTTGGCTGGTTGTGGTTCTAGCTCATCTAGTGATTACGTTGAACCCGATACCATTAAAATTGGTGCAAATTATGAATTAAGTGGCGCTGTTGCACAGTATGGCCAAATGACAATGGAAGGTATACAATTGGCAATTGATGAAATCAATGATGCAGGTGGCATTAACGGCAAGCAAGTTGAATTAATCAACATCGATAACAAATCAGATAACAATGAAGCAAAAACTGTTGCTACACGTCTTGCTACACAAGAAAATGTTTTGGCTATTTTAGGGCCGGCTACATCTGGTGCAGTTAAAGCAACAACATCAGTTTCAGAACAATATGGGGTTCCTGTTATCACATGTTCTGGTACTGCTGACGATGTAACTGTTGTTGATGGAGTAGCCAATAAATATATCTTCAGAACTTGCTTTAATGACTCATTCCAAGGAAATGTTATGGCTACGTATGTATACAGAGATTTAGGTCTTGAAAATTCTATTATTTTATCAGATAACAGTAATGATTATTCAATGGGACTGGCGTCTACATTTAAATCTGTATATGAAGCAGCCGGCGGAACAATTGTAGAAGAAGAAAACTTCACAGCGGGCGACAAAGATTTTTCTGCTATATTGACAAAGATAAAAGACAAAGAATTTGATGCAATCTATCTTCCTGCTTATTATGAAGAAGCTGGTTTGATTATTAAACAAGCAAGAGCTATAGGTATTGATGTGCCGATTTTTGGGGCCGACGGATATGATGATTCAAAACTGAACGAAATTGCTGGTGATGATAATTTGAATGATGTATTCTTTACAGGTCATTATTCTTCTCAAGACACAACTCCGATTGTTGTTGATTTTGTAGAAATGTATGAAGAAAAAACAGGCGAAGTTCCAAATGCATTCAACGCACTTGGTTATGACTTGGCTAAATGTGTTTTAGATGCTTGTTCAAATGCTGAAAAATTGACTCCTGAAGATGTAACTACTGCTATAGCAGCTACGGCAGATTTTGAAGGCGTAACAGGAACCTTCTCACTAGATGAAAACCATAACCCAATTAAGTCTGCTGTAATAATAGAATTAGTAGATGGTGTTCAAACATTCAAAGCTAGGGTAAACCCGTAAGCGATAAATAATTTATTATGTAATTTTTAAATAAATAAAACGGCAACTTAAAATTAGTTGTCGTTTTATTCTTTGATTAATGTCAATTTATGTAAATTAAAGTATATTTATTTTAAAAATATTGTTATTATTTTGACATTATGTTAAAATCTTTAACTATATAAACGTTACGGACACTTTTAAGAAAGGATGAAAGCAATTGGAACAGTTTATTCAGCAGCTTATAAACGGTATATCTATTGGAAGTATTTATGCATTAATCGCACTTGGATACACAATGGTATATGGAATCATTAAGTTAATTAACTTTGCACATGGAGATATATTAATGATTGGCGCATATGTGGGTTTGTTTTGCGTTATGATTTGGAATTTATCATTAATACCTGCAATTATTGTTGCAATGATAGTATGCGCAATTTTAGGCGTTGTTACTGAAAGAGTGGCGTATAAGCCATTAAGAAATGCACCGAGGATTGCCGTTTTAATCACTGCGTTAGGCGTATCTTTTTTACTTGAGTATGTTATGGTTTATTTCTTTAAAGCAAATTCAAGAACGTACCCGGTAACATTTTTTTCGTTTGGTAGCATAGAACTTGGCAATATTACTATTTCAATGGATAAAATGGTTATAGCGTTAATCACTATCATTCTTATGATATTAATACAAATTATTTTAAAAAAGACAAAATTAGGAAAAAGTATTCGTGCTGTGTCATCTGATCAAGATGCAGCACAGCTGATGGGCGTTAGTGTTGATAGAGCAATATCTTTTACATTTATTTTAGGATCGGCATTAGCCGGAGTTGCAGGCGTGATGTATGGGGCGATGTTTACGATCAATCCTTTAATGGGCATACAGCCGGGTATTAAAGCCTTTGTTGCTGCAGTCTTTGGAGGCATTGGGAATGTACCCGGAGCTATACTCGGCGGTATCTTGTTGGGAGTAATTGAAACCTTAGTAAGCGCGTATTTATCCAGCTCGATTAAAGATGCAGTTGCATTTGCTATATTAATTATTGTCTTAGTAGTACGCCCAAGTGGATTATTAGGCAAGAATATTAAAGAAAAAGTATAAGGCAGGGTGTTAAAATATGTTTAATAAAAAGACAAGAGCAAAATCAAGCTTAAAAGCGATTATTATAGTATTTATCATTTATGCTATTATGAAAATACTTATGCTTCCGAGTGTCAATATCATAAATCCTTTTTATCAAACAATTGTAATGAAAATATTTATTGAAATTACACTTGCTTTAGGGCTTAATATGATAACTGGGATAACAGGGCAATTATCTTTAGGGCATGCTGGTTTCATGGCGATTGGTGCATATACGGCTGCTTACATAATGCTTCGAACATCTGTTAATTTAGCAATGATTATCGTTGCAAGTTTAGCCGGAGGTATTTTTGCAGGAATTATTGCATGGCTGATCGGTATTCCTACACTTAGACTAAAAGGCGACTACTTGGCTATTGCTACGCTAGGATTTGGAGAAATTATTAGAATTTTGATTCAAACAACAGATAAAAGTTTTTTAGGCGGTGCTGCAGGGCTAAGCTCAATACCTATTTATTCTAGTTTTGAATTGGTTTTTTTTGTTGCGGTTATATGCTATTTCAGCATTAATAACCTTATGAATTCATCTTATGGTAGGTCACTGGTATCAGTAAGAGAAGACGAAATTGCATCAGAATCAATGGGGGTTAATGTTACCAATGCAAAACTTTTAGCTTTTGTTATGGGTACTTTTTTTGCCGGTGTTGCAGGTGCCCTATATTCAGGATATGTTGGTTTTATACAGCCAAAGGATTTTGGATTTATGAAATCAATTGAAATTTTAATGATTGTTGTACTAGGAGGGCTCGGCAATATTAGAGGAACTATTGCAGCAGCAATTATTTTGAACATCATAGGTGTTATTTTACAGGATTTTTCAGAAGTGCGAATGATACTATATGCTTTGCTATTAATTATAATAATGGTAATGAAGTCTGGGGAAACTCCGTGGATAAAGAAAGTAAGGGCTGCATTAAATATAAAATCATTTAAATTTAATGGCAAAAATAAGGCAGGTGCATGACATGAAAGTTTTAGATGTAGAAAATATTTACATGATTTTTAATGGCCTAAAAGCTGTGGATAATGTGAGTATATATGCTAAACGTGGTGAATTATTGGGGTTAATCGGTCCGAACGGAGCAGGGAAGACAACTATTTTTAATATGCTGACTGGTGTATATGTACCAACCAGCGGGAAAATAGTTTTTGTTAATAACCATAATAAAGAGCTTCTTGTTAATGGAGTAAAGCCGTACAAAGTATCTCGTTTTGGAGTTAGCAGAACTTTTCAGAATATTAGATTATTTAAGGAACTAACAGTTTTAGATAATATGCTTATTAGTATGCATAAAGATGTTGCATATTCTATATTTGGAGCAATATTAAAATCAAATAAATATCTAGAAACAGAACAAAAGTTTTATGACAATGCAATGAAGATCTTAGAGACAGTCGGTTTAGCAGCGAAAAAAAATGAATTAGCAAGCAATCTGCCTTATGGTGAACAACGAAAATTAGAAATAGCCAGAGCGATTGCAACCGGTGCAGACATTGTCTTCTTAGATGAACCTGCGGCGGGCATGAATCCGTCAGAAACAGAAGAACTGGCGAATTTAATACTTGAATTAAAAAAAGCGTATGGTCTTACGATTTTACTTATTGAACATGATATGAAATTCGTAATGAAAATTTGTGAGAGAATCTATGTACTTGATTTTGGCGTTTTGATAGCAGAAGGTACTCCGAACGAAATACAATCAAATCCCAATGTTATAAAGGCATATTTAGGAGAGGAGATAGGATAATGTTTTTTTCAATTAATGAACTAAATGTATTTTACGGGGTTATTCATGCGCTGAAAGATATATCTCTTTATGTTGATGAAGGCGAAATAGTAACGCTGATTGGCAGTAATGGAGCGGGTAAAACTTCAACATTACGTGCTATATCATCATTGGTAAAAGTGAAGAGTGGTAAAATAATATTAAAAGATAATAATATAACAGGAAAGAAAGCTGCGGAGATAGTAAAGTTGGGTATTTCACATGTACCGGAAGGACGGCGTATTTTTCCTGACATGTCTGTATATGAAAATTTAAGCATGGGGGCATATTTACGAAGAGATAAAGATGGCATTAAAAAAGATCTAGAAATGGTATATCACAGATTCCCAATTTTAAAAGAGAGAGAAAAACAACTTGGCGGAACACTTTCGGGTGGAGAACAACAAATGCTGACAATGGGAAGAGCCTTGATGTCTCGACCGAAATTATTGTTGCTCGATGAACCTTCCATGGGATTGGCTCCAATATATGTTCAGGAAATATTTTCAATTATAAAAGACATAAATGAAGCAGGCACTACAATTTTGCTTGTTGAACAAAATGCAAACATGGCGTTGCATACTGCAAAGAGAGCATATATCTTGGAGACAGGCAGTATTGTACAATCAGGAAATGCTCAAGATCTATTAAATAGTGATGAAGTCAAAAATGCATATTTAGGTGGGAAATAGGGCAATAATAATTGCCCTATTTTATAAAAGGAATATATTTTTCATATCCTTCTTCTTTCATTTTTTCTATGGGTATAAAATGCAGACTTGCACTGTTTATACAATAACGCTTTCCGCCTAATTCTTTAGGACCATCATTAAATACGTGTCCCAAATGAATATCTCCTTGACGGCTTCTTACTTCTGTTCGCGTCATGCCTAAAGATTTATCTTTTTTATAATTAACAACTAAAGGGTCAACTGGTTTTGAAAAAGACGGCCATCCGCATCCCGAATCAAATTTATCATTTGAAAAGAATAAAGGTTCACCAGTAAGGATATCGACGTAAATTCCTTTTTTAGAATTATTATAATATTCATTATCAAATGGAGGCTCTGTGCCGTTATTTAAAGCCACATAGTTTTGTGTGAGGGTTAATTCTTTTTTAGAAGTAGAGGCATATTCGTATGGATCTACAATATAATTTTTGACATTTTTGCTTTCGTTAGGATTGATATGGCAATATCCGGATGGATTTTTTGTTAAATAATTTTGATGATACTCTTCAGCTAAATAGTAATTTTTTAATGGAAGGATTTCTATTACTACAGGAGAAGTGAATTGTTTCTGTAACTTGTCAATAGATTTTTCTATAATTTCTTTGTCATTATCATCAACATAATATATTCCACTTCTATATTGCGTGCCTCTATCAAAACCTTGTCTATTCAGTGTCGTAGGATCTATAATATTAAAAAAAAGATCAAGAAGAAAAGATAGACTAATGATAGATATATCATATTGGACATGTACCGTTTCTGCATGTCCTGTATTTTTATAGCAAACATCCTCATACGTAGGATTTTTAGTTTTACCGTTTGCATATCCAACATCCGTAGATAGTACTCCATGAATATTTCTTAAATAATTTTCCAGCCCCCAAAAACAACCGCCAGCTAAATAAATATGTTTAACATTCATAACCACAGTCTCCTTTTTAGTAATATTTTATTTATATTATAATCTATTTTACTATTTTAACAATACACATTGACAAAGTAGGATTTTGATTTTTTTTGTGATATAATATCAGCAATAGCATTAATAAAAGAGGACAATTTATGTATAATAAAGCAATTTCAAAAAAAATAATAACAACAATGATTTTGATAATCATGCTTATTGCTGTCGTATCAATATTAATAATCTCCGTAGTTTGCAAAAACATGAGAATGGAACAAGCCGCTATTACACTTGATGAAAATCATGTACAAGCTTTAAATGATGCAGGCTTTACTGAAGTAGAAGGCGGCTATATAAAAGAAGATGTGACAATGTCTTTTCAGGTGCATACTGTTGGAACAAAAAGCTATACGTATCCATATGTTATGATGCTATTTGCAGATGATAATGATGCTAAAATACAGAGTGAGCAAATAATATATGATCCGTTAAATAAATTATATATTTATTCATTAAATGGTTCCGAGATAACAGTAGAAATGGAATTAAACAGCGATACGTTTGAAATTATTGAATCAAAAATAGAGAATAATGCAGATGCGGCCGAAACTGGGGAAGAGGAAAATTCTGATAACGCGGATGTGGTCGATCAAAAAGAAGTATTAAAAGAACGAATTTTAGAAAAACTAGAAAAATTTTATATTACATTTGGCATCAGCGTACAAAATACATTAGGGAAAGAAACGCCGCAATATATATTGGATAATTCCGATAATTATACAACATTTGGAATGGACATAATTAATAATATATGTATCAAGAAAAACAATAGCTATGTATATACCAGTGATGACAATAAGATTGAACTTGCTGTATACCCGAATGGAGGAGACAGCTATGAACAGCCTTATATTACTATTAATGATAAAACCGCAGGAATAAACTCTACAATAGTTCCTTTAATGAATACCATAGTATGCAGTTATGCAGAAAATACTACACTGATAAATGTTGCATATGATTTAAATGAAGATGAAATTATTTTGTACAAAGAAGGATCTTTAAATAAAACTGAAAAATATGCGGATGATGCTGTTATGAAAAGTAAAATAAAAGATATTTATAATAAAAAAAATGAATATATGAAAACACTTTTTAATATGAGCAGTGAAATGTTGCTCAGACATAACGAAACATACGATTTTTCTACAGAACAAAATAATGATGACATACAAAACGATAATTCATAAATTAAATAAAGGATAAACATGCAAGTAGATATTATTACTTCAATTAAAAACGACAATATTAAGTTATTAAAAAAACTATCGTATAAAAAATATCGTAATCAGTATAAATTGTATTTAATAGAAGGTATAAAAATAATTAACGAAGCTCTCCAAAATCACGAAGAGATAGAATATTTAATTTATGATGAACGATATATAAATAATACTATCCCCGCACATAATAAATTACAAGTTTCCCGTGAGATATTAAAATATATCTCAACGTTAACAAATCCTCAAGGAATAATTGCAGCAATCAAGCAAAAGTCACAGGAAAAGTTTTCTTTTCATGGCAATTGGATTTTTTTAGATGGTATTGCTGATCCTTCCAATGCGGCATCTATTGTTAGGAGTGCAGATTGCGCAGGATTTTATGGCGTCATTTTTGGTAGTGACAGTGTTGATATTTATAATGATAAATTTTTAAGAGCATCAATGGGAAGTAATTATCATGTTAAATTAATGAATATAACTAATTCCGAAGAATGTATAATTGACTTTAAAAACAGTGCATTTAATATTCTTGGTGCTGATGTGAAAGGAAAAGAACTGACGAATTTTCCAAATAAAAATATTTTGTTGATAATAGGAAATGAATCATTCGGTATTAGTAAAAAAATAAGTAATTTATGTGATTATCATGTAAAAATACCAATATACGGGAAGGCAGAGTCTTTGAATGCAGCTTGTGCTGCTGCAGTATTAATGTATAAATTAAATGGATATATTAGGTAGTTTCAATTAAACTTATAGAAATTATTTGCAAAATGTGTTTTTAAACACATTTTTTATTTTACGCGAAATTTATAGTGATACTTTGTCATATTTATATTTTTATTTAATAAATATATAACAACAGTAGTACTATTTAGGGGGTAAGTTATGAACGTTTATGAAGACATTGCTCAAAGAACGAATGGTGATATATATATAGGTGTTGTAGGACCGGTTAGGACAGGAAAATCTACTTTTATAAAACAATTTATGGAATCACTTGTATTGCCTAATATTCAAAATCCAATCAAAAGAGAGCGCGCACAAGACGAGCTCCCTCAAAGTTCATCCGGTAAAACTATCATGACAGCAGAACCAAAATTTATTCCTGCTGAAGCTGTTGAAATAAATTTGATAGAAAATACTAAAATAAAAATACGGATGATTGATTGTGTCGGATATATTGTTAAAGAAGCTTTTGGTTACGAAGAAAACGGAATGGCCAGAATGGTAAATACGCCTTGGAGCAGCAGCGCAATGCCGTTTGAAAAAGCTGCTGAAATTGGGACAAAAAAAGTAATCAATGAACATAGTACAATAGGAATTTTAGTAACTACAGACGGGACTATAACCGGAATAGAAAGAGAAAGTTATGAAGAAGCAGAAGAGAGAGTAGTGGAAGAATTAAAAAAAATAGGTAAGCCTTTTATTATTCTTTTAAATACTATTTATCCTTATACACAAACTACCAATGATTTAGCTGAAAAATTAAAGGAAAAGTATAATGTCAGCGTTGTTATTGCTGATGTGCTCAATATGAGCAAAGAAAAATTTGAAGAAATTTTTAAAAATCTCTTAAATGAATTTTACATAACTTCAATAAATTATAAGATGCCTCCATGGTTTAGAGCTATTCCAACGACATCTAATCTTATGGCTTCTTATAAAGATCTATTATTAAATATAAGTAAGCCAAACGACAAGTTAGGCGGTATTAAAACTTCTCTATTAAACATATCTTCTGATGATACAAAATTTGAAATAAATGAAATAATAACAGGGACAGGAGAAGTTTATGTTGATGTATATCCAAACAAACAAGTATTTTACGATATGCTGTGTGATATCTCAAATGAAAATATCAATGATGATTTGGGGATAGTCGAGTATATAAGCGCTATGTCTCAAGTAAAAAATGAATATAATGCAATTAAAGACGCATTAAACAGCGCAAAAACTACAGGATACGGAGTAGTGATGCCGAATACAAAAGAAATAACGATTAAAAATCCGCAGAAGGTATACAAATCTAATCGATATGGGTTAAATATCATTGCACAAGCTTCTACAATGCATATTATTTCAGCAGATGTGTATGCACAAGTCTCGCCTATCATAGGCACGGATGAGAGCAGTATATCAATTATAGAAGAAATGATTAAAAAATATGAGGCTGATCCTCAAACATTATGGAACATGGAAATATTTGGAAAAACGTTAGGAGAAATGATTGAAGATAATATTTATGCAAAAATGTTTAACCTATCACCTAAATCTAAAAAAAGATTACAATCAGCGGTAAATAAAGCTGCCAACGGAGAAAGCGGATTAATTTTTATTGTATTATAAATGAATAATAAAAAGTTCCTCTTTTTATAGAGGAACTTTTTATTATTTAACAACTACAGTATATATTTTTGAAGGTACGTATATTTCTTTAATAATAGCTTTCCCTTCAATATATTGATAAATATTTTTTGTTTCCTTTACTGTTGCTTTTACTTTATCTTTATCAGCATCACTTTCAACAGTGATAACGCCACGAAGTTTACCATTAATTTGAACCGGAATTTCTATTTGTTCTTCCAGCATCTTAGTTTCGTCATATTCTGGCCATGAGGTATTATGCAAATAACCTTCAAAATTTAAGTTTTGCCATATTTCTTCGGTTATATGCGGTGCAGATGGATTTAATAGTATCAATAAAGTTTTCATTTCTGCTTTTGTGATTTGATTCTTTTCATAAAATTTATTAACAAGAGACATCAAGGTAGCAATTGCAGTATTCGCTTTTAAATGTTCATAATCGTAACTTACTTTTGCAATAGCTTTGTGCATAGAAGATAGCATATCAGAAGAATACTTATTTCCGTCAACGACTAATTCTTGTAGTCTGTACATTCGGTCTAAAAACCTTTTAACGCCTTTTACACCATTCATTGACCATGGAGCCGCCTTCTCGAAATCGCCGATAAACATTTCATATGTGCGAAGCGTATCTGCACCATATTCCTCAACAATATCATCCGGGTTAATTACATTGCCACGTGATTTACTCATTTTTTCGTTATTTTCACCTAGTATCATTCCGTGAGATGTTCGCTTTGCGTAAGGTTCACTGGTTGTTACCACGCCAATATCATATAAAAATTTATGCCAAAACCTCGAATATAACAAATGAAGTGTTGTATGCTCCATGCCACCGTTATACCAATCAACTGGCATCCAGTAGGAAAGAGAATCTATAGATGCTAATTCTTTATTATTGTGTGGATCTGTGTAACGTAAAAAATACCAGCTTGATCCGGCCCACTGCGGCATTGTATCAGTCTCACGTGTTGCTGTTTGACCGCATTTCGGACATGTAGTATTTACCCAGTCAGTTAGATTTGCAAGAGGAGATTCTCCGTCATCAGTAGGGATAAAATTATCTGTATGAGGTAGCAAAAGGGGAAGTTCACTTTCATCTAAAGGAACCCAACCACATTTTTCACAGAAGATCAATGGAATAGGTTCTCCCCAGTAACGTTGTCTTGAAAACACCCAGTCTCGAAGTTTGAAATTCACCCGTTTTTTACCTAATTTTTTTTCTTCGAGCCACGAAATCATTTTTTGAATTGCCTCAGGTACTGACATACCATTCAATAATTCCGAGTTCACAAGGATGCCTTTGGCATTGTCGGTATATGCCCCTTTAGTGACATCGCCGCCTGACACAACTTCAATAATAGGCAAACCAAATGCCTTGGCAAAGTCCCAGTCTCTGTCATCATGTCCCGGCACAGCCATAATAGCACCAGTTCCGTAGGACATCAAAACATAATCTGATATAAAAATCGGTATTATTTCTCCGTTTGCGGGATTGACAGCATTTAGACCATTGAGCTTTACACCGGTTTTTTCTTTTATTAGTTCTGTACGTTCAAAATCTGATTTTTTCTCTGTTTCGGCACGATATTTGAGCACTTCATCAATATTATTGATTTCGTCCTTATATTTATCTATAAACGGATGCTCCGGTGAGATTACCATATACGTAGCACCAAATATGGTATCCGGTCGAGTAGTATAAACTTTTAATACATCGTCGTGGCTGTTTAATGGGAAATCAACATCAGCTCCTTCGCTTCTGCCAATCCAGTTTTTTTGTTGAGTCTTTACTCTTTCGATATAATTTACTGTATCTAAGTCATCTAGCAATCTTTGTGCATATTCGGTAATTTTCAGCATCCATTGATTCTTCGTACGCCGTATTACTTCACCGCCGCAACGTTCACAATGACCGTTGACAACTTCTTCATTTGCGAGACCCACCTTGCAACTGGTACAAAAGTTAATAGGAAATTCTTTTTTATACGCAAGTCCATGTTTGAATAATTGCAGAAATATCCATTGTGTCCATTTATAATAATCTGGATCAGTTGTATTGATTTCACGTGACCAGTCAAATGAATATCCTAATGATTTAAGTTGTTGCTTAAATTTTGCAATATTATTTTTAGTAATGACTGCAGGATGAATTCCCGTTTTTATAGCGTAATTCTCCGTCGGAAGACCAAACGCATCCCATCCCATCGGGAAGAGAACGTTATATCCTTGCATCCTTTTCATTCGCGATACGATATCTAATGCAGTATAAGGACGCGGGTGACCAACATGCAGACCCTGACCGGATGGATAGGGGAATTCCACCAGATTAAATACATGAGGTTTGTCAACTCCGGTTTTTACTTTAAAACATTGTTCTTCGTCCCAAATTGTTTGCCATTTTTTCTCAATTTCTTTGAAATTATAAGTTTTACTCAATTGCAATTTCTCCTTTATAAGAAATAAAAGCCCCTTATATTTTGATAAAATATAAGGGACGACATTTAGCCGCGGTACCACCCTTTTTGGTTTAATCAACCCACTTAAAGATGTTGCGCATAATAGATAGGTTGAGTTCAAAATTTTATCTTTAACGGTTTGCAGCCACCACCATCTCTCTTAAAAAGACTTAAAATTTTTACTATTCCTAAACGCAATGATAATATTTAATTATATAAAAGAAAAGAATAATGTCAATACGAATATTGGATTATTTTATTTTAATGATAGATATAATAAAACTCCTATCTTTATAGGAGTTTTATTGAAATTTTTTATTTATATTCTTTTACAGTTTCTTCTTTTGTTAAAACACGAAGAGCACCCTGCGCCAATGCTATCATTTCATCTTCGCCCGGATATACGCGAATTTCACCGATGAAAGATATTTTTTCCTGTATCCAGCCTACAAACATTTTATCATAAGCGAGACCGCCTGTAATGCAGATAGCATCAACTTTACCATTTAAAACAGCAGCAGCAGCGCCGGCTTCTTTAGCAACTTGATATGCCATTGCTTTATAAACCAATTCAGCATTTGCATCACCTGAAGTGACCATTTTACTAACTTCTCTGCCGTCGTTTGTATTCAGATAGGCAACAAGACCACCTTTTCTAAATAATTTCGTTTTAAGGTCATCTTTGGCATATTTACCTGAAAAACAAAGATCAACCAATTGACCTGCAGGTAGACTTCCGCTTCTTTCCGGAGTAAATGGGCCATCACCATTTAAAGCATTATTGACATCTATGATTTTTCCGTTTTTATGAGCGCCTACAGAAATTCCTCCGCCCATATGGATAACAATCAGATTCAATGCTTCATATGATTTATTCATTTCTTTAGCAGCTCTTTTAGCAACAGCTTTTTGGTTTAATGCATGGAAAAAGCTTAATCTTGGAATTTCCGGATGGCCTGATAATCTGGCAACATCTTCCATTTCATCTACAACAGGAGGATCGACGATATATGAAGGTATTTTTAAACTTGAAGCAATTTCATAAGCAATAATAGCTCCTAGATTTGAAGCGTGTTGACCTTGTGGTCTGAATTTTAATTCATCGAGCATTTCTTCGTTTACCGCATATGTGCCGCCAATGAGAGGTTTTAATAAACCACCTCTTGCAACGATAGCATTAAGAGAAGCAATTTCAATTTTATTTGATTTTAAAGAATCAAGAATAACTACTTTTCTATAGTCTAATTGATCAATAATAGTACTGTATTTAGCTAGTTCTTCGTTGGAATGTCTTAACGTTGTTTCCATGATTTGCTGTTCATTATCGAAAACAGCTATTTTAGTTGAAGTTGAACCAGGATTTATTGATAAGATACGATATGTATTTGACATTTATAGCCTCCTATATAAAAATAATTATTTTTGTGAAGCAACAGCAGCACAAGCAATTGATCGCAGTTTTGATTGAGAGCTGTCGGCTCTGCTGGTCAGCACGATTGGAGCAGCTGCACCTGCAAGCATTCCGGCAACTTCACATCCGCCGAAGTAGGTGGATGCTTTATATAATACATTACCGGTTTCAATATTTGGAACAAGCAGAATATCTGCTTTACCTGCTACCGGTGATACAACCCCTTTATGTTTAGCAGCTTCTTCTGATACAGCATTATCAAATGCCAAGGGACCATCAATGATACAATTTTTAATTTGACCTCGTTGGTTCATTAATGTAAGAGCGGCGGCATCTAATGTAGCCGGCATATCCGGGTTGACAACTTCCACGGCGCCAAGGCAAGCCACTTTTGGCGTGTCTACACCTAGAGCGCGTGCAACTTTTACTGCATTGTTAATAAGTTCCACTTTTTGCTTAAGTTCAGGATACATAACCATAGCCGCATCTGTCATAAAGAAAAATCTTTCGAACTGTGGCGATTGAATAATGGCTACATGGCTAAGCAAACTGCCTGTGCGAAGGCCCCATTCTTTATTTAGAACAGCCTTTAATAATGTAGCCGTTCCTATGAGTCCTTTCATCAACACATCAGCTTCACCTGCGTGTACCATTTTTACCGCTGTTTCGGCAGAAGCAGAAAGATCAGAAACATGAATAATTTCACAACCTTTAAGATTGAGCGAATATTCTTTTATTAGAGAATTGATTTTATCGGCATTACCTACCAATACAGGTTCTACTAATCCTAAAGTTTTGGCTTCGGAAACCGCATTCAAAACGTCTATATCTTCTGCGGCTGCTACGGCAAAACGTTTAGGATTTCCTTGTTGTGCTTTTGCAATAATTTGTTCAAAATTCATACCCGTGTCTCCTTTGGTTTATATTTTCTAATTTAAAATAATGTTATGGAAAAGAGATAAAGTGAATGTTAAATTATTAACTTTCTTATATAACTATAATTCAACTTGGATGTAATTTCAAGAATTTTATATATATTTATACAAAATAATCGATTAAAATCAGAAAAAATACAATCTGTATATAAATAATATATTAAAAAAATATAAATAAAATTATTTATACTATAAAAACCCCTAAGCTGATTTCAGTTTTAGGATTTATATCTTACATTGATACCAATGAAAAACAAGTTACAAACTAAGTAGTATTTCTTTGTAATTTAACTGACTAACAGCAATTTCATTAATTGGATATTCCATAAAATAATTTTTTTAATTTTATAAGTTAGCCACTAAATATGACAAAACTTGCGATTGATTCGCAAGTTGTTTTCCAATGGTGCCGAAGGCGGGAGTCGAACCCGCACCCTGTTGCCAGGACCGGATTTTGAGTCCGGCACGTCTGCCAATTCCATCACTTCGGCTTGTGAATTGTAGAAATGAGTATAGCATGATTTAAAATACAATGCAATATTTTTTTCAAAATATAATCTTAAGATGTATAAAATGAAATTGTAGAAATTTACTCAACGGATTTTAAACTTTCAACCATGTCAATTTTTTTTAATTTAAAATAAACTGCAAAATTAACAATCATATTAAAAATAAAAGTAAATGTACCTGCATAAATAAAACTTAACAAGTTAATACCAGGAGTAAACATAACGGCATCGACTTCCGCAGATGATATTACAAAATGATCTAATGGAATACCCAAAAATAAGCCGATAATGATACCAATAAGGCAAGAGAGGGTATTTTCTTTGTAAATATATGAACTTACTTCTCTATCATAGAATCCAAGCACTTTAATCGTTGCCAGCTCTCTATGACGTTCATTGACATTAATATTAATGAGATTATATAATACGGTAAATGCCAAGGCTCCGGCCGAGAAAATAATCACTAATACAATATAATTTAAATTTCCAATAATATCTCGAAATCTGCTACTGTTTTCGGATGTATAGGATATATTTAAAATATCATTATTGGTCAACAATTCTTTTGATAATTTGTTATTTAAATCAGGATTGCTCATAACTGCCAGGAAAGCGTTATATGTTGGTGAGCCTGTTTTATTGGTGTATGCTTTCTTAGACATATAGATATAATTTAATGTATAGTTTTCTGTAATTCCGTTTATCGTTGAGTCAATCTGTGTACCGTTATTCAAGTCAATAGAGATTGTATCACCGACTTGTACATTTAATAATTTAGAAATTTTTTCTGTTATAATACAGCCGTTATCATCTAATTCTAATTTCTCTTTTGATAATCTGTTTTGTAATTTTATGAAGTTTGATAAATTGTTTCTTTCAGGCACCAATAAAGATACATCTTTTTGAAGATGATCGTTTGAAACGGTAACACTTTTTTGTTGAACATAAATATAATCAGTTAATATTTTATTATTATTTAATGTATTTGTTAAAGTATTCATTTCTTTTGCACTCATTGAATCGTCTAAAACGGCCGCTAAATCATATACATAGATATCTTCATATTGTTTTTCTACAATTGATGAAATCGAGTATTGAAGCCCAAATCCTGTCAGCATTAAAGCCGTACAACCTGCAATACCGATAATTGTCATAAATAAGCGTTTTTTATACCTAAACATATTTCTTAGCGTAACTTTTCGTAAAAAGCCTAATTTATCCCATATAAAGGATGCCTTTTCTAAAATAATGCGCTTTCCGGCTTTAGGAGTTTTAGGTCGCATTAAAGAAGCGGGAGA
>CAZHMK010000008.1:0-128841 GCA_964533615.1 uncultured Eubacteriaceae bacterium
GGATTTCAAAAAAGTAAAAAAACCTTCTCCGAGTCGAAAACGGTCATAAAGTTTACGATAAATTGTTTTCATACATATTAGTACTTAAATCAATCACTCTTCCTCAAGACTTTAAGCTTGTTGTTGAACACATAACTCAGATAAAAGAACAATATCATATGGTTGACTTTAAGCATTATGGATTCCCCGAAAATTGGCAAGAAATACTGTAATAAATTCATACTAACAAAGCATATTAATAAATAACAGATCCTACGAGCTTATTTTAAGCGCAATACAGTAGGCCATTAAAAATACCCACTTAGGTAGTTCGTTCTATCTAAGTGGGTTTCCTATTTAACATGCAGCTAATGTTATCTTAAACTACTTCCCGTATAAAAGCAGTGCCAGATGATTAAGTGCCTTGTCCTTCCTACGGTACACCTGTGCTCTTTCAAGAAACAGCTTCTCTCCGATGTTTGCTACAGCTTCTGTCTTGCTCACATCATTAACAAAAAATTCTGTCAGTATATACTGTTCTTCCTCCGACAGGGCTTCCCAAGCAGGCTTGAACCACTCCATATATTCTAATGCTCGTCTGTAACGTTCTTTCAACACATCAATCTCGTCAAGGCTAGCAGCAAGGCGTTCTTCGCCACTTTTGGGATTGTGTTTGCCCGGAACTCCGGTAATCTTTGCACTGTGAGGGCTTGTCATACGGGTTTCAACTTCATATATATCCTCATCACTGTGTTCAATAATGTACTGCATGCTGCTGTAATCTTTCAAAGCTTCAACAGCAGCTGCTTTTTTATCTAAATACTGCCATGCAATCAGCATATCGCACCTCCAAAAAATCAAGATAAAAAACCTTGATCTTTGAAGCAGTGTGCTTTTTTGCGTTGCTTTGCAGTGCTTGTTTCCTTGTTCGTTATGTCTTCGTTCTTTATAGAAGGCCATGCTTTTCCAGAATAGCCTTCACCTCATCTACCGAATGGACAACCGTTGCCACTCCTCCGGCATTGAGGATTTTCCTTATAGTTGCTTCCTGCAGTTTTGTTGTCTTTCCCGATGGGGTTTTTACTTCAAAAGCTATAAACCGCCCATTTACACAGGCAATAATGTCTGGTATTCCCGCTGTCCCGTACATACCACCATGTTCCTTCCAACAGAAACACCCTGGTACTGTCTTTAAGTACCGCAGTACTTTAGTCACAATACTTTTTTCAGACATAACCGCTCATCCTCCAAAAATGTTACCTTTTTCCCTCTTATAACCTCGTAACATCCAAAAAGGGCATCTCATAAATCAGCTTCCCAAGCGCTTTTCAGGATTTTGTTACCTTGTTACCTCTTTTTGGGGTAGGTGTATACACAAATATTTTTATTTTTATATTTTTTAGTCTTAAAAAGCAATGGTACTTTCGCGCGTATATATAGAGTTGAGGTAACAAAGGTAACATCGGTAACAAGTGGCTATTCATCATCGTTTCGGGTGTTACCTTTTTGTTACCTTGTTACCTTTTTCAATACTAAAGAGGCTCAATATCTGTGATTTCAAAGCCGCTCACATCGCATCGCTCTTTCAGTATCGAGAAATCAAGAGCCCACGCTTTTTTTGTTTCATTCCCGAAACGCATCGTTTTATTGCTCTCTATAAAAAAGTCACTTTGCCTCAATTGCTTCAGAAACTGGTTATATGGAAGACATTCACCTGTGATTGCATAATCGCGTCTGTACTTGGTATAGCGGTCATATACATCACAGAAACGAATCCCGATAACCTTGCCATCTTTATCAAAAGTGTAGTCTTGATTCGGAGCCAGTTTCATCCGGGCCATGATTTCCAGCGTCTGTTCTACAATGGTCTTGTTATTGCTGCCGCCATCCAGCAAGTACTCCTGCACACCATTTTGAAGATATCGAATACATGTCCTTTTGTTAATGGGAAACACTTCAGACCATGTAACATTAAGGAATTCACATAGTTTGTTTACTAGGCTCAGTCCGGCATAGCAACAGGCGAGATTATTGACGATACGAGATGGAAACTCATCAGATATCTCTGACTTTGCTTCCTCATACCACTTCTCTGCCTCAGCAACCGATACTCTGAGTGCTATATCCAGCAGGCTCCGACCGAAGCTGCCAAGCAGATCCGCTTTTGCACACAGCTTATAAAATGCTTGTCTATGGCTGGCTGGTTTTAAGTCCTTCTTGCTGAATAGCAATTCTATGCTCCGTTCTCTGATGGCCGCTTCATCCGGCGATTCCTCACCAGCTACAATAATAGGTGCCAACAGTTCATAAGTAACAGCACTTTGATCCGCCCTACCGCGGACACCTTCATGGCCGTCATATGCATCTCGAAGATGGTTGTATAAGGCATTTAGCCTTAACTTGTCTATCTTTGAAGGCTTGAACTCATCCATCAACTGCGGTATCAGATTCGATGATGCAGATTCCTTCATCAGTGTAAATGCAGTAACCTGTGTAGCCGCGCGGATTTTACTGCACGAAAATACCGGCAGAATAACCCGCTCCAATGTATTACTTTTTCCGCTGCCTTGTTCTCCGACAAGCAATAAATGAGGAAACTTGATACCTGATTTTTTTAGATGTGGTTTGATAAAGCACCCGGCCACCCAGGCCATTACTGATACCGTTTTTATGGGTTCGTTATAGCTGAGGAGCCATTCACCAAGCATAATAAGCTGTTCCTTTGTCAATGGCTCAAAGATTAGGATATCGGTTGTTATGCTTTTATACTTATCAAGCTGCACGATATCTTCAACAATGTTGCCTCCGGCTTCAATGGCACCATCCGTTGAAACATATACCATCCGCCCGCCATGCTCATAAATCCCAAGAGCCTTGACCCCTGTTTTCCTTACCCACTCCATTTCGGATATATAACCTTTCAGCAGTTCCAAATCTCCTTCTGAGCCAAAATAGCCTAAGGATATTGTCCGGCGGTTCAAGATATTTTTAAACTTTTGGATGTTATTGAAGTCGGTAGTCATAAATGTCTGGCGGTATATTTCATCACGTATTGTAATAAGATCAGCAGTCATTTGCGTTTCATCTTCTGATACAATCATCTCCACCGGCTGAATGATAAAGTTTGTTATAGGATACACACTTTCGCCTCTGGTGCGGTAATACCTGCCCTCATGTTCAAAGATAACTGACTCGCTTTCGCGGCTGTATACGTTCTCTGTGACTTCAATGGCCTTATCCAGTGTCTCCTGCCCATATGTTGCTCCACTTGCATGATGTACCGTATCCCACTTTTCCCGGAATAACCCGGAATTTCTAAACAGCCTGTCCATCTGCTCTTTGTTTTTGCCTGACCAGAAAGCCAGCATACAGCAAAGAGCAAGGTCGGCTTCGGACTGGCTCGGATACCCTGCTTCCTGCCATTTTCCTTCCCATAGCAGATTAAATTCCTTATGGTTTTCGGCTGTCCGGGCTTTCTCCAGAATTTCTTCGTCTGTAAGCGGCTCTAGCTTAACCACCTTACGGTCTTTCTTGCTTTTTCCTCTCCGCTTTTTACTTTTGATATAATTCTCATGTATCCAGGCCAGTGCCCCGTTATCTTCAGCAATGTAATCAGGAGTCCCTGGCAGTCGTTCGCCAGTCATTGTGAAGTATCTGCTGTGGGCATACATTTCAACGCCGGTTTTAGTGTTTTTATTGCCCTTGGCGGGCATCTCCCCTTTATAGAAAATATGAAGCCCAGTTCCTGAAGGGCTGATTTCCGTATAGGACGGAAACCGCTCAAGGATATCCTTGGCGGTATCGCTTAATTCCCCAGTGTTTTTGTCGCGGCAGTGATCTATGTCTATCCCTACTAAACCTCCGCTTTTTGCGAATACAAAACCTAATCCGGTATAGAGATATTGTTCTTTTGCCGCAATCGCATCGTCAAGGGTCGACCAGTCGTTTGGGTTAGTGCTTGAGGCTTTTCTACCGGTTAAGGGATTGTAAGGGATTTTACTGTCTCTTCCGTCCTTTGTGTTTGGTTCCAAACGCCAGCAGATCCATTGCTTCCGGTTTGCCAATTCTTTAGGGAATGAGATGCTCACTTACACTGCACCTCCTCGCATCGTTCATTAAAATACCGGATCGGAATGCTGCGCTGCTTTGCCTTTTCAATCTCAATGGACATCCCTTTGGTAATTTTTCTGCCAAATACCCACACTTCTGAGCACTTTGACATCAATACCATGCCAAAGTACAAGCCCAGATTTCGCATTTGTTCATCATCGTCGTCCATAAACTGCGGAAACAAGAGGTGCGGAGCAATAGGTATGCAATTCCTGCTCACTGCAAAGCGGCAGTACCCCTGAGCCTTACGGATATTACGTTCTTTATCACCAGCATATTGGCTGCAGATAAATACCATCGGTCTGTAAGGCGCTTTCCTGGCCTCTCGCTCAATCCTAAGCAGTGCTTCATAAGGTGTGGGGTCGTAATATCCTTCCGCGTTAAACTTGCTGATACTCATGGTATTACCCCCTGCCTATGCGCTTTTTTGTTCACGTTCGATTACAGGCAATATACCTTTCTTGTTTTTAAGAAGGTCATAGATAAATAGCCTTCCTTTTTGTGTCCAATATGTGTGCATTACGCTTCTTTCTGCATCAATAGCATGAGTCTTGGACTGCGTGTATCCTTGATCGGCGTACTCCTGATATAAAAGCCAGCAGTTTCCCATTTTGTACTGTACTCCAAGCTCATGAAGCAGCTTATTGAAAGCGCGGCCAGACATTCCGTAATCCTTGGCAATCTTGCTGATCGGCACAAGGCTTTTATTTTGCAATATGAGATCATAATAGCTCGCCTTGGGCTTTAGCTCGCTGATAATCTGTTTATTCTTTGCATTTTCTATTTCTAAAGATTTCCGTCTGTCGCGTTCTGCCTTTAGTTCAGAGAAAATCCTGATACCATACTCCGGATTAGAAATCATCTCTTCGATAACTTTATCTGTAGCATAAACTCCATATTTTCTGATCGTGGGCAGCACTTCATCAAAGACCCATTTCTCAAAGCGTTCAGCTGCAGGAAGTTGGGATTTAACTATCAACCGGAACAAATCACCTTCGGGAATATAATTAATGTTGATGGTTCTTTCAGGACTTTGTGGATGAGGTACCTCACGTTTTGTTAGGTACTCGCAATGATCTATTACTGCCTTATGTGGGTTACTATATCCCAGCATCCTCGCACAATCTGTCGCAGGGAAGTATTCCTTCCCATCAATAACGAGTACTTTAAGTTCTCCAAATTCTGTATTCTTAAAAACCTGTAAGTTATTCATAACATCAATCCTCCATTTCTTTCATTTCTCCAAAATTTCTCCCTACCGAGGCCTCTGCAACAATAGGTATATCAAATTCAGGGAAGGGTTGCGTTTCCATACACTCTTTTATAAAAGCAACTGCTTCGTCCACCTTGCCTTCCGGTAATTCAAAAACCAGCTCGTCATGTATCTGCAGTATAGGTTTCAGCCAAAGCCTTTCGGGAAGTCCACTGATGATGCGCCCACAGGCAAGCTTTAGAATATCTGCCGCTGTACCTTGAATAGGTGTATTTAATGCGCACCGCTCGGCAAATGACTTCTTGCCCCAATCTGATGACCGAATTCCCAGCAAGTATCTTCGCCTGCCCAGCCATGTTTCTGAATAGCAGCTTACAGCAGCCCACTTTTTTACCTCATCCTGCCATTTGGCAAGACCGGGGTATCCGGATTTCAGGTTTTGAATGATGGTCTCACATTCGGACAAAGTTGGGTTCAGCCCTGCTTTAAATTTAAGTGTCCTCTGTAAGCCAGTAGGAAACAGGCCATAGAACACACCGAAATTGCAGTTCTTTGCAATGGTTCTGCGCTCTTTATAATGTGGAGCATTTTTGTCTGCTGCCTCTTCAAAAGGAATGCGGTAAATAACAGAAGTAGTCTGAGCATGGATATCACCGCCAGTACGATAGGTTTCCAGCATACGTTTGTCCCTGCAATAAAATGCTCCGACGCGCAGTTCTATCTGTGAAAAGTCAAGGGATAAAAGAACCTCTCCGTCCGGTGCAATGATAAAATTCCGTACGCCTATTGGGTCATTGTCTTTCTGCGGACAATTCTGCATATTCGGGTTTCTTGACGCAAATCTGCCTGTCTCTGTACCCAGCGGCATAAGGTCCGGATGAATCCTGCCGGTATCCTCATCAATAAATCGAAGATAACCGTCTATATAGGTGGATTTGAGTTTGCCCCATTTGCGGTACTCTTGCACCAGATCAAATAAGCGAGCAAGTTCAGGCCTGTTGGATTCACACCATTCTTTTAATAGGATCATGGTTTCATCATCGGCAGCTTCCTGATGTTTTGCGGTCGTTTTCATTACCGGAAGACCGAGATCCACAAAAAGATATTTTTTAAATGCTGAAGTTGAAGCATTTGCCCCAATCTCTACATTGCCGATAATTCCGGCAATCTCTTTTCTGATACTGACAATCTTTTCTGCGGCTTCCGCTTGTTTCTTCAGCATGGCTGACTTATCCGCCAATATGCCGTTATACTTCATTATCCCGACATATACTGATGTAGGCGATTCTACCTCTTCCACAATAGTTCTGTGTTTGGGTAAAAATCTATCAAACCACTGATTGAAAACATGATACAAGCGAAGAGTGTAGTCGCTGTCAGCACAAGCGTAGCGGACAGTCTTCTCATCCTGAGGGTTCAATTCATCGAAAAACCGACCTTCAGTAACCGTTGAGAATTCTGTCATTTCTGCTTTGCAGAGTGCAGGCGCAAGCGTTTTAAGTCCGCTGTCAGCAAGACTTCTGAACTCCCACTTTCTTTTTAATGTAAGTTGTGATGCTGCAATCGTGTCATAGCAAGGCTTTTGAAGGACGATACCTCTTGCGTAAAGGAACATAGACTCAAAAGCCAGATTATGAGCAACTTTTATTACATCTTTTGATTCGAATAGTAATTTCAGATAATCCCATATTGCCGCCTGGTTCTCTGCATTTCGCCCGCTACGATGTTTAAGTGGAACATATATAGCAGTCCCTTCTGATACTGAAAAACTGATCCCTGTAATATCTGCTTTATGAGCATCCAGAGCTGCACTTTTATCGTTCCTCCATTTATCGCGGGGTGACGTTTCAAAGTCGAAAGCAAATAGAACAGTGTTTTTCAGATACTCTTTTATTTCAGACAGCATATAAACACATTTGTACCCCATGCGGTTCTCCTTTCCGCCCTATCGGAGATGGAAGTTACTCTCCGATAGGGCCTTTAATCACTTAAGCGGCTCAGTAATTTCACCTGATTCAAGGTCTACATTTATTACCTCTTCACCGGCAGGTTCAGTGTCATGGCCGACTCGGGTACTAAATGCTTTGACCTGCTCGGAAAGCTTGGATATCAACGCATATTCGTCAGCGGTCAGATCCCGATCTACAGCAAACTGAGCCTGTGAATAGGTGATACCGCTTGAATTGGTCGCCTTTTTCAATGAAAAGCGGGTAACTACGCTGTTCGATTTTTTACCTTTAGAAAGCAGCCTTTTGATGTAGCGGGAAAACTCTTTCAACGATCCTGTTGGCAATGAGAGTATCAACGGGAAAATCTCCCCTTCACGCAGTACATATATCCTGCGGCGGTTCTTGCAAGCTTTGCTGCCGTTTTCCCCCGAACCGAACTGATTATATGGGCATTTGGCACAGCTTCCTCCGGGGTCTCCTTCGCCGGTTATACCATCAAAGCTTCCGCAATCCGGTGGGTTACTGCCTCCGGTATACTTGTCCTTGTAGTATGCATAAAGTGGATGATGATAAAGAATTACCGCTGAGAATTCTTTGACAGTATCAGGTTCTCCGGGATTTTCCCCGGGTACTTCGAATACTGTGCTGCCTGCGGACGGGATTTTTATGCGTTCAAAAGTCATGTCAAGACCGTCAAGTTCTGATGCCATTGCCTCGTCAAGATTGAAATCAGCGAGCTGAAGAAAACCTGTATTTTCGTTAATAGTTACGAGTTCATTGTTTTTCATGCTTTTATACCTCCGTAAATATGAATTTGAAATGTAATCTATATCATTGTTCTTTGAAGCATTGTTCTTCGAACAGTTATTCCTTGAACATTGATATTGGAGCATTGCTTTCTGAAGCTATTTACCTTGCTGCTTTCCGCACAGTTACTGTTGTCTTTTCGAAGACATTCACAAGGCCTTTCAGCCAGTCCGGAAGCTCGTCCCCATTCTCCGCAATCTGTTCTTTAACAAATGCTGACAGGGAATTTGTATTGACTGTTTCATAGATGAGTTCTCCAAAGCCTTTACTGCGTAGTGCGTCAAACAGTTCCTCCTTCATACCTGCGGCAGCACTGGCTCTTGTTGTCGTTGAAAGGCAGAACATTGTTCCTGCTCTTGTGAAGTTTTGCGTCTCACTGCTGATCATCAGCTCAGACAGGCGGTATTCAACATCGTCAATCTCTGCATTAATGCTTTTCAGTTCCTCTTCCGCGGCCTTTTTTGCATCGCGAAGCTCCTTAAGACGGTCAGCAAGTTCAAACATCGCATTATCGCTCATAGCTTTCACCTCCCTCTGGGGCAAAAGGATTTGCTCCTTTGCGGTAGTCGTCTATCAGCATTTTTGCAAGATCTGCCTTATTGCGTAGGGCAGTCAGGATTTTTGAATCCACAGTACCCTTGGCAATAAGGTAGATATATGTGCAGCCATTCTTCTGTCCAACTCTATGGATGCGGGCCTTTGTCTGCTCGAAATTCGACATGGAATAATCAAGGGAGTAAAATACCATTGTGCTTGCAGCAGTCAGCGTAATACCGAGTCCAGCGGTTGCAATCTGGCCTACAAACACCATGCAGTCGGGATCACATTGAAACCGGTTTACTTGTTCTTGGCGATCCTTAGTCGCACCATAAATACACGCATAGCCGATGTTCTTCTTCTCCAGCAACCTGCATATGGCATGAATTTCAGGGATAAACCTTGCTATAACAACCAGCTTATGTCCTTCTTGAATACTGCTTTCAAGGATATCTTCAAGAGCTTTCAACTTGGCATCGCTGACTTGCTCGATTTTCCCACCGTCATCGCTTCCGATGAAGCCGCCGGTTAATTGCGAAAGACGAAGCAAGCGTGTCAGTATGTTTGTAGCTGTTACTTCTCCTGCTGACAGCTCAGTATAGCTTTGTTTGACAAGCTCTTTATATTTCTTTAAAGTGACAGGCTCAAGCTCAATATGGCGAATAATATCGGTGGTTTCCGGCAAATCCAGGCACTCCGCTTTGGTCGCCCGGAATGCAATGCTGTGAATCCTTTTCATCAAATCCTGTTCCATTGATTTTTTCAGCACTGGCGTATGGTTGCCATAGCCAACCATGTTGAAATACCGGTTTCGGAATGCATAAAAGCTGTTGCCAAAGATGCGTGGATCGAGAAATTTATACTGGCTGAATACATCTATGGCTTTGTTGGTTATAACCGTTCCTGTCAACAAGAGCCGATACCGGGCAAGCAAGCCCAATCGGTGCATAGCTTTTGAAACCGCTGTATTATGAGTTTTAATTTTGTGTCCTTCATCGGCGATGATAAGGTCAGGATGCCAGTTTGCCAGTTCCTTTTCCATTCGCCATGCTGATTCATAGTTGACTACCACCACATGGACACCTTCGCCAGTTAAAAATCTTAGCTGTTGGATTTTCTTTTGAATCGTGCCATTAAGGACTATAAGCTGATATGGGAAATCTGCGAACCGTTTAAACTCGTCTTCCCACACTCCAAGAATGGAAAGCGGTGCAACAATCAGCACACGTTTTATTCTTCCTGCAGCAAGCAATGCTCCTATAATAGCGATTGAGACAAGAGTTTTCCCGGTGCTGTTCAGCCCATTTCCATCAGGAGCGCTGCACCCCATCCGGAAATGGCAGAAACACCACCACCCTTCAAAAGCCCAAATAGACTGCAGATGAAATTGAAAGCACGAATCTGATGCTTGTATGGTCTGCCCTTTATGGGCATTGGAATAATTTCTTCGCGTTTAGAATGCATCAAGATCATCTACCTCCGAAACTTCGCGGATATCGACAGACTTTACACTGTTACCAGGAACAATAATCGTTACTCTCTGTTTTCTCCCCAGCAGATATTGCAAAAACCTTTCTCGTAGAGTGACATTGCGACATTTCACAATACCTAAATCTCTGTCATTATCCGAGATATTGATTTTGAGTTTGTGTTTCATATGCTCTTTTCACCTCATCTTTCTTAGGACTGATGTTTTGGCCCTCACTGTTAGGCCACGAAAACAGTAAAAGTAAACCCCATAACTCAAAATTTTTTTAGTTTTTCATGGATCTTTTTCATGCGGTTCGTAATAGCCATCTTACTGACCCCTTCTTCTCGTGCTATTGAAGCAAGGGATTCATTATTGAAGTACACCCTTCGTACCAGTTCTTTTTGCTGTGGGAGAAGACTATCGATGGCTTTTAGCAATGTCTCATTTTCTTGAGTTCTTATGTACTCTGCGGCAATGTCGGTATTGCTTGCGAAAATCTCTCCCTCATATTTCATTGCATCAAGTGATGTATGTCGGCGAGTCTCTTTATGGTTAATGTTGTATTCCTGGCGGTCAAGTTCGACCAGAATTTCTCCCCACTCTTCAGACACTTCAATTTCAATGGTTTCAGTATTAAAGTGATATTTGATTTTCATTTGACTCGGCTCCTTGAATTTCGAATCTTTGAAATCCGCAGAGCCAACGTCTTTTTATCCGCAAAGCAGAAAGACGGGCAGGAAACACTCTTTAGTGTTAAACCTGTCCGTCTAGCGGCTCTGCGGGTAATAATTTAAGTTGTTTAGGATTTTGGTCTTTGATTAATAACAGTCAATGATCCATCTGAGTTGAATTTCAATATTGTTTTATAACCCTTGTGTACTATTTCTACAGTCTTTGATCTTTCATCTACACAGCAGACTAACTTTCCATTTGCATTTCTAATCTTTGTCATTCAATCTCCTCCAAAAAATAGATAGCAGAGATGTGAGACTTGTCCTCATCTCTGCTATCTATTCTAAGTAAGCACAAATAGTAAGTGAATTTATTAAAATTCATATTACTATTTTCATAAATTATATATTTTATTATTGTAAATATTGCTTTTATCAGTTATAATTATATAAGATATTATTATATAAATTACTACTTTGTTCTACTTTATAAACTTATTATTTAATAGCTTATTTTAAAGTAATAAGGAGAATAAAATGGACAACCCAAAAGAGAAATTTTTAGTTATGACGAATAATCTATTTACCTTCGATAGTTACTCATGTGACTGTGTAACAGATATTGAAAACATTAGACCAGGAGAAGTAAAGAAAACGCTAAAGATACAGGGCTTAGCAGATCAGCCAATTCGTTTTGCATTTGCACCAGATAAGGGTATGGTACGTTTAGCAAAATCGGGTTCTATTGATAGCGATCGTATATTAACACAATTATTATCACTTCCAGAAAACAACATAGATAAACTATTTGAGTTTTTCAAAGATTATGGTTTCTTTTTTCCTATAAGCACTGATGAATACGAAGCTATTGATATTTTTTCATTATTTGATTTAGTGAATCGTATAAAAGCTGTTGTTTTCTTAATGAATGAGCTAGGTGATGTAAAAAAAGATTATAAAAAAATGTTAAGCATGGTTTTATATCTTCAACTAAAGCCGCCAATACAATTATCTTTCCATTGCTTTCAACAACCATATGTCACTTGCCAACACCAGCTATATTACGAAATAGAAAGAGCATCAGATTTGCCTCAGATTAACAATCCATATGAAGAATTTAACAGTGATTTTTATACGATTGTTGATACAATATATCCCCCATCGTATCAGTTAGATATCGAAGAGTATACCAATATAGTAAATGGGTATGATAAAGATACACCAGGAGCAACCCAGTCTCAGTTTTATAAGAATGTTACACGCTTATATCGAAATGCTCCTAATTTATCTTATGAGTTACGTCTTATGATTGATTTTCTTTTCCATTATCAAAAAAATATTGGAATCATTAAGAGTTTTGATGATTTCGGAAAAGTTGAGTATTATGATACTGACGAGAACATCCGCATACGTTATAATTTAAATTTTGATGATAAAATGAAAAAAGCATTGATTGAAATTGCAAAAATAACAATCAGTGAGGAACTGGAGTATAACCTTCAAGGTATATATCCTCGCTATGATGTTAAAACCATGTCTCCTTCCTGGGCAATTTCTGATATGTTAACAGGAATATATTTCTCTATATTTTATATGAGACCCGGCTTAGAACTATATCGTAAATGTGAAAACCCTAACTGTGATAGATGGTTCTTAGTTAAAACTACATCCACTAAGAAAAAATATTGTTCCTCATCATGTAGTAATTCCATGGCACAAAGAAACCATCGAAAGCGAAAGAAAGAATTAGAAAAAATAAACCCCTGAACCATTTTATTTAGGTCAGGGGTTTATTTTTTTAAACTACAGCTGAGATGCTATCCGTTGGTAATGCACCCTTATTCCGTTCAAAAGCACTTTCAATAGATTTTGCCAACTGCATAATTTGATTTTCTGTTTTACCGATATAATGATGCATTAAATAATGGATATCGACGACAATTCCTTGCACTCTCTCATACTTATGCCCTTTTGTTTTCCAGTCTCCTGTAGCTTCACCAATATTTAAAAATATTTCATTTGAGTTGAATAAATTATCTTTTGCGTTATATGGCATAATGAATGCATTGAATACCGGCACATCTTCGCCATATTTTTCTTTAAACTTCTGCTGTGTATATATGTATTCGCCATATGTAATTTGCTTATTTATTGATGAAGATTCTGGTAAATCGTTAGGATCCCCGGTGATACCAAAACGATAGTATTTTGCATCTAACACGTATATTTTTCCATCATATAACATTATAGTATCGGGTTCCAAAGCAGCATTGATTCTCTTTTTTCCTGTTCTAAGTAACCATCTGGTTCTAGGGAAATAGTACTGTTTATCCTTTATTCCAAACACTCTGTCAATAAGTTTCTCCCATACATATTCAAAACGATCTGTACCGAAATAAAACTGTTTCTGATTAGGTTGCTCATCCAAATACTCTATCATGGAAATCATTGCTGAGAAAAGCCTTTTATCTCTATCATTATATGTATTAGCCATTTTTTCATACAACACTGATAAAAACATTTTATCATCTCTTTGCAATAATGGCTTCTCAGGTAGGTACGGAGTAAACAGCCATCCCAATTTAGAAAAACTCTCATAAACGCAATACTTGTGTATTTGAGTAATCAAATTCTTATCATTTGGAGACGAGACCCTTACAGTATACTTAGTATAAATAGGAGAACCATTAGCTTGAATTAACGAACGCTGTCTTTTTATTGTTCTTGGCCAGTCTATTTTTCCTCGGTCGTTTGTTTTATACTTTGGTTCCTTTTCAGTATAATATCCATTTTGCTCCATGAAGTAATTAATTATTTCCAAATAAGCATTAATAGGGAAGTCCACTGATTGAGGTGCTTCAAATTTCTTCATGGGAAGAATTCTGTCATCTCGGCTTGTAAATTCAGCTAAGACTGAGAAAAGATGAAGTATGTCCTGACGTAAATCTTGCTCAGTTTTCGGTAATTCATAGCCAATAGGAAAATAAACCACTACATTATCTCCTTCGGCTTTAACACCGACAAATCGATCTCCATCATCATTTTTATTCACTCGGCATCGATTGAACAAATCAGAATCTATTGCCAAATTATCTCACCGCCTTTATTCACTATTCATTGGTTGCATTCTCCGGTGACAAAAACGCATTATAAATCTCTTCTTTAAAAATAGTAAACCGTTCATTTCCTTTGGAAGATTTGAATTTTCTAACAATATCTTCTAAGCTAAAATATAAATTCGTTTCAAAAACAGTATCTCTTGAAAATTTAAACGCATCGTCCCATAAATATTTTAATACTTTTTCCGGAAAGCGGCTATTGTCATGAGATGCTTTAATCCTTTCTTCCATTGGAAGTGAAATATCATCTTCCGCAAAGTTGTATTCTAAGTCCCGTTCATGAACAAAAAACACACCAAGACGTTTATCCTCAGATGAAGTCATATGTAAGTTCTTTTTTAGAATAATATCGTTTATAACAGTATTAAATTGTTTCCATGTGATATCAGTGTCCAATATTTTATGATTTGCGAAATTTGGGTCTACCTTATCCATATCATTCTCAATCATTCTCATAATCCATCTGCGCTGAAATGCTGTATCTAAAGTGAAAACATTTTGGTCAGAAGTATTCATAGTTCCAATAATATACATGTTTGAAGGAATACGTACCAGCTTGCTTTCATCTCCATAAACTCTTCTAGCAATATCTGCATTTGAAATTCCATATTCACTATTTCCTTCAGCATCTATGTCTAATAATTGGAATACATCCCCAAATATTGCAGGAGCATTGCCTCTATTTATTTCTTCAATTATAAGGTAGTATTCTGCGCCAGGATTTTGGTATGCTTTTTTCAGTAAACGAGTAAAAGGGCCTTCTGTAAACTCATAACTTACTAACCCGTCTTCCGATACTTTCGGCAAAATTTGCCCCACAAAATCTGAATATGTATAATCAGGATGAAAGACAACTCTCTCCATACGTAATGGATCATCACAATATTCAGTTTTTATAGTATAACTTTTACCGGCACCAGGTACACCATATAAAAGAATATTACATCCACCAGTTTTTCTTTGTACCAAGTAATCCGATACTGATTCAGCCACTATGTCTTCATTCGGTTTTACTTCAACTTCATAAATCCTACTAGATGATAAAGCCAAATAAGTACCTACTCGTCTTTGATATAATTCGATATTTTCTTTAGCTTGTACTATTCCAGCATTATAGTTTAAATAAGGATTTAGCCCATCAGACAATAATGATTTAAGAATTCTAAGAGGACCTTTTGCTTCTCCATCACCGTTAATATCTACAGAATCATTAGTTTCAATAATTTTTTTATATATGCTATTTAAATTAAATATTACATCTTTATCTCCATCAACAAGTTTAAAAACAGCATTTTCCGAAAAAACAGTGAGAATTTTAATCAATCTAGACTCATAAGACTTATCAAAATCTATCGGAATGCCGAGCCAATTAAGTAAAACTGCATAATAATTTTCATTGTTTGCCGAAATAACTGAGTCTAAAATATCCATGTGTACTGTATAGTATAATTTTTTAGGATACCTAATACGTCCAGTACGTTCTGCACTTGCAGGCTTATTCTCATCTGTAAACTTAATTCTAGCCATTCTCCAAACTAATTCAAATGCAACTATCAGAGATTCCAATTGTGATTTAAACATTTGGTTTTCATTCACTTTTGAAATAAAAGTTTCATCTGATATGCCCACAGAAGAGTAAATTGGCTTTAAAGTAGTTATTAACGATTCTTCAACTTTTTTATCTAAAATAATACCCTCATTTTTTTGTTGTGAATACACTAACTCAGCAGGTTTATCAGAGCTTTCCCATAAAAGAATTAATAAAGCAAGAGTTGATTTAGCATTGGGCAATGAAGATTTAATACCCAATTTTAAGTCGATCTCACTATAGTTTGTAATATTATCAGGCCTTTTCATGTTATCTGATTCCCCCATCTTTTCCCATATCTAATTTTATTATTTTAGCAATTTCTTTGGCAAGTAAAGGTGGCACGGCATTTCCTACTTGTTTCATTTGCGAACCCTTTGTACCTATAAATCTAAAGGTATCTGGGAATGACTGCAAACGTGCAGCTTCACGTACAGTGATAGCTCTATCCAAAAATGGATGTGTAAATTTCCCAGAAGAAGGTGTATCAAATCTCGTTGTAATTGTTACAGATACTTCATCTTTACACATTCGTGTCCATGTTCCACTATAAATTGATTTTGTTAAATGCTCCTTCGGTAAAACTTCTTTCCCACTATTCGGTGGGATCATCGCTAAGCGTTTAAGTGCTAACTCTGAATGTCTTGTAGCAACATGGTTATAAAGATACTTACTCCCATCTCGCATTTTTATTTGATACTCACTCTGTTGTTCAAACTTGTACTCTTGCTTTTCAGAACCCTCTCCGGAATTTAAAAATGCCAAATCACTTATTGCATCCCATATAGTTACTCTAGTATTATGTGGTTTTGGTAAATCAGGAGCAGGAGCCCCTTTTTTACCAATAATAATTGTTCTTCTTCGATTCTGAGGTACCCCGTAGTCAGCTGCATTTAAAATACCCATATTAAGTGAATAACCCAACTTATTAAATAACTCATTTATCTCTTTTTTAAAATAACCATTTTCAGCTGTAAGAAGGTTCGGTACATTTTCCATTACAAAATACTGAGGACGGATATAATCGACAACAGCAACGAAATATTTAAATAAAAAATTCCGTTCGTCATTAATTGTTCTCCGTTGTCCTTTCTGAGAAAATCCCTGACAAGGGGGCCCACCAATAATGACATCTATTTTATCACGATACTCAGCAAATGTATTTTCTATCGGTAAACTTTTTATATCTGCAACAATCATTTTAGTATTGGGATGATTCAATTTATAGGCCTCTGCAATAGATTCATCGTATTCATTTGCAAGAACAACATTAAATCCTGCCATTTCAAACCCAAGTGAAAGGCCACCAACCCCCGCAAATAAATCAATTACTGTTGGTTTCATTCTTTCACCTCTTGTATACGACGTGTTGCAATCTGAAAATAGTTTTCATCTATCTCAATTCCAATAAAGTTCCTATTATTTTTTTTGGCAGCTACACCAGTGCTCCCGCTACCCATAAAAGGATCCAGAACTGTATCACCTTCATTAGTTAAAACTTTAATGAAGAACTCCATCAACTGAACGGGTTTCTGTGTAGGATGTTTGCCATATTTACGCTCACCATTTGCTGCTACTGCCGTTTCTATAAAATCATGTAATACTTTTCCATCATTATTAAATGTACCTGTTTTTTTCTTATATGTGAAATATACCCACGCTTCCGTTGAATTTACAAAATGTAAATTCATATTACGTGGCATTGGATTTAATTTATGCCAGATACCTGTAGTTTTGTAATATAATCCGTGTCTCTCCGCAATTTTAATGAGAGTCTCCACTTTAATAATTGACATAAAAACAAGCATTGCACCACCTTTTTTAAGAACTCGAACCGCTTCCTCAAAAAAGTTATCCATTGATTTTTCCCACTCTTCAAAACTCAAATTGTCCCAGCCAGCTGCAGCAAAAAAGTTATCACGCATTTTCTTTAGATTTGTGTCCCTATCTTTCATAAAGTTACCTAAATTATATGGAGGATCAGTTAAAATAAGATCGATAGAATCACTCGCTAGGCGCTTCATAGCGCGTATGCAATCTTCGTTATATAAAATTGAATCAGCCATAGTTCATTTCCTTCTTTTCACTATTTATTAGTTCAGCTCCGTTCGTCAAGTTCAACCTCGACTATCTCACTTAGTTGGCATTTCAATGCTTCGCATATACGTACCAATACATCCAATGAAACGTATTCATTTTTACGCATCTTAGAAAATGTACTTGGAGCAATGCCAGTAGAAAGATGCAAATCGGATAAATCTAAATCATCATCGATTAGTTTTTTCCAAAATCTCTTATAATTGACTCCCATTTTTGCACCTCATTTTTACTTGGATAATATAATCACATTATAAATATTATAACATCGTTAATTTGACTTTTCAATTAATATTTCGAGTTCTCGTAAAATAGTTTGAAAAATCGAATCTACTATGATGGTGAATAATATCACGGAATTTAATATGACAATGGTATTAAGCTATATAAATCTATCCTATTTCCTCAACCCCCTACAAAAAAGACAATTATCTAATCTGGTAACTCAACTATTAATTTTCAGGGTGGTTGATATGTTCCCGCAAACAATAAAAATAAGGGTTTCCTGACATTGCCACATCCGGCAGATCGGCCTCGAGAAAAACTAAATGCCTGGAAACCCTTTATTTACAAGCTTTTCAGTTTTTTATTTCTCAACCTTTGACATCAATGTGACGCACTCCACATGGATCGGGGCGGCAGGAAGGGTTGCATCCGGGCCTTCCCAACCGGCAAAGAACCGGTAGCCCGTTGCAGCGGCATAAGCAGCATAGTGTCTTTGGGCCTTGTCAAAGCTTTCCCGCAGGCTTGCGGATATGGCGGCGCCGTCCAAATGGTTCAGGGACAGAAAACCGCTGATGTTATCGGTCATTTTCTCCAGCTCCGAGGCCGCCTCCAGGCTCATTTGGGCGTATTCGTTCCGCTTATCCTCATTAAGATCATATTTCAGCCGCATCTGATTGCTTGTTTTGATCACCGAGAGCGGCAGCTTCAGGTCGTGGCCGATGCCGCGAAGCAGCGCGATCCGCTCAAATTCCTTCTTCTGCGCCTCAAGCGCCCGTGTCTTGCGCAGCTGGCTTTTCATAAAAGCCAGCAGAACGGCGGACAGGCATATGACGTTGCCAAGATACGGGAAGAAAAGGGTAAAGTCCAGAGCGCCGGCCCTGTGCCACAAATTGACGGCGGCCGCGCCGTAAAACACAAAGGATAAAAACATCATGTTGAGAATAAACAGCATAACGCCGAAGGGCTTTTTTTGTACGTACCCATAAATGGAAAGAGCGGAACAGACCCCAACGCGGATAATCTGCAATAAAATACAAACCGCCTTCGGTGCCGCAGGCAAGGCAAGCACCGTCAGCAGAATCAAAAACACCGCCATGGAAGCCTTCCACCATTTGTTTACGGGGATTTGCATAATATTGAGCATGATGAAAACCAACAGGATGCTGTTGATATTGCCGGTGATACTGTCGATTACGGCGTAATTTTCCGCAATAAAGCCTAAAACGCCGGCCAGAACGAACAGTTCGCCGAGATTAATTGATTTTATGATCGATACCGCCGCGTTGGCCGCAAAGAGCAGGTGCCACCGCGTACCTCGGCCAAAAAAATAATGCACGATGCAGAATAGAAAAATCAAAAAGAGGCATGTCAACAAAACCGTGTAGCAAATCGTCCTGGTTTCCGTACCGGCTTCCATCAGATTGCTGTCAGCCAGATATATTTCTACACCGGATGCATCCGCACCGGTGATTCGTATCACGGCTTTGCCATCGATATACTGCGATTCGCCGATTTCTATGACTTTATACGCATACCCGCTGTCGTAATTTGCGGCGGCGGCATCCGTATTTTGAGTGACCGGCTCCCCGTTGACGGTGATCTCGTGTGCAAATTCCAGATTGTCGATCAAAACGGAAACCGGGCGCAAGGCATCGGACGTTATGGCCAGTGTCGCTTCATGGTTTTGCGATTGTATATTTTCCACCGTATAAAGCCGGCCGCCCGCCTCGTCCGCATCGATTTCGTTCCCGGAAGCAGTCAAATAAAAACTCAGTCCGCTGTTTATCGCATTCAGGACCAGTATCAAAAGAGCCGCGCCGATGACAAACAAGAAGGTAGACAGTATACCTTTTAAAAACATCTTATGCATCCAAATCGCCTTCCAATATTCCGACCTTGAGTCTGTAGCCTTTTCCGTATATTGTCTCAATGGATACCGCCCGACTTCCCACATCCAAAAGATTTTTGCGTAGCCTTGCGATCAGGGTCTGTATACGTGAGGCTTCCTCCAGCTCGATTCCGCGCATGCCGGCAAGTCCGTTTTTTGGAAAATAAGTTCCTTCCGAATATTTTATGTACAAATATTTGAGAAGCTTCATCTGGCTTGGTTGGATATAAAAGGACTTTTCCCCGCAGGACAGCAGGTTGGACGCCGCATCAAATACAACGTCTCCTAATTCGTATTGCTTTTGATCGGATAAAATTCTTCTTCGTATGGCCGAAAGCTTATAGACCAGCTCATCGAGATCAAACGGCTTGGTGATATAATCGTCGGCACCGTTTTCATAAGAGATACGCTTGCTTTGCTGATCATCCAAAGCGGTGAGCATGAGGATATGGCTGTCATTCGTTTCTCTGAAGAAATCGATCAGATCATATCCGCTGCCGCCGGGCAGCATAATATCCAGCAGAACGATATGAGGCTTTTGGGCTGTGAAAATCTCTTTTGCGGCTTTTATATCTCCTGAAGTAAAAGCCTCATATCCTTCGTTTTCCAACAGGTCTGCAATACATTTTTTCAATGACTCATTGTCTTCCACAGTCAACGCTTTTATTTTCATTACGTTCCTTTCTCTTCTTAACTCTATCAACCCAATCGCCACTCTGACATTTTGTCAGGACGATGCCATCCACCGTTTTTTACACGCCTTATCCACAACAACAATATGACAGGGTTCATAAACACTCGGTGCTCCAGTAATTCAAGCCCCTCGAGTAAATTTAATATCTTTTTATAGAATTCAATCTCTTTGTCTATTATCGGAATCTCACTACCACTTCAACTTTTACTCGATGGCTCGAAACGTACTCTTTTAAAAAGATCAATGCTTTTGTTTAATGTTAACAAACAACCAATATGTTCTAGCCGACGCTCTTCTGAAAATTCACTAATGTAATAAATATTCTCTCTATACGATAATTATCATTATAATAATATTCTTGTGCTTTCTTAAAAGTTTTTTGTTCTTCAAAACCATCTATATACATTTTTGAATCTGTCTCAAAAAACGTTATGATATTACCAACGTTAATCCCTGTCCATTCTTCTGGCATAAGACCAGATTGATTTATATTCCATGCTGTCATACAATCATCTTGCGTTTTTTCATTTTTGCACTCCATAAAGATATTGAAAGGTATTAACATATTTATATTTGATATATATTATATATCTAATGAATATTTAGTGCAAATATAAAGAATGTATATTGTTAATAAACATGAATTTATTGAGCCATTATTAAACAATCTACTATAGCTCAGGCATTAATATGCCTTGAGCGTCATATCTTTTTAATACTGCCGTTTCAAAAATAATGCAGCGCTTTTTGATTTATGATATGATAAAAATATATTTTTATAACCGGAGGATCATGCTATGAAAAGGTGCATTGCAGTTACTGGAATAGTTTAATAAATAATAATATTCAGGAGGATTTTTATGACTATTCCAGATAAAAAAATTTATCCACGGACCAATGACTATAATACCGTGTATTTGAAAAATGTAATAAAAGATCCGAACATTCTAATCGGAGATTATACGATGTATAACGATTTTGTTTCGGACCCCACACAATTTGAAAAAAATAATGTACTCTATCATTATCCTGTCAACAACGACAGGTTGATTATCGGCAAATTTTGTTCTATTGCCTGCGGTGCGAAGTTTCTCTTCACAAGCGCTAATCACACACTTAAATCACTCTCAACTTATCCTTTCCCAATATTTTTTGAAGAATGGAATTTAAACAAGCGTCAGGTGGCTTCGGCTTGGGACAACAAAGGCGATATCGTCATCGAAAATGATGTGTGGATAGGCTATGACGCCGTTATTTTATCGGGTGCGCACATTGGAAACGGAGCAATCATAGCCTCGCGCGCGGTTGTTACAAAAGATGTTGAGCCATATACGATTGTAGGCGGCGTGCCTGCCGGGACCATCAAAAAACGTTTTGATGATATAACTGTCAATAAGCTTCAGCAATTACAGTGGTGGGATTGGCCGCATGAAAAGATACGGCAAAATTTACCGTTTCTTATGAACGGAGAAGTTGACAAACTGAAAATGCAATAAACAAGTCAATATCAATATATTTATAAAAAAGTCAATTGCCATAGTCAATTGGCTTTTTTCGATTGCAGGCTTAATTTAAACTATGCTTTTTATGTCGATTTTGCTAAAATAATAAAAACATGCAAAAAAACTATGCATTCAAGGAGATAACATGAGCAAACTGATTATATTATGCGTCTTTGCCGGATTGATTGCCGGGTTCGGCGCCGGATTTGGCGGCATATCCGCAGCGATCATCATTGCCCCGGTGCTTTCCACCTTCTATGGCATGCCAGCCTATGACGCCATCGGTATAGCTTTAGCCGTGGATGTCGTCTCCTCGGGTTCTTCGGCTGTTACATTCTGGCGAAATAAAAATGTAGATATCCACGGATCCTTAACACTTCTGATCCCTTTAATAATTTTCACTGCTCTTGGCAGCTGGCTTTCAATATATATACCCAACAACACTTTAAGCGGCGGAATCGTGTTTTTTTCATTAATATTGGGATTAAAATATCTTTTTAAACCCGAGATGACTCTTGCAAAGCGTCTGCTTCCCTCAGATCCTAAAATTCATGCTATTCTGCTGCTCGCATCAGGCACAATCATCGGCTCGATCTGTGGTATCTGCGGAGCCGGCGGCGGCATGATGGTGATGATCGTTCTTAAAAATGTATTGAGATTCGATCTGAAAACCTCACTGGGCACGGGAATCTTTTGTATGATTTTTATCGCTCTGATTGGAGCCGTCACCCATTTCCTCGTATCAGGATTACCAAATCTAACAGCTTTTGCAGTCAGTGCTTTGGCCGCCTTTAGCGGCGCAAAGCTTGCGGCGTTATGGGCCAATAGGACAGATCATAAATGCCTGGCACGAATCATCGGCATCATGTTCACCGCTCTCGGCACGGCTTTGCTGATCGGCGAATTCATTGTAACCATATACTAAACTCTGAGATAAAAAGGAAACAATATGAAAGCGGAAATCATTTATTTTTCGGCAACAGGCACGACAAGAAAAATAGTAAAAGCAATTTCTCAAGGATTGGATTGCAAAACACATTTTACCGATATCACACTTGAGAAAAACAGAAAGACATACCACCCGGCAGACAGCGACCTCGTTGTGATAGCCGCACCGGTCTATGGCGAACACATCCCCCGGTTCATCTATGATTTTTTTACACAAATCCAGGGAGAAGCCAGACCGCTTATTGCCCTTTCCGTTTATGGAAATATAGGATTTGGTATCAGCTTAAAACAATTTGAAGATTATGCCGTAAAAAATCATTTTCGATTAATCGCGGCAGGAGCCTTTATAGGCCAGCACACCTACGCAAGCGAAGAAGTACCGGTCGCTTACGGCAGACCCGATACGATTGATTTAAGGCAGGCAGTTGAATTCGGCAGAAAAATTCGGGAAAAAATCGATGCAAATAATTTTATATCTCCCGATATCCCTAAATCCACCCTGCCGAAATTTGTTACCCGTCTTCCGGATACATTGACGCGTTTTTTGATTCGTCAGCCTGTTTTGGATCAATCAATTTGCAATGCCTGCCAACTCTGTTCTAACAGCTGCCCGGTTGGAGCGATTGATTCGGCTTCTCTCCAAATCGACGAACAAAAATGCATGCGCTGTTATGCCTGTGTGAAGGTCTGTCCAAAATCTGCCAGAGCTGCCAAATTCCGGCTTCACGTTTTTGGACAAATATTTAAATTCATAGGCAAAAAAAGAAAAAACAATCAGATGTTTCTGTAAAGATATATATAATAAAAGCAACTAAAAGCTCGGCAATGACTACAAATTTAACACGGCATATTTGAATGCAGAACCTACCAAGAAGCGATTTTGGGATGCCTATAGTAATTATATGGATTTCTATACTGAAGTTTTCATATGCAAAATGTTGAAATTATGATATCACAGAAGAAGAAATGGCGGAAATTTTGACACATGCTGCTTTCTATACCGGATAACCGAAGGCATGGGTGCGCTCCGCATAAACTAAAAATTTTTAATCAAAGGAGCAAAGTGGTTGATGTATTACAAAAAATTTAAAGATATAAGAATCTCGGCACTTGGTTTCGGCGGTCTGCGGCTGCCAACAGAGAACGGTAATCCCAACCGAATAGATCGACTTCAAGGACAAAAAATGATTGATATGGCAATCGAGCGTGGAATCAATTATTTTGATACTGCCTTCACATATCAAAACGGGGATTCTGAACGTTTTTTTGGTGAAGCACTCACAAAATACCCGAGGGAAAATTATTATCTTGCCACCAAGTTTTACGCCGGCTCCGGCTCCGGTATAGAAGACGTATTCGAGGAACAGCTGAAGCGTTGCCGGACGGACTATTTTGATTTCTATCTTTTCCATAGCATGGACGAAAATTATATTTCTGCCTATATGGATGAAAAGAAAAACTACCTCGGTTATCTCATGGAGCAGAAAAAAGCAGGACGTATCCGAAACATTGGCTTTTCCTCCCATGCAGCACCCGAAACGTTAGAAAAATTTTTGGCTTGGAATGATGATTTTGACATGGCTCTGATTCAACTCAACTATTTGGACTGGACATTGCTGAACGCAAAACGGCAGTATGAAATCCTAACGGCACATCACATCCCTGTATGGGTCATGGAACCTTTGAAAGGCGGCAGACTATCCACACTCAATCAAGATGCGGCAAAGATTTTGTATGCTGCTGCGCCGCAACGCTCGCTTTCCTCATGGGGATTCCGCTTCTTAATGGGTCTGCCAAATGTGCAAACCATTCTTAGCGGCATGTCCGCCATTGAACAAGTAACAGATAATATAAATACTTTCGATCATTCCGATCCCCTGAACAAAAAAGAGCAACAGGTGCTGGAGCAAGCAATTTCAATATTCATGCACGATTTAGGGGTGCCATGTTCTGCTTGCCGGTATTGCTGTCCGACATGTCCGGCTGAGTTGGATATTCCTCTGCTGATCAAAGGCTACAATGAGTACAATGTCAGTGGCGAAACTTGGCGTATTGCAGATTTATTCGGTGCAAAAAGCCCGTCTGAGTGTCTGCAATGCAATGCTTGTCTTACGCATTGTCCACAAAAGATTGATATTCCTAAAGTGATGCGCGGATTTGCTGTTCTGCTAGGAAAAAGACAATGATATCCAGTAATGGCTCTATATTGTACTATTTTTATAAATGTAGCTTTGCGAAATTTAAATATATGCAAACCTGTAGATTTTTATTCTACAGGTTTGCTTTATTATTTCATTTGCGGTGATAAAATTTTGTAAGAATGATTGCTGCGATAAGCATAAAGATTCCTAAAGAAAGAGACAAAGGAGATGCGAAAATGGGCAGTGGCTTATCAATAATCCCTCTCCATGCCGTATTATCGATCATAATAAGCGCCATCATCAGCCCCACAGGTATAAGCATGGGAAGCAAAAGCTTTAATCTTTGCACTCCATGCCATTGCTGCCGTGTCGCCTTACGGACGCTAAAAAGCAACCATGGAACGAAAGCATATGAGATGATGAAGTATGCAACAACAATTCCGACATCCAGCGTCTCGCTATTCAGCGCTGCCAACGTGATATTTCCGGCACGGATTACTTTATAGCCCTTGATAAACAATAGAAATGTCAAAAACAGGGACGTGGTATAGCCGAAGAGATACCGTGGTGTCAAAGTATAACCAATCTCTTTTACGAAGCCGTCCACAAACGATGCAATATCTGTGCCGATAACATCATCCGCAGCGCGTTTATCCAAATGTGCGTGTTCGAAAATCTCCAGAATCATCGACAAAATGCTGTGTTTGTCATGTTTAGAAATCCCATAGGTACCCAATAACTCATGAATATTGAGATAGAGTGCCTGATAATCTTCCGGTAGCTTTGATATCCTTTTTTGAATATTTCTGTATTGTCTGTACGAATATGCCACGCATAAAACCGCCATGAGAACAATAGCTCCCGACAACGTAAAAAGTGCCGGCTGCGCATCAGGGGATGCAATAAAACTTATCAGCAAAGCTATAATGATCAACAATGCAGTGCCTACACTCAAAAACAGCTTATTTTTACCTTGATATTTCATCATCTTTACCACCTTTCATGATCTGATCTACCACTGCGGAAATTTCCGACCATAATGCAGAAAAATCACGGAGATATGTCTCTCCTTGTGACGTCAGTTTGAAATACTTTCGACTTGGCCCCATAGATGATTTTTTTGTCTCTGAGAAAGTGAAGCCTTTTTTTTCAAGACGCATCAACGAAGGATATACACTGCCTTCATTGAGCTCCTTAAATCCATATTTATTCAGATCATTTGTTATTCGATAACCGTATGTCTCTCCTTGAGAAATAATTTTTAGGATGCAGCCATCCAAAAGGCCTTTTAAAATTTGAGCACGATCGACCATATGATCACCTTTCTTACTACTTTGCATTATTTAGTAGTATATTCATAGTATATACCACTACTTTATAATGTCAAGTAGCATCTATACTATTTTTATAAAAAATTATGATATAAATTAAAAAAAAATTTTTATGTAATATGTATTATTCAATTTACAAAATGTAAAAATTATATTACAATTTTAAGCAAATAACTTTTTTATTATTACTGTATTGAGATTTTATTCACTGATTTTAAAAAGGAGGTATATTTATGTCGAAGGCCATGCGGGTCATTCTTGCCCAAGTAATTATATGGAGTATTGTCGCCATCATGATGGTGGCTGTTTTTGCGCAGCCAGGGACAATGGTAAACTGGGGAGATGATAAATTAAAAACCCTTCTGCTTGCCATCTTAGTCTTCTTGGGGTATGGTTCCGATCTTTCTTTTCGATTTTATGCCAGGTCAAAACGATGGGGATATAAACAGGATGAAAGAGACATTAATATTAACATCAAAGCCGTAAATATAGGTATGATTGCGTTGATTCTTTATGTTTATGTTTTCTCAATTATGCTTTATGCTCGTTATGAAACAGCAGGACTCTTGCCGGTGGGCTGGATGTGGTTTTTGGGCTACAGCTCGATTGTTCTCGCGAATATTTCGATACGTCTGGCAAGTTTGCTTCTATATATAAAGCATGGATATTAATATGAAATTTATAAATAATTTAAAAGCGGTTCGGCGAAGCAAAATAGACATCACACAGCAAGATTTGGCAGATGCTGTGGGTTGCACAAGACAGACCATCATTGCATTGGAACAAAACAAATATAATCCTTCTCTCATATTGGCGCTGAAACTCGCAAAACATTTAGGGGTATCGGTGGAAGAAATCTTTTATCTTGATGAGTAATATCAAATTATACCATACGCAAAGCATATTTTTATACCGCAGACGTCCGAATCATTTCTTATTGCTGCATTTATATGAACGATGACTAATCATACTAAATATTTATTATCTTCATTTTATAGTTGGTCTAGACAGCCAAATCATACATAGTATATATCTGTGCTATTTTTTTGATGTTTAATTTTCTGAGGTGTCGATGGATTGCCCTCTTTTCTGTTCAGCATAAGTCTTCCGAATCCCTTTAATCAAAGCCCCTCCCATTAACAGCAAAATCAATGAAAGTGGCAGCCCGGTACTAATCACGGCGGTCTGCAGCGCCATGAGCGCTAATTCGCCGCCAATCAACAGCAGTGTGGCAGCCAATAAGCCTTCCATCAATGCCCAGAAAAGGCGCTGATGTTTAGGGGTGTTCAGCGCTCCTCCCGATGTCAGTTTATCTACTACCAAAGAGCCGGAATCCGACGAGGTAACAAAGTAGGCGACTACAAGACCTGTTGCCAAAATCAGCATCCCAATGCGCATAATCGGTTCTAAAAAAGGCATTTTTATCAAATCAATCAATTCGTAAAGAGCCACAGGGTAATTATTTTGCACCGTCTCAAATATAACGCCACCGGCCTGGCCATCGATAGCTATAGCACTGCCTCCAAAAACCGTAAGCCAGAAAAATGATAACAAGGATGGCACGATCAAAACACCCAGAATAATTTCACGCACAGTTCTGCCTTTGGAAATCCGAGCTATGAACATACCGACAAAGGGCGACCAAGAAATCCACCAGGCCAGATAAAAGATAGTCCACTCGCCCTGCCAAGTCGATCCTTCCCCTGCTGCTACATAAGAGGCATTTTGAATAATATTACCGAAATATTCACCCAATGAATTGGAGAAAAGCCGCAGAATATATCCTGTTGGTCCTAAAAGAAAAACAAGTATCATAAAAACACCCGCCAGAATAATAGTGATCTGCGATAGCCGACGGACTCCTTTGTCAATGCCGGCCATTATGGAAATGGTCGCAACCAGAGTAACTATGACGATTATAACTACCTGAATGTTTGTATTAACGCCAATGCCCATCATGTGGTCCAAGCCGCTATTAATCTGCTGCGCCCCCAGTCCGAGAGACGTGGCAAGACCAAACATAGTAGCCAGCACCGCAAAAGTATCTGCCATATCACCCAAAGGACCATATATTTTATCTTTTAAAATCGGATAAAACAGCGAACGCATGGACAATGGAAGATTACGGGAAAAAGCAAAATAAGCCAATCCCAAAGCAATGAGAGCATAAATCCCCCAAGGGTGTAGCCCCCAGTGAAAGAAAGTTGCCGCCATTGCGGAAACTGCCGGATCCGCACCTTCAAATATCGGCGGTGCATAATTAAAATGTGTTAATGGCTCTCCGACAGCCCAAAACATTAACCCAATACCCATACCGGCTGAGATCAACATGGAATACCAAGCAAAATTGGAAAACTCCGGCTTGCTCTTCACACCGCCGATACGCACATTCCCAAGCTTAGATATTGCCAGATATAAGCATAACAAAACAAATATATTGCTGGATATAATAAAAAGCCAGTCAAAGTGCGTCACGACCGCTTTATTGATCCATTGCAACAACCGATTGGTCTGTTCCAAATTTAGCAGCGCATATCCTGCAAAAATTAAAATAAATAATGCACTAGCCAAAGACACTGTCAGATTAGCGTTCAACCCAAACTTGGTGAAATTTTGTTCTTCTAATTTCCGTTCTCTTTCCTCTTCTCTCATCTCCATATTTCTTTTTTTCGAATGCATAAATGCCTTCCTTTTAGTAATGAATCATTATATTTTTCTATTCAATTTATTCTAACAGAAAGTTTTGCAAAAATCCATTGCAGTCGCACTATGCCTTGCTTTTCAGATAATTCATACCCTTCATACAAAATGTCTGCCATTTCAATGATCAAAAAACAGACAGCTCAAACCTACAGATTAAAAGCTTATAATAAACAGTTGAGTGATATGTTCCAAAAGAGAACCCTTTATTTATTAGCAAGATAGCGGTGATGCAATACAATGGAACTTATAATAGTAAATACGCTTTTATATCAGTTCAATATGTCTATTTTTTTCTTAATGATTGCCTCCACCTGTGCATAATTTTGCTTCGTACAAAAAACTGCGATCTTTTCCATATAAGTTCCCCGCATAAGAATCGTGTATCTTTTCAGATCATAGCAAACTTTTCTTATATTTATTTGCTTCATCTGCACAACCGACAATAATCCAATCAAAATTTATTTTTTTGAAAGTGAAAGCAGCTATAATGATGCTTTGGAAGAATTTCCAATGCTACAAGATATGCCAAAAAAAGATCTGATTGTTTTAGAATCATCTTATGATAAAGCTATTGAAATTTTTAATAATATAAGCAAATAAATTAATTTTGGATAAAACTCTTATTTGCATAGTTTCATTCAAAAAGGAAGAGAGCAAAATTACCTCTTCCTTTTATTTTTAATAATCAGATTATCAAATAATCTGTACTTGCTATATTTTTTAACTTAATTTATCTACTTGTCTTTCAAACGCTTCCAAATGATTTTCAGACGCAGCTTTCAAAGATTCAAATACAATTTTTATATCTTCAGGCAAATCATAGCCAAGAAAACGCTCATACATAGCGATGTTATCAATTTCCGCCTGCACCCCCGTCTTTGCCGCTTCAAGCAGACTGTCAGGTATCACTACATATTCGTCTGAAATATCTTCCGGTACAGAGAGGCCATAAGCGGTATAAATTTCCGTTAGAGAAACAATGTGGTTTTCTTCTGCCGCCATGATATTCACATAAGGATTTTGCTCTCCGAATTTATCGATAATCAGCTCATATTCGCTGTGCGCCAGGTATTCGTCCTGCATTGCATACATCAGCATATCCACAATGCTGAGTTCGGTATCGGCCAACGCTCCGCTTGCGCCGTATCCTTCAATATCAAGCACTTTATCAACTTCAGATAACGGCTCTGCCACCGCCGCTGTTTTGTGTATATTATTTGATGCTGTATCCTGCGCCTCTGCTGTTGAGTTATTACAAGCAGCAAAAACAAACAATGTACTTATGATAAGTAAACTCAGTAATACAACCTGTTTTGCTCTTTTATGTATAGTCAAATTTTTCATATCATTATCCTCCAATAAAAAGATTACTATCTTTGTTAATCATAGGATAATAATAAATTTTGTCTTAATGATGTCTTTATTTTACTTTTTTTGTGAAATTATTTTTATGATGCAGGTTCTTTTAAATTTATTATGGCTACAAAAACTCATTAATATCAGCAAATTCGTCAAAGTCCATAATCAGATAGCTCTCAACGTTTAGTATCCCGTTTGCATCAAATCCGATTACAAATTCCCAGTTGCTGTCTTTGTAATCATCCCTCTGCTGTCCCAAATTTTCTTCACAAAAAGCACGCTGTTCGGCTTTCCCGTCTTCCCAGATAACAGAGCGAAAATTACCGTTTATATCAAATGCGAAAAGCGCATAATACCATTTATCCGCCTCAAGTATTAGCTCTGTCGGCATATAGTCCGAGAAAGGATATTTGGCTATCTCCTGTACATTAACCAAACTTGGCTGGTTCCCGTCGCTGAAAGAAACGGCGATTTCTCCCATCCCAATAAAATTAAACTGAAGATTTTCTACTTTAGCTGGCTGGAATTTAATCAAGAGTGCCTGCGTATTGCTTCTGTTTTCTCCCACATCCAACAACCTTGTGTTATACGCCATCCATGCACTATTATCTTGCGAAATAAATTGAAAATACCTGCCATTTTCACTTGGCTGCTTACTATCGATAGATCCAAACATACCTCCCGCATTTTCAGTCATTGCCGCCGTATCCTCCCCTCCCAGAATCTGCGGATCAACGAGAACAGTATTTACCACATTCATTGATTCAGCATTTAAATCAGGTGTTTCAGCTGTTTCACTGCAAGCGGCAAACAATGTTATAAATACTATACATACGATCAAGAAAACTATTTTTTTCATTTTCAATACCTCCTGTTTATATGGATTTGTTCCGCACTTTTATTAATAACAATCATATATTTTTATTATTTGCTCATATAATGATTTCTAAAAATAGGTATTCCGTTCATTTTGCACGATATCAATCACCCCGAACAAAGTCTATTTCTGGCAATTCGGTAATATTTTGTGATAAAAATGAATCAACTTTTGAGTGATGTTTTTCATAGGCCGCCATATTCTCCTTCACATATTGTTTAAGGGAGCCTTGTGCTATATTGACAGAATCAATCAGCATATAATCATTCTCGTTTTCAAAAAATGTCACCATATTCACAGAAAAAGTACCGTCGATTTGCGAGTATAAAACATCTTTATTGAAAATTTCCGGAATCTGAAAAGCCGTATAAGCAATGCTTTTTGTTTCGTTATCACAAACAATCGCATATACAGCGCTGTTTTGCTCATTTGTATATAGTATACAATCGAGCCATTGTCCCGAATTGACGATCGGCATACCGCTTAATTGTATTTCATGCGTTGATATATCTCTATTTTGTTCATCATCATAATACGCGCAATCAAACCCAAGAGATGTATTGATGCGGTATTGCCCCAGCATAATCGCTCCGCTTCCGGATGACTTTAGCCTGAAATGCACAAGCATTCCGTTAATCGGCTTATATTCCAAACTACATCCATTATAAATCACATTAAGCATCCCATTACTAAACTCAAACTGGCCTTCAGGATATCCTGAATTTCCGATGTAATGCATATCTTGCTCGTCATCAAACTCCAAATCAAGCAGCGTTTCATACTTATCACCAGAAAACACTGTTACGAGAAAAACGGCAATTACGACTAAAGCGGCTGTGACGGATGCGGCGGTCAATATAATCTTTTTTTTCTTTTTTCTTTTTTGAGATTCTTTAATCTCTTTTATATTTTCCAATTCGTATATAAATTCATCAATCGTTGCATACCGGTTTGTTTGATTAATATTTGTTGCTTTTTCTATAATTTCGTCTATGTACTCCGGTACATATTTATTATTCTCCGCCACAGGCCGTATCTGGTAGGGTGAATCCTGCAGAGATTTGCCGGATAAAAGCTCATACAGCAATAACCCGATGCTGTATATATCGCTTCGTTCATCACTCTGCATCCCCGCCATCACTTCAGGCGCCGTATACCCATTTGTCCCCGCTAGAACGGTATCACGCATTGATTCCTGCTTATAATAACGGGAAGTCCCAAAGTCGATCAATTTTACTCTGCCACTTGGCGTAATGATGATATTTTCCGGCTTTAAATCACGATAAATGACCGGATGCGGCTTCATCGCATGCAGTACACGCAATGCATTACATACATCAAGGATGATTTCTTTTGCCCTGTTATACGAGAAAACTCTATTTTTTTTTATTTCGTCGGCAAGTGCATTTCCTTCTATATACTCACGTATAATGATAGTGTTCTCTACGCTGTGTATAATTTCTTCTATTCTCGGAAAGTATTTATTTTGTAACGCATTAATATTTTTGAGTACATCAAGCTGTTCAGGTTCAAGCACAGCGATTACCTTCACAAGGTATTTAACACCGTCTTTTTCGCATGTATAGACATTCCCTTCACCACCTACCGCCAAATGCTTAATATGGCCATATCCTCTTTGTTCCAATTCTTTCATAAATATCACTCCATTATTTATATTTGGTGGACATATCTGCTTTTAGTTTGTTTACAGCTGTTTTGCTTGCTCTATATTATATCGTCCGGTTTTTATTATGAATAGAGTGAGCCTTATGCTCACTCCCTAATATAAGCCGTAAAATTTTTTAAAGGATAAATCATTACTTTTTATATCTCATCAAGATTAATCTTTTTCAGCATAGTGTTACATTCGTTGACATTAATTTTATGATTAATACAATAAATGATAAGACTGTCTCGCCTGTCACGTGCATATAATTGAGCATACCCTGTTGCCCTCAAGAGCCACTGCACGTCTTTCAACGGAATTTGCAATGCAATCAATATACGCAAAACGTAATTTCTTGTGGGGTTTCGTTTACCGGCTAATATATCAAAGAAAAACCTCCGGTTAATGCCGCTGCCTCTGATCACACCTGCTTTTGTGAACCCTCTCTCCTCAATGAGTGCTTTAAGATATATACACAATGGAACATCTAAAAAATTTTTTGCATTGTCTTCAAAAAATTCAGTAAAAGATATATCCTCATTTAACTTCTTATTTAAGATATCCGTTTTTGTATCCTTTTCCTTTTGCAAAACAAGCAACCTCATTTCTGTTTGTTTTATAATCCATATTTCATAATAAAGTACTGATTGCTAAAATTAAGTGTACGGGGGCGATAATAATTTATCGGTATATTTTCATTATAATTTATATAATTTTATTTACTTATTTTTTTCAATGCCTGCACAGCTTCATCACGTACAAATTCATCACTGTCATTCGATGCTGTTAAAAGACCTTCCATAACGCGATCCCCACTCAAATGCCCCAAAGACCTGACTGCTACCAACCGGTAGATAAATTCACTGTCTTTGAGAGATTCAATGAGCAGTTCGATGACTCGGTCATCACCGAGCATTGCCAATGCTTCCATGATTTTATAGCGTAAATCTTTCCCTGTTTGCTTATTTAAAAGACTATAAATCGGTTCAATCGTCCGTTTATCCCCAATCAAACCCAAAGTACGTACTGCTTTTGCAACAAATTCTTCTTCATCATCACAAAGCGCTTTTAAAAGCGGTTCTACTGCGATTATCTTAAATTTCACCAAAGCAAGCGATGCTGCTTCTGCCGCGTCCCAGCTATCATCGCGGAGAGTTTCAATAAGCGGTTCCACTGCACTTTTATCACCGATATTGCCCAATGCTTCGGCTGCTTCTTTCACTAATGCAGGCTTATTTTTCAAAATATCAATAAGCGGACCGGCAGCGCGAGGATTTTTTAATTTATTTAATCCTTCTACTGCGGATTTTTTTACAAGAATATCTTTATCATTCAAAAGCTCTATGAGCAGCTGCAAAGCTCTTGGATCATCTAATTCCGTTAATGCTTCAGCTGCTTTCCGACGTGCATCGCTTCCATAATTTTTGATCACTTTTTCTATCAGTTCAATCGTTTTTCGTTCTTTATATTCAACTACTTCTTTAAAAAAGCTGCCCCAAGAATCTTTCATGATTTTTATCCATCGCAAATCTCCTAACTCCTGCATGGCAGCAGCCGCAGATTCACGAACCAGCTGTTCATAGTCGCCCAACGCTATAAACAACGAATCATATGCGCGATTATCCCCTAGTTTCCCTAAAGCCTTTGCCACTTCCATACGTACTTTATACTCACTATCATCAAGAGCACCACAAAGATGTATTACCGCATCTGTATTTCCTAAATCTCCTAAAGCTTGCGCCGCACTGACGCGTATAGATCTCTCATCATTTTCTTTGAGCAACCTGACAAGTGGTTCCAATGCTCTCTTATCTTTCAGCATTCCCAAAGATTTCATTGCTGCATAGACAATGTCTTGATCAAGCGAATTGATAAGTACTTCAACCGCCGAGATATCTCCCAGTATTCCCAATGCGCTTGCAGCCGCATGTCTTACCGAATACTCATCATCTTCTTTTAAGGCCGAAATTAAAATATCAGTTGAGCGCGTATTTTTTATCTTGCCAAGCATTTCAGCCGCATTGATACGGATTTTCGGATTATCTTTGTTGATAGCCATTGTAAATAAAGCACTCGGATCGTCATATCGCATCAAAGCTTTTACTGCTGTTTTTGCCACTTCCGGATCTTTTGAGCCCATTGCATGAATAAGCGGCATAATCGCGCTTGATTCCTTAAGTTCCGCTAGTACTCCGGCAGCTTCACATCGATTGCCTTTCCATTGTTTTTCATCAGTTAATACATCTATCAAAAGTTTTGCGATTCTATCATCTTTCATTTTTCCCAGTGCACGTGCCGCCTTGTACCCGCACTTATAATGAAGCACCTTTGCCAGTGCCTCAACAGCACGTGTATCGCCTATGTTGCCCAAAGCCTCTGCCGCGGCTTCTATAATATCTATATCTTTTGAATCTAATGCATTTATCAACGGTCCGACAGCACGTGTATCTTTCAACTCTCCCAACCCCAAAGCCGCCTCTTTTCTGCTGTAATTTGTGCTATTTCCAAGCGCATAAACAAGAGGTTCAAAAGCACGCACGTCTGCCGATCGTCCTAATTTCAAAAATAAATCCGAAGAGGCATCTGCTATTTTTCCATATAACGGATCTCCCAGTTCCCTTAGTGCTTCTATTGCAGCTTTCTGCACTCTCCAATCACTGTCTCCAAGTATTTTGATGAGAGGGTTTACTGCCTGTAAATCTCCTAATCGACCCAAAGCCTCTGCCGCTGCTATCCTTTTTTCCGGCAATTGATTTTCAAGAAGTGCCAGCTGCTTTTTTACTTTAGAATTTTTAAACATACTCGATCCATTCCTTCTATTTTTCTATAAATTATTTAACATCAGCAAAATATTTGAATTACAATTGTTTTAATATATCACAATCATATATATTATTCAATTTTTTTGCTAAATAAAAATACACCACCATATATTTATGGTGATGTATTCCAAATAAATATTTTATAATTATTTTTTATATAAACAAGCAATCTTTTGCGCAAACATACTGCTTATTCATACATTTTGCTACGGCCTCATAAGTGATCATCCCTTGATAGGTATTTAGTCCTAAAAGCAGTGCTCCATTTTCTATTAAGGCCTTTTTGATACCTTTTTGAGCCAGTTGCAGCAAATACGGTAGGGTCGCATTTGTCAGCGCATATGTTGATGTTTTTGGAACAGCACCCGGAATATTAGCTACGGAATAATGGATAACGCCATGTTTTTCGTAACAAGGATGATCATGTGTTGTGGCCCTGTCAATCGTTGCAATGCTTCCTCCCTGATCAATGGCAACATCTACGATGACTGAGCCTTTCTTCATGTTTTTCACCATTTCTTCACTCACTGTTTTAGGTGCCTTTGCACCGGCGACCAACACTGCACCAACCAATAAATCGGTTTTTTCAACCATCTCGGCAGCGTTATATTCATTATATACCAACGTTGAAATTCTGCCGCCGAAAATATCATCAAGATACATCAATCTGTTTATATTAAGGTCCATGACCGTGACTTTCGCACCAAGTCCAACAGCCATTTTTGCCGCATTTGTGCCTACTACACCGCCACCGATAATAAGTACCTCTGCAGGAAGAACCCCCGGCACGCCTCCAAGAAGGATTCCCGCTCCTCCGTTATACTTCTGCAACATATTTGCCCCTATTTGAATAGACATACGTCCCGCGATTTCACTCATAGGTGACAGTAACGGCAACGCACCGTTATCCAGCTGCACTGTCTCATATGCAATACCGGTTACTTTCTTTTTAAGAAGCATTTTAGTCAGTATCGGATTTGGCGCAAGATGTAAATAGGTATACAAAGCCTGTCCTTCTTTAAAAAGCTCATACTCGCTTTCAATCGGTTCTTTTACTTTCACGATCAGCTCTGCGCTGTCAAATACATCGGCTGCTTTGTGACAAATGATCGCACCCGCCGCCGCGTATTCTTCATCTGAAATACCGCTGCCTTCTCCGGCAGTTTTTTCGACAAGTACTTTATGTCCGAGTGTCGCCAGCGCATGCACCCCTGCAGGCGTGATGGCGACTCTGTTTTCATTATTTTTTATTTCCTTTGGGATACCTATATTCATTATGACCCTCCTGATATTCGTTTCTTCAGTCTTCTAACGATATGGAATAATTATTTTTTACTGTAGACAGCACCACAATTGTTCTTGTTTTTTGGACACCCTGCACACTTTTTATGCGCTGAAGCAATTCTTCCAGTGTATCCGTATTATCTGTAATAATTTTGAGTAAATAATCAAAATCGCCGGCCAAATAATGGCATTCTAAAATATCGGCTTCCAAGTTGATTTTTTCAATAAATTGATCGGTAAATCGTGGCCGCTCAAGACTGATAAACATGAATGCCGTCAAAAATTTATTTAAATGTTTGCAGTCAATAATAGCCGTATATTGTTTGATGACACCTGATTGTTCCAACTTTTTGAGTCTTTCACTGCATGCAGGTATAGATAAACTAATCAAACTGCTGATTTCAGATGCTGTAATTCTTGCATTTTTTTGTAGCAGACTTAAAATCTTTAAATCTATTTTATCCATATACAAACCGCTCCGGAAGGTTTTATAAATAAAGCTATATTATCACTTCACAAAAATAATGTAAATATATAATAAAATATAACATAATATTTTAAGTATATATTATGTTTATATTAAATATTTCTTTATATTTCCATATTCCGATAACCGGTTGTTAAAATTTTACTGCATCGGCACGATCCCTCCTTTCTTTCTTGCTTCATTTTATAAATATTCTCCATCATAAAACCCCTGCCATAGAATAAAAGACAAGGGTTTTTTATATATAATTTAAAGAAGTTACTTCCAAGCTGCTTTCTGATAGTCTTTGGTAGACGCTTGAAAATTCGATCGTTGGAATATCGGATGCTTATGCATTATGAGTGCTTGGGATAACTATGGACATACAAAATGCTATATATATATTAATACATTTAAAAATAATATATAATGTTATAAGAATTCTTAATACTAATCAAAATGCGATATGCATGATTGCTGATTTGAAACTAATAAATACAAATAATGAATACAATATAATAAAAGTATTGTATTCATTTAAGAGGTAGAAATATATCATCTATCAATCATAAAATTTATATAGAGACTTCCATATGCCGTACCATATTTGTATAATAAAAATATCAAAGTCTTAATTATAAGGGAAAAAGGTCCAAAACATGGATAAAATAGATTACAAAAAAGCCTTTAAAGAATTATATGCTCCTAAAACGACTCCTTCATTTATTGATATTACTGCAATGAACTTTATACAAGTAGGCGGCAAAGGTGATCCAAATGAGCCGGACGGTCAGTATGCTCATGCTCTGGAACTTTTATATGCTCTTACCTATACGATCAAAATGTCGCCAAAGAGCGGGAATGCTCCAAAAAATTATTTTGAATATGTCGTGCCGCCGCTTGAAGGACTCTGGTGGCTGGATGAAAATGAAGATATTGATTTTAGCAATAAAAGCAATTTCTGCTGGATATCTATGATCCGCCAGCCTGAATTTGTGACTAATGACGTATTGAATGCTGCCGCAGAGACAGTAAAGAAAAAGAAGCCTGAGCTGGATACTTCAAAAGCAAGGTTTACTTCTTTCGCCGAAGGGCTTTGCGTGCAATGTATGCATATCGGTTCTTATGACGATGAACCTGCAACCATAACAAAAATGAAAGATTATACGAGGGAAAATGGATATTTATTCGATTTATTATCCGGCAGGCACCATCATGAAATCTATTTAAGTGATCCGAGAAAAACCGAAGCATCAAAAAGAAAAACTATTTTAAGATACCCTGTTAAAAAAATATAGCTCTTTGATAGGAGATACATATGCTACATATTGTTTATTGTGACGATAAATCGAAAGAACTCGAAAAAATAGTAGGCAAAACAAAAACGATGATCATTCGCGGCGCCGCCGGCCGCAAAATTCCACACAGTCGTGTTTTTGAAGGCGAACAGCTTTTCTTCATAGAAAAAGGCAGCGCCAAAATCACAGCAACGGCAACGGTTACAAACGTTGATAATTATGTCAAATTGACTGATGAAGAAATCACAAAAGTACTTTCTGCCAATCAGGATAAACTTCATCTCACAGATGCACAAAAGGCGCGCTGGCATAAAAAATGCCTGTGTCTTGTGGAGTTTAACAAAATCAAGAAAATCACTCCTCTTGATTTTGAACGCCAAAGCAATATGGATGACTGGCTGATTATAGAGAAGATTGAAGATGTTATGAAGGGAAGCAGCATACCATACAATTACGAAAATTCTAAATTTTAGGAGAAATCTATGGCCACAGATATAAACTATATTTATTATATTTGTGATCAAATCAGCGATGCAGGGATGATCACGTACAAAAAAATGTTTGGCGAATATATGGTATATGTCGATGCAAAGCCGGTTTTGCTCATATGTGATAATACCGTATATGTCAAAATGCTCCCTATCATCGAGAAAGAAATGAATGATGCTGAAATCGGTATACCATATAAAGGTGCAAAACCGCATTATATCCTTGATATCGACGATCGCACATTCTCTTTGAAAATAGTAAAATTGCTGGAAGAAGTAACACCTATACCAAAACCAAGAAAGAAAAAATGATGATGAAAATAGAAACCACCAGACTATTGCTCCGCCCTATCGTTTTGAGTGATGATGCTGATATTTTTGAATACTCCAAAAATATAAATGTAGGTCCTAATGCCGGCTGGAAACCGCATGAAAGCATTGAGGAAACACGCCGGATTATGAAAACCGTCTTTTTGGATAAGGAAGGTGTTTTCGGAATTATTTTAAAAAGCACAAATAAATTGATTGGCTCAGTCGGTCTGATCTGCGATCCCAAACGAGAAAATGATAAAGCACGTATGATTGGATATGCTCTGTCAGCAGATTATTGGGGAAACGGTTATATGAGCGAGGCCGTTGGTGCAGTTATAGAATACGGCTTTCATGATTTAAAACTGGATTTAATCAGCGCCTATTGTTATCCTCATAACTTTCGTTCCAAAAAAGTTTTAAATAAATTTGGATTTCAATATGAAGGCACTCTATGCAAATGCGAAAAACTATATAACGATAAAGTATGTGACAATGAATGTTATATGCTTTTAAAAAAATAAATACATTTTTATAAAAACCTCTTGCATCTCCCCTAACGGGAGATTGTAGCATAAATTTAACGAAGGGAGAAAAGCATATGTTTCGTATCGGTGAATTTTCCACAATGAGTAAAACAACAGTCAAAACACTGCGTTATTATGATGAAGTCAGTCTACTCAAACCCGAATATACGGATCCGTTTACAAATCATCGTTTCTATACGACCAATCAACTGATAAGACTGCATCAAATTCAAGCACTTCGGCAAACAGGTCTGTCTATTGATGAAATCAAATTCGTATTATCCGGAAAAAATGTGGTAGATGTGCTGCAAAAACGCAGAGCGGAATTAATGTGCCAGCTCGCCGATACACAAGACCAGCTCCTTCGAATTGAATTTATCCTGCAAGGAAAAGAGGAGGAAGATTTTATGAATTACACTGCCACGATTAAGAATCTGCCCGAATGTATTGTCTACAGCAAAAAAATGACGCTGCCGAACTATGATGCCTATTTTGACGTCATTCCGGCAATCGGCAAACAGGTCGCGCAAAAATATCCTGACTTGAAATGCACTGTTCCCGGATACTGCTTTACGATTTATTTGGATGGCGAATACAAGGAGAGAGACATCCACATTGAATTTTGCGAAGCCGTAAATAAAATGAAAGAGGATTTTGACGATATTCATTTTAAAAAGATGGATTCCATCCCCGCCTTATCACTCATGCACAAAGGAGCTTATTCCAATCTTTCAAAAGCATATGCTTATGCTTTTAAATGGATCGAAGAAAATGGATATGTCGCTTCCGCATCTCCCCGTGAAAGTTATATAGACGGTATTTGGAATAAAGAAAGCATGGATGACTGGCTTACAGAATTGCAAATACCTGTTATCAAAAAATAAACATTATATCTAATTAACTCAGACAATCATACCCTGGCTGCTATAGCAACCAGGGTATTTATATGCTATATTTTAAATACATCGGATTCATCAGTAAAAGAATACAAAGTTGCAATGGCATCTACAAGATAAAATACTTCAAAAATGCCGTCATCGGCAGTATACATTCTTTTTAACAAAGGCACTTCATTAAGCATGCGCTCTTTGATTTCTTTTCGCGTATCACGGACAACACTTGCACATATTCGAATCCATCTGCCTTCCTTTTCGGCCGATATTTCTATCTTTGGATTTGTTTGCATTTGCCGGTAACACTCTTTTGTATTATTTGTACATATATACATTTTCCCTTCATATTCAATCACTGCTCCAAAAGGCCTCACGCGAGGCTGCCCGCCATCATTTGTTGCAAGAAAAAAAGTCTTGCAATCTTTTAAAAATTGAATACCTTTATTCATTTGGTTTCCCCTTCTTTAGGTGATTTATAATGAAACTTATATATATATTATCATAATGCCGCTTTTTTTTAAAAATAATTAAAAATATACTTATAAATTTCTGAAAAGAATAGGATATATTTATGCTGTATTTTAAAAAAGAAAACCCCCATAACACCATAAGCGTAAAGGGGTTTATGTTTATTAATGTAGAAAAAGCTATAAAAGACTACTTACCCAATTGGAAACTTCAGAGCAATATGTATCAATATCGCCGTCAATTTTCAACGGCTCCCCGACTACTGTTGCCTCGCAATCTTTAAGCTTGTCTATAATGAGATCTACCGCTTGACAAAAATTATCCGGAAACATACCGCTGTCTCCGCACCCGAATACAGCCACCTCTTTGCCTTTTAAATCTTCTTTTGACATTGCTTCATAAAAAGCAAGGAAGTCATCTTGTATTTCACCCTGTCCCCATGTTGATGATCCAAGAATAATCAGATCATATGCCGCTGCCGACTTTGGATCTGTATTCGCCGCATCAAAAAGGCTAACCTCAGCACCCGCTAAAGAAAGCGCTTCTTTCATCCATTTTGCAATTGTCTCTGTATTACCTGTGGTTGATCCATAAATAATAACTGATTTGTTCATATACTACTCCTTTAATTTTATTTACGCACGCAGCAGCATATCTCTCACATAGCTGCGCGCGTTTTTAAATTGATAATAAACATTTTCGGATATGCGAGTATCCCCATACATCCGCCATCCCATTGTTTTGCGATAGGGAATTGCCTTACCCATAAAACCGCATACATCTTTAAGAGGATATCCAAAAAACAGCCCGCTTTCATGCGGGAATTGCTCACTGCGAAGCTTTTCGACAAGAAGCCGCACATAAGTCTCCACATTACCCTCCTTTGGATACCCCAGCTCAATTAGGCAGCGGCGGTTTTTTGCATTCGTCAACACAGAGCGAAGCTTTTCTTTATGATAAATAAAAAGCTGTTTTTTCTCCCCGCAACATTTCACTACAACAAAGGCAACAGGGCTGCTGTTTGTAAAGTTGGTCTTGCATAATTTTAAACACTTTTTTGAAGAAATGCTAACTAAGCATGCAGGTTTAACGCCAATCATCGTGGCCCCTATTTGTTCTATAAAATTGGACGTTTTTTGATCATTTTGTTTTGTTTTTTTTAATTCATCTATTATTTGAGTGACCCAATCTTCCATCAGATTACTCCTTTAGCTTCATTTTATTTTGTTTTTCAAATTATATTATTCTTTGTATAATATTTGTTTTTATAAGTTAGTTTTTTCTAACTAATAAAAACAAATATTTCCGAAACTTTATATGTCATTAGTTAGTTTTAACTAACTAATGACAGTTTACTACGATCAATCCTAAGTGTCAACAATTTATTTAAATATTTTCTAAGGCAACGCTTCTATATACTCTTTAATTTCCTTAATGTCACCGTTTCTATTCATTTCGCTTGCTCCCTTTAAACGTATGTGATAATATTTATATATATATGTCATCATATGCCGAATTTCTTTTTAATGAAGCAAAATTATTTTTATATCTCTGACAGCAAGACTGCGTAACAGCTGATTTTATAAAGCCAATAAAAAGCATTTTGGAGATTCATTCATGAAATTATTTTTAGATGATACGAAGCCGCTGCATACCTGCAGAGAGTCTTCCTGCCAAAACTGCGATATAAGCGGTCAGATCAATTGTCACTTTCAACTAAAGCAACTCTTGCGGTTTTTATCTTTTGGCTTCCTGCTTTTTATTCTTGGCGGAATCGGTATTTTTCGCTTTTCGGGCTTAGTGCTATTCATTTGGCTACTATTAATAATATCTTATTTTGGATTCATTGAAATACGTGTGATGTGCTCTCATTGCCCGCATTATGCCGAAACTGAACTGAATAATTTAAAATGCTGGGCAAATTACGGTTCTCCGAAACTTTGGAAATATCGACCGGGCCCCATGTCACAGAGCGAGAAAATTATTTTCTTCCTCGGCCTTATGCTTATTTTCTCATCTCCCGTATTATTTATGATTTTATCAAAAGAATTTATTTTGCTAATCATATATACCGCTCTGATAATTCTTGCCACATATTTACTAAAAGCTTTCTACTGTGCTAAATGTATGAACTTTGCGTGTCCACTCAATAGTATTGACAGCGAGGTGCGGGCAAAGTTTTTTTACCATAATGATATACTCCTCAATGCTTGGCAAAAAAATAATAATAACTGATACTATAGCTGTCACAATATACGTAATATACTGCAGAAGATGTTATGCAGAGGTGTTTTATGAAAAACGATCAACTTCCCATCATGCAAAATTTTAAGAAATTAATTTCAAACTTAAACAGCGCAAAGAGTAAATCAATCAAAATAACGATCATCTATTTTATTTTTGGATGTATATGGATCGTAGTATCCGATATAATGGCCCGATATATATTCATCGATTCTTCGAGCATTTTAGCCGCCAGCATCATTAAAGGATTATTTTATGTCTTAATCACCGCGATTCTCATCTATGTTCTTATCTACACCGCCTTTAAAAAATTATTAAATACGCAAGAAGCCGTCGGCAAAGCCAATGAAGAGCTTTGCAAATCTACAGAACTTTATAAAGACCTGTATCAGGAGCACAACAAAAAACAGGCATTGCTGAAATCTCTTATTAATTCTACTCCCGATTTGATATTTTATAAAAATACCGACTTTGTATATCTTGGATGCAACAAAGCTTTTGAAGATTTTGCGGGTAAACAAGAAGTGGAAATTATAGGCAGAACAGATATGGAGCTTTTTGATGCAGATATGGCAAAACTGTTTAGAACCATAGATATTGCGACATTATCACAAAACAGTCCGCAAATAAATAATGTAGAAATCATGCACTATCCAAATGGACAGCAGGCCTATTTTGAAACACTTAAAAGCCCTTATTATGACCATGAAGGAAAGGTTATCGGCTTGATCGGAGTGGGCAGAAATATTACCGAACGCAAAAAGAGGGAAGAAGAAATCATTTATTTAAATCATCACGACTTATTGACAGATTTATATAACCGTACCTATCTGCAAAAAGAAATCCAGCGTTTGAATAATGAAGAGCACCTGCCTTTATCGGTTGTTATTGGTGATATCAACGGACTCAAACTCATCAATGATTCTTTTGGCCATGCGGAAGGTGACAGGCTCATTGTTGAGATCTCGAATATACTAAAACATTGCTGCGGCCATCTGGGCATCATAGCCAGAACCGGAGGCGATGAATTTACTATCTTACTTCCCAAAACAGACAGTGCCGCTACACAAAAGATCATAGAAAGAATCAAATCAGACTGTGAAGCAAAGGCACAGGAAATCGACACAGATATTCATTTTACAAATATTTCTTTGGGATACGCCACAAAATCATGTCCGGAAGAATCATTGGAAAAAACCATTCAAATCGCGGAAGATTTTATGTATAAACAAAAATTATTTGAATATAAAAGCCTGCACAGCTCTATCCTTTCTTCCATCAAGCGCACAATGGCCGAAAAAAGTCATGAAACGGAAGAGCACGCCGAGCGGCTTCGACAGCTTTCCAGAAAACTGGGTCAGGCACTCTCTCTTACGGAAGAAGAGCTCGTTGCGCTTGAGCTGCTCTCAACGCTGCACGATATCGGCAAAATCAGTATAGACTCCAATATACTCGAAAAAAAGGACCGCCTCACCGACGAAGACTGGCGGGAAATCAAAAAGCATCCTGAAGTGGGCTATCGTATCACTCAAGCGTCCCCTGACCTCATCCATATTTCGGAATATATCCTCAGCCATCATGAACACTGGGATGGAGGCGGATATCCGCAGGGTTTAAAGGGAGCAGGAATCCCTCTTCTGTCACGTATTTTGGCAATCGTAGATGCTTTTGATGCCATGTCACAGGATCGAGCCTATAGAAAGGCATTGACAAAGCAGCAGGCAATAAAAGAGCTTTTAAAATATGCAGGCACACAGTTTGATCCTGAAATTGTACGGGTTTTTGTTGAAAAAGTTCTGAATTAATATAAAATATATATATACAGTTAATTGGAAAACATTATTTTGACACTAAATTCCGCGTAACCGCTATCTTAAAAAACGAATCGTTCAAAGTTTATATATAATAACAAAATTACCATTTTAATCACATACATTATTTATACCAAGGAGCAAATTTTGAAAATTAAAACTAAGATAGCTTTATTTTTTATTCCCGTTATGTTGATTGTTATCCTTCTTATTAATTTATTATATGGTATTTTTATCAGAAACTTTATTCTCAGGCAGGAAGATTCACAAATCAACTCAACGCAAGCAAATATCGCTTCCTACATAACCGAAAAAGAAAAAAAATACATGGGCACCGCCAATGACTGGGGACATTGGGATGCCACATATAATTTTATTGCCGCGAATAATGAGAACTATATAAAAAATAACCTGTCCGTATCCACTTTTGAAAATCTAGATATCAGCTTTATCATTTATACCGATGATGAAGATTCTATCGTATACAGGCAATTCTATAGTTTTTCCGCCGAAGACTTTACCGCTTTTCCCAACAATTTTTTTGACCACTTTGATGATACCATTGCTTTCTCATATCTCTCAGATGACACTTTCGGTATTTTTCAGATTGACGGCATGTATTATTTTATAGCTACGACAGATGTAACAGATTCTTTGGAAACAAACCCCAAAAACGGAAAAATGTATATCGGAAAACAAATAGACACTGAGATGATTTCAACTTTAGAAAACATTGCCGGCAGCACAATGCTTTCAATAACCGCCGCCGTTCCAGGCAGCGATAATGCCGCGCAAGTATCAGAGCCGTATCTTTCAAACGTGAACAGAAATGATGACATGCTTTCTTTTGATATCATTTATCCGAATGAATATGACTTGGCCTATTCTGTTAAAATCGCCTTTGAAATGCCCAGAACATTCTATACGCATAGTATCAAAGATGTCTATGTGTTTATCATTCACAGCACATTTGGATTCATAATAATATGCTTTATATTATTTTACGTTTTAAGCAAATATTTAACAAAACCGTTTACTCAATTGATTGATGATGTAAAGAAAATTAATACTTCGCAAGAGAGCTTAAACAGATTAGCAGAAAAAGGTAACGATGAGTTTTCCTATCTGCGCCGTTCAGTAAATCATCTGCTGTCTGTGATCGAAAAAGACAGAGCTTCACTCTTAAACAGTAAAGAAAAATTGCAGGCCACATTAATCTCGGTCGGCGACGGTGTCATTACGGTTGATGTCGATCATAAAATTGAGTTTATGAATCCGGTCGCTGAAAAATTAACAGGCTGGAAAATTGATGATGCCATCCATATGCCGCTGGAAGTTATTTTTAATATTATCAATGAATATACGAGGACGCAGGTAAAAAGCCCGGTTGAAGAAGCATTTGAAAAAAACGAAATCGTAGAACTCAAAAACCATACTTTGCTTGTATCCAAAGACGGCACCGAGCGGTCTATTGAAGACACCGCCGCTCCCATTAAAGATAAAAACGGAGAAGTTATCGGCTGTGTGCTTGTGTTTCGGGATTTCAGTGAACATAAAACGAAACAAAGAAAGATTGAATATCTCAGTTATCACGATCAACTGACCGATCTCTATAACCGCAGATTTTTTGATGAGGAATTAAAACGTCTGGATGTGAAAAGAAACCTGCCGATATCATTCATCTATGCCGATATAGACGGCCTCAAAATAATCAACGATGCATTCGGGCATCAAAAAGGCGATCAGCTGATTCAAAAAATCGCCTCCATACTGAAATCAGAATGCCGTGCCGATGACATTATAGCACGAACCGGCGGGGATGAATTTATTGTTTTGCTCCCGAAAACCGATGCACAATCTGTTCAAAAACTGATTGAGCGACTGGAAAAAAGAATCAATAAAATAAAATTTATGAATATTAACATATCTGCCTCCTTTGGCTGGGAAACAAAAACAAGCACGGATCAATCGACAAGAATGCTTTTAAAATCTGCCGAAGATCTTATGTACAGAGCCAAAATACTAAACAGCACAGGCCAAAAAAACGAAATCGTAAAGACGATCATAAGAACACTGAATATAAAATGCCCGAGGGAAGAAGCACATTCCCTGCGAGTAGGCGAGCTGTGCAAGAGCATCGGAAAAGTTTACGGTCTCGACAAACATAAGATCCATGAACTGCGCATCGCGGGAGAGCTGCACGATATAGGCAAAATAACGATCGATACGGCAATTTTAAATAAAACGAAAAAATTATCGGAATCCGAATGGGCGCAGATAAAACAGCATCCCGAAACTGGATATCGCATTCTAAGCGCCACAAACGAATTTAACAACATTTCCGAATATGTGCTCGCCCATCATGAGAGATGGGACGGCAGCGGATATCCCAAAGGGCTGAGGGGCGAAGACATCAACTGGAATGCACGCGTCATCGCCGTTGCCGATGCGTATGACGCCATGACGACCGAGCGGCCCTATCGCGGTAAGGCGCTGACAAAAGAAGAGGCGATCCAGGAGCTTTTAAAAAGCGCGGGCACACAGCTTGACCCCGAGATCGTGAAAGTATTTATTGAGAAGGTGCTCAATGAAGATCAAGATAAACAATAGAAATTCTTTTTATCTCTGCGGCTATATGACCGAGACCTGTCTTGTGAGCTGCAAGGAAGATTTGGATGCGCTTTGGCGCACATATGAATCCAAAAAAGAAAACTTATTTCAGCTCTTCGGCCGCAAAAAAGATTTTTACGGGTTGATGTGGTACACACAATCCCACCGTTACTGCTATTTAATCGGCATTGAAGTCAGCGACGACAAAAAAACGCCCAAAGGCGCTGTCTGCAAGCATGTGCCAAGCAGTCTTTATGCCGTTGCCGCCATCCCCGCAGGCACACCCGCAACAAATGCATGGACGGAGTTCTTTGAGGTTGCCCTGCCATCATTGGGGTACCGTCCCGACGCAGAACATGGGCTCTATTTCGAGCATTATCCGAGTGGTGAAAATGAAGATTATGAATTGTGGACGCCGGTAATTAAGAAAACTAAACACTAAAATTTTTAGGCTGGATGTGACAAATTCAGTCTTTTTATTACAATTTCATTGAGTAATTTATAGGCTGTGTTATAATGATTGTATTATTTCATGAACGTAACAAACTTATTCTATTTTAATATTTTACATACTTAAGCAGTGTTTTCTAAAAAAAAAATAATGAGGACGCTAATGAAAATAATTGAAATAAAAAAAATTGATACTAAAAACCATAATAAAATTACATTTATAAAAGTAGAGTCAGAAAATTCTAAAGATATATTACAAGAAATTTTTCATACTTTATCTGATTTATCTTGGATTTATAAATTTGATAAAGAATACATTAGAAATAGCTTTTCGGAAAGAGCAAAAAAAACCGTTGAAAATATTTATGATAAATTTTTTAATTTAGAAAATGACCCATTATCAAGTGATGCTGGTGAATATGTTGTTTCAGAAATATCACGAAAAACCATTACTAATGAATTAAATTATTTAGATATTCCGCTTTCTGAATTATTTAATAAAAAAAAATCTGGCAATCCAGGATTTGACTTTTATAGTCAAAATGATTCTCAAGTGATAATATTTGGCGAAGCTAAATATATTAAAGGCAAAAATGCTTATAGTCACGGACTTAAACAAGTTATAAAATTTATTGAAGATAAAAAAGATATAATTGATTTAGTGGAACTAGATCAATTTTGTGATCCTATAGCTTTAGAAAATGTAGATAATGGGGTTAAGGGATTTGCAATAGGATTTTCTATAAACAATTCAAGCAACCAAAATCTCATTTCAAATATAATTAAGAATCCACACTATCAAGCATTGTTAAAACATCATGAGATTATTCTTGTGGCGGTCAAGATATGAATAATGTAATTAAAAATGTATTGGAAAATAAGAATATAAATGAGATATATCAATATGCAATTAATGATTTGTTTAAAGATGGGCCCGTATCTATAACTACGCTTGAAATCTTAACTTATTTAAATGTTTTTGCCCCAAATTTCTTTAATACAAAAAAAGAAGAAGTTTTAGAGATAATGTGCCTTTTTTATAAAAATCCCCATCCAACAACACTTCAAGGCGCAATATTTAATACATATAATAAATATATAGTAGATAAATATCATCAAAATTATACACCTGTACAGGTTAATATTTTAAATAAAATTTATGACAAAAAATGTTTCAGTTTTTCAGCACCTACAAGCACGGGAAAATCTTATATTTTTAGAAAAATAATAACTAAATCTAAAAAAGATGTAGTTATAATCGTACCATCTAGGGCTTTAATTAATGAATATTATGACAGAATACATTCAATTTTTTACACGGATAAGACTACAAATATATTAACATTTGTAGATTATATCAATACAAAATATGTAAAACGAAGTATTTTTATATTAACCCCTGAACGGGCGAAAGAACTTTTTAAATTTAAAAATATATTCGATATTGAATTATTCTTATTTGACGAAGCACAACTAAGCGATGAAAATTCTATACGTGCATTATATTTTGACAGTATTGTAAGAAGAATTCAAAACTCATATCCAAACTCAAAATTTATTTTTGCACATCCATTTGTTGCTAATCCTGAATCTCAATTAATAAAAAATAAATTTGATTTAAATGAATCGGATGCTTTCCAATATCAACAAAAAAATATTGGTCAAATTTTTTATTGTTATAAAGAAGGACAATATTATCACTTTGGACTAAATAAAACCATTATGGGTTCACAAAAAATAAAAAGTAATTCTGATCCGTTAATGAAAGCAATTGATAATAGAGGAAGTATACTAATATATACTACCAAAGAAAGTATTTATAATAAAAATGTATTTAAATTATTCGAAAAATATATTAAAGCTTGCAAGCAAATAAAAGATAAAGAAGCTTTAAAATATATAGAGAAAATAAAACTTTTTATTGGTGCCAATGATAAAGGTAATGGATATCATTATTCTCAAATGATAGATATGTTAAGGAGAGGGATTGTTATTCATCATGGTTCATTACCATTGCAAGCACGTCTATTATTGGAACATTTTACTCAGGCTCGACATTGTAGGATATGTTTTGCTACATCTACTTTAGAGCAAGGTATTAATATGCCTTTTGATGTTGTTTATCTTAATACGTTTCAAGCAAGTAAACCATTATCAATTAAAAACTTAATTGGGCGAGCCGGTAGATCTACAACATCATTAAATTTTGATTATGGAAGTGTTGTTATTAACAACAATAACATGTCAGCTTTTAGAAATATAATGCTAAATTATGAACAATTAAACGAGGTGTCTCAACTTGATATTAAAGACCCTAATCAAGATCAAAGTTATCAAGAATTTAAAGATGCTATTAATAATAATACTTTTTCTGATGAATTTAATTTAACAAATATAGAAGTTGAACGTTTACGTAGTAGTGAAATTGATTCTATTATTGTAAATATACTAAACTCAATGTTTATTGATAATCAGCTTATTCCAATTAAAACAATAAATGAAGATATAAAGTATACTTTATCATTATATGATAACTTTATTAGTCTATACTCTTTCTATCTCAACAATAGAAAATTATCTGATGGCGAAAAAAATGTCCTTAATAATGCAATTAAAATTTTACTTTGGAAAGTCCATGGAAAAAACTTTTAAAAAAATTTGCGGTTATAGATATGCTTATGCTGCAAAAGTTTCTGAAAGAAGAAAACTCGAGAACATATATAAAATATCAAAGTCATTACCTGAAAAAAAACGCATTAAAAGAAAACTTGATAATTTAAATGCTAGTTTTTATACCCCCTACGCCGATCTGCCAGATAGCACGTTAGAAAATTATAGTCTTTTCGATAGAAACACAAAAGCATGTGATGTTGATTATGACAGGATAGTTTTTGATACTTATGATTATTTAGATAAATTAATTGGTTTTAAACTAAGTGATATTTTTTATGCTATATTCTATCAATATCATCAAAAAACACAAGATAACAGAGCATTAATTTTATCAAAATATTTTAAATATGGTACCGATAATGAAAAAGAAATTTTAATGCTTAGATATGGTCTAACATTTGAAGATATTGAATGGGCTAAGGATTATGTGACACATATTAGTGAAGAAGAAATAATATTCAGCTCAACCATTAAAGAATTATCAGCTGATAAGCGACAAGTTATTGATAGGTTTATTAATTAACAAAACTAGCTATCTTAAACAGATGAAAATAAATTAACTTTGTTATCTTTATATGTTCATTATTCACTTCGTCACACTATATTCAAACCCAATTTCTATGCTCTTATCTATCATAGCCAGCACCGGGCAAAACTTGCTATGTGATAGCGTTACCGCTTTTTCAAGGTCGGCCTGTGTGCCGTTTGGGCTTTTTAAAAAAAAGAAAATTTATATCAACTAAATGATTTTTAATAAGGTGACGCAATCAATAAACCCTTGCAGATAGATCCATTCGTCATCCATACTGCTCATTTCATTTTGCAGACGCTCCAATGTCAGCATCATCTTACGGTTTTTGCCGAGTTGTTTTCTGATATCCTCAAATACAACATCATATTCTATCTGAAGCTGTTTTCTCTTTAAATTGATTTCTTTGTCTTGCAGGCATAAATCATACTGTGAAATCGAAAAAGCCTGAAATAAATTTTCAGAAAAACTTGTCTGCATTGCTTCTACCCTCCATATTTTACATTATAAATTTAAAGTTCATGTTTATATATTTATTATACTGTTTATTGAACTTTTGTCAATACTTTTTATTTAAAAACCCGAACTTTTAATTCATCTAATAGAATCTTTTGTTTTAATATGTTATAATTATTTATTATGGAGGTGTTTTATGGCTATCAGTTATAAGAAACTTTGGATATTGTTGATCGAAAAAGGATTAAAAAAAACAGACTTAAAAGAATTATGCCAAATCGGACCTGCCACCCTTGCCAAATTAAGCAAGAATGAAACAGTTTCATTGGACGTGCTGCAAAGAATCTGCAAAGCCTTAGAATGTAATATTGGTGATATTATCGACTATATTCCTGATAAGGATTGATAACATGGGTATTTATTACTATAAGCTTTTTGATCTGCTAAACCGCAGAGGAATGAAAAAAGGTGATCTTATGACTCTCACGGGAATATCCAATGCCACTATGGCAAAACTCGCAAATAACAAAGTGGTGCAGACCGATATTATAAACCGCATTTGCACTGCTCTGCAATGTCAGCCGGGTGATATTATGGAGTGGATTGCAGATTCAAAACCCGAAGAATAATATCTCCTCTCTGTAAAGCATACTTCCTAAACTAAAGGGCTTCATCCTATTCCTAAATCCTGTTTTTCACAGGTTTTCGTATAGCTATTAAATATTTTACATCATCAAGTATCTCCCTGCTTGTGACATGGATCATCAGCCATCTGCCGCCCGCCGAAAACGACGTTTTGCGATATAAAGAACGGATATATTCCGTGCTCACATGCATATACGCTTCCGCCTCCGCCTGCTCTTTATGGCCGATAACAACAAGCGTGATAAAGTACCCATCCATGGGATACAGCGTGCAAAGCGATTTGCCTGATTTTTGATATTTCACATTCCATCCTCTTTGCGCCGCACATTTGCTGTAGGTAGATATTGGCTGTATGTTATAAGCTTTTTGCAAATATTCATTTATTTCATGCCAAAGCGCACTGCCTGTAAAGCCGCTTATTTCTTCTTCTGTTGGTTTATGGTCTTGTGTGAATCGTTCACTCCATGCACTCATGAGAGCCTCCTTTACACCTATTCGTTTATAACAGTATATCAAAAAATACAATGTTTTAAGATACTTCTTATTATTTCCCCGCTCTCCTTTTCCATAGAATATATACGATGCAAATGATAGAGGCACTGTTGAGTACCAGCACCGCATAGTCAAAAAAGCCCGTCTGATCTGTAAATGTGAGAAGGAGATTTACCGCAAGAAACGCGAGCGTGAGAAGCTTTATCCAGAATACTTTATCAAAAAAGAGAGGAAGAAGTATAAACAGCATTCCATTTAACGCCATTAAAAGCATCACCACTCCATTCATTGACGCGTTTGATTGCATCTGCTTTACAATGCCGTAAATCACAAACCCAAACCAAAGCACTCCCTGGGCGCTCATCAGTATCTTAAATGTTTTGCTTACTTTCTGCATATTGCCACCTCCTTTTTATTTGAAAAGCGCGATAAAATGCGGCAGGAAAATAACCATGCCCACCGCTGCTGCAAAAACAGAAAAAACGAGTACGGCTCCCGCGGCAATGTCTTTTGCTTTTTTTGCCAGGGGATTCATTTCTTTTGTAGATAAATTCACCGCGTTCTCAATGGCCGTGTTCATCATTTCGAAAGCCAATACTCCGCCGCAGCAAAGCAGGGCGGCTACCCATTCCACTTTTGATATTTGAAACAAAAACCCGAGCACAACCACGAGCACAAAACAACCGATCATAATACAAAAATTTTTTCCCATACTCATAATGCCCTCAAAGGCATGACGAAAAGACTTGAACCGCATATGATAACCTCCTCGTTTAAGTATATGCCATTTCCGTTTTTATTTTCTGAAGGATCGCGTCACATTTTTCTCTCGAATAATAAACTCCCGACTTTATAACTCCGGCATGATTTGATACCGCACACAAATCTTCAAGAGGATTTGATCGGCTTAAAATAAGATCCGCTTTTTTGCCGGGCTCTATAGTCCCCAGTTCTTTGTCTTTATACAAACATTTTGCGGCATCAATCGTGGCTGATTTCAGTACTTCAAAATTACTCATACCCGCCTGCGACAAAAGCTGCATTTCCTTATGCCCCGAAAAACCTGCCACTACATAAGGAACGGATTTATCTGTTCCCATTAAAATACCTGCGCCTTCTCTTTTTAAACAACCGATTATATGAAATAATTGTTCCATATATTCATGCGGGCCGACGTTTCCGGCTTTTGTAAACACTTTATCGGATTCCCGTATTAAAATCCTCATGGCTTTTTTGTTCTTTAAAGAAATATAGTCCATTTGCTCTTCATCTTCAAATTCCGCCTGCCAGCCTATGTTCGCCAGTCGTTCATTTGCAATCAATGTAGGGCAGTTCCAAACATTGCCTGAAGCAGCAAGACCTGCCATTTTTAAAATTTGTTCATCATCTAAATTTTTTTCGGGATAGTATGGATTCATAAACCCATACAAATGTTCTATTGAATGTATCTTTAGTTTAAGCGCGTGTTCCAAGTCTACGGTATCTGGCACATGCCCCACAACGGGAAGGGCATATCTTTTTGATATTTCCATGATATCATCAAAATTCTCTAAAGACAATTTGGAATAAATTTTGAGAAAATCATACCCTTTTTTTGCCTGGCTTTTAATAATTTTTTCTATCTGCTTTGTATCTTTTAAAGCATGAAGATACATAAACTTAGGAAAAAACGGATTTTCTCCGTCCAACAAAGGCCCGGCAGTGTAAATATTCGGTCCTTCTGTCAACCCATTTTCAATATTTTTCTTTAGTTTCAGGTGATTGAATACACGTGTTCCAAAAAAATAATGTCCTAATCTGAATCTTTCATATCCCCACATGTTCCTTATAGTCGTGATACCATTAACTAAATAAAGCAACAAATCGTTTGGATTATCGCCTAAATGTACGTGCATATTGATAAGACCGGGCATAACAAATTGTCCGCTCCCGTCAATGATAGTGCAAAAAGTAGCGGGCATCGGTAAATCTTTTCCGATCGCCTCGATCACACCTTCACGTATGACCACCGACTGATTTTCATCAATCTTTTTATTTTTCATGGATAAAATATGAATATTTTTGATAAAGATCACGGATTTTTCCCCTTTATTATTCTTCATTTTTCCCTGCCAGTGCACCAACTGCTTCCTCAATGCTCTTTTTAAAAAATATATGCCTGCCGTTATTGCATTCATAAATAAAATCCTGTAGGCTTTTGCTCGTATATTGTGAAAAATCCCCTACAACAGCAATTTTCATATTGTAGTTCACAAACTTTTGCAGCACTTCCCCCGCAAAACGTGTTTTTAAGTTAAAAAACTCTTCACTCAGGCTTTCTTTACAGATTATGATCGCATCGCCATCGCTGTAATATCTTGCCGTTGCCATGAGATCCAGCACATCCTGCACATCCTTTATCTTTATATTTTTATCATCAAAAACGGCCATTTGTTTATTATTTTTTGTTATTATATTCATTAAGATTCTTCTTTCATTAAAAATGGTTGGATATATCCGATCGCATCAACTACCACATGCGCACAATAATCAATCAGCTCGACTCGCGCACCGGGTACAAGTGAAAGGAGCCTTTGAGCCGATTTTTGCGATCGACTGTAGTATCTTCTTTCCCTGCTATATAAAGCACCGGCATTTTTAGCCTGCGCATCTGATCATCGGTATACACGGGCAGCGCCCCCGTTATCGGATTAAAATTTTCAAGTATGAGCACGATAAAATCCATCACTTCTTTTGGCAGGGCACTTTGACCGTTGACATCATCATGAAGCCTTTTAAGCTCCTGCTCTCCTTTCGAGATCGCATTGACGGATTTCTCTATAAATTCCTCACGGGGCGGCACGATCCCGGAAGGCGCAATCAGTATAAGTTTGCTTATTCTCTCGGAAAACGCGGCCGCAAATTTCAGCGCCATCCAGCCGCCTAATGAATTCCCTATTAGAATCACCTTATCGATTTCAAGCGTATCCAGTATCTCTTTTATCCAAAACGCATACGCATCTGTTGATAACTCAAGCCGAACTTCATCGCTGTTTCCCGCTTCCCCAATGATGTCGACGGCAAATACATGAAAATTTTTGGATAACTCTGTCATCTCGGCAACCCAAAATGCGCTGTTGCTGCATGAACCGTGAAGCAACACAACCACAGGGTTTTTACCCTCTCCCGCTTCAAGCAAAAAAGTATTTCCATAGGTTGTTGATATATACTGCTGTTTAAACGCAAAGAAGCTCAATACCTGATTATAGTATGCACGTATCTTATCTCTTCCTTCATCTGATTTAAAAACTTTCTTTGTATTCACTGTTCATTGCTCCTCTTCAAAATGATCTGTAAGCGCTTCGATCGACTGCAGCATTGCCACTGTAAATGAGATGTTCCCCCACAGCGTAACACGCACTCTCCCTTCCACTTCTGTTTCTATAAACTGGGTATACATCGTTGAATTACCGTATTCCGGCGGTTTCACATTGAGCACCGCTGAGAGCGTATTCATGATTCGTATTGCCTCATCTCTGCTTGTAACATTAATATCCGCCACGCAGGATACGTTTACTTTTTCTTTTTGTCCTGCAGACCACTGCGCATTTTCTGATGTTTTATTCTTTGCATTTTCCGCAAAGGCACTCAAGTCGTGACCGCTGACGCGCCAGCTTTTACCGATCTTGCTTGCGCTGATTTTCCCTTCCCTTATATATCGCTGAACGGTTTTTGGGTGGATATCCAAAAGCCTGGAAATCTGCTCTACCGTATAATACTGTTTCGCCATTTTTACTCCTTATTATTTCCTTTTTAGGAATTATAAGTAATAATAAGTAATATGTCAAGACTTTTATAAGAATAAAATAAGAACCGATTATTCAATCGGTTCTTATTTTATGAGTATGATCGATGACTATGATTCTTTATCTTGAATATAGTTTTTAAGTGCTTCTTTGATTTTTTCCGCATTACCACTGTTTTCTTCTATGATATCGCATACCTTATCGTATCCCAAATCAACCGTATACGCAGTTGCAAACGCATAAGATTCATCGAGCAGTTGCCGACATCGCTCTTCATTGGCTTCAATGACATCCACACATTTGATTTTAAAAATCTCTACCGTTTTATCGAGCAGTGAGAGGCTTTCAAGCAGGCTGTCTGCAATCAACGGCAAAAATGCGTTGAGTTCAAATTCCCCGTTGGAAGCCGCCATCGTAATAGCAGAGTCATTGGCCATGACTTTCAGCGCCACCTGCACCACCATCTCGGGGATCACGGGGTTTACCTTACCAGGCATAATGGTGCTGCCGATCTGCATAGGTGCGAGTTTTATTTCCGCAAGCCCGCCGTGAGGTCCCGAATTCATGAACCGCAGGTCATTGGCTATTTTCATCAAATTCACCGCAAGTGCTTTTAAAAGCCCTGATACTTCCACAAAAACATCATTATTCTGCGTAATATCCATCGGGTATTCCGCAACCGCAAGACCGATATTTGTTATCCGGCGAAGCTGCTCGATTACTTCAAAGCGATATTTTCGCTCCGCATTATTGGCAAGGCCCACCGCTGTGCCACCTATGTTTACCTGTCTGAGCCGCTCTTCTACTTTGTAGAGCCTCCAACGATCACGCGCGATGGCCTGGGCGAAAGAACCAAATTCTGATCCAAGCGTAATCGGAACGGCATCCATCAATTCGGTGCGGCCGAGTTTCTTGATATCGTCAAACTCGTTTTCTTTAATTTGCAATGACTGCTGTAATTTCGCGCAGCCTTCGCTTAAAGAGCGAAGCAGTTCAATAGCTGCAATGCGCAGCGCCGTGGGATATACGTCATTTGTAGACTGCCCCCGATTGACATCGTCAAGCGGGTGGATGATGTCATACTCTCCGCTTTTTTCCCCGAGCTTTTTCAAAGCGAGATTAGCAATGACCTCATTGACATTCATATTCGTTGAGGTACCCGCCCCTCCTTGAAGCGCATCAACGATAAAGGCTTCATCTTCTTTTCCTGACAGGATAGTGCTGCATGCATCTGCAATCGCTTCAAATTTTTCTTTTCTGATGCCAAGTTTTATATAAGTAAGTGCCGCAGCTTTTTTTATTTTTACGATTGAATATATAAGCCGCAGATTCGTTTTTTTGTATCCAAGCGAAAAATTTTCTTTTGCTCTTGCACTCTGTAGCCCGTATAATATATCATCCTCAAGCGAGATTTGCCCGAGTCTGTCTTTTTCGGTACGCATTTAATTATCCTCTAACTCCATTAAAATATGCGGAAACGCCTCAAGGCTTCTCCTTAGTATTCCCTGCATATACGCAATGATAATGCCATAATTTGTAATCGGAACATCTTGGTCCATGGCGCATTTTTGACGGTATTTCATTTCCCGCTCCGTTAACATACAGCCGCCGCAATGAATAATTAATTGATACTTGCCCAGTTCATCGGGGAACTCGGTACCGGATGAAAATTCAAAATTAAATTGCTTTGATGTATAATTCTTGATCCATCTTGGCAGTTTCACACGGCCTATATCATCACATTGACGATGATGGGTGCAGCCTTCCGAAATAAGGATGGTGTCATGCTCATGAAGCTTATCCAGCGCGGCCGCTCCCTTGACGGCCTGCTCCAAAAATCCTTTATATCTTGCGAAAAGGATTGAAAAAGAAGTGAGCAGTATATCTTTCGGCGTATCCGCAGACACCTTCGCAAAAACCTGACTGTCGGTGATCACGATTTTCGGTTTTTTGCCCAGGTTTTCAAGTGTCTCTTTCAACTCATATTCTTTTACAACCACTGCCGTGGCATCTGCTTCCAGGATATCGCGGATCGTCTGCTGCTGAGGCAAAATGAGCCTACCCTTCGGTGCCGCTTTATCGATGGGCACCACAAGCACAACAAAATCGGAAGGGCCGATAATATCCGCAACGATTTTCAATTTCACATCATCTGCGGGGACCAATGACGCTATTTTTTCTTTTAACTGTTCAATATTTGTTTTATTTTTGGCACTGACATATATCTCATGTTCATCGGTCTGTGTTACCTCATTAAGTAAATCGGATTTATTAAACACTATCATATAATTGATATCCTTTTGTTCAAAAAGTTTTATCAATTCTTCATCGGCCTGCGTTTTCCCGACAGAAGCGTCAATTACAAGCACCGCCACATCTGTTTTGTTGAGTACCTGCTTTGTTTTCCTGATCCTAAGCTCCCCGAGCGCTCCTTCATCATCGCTTCCAGGCGTATCAATAATCATCACAGGCCCCATAGGCAGCAGTTCCATTGATTTGTAAACCGGATCTGTGGTTGTGCCCTTCACATCGGACACTACAGCCAGATCCTGCCCCGTCACCGCATTGACCACACTTGATTTACCGGCATTTCTTCTGCCAAAGAACCCGATATGTATGCGGTTTGCCGAAGGTGTTGTATTCAGCCCCATTGTTCTCCCTCCTAAAATCTAAAATCTCTCTTGCCATATTCAATATCTTCAAGATGTTCTACAGCAACTTTCTTTCGTTTTTCGTTTGGTATATGTCTAACTTCCGCTTGAATCAAAGCTTCTCCGATCTCTTTCGTTTTTGGCGATGCATAATCCTGCAGATATTCTTTTAATGTCATGAGTGCATTGGGATGACAGAAATTTTGTATTTGCCCACTTTTGCAAAAACTCATAAACCTGTCTCCTGTCCTACCCTCTCTATAACAAGCCGTGCAAAAACTCGGAATATAGCCAAGCTCCATAAGCCATAAGATGACCTCATCCAGCGTTCTTTTATCGCTGACATCAAATTGTTCTGATATTTCATCTTCAGCTTCAGGCTCATCGTATCCGCCCACACTTGTCCTGGAGGCTCCGCTTATTTGCGATACGCCAAGTCCGATTACCTTTTCACGGCAGGCTTTGCTCTCTCTCGTAGAAATGATCATGCCTGTATACGGCACGGCAACACGTATACACGCCACTATTTTTGCGAAAATATCATCATCGATGCCGTTATCAAAGACATTCGGATCAATGTCATCCGCATGTTTAATCCTCGGTACACTAATAGTGTGCGGACCTACTCCATGCGCCGCTTCCAAATGCTCGGCGTGCATGAGCAACGCTGCAAATTCATAGCGATAAAGTTCGAGTCCAAATAAAACTCCCAATCCCACATCATCAATACCCCCTTTCATGGCCCGATCCATCGCTTCTGTGTGATAAGAATAGTTATGCTTCGGTCCTGTTGGATGAAGTTTTTCGTAGCTTTCTTTGTGATAGGTTTCCTGAAAAAGAATATAGGTGCCGATACCGGCCTCCTTGAGTTTTCTGTAATCTTCTACTGTTGTGGCCGCAATATTGACATTCACGCGCCTGATGGCACCGTTTTTATGCTTAATACTGTAAATCGTATCGATACATTCCAAGATATATTCGATAGGATTATTGACGGGGTCTTCTCCCGCTTCGATTGCAAGCCGCTTATGCCCCATATCTTGCAGCGCGGTGACTTCCCTGACAATATCCTCCTGAGAAAGCTTTTTTCGCGTGATGTGTTTGTTTGTTGAATGATACGGACAGTAAACGCATCCGTTCACACAATAATTGGATAAATACAGCGGCGCAAACATAACGATGCGGTTGCCGTAAAAATCTTTTTTGATTTGATTGGCAAGTGCATATATTTCTTGATTTTTTTCTTCGATATCACAATCAAGCAACACAGCCGCTTCTCTGTGAGAGAGTCCTTTTCTCAGTTTTGCCTTCTCGATAATGCTGTCGATAAGCTCTGCATTGTGTTTGTTCGCCTCGGCATATGCCAGTGTGTCAAGCACCTCTTCGTGGCTGATAAATTCCTCAGCTTTCATTGATTTTGAGTTATACATAAATAGTTCCTTTCTTTTGGGTCAGATAAATTCTTCCCCATTAGTTAAATTTCTTATTTTGATATATATTTATAGTCACCTCGGCTGACTACTAAATTATATCCAATTCGTCGCATTTGTTTTTTTAAATGGACATACCCTTCCGCCGCTTCATCCCCTGTACAAATTTTATCATTGTACAGCATATATTTCCCCCTCACATCCAGCGGTGATAAATTTGGCATCACCACATTTGCTCCCGCCAAAATGCCGTCCTGTCGCCCGTTTGAATCAATGGTGCTAAGCGCAGTCGTAGAAGGAAGCAGCACTGCAGGCAGCATCAGACGAATGATGGCAAGCAATTTTAGTGTTTGTCTGCATGAACCTGCATTTTTTTGTGCAAAAGGTGTCCGGCTATGCGGTATAAACGGGCCTATACCCACCATATGGGGATCGAATTCCTTCATAAAATATAAATCGTTGATGATATGCTCTCTTGTCTGAAAAGGAGATCCCACCATAAACCCGCATCCCACCTGATAGCCGATCTCTTTTAAATGAAACAAGCATTCCATGCGCCGGCTCAGCAACATTGTATACGGATGCAGCTTGTGATAATGTTCAAAATTCGCAGTCTCATGACGCAATAAATATCTGTCCGCTCCAGCATCAAAAAACATTTTATAGCTGTCATAGCTCCTCTCTCCGATAGACAGTGTAACGGCACAATCCGGATAATTTTTCTTAATGAACGAAATGATCACAACCATTCTCTCATCTGTAAAATATCCGTCCTCCCCACCCTGCAGCACAAAGGTACGAAATCCCAGTTCATAGCCGATACGGCAGCAATCAAGAATTTGCTTGCTGTTGAGTCTGTATCTTTGTGCATAGGTATTGCTTTTTTGAATCCCGCAGTAATAACAATCATTCCTGCAATAATTTGTGAATTCAATAAGTCCGCGTATATAAATTTCATTGCCATATATGCTGTCTCTGACAGAGCGCGCCCGCTGAAAAAGATACTCTTCCGTCTCAGAGCATTCGCACTCAAGCAGAGTAATCAATTCTTCTTTTGCCAGCAGTTTTTCTTGCTCTAATTTATCGATTAATTGTTTTACTTTATTTGTCATGTGTTGTATAAGTTTTAGAATATGCAGTTTTCGCGCTGATGCTCGGCAATTTACCGATTTTCCCTGATACCGCACTAATGATATCCTGCGGAGCATCAAGCACAATACTGATAATATTCACCTTTCTCCGGCGATAAGGCATGCTCATTCTGCCAATAATATATTGACTGTATTGATGCAGAATATAGTTTAACTTTTCAATTGAATTATTGTTTTCAACAATAATTCCAATTACTGCAGCTCTTGTTTCCATCTTTCAGCTTGATATCTGAAAATAAAAAATGCACCGTGAAAGGCGCAATCATACATTACATTAATATATATCATTCATCGGCCTTTCACTCAGAAAATCTCTTTGTGTCAGTTATGAATATTTTTTTAACTTCACTGCAAGAAAATCTTACAGCTTAGTGTTAGTATCATAACACAGGCGGCTAAAGAAATCAATATTTATTGATAGAAATTTATCAATAAATATTTTCCTTGTTTTATCTTCTAATCTTGTCAACTCATCTGTTTATTTGTCATGGTCTATATATTTATTACAATAATTAATTATATCTATAGGAGATATATTATAAAAAAACATATTGATAACTATGATTCTTATGCTTATCATTTTTATGACAGGATGCAACTCTCAACAAAATGAAATAAAAAAAAGCATGGAATAAATTAAATGAATCAAACATATCACATCACTATGATGATAGGTAGTGCCATTTCATAGCAATTTATGAAAAAATAAAAAGAAATAGATTTACTTTAAATTCTTTAAAATAGTATGTTATAATAACAAAGAGAGATATTCATTCTATTCCAAAAATTTATTTTACAGAAAACTATACTATGGATATTCTCTAAGGTTTTAAAGCCGAGAATTTAAAAATAATATGGTGATGGAGGTTTAATTATGACTCAATTGAAACAAGTTTATAAGTGCCAAATTTGCGGCAATATTGTTGAAGTGCTTCATACAGGCGTTGGAGAATTGGTTTGTTGCGGACAGCCTATGAACTTACAAGTAGAAAATACTGTTGACGCTGCACTTGAAAAACATGTGCCGGTTATTGAAAAAATTGACGGCGGCGTACTCGTTAAAGTCGGAGAAATTCCACATCCAATGACAGATGCGCACTATATCGAATGGATAGAAATACATACTGCAAATAAAATTTATAGAGAATATTTAAATCCGGAAGATACGCCTGAAGCCAGATTTTATTTGGATGAAGAAGTTTTAATGGCGAGAGAATACTGTAATTTACATGGTTTGTGGAAAGCATAAAGATAAATAGATTTTAAGGAGGAACAATAAATGCCAGAGTTTTCAGCACCATTTTCAGGTCTTGCAAAAGATCGCAAATTAACAGATGCCGAATTAATACGTTCTATTCGCTTCATGATTGCCGCCGAATATGAAGCCATTCAGCTTTATATGCAGCTTGCAGAATCAACAGATAACGAATTGGCCATTGAAGTTTTAAAAGACATCGCTGATGAAGAAAGAGTTCATGCAGGTGAATTTTTAAGACTTTTGAGAGAACTCGCTCCTGATGAAGAAGAATTCTACGCAGAAGGTGCGGAAGAAGTCGAAGAAGAAATAGAAAAATTACGCAAAAATTAAAAATTGTTTTAAAAAATTAATAACTTCTCTATGCAGTGTATATTCACGTTATGAGTGGATAACATGTGTATTGAGAAGTTTTTTTGTTTGCATTAAAATATTTTACTATTGTAAATGTTAATAAGATATGCTATACTTCAAATTTGATAGTCACTATCAATTTGGAGTTTTACTATGATTGAAAAAAAACAATATCATACTCGACAAAAAGATATTATTTTGAATTTTTTCCAAACTCACGCAGACGAATGCTTCTGCGCAAAGGATATTATTGACAATGATGCTCTTCCGCTCGGCGAAGCTACCGTATATCGATATCTATCCAAGCTCACAAAAGAAAATAAATTAAAAAAATTTATATCTGATGATCGAAGCGGTGCGTTTTACCAATACAACAATACAGATACATGTAAAAATTGTCATATTCATTTGAAATGTTTATCATGCGGTGAATTGGTTCATTTGAACTGTTCTTTTATGACTCAGATTGAAAATCATATGAAAGAAATTCATAATTTCTCGATTGACAGCTCAAAAACTGTTATTTATGGAATATGCGATCATTGCAGATAATCAATTAATGGATAAGTCTTTGCTTATTATAAATGTTTTAAAATGGAGATTTTATGAAAAAAATAATTATCACTATATTGCTTCTATTCATCTTATCCGGCTTTTTTGCCGGCTGTATAAATAATCCAAAAACAAAAAATAATACTGAAAATATAACCATCGTCGCTACTATTTTCCCGCCTTATGATTTTGCAAAACAAATTTGCGGTGGTGCCGCAGAGGTGGAAATGCTCCTTCCTCCGGGCGCAGAAAGCCATTCCTACGAACCATCGGCGCAAGATATTATCAAAATTCAAAACTGCGATTTATTTATCTATGTCGGCGGAGAATCGGATACATGGGTTGATAATATATTATCTTCTCTGGACAAACCGATAAAAACGGTAAAAATGATGGATTATATCAACATTGTAGAAGAAGAAGCTATCTATGGAATAAAGACACACCATGACGAAGCAGCAGAAACGAAGTCAAAAAATCATGAAAAAGAATATGATGAACATGTTTGGACGTCTCCCAGGAACGCCGTATTAATTACACAAGCTATTACGGATGCAATTTGTGAAATAGACACTAAAAATGTTGATCTATATAGACAAAACTCATTGAATTATATTATTCAGCTTGAAGAACTTGATAGCCAATTTGCTGATTTTTTTGATGCTGTTACCAATAAAACATTAATCTTTGGTGACCGTTTTCCGCTCAGATATTTTGTTGATGAATATAATCTGACCTATTATGCGGCTTTTCCCGGCTGCTCAAACGAAACAGAAGCAAGCGCTGCCACCATTGCTTTTCTGATCGATAAAGTCAAAGAAGAACATATCAGCACAATATTTTATATTGAATTTTCAAATCATAAAATCGCTGACAGTATAGCCGAGGCTACAAATACGAAAACAGCGCTTTTCCATACCTGTCATAATGTGTCCAAAGAAGAATTGGAAAACGGAGCCACTTATTTGTCACTTATGAAACAAAATCTAGCGACTTTAAAGGAGTGCATGAATTAATATGGCTTTGCTTACATGCAAAAATATTAGTTTATCTTATGAAAACAAAATTGTTTTAGCCGATCTGTCTTTCGCTGTCGCTTCAGGAGATTATCTTTGTATTGTAGGTGAAAACGGGTCAGGTAAAAGCACCCTTATAAAAGCGTTGCTTTCATTAAAAAATCCGGCGAAAGGCAGTATCCTCTACGGAGACGGACTGGCGCAAAATGAAATTGGTTACCTTCCACAGCAAACAGATACTAAAAATGATTTCCCGGCCAGTGTTTGGGAAGTCGTACTTTCGGGATGCCTGAACGGGCGGGGTCTGCGTCCTTTTTATTCTAAAAAAGATAAAAATAAAGCAATCTCTTCCATGAAAAAGCTTGGTATTCTAGAGCTGAAAAATCAAACTTTTCAGGCGCTTTCGGGCGGTCAGCAGCAAAGAGTTTTGCTCGCGCGCGCACTTTGCGCTACAAAAAAAATACTGCTTTTGGATGAGCCGGTATCAGGGCTTGATCCACTTGTCACAAATGAATTTTATTCTCTGATAAAACAAATCAACAATGATGGTATTACGATTATTATGGTCTCCCATGATATCATCAGTGCAGTAAAATATGCCTCACATATTCTGCATTTGCAAAATAATTTCATTTTCTTCGGCAACACTGCCGATTATTTAAAAAGTCCGTCAGGAAAACAATTTATGGGAGTAATAGATAATGACTGATTTGTTTAGAGAAATGATGAGTTACCCTTTTTTGGTTCGCGCCATCGTGGTAGGCGTTTTGGTTGCGCTATGTTCTTCCCTGCTTGGTGTGAGCTTGGTATTAAAGCGCTACTCTATGATAGGCGACGGACTCTCTCATGTAGGTTTTGGTGCATTAGCGATAGCTACAGCGCTGAATGCATCCCCACTAAAAATATCAATTCCCATCGTTATGCTTGCAGCATTTTTATTATTAAAAATAAGTGAGTCCAGCAAAACCAAAGGTGATGCCGCTATTGCATTAATTTCAACAAGTTCACTTGCTGTCGGCGTAATGGCCATATCGATAACATCGGGAATCAATATTGATATTTATAATTACATGTTTGGCAGTATTTTAGCAATGAGTAAAACCGATGTGATACTCAGCATTATTTTATCTGTTACTGTGTTCGTTTTATATGTGTTTTTTTATTCTAAGCTTTTTGCTATTACATTTGATGAAAATTTTGCAAAAGCCACAGGTATTAAAACCGATTTATATAATATTCTGCTTGCTGTGCTCACTGCGGTCACTATCGTAATCGGAATGAGGCTAATGGGGGCCTTATTGATTTCAAGCCTGATCATATTCCCCTCTCTTACATCTATGAAGATTTTTAAAAATTTTCGTTCAGTGGTTATAAGCTCTGCCATTTTATCAGTATCTTGTTTTATTATCGGAATCATACTTTCTTATACTCTTTCAACTCCTGCCGGCGCAAGCGTGGTTTGCGTGAATATTATTCTTTTTTTTACTTTTTCTTTATTTAGACTTTTAAAAAACCAAAATAAATTTTTAAAATAATTTTGTTTTATTCTTGACCGATATTTAAAAATATGATATCCTTTGGTTAGTTTTAACTAACTAAAGGAGCAGAAAAACACATGAGTGTAGTTATTATTGGCGGTAATGAATGTATGGAATGCCGATATAAAAATATTTGTAAATCATATGGATGCAGAGCAAAAATCTTCACAAAAGAAGGTGGCCCTTTAAAGAAAAAGATCGGCACACCTTCTTTAATGATACTTTTTACAAATACCGTCTCTCACAAGATGGTAGTTACAGCACTTGATGAAGCGAGAAAAAATGATATTCCCGTAATACGTACGCATTCAAGCAGCGCCTCGGCATTGTGCAATATTTTAAATGAATATTGTGCATAAAATAATATGAAAGTAAACTTTATATGAAAATCATTCTTGCAAATAATATGAAAGCCATATCTATTTTACGTGCTTTTTAATGGCTTCAAAACTCTTGGCGCTAATAACATGTTCAATTTTGCACGCATCTTCAGCAGCAGTTGCCTCATCTACTCCAAGCATCACGAGCCATTTTGAAAGCAGCGTATGTCTTTCGTAAATCATTAGCGCAATCTTTAATCCTTTTTCCGTGAGCGTGATATGTCCGTCACTATCCACATGGATGTATCCGTTCTCGCGAAGGTTTTTCATCGCAACGCTGATACTTGATTTTTTAAAATCAAGTTCATGCGCGATATCAATTGAACGCACAGACGGATTTTTCTGACTTAACATATAAATAGTTTCCAAATAATTTTCAGCCGACTGCTTTATTACCATATCATTAATCCTCCTGCTGCTAATAGCTGTTGTAAAATATCATAACATATCACTAACAAAAGTTCAAATGACTAAGATAGTGCATTTATTTTATAAAAAAACTCTTGACAAAATGAGTTAGCATGTGCTAACCTTATTTAAGTTAGATGTTGCTAACTTAAATATTTTCCTAGTATAAAGGAGTGATCATGATGCCTTTGACAATGGCAAAAGCAGGCGAGATGAATTTTATAAAAAAAGTTACAGGAAAAGAAGATATAAAACATTTTCTTGAAAGTCTTGGCTTTGTTATCGGAAGCAATGTTATTGTCGTAGCAAAGAATAACGGCAATATCATTGTTAATATAAAAGAATCCAGAATTGCAATCAGTCAGGAAATGGCCAATAAAATAATGGTATAAATATAAACTTTTACCGAAAGGAGTTATCTATGCAAACACTTAGAGACGCAAAGTGCAGCGAGAATGTTACTGTTGTCAAGCTTCACGGTCAAGGTGCGGTGAAACGTCGTATCATGGATATGGGGATTACGAAAGGTACCCAAATCTTTATCCGGAAAGTAGCACCCCTTGGTGATCCGATCGAAGTGACAGTACGAGGCTACGAACTTTCCATCAGAAAAACAGATGCGCAAATGATTGAAGTTGAATAGAATAAAAACATATCAGAGAGACATCTCTGTTATTTTAGCACGTACAGTTAGCTATTACTAACTATACGGTTATATCTTAAAGGAGGAATAAAAATGTCTATTAAAATAGCTCTTGCCGGCAATCCCAACAGCGGCAAGACAACGCTTTTCAACGCACTCACCGGCTCAAACCAATTTGTTGGAAACTGGCCGGGTGTGACGGTAGAAAAAAAAGAAGGAAAATTAAAAGCCGATAAAAATGTCATTATTATAGATTTACCGGGAATATATTCGCTTTCACCGTATACTCTTGAGGAAGTAATTGCCAGAAATTATCTTATTCAGGAGCGCCCTGATGTAATTTTAAACATCATCGACGGCACAAATATTGAGCGAAATTTATATCTTACAACGCAGCTGCTTGAACTTGGCATTCCCGTTGTTGTCGCTGTCAACATGATTGATATTGTTAATAAAAATAAAGATAAAATCGATATAGACCATCTTTCAAAAACTATGGGATGCCCTATTATTGCAATATCTGCATTAAAAGGCACAGGCATTGATGAAGCAGCAAACCAAGCTATTCAGCTTGCTGAAAAAAAATCAAAACTCTTTAGTTTACATAGGTTTGATAAAGCTGTCGAAAATGCATTATCAATCATTGAAGCTACACTCGATGACAATATAGCCAATGAACAAAAACGTTTTTATGCAATAAAAATTTTTGAACGAGACAGCAAAATTCTTCAGCAAGTTAACGTGGACCCCAAAATTGAAAACATTATTACAGTAACAGAAGATAAATTGGATGATGATTCAGAAAGCATTATAACAAACGAGCGCTATAAATATATCACCTCAATCATCAAAGATAGTTGTATAAAACAAAATGCAGGAAAGCTAAGCATTTCGGATAAAATTGACAAGGTTGTAACCAATCGTTATTTGGCACTCCCCATTTTTGCCATCGTTATGTTTATTGTATATTATGTATCGGTAACAACGATCGGTACTCTCGTTACCGACTGGGCAAATGATGGTGTATTTGGCGAAGGATGGAGCCTGTTTGGACTGAATATTCCCGGAATCCCGGTTCTCGTCGAGAAAGGCCTAAGCAGCCTGGGCACGGCAGACTGGCTAAACAGCCTGGTTATTGACGGTATTATAGGCGGTGTCGGCGCAGTGCTCGGCTTTGTGCCGCAGATGCTTGTTTTGTTTGCTTTTATCGCTTTGCTTGAAGCCTGCGGATACATGGCGCGTGTTGCATTTATTATGGACAGAATTTTTAGAAAATTCGGCCTTTCAGGGAAATCTTTTATCCCTATGCTAATAGGAACAGGCTGTGGCGTCCCGGGCATCATGGCATCGAGAACCATTGAAAATGATCGCGACCGCAAAATGACCATTATTACGACTACTTTTATTCCATGCGGCGCCAAATTGCCTATCATCGCCTTGATTGCAGGTGCTCTATTTGGAGGTGCATGGTGGGTAGCACCCAGTGCATATTTTGTTGGCATTGCAGCTATTATTTGTTCCGGCATCATTTTAAAAAAATCACGCATGTTCGCCGGAAACCCCGCCCCGTTTGTTATGGAACTCCCGGCTTATCACTTGCCAACTATAGGCAACGTACTGCGAAGCATGTGGGAACGTGGATGGTCATTCATTAAAAAGGCAGGTACTATTATTCTTCTCTCGGCAATCGTCATTTGGTTCCTCTCAAGTTTTGGTGTTGTTGATGGACAATTTATTATGGTAGAAGATATCAGTGATGGTTTCCTTGCATCAATAGGCAATGCCATTGCGTGGATTTTCTCTCCATTAGGCTGGGGAAATTGGCAGTCGGCAGTAGCCACATTTACAGGGCTTGTTGCTAAAGAGAATGTCGTAGGTACTTTCGGCGTGCTATACGGCTTTGCGGAAGTTGCAGAAGACGGCGTAGAAATTTGGGCAACTCTAGCCTCAAGCTTTACGGTAATCTCCGCATATTCTTTCTTGGTATTCAATTTATTGTGTGCGCCTTGTTTTGCAGCGATTGGAGCGATCAGGCGCGAAATGAACAGCGCAAAATGGACTTGGTTTGCTATCGGATACCAAACATTATTTGCCTATGCTGTTGCTTTTTGTGTATACCAATTCGGAAATTTCTTCATCACAGGAGCCTTCGGAGTCGGAACTGTCTTTGCTCTGATTACCGCAGTAATATTCTTTTTCTTGCTCCTTAGACCTTACAAAGAAAGTGGCAGCCTTAAAGAAAAAGCAATTGCATAATATAGAAAGGAGCATAAAATGATTACATTTATTATAGAAAATCTTGCTACCATTCTTGTCAGCATTATCATTGCCGCAATTGTTGCTGTTATTCTTATCCGTATGAGAATAAATAAGAAAAAAGGAACTTCTTGCAGCTGCGGGTACGCCTGCAAGGGTTGTGCAAGTTCTTCAATATGTGATGATACGAAAGAAAAGTAATATTAAAATATTAAATAGATAATTTATATAACAAAGTAACGCCTAAAATAGACAGCATTTATGCTGTCTATTTTATTTATCTATCTATCTATCTTAAAATTATCATTGTTAAGTTTTTTTTGCCTTCTTATCATTTTTGATTATCATTACAAAGTTGATTATTACAAAAGATATTGACTTAGAGTAAACTCTAAATGATATAATTATGGTTAAATTAATATCTTATTATTTATCAATATTCCAACACTTTCAAAAGAATGCTCACAGGAAATTGTGATTCCAAAGATATTTGATGCTATGAAGATTCATTTAATTTATAATAATTTAAAAGAAACAAAAAATATATATGTGAGAGAGCAAAAGAGGCGGCGTTGCTTCAAAATATATTGAATACAGTTAATGTAAAGTTGCATGTCCACAGCATATTGCTATGATATATGAACTAAAAAGCTGCCGAGAGATGAGAAGGATGGAACGCTTATTTGATATAATTTGATAAACACCGCAGAAGAAAGGAATGAATATATGAACAGTCAAAAAGTCGCCGTCGTTACAGGCGGTGCAAACGGTATAGGTAAGGCAATTTGCGATGAATTCAAAAAACAGGGCGTTGTCGTATGTATAATTGACCTATTGGATAACGATTATTTCGTCGGTGATATTGCAGATAAAAATACTCTATGTGTTTTTGCTGATAAAGTCATTAAAGAACATAATAAAATTGATTTTCTGATCAATAATGCTTGCTTATCAAAAGGCGGGCTTAAAGACTGTTCTTATGATGATTTTAATTATGTACTGCGTGTAGGTATCAGTGCGCCTTATATGCTTACAAAGCTTTTTATAGAACATTTTAATAATAACGCAAGTATTGTGAATATTTCATCTACGCGGTATCTCATGAGTCAAACAAACACCGAAAGCTACACGGCCGCCAAAGGAGGCATTACTTCTCTGACACATGCCATGGCCGTCACGCTTTCCGGTAAAGCACGTGTCAATTCTATTTCGCCAGGCTGGATCGATACAAAAAACACAAGCTTTTCCGATGCTGATCATTTTCAACATCCTGTATGCCGAGCCGGTAAACCTGCCGATATTGTTAACGCCGTCATGTTTTTATGCGATGAAAAGAGCAGTTTTATCACAGGACAAAACATTACCGTAGACGGCGGTATGACGAAATTAATGATTTACCATGATGATTTTGGCTGGGAATACAAAAAATAGAAAAGCATCGGATATAAACACTACTTATAAAAATACCAAAAAATTTTCTTTATAAACACTGCAAAATTCTTTTATTTTATTAGACTAAAATTAATTTAATATCTTCTGTTTGCTGTTTAAAATACGCCTACAGCTTATTTGCAATCTCTATGCATCCTTCGGCTGCTTTAATGCCATCGATCGCGCTGCTTACAATACCTCCCGCATATCCACTTCCTTCCCCTGCAACAAACAATCCTTTTACATTAATACTTTCACAGTTTTTATTGCGAAGCAATCGAACAGGAGAAGATGTTCTCGTTTCCGCTGCCGTGATATAAGCATTCGCACTATCAAAACCTTTCAATTTACAGCCGAAATCTATAATAGCTCTTTTTAAAGGCTCCGTAATACTTTGCGGTAGGCAATCACGCAAATCAGCTTCTCTGATACCCGGAAGATAAGACGGCATTACTTTCCCAAATCCTTTATTGTCTGTATGTGAGAGGAAATCACCGAGACTCATTACAGGTGCATCGTAGTTAGCACCTCCTAAAATATAAGCCTGGTTCTCAAGTTTTTTCTGAAATTCGATTCCGGCAAGCGGCATCATTGAACTAAAATCTTTTTGATCGATTGCAATAACAACGGCACTGTTTGAATTGACGGCATCTCTTTTTGAATAACTCATTCCATTAATACAAAGCATTTCCTTTTCTGTAATGCAGGCAACGACTTCTCCTCCGGGACAATTACAAAAGGTATATACACCCCTGCCCGAACTGTCCTTGTATTTTAATATATATTCAGCCGAGGGAAGAGAAGCTTTTAAATAATGCTGTTGATATGTTGCCCTGTCTATATCTCGGCGAAGATGCTCGATGCGTACCCCTACCGCAAATGGTTTTGATTCCATCGCAAGGCCTTTTACATGCATCATTTCATACACATCACGTGCGCTATGTCCGGTCGCGAGAAAAAGTGTATCTGTTTTTATTTCTAAATCTGTACATTGAACAGCCCTTACTACATTATTCTTTATTTCCACATTTTTCAGGCAAGTATTGAAATAAAATTCTGCTCCCTGACGCATAAGATCATCTGTCATATTTGTAATGACTTTTCTGAGCACATCTGTGCCTATATGCGGCCTGTGATCATATAAAATACTTCTGGCTGCTCCATACTTTACAAATGCTTCCAGCACTTTATTCTGACGACTAGCTTTGCTCCTGCTTGTCAGCTTCCCGTCAGAGAAGGTGCCTGCTCCGCCTTCTCCGAAACATATATTACTCTCTAAATTGATAACTCTATTTTTTTGAAAATGATCTATATCCTGTATACGCTGCGTAATGCGTTTACCTCTTTCAACAATGATTGGAACAATACCATTTTCTAAAAAAGCCAGCGCACAAAATAACCCCGCAGGACCGCATCCAACAATAACCGGTCGTAGCTCTGAATTTATTTTTTTTAAGAGTTTGGTTTCTTCACGCTTTACAGGTTCATATACTTCTAAGAATCTGTTCCCGGATCTGAAGTGCTTTAAAGCAAAAGTTACTGTATAGACAGTATATATATCTTTCTCTTTATGTCTTAAATCCAGAGAACGCCGAAGGATAGCAAAATCAATAATATCCTCCTTTTTTATTTTTAACAGATCCGCCACTTTTTGAGCAGGAGCAATATTATCATAAATACTGATTTTTAGGTCTTTAACTATATAATATTTCATATTCCTTTAAATAAATATCAGTATGCATTTTATCTACACATACTGTATTTTTGTTTAGTATTTAAATATTGATTCGCAGTTTATAAAATAAGATCGACAGCAACTGTCACATTGATTTTTGGAGGATCCACAATAACGATATTTTCTTCGTCAATGTTATATTTGGCCAGTAGCGTAGTATCCTCTTTTTCCTTCCCCGTAAGGTTGACAACGACTGATATACTCGTCAAATCTTCGTTTCTGCTAATTACAGTAACCTGATTTGGATTTGCCGCAAATGAGCTGATAGCATAACCTGATGCAGGCTTACCTTGTACCGATACTGCAATATCCACATCCCTTTGATATCCCGTAAGAATATCAATAGTCGTCTCTTCCTCACTGAATGTGATGTCATTGACCGCTACCCCGGCTTGTGTATATGCTGCAATGGGCTGTTTCAGCGATATATCACCGGTAATACCATTCAAATTTACGGTTGCCCCCACATTGTCAATCGTATTGATGACTCGCTGAGGGCCTGTTATCGTAACAGTGGAGACGGATGAGCTCATTGAAAACACCGCGAGCCCATTATCGAGTGACCCTGTGCCGTTTACGCTGATAGGCATATCTACTTGAACTAAATCATCGACCGTAATCGGCACATTGGCAGGGCTGATACTGCTGAGTTCTGCACCATAAGGCAGGCCGCTTACCTTAACCGCTGCATTATATTCGCCAGCTTCATCAATATCGGAAACATCAATATAGATTTCAAAATCATCTGATTTAATCGTCCCGACCGTCAGCACCGGACCTTTTAATTTAAGGTCTACTTCTATTTCTTCATTCAATAGAACAAGATCTTTAGAAGTGAGTGATTGCTTGCTCTGAATACTCACATTGACGTTTGACATATTGCGGGTTACAGCAGGGTTTTCTTCATTTAATGCCACCATCCAAAGCATGATGGCTATCACTAAAGAAAGGGCTATATAGAGAAGTTTATTTTTCTTTTTCTTCTTTGTCATTTGAACTAAACCTCCATAAACCCTCTGAATTGATTGCACTTTCTTTCCGCGTTAATCCTTCAATTAAAAGTTCTTTTAATGAATTGGCATTTAAGAACCTTGACAGGCTCCCCTTTTCCGCAATAGAAATGGTTCCTGTTTCTTCTGATATAATAACAATCAACGCATCACTTACTTCGCTCATTCCTATTCCTGCTCTATGCCTGGTACCAAGTTCTTTCCGCAAATTTTTTGCTTGTGTAAGCGGCAGCAGGCATCCCGCAGCCATTATCTTTGAATTTTCAATTCTTATCACTGCTGCACCATCGTGCAACGGAGTATAGGGTACAAAAATATTCATTAAAAGCTCCGAGCTTATATCTGCTTCCATTTTGACCCCAGTCGATATAATATCGTCTAAATCAGATTGCCGCTCAATAACGATAAGCGCTCCTACTTTATTTTTTGCCATCTCAACAGAAGCTTCCACAATTTCATCAATTATTTTATTCGGTGTTACATCTTTGCTTGTAAAAGAGATGATTTTCTTAACAATTTTATTTTCAGAAAATGAAGTGCTTCCTATTTTACTCAGCACTCTTCTGAGCTCAGGCTGAAATACGACAACAAGTACAATCAAACCCACTGTGAGCACATTTTTCAATATGTAAGAGAGCGTAATAAGCCCCAACCAATCACTAAGCTGCGTCAATAAAAGGATGAGCAAAATTCCTTTTGCCGCCTGTGCTGCCTGTGTACCACTGACCCAATAAATTATTTTATATGCAATATAGGCAACAATCGCTATATCAATGATATTTTGTATGCTTATCATTGAAAATAGTTCTTTTGACACTGTCAGTAAATCTATCATATCCATCCCCGCTCATACGTTTCAAAGAGTCTCTCTTATATATGATACTATAATAAAATTATTTAATAAAGATTATATTTTACGAATATTTTTCTTATCGTGTTTTCTTTTATTTTTTATTTAAGATTTTATTTAAATATTGTCCCGTGTAGCTGTTTTTTACCTTTGCAACTTCTTCGGGCGTACCTGTTGCAACAATGCCGCCACCTTTATCGCCGCCTTCGGGTCCCATATCGATAATATAATCGGCACATTTAATCACATCTAAATTATGTTCTATGACAACAAGTGTGTTTCCACTTTCTTTTAAGCGCTGCAATACTCTTAAAAGCTTGTCAACATCCGCCGTATGCAGCCCGGTTGTAGGCTCATCCAGTAAATACAAAGTTTTTCCGGTTGGTCTTTTGCTCAGTTCATAAGCAATTTTGATTCTTTGTGCTTCTCCGCCGGAAAGCGTCGTAGAAGGCTGCCCTAGTTTTATATAGCCAAGCCCTACATCATTGAGCGTTTGCAGTTTATTTCGAATAGAAGTAATCCCTCCAAAAAAATGCAATGCTTCCTCTGCTGTCATGTCGAGCACATCAGCGATATTTTTACCTTTATATTTTACTTTAAGGGTTTCTTCATTATACCTTTTGCCTTTGCAAACTTCACATGCAACATAAACATCCGAAAGAAAATGCATCTCGATTTTTATGATACCGTCTCCGGCACAGCTTTCACACCTGCCTCCTTTAACATTAAATGAAAAACGTCCTTTGTTGAAGCCTCTCATTTTTGCTTCTTTTGTCATTGCAAACAATTCCCGAATATCATCAAAAACCCCGGTATAAGTAGCCGGATTGCTCCTTGGTGTGCGCCCGATCGGGGACTGATCGATCTCAATGACTTTATCAATATTCTCAAGACCTTCAATACGGTCATGAAGTCCGGGTTTTACATTGCTGTTATAGATGGCTTTCTTCATACCTTTATAGAGGATTTCATTGACCAATGTGCTTTTCCCGCTTCCGGAAACACCTGTTATGAGTATCATCATACCTAGAGGAAATGCTACATCTATCCCTTTCAGATTGTTTGCACGTGCATTGATGACTTTTAATTCTTTACCGTTTGGTTGCAGGCGTTCTTGCGGTACCGGGATTTGTTTTTTACCGCTTAAATATTGACCTGTTATTGATTTCTTGCTTGCTTTTATCTTCTCAATACTTCCCGCTGCAACAACTTCTCCACCGTGAATTCCCGCTCCCGGCCCTATATCCACAATATAATCCGCTTCATACATTGTCTCTTCATCATGTTCAACCACAATGAGTGTATTATCTAAATTAACCAGCATGCGCAATGTATCGAGTAATCTTCTATTATCTCTTTGATGCAGCCCAATGCTCGGTTCATCGAGTACATATAATACACCTGTGAGCCCCGAGCCTATTTGAGTTGCCAATCGTATTCTTTGGCTTTCTCCGCCGGAAAGCGTTGTCGCTGCGCGGAAAAGCGTGAGATAATCGAGCCCGACATTGATTAAAAACATTAGTCTTTCTTTGATTTCTTTTAGAATCTGCGCCGCGATAATAGCGTCTTTCTCACTCAATTTTATATGCTCAATAAACCGCAGCGCATCCGCGATCGACAGTTTTGTAAAATCAATGATATTGCACCCGCCGACCGTAACAGAAAGTGAAGCTTTTTTTAACCTGTCCCCGCCGCATGCAGGACATGGCGTATAGCTCATAAATGACTGATAATATTTTTTCATACCCTGACTTTCTGTTTGATGATATCTTCTCTTAATAGCTGGCACAATACCCTCATATACAGGATTGAATTCTCCGGCAAAATTATCGGAAACATAATTTATCTTCAATTTTTTACCGTCCGTGCCATGCATGATGACATGCTTTATTTCATCCCTCAATTGTTCGTACGGCATATTGATATCAAAATCATATTCTCTTGCAAGTCCTTCCAGATAATAATATGCCATACTGCCTTTTTTTGAAAAATTCCAGCCAGCAACATCGGCGGCACCCTGCGCTAAAGACAAAGACTTATTCTTGACAATCACATCTTCATCCACTTCAAATAAAACGCCGAGTCCGTAGCACGCAGGGCATGCTCCAAACGGAGAATTGAATGAAAACACCCTCGGTTCCGGCTTATCTATGCTGATATTGCAATCCGGGCAAGCATATTTTTCTGAATAAACTCTTCTTTCTTTATCTAATATATCACAGATAACAAGGCCGTCAGATAATTTCAATGCTGTCTGTACACTGTCGGCAACACGGCTTTTGATACCCTCCTTCATTTTGAGCCTGTCTACTACAACTTCAATTGTATGCTTGATATTTTTATCCAGCTCAGGCACTTCATTAATATCCATCATTTCCTTATCGATAATAACTCTTACAAATCCGTTTTTCTTCAAATCTTCTATAAGTTTCCTATGCTGTCCTTTTTGCGCCGTTACAACTGGAGAAAGTATATAAAAAGCCTCTCCCTCACCAAGCGTCATAATATCATTTACCATCATGTCAATGCTTTGTGAACTGATTTCTTTACCGCATTGAGGACAATGCGCAATGCCTATCCTCGCATAAAGCAGTCTTAAATAATCATAAATTTCGGTAACAGTTCCCACTGTGGAACGCGGATTCCGATTTGTGGTTTTCTGATCGATAGAAATAGCGGGAGAAAGCCCTTCTATGTATTCCACATCAGGCTTATTCATCTGTCCTAAAAATTGTCTGGCATATGCCGAAAGGCTTTCAATATAACGTCTTTGCCCTTCTGCATAGATGGTATCAAATGCAAGAGAAGTTTTGCCAGAGCCTGAAAGCCCTGTAAAAACAATAAGCTTATTTTTTGGTATTTTCAAAGATATATTTTTTAAATTATTTTCATTTGCTGAACGTATTGTTATATATTTTCCCATTCATTACTTCTTTCTAAGGTCTTAAAATGAATTACTGATGATATATTATATCATGATTTTTCTGTCTTTTATATTACATAATTACCCAAAAAACTTAAAATATCTTATGATGACTCAAGTAAAATTCATATTTTAAATAAAGAAAAAACGGTTTTTTCTGCTCCCCGTTTTTTCTTTATTTGTTTATATATATCTCTCTCAATTATTTTACTATAATGTTAAAACACTTTCATTAGCCTCTATGATTTTTAATATTTCTTGTTGTTTTCCTGTATCTGCATTTATATAAACAATATACCATTCATCATCTTTTGTTTTGCCTTTAAATTCATAGCACAACACCTCATTTCCTCCATCCAGTGGAATAACAGCCAGTTTTTTGGATGTTATCTCCAGGCTGGAACTGACATTTTTTTGTGCTTGCTGCATGGATACATTTGCCGTCGCGATATCTCTGTCATAATGAGACATATAATACGTGCTTGCTTCAAAGCCTACAATCTCTCCGTTATCCAGTGCCACCTGCACTTTGACTAAGTCCGGATAAATGATTATATTCTCCTGTTCATATACGAAATTAAATACGGTTTTGTTCCCATACGTTTCATAATAATTTTCACTCATATTCTTAAAGCCGTTTTTTTCCAAAAAGTCTTTGGCTTTTGCCTGTGCATCCTTTAAACTTAATTTCTGTTCGGCAATTTCTCTGTTGGATACAATTTGCAGCACATGTCCGCCTTCTTTGCTTATTTTTATTCTATAGTAGGTTTCCTTATTGTCTTCATCTGCCTTGCTTTCAAAAATATAACAGGGAATAATCCCGTCATCATCGGTTGTTTTTTGAAGATCTTTATCATTATCCAAGAATTCGGCTACTAATTCCTTGGCTTTTTCATCATCTATTTTTTCGTCTAAATCCATTTTAGGCCCCTGCTCTTTGAGTCCTTCCGAAAATGGCCCGTCGTAGATTAATTTAGGATACTCCATACTGGATTTATTGATTCCGGAAAAAAGACTGTCTATTTCATTCTCCGTCTCATCACTTAAATAAAAATCATTATCCTCCCTCAAAAAGCTGATTTCTCCATTTTGGAATTTTTCCGACAGGCTTTCTACATTTTTCATAATGGTATAAACACCGTCTTTTATTTTCTGAAGATTATTCATATCTTCCTCTGAAATATCTGTGTTGGAATCTACTTTTTGAGCAACGCTGTAACAATAATCTCCAGCTTGTGTGATGACTTCACAGCTTTCCTTAAGAGAAACGTGACTTAACGGCAAATTATTGACTGCAGTAGAACCTGAAATGCTGTATCTCCAAACATCAAGCAGCAAATTTCTCAGATAGGAATCATTGGTAGCCACAAGCGCTTTTGATAGAGATGATTCCATATTTTTCAGCGATTCCTGCAATGTGATAAAATTATCTTCATAAGTGTTTGTGACCAATGTTTTATAGCTTGTACCTTCTTCATTTGTGTTATATCCCCATATGCCAAGCACTACAAGCGCCACTGCCAGTATACCTATAACTAAATTTTTACTCATTTTTAAACCTCTTATTTACAAAATACATGCTTCCCGATCGTTACAATAATCGGACGTGAACGTATCCATTTATTTGTGGCTGTTTCAGGATTATAATAATATATTGCTCCACCTGAAGGATCCCAGCCGTTCATGGCATCTTTTGCGGCATTCAAAGCACTTTGATTTGGTGTAAGATTGATCTGTCCGTCAGATACGGCATCAAATGCTCCTTTTTGATAAATAACGCCACTGATGGAATTTGGAAAACCACTGTCTTCAACTCTGTTTAATATGACAGCTGCGATCGCCACTTGCCCTGTATATGGCTCTCCTCTTCCCTCTCCATAAATACATCTGGCAAGAAGATAGACATCATCTGAATAATTGGTACCGCCCGAAGATGTGCTTTTGCTGATAAGATCTGTAAGGCCCATAGCAGTAAGCGTTTCCTTGCCGCATTTACCATCTACGGTCAATCCGTTTTTACTCTGAAACCAACGAACGGCTTTTTCTGTTTTAATTCCAAATATACCATCCACCGCTCCGTCATAATATCCCCAGTTTTTTAATTTTTGCTGTACTTGCTTTACCGACGCACTGTCGGAGCCATAGTAAATACTTGCCGCAAAGGCATTGGATGCAATACCGAAAACGAACGTAAATATAAGAAGACATATTATTACTAATTTTTTATTGTTATGCATAAAATTCACCTCTCGTGATATTTTTTGCGTAACAAAGTAATAATATACATATGAAAGCAATTAATTATTTTGATTATGGGATTCTTTGAAAATTAAATGATCATGAAGATTACTATACAGACTATCAATATCTATTTAAATCTATTATCTATACGGTTCAAGATGCGCAATCAGCTGTATGCTGGCGTTTATTTCTTTTTTGATTTGTTCTTCAATTTCATGAATCAGTTTATGGGATTCTTCAACACTCATATGTGGCTCAATAAGAATATGCATATCCACATGTAAATCATTTTTACTGCCTCTGCTGCGTATATTATGTACATCTTTTATCTGACCATAGCTTAAAACAATTTGTTCTATTTTTTGAATATCCACGGCAGCGGCATCCAACAAAACACTGCTGTTTTCTTTAAATATTATATAGGCCGCATGAATTATAAAACCTGATACGATTAAAGAAGTAATCGGATCTATGATGGGCGGCAGGCCTAATTTTATACCTATGAGTGTTATTAAAACCCCTATAGAGACATAAATATCGCTTCGTGTATGCATAGAGTCTGAAATTAAAATTTGGCTTCCCAATTTTTTGCCTTGCTTGTATTCGCATGTACATACAAAAATATTGATGCAAAGTGTGATCATAAGCGCAATCAAACAATCTATGCCAATGTTCGGAACAACAGGATTGATGAACCTCTCTATGGCAGTGTAAATTATTTTACCGCCTATAAGAAAGAGCATCCCCGAGATAAACAATCCTGTCAGCGTTTCGTATTTTTTGTGCCCATATGGATGGTCATCATCAATCGGCTTTGATGCCAGATGAATACCTATTAATCCAATAATATTAGATGAACCGTCAGCCAACGAGTGAAAGCCGTCTGCAGTCATACTCGTGCTGTTGCTGATAGTGCCTATGATAATTTTAAGCGCCGCTACCGCAAAATTGGCAAATAAAATAATCCATAATATTTGTTTTACTTTCTTGAAACTATCCTGCATGATACTTCCCTTCCCTCTATTTGCTTTCAGCAAAAAAACCATGGCACAATTATCTGAAATTGTCCCATGGATCTAACTCCATTGCTTTGCCTCAAAGCCCGGTCTCACGTGCAAAAGCCACATATTGCCTGCTCAATTTCTCTATTTATACAAAAATATTTTCTGCCTGTTTTTTTATAACTGTTACAATGTTATTATACCTGATACAATTACACAAATTATATTTAATTTAATAATTCTTCTATAGCGATATTTCTAAACTGTACATCATTTTCAAAAGATGAACTCACAGATATCATATATTCTTTATACCTGCTGCTGTGGACATATATATTTTCTTTTTTAATGAGATATCCAATTTTTTTTAAATCCATCCCAATACTTGCGCCCTTATACTTAATATAGCTTTCTTTCATTGTCCAAAGCTTTGCAAACAGCTCTTCTTTATTCTCAGATCCAAGCAGCATATTTATTTCTTCATCTGAGCAAACTTTTCTTATTAAATCCTTTTTTAAAGGTTTTATTTTTTCTATATCAGCACCACATTCATCATCAGAGATGCAGCAAATGATTTTGTCTTCGGCGTGACTGATATTGAAAAATAAACTTCCTTCCTTCAGATAGGGTTTTTCATAACGTCCATATGTAAAATAAATATCTTTTGCATTCATGCCCGCTTCTTTTAATCCATATGCTAAAAGCAAAAAAGATAATACACAAATAAGCCTATCTTTTAAATGAATATATTTTTTCGCCTGCACAGCTCTCTGTGGCGGTATACTTTCTATTAAACTCAGTATCTCCTTTTTGTCAATATTTCCCAGATCATCAAAAATATAGATTATCATCTTTTTTTACTTTCTTCATCGCTGGTCATGATAAAAATACATCGTCCTTCATTGATGTCAACTTCAGTAACTTTTATCCCAATAATTTGTCCCATTTTATATACTTTCTTGCTTTGTTCATTAAAAAATAAAAACCTTTTAACATCTGAAATATAATATTCATCTAAATATGAGAAAGGAACGAATCCTTCTATTAAGTTATCGAGCTCAACAAAAAAACCGTTTATTGTGATATAAGAAATAACGCCCCTATACTCCGCACCAATTTTATCCGATAAATATTTTGCCATCTTTATTCGCATTACATCGCGCTCCGCTTTCATTGCATTGCGTTCTGTTCTTGATATATGAGCGGATATTTCCGCGAGCTGCTCATTTGAATACAGCAACTCATTTTCGGTATTATTTTTAAGAATTTCACTCAGCACTCTGTGTACAATTAAGTCTGCATATCTTCTGATTGGAGATGTAAAATGGGTATAATATTTCGCGGCAATACCAAAATGACCAAGATTTTTATTTTGATATACCGCACGCTGCATACTTCTGAGTATAATATTTTTAATCAAATCTTCTTCGGGTTTATCAGCTATATTCTCAAGCAATTCCGAAATTCTTCTGGGATGCATATTCATAATATTTATTTTATATCCCATACTGAAAAGCACTTCTTTAAGTGCAGATAATTTTTCGGCTTCAGGATTTTCGTGTGTTCTGTAAATACATGGATAATTCAGCCAAAAAATATGTTCTGCAACTGTCTCATTTGCAAGCAGCATGAACTCTTCAATAATTTTATGTGATTTAAGTCTTTCAGCTTTTTTAATTGTCTGTGGCCATCCGTTCTCATCGATGATTGCTTCTGCTTCAGGCATATCAAAATCAATACTGCCTCTTTTTTTTCGTCTTTGCTGATTCAATATATCACAAAGCTCATCCATTAAGAAAATATCGTTTTTAAAATTTTTATATTCTTCATCTTCCATTACACGGCTATCTAAAACAGCTTGTACACCTGTATACGTCATCTTTTTCTTTGATTGTATGATCGATTTAAAGATTTCATAATTTTTTATATTCCCGAGCTTATCAACTGTCATGATAACGCTAACCGTCAGCCTCTTTTGTCCTTCTTTAAGGCTGCATAGTTCGGATGAAAGTGCATACGGCAGCATCGGAACGGCATAGTCTGGGAAATACACACTATTCCCCCTCTCCAGCGCTTCTCGGTCGAGAGGAGTATTTTTTTTGACATAATGACTCACATCTGCAATATGAACCCCTAAAATATAATTGTCTTTATTTTTTTTTATGCTGACCGCATCGTCCATATCTTTTGCGGTTAATGCATCTATTGTAAAAATATTTTCACCGCTTAAATCGATACGTTTTTTTATTTCCTGCGTACTAATATCAAGAATTATTCTTTCTGCCTGGTCTGCAGCCTCATCATTGAAAGTATACTTAATAGCATTATTAATCAACACGCTTTTAATATCTGCTCCCTTATTTGCAGCACTGCCCAGCACTTCGACAACTCTGCCTTCCAGCCTTCCTTGTTCTTTTTTTTGTATAATTTCAAAGAGCACTCTGTTCTTGTTTCTGGCTTGTAGAGTATTTTTATCACTTACATAAACATCGCGAAAAATGCCTTTATTATCAGCGCGAATATAAGCACCTCTTTTTGTCTTTAAAATAGTTCCTGTAAGAACTTTATTGTTATTTTTGAGGATTTTTAAAATTCTGCCTTCATTATGAGGCTTATTTTCTCTTGTAATTTGAGCCAATACCTCATCGCCACTCAGCGCTCCTGCCAATTCTTCGGAAGGAATATAAATATCCTCCGCTTTATTGCTAAGCACAAAGCCATAGCCGCCTGAATTTATTCGGAGTAATCCTTTTAGGATACTGTCTTCTTTCGGCCTTGCATATCTATTTTTCTCAAATATAATAACCGCACTATTTTCCAGTTCAGATAAAACTTCTTTCAGTTTGTTTTTTTCTTTATTTGTATGAACATCCAACAAATAAGCAAACTCTTTAAAACTTAACGGTTTGTACTGCTTATCATTTATTACACTTAATATTAACTGCTTTAAATCCATGATTGCTCCACACTTATCTCAGACGTATTATTGCCATATTAACATAAATTCATTCACAATACAATTCATCAACATATCTGCTTTAAATGAAAAGAACCGATTGCCACAAACAATCGGTTTCCTCTTTTATTTTTTCTTTTTTTTATGTTTATAGTTTGGATTTTCAATAAATTTCCCGTTTTGTATAATAAACATATCGTCTACATTAATGCCTTGATCTCGCTTTATTTCCATTTCAATTTGTTCTTTTTCTTCGGTAGTAGCCGCCTGCGTTTTTCTGATATCTATATCGTATTCATATAAGCGTTTCAAAAACATTTCTTTTCGCTCGCCGGTACTAATGGGCGCATCATCATCTTTTACTGTAATGGTATATTTATCTTTATTATACTCAAAACTGTCTCCACCTCTAAGTGCCCTTAAAATTGCTTTTGTCGATGGCCTTGCGTTCAGCTGACGTGTTTTAGTGGGATGTTCCAAATCATCTTCAATAAGTACAGGTTTTGCCAAATCTTTAATGGAAAGCTGCGTAGTATCGGATAACCTCTCACCAAAATGATCGCTTCCCTTCGTTTGTATTATAGTCTCTTCCTGCAAGGGTGGCTGTGTTTTGAGCTTAGTTGATTTCTCTTGCTCCTGCTGTTTTTTTAATTCCTGTCCGATATCTTGAAGCGGAACCTGTTTTTTTACATTATTTGCATTATCTTGCGTATTTTTATTTTCTGCAGGTTGATCTGCAACACTTCTTATATACTCCTTTAACGGAGAGTTTGTTTTAAACAAATCTACATACATAGCCATTTCAGGATCTAAAAATGTCAGCTGACCTTTTTCAACCTCGGATTCTGCGTTTTCCGCTGATTGTGCATGTGCTTCAGTGGCCTCTTCCTGCGGTACATTTTGCTTTTGCGCAGCAGACTCTTCATTTTCTTGTTTATGTATAGATTGCTCTACTTTCAAAATATCCTGCTCTGTCATTTCTTCTATAATCAATGCCTGACAATCGTCTTCATCTTTTAACATCAACTGATCAATTTCAATAACTTTTTCTTCTTCAATTTCTAAAACGGGCTGCTCAGATTCTTCCTTATCTATCTCACTTTCATTTCCGTCTGCTTTATTATCTTGCATCTGAGGCCTATTGCTTTGCTTGGTATGAAATTCAAACTCATTTGCCTCCGGCTCTTTTGTTTCAGAAATTTCCTCTACTAAGCGCGCAATAGCATTATATTCATTATCGTCATATTTATCATCATTCTCATTGTTCGGATTGAAAAATTCATTGATATCAACCAGCTTCACATCACTGTTAAAATAATTTTCTTCTCTTTCCACTTCTTTTTTAGGTGTCAAATACATTTGTGAATTCTTTTGTACAAACATTTTCTGAACCGTCATAAATAATCCGACAAATATAATAACATCTCCGGGGCTTATAACGACACTAAGCGGATAAAAAGACGGCATCGGGATAATATCTCCGAGTATTTTCAATTTTGTTTCACTATCCATGGCGTTGCTGATTGCGATCATTCTTTCTAAAAAAATGTTACCTGAATCTTTTAGTCCGGTCAATGCGGCAGCATCTAATGAAAGCGGCATTTTCCCTCCGTTTATGAATGTAACGGCAAAATTCAAGAAAACACCCATAAGAATGATGATAAATTCAGGTTTATCTACATTTTGAAGCAGAAACCCCATTAAAAGCAGATAACTGAACAGATAGATAAACATACTGTATTTTAAAGCTGAGTCCGGCAGTTTGTTGCCAAAGAAAACGAGCCCTATTTGGATAAGTATGTATAACAAAAACAACACTTTAAATTTTATTTCATAATTTAAAATATTGCGTATTTTCCCTTTTCTGATGACTGCAATAATAAAACTAATTAAAATTACTTCAAGAATCATAAGAATTCATACCTTTTCGATTTTTATCTGCTTATTTTAATAATTTTATCATAAATAATTTAAAAAACAAAACTCTTCTGTGTCATTTTTTTAGTCAATATCTGTAATTTATATATTTCTTTTAAATATCATGTAGATTACATACATATTAACTACATTATGAATTTTCATTGTTCATTATAATATCAAATATTTCGCGTGCGTCACTAGCCATGTATTTCACACGAATTTCTTCAAATTCTTTTTCTTTTCCATAACCGTATTTTACCCAGACAAAATCCATATTTTGCAGCTGTGCACCATATGCGTCATAATATCTATCCCCGATCATGACACATTCATTTGCTTTATGATTTGTAAATTCCCTGACATAGCCCAACAGCTCTTTTTTACTTGAAAAAGAACCATCCTCATTACTGCCAATAACACAATTGAAATAACTTATCAAATTACTGTGCGCCAACATTTGTTCGGCAAAAGCTTTATATTTTGTAGTTGCAAGTGCGAGCGTAACAGCATTTGCTTGCAGTTTGGCAAGCAATTCTTCTATACCGTCATATAATTCGTATTCATACATGCCTTTTTCTTTATAGTATTGTCTGTAGATTTTGACTGCTTCAATCGATTTCTCATCGGAAAAATGATAAAACCGACTAAAACTATCATAAAGAGATGGTCCTATAATATCATCATCATGTGCATTTAAATACTGTGTTCCCATTTTGCCGAGTGCATATTTAAATCCATTGATAATACCCGGTTTTGTATTTGCTATTGTCCCGTCTAAATCAAATATGACACATTTATATTTTCCCATAGGAGTTCCTTTTTTTATTAACTGCAAGCTTTATTCCAATGTTTTCTTTGACAAGCCATAAAATTCACGAACTTTTTGTGCGATTTCATCGCATATCTGAGGATTTTCTTTTAAATATGTTTTTACATTTTCTCTTCCTTGTCCCATTCTCTCTCCGTTATAAGAATACCAAGCACCTGATTTGGCTACAATTTCGCATTCGACCGCAATATCTAAAATATCACCTTCTTTTGAAATCCCTTTACCGTACATAATATCAAAATCAGCAGTTTTAAAGGGTGGGGCCACCTTATTTTTAACCACTTTTACCTTGGTGCGGCTTCCAATCATTTCTGTACCTTGCTTAATAACCTCTATTCTTCGTACTTCCATTCTTACCGAAGAATAAAATTTAAGCGCTCTTCCACCGGGGGTCACTTCTGGATTACCAAACATGATACCCACTTTTTCCCTGAGTTGATTAATGAAAATAGCGCAGCAATTGCTTCTGCTGATTGCTCCCGCTAATTTTCTCAATGCCTGAGACATTAATCTTGCCTGCAGACCCACATGCTGATCTCCCATCTCTCCTTCTATTTCCGCCCTTGGCACTAATGCAGCTACCGAGTCTACAATAACGGTATCCACTGCCCCGCTTCGCACCAAAGCTTCTACAATTTCTAAGGCTTGTTCCCCTGTATCAGGCTGTGATACGATCAAATTATCAATATCTACCCCAAGCGCTTTTGCGTAAACCGGATCAAGCGCATGCTCAGCATCGATAAATGCTGCAATACCTCCCATCTTCTGTGCTTCCGCTGCTATATGCAATGCTACTGTTGTTTTCCCTGATGATTCGGGACCATAAATTTCTACAATTCTGCCCCGCGGCACCCCGCCGATACCAAGCGCAATATCGAGCCCCAGAGAGGATGTGGATATTGCTTCAATATTCATATCGGAAGCGTGATCCCCCAGTCTCATAATAGACCCCTGTCCAAATTGTTTTTCTAAATTTTTTATTGTTAATTCTAAAGCTTTATCCTTTTCCATCTTTATTTCTCCATTCACTTCTTATTAAATTTCTATTTTCCTACTATTTTATGCCTTAATATATTAAGAGCTTCATTTCCTACTCTTATTTGATGCATTCTTCTCCTAAAAGGATAATTTACTTTTTTCACTATGATTTTTCCTTTGAAGTATACAGATATATACGCCAACCCTACAGGCTTTTCATCGCTGCCTCCACCCGGACCTGCAATGCCGGTTACTACAATTGCCGCATCAGCACCGCTGAGGTCGATCAACCCTTGTATCATTTCAACGGCTGTTTGCTCACTGACAGCTCCAAAAGTATCAAGTGTTTCTTTTTTGACACCTAATACTTTCATTTTAGCTTCATTGCTGTATGTAACAAGCCCACCGTAAAACACTTCACTCGCTCCTGGATTTTCGGTAAGCGCAGCAGATATCGCCCCGCCTGTACACGATTCTGCGACTGCGAGTTTTAGTTTATTTTCTTTGAGCAACTCTATTATCACTTTTGAGAGACTTACGTCTTCATTTGCAAAAATGCCGTCTCCAACTCTTGACATAATGATTTCCTCATATTGATCCAAAAGCTTATCTGCTTCTTTATTGTCCTCTGCATTTGCCGTTACACGCAGCAATACACCGTTTTCTTTCGCATATGTGGCAATGGTCGGATTTGTCTGCTTATCTATAATATCCATAAGCTGATATTCCAAAGCACTTTCTCCATACCCGGTAATCATATAATATCTTGAGTAAAATGACTTGCCTGACTTTTTCATCAAGTAAGGCAGCACTTGCTCATCAAACATGGGAACCATTTCCTTAGGCGGTCCCGGCAGAAGAATGATCGCTTTTTCTTCATTTTCAATAATAACCCCGGGCGCTGTCCCGTTGTTATTGCCTAGCATAATTGCCCCCCTAGGCAGATACGCTTGTTTCAGGTTATTGGGCGTCATTCGATCTCCAAACATACTCTTAAGTTTTTGCATCCATTCATCATTGATTTCAAGCTTCACACCCATCAGTTCGGCGGCGGTTTCTTTCGTCAGATCATCTTGTGTAGGCCCGAGTCCGCCTGTTGCTATGATGATATCGCTGCGTTCAAACGCCTGCCTGAAAGCTTCCTTAAGACGCAGGGGATTATCTCCCGTGACTGTGTGATATAAAAGGCTGAGCCCCAATTGGTTTAAATTTTTCGAAATATATTGTGAATTCGTATTGACGATATCTCCTAAAAGTATTTCTGTTCCAACACAAATAATTTCACTTTTCATATTATTCTCCTATTTTACACGAATATTTTTTCGGTTTGCATAGAAATATTCCACACCTGAAATAATTGTCAGAAGGACCATAATGTATATAAATACATCGCCTAAAATAGTTGAGGAAAAATTTCCCCCAACCTCAAAATGCAGATAAATCAGCCCTATCATTTGAAAAAAAGTCTTGGCTTTTCCCCATATTCCGGCAGCAAGCACGACTCCGTCTGCGGCAACAGCAGCTCGAAGCCCTGTGACTGCATATTCTCTGGCCAGTATGATAAAGACTGCCCATATACCAAGCCTGTCAATACTCATAAAACATAAAAGTGCAGCCGTAACAAGCATTTTATCAGCCAGCGGATCTGCAAATTTTCCAAACGATGTAATCAAATTTCTGTTACGTGCTATGTATCCGTCAATAAAGTCCGTAATACTTGCTATAATAAAAATAACAACAGCAAAATAATAATGATTATTAAAATTTATTAAAAATAACACGATATATAATGGTATGATCATCATTCTGCTCAAAGTGAGCTTATTGGCTATATTCATTATTTAAAACCGTTCCTACAAGATCGTATGCATCTGCACCATTTATTTTGCATTGATAATATTCTCCGATATTGAGCGTGCCAGATGAGTGAACAAGTATGCCTCCGTCAATATCAGGAGCATCCCGATAGATTCTGCCCAGATAAATATTATCTTCTAACCGATCATAAATCAATACTTCTTCTGTTTTCCCTATAAATATGTTATTGATTTTTTGTGATATTTTCTGTTGCTTTTTCATCAGTTTATGATATCGTTTTGTTTTTACTCTTTGACTGATCTGCTGCGGCATTTCAGCTGCCAGAGTGCCCTCTTCCTGAGAATACATAAAAACGCCTACTTTATCAACAGGATATTTTCCAATAAAATCAATGATTTCTTCAAACTGCTCTTCACTCTCAGAAGGAAACCCTACTATAAATGTTGTACGAAGGGTAATATCAGGTATTTCTTTTTTTAGCTTTTTATAAAGATTTTCTATATCTTTTTTATTCGTATGACGTCCCATTTTATTTAAAATATCATCGTTGACGTGCTGAAGAGGCAAATCAATATAATTCTGAAGTTTATCTAAATGATTAAAACACGCAATTAAAGCATCGTCTATTCCTTCTGGATAAGCATACATCAAGCGTATTCTTTTTATCTGACGGATTTCATTTAGTTTTGTTAATAATTCGGGCAGCTTCTTTTTCTTATATAAATCTATTCCGTATAATGTTACATCCTGTGCGACAAGTATAATTTCATTATAACCATTCGCCACAAGATCATTCGCCTCAAGGAGGATATCTTCCATCCTCCGGCTGCGATATTTGCCACGCAGCTTTGGTATGATGCAGTAAGTGCAATTACGCGAGCATCCTTCACTTATCTTCAAATAAGCTACCGGTTTTTTTGTAAAAATTTTTCTTTTTATCTCAACAATACCTCTGTTGATATCATCAGTGATACATACATTTTTTTGTGTTTGAAGCATCTGCAAAGCACTGATAATGTTAGGATACTTGCCTGTACCGATAAAGATATCAATTTGGGGAATTTCTTCTTTGAGCTCTTCTGCATATCTTTGCGCAAGGCAACCTGCTACAATGATTTTTATACGCCGATTATTTTTTTTTGCCTCAGCGGCATTTAGTATTTCTCTTACCGCTTCCTCTTTGGCATCTTGTATAAATGCGCACGTATTGATAAGTACGAGCGAAGCTTTATTGATATCATCTACAAACTCGTAACCTTCATTTTCTAAAAGATAGGCCATGCTTTCACTGTCTGTAAGATTTTTAGCGCAACCCAGCGATATTATAAAAACATTTTTATCCATCTTGCTCCTCGACCTGGGCCGCCTCTTCTTTGCCGTCATTTTTTTGACTGAAATACTCATCATATGTAATAAGTACATTTCTCGGTCTGCTTCCGTCTGCCGGTGAAATGATACCGCGCTCTTCCATTTCATCAACCATTCTTCCTGCTCTGGCATACCCTATTCTGAGTTTGCGCTGAATCATCGATGTGGAGATTTGGCCTCTCTCCATCGCCAGTGTCACAGCTTCATCAAATAGTTCGTCGTTGTAATCGCTGCTTGCGGATTTTGGTGAATTGATTTTTTCAATAATTTCATTATTATAAGCTTCGTTTGTACGTTTTTTTATAAAATCCACCATGCGTTCCACTTCTTTTTGATCGATATATGCACACTGTGCTCTTTGCGGCTGGCTTGTACCTGCAGGATAATAGAGCATATCTCCGTTCCCAAGTAATTTTTCCGCGCCGGCCATATCAATAATGGTTCTGGAATCGACCTGTGAAGATACCATAAAAGAAATTCTGGACGGAATATTGGCTTTAATAAGGCCTGTAATGACGTCCACCGAAGGACGCTGTGTAGCCAGCACAAGGTGCAGTCCTGCTGCCCGCGCAAGCTGTGCGAGTCTACAGATAGCACCTTCCACCTGCTGCGGCGCAACGGCCATTAAATCTGCCAATTCATCAATGATAATGACGATCAGCGGCAGTTTGGCTTGTCCCTCTTTTTCCAATTTATCATTATAGCTTTTAATATCTCTTACTTTATTGTCGGCAAACTTTTGATATCTGTCCATCATTTCCATAACTGCCCAATTCAACGCACTTGCCGCTTGTTTCGGGTCTACAACTACAGGTACCAACAGATGCGGAATTCCGTTATAGATATTTAACTCCACCATTTTGGGATCTATTAAAATTAATCTGACATCTTTTGGAGAACTGCGATATAAGATTGATGCCAAAATCGCATTCACACATACGCTTTTACCTGATCCTGTGGCTCCTGCAATAAGCATATGCGGCATTTTTTTTAAATCACACATTAAATTTTGTCCTGATAAATTTTTCCCCAATGCAACCGCAACAGGAGACTTGTTTCCCTTAAATTCTTTGGATGCGATTACTTCTCGAATATGTACTGTCGTGATATTTTTATTGGGTATTTCGATACCGACGGCGCTTTTACCCGGTATCGGCGCCTCTATCCTTACGCGCGGAGCAGCAAGCGCAAGCGCAATATCATCCGATAGATTCACAATTTTATTAACGCGAATTCCTGCCTGCGGCTCAAGTTCATAACGAGTCACTGTAGGGCCTACCGATATACCTACAAGCTTTGCACTAATACCAAAGCTAGCCAGAGTATTTTGCAGTTTTTCAGCATTTTTGAGTGTTTCCTGACGCGTACTTTCTGATGAAGATTTATATTCGTTTAAAAGAGATATAGGAGGAAAGACATATTTATCATTTTTAACCTCGTTCGGCTGAATATTTGCATTCACCGTATCTTTTTTAGCATCGTTTGCATGGGATTCTTCTGCTGCTTCGCTTTCTTTGTTTAGTTCTATTTTGATCAGTTCCGCATCTTTTTGTTTAGGGATATCTTTCAATTCATGATTGTCTTTTTCATCATGTTTCCCCCTGTTTTTATGATGGATTCCGCTTCCGTTATCATCAAGCTGCGCCATCCATTTTTCTACCTGTGCGAATGATTTGTCATCTGAATTTAATTTGTTGTTTTCTTCACTCAATATATCATTGACAAGCTTTTTATCTTTATGGTTTGTTTCTCTTTTATCCATAAGATTATGTATAATTTCTCCGATACTTTTTCGAAAAATAAAAAGTATCAGCCCTATGGATATAAATATAATAAATAAATATGCCCCTGTAACTGAAAATAACTCAACAATCAGCTTGGCAAGGCCCATACCAATCAGCCCGCCTGCATTTTCTTGCAGCTGCTCTGCGGCAATATCGAATATGTTCTTAAAAAATGGATCACCGATCGTATCAATACTATTGATATGTAATATAACACAAAAATTAATAAGCAAGATGAGTAAAAGAAAGATCTTTTTATTCATTCGAAGCGGCCTGTACTGAAAGATAATATAAATACTGCATATGAGCAGTACGGTCATTAATGCAAAACTTCCGATGTCGCCAAATAAAAATTTACACCCTTTTATATAAGCTTCTCCTACAAGCCCCGCATTTTGCGCAAAAAGAGAATAAAATCCAAACATACTTAAAAACAATAAAAGAATACCGATCAATTCATTAATCAATCGTTCTTTTTTTAAACGCTTTTTGATAGTTGCTTGTCTTTTACTCTGTTTTGTTGAAGCCAATATTGATATCTCCTTACTTTTTAAATAGATGTGTTAAAAAAACAAACTTTTGATAATAACAATACTTGCAACTGCCCAACAATAATATGCGAAATATTTCAGCCTTTCTTTTTTAACAACAAAAATCAAAAGTTTTATTGATAAATATCCCACTATGAGTGCGGTTAAAAATCCGATAATCATTGCCGATACCGACGTAGCGGTGCTGCTTAACGCAAATATATCTTTCATTTCAATGAGAGTGGCACCAAGCACGGCAGGCATAGAAAGCAGAAAGCTGAATTCAACCGCGTCTTCTTTTTTAAGCCCTGAAAAAAGACCTCCCACCATAGTGGAGCCGGAACGTGAAATACCCGGTATTAATGCAGCTGCCTGGAAAAGCCCAATAGCAAACGCATTTTTAAACCTTAACTGACTAATACGTTTCTGATTTTTTTTGCCCATTTTTTCTCCCAAGATTAACAACCCGCCCGTTATATAGAGCATGCAGCTTACGACAATAATACTTACAAAAATCTCACTTAATTTATCTTCAAATAATAATCCGGCTATGCCCGCAGGAATTGAACCCACAATCAATAATAATACATATAATCTGTATTTATCTTTTCTTATCATTAAACTTTTTTCTTTGAATAAATCAGCAATCATGCCAAAAAATGCTTTTATGACCGCAATCACTGTTTTTCTGTATGCTAAAAATACAGCCAGTAGGGATCCCGCATGCAAAAGAATCGTAAATTCTAAAGCTCCTTCTTTTACATTCATAAACGCCTGCGCAATAGCCAAGTGCCCGGAACTTGAAACAGGTAAAAATTCCGTAAGCCCTTGGATCAGCCCTAAAATAAACGCCTGTATGTTTGTCATATGTATACCTCAAAAGATTATGTAAATTTATATTTACTATAACATATTTTTAGAAATGATGATATTCCCTCCCGAATATCTTCGGGACGGAATATGCCTGTAATTGCTTTAACTTAGTTTTATATTATATCATAGATAAAGATTGATGAATATTTTATTTTGCTTTATTTTCATTGATAAGTTCTTTGAGTTTTTTCAACGCTTTATTCAGTCCGCCTACTTCATCAATCAGCCCGATATCAACAGCCTGCTGCCCGATTAATATGCTCCCTATGTCATTGACCATTTCTGTTGTGTTCAGCATGAGCTCTATAAATTTTTCACGTTTGATTTTTGAACAGGATACCACAAATCTAATGATACGATCCTGCATCTTTTTAAAATATTCAAAACTTTGCCATACCCCGATGACTAATCCGTTTGTGCGAATAGGATGAAGCGTCATTGTAGCTGTTGGCACGATAAAAGAATAAGTTGTACATACCGCGAGGGGCACACCTATGCTGTGCCCTCCGCCAAGTACAAGCGATACACTGGGCTTCGAAATACTTCTCACAAGTTCTGCGATTGCCAGCCCGGCTTCCACATCTCCTCCAAGGGTATTGAGCATTAAGAGGACTCCTTTCACTTCATCGTCTTCTTCGATCTGTGTAAGAATTGGGATAATGTGTTCATATTTTGTTACTTTTTTTTGTGCTTCCAATATATGTCCTTCAATTTCACCGATAATAGGGATTACCTTAATGCCGCTTTTCGCCTCATCTTGCAGCGCCCCTCCAAATTCCTTTATATTTTCTGCTGCTTCCTCAGCATATTTTTCATTTTCATCTTTATCTTTTTCATTAATGAATCGATTATCTTTTTTATCCATAAAAAAACCATCTCCTTAAATGATTGGATGGTTTTATTGTGTGTTTTTATTACTGTTTTATACTATGACATAAAAATTGAATATTTTAAAATATTTTTTCATGCAGCAATGCCACAGTCTTTTTTTCATCAGCTTTATCAACTAAAATTGAAATCGTGGTATAGGAATCCGAAGACTGCCATACTTTTATATTTTGCCCGCTTAATGCACTCATGATTTTTGCTATGATGCCCGGCACTCCTGCGATTCTGGCCCCCACGATTGTGATCTTGCTGCAATCTTTTTTTATTTCGTAATCTAAGTCCATGCCATCGAGTATTTCCTGTGCTCTATGTAAATCTTCTCTGTCAATGATAAAGACTGTCTCTCCGATAAAGATATTGATCATATCTATACTGATATGGCACTGTGCCAAAGCATCAAAGAGATTTTCCTCGCTGCCCGTACTTTTTACTTTAATTTGAACCTGCTTATCTTTTGACGTTATTGCCGTAAATATTTTATTTTTTGTCCATAACTTCGGAACTTTTGAAATAATCGTTCCACCATTGCTGCGGCCTTTGCGTGTATTGAGCACCACGACAGGTACGCTGCCTTTCTGTGCGTATTCCACCGCACGCGGATGAATGACTCTTGCGCCAAATTCAGCAAGCTGAAACACTTCTTCATAATCTATTTTTTCAATAATATGCGCATTGTTTACCACTTTTGGGTCAGCGGTCATAACACCGTCTACATCTGTGTAAATTTCAACACATGCAGCGTTTAAAAAAGCGCCGAGTGCCGTTGCCGTGATATCGCTGCCGCCTCTGCCAAGTGTTGTGATATCATAGCCTTCTCCTTGTCCCTGGAATCCTGCAATAACAGGGATAATATTTTCTTTCAATATATTTAAAATAATTGACGTATCAATATCGACTATATCACTGTTCCCGTAAATACCGTTTGTTTTGATACCTGCCTGATAACCGGTTAAAGCTTTCGTGGCATATCCCGCTTTTTTTATGTCTTCTGCTACGATCACGCAAGATATAATTTCCCCGCAGGAAATTAAAAGATCACGATTTCTCTCGTCAACCGCTTCCCCGTTTGGGAGCATTTCCAAAAGAGTATCTGTGGCATATGGCTCACCTTGTCTGCCCATTGCGGAAACCACAACTACCGGGCTGAGCCCTTTTTCCTTGGCATCCGCAATGTTTTGAACGATCATTTGTCGCAGTTCAGGTTTGTTGACGCTCGTTCCGCCATATTTTTGCACAACTATTTCCATTATTTAAAACTCCTTGCTATATATCAACCATGATTGTATCCACACCGATTTTGACTATATTTTCCCATGGCACCTGCAAATTCATATCTTCATTGGCAAATGAAAAAAATCCTTGTCGAATTTGCCCAAGAACAATAGCTTCCACTTTGCCGGTGTCTTCATTAATAATCAAATCACATGATTTAAATTGTGCCATTCTCTGTCCTGTATTAATATTGACAATATCTTTGTCACGCATATCCGATAATCTCATACAAATCACCTCTTAAATAATTTATGAGGTGTATTTGTATTATATTACTATCTCCCCGAAGAACCAAATCCGCCCTCGCTGCGTTTTGTACTTTCAAGTTTACTGACTTCAACAAACTCCGCCTTGATATACTTACAAAATATCATTTGCGCGATCCTGTCGCCTTTTTTTATTTGATAAGGAATATCTGTACAGTTTGTAAAAATAATTTTGATCTCTCCACGATAATCACTGTCAATTGTACCGATACCATTGACCATCATAAGACCATGCTTTAACGCTAGACCGCTTCGGCATCTGATTTGAGCTTCATAGCCCGATGGCATTTCTATATAAAGACCGGTGGGCACAAGGCTAACAGAACCATTTTGCACAAGCGCATCTTCGGCAGCATAAATATCTATTCCTGCCGCCCCGGCTGTCATATATCCGGGAAGTGGATTTTCTGAATGGTTGATAATTTTTACTTGTATACTGCTCATTTTTTTCTTCCATGGTTTTTCTATATAATACTAACGCCTGTTATGACCGCCTCTGCCGTTACTGTTATTATGATTTTTCTTATTTGACCGATTATTTTCATGATAACCTTCAGGTTTTGGCAGTAAGTCTTTCATGGAAAGATTGATTCTGCCCCTGCTGTCGATTTCGGTCACTTTTACTTTTACAATATCACCAACATTAACAACATCGGTAACACTTTTCACATGGTCGTAAGAAAGTTTTGAAATATGAACCATACCTTCTTTGCCCGGTAAGAGTTCAACGAATGCGCCAATTTCCATAACGCGCGTTACTTTTCCTTCATATATCTGACCAGCTTCCACATCTTTAATGATTGCTTCAATCATTTGCTGCGCCTTCTGTGCATTTTCTAAATCCGGAGAAGATATATACGTTTTTCCATCATCCATAATATCAATTTTTACGCCGGTTTCTTCAATGATTTTATTGATCATTTTCCCGCCTGGTCCAATAACTTCTCCAATTTTTTCATTTGGAAGCTGCATACTCAGCATTCTGGGTGCATACTTACTCATCTCTGCTCTTGGTTCGCTGATAACTTCTGCCATCTTGCCAAGAATAAATAATCTTCCTTTTCTTGCCTGCTCAAGAGCTTCTTTGAGTATCGCTTCGTCTATACCGTTTATTTTTATATCCATTTGAATTGCGGTAATGCCATCTTTGGTTCCCGCCACTTTAAAATCCATATCTCCGTTATGGTCTTCAAGGCCCTGTATATCAGATAAAATACTGATAGAATCTTCTTCTTTGATAAGTCCCATGGCAATGCCTGCCACAGGTGCCTTGATCGGGACCCCTGCGTCCATGAGAGATAAAGTAGAGCCACACACACTTGCCTGAGAGCTTGAACCGTTAGACATTAATATTTCGGATACAACCCTTATGGTATACGGAAAATCATCCTGCGAAGGAATCACAGGCTCCAGTGCTCTGCCTGCCAAAGCGCCGTGACCTATCTCACGTCTGCCCGGACCTCTGCTCGGCTTTGTTTCTCCCACCGAATAAGCGGGAAAATTATAATGATGCATATACCGTTTAAATTCTTCATCTGTAAGACCATCTATGACTTGAACATCAGAGAAAGCACCAAGTGTTACAACAGACATTGCCTGTGTTTGTCCTCTTGTAAACAAAGCACTGCCGTGCACTCTTGCAAGGAGACCTACTTCACAAGTGATCGGACGGATTTCATCCATAGCTCTTCCATCAGGGCGAATTTTTTCTTTTGCTATCATTTCTCGCACGATTGATTTTTCTAATTTTTCAACTGCCTGCGATAATTGTTCTTCCTGACCTTCATAATCGGCTGCAAGCGCTTCCGTAAGTTCTTTGCCAACCTTCTCTACCGCTTCTTCCCGCTCTGCCTTTTCTTCATGACGCAGTGCCTCATCCATTTTTTTCGTTCCGATCTCGTTTACTTTTTCAATCATTTCATCAGTTGGAACGTAGTATTCCACTTCTCTTTTCGCTTTGCCGACCTGCTCAATAATTTCTTCCTGAAAAGCAACGATTTTCTTGATCTCTTCATGCGCTGTTAAAATAGCTTGTATCATTAACTGTTCGCTTACTTCATTTGCTCCGGCTTCCACCATCATAATAGCATCTTTGGTGCCGGACACAATTAAATCAAGCTCACTGCCTTCTCTTTGCTCAACAGTCGGGTTAATGATCAGTTCACCGTCTTTATACCCCATAGAAACGGACCCCGTAGGGCCGTTAAAAGGTATATCTGAGATTGAAAGCGCAATAGACGAACCCACCATAGCTACGAGTTCCGGAAGATTATCCTGCTCTACCGACAGCACAGTCGCTACAACCTGCACATCATTTCTCATTCCTTTGGGGAAAAGCGGTCGCAGGGGTCTGTCAATTAACCGTGATGACAGTATTGCTTTTTCAGAAGGTCTCCCCTCTCTTTTGATGAATCCTCCTGGGATTTTACCTACCGAATACAGTTTTTCTTCATAATCCACACTTAAAGGAAAGAAGCTCATACCTTCTCGCGGGACTTTACTCATTGATGCCGTTACTAATACATTGGTATCTCCATATCTCATAAATACAGAACCTGAGGCCAGTTGCGCCAATTGCCCTGTTTCTACTATTAACTCTCTTTGAGCAAACATAGTTTTAAAAATTTTTTTCATTTATTTATCCTTCCTTGATTGCTAAATAACAAATAAAGGCGGAACTTGAACCAAGCACCGCCTCTTAAATTTACTTTCTCAAATTCAGTTTTGAAATGATATCTCTATATCTTTCAATGTCTTTTTCCACAAGGTAATTTAAGAGTCTCCTTCTTTTACCTACCATCATTAACAATCCTCTTGTTGAATGATAATCTTTCTTGTTTGTCTTTAAATGTTCGTTCAGCCTGTCGATTTGTGCCGTTAAAATTGCTATTTGCACTTCAGGCGAACCTGTGTCGTTTTCTCCTCGTTTGTATGTTTGTATTATCTGCTTTTTTTCTTCTGTTGATAATGCCATTTTATTCCTCCATTATAATTTAGCTATTACCCTGCTATTCGCCGGAACAATCGAATAACTGAGTGATAGTTACAATATTTTTGCGCTTATAAATTTTTTCGCACAATTTGTATCATTATATATTTGTTTTTTAAGTTCGTCAAGACTTTCAAATTTTTTTTCATCTCTTATTTTTTTCAGAAAACAAACTTTTATTTCTTTATCATAAATATTTTCATCAAAGTCAATAATAAATGTTTCAATTCGGTAGGGATGATTTTTAAATGTAGGATTTTGGCCCACATTCGTAATGGAATAATATTCACTGTCGTGCACGATTGTTTTTGTTAGATAAACACCGTTTTGAGGCATCACAAGATCTTCAGGCATACGCAGATTAGCTGTCGGAAAACCCAGTTTTCTGCCTAAGCGTTTGCCGTTGATTACAGTCGAGGTAACATAAAAAGCTCTTCCCAGCATTGCATTGGCTTTTTCTATATTCCCATCCAACAATGCTTTCCTGATCGTTGTACTACTGATGATTTCATCATGAAGACATACTTTATCAACAATTTCAACATCATAAGCATGCCGCTTGCCCATTTGTATTAGGAGCTCCCCGCTGCCCTGCCCATCTTTTCCGAATCTATTATTAAACCCCACCGTAACTTTTTTTAAATCAAATTTATCAAGCATATATTTTTTTATAAAGTCATCCGCAGTGGTATTTTTTACTTCATCGTTAAAATGGATATATACAATCATCTCAACGCCCATATTTCTTAGTATTTCTTCTTTTTGACCGCGCGTTGTGATATATCTAATCGTCTTATTTTTGTTGATGATATCTTCAGGATGATTATAAAATGTAAGCACAATTTTTTTTGTGTTTTTTATATCCATCATGCGCTCAATTATTTTTTTATGTCCTAAATGAACACCGTCAAAAACGCCGAAAGCTATAGATGCATTTTTTATTTTTTTTGTGATATCACATACTTTAATTATTTCCATATCCATATTCAAACATATTTACTATGTAATCCTGCTACTTACTAATTTATTTCGATTTTGCTTGCTACATTTTTTATAATCGTATCAATATCCCCGCTTATATTGCAACCGGCCGCTTTTTTATGCCCGCCCCCACCGTAAGATTTCGCAACGGCCGCCACGTCAAAGTCTCCGTTAGAACGCAGGCTTACTTTGAAAAGTTCTCTATCTGCCTGTTTTATCAAAACCGCTACTTCCACACTTTCAACATTTCTGAGTATATCAATCATATTTTGGAGCTGCATATCGGCTTCTTCATCCATTATTTTATTTACATAATCATTAAGGCTGATATATGAAATGATTACCTTATTGCCGCTGAACATTTTTATATTATTAATGATCTTTGAAAGATATGTCAGCCGTGTCAACCCATATTCTTCTATTTTTTTATTAATTGCGCTGAAATCATCTCTTATTTCATATAATTTGGCAACTTTTCTATGCGTATTTGCTGTCACATTGCTATAGCGAAAATTTCCAGTATCTGTTGCAAGCGATAAATAAAGCCATGCTGCCGCTTGACTGCTGATTTGAATATTTGCATATTCGTACATGTCAATAATAATTTCCCCCACGGCTGCAGCACTTTCGCATACATAGTTCATATCTCCGTATTTTTTGTTCGTGATATGATGGTCAATGACAATGACCTGATTGGCTTTTTCAAGATATTTTCTATCATATAAATAATCTAATTCCGAACAATCAAGAGCGATGGCCAAATCAAACGCCTCGGTTGTTGATGCGGAAAAAAAATTCGCCTCATTATTAATCTTTAATTTTTCACTTAGCATACTATCTACGATATACGTGATATCTTTGCCCATTTCTTTGAGCATTAATCCCAGCGCACAAACCGACCCTACCGCATCGCCATCGGGCCCTTTGTGTGTTAAAATTAATATTTTATTGTTTTGTTTTATACTATCTAAGAGCTTACTTATCATTTTTTTTATCTAATTCTTTTAATAATTTATTTATTTTGATGCCGTATTCCAAAGTGTCATCCGAGATAAATGTTATCTGTGGTGTATTATATGTTTTTAATACTTTACCCAGCTCTCTTCTCAAAAAGCCTTTTGCATTATTGAGTGCATTTGTGACTTCATCTCTTACTTCTTTGCCTTCGATAACACTGATATACACTTTCGCAAATTTAAAATCGTTAGAACAATCTACTTTAACAATGCTGACCATTCTGTCTTTAATTCTGTAATCATTAACCTCGTCTCGAATGAGTCTGCTGAGTTCTTTTTTTATCTCTTCATTAATTCTATCTACACGATAAGACAAATCATCAAACCCTTTCTATTTCAACCATTTTAAAGCCTTCAATCATATCGCCTTCTTTAAAATCGTTAAATTTATCGATTCCTATTCCACATTCGTAACCGCTCGCAACTTCCTTAACATCATCTTTAAATCTCTTAAGCGATGTAATAGTGGATTCGGCAATTACAATACCGTCTCGAATAACTCGAACATTTTCATTACGGTTGATGGCTCCATCTACGATATAACATCCTGCAATCGCTCCAACATTCGGCACTTTGAATATCTGTCTCACTTCGGCAGTACCTGTTGCCACTTCTTTAAATTCCGGATCGAGCATACCTTCCATCGCTGCCTGAATATCTTCTATAAGCTCATAAATGATACGATATGTTCTGATATCGACAGTTTCTTTGGCCGACATTTTTTTAGCATTTGCGTCCGGACGAACATTGAATCCTAATATAAGCGCATTGGACGCTGCCGCAAGCGTTACATCGGTTTCCGTGATACCGCCCACAGCACCATGAATAATATTGATCTTGACATTTTCATTTGAGAGCTTGAGCAGCGATGCCTTAATTGCTTCAAGAGAACCATGTACATCCGCTTTGAGGAGAATATTGATTTCTTTTAAATTCCCCTGTTGAATTTTGCTAAACAAATCTTCAAGCGAAATCGGCGCAGATTTTTTCTGTGCATCCGTCTTTTGCCTGTTAATACGACTTTGCGTTATTTTTTTCGCTTCTTTTTCGTTTTCTACCACATAGAATTTATCACCGGCCACAGGAACTTCTCCAAATCCCATTATTTCTGCCGGACATGACGGTCCTGCAAATTCCAACTTTTGTCCTTTTTCATTACTCATGGCTTTAATTTTCCCATAGATGCTTCCGCTTACCACAATATCACCAAGTTTTAATGTTCCCGATTCCACAAGCATTGTAGCGATGGTACCTCGCTGCACATCAAGCTGCGCTTCTATAACGGTTCCGACAGCATTTTTATTTTTATTCGCTTTAAGCTCTTCAACTTCGGCAACAAGCAAGATCATTTCAAGCAGTTCTTCAATACCTTCATTTTTCAATGCTGAAATCGGAACACAAATTGTATCTCCACCGTAATTTTCTGCAACAAGCCCGTATTCTGTAAGTTCCTGCATAACCTTATCGGCATTTGCGGTAGGTTTATCTATCTTGTTGATAGCGACTATAATGGGCACCTGTGCCGCTTTCGCATGATTGATTGCTTCAACCGTCTGCGGTTTTACCCCATCATCGGCCGCAACTACCAGCACGGCGATATCTGTCACTTTAGCACCTCTTGATCGCATTTGAGTAAAGGCCGCATGACCGGGCGTGTCGATAAAAGTGATATCTTCATCTTTTAACTTGACCATATAGGCGCCGATATGCTGTGTGATCCTTCCCGCTTCGTCCGCAATAACATTTGTATTGCGAATGGCATCAAGCAGTGAGGTTTTTCCATGATCGACATGCCCCATAACAGTCACGATCGGCGGTCTCGGCGAAAGCTCTTCTTCATTTTCATAATGTTTTTCAAGTATTCGCTCAACGATATCTTCATCTTCTTCCATAATGACTTCAATACCAAATTCCTGACTTACAATATAAGCTGTATCAAAATCTATTTCCTGGTTAATGGTAGCCATCACGCCAAGCGTCATTAGTTTTTTTATAATTTCAATTGAATTTTTCCCGATTGCTTCCGCAAGTTCTCCCACGGTAAGCATTTGCGGAATAATGATCTCTTGTTCGGCACCTTCTCGGTTTAATCTTTTAAGTTTCTCCTTTTTATACGTCCCCTTGCTTTTCTTTATAACTTTTGCATTATTCTGTCTGCTTGTTTTTTCATTTGCATTGTTTGCAGTTGCAGGCTTACCCGCAAATTTTGAACGTTTATCTTTTTTCTTTGTGAAATCGGCGTTTTTTTCTGTATTCTTATTTGCGTTCTTTTTATGTTTATCATTTTTCGACTGAATAGTCGCTTTTATCTGACTTTCCTGTTTAGTTTCTGCTTTATTTGAAGCGCCGGCTTGCTTTCCGTAATTATTTTTAAAATACTTCACCTGCTGTTCAGTCAAAGCGCTCATATGGTTTTTTGCGGGAATGCCTAAATGATTAAGCTGTTCAACTAATTCTTTGCTGGATATATTCATTTCTTTTGACAATTCATGAACTCTTGTTGCCGCCATATACATTTCCCTCCTTTGAATTTTTTATTTCACAAATCTGATCATAAATTTGTGTTTTAATGTCTTGATTTATATCTATTCCAAATACTTTATCAAGCTTACTTGTGCTTTTGATTTTTTCTATACACTCTTGACTGTCACATACATAAGCACCACGCCCGTTTGCCCTTAGCGTTTTATCAAAAAAGATTTCTCCTTCTTTATTTTTCACAATTCTAAAAAGCCTTCTCTTATCCGATTTTTCCCTGCAGATCAGGCAACTTCTAATTGGAACTTTTTTCATACTATAGCCTCCTTACTGAGTTAAGTTATTTATCTCATCAACTAAGCTATCAAGCAAGTCCTTTTCTTTTTGAATATCAGAATCGACCACTGGTGCATTTTCATCTTCGCTTTTACTTTTAATATCAATTTTCCAACCTGTGAGTTTTGCGGCAAGACGAACATTTTGCCCCTCTTTACCGATAGCAAGCGATAACTGATCATCTGCTACGACAACATAGGCAACTTTATTTTCTTCATCAATATCTACGTCTAAAACTTCAGCGGGACTTAATGCGCTTGAAATATAGACTACCGGGTCTTTATTCCACTTTATGATATCAATTTTTTCGCCATTGAGCTCATTTACAATGTTTTGCACACGCAGCCCTCTTGCTCCGACACAGGAGCCCACAGGATCAATATTCTCATCTTCTGCATATACAGAAATTTTTGCTCGGCTGCCCGCTTCTCTTGCAATAGCTTTAATTTCAACGACTCCCGAATAAATTTCAGGCACTTCCAACTCAAACAACCTTCTAAGAAGACCAATATGATTTCTCGAGAGAATAATATGAGGTCCTTTTGTCGTTTTCCTCACTTCCGCCACATAAGCTTTAATGCGCATGCCTTGATAATAGTGTTCTCCTTTTATTTGATTTGCAACATTCAAAACTCCGTCTGTTTTTCCCAAATCCACTATAATGTTATTATTGCTTTCTTTTCTTTGAATAATCCCTGTGATCAGTTCCTCTTGTTTTTGATAAAACTCATCATAAATAATATTTCGCTCAGATTCCTTTATTTTTTGAATAACAAGCTGTTTAGCATTTTGAGCAGCAATTCTTCCAAAATCCTTCGGATTAATTTCTACTTCCAAAAATTCATTGAGCTGAGCATCAGGTTTAATTTTTTGAGCCTGAAGTATACTGATTTCATCTTCAAGAGGATGCGTTTCATCTACAACCTGCCTGATGGAGTACACTTTCACATCTCCGGTGCTTCTATCTATTGTAATTTTGATATTTTCCTCGGATCCGTAATGTTTTTTATACGTGGAAATCAATGCTGTTTCTATCGCTTCAATTAATTCTTCTTTATTAATACCTTTTTCTTTTTGTATTTCTTCTAGTGCTTGCAAAAATTCTTTGTTCATTTATTTTTTCCTCCAGTTAAAACTTATAAGCAAGCTTTGCTTTGCTGATCTTTTCAGTCGGAACTGCAAAAACCATATCTTCTATTTCAAATAATACTTCTTTTTCATCATCAGATAGCCCAACTATCTTAGCCGTAAATTTTTTTCTTCCTTCATATGCGGTATAAAGCGCTATATCCGCCAATCTGCCACTGTATTTTTTATAATCACTGATTTTTCTAATAGGCGGACATATTCCGGGAGATGATACCTCCAGGTAATATTTTCCTTCGATAAAATCTCCTTCATCTAAAAGAGGACTGATATTACGCGAGAATGCTTCACAATCCTGGGTTGTAACGCCGCCTTCCCTATCGACATAAAATCTTAAAATGCGTGCACTTCCTTCTTTTACAAACTCAATATATACAAGTTCAAGACCTAAAGATTCCGCTGTTTTCTTTGCGATTCCTTCCGTCTTTTGTATGATTTTAGACATTTTATCCTCCGATATAAAATTCAATGAGTGGGTTGCCCCACTCATTTCTGCGTCTTTAAGTTTATCATAATCGTTATAATTATGCAACTTATTCTTAAAAAAACGCAAACTGATCTGTTTTCTGCAGGCCTTCTAAAGCCTTTAATTCAAAAAGTTCATCCAAAACTGCAATTGAGGCAGAAGTTCTTTTCTTTAAATCTTCAATCGATGTAAAGGGGGCAATCTTACTCTGCTCGTAAATTTTTTTCGTCACTTTTTCTCCTGCTCCTTCTATAACTTTGTAAGGAAGCACCAGTTTATTGTCTGCAATGATAAAATCATTATAGTGTGATTTTCCAAGTGTGATCGTTTCAAATTCATACCCTCTGCATATCATTTCGAGTGCGATTTCGAGTGTAATCAACGTATCTTTTTGTGTCTGCGTCATGCTTTTTAATGAATAATATTTTTTTATTTCTTTTCTGATTGCATCCGGTCCTTTGAGGATTGTTTTTAAATCGAAATCTTTAGACCGGATTGAAAAATATGCGGAGTAATACTCCAGAGGATAATATATTTTATAATAGGCTACCCGAAAACCCATCATAACATAAGCCGCAGCATGCGCTTTTGGAAACATATACTTAATTTTATTACAGGAATCGATATACCAATCATCAATATTGATTTGTTTCATTTTTTCAATATCACTGTCTTTAAGTCCTTTGCCTTTGCGTACACGCTCCATAATATCAAAAGCTGTTTTTGATTCCATTCCCATCTGTATTAAATAAAGCATGATGCTGTCACGCGTAGAAATAACATTTTTTATGGTAGCTGTACCGTTCTTAATATATTCCGCCGCATTATTGATCCAAACATCCGTGCCGTGAGAGAGCCCTGATATACGTATCAAGTCATCAAAACATTGAGGCTGGGCTTGTTTTAACATTTCACGAACGAACTTTGTCCCAAATTCGGGTACGCCGTATGTGCCCACTTCGGTAAGTATATCTGTATCTTTAAGATTCAACGCTTCCAGTGAAGTAAACAAGCTGAGGACTGTTTTATCATCAAACTTTATTTTTTTAACGTCATATCCTGTAAGCTTTTGAAGCGCATTGATCATGGAAGGGTCATCATGTCCAAGCAAATCCAGTTTTAACAGCCTGCCTTTTAATGCATCATAATCAAATGATGTTGTGATTACTTTTTTGTTTTCATCATTTGCCGGATACTGCACAGGCGTGAATTCATAGATCTCCATACCTTGAGGCAGAATAATCAGTCCTCCCGGATGCTGACCTGTAGTGCTTTTTACATCACTGCACCCTATTTCAAGCCGTTTTTGTTCGGCAGAATTCATGACCAATCCTCTATCATCTAAATATTTTTTCGCATAGTTTCTTGCAAGGCTTCCCGCTACTTTACTGATTGTTCCCGAACGAAATACATTTTCCACTCCCAGCATTTCTTCCACATATTTATGGATTTTACCCTGGTAATCACTTGCAAAATTCAAGTCAATATCAGGTTCTTTATCCCCTTCAAACCCTAAAAAGCATTCAAACGGAATATCAAAACCGTCTTTTTCATATGCACAGTTGCAGTGCGGGCAATTTTTATCCGGCAAATCTGCTCCGACACCATACATTGTCACATCTGCAAACTCCGTATGTTTGCAAACCGGGCATACATAATGAGGCGGAAGCGGATTCACTTCGGTAATCCCTAAAAATGTTGCAGCCAGAGATGACCCTACAGATCCTCTGGAACCTACCAGATACCCGTCATCTTTTGCTTTATGCACCACTTTTTGTGCTAAATAATATAATACGGAATAATTATATTTTGCTATTACACTAATTTCTTTTTCTATACTTTTTTCAATGAGTTCAGGCAGGATGTCCCCATACTTTTCATGCGCCGTTTTGTAGATATATTCTGCAACCATTTTCTCTGCGCCTTCCATGACAGGCGGATAAGAGCCTTCCGGTATCGGACGAATCGCGTCTTCAATAAAACTTGCTATAGCCTGTGTATTCTCAACAACTGCCTTATATGCCTTCTCTTGTTCCAAATAATAGAATTCATCCAGCATTTGAGAAGTATTACGAAGATAAAGAGGTGCTTGATTGTCTGCATCGTCAAATTTCAGCGCATTGAGCAATACTGCCCGGTATATACTGTCTTTCTCATCAACAAAGTGTACATCTCCGGTAGCTACATAATATTTGCCTGTTTTCTCCGCAAGAGAAATAATATCTTTATTGATTTGTATGATATCCTCTTTTGAAGAAAGTATACCGTTATTGACAAGATGCATGCTGTTCCCAATAGGTTGAATTTCCAAATAGTCATAAAAATTTGCTAACCTTAGCATATACTGCTCATTTCTTGCATTTATGAATGCCTGAAAAACTTCACCCGAATCACAGGCACTGCCAATCATAAAATTTTTTTTATATAAAGCAATTTCGCTCTTTAATATTTTAGGACGCCTATAAAAATATTTAAGATTTGAATTTGAAATAAGCTTGTATAAGTCTTTAAGTCCCTGTTTATTTTTTACAAGGATTGTACAATGTATATGGGGTGCCTTTTTATCACTTTGGGGTGATTTTCTATATTCTTTAAGCTCGCTGATCATGCTGATTTTGTCTGATTTTGCAGTTGATAGAATATGTAGCAGCACCTTCGCAGTTGCCACCGCGTCATCCAATGCCCGGTGTGCATGCCCGATATCAATATTTAGTAGTTTAGTGACTGATTTAAGCTTATAAGTTTTTAACTGTGTAAATACACGTCTGCATAAATGCAGAGAATCTAAATAGACAAATCTTTCATCATGTCCTGTCTGGCGCAATGCCTTATCAATAAAGGCCGAGTCGAAAGATGTATTATGTGTGCAGAGCACTTGCGTATCCTTCACAAAGCATATAAACTCTTCCATCACTTTTTGCAAATCATCTGCATTGTTTAGCATTTGCTGCGTAATAGATGTCAGCGCTGTGATCCTTTGCGGCACAGGTTTTTTTGGTTTTACCAAAGCCGAATAGGTATCAATTATTTTGAAATTCTTTATTTTAACGGCTGCCAGTTCTATGATTTCATCATTTCGCGCGCACAGTCCCGTTGTTTCAACGTCCACAACAATGATCTCACTGTCTAACGGCGCTTCTGTCTGCTGATTCAAAACAAAATTTTCATCGTCGACCATATAAGCTTCAACGCCATAGATAACTTTAATTCCGTATTTTTTTGACAATGCAAATGCATCGGGATATGCATACACGCCGGCATGATCCGTGATAGCTACGGCCTGATGCCCCATTTTACTGAGTTTATAAAAAATATCTTCTATCTTAGATACGGCATCTCTTTCACTATACTGACTATGACAATGCAGCTCCACTCTTTTTTGCTTGCTTTTATCCGTATATTCATCAACCTCTGCTTTTAAAAATCCATAACACTGTATATAGCGATCATTTTTATATTCATCAAACGCGATTTTGCCGAAAATTTGTGCATACCTGGTTTTTTTGATTTTATCAAAAAGATCTTCTATCTCACTTTTATCACAATTTATTCTTATTTCCGCAGAAGACTGCTCATCATTGATATATACTCTAATATAAGAGCGCAATCTGTTTTCTACAACTTCGGCATAAAAACATTTCCCACAAGCAGCAATCATCTCTCCTGTCTGTTTTAAATATACATTGTCCAAACTTTGAATTTTGTGTTTATTCACTCTGCCATAAATAAGCTCTCCAATTATCCGGCCGGCATTTTTTTGCGATATTTTATTATTTGAAGTGTGAACGATTTTTTTTCTTTTTTGCTGTGGTATACTCTTGTTATTAACATTTTTATCTATTGCGCTTTTGTTAACCTCAGTATCATTGTCATCTACTTGCATAATCTCAAAGTGAATCAGCGCATCCAGTGCGGCATCTCTTTTTATGTAAGATCTTATTTTTTGTTCGATCTGCTGCTCACCAAGCATCTTTAAGTGGCTCTTAGATAAAGCCGATATATGGACAGTATTTTCTTTTACGTACCAGTTTTCAGATAAAAATAAAGCCGACGAGGTATTTTCATCAGCAAGATACTTAATAATTTTTCTCTGATTATATTTAATATATGTATCCAGCTTCATTTTTTCTGCTATGTTTTGTATAATTTTTATCTGTTTAAAAAAATGATACTTCTCATATATTCTGTTTATAATTTCATCTATATCATGACTGCAAAACGCACTTTCAGAAAGCAAGTAAAAGACTGCATCGTCCTTTTTTGTTAACAATACTTTTTCAATAATACAACCTTTAGCATTTACAATACCGGCTGTATCGATAAATTCACTTAGATATTTATTTTGCATTTCTCCCTCTCCCTATTATTCAGTGACTGTTTTTTAGTAACTCATCTAATTTTTCAAGCAAAATACGCACTGCTTCATCTTCTTTAACTGTCTGCGTAATGATTCCCTTTTCAAACAAAGCGGCATTATGCGCACCAAACGCAAGTCCTAAATCAGCTTCTTTTGCTTCTCCTGGTCCATTGACTACACATCCCATCACTGCTACTTTTGCATATGTAGAAATATCTTTTGTCTTTTCTCTGACTTCTTTTGCATAGCTGATCACATCTGTTTTACATCTGCCACATGTAGGGCAAGAAATGATTTCAATGCCATATTTTTGTATTCTAAGTAAACTCAGCAAGCTTTTTGCTGCACACACTTCCTGCATCGGATTTTCACTTAAGGAAACTCGAAGCGTATCCCCTACTCCGTTTAACAATAAAGCGCCTATACCGGCAGAAGACTTGATAATGCCGTCATAATAAGTGCCGGCTTCCGTAATCCCTATATGCAAAGGATAATTGCAACTTTCACTGAAAAGCATATTGGCCCGATAAGTTGTGTCTACATCTGAAGATTTTATTGAGATAACTAAGTTAGAAAAGCTTTCTTTTTCTGCAAATTCTACATATCTGATTGCTTCTTCTTCTAAGGCTTTATACGTTGGAGAACCATACTTCCGGAGTAAATCTTTTGAAAGAGACCCGGAATTCACCCCTATACGCACAGCACATCCATGCTGTTTAGCTGATTTTAAAACTAGCGCGGCTTTTTCATATCCACCAATGTTTCCCGGATTAATTCTCACTTTGTCTGCCCCGTTTTCAATGCATTTAATCGCAATTCTATAGTCAAAGTGTATATCTGCCACTAGTGGCAATTTGATTTGCTTTCTAATTTTCTGCACAACATCGGTTGCCCGATGATCCGGAATTGCGATACGGATAATATCACATCCTGCATTATCCAGTTCGGCTATTTGTCTGACTGTATTTTTTATATCCGGCGTATTGGTCTTTGTCATAGACTGCACTGCAATTTTGTTATTACCGCCTATTACGGTGTTGCCAATTTGCACTTCGTTTGTTTTTTTTCTTTGAATTGTGTTCATGACATCTCCCATTAGAAGAATCGTATAATATCATTATAAGCAATAACAATGGCAAGTAAAATCATTAAAGCAAATCCGATAAAATGAAATATATTTTCACGTTCTTTTTTTATCGGCGAACCTTTGACGGCTTCTACCAAAAGCAAAAATACTCTGCTGCCGTCGAGTGCAGGAATCGGCAGCATATTGATAATACCAAGGCTCATGCTGATTGCCCCCGCAATCTGTAAAACGGCCGCTGCCCCGTAAGTTGTCATGTCACTGACGATCTTTACGACTCCGATAGGCCCTGTAAATGCGTCTATTCCAACAAGTCCTCTTATTAATCCTATCAGTGTAGCAAAGATTAATTTTATATATGTCCAAATGAGCACCCCTGCTCTAGCGAGCGCCGTTAAAATATTTTTTGTTGCCTGCGGCGTCACCCCTATGATATATCTGTCTTCGTCTTCAACATAAGCTGGTTTTATTTGAAATGTGAGAAGTTCGTCTGTGCTTTGCCTGTATACTTGCACGCTGAGTGTCTGCGATGAATCTGCATCGACAAGAGCCACGCTGATATCTTCCCACTGATCTATTTTTGTATCTGCTATCATAATTATCTTATCGCCTGTCTCCATACCTGAGAATTCTGCGGGATAGCCTGACGAAAAACCTCCGACTGTTGTCGTAGGGATTCCCACGATCATGAGTGCAATCGCAAAGAAAATAAACGCAGTGAAGATATTCATGATTGAACCTGCCGAGAAAATAAATGCACGCACTAATTTTGATTTTGAATTAATGCTGTCCTCACTTTCTTCATCATCAGATTCTCCGACAATTTTACAATAGCCTCCGATCGGCAACGCCCTAAGCGTGAATAATGTATGCTTACCTTGTTTTTTTAAAATGAGAGGGCCCATGCCTATGGCAAATTCTGTCACGCCTACCTTGCACAAACGGGCAGATATATAATGTCCTGCTTCGTGAACGGCAATCAGCACGCCAAATATCAGCAAAGACAACAGTATTGTCCAAATATTGATCAAATGTTCCTCCTTATGCTATTAGAGCATAAAAATAAATAATCGGTATTACAAATAATATGCTATCTATTCTATCTAATATACCACCGTGACCGGGAAGTATATTCCCAAAATCTTTTTTGTTAAATTTTCTTTTGATTAAAGAAGCACTTAAATCACCGAATTGACTGCAAGTACTCCCAAGTGCTCCGACGACTGCATAATGCCAAATTGGTGCAGCAAGATGAAAATATTTTGTGAAAATAATACCACCCAGGATACTGACTGCAATTCCGGAGACAAGCCCTGCCAAGGCTCCTTCAACACTCTTCTTCGGGCTTATCGCCGGACACAATCTTTTCTTTCCCATACTGATTCCTATAAAATAGGCCATTGTATCTGTGGCGCAAGCAACCAAAAAAATAAGCCATACTAAAATGTATCCGTTATGTATAGAAAAAATATTCACAACCAGCCCTAGAGGCAGAGGAATATATATTAAAGAAAATATCTGATGCATGATCTCATTTATTTCATATTGTTTTTTTAATATATCATAAATAAACACACTCATAACGCTGAAAGTTATAACCACCGAATAAATAACAGGCCTATAAGAAACAGAAATATAAATAATAATGCCAAGGATGATAGTGAGCACAAGATCAATTTTTTTCTTATGAAAAACAACATTCAAATACTCATACATTGCAAGAGCGCACACAATCCCTGCCAGGACCGCTGTTGTGGTTTGCCCCATCAATAAAGCCGCTACCAATAATATTCCGATAACAACTGATGCAATTATTCTCATCTTCATCTAATTATTCAACCCTCCGTAACGTCTGTCTCTGTTTTGAAAGTCATAGATAGCATTACATAAGGTCTGTTTGGTAAAATCGGGCCAATAAGTATTTGTAAACCACAATTCCGCATAGCTTAGTTGCCATATTAAAAAGTTGCTGATTCGCATCTCTCCGCCCGTACGAATCATTAAGTCCGGATCCGGCATATCTTTCGTATACAAAAAGTCCCCGAACATTTCTTCGTTAATATCTTCGATAGATAATTCGCCGTCTTTTACTTGACGTGTAACTTGCTTTGTTGCATGGATGATATCGGCTCTGCCTCCATAGTTGAGTGCTATGTTTAAATTTAATACCGTATTGTTTTTTGTTTTTTCTATAGCGTCAACAGCACATTTTTTTGTATTTTCAGGCATTGCATCAACAGCACCAATAATCCGTACTCTTACGCCTTCTTTATCCAACTGATCAATCTCTTTTTTGAAATACTCTATCATCAGGCGCATAAGTCCGTCTACTTCGTCTTGGGGCCTTTTCCAATTTTCAGTTGAAAAAGCATATAGTGTTAAATACTTTATATCCAAATCAACACAGGCCTTTACTATTGTGCGAACTGTTTCAACGCCTTGACGATGTCCGAACAATCTCGGCATATTTCTCTTCTTTGCCCATCTTCCGTTTCCGTCCATAATAACAGCTACATGTACAGGCATTTTTTCTTTATTGATTAAATCACAGTATTTTTTGTTCATCATATTACTCTCTTCTATACAAACAACTTATTTACTAACATAAATACCCGCAAAGAAAGGTTTGAATACTGTTTCATACCTTTAACGGGTATCGGATATACATGTTCCCCGTATGTATACCACATAGCTCAAGGATTTATAAACTACTTATTATACTTAAATTTCCATTATTTCAGCATCTTTAGCTTTTACAATTTCATCAACTTTTTTAATTTTATTATCTGTGATTTTTTGAATACTATTCTCGCCGCCTTTGCAGTCATCTTCCGTTATTTTACTGCTCTTTTGGGCTGTCTTTAATTCCTCTATTGCCGTACGCCTGATATTTCTAATTGCAACTTTTGTGTTCTCGCCTTCTTTTTTTGATAATTTCACAAGTTCTTTTCTTCTCTCTTCGGTAAGCTGTGGGATCACAAGACGAATGCTTCTTCCATCATTGCTAGGATTAATGCCGATATCAGAAGCCAAAATTGCTTTTTCGATTAAGGGAATCACTTTTGCATCCCACGGCTGAATTAAGATCATTCTGGGTTCGGGCGCCGAAATAGATGCCATTTGCGATATTGGCGTAGAGCTTCCGTAGTAATCTGCTGTAACTCTGTCAAGCATTTTAGGATTTGCTCTCCCCGCGCGCAGTGTGTTTAACTCAGATTTTAAGACATCAATTGCCTTGTCCATTTTATCTTCGGCTTTTATTTCAATATCTTTAACCATCTACTCTCACTCTCCTTTAATAATCGTTCCTATTTTCTCTCCGCAAACTGCCTTTTGAATATTCCCGCTCGGATGTAATCCAAATATATGAATCGGAATATAATTGTCCATACAAAGCGATACAGCTGTTGAATCTATCACTTTTAGACCTTTATCGAGTACATCAATATATGAAAGCGCTTGAAACATGGTTGCGGCAGAATTTTTATTTGGATCAGAATCATAAACTCCGTCTACATTTTTGGCGGACAAAATAACTTCTGCCTCCATCTCAGCGGCTCGAAGTGCCGCCGCACTGTCTGTTGTAAAATACGGATTACCTGTACCGAAACCAAAAATAACAACCCTGCCCTTATTTAAATGACTGATTGCTTTGCGCCTGATATAAGGTTCCGCCAGTTCTTTCATTTCAATTGCGGTCTGTACTCTTACATCGACTCCAAGCTGTTCAAGAGCATCCTGAAGAGCCATCGCGTTAATCACTGTCGCAAGCATTCCCATGTAATCTGCGTTAACCCTGTCCATCCCTACCCCGCTTCTGCCGCGCCAGATATTGCCGCCTCCGACAACAATGCATACCTGCACCCCCATCAAAACAACCTCTTTGATATCTTGGCAAATTGTCTTAATTGTATCCCAGTCAAGCCCGAATCCTTTTTGACCAGAAAGCGCTTCACCACTCATTTTTATTACAATTCGTTTATATATCGGTTTCCCCATCAGCTGCCAACCTCTCGCTTATTCTGTGTAATATAATACAACAAAATCGTGTAATTTACAAATTTTATTTTCAATAAAAAACCAAGCTGCATTGCTTGGTTTCAAAATATTTACTATTTCATTTGACTGGCAACTTCTTCGGCAAAATTATCACTGCGTTTTTCCAAGCCTTCACCCATCTGGTAACGTGTAAATCTTCTGATTTTAATGTTTTCACCAATAGAAGAAATAGCTTCTTTGACTGCATCTTCTACGCTTTTATCCGAATCTTTTACAAATGGCTGCTCCAGCAAGCATACTTCTTTAAAATATTTTTTCAAACGTCCTTCTACCATTTTTTCTGCAATATTTTCCGGTTTGCCTTCATTGACAGCCTGTGCTTTATAGATTGCTTTTTCTTTATCAATCACATCCTGCGGCACTTCTTCTTTTGATAAGTAAAGTGGATTAATTGCCGCTATATGCATTGAAATGTCTTTTACAAAACTTAAAAATAATTCATTTTTGGCAACAAAATCTGTCTCGCAGTTAACTTCAACTAAAACACCTATTTTACCGCCCATATGAATATAGGACGCTACAACGCCTTCCGCCGCAATCCGGCCACTTTTTTTAGCAGCTGATGCAAGCCCTTTTTCTCTCAGATATTCTATTGCTTTTTCAACGTTTCCATCTGTTTGTATAAGAGCTTTTTTACAGTCCATCATGCCTGCACCCGTTTTTTCTCTGAGCTCTTTTACTATTGCTCCGGTTATTTGCATTTTCAACCGACTCCCTTCAACCTTATAATATCAAAAAAATTAAAATCTATTCTTCTGCACCTTTATCGGCACTTTCTTCTTGTACTGACTCTTTTGCCGGCTCAGCTTCGGTATTGGCTTGTTCTGTCTGCGCTACTGTTTCAGTTTCTTCTTTTACTGCTGTCTCAGTTTCTTTTTTTACTGTTGTTTCGGTTTCTGTTTCTACTGCTGTCTCAATTTCTTCTTCTGCCGTAAATTGTTCTCCTTGCTTTCCTTCTATGACTGCATTTGCGAGAATTCTTGTGATTAGTGCAACCGCACGAATGGCATCGTCATTGCCAGGTATAGGATAGTCAATTTCTTCAGGATCACAGTTGGTGTCTACCACCGCAACAATCGGAATACCAAGTTTTTTTGCTTCCAGAATTGCAATTCTTTCTTTTTTCGGATCAATAACAAACAGCGCCCCCGGCATTTTTTTCATTTCTCTTATGCCGCCCAAAAATTTTTCAAGCCTTTCCTTTTCATGAAGAAGCTTGATAACTTCTTTTTTGGGAAGAAGCTCAAAAGTTCCGTCTTCCTGCATTTTTTCGAGTTCTTCAAGTCTTTCTACTCGTTTACTGATTGTTTTATAATTTGTAAGTGTTCCACCCAGCCATCGATGTTCAACATATACACAACCACATCTGAACGCTTCTTTTTTGATGCTTTCCTGTGCTTGTTTCTTTGTCCCCACAAATAAAATTTGTTTGCCTTCTTCTGATACTGAACGAACAAATTCGTAGGCTTCATTTATTTTGCCTACTGTTTTTTGCAAATCAATGATATAAATACCATTTCTTTGTGTATAGATGTATTCCTTCATTTTAGGATTCCATCTTCTCGTTTGATGCCCAAAATGAACACCCGCTTCAAGCAATTGCTTCATGCTTACATATGACATATTTTTCCCTCCTCGGTTAATTCGTCCATTGCGCTAACCCATATCTTCCGCTTTGGCGGCACCGCTATGGCAGATACGCTCTATCTGTGCGCAATGTGTTTTTTTTTAATGCCGTAATATATTACCATAAAAACAATAGAATGTAAAATACTATTTTAATAATATTTTAACAATTCTATTAACTCTTTATTGACCACTTTAATATATGTGCCTTTCATTCCCAGAGACCGCGTCTCAATCACTCTTCCGCTCTCTAGTTTTCTCAGGGCATTGACAATTACAGAATGTGTGATGCTGGTGCTGCTCGCAATTTTGCTTACAATAACCATTCCTTCATATCTATTTTCTCCGAAACTTTCAAAAACACTTTTGACTGCCTGAATTTCGGTATAGGACAGGGTAGATATAGTCAATTTCAGGTTATTATTTTTTCTTTCTTTTTCCATGAGAGCAATATTTTCAAGCCTCATTAATTCCATAGCCACAATAGTGGCACTATATTCACTTAAAACCAAATCTTCATCCGTAAAACTTAATTTATTTTTAGCAAGCACCATTGTTCCCAGGCGTTTTCCGCCTCCGTTTATCGGCACTATACTCACATATCGTTCTTTCATTGCGCAAACCATTTCCTCGGAATAAGCACATTTCGGATTTTCTTCATATTGATTTGCTTTGCTCTCTTTTAAAGACATTAAATAATCATTATAAGCGCCGGGAAACTTTTTGTTTTTTATTGCTTGCATATTTCTATCACATTGCTCTTCAGGCAGATACGCATATCCTAAAAATTTACCTTCGGTATCGGCAATATAAACATTGCATTTTAAAATATCGCGTAGCATAGAACATAATTCTTCAAATGATAAAACTCCGTTACCTGATAGCTGGAGTGTCATGTTGAGTTTTCTTGTTTTTTCTAAGAGATTCATTTTCTCTCCTGTCCTTTATGGGATTGAAAAATATTCCAACCCCTAAATAATGTATTTTTCTAGGCTTTTTAGGTATTCTTCTGTATCAAACACTTTTCTCACATAATCTCTGCTTACCGTGAAGGTTGAATTGGCATATTTGTCTACGTCGTACGATATATCTTCAAGCAATTTTTCCATAACCGTGTGCAGTCTCCTTGCTCCTATATTTTCATTGTTTTCATTTTGATAAATAGCTACTTTTGCTATCTCCTCAAGCGCACTTTCTTCGAATAAGAGCTGCATGTCTTCTGTGGCAAGCAACTGCTGATATTGCATGATAATAGCGTTTTGCGGTTGTGTAAGAATTAACTTAAAATGCTCATACGTCAAATTATGCAGTTTTACTTTAATCGGAAAACGTCCCTGCAGCTCCGGTATCAAGTCGGAGACTTTGCTCATATGAAAAGCACCTGCCGCTACAAATAAAATATGATCTGTTTTTACCGGTCCATACTTCGTATTGACCGTGCTGCCTTCCACGATAGGCAAAATATCCCTCTGCACACCTTCACGCGACACATCGGCACCGCTGCGGTAGCCTTCACCACCGGCTATTTTATCAATTTCGTCTAAAAAAATAATTCCGCTCTGCTCGGCATCTCGAATACCCTGCTCTATAATGGCATCCATATCCATGAGTTTATCTGCTTGCTGCTGAACTAATATTTTTCGCGCTTCACTGACGCTGACACGTCTTTTTTTCTTCTTTTTCGGAAGTATTCCGCCAAGCATATCATTGATATTCATGTCTTCGCCCATACCCCCTCCAATCACTCCGATCGGGACACTTTGATTATCTTCAACCATAATTTCTACGATTTCATCTTCCATTTCGCCGGCCATGAGCTTTCGTTCAACCTCTGAACGTTTCAAGCGCAGCTCATCGGTAAGTTCCGCTTGCTCACTTTCTTCTTCCTCATTCGCGCCGCCTCCAAAAATCATATCGAACGGAGTTTGTGTTTTTGCCTTTTTCTTCAGAGCCGGTACAAGCAAATCAAGCAGCCTCTCAGTCGCCATAAGCTCTGCTTTTAGTTTCACTTCTTCAAATTTTGTCTGCTTCGCCATGCGAATCGCCGCATATACCAAATCCCGCACCATGCTTTCCGCGTCTCTGCCCACATAGCCCACTTCTGTAAACTTTGTGGCTTCCACTTTTATAAACGGAGCACTGACGAGTTTTGCAAGCCTTCTGGCTATCTCTGTTTTTCCCACCCCTGTAGGTCCCATCATAATTATATTCTTAGGCGTAATTTCTTCCTGCAGTTCCTGGCTCAATAGGCTTCTTCTGTAACGGTTTCTGAGAGCAATCGCCATCGCCTTTTTTGCTTCTTCCTGACCTATGATATATTTATCAAGTTCTCTGACAATCTCTTTGGGTGTTAATTCAGTCATAAGAGACCTCCTGTTACAGTCTTTCTACTTTAATATTATTATTTGTATATACACAAATTTCAGACGCGATTTTCATCGCTTGATACGCGATTTGTCCCGCATCTAAATCAGAATGATTCTTAAGTGCTTTTGCCGCAGCCAATGCATACATACCACCGCTTCCAATAGCAATGACATCATCATCAGGGGAAATAACTTCGCCCGTTCCACTTATGACAAGCATGTTTTGTTCGTCCATCGCAATAAGCAATGCTTCCAGTTTACGTAGCGCCTTATCGGTACGCCATTCTTTGGCAAGCTCTACAGCTGCACGATTCAAATTGCCTCCATATAGTTCTAACTTTGCTTCAAACTTATCGGAAAGTGCAAACGCATCCGCAACTGAACCGGCAAACCCAACTAAAACCTTATCTTTATAAATTTTTCTTACCTTTACAGCACCATGCTTGATAACGGTATGCTCTCCGAGCGTTACCTGGCCATCTCCGGCCATTGCTGAAATATTATCTTTTTTAACTGCCACTATAGTTGTTGCATGAAACATTTTCTTCCCCCTGCATCATGTTTATTTAATTTTATGAATACTAATTTATCACAATATACTGAATTTTTAAATAATTATTTAAAAATATTATGCCTGCTCTGCTTTGTCTGCTTGCTCATCTTCACTTCTGTCGCAAATCAAACAATACGGCTCGGCATTTTTGACTCGGCTTTTTTTAAATTTTAAATTTCCGCACGAGGGACAAATTTCCTTTGATGGAATATCCCAGGTCGAAAAATCACATTCGGGATATTTCGAACAGCCGTAAAAAATTTTGCCTTTTTTTGTTTTTTTCTTTACTAAAGGCGCCCCGCATTTCGGGCAAGATGCTTTTACTTCTTCGAGTATCGGTTTAATATTTCTGCATTTAGGAAATGCCTGACAAGCCAGAAATTTACCATATCTTCCCTCTTTTATAAGCATATGGCTGCCGCATTTTTCACATATTTCATCACTTACCACTTCTGGAATTTTTATTTTTTCGATTGACTGCGCGACATTTAATTCTTTTTCAAAATTTAGATAAAACTCGCGTATGATTTCTATCCAATTTTCCTGTCCTTCTGCAATTTTATCCAAATCATTTTCCATTTGAGCCGTAAAATCCAAGTCTACAATTTCTTTAAAATTTTCTTTCATAATATTTGTCACAAGCACGCCTAAATCAGTAGGTATAAATTTTTTTTCTTCCATCTTTACATACCCTCTGTTCTGAATGGTTGCAATCGTAGCCGCATAGGTGCTTGGACGGCCAATTCCTTTTTCTTCCATTGTTTTTACAAGCGATGCTTCCGTATATCTTGCAGGCGGAAGCGTGAATTTTTGTTCGTGTATTAATTTTTTCAATTTTAAAATCTCGCCTGCAGACAAAGCCGGAAGCATATTTTCTTCATCTTCATTTGTTTTATTATTGTATACTTTCAAATAACCGTCAAATGTAATCACGGATCCGCTCGCGCGAAACATCACATCATTACAGATAATATTCACGGTAAGCACGTCATATTGTGCCGGTTTCATGTTGGAAGCTACAAAACGCTTATAGATAAGTTCGTATAGCCTTGCCTGATCTTTGCTCAGAGAATTTGCAAGGCTTTGTGGTGTATGCATCACCGAGGTTGGTCTTATAGCTTCGTGCGCATCCTGCACATTGTTTTTCTTGGCTGCTTTTTTCCTTGCATACATTGCATATTCACTGCCGTAGTTTTCAGTAATAAATTTTAAACATTCATTCTTAGCTTCTTCTGAAATACGGACAGAATCTGTGCGCAGATACGTAATTAAACCCGTGTAACCCGATCCTTCTACATCTATACCTTCATAGAGCTGCTGGGCGATCATCATTGTTTTCTTTGTAGTGAATCCCAGTTTTCTGTTGGCTTCCTGCTGGAGCGTACTCGTTGTAAATGCAAAAGGCGCATTGCGCTGTTTCTTGCCTTGTTTGATTGAGTCCACAATATAGTCGCTATCTTTTATTATTTTTAAAACTTCTTTTGCTGCTTCTTCATTATTAATTTCTGTTTTTTTACCGTTTAATCCATAAAACTTTGCTTCAAAAGTTTTATTATCCTCTTTTTTAGAAAGCAGTGCAGAAATCTGCCAGTATTCTTTTGGCACAAAATCTTTTATTTCTTGTTCTCTGTCGACTACGATACGCGTTGCCGCCGATTGCACTCTGCCCGCACTTAATCCTTTTTTTATTTTTTGCCATAAAAAAGGACTTAGCTTATACCCAACAAGTCTGTCTAGTATTCTTCTTGCCTGCTGAGAATTCACTAAGTTCATGTCAATTTTTCTTTTATTTTCAAATGCTTTTGAAACCGCATTTTTTGTAATTTCATGAAATTCAACTCTTGCATTTCCATTGACATCCACACCCAGATAATTTGCAATATGCCAGCTGATGGCCTCACCTTCTCTATCCGGGTCTGTTGCGAGAATAATATTTTCACTGTTCTTTGCCGCTTCTCTCAGTCTTTTCAGGACTTCTTTTTTATCACTCAGAGGAATATATCTCGGTTTAAAATTATTTTCTATATCAACGCCCATCTGTTCTCTCGGCAAGTCGATAATATGCCCCATAGATGCTTCCACTTTGCAATCTGCCGGCAGGTATTTTTTGATTGTTTTGGCTTTCGCCGGAGATTCCACTATTACTAACGTTTTCATATTCCTCCTTCTTTCTTTCATGTTTGCTCTTTATAGTCTCTAACGAAAAATTATTATAGCAAAGAAATTTTAAATTGCAATTATAAAATACAAAATTTCCCTTTATCTTTATATACTATACCGCCTATTTCCATCATTGTCAAAATCGCGGAAACATTGGATGTTGTCATATTAGTTGAAATCGCGAGCTCATCTATTGTATTGATTCCTTTTAAAATAAGCTTATAAAGTACAGTCTCTTCTTCCTTCATACCCACAGGCTCTTCTTTTTGTTTCGGCTTATCAATTGCCGATTTATTAAAAGAAGGTATAATTTCCGCTAAAATATCTTCATACGATGTAATGAGTTTTGCGGCACAGCTTTTAATGAGTTCATTTGTGCCGCAGCTTTCGGGGCTTGTGATATTACCCGGCACGGCAAAAACTTCCCTGTTTTGCTCTAAAGCGAGCTTTGCCGTAATAAGCGCTCCGCTTTTTTGTGCTGCTTCTACAATGACACATCCCTCGCTCAGCCCGCTGATAATGCGATTGCGTGCGGGAAACATATAAGGAGCCGCTTCAGTAGCGGGCGGATACTCGCTGATCACGCATCCGCTGCTTAAAATTTCTTTATATAATGCTTCATTGCTCCTGGGATATATATTATCGATTCCACATCCCATTACGGCAACTGTTTTTCCGCCTGCATCCAGTGCTCCTCTGTGTGCTGCCGCATCGATGCCGAACGCCATACCGCTAACAATCACAATCCCCCGCTTGGCAAGCTCGTAGCTGAGCTTTTGCGCCGTGCGTATACCATATTGCGTAGCCTTTCTAGAGCCGATAACCGCCACATATATATCTTCATCCGTAAAAGTATACTCTCCTTTTTGATAGAGTATTAATGGATTATTATAAATATTTTTCAGATTAAGCGGATACGCTGTGCTGGAAGGAGTAATAAAAGAGATGTTTCTTCTCTTTAATTGTTCTATTTCTTTTTTAGCCTTTGATAGATCTCTGTTACATACGATGTTCTCAATAATTTTAGCATCCAGAATGTTTGCCAAAATAAGTTCCTCGTATGAGGCATTATAAATAGCATAGGCGTCCTCATACTTTTCGAGCAGTTTATTTACTTTCAGCGGTGTCAGCCTCTCTATTCCATTAAGCCAAAACCAGTATAGATCCATATTCATATCTATTCACATACTCCTAAACGTTATAGAACATTTGTTTGTTTTTTTACCAAATACCACTTGAAATGGCAACTACAGTAGTGTATATTGTTCATTATAAGAGGTGATAGAAATGCTGTCAAATATTAAAAGCTGTACTTTAATTGGTGTCGATGGATATTTAATTCACATTGAAACAGACATTGTCAAAGGGATGCCCACTTTTATTACGGTAGGTCTGCCCGATGCCAGCGTGAAGGAATCCAAAGACAGAATTGCATCGGCTTTAAAAAACAGCGGCTTTCAATTGCCGACCAAACGCATCACCGTCAACCTGGCCCCCGGCAACATTAAAAAAGAAGGGACTCTCTACGATGTGCCGATCGCACTAGGAATACTGTTTTCTTCTTCTCAGCTTTCTCCAAGCATCGATTTAGATAACACGCTTGCCTTCGGCGAACTCGCTTTAGACGGTTCTATTCGGGGCGTGGACGGCACGCTGCCGATGATCATCGAAGCCAAACGCCACCACATGCACCGCGTGATCGTGCCATATGAAAACAGGCTGGAAGCCTGCCTGATTGAAGGCATTGAAATCATTGCCGTAAAAAACTTGAAAGAGCTTGCAGAGTTTCTAAGCGGGCAGACAGACATTGAACCACTGGAACCCACACAACAGCTTGCCGATCAAGTATTCAGCTTAGATTACTCGGACGTGAAAGGCCAGGAAAATGCCAAACGAGCCATGGAAGTTGCCGCCGCAGGCGCTCACAACATGCTCATGATAGGCCCTCCGGGAAGCGGCAAAACCATGCTTGCCAGATGCTTTCCTTCCATTCTGCCCGATATGACAAGGGACGAATCCCTCGAAGTGACAAAAATATACAGCATCGCAGGGCTTTTAAAAAGAGAGACGCCGCTGATCACATCGCGTCCTTTCCGATCCCCACATCACACGATAAGCGATACTTCACTCACAGGCGGTGGACGCATTCCGCGACCGGGCGAAGTGTCATTGGCTCATTTAGGTGTGCTTTTTTTAGACGAATTGCCCGAATTTCAGAAAACATCTCTCGAAGCGCTGCGCCAGCCGCTGGAAGATAAAATCGTGACGATCTCGCGTGTGAATGCCACGATCACATACCCGTCTTCTTTTATGCTCCTTGCAAGCATGAATCCGTGCCCATGCGGTTATTTTGGTGATGAATCCAATAGATGCCATTGTTCATCCAACGAAATCAAACGCTATCTAGGCAAAATCTCGGGCCCTATGCTGGATAGAATCGATATCCACATCGAGGTGCCATCCACGAGTTACGATAAATTAAAAGACCGCGCTAAAACGGAAAGCTCAAAAAGCATCAAAAAACGTGTCAACAATGCGCGCAACATTCAGCTTCAAAGATACAAAGGCACAAAAACTTTGTTTAACTCGTCGCTGAATCCACGGCAAATAGAGCGCTATTGCCGGCTTGGAGAAAATGAAGAACGGCTGATAAAAAAAGCTTTTACTTCCCTGAATTTAAGCAGCCGTGCTTATCACCGAATTTTAAAATTGGCACGCACGATTGCCGACCTTGATAACAGCGAGGAAATCAAAACCCCGCATATCGCCGAAGCGGTACAGTACCGAAGTCTTGATAGAAAATACTGGCTGTAGCAGGCATTTAGAGGAATATATGATTACACAAAATGACAACAGAGAATTTTTGGATATCACCGTAAAACCCGCTATATAATCGGTCCAACGCCTGAATTATATGGTATAAAGTAAATCGGTGCTCCGTTATAATTACGTGCATTCATAATGTCTTCAATGACTCTTACTTCTCGTTTCACCGGAAGCCCGTTTAGAGACAGAATTATTTGCTTACAACTATTATATTTTATTAATTACTTTTATTCAATATCGTGATAATAAAATGCAGGCACATGATATTTATCCATATGCCTGTGAAGTATTGGTTATTTAGATATAATTTAATGCTGTGCCTTGCTATCCCACGCCAACTCAAAATCAAACCCTTTTAAATCATTCATGATCACTCTTTGCCTGAATTCATCGGAAACAAACGGTCTGCTTCTAGGTGCATCAATGATTTTAAAAATATGCTTCCCTTTTACGATATTTTCTATAAATGCATATTTATTAAACATCATTATTCTTTTTCCGTCACTGAATGTTTCAAAATCCGCTTTTTCGTAATCAATGCAGTTGAGCACCTGTGTTATATTGATCGCGTAAAACTCTCCTTCCCGGCATATCAGAGGCAAGACCTCGGCGCTGCCGGCAATTAGATCTTTTACCGCCTCTACTGCTTTTTTATCAAATATGGGAATATGAGGCAAAAACCCAGGAGCATTGCCCAGTTCGTTTTCATGCAGTCTCTCCACTTCAAATGGAACCCATGAATTTATCTTACTTCTGCCGTCAAAGGAATGGGGAAATTCAAACCCCAGCTCCTGCACTGATCTTACCAAGTCATATTCATCTACTTGAAAATCTAAAAGCCATATCTTCATTTGCTTACGCCTCCGTTGTTTTAAAATTTGCCTTCCAATAATTGATTAGATATTTTATCTAAGATATCTAATACATCCTGTCTTGATGTTGCATAGCCGAGCATATCATTTACTTTTTTATAATATGCATTTGTGTGCATACTTGGATGATATGTTGCTCCTATTACATTTCTATCTGTCGGCAAAAACACACCGTTCGCAGCATCATTGATATCGATCCCATATTGCTTCAAGATATTACGGGAGTTTATAGCAGCGTCGATTTTTCTTCCGCCTGCAACAATATGATGAGCTGCATTAGCATAAGTTGGTCTATCCACCCCGGCATTCTCAAGATTTCGCCTTAGTATTTTAGAATCCGGCTTTGATACTTGTACATTTACCAGTGCTTCCGCCGTTATAGTCGGTATGCTGCTTTTTATAACTTCCACCGTTGGAGCATTTTGCGCCACCGCATTCGCAACTTCCTGCAGCTTACTGCCTTGCGAAGCAGTGGTCATCAAAGATGTTCCTGTCGCTACAAGTCCGCCTGCTGCGGAGGTTACTGCCGTTCCCGCCGCTGAAGTCACGGCCGCGGTTGATGCCGCCAGACCTCCCGTAAGCGCAAGGCTTGCTCCCGCTCCCAACGTCAGCCCTACCGCTCCGCCTATTAAGGCACCTTTCACTACGGATTTCAGTGTTACTTTTCCTGTTGTCTTATAGGAGTGGTAGGCTCCTATTGCCCCTCCTACTACTGCGCCTATTAGTGCAGTCACCAGGAAGAAGGCATGTCCTGTCGGGTCCACAAAGCTTGTCGGGTTGTTTCCCGTATAGCTGTAAAGATTATGCGTCTGCGGATTATAGGCATTGCCCAGGTACGTATCCCTGCTCGTAAACTGTCCGGTATTGGCATTATAGTAACGGGCATTCATGTAGTAGAGTTCGCTTTCTTCATCATAGACCGCCCCTGTGTAGGTGGCTTCGTTGATGAAGTCCTCGTCTCCCGTTTTTATCTGATTGCCGTATTCGTCGTATTGTAATTAAAAATAATTATATTAAATGAATCGCTTTTATTCAATATAGTAATAAAAATATAGGCACACAGTTGGCTTATCATTTAGCCTTATTGTATGCCTGTAAATTAATTTAAATTATATTTTTTGATCCGGATATATTTTTAAATAGCCTTGTTCACACCATACTTTCATAGTCATCTCAGCATTAAATCCAAAAATGCCATTATCTTCATCCTGAGATGCTTCTTTTAGTATTTTTTCAGCTTCGTTTATGCAAATTTTAAGTGCCAAACAATGTGCCGCTGCTTCTGTTCTTATAAAAACATTTTCACTATTAAATAATAACGGTAATGTATTTTTAGCAAATTCTAAATTACTTTCTAAATATTTAAATATTTTGGTTATTATTTTGCCTTCTCTATTATTTGTCTTGTAATCTCCCTTTAAAGTTGCCTGATACATTATTTTACCGCTTTTTATATATTGATTTATAACTTCAGATTGTGACCATTCTTTATGCATTATATCACCCCATATTATTATTAATTTCCAACTCCATACTTTTTCATAACATCCAGGCCAAATTGATATTGGTATTCAAAGCTTTTTTCGGTTGTTGCTAACCAATTTCTTACGCTTAATCCATTTGTAAAAGGAAATGCTTTCGTATTATAATATCCGCTAATTTTTGAGTGAATGTCTTTATTTATAGCAAAAAGATTTTTTGTGCTATTTATCTGCATCGGGCTAAATCCTGATTTTTTTATTTGCGATTGCTCAACTATATGGTGCCATTGGTTTCCTTCGCCTGGAGATCCCAAAGCCTTTTTTGCTTTATTAAAAGTACTAAACTCTTGTTCAACATTAGTAGTAACCTTAAAATTACTTGAAATTTTACTAACAACATTTTTAGCCGTCTGTGCTATACTGCTAGATGCAGTTTTCGCAACACTTGAAACCTTATCCGCTGCCTTAGTCGCCCCTGCCGTTATAGTGCCTGCCGCAGTAGATATAAGTGTACTGCCCGCAGTCATAACAGTGCCTGTTGATGCCGCCAAGCCTCCAGTAAGCGCAAGGCTTGCTCCCGCTCCCAACGTCAGCCCTACCGCTCCGCCTATTA
>CAZHMK010000009.1:0-72539 GCA_964533615.1 uncultured Eubacteriaceae bacterium
TCAACGACCTCTGATCAGACAACAGTGATCGGAGCCACGGGGCCGACAGGCCCGACGGGAGCAACGGGGCAGACAGGGGCTACAGGCGCGGCGGGATCGGCAGGCGCGCAAGGCGCTAAAGGAGCTGCCGGGACAGCAGGCACCGATGGAGCAACAGGTCCTACAGGTCCGACTGGAATAGCCGGTGCAACAGGGCCGGCGGGTGCAACGGGTCCGACGGGTGAAACAGGTCCGACAGGAGCCACAGGCACGCAAGGCATACAGGGTGAAGTGGGTGCAGCAGGTGCTACAGGTCCGACAGGTCCGACGGGTGAGACAGGTCCGACAGGAGCCACAGGCACGCAAGGTATACAAGGTGAAGTGGGTGCGGCGGGCGCTACAGGAGCAACCGGAGCTGATGGGGCCACAGGTCCGACAGGGGCAACCGGAGCCGATGGAGCCACAGGTCCAACAGGCCCAACAGGCCCGGCGGGTGAAGGCGGAGGAACATTGGCATACTATAATAATAGCGGATCTATTGATGTATTTCCGCCACTATCTATGGAAACAACGGTAGCAACAGTGACCTCTGCGGTAACAATCGGCGATGATGTAAAAATAGACTATTCATTAGAATTGCAGCCGATAGTAACGGCCAATAACAGCTTCATTGCTGAAATAAGACTCTACAGGGACACCACCTTGATCAATACGAAGACTGTTATGACAATGAATTCAAGTGGGGGCACGCTTGGCATACCTGTAGCCGGCACATATGTCGACACAGCGGTATCTACAACGACATCAACATATGAGGTTCGAGTGATCGTCACGGCTGCAACAAATATTAATTCGGCTGATGCAGTCAACAGGAATATGAATCTAATCATATTTACTCCTCCGGCGGATTAAAAAAAAAAAACAGTTATAAGATCGGCAAATGCATTGCCGGTCTTTTTATTTGCGATATTGTTTTTGTATTCATAAAAAATATGATAAAATAATAAACCTCAATACAAAATTTAAAATATAAAAATACAGTCATAATATAGAAATAGAGAAAGCAAGATAAAAAAATGAAAAAATATGATACGATCATTTTTGATTTAGACGGTACATTGTTGTATACACTGGAAGACTTGGCGAACAGCATTAATTATATCATGAACAAGTATGGCTATCCGCTTCAAAGCCTTCAGGATGTGAGACGCAATGTTGGCAACGGCATGATGAAATTACTTCAGCGTTCCATTGCCAAACGTTTGGATAAGAATGAATTACAGAGCATTTTTAAAGATTTCGGAGAGTATTACACAAAGCATTGTGATCATACAACAAAGCCGTATGCCGGCGTGTTGCAATTATTGAGTGATTTAAAAATCCTGGGGTATAAAATGGCCATTGTTTCAAATAAAAATCAGGCGGCAGTGGAAGAGCTGACTCAGAAATATTTTCAGGATTATATCAAAGTTGCTATCGGCCAGCAGGAGAAAGTGCGCAGAAAGCCTTATCCCGACATGGTGTTACAGGCACTGAAGCAACTGGGCAGCTTAAAAGAAAAGGCTGTCTACATAGGGGACTCCGAAGTAGATAGCCAGACGGCGCAAAATGCGCAGATGGACTGCATTTTGGTAAGCTGGGGATTTAGAGATAAAGAAATCCTAGAAAAACTGCCCGCAAATGCTGTTGCCGATACGGCTGCTGAAATCCTGGCTTTCTTCGAAGGGATAAAAATCGGCGAAGACGGAGCGGCAGTTATTTGAATATAGCCATTTAAAAAAATATGGGACCTTATTATTATGAGAGGTAACACCAAAAAGAAATATTGGTATCCCCAAAATAAGGAGAAGAAGGATTTGATAAATAAAGTATTTTCACCTGCAGATATATGTATTCCGCGCAATGTGGATATGCATTTATGGAGCGTTATTGCATGCGATCAATATTCGTCACAAAAACAATATTGGGATAGGCTTGATGAAAAAATCGCCGAGGCTCCATCCGCTTTAAGACTGATATTTCCAGAGGCTTACCTTGGGATCAAAGACATAAAAGAAGAGGCAAAAAAAGCAAACGAAACAATGCGAAAATATCTTGATGAACGCATCTTTGAAGTATTAAAGGATTCTTGCATTTACGTAGAGCGAACCCTCGCAGACGGCGATGTAAGAAAAGGCTTGATAGGCGTATTGGATCTTGAATGTTATGATTATCATGAAGGAGCAGTAACGCCCATACGCGCAACGGAAAAAACGATCGAAGATCGTCTGCCGCCAAGAGTTGAAGTTCGTAAAGATGCGCCGATAGAGATGCCGCATGTGGTTGTTTTTATCGATGATCCCGATTACACGGTAATAGAACCGCTTGCGAAAACCTGTAATGATACGGATAATAAATTATATGATTTTGATTTAATAGGAGGCGGAGGGCATATTAAGGGGTGGGATGCAACCGATAAAGCCTCACAGATACAAAAAGCGATCAATCGTCTTTCAAATCAAAATGTTCTTATAAATAAGTACGGAAAAGAAATAAAGTCTCCCGTTATTTTTGCGGTGGGAGACGGCAATCACAGTCTTGCTACAGCCAAGGTTTGCTGGGAGAATATAAAATCCACCTTATCAAAAGAGCAAAAAAGAACACATCCCGCAAGATTTAGTTTGATAGAGCTTGTCAATATTCATGATCCTTCCATTATGTTTGAGCCGATCCACAGAGTTCTTTTTGATACAGATGCCGCCGGATTTATTTCTGAAGCGGAAAAGTTTTTCTCTGCAAAAAGCAAAGATTCTAACAGTGCGCACACAATCAAATTCGTTACTTCGAAAGAAATGAAAGAATTTGCCGTAAGAGGTCTTTCGATCGGAGAAGTGATCGGCCTTGCGGATGAATTTTGTCAAAACTACATGGCGTCAAACGGCGGGAAAATAGATTATATCCACGATGATAAAAGCGCAATGGAAATGGCGGGCCGATCATCCTGCACGGGGATCATGCTTCCCAAGATGCAGAAATCAGAGCTGTTCACATCTATCATGAGCAGCGGTACTTTCCCGAAAAAAAGTTTTTCGATTGGGCATGCCATCGATAAAAGATTTTATTTGGAATGCAGGATAATAAAGTAAATTTTGTGTTAATTATGTAATAACCACAACATGATATATTGCTTGTAAAATTTAAAATAATATTGAAACAAGGTTGTTTTTATTCGTTAATATATAAATAAGACAATAAAAATATAAAAAATATAAAAAAACACTTGCATTTATAGAAAAAATAGTGTAATCTTATTAAGCTGTAATTTTATGCGAAGAAGCGGGAGGTTGCCGCATAGGCGGGTAATTTCCGCAGAGTATGTCCGCAAAAGTAATCGGGCGAGAATATTTCTCATATACTCCATTTAAAAAAAAGAAAGTGAACACCCGGGGGAGTGTAGGAGAAATCGCTCTGAAAAACTTGTATTAATTATAGTTTTAAGGAGGAAAATATGGCAGCACAAAAAATAAGAATAAGGTTGAAAGCATACGATCATATGTTGATCGACCAATCAGCAAAAAAAATTGTAGAAACAGCAAAACGCACAAATGCAGAAATATCCGGCCCGATTCCGTTGCCTACGGAAAAGGAAGTCGTCACAATTTTAAGAGCGGTCCACAAGTATAAAGATTCGAGAGAGCAATTCGAAATTCGCACACATAAAAGACTTATTGATATACTGAACCCCTCGCAAAAAACAGTAGACGCATTAATGAAATTAGATTTGCCGGCGGGTGTGGATATTGAGGTCAAGCTGTAATTATGATTATTTGCAAAAATAATCCGCTAATCAGGAGGTAGTGTAGGAATGAAAAAAGCAATTATAGGCACAAAAATGGGTATGACACAGGTTTTTACAGATGAAGGCACAATGGTGCCTGTAACAGTTATCAAAGCTGGGCCTTGCGCGGTAGTGCAAGTAAAAACTGACGAAAATGACGGTTACGGTGCAGTGCAATTGGGATTTGATGATAAAAAAGAAAACAGAACAAATAAATGCCAAAAAGGGCATTACGCAAAATCCGGTGTTGCGCCGAAGAAAGTATTAAAAGAAATGAAATTTGACAATGCGCAGGAATATAATCTGGCAGATGAAGTGAAAGTGGATATCTTTCAAGCCGGTGACAGAGTAGATATTACTGGGACAAGTAAAGGGAAAGGATACCAGGGCGGTATCAAAAGACATGGATTTTCAAGAGGTCCCATGGCGCATGGTTCTAAATATCACAGAAAAGCAGGATCAATGGGTGCGGCAGCTACTCCGTCGAGAGTGCTTAAAGGCAAAAAGCTTCCGGGACAAATGGGCAATGTTCGCTCAACAGTATTGAATCTTGAAGTTATCAGAGTAGATACGGATAAAAATGTATTATTGGTAAAGGGGGCAGTTCCTGGTATAAGAGGCAGCGTTGTAACGATTAAAGAAACTGTTAAGTAACGCTCTCTAAAAATAGGATTCAGGAAGGAGATAAAAAGATGCCGAAAATTGATGTTTTAAACATAAAAGGTGAAAAAGTAGACGAAATTACACTTAGTGATGAAATATTTGGTATTGAGCCTAACGAAGCGGTTGTTCACCAGGTAGTAGTTGCACAGCTTGCAAATAAACGTCAGGGAACTCAATCAGCAAAAACAAGAAGCGAAGTTCGCGGAGGCGGAAGGAAACCTTGGAGACAAAAGGGTACCGGGCGTGCAAGAACAGGCTCGCTGCGTAATCCGTTATTCACGGGCGGAGGAATGATTTTCGCGCCGAAACCCAGAGATTACACACAGCAAGTGAATAAAAAAATGAGAAGACTTGCTATGAAGAGTGTCTTTGCTTCAAAATACAATGCTCAAGAACTGATTGTTTTAGACAAATTAGAAATGCAGGAGCCTAAAACAAAAGAAATGGTAGCGATACTAAAAGCTTTAAACGCTCCGAAAGCGTTGATTGTACTTGATAAAAAAGATGAGAATGTCGTAAGAAGTGCGAGCAATATACAAAAAGTGCAGACGTCTTTAGTCAATACCATGAATACGTATGATATGCTCAAATATGATCAATTAATACTGACGGTTGATTCACTTAAAAAAATTGAGGAGGTGTATTGTTAATGAATAATCCTCATAACATTATTTTAAATCCGATTGTAACTGAAAGAAGCATGATGCAAACGGAAGAAAAAAAATATACTTTTAAAGTAGATAAAAATGCCAACAAATATCAAATAAAAGATGCTATTGAAGAAATATTTGATGTGAAGGTAGAAAAAGTTAGTATTATGAATATACAAGGTAAATTAAAAAGAATGGGCAGAAACGAAGGCAGAAGGGCCAGTTGGAAAAAAGCAATCATAAAATTGAAGCCTGAAAGCAAAGAAATCAAACTTTTTGAAAACTTATAAGCCTTGGGTTTAGACAGAAAATTGATGGAGGTAGATGAATATGGGTATCAAAAAATATAAACCGACGTCGCCGGGCAGAAGAAGCATGACAGTTTCTACGTTTGAAGAAATCACAAAAACCACGCCCGAAAAATCACTCGTGACGAGTCTTTCAAACAATGGCGGCAGAAACACATACGGACGCATTACAGTTCGTCACCAAGGCGGCGGTGAAAAAAGAAAATATAGAATTATTGATTTTAAAAGAGAAAAAGATGGCATTAAAGCAACCGTCAATGCAATAGAATACGATCCGAACAGAAGTGCAAATATTGCATTGTTGTATTATGCAGACGGAGAAAAAAGATATATTTTAGCTCCAAACGGCATTAAAGTTGGCGATGTCGTAGAAAACGGAGAAAATGCCGATATTAAAGTAGGCAATTGCCTTCCGTTGGAAAATATACCTGTTGGCACAGTTATTCACAATATAGAGCTCAAGGTGGGCAAAGGCGCACAAATGGCTCGTTCGGCTGGCGTTTTTGTTCAACTGATGGCTAAAGAAGGTAAATATGCAACACTCAGAATGCCAAGCGGCGAAGTAAGAGTTGTGAGAAAAGAATGCAGAGCCACAATCGGCCAGGTCGGAAATTTGGATCATGAAAATATTTCAATCGGCAAAGCCGGCAGAAAAAGACATATGGGTGTTCGCCCGACAGTTCGTGGTGTTGTTATGAATCCTGTGGATCATCCGCATGGTGGTGGCGAAGGAAGAGCACCGATCGGAAGACCGGCGCCCGTAACTCCTTGGGGTCAGCCGACACTTGGCTATAAAACAAGAAAAAAGAACAAATCTTCAGATAAATATATAACAAGAAGAAGAAATGCTAAGTAAGAAGGGAGCAAAGGAGGTATAAAATGAGCAGAAGCATGAAAAAAGGACCATATGTAGATGCGAAACTTTTAAAAAGAGTCGAAGAATTAAATGACAGCGGTAAAAAACAAGTGCTGAAAACATGGTCTAGAAGCTCTACAATTTTCCCGCAGATGGTGGGGCATACCCTTGCTGTCCATGATGGCAGAAGACATGTTCCCGTATATATTACAGAAGACATGGTGGGGCATAAACTTGGTGAATTTTCACCGACAAGAACATTTAGAGGCCATGCCGGCGAAAAGAAAACAAAGATGAAATAATGAGAGGAGCATAAAAAAGATATGGAAGCAAAAGCTACCGCAAAATATTTAAGAATTTCGCCTCTCAAAGTAAAGAGAGTTGTAGATTTAATCAGAGGAAAAAATTTGCAGGAAGCAAAAAGTATACTTGAATTCACATGCAATAATAAGGCTTCCCGTTTCGTATCAAAAGTTGTGAACTCGGCAGCTGCGAATGCCGAAAATAATCATAAAATGAATGTAGACAATTTGTATGTGTACAAAGTATCTGCTGATCAAGGAAAAATGATGAGAAGATTCAAAGCAGGATCGATGGGAAGAGCCAACCCGATCATACACAGGACTACACATATCACAGTCGTTTTGAAAGAAAGAGAATAGGGAGGTCTGATGAATGGGACAAAAGGTTAATCCCCATGGTTTAAGAGTCGGAGTAATAAAAGACTGGAATGCAAGATGGTACGCTAAAGACAGAGATTTTGCAGATCTGTTAATCGAAGATAATAAAATAAGAGATTATATAAAAACATCACAGTTTAAAGCGGGAATCTCCAGAATTGAAATTGAACGATTTGCAAACAGAGTAAGAATATTTATTCATACAGCAAAACCCGGAATGATCATCGGTAAAAGCGGAGAATCAATCGAAAAATTAAAAAAAGAACTTCATAACATGACAGGAAAAGATATTATCATGAATATTATGGAAGTTAAAAATATCGATTGTGATGCTCAGTTGGTTGCCGAAAGCATTGCACAGCAAATTGAAAAAAGGATTTCTTATAGAAGAGCTATGAAACAAGCTATCGGAAGAGCTATGAAAAGCGGAGCCGAAGGCATCAAAACAAATGTTTCTGGCAGATTAAACGGCGCTGATATAGCAAGAGGTGAACGTTACAGCGAAGGCAATGTTCCATTGCAGACGCTTCGAGCTGATATTGATTATGGTTTTGCTGAAGCAGATACAACATACGGCAAAATCGGTGTCAAAGTATGGATCAACAGAGGTGAAATCCTCGGTCAAAAAAATAAATAAGATTAAAGCAGCGTCAGCAGTAAAGATAGGAGGATACCGAAATGTTAATGCCTAAAAGAGTCAAGTACAGAAAAGTACACAGAGGCAGAATGACAGGAAAAGCGACACGTGGCAATAAAATAACATATGGAGATTATGCGATCGTGGCTTTGGAGCCGGGTTGGATAACATCAAATCAAATAGAATCAGCACGTATTGCCATGACGAGATATATTAAAAGAGGCGGACAGGTTTGGATAAAAATATTTCCGGATAAATCCGTTACAAAAAAACCTGCCGAAACTCGTATGGGTTCCGGTAAAGGGTCACCTGAATATTGGGTAGCGGTAGTAAAACCGGGCAGAGTGATGTTTGAACTTGCAGGTGTGGATGTAGAAGTTGCAAGAGAAGCAATGAGACTTGCAAGACACAAACTACCTATTAAAACAAAATTCATTACCAGAGAAGAAATGGAAGCAGGTGGTGAAGAATAATGAAAGCTAAAGAAATCAGAGAAATGACACAGCAAGAACTTGCAGAACAATTGGTGAGCATAAAAGAAGAATTATTTAATTTAAGATTTCAACAAGCCACAGGACAATTAGAAAATCCTATGAGGATCAAAGAAATTAAAAAAGATTACGCCAGAGTAAAAACAATTCTCCGACAAAGAGAATTAGAAAATTTGGAAGCTTAAAGGATGGGAGGAATTGATATGGACATGGACAGAGGTTATAGAAAAGTTCGGGTCGGTAAAGTTGTTTCCGATAAGATGGATAAAACAATTGTTGTTGCCGTAGTAATGACTGTAAAACATCCTGTTTATAAAAAACAAGTTAAAAGAACAAACAAATTCAAAGCACACGATGAGTTGAATGAATGCAGGCTTGGCGATACTGTTAAAATTATGGAAACAAGGCCTTTAAGCAAAGAAAAAAGATGGCGATTAGTAGAAATCGTAGAAAAAGCTAAATAAATTTCTACGTAAGGAGGATTTGATATGATTCAGCAGGAAAGCAGATTAAAAATCGCCGATAACACAGGAGCTAAAGAAATATTATGTATCAGAGTGCTAGGCGGTTCTAAGACAAAATATGCAAATGTCGGTGATATAATCATCGCAACCGTAAAAAATGCAACACCGGGTGGCATCGTAAAAAAAGGCGAAGTTGTAAGAGCTGTTATAGTACGAACAACTAGAGGTGTAAGACGAGCCGACGGGAGCCATATAAAATTCGATCAAAATGCTGCAGTTATTATAAAAGACGATTTACAACCAAGAGGTACGCGTATTTTTGGACCTGTAGCTAGAGAGTTGAGAGAAAAGAAATTCATGAAGATAGTATCTCTTGCTCCTGAAGTATTATAAGGAGGAAAAAGAAATGCAAAAGAAACTTCATGTTAAAAAAGACGATACTGTAATAGTAATCTCAGGTAAAGATAAAGGCAAAACAGGCAAAGTAGTTCAAACGTTGCCGAAAAAAGACCGTGTTATTGTGGAAGGTATAAATACAATAACAAAACATGTAAAACAAACAAGAGAAAATCAACAAAGCGGAATATACAAGCAAGAAGGAACTATCCATGCTTCAAATGTATTGCTTTATTGTCCAAAATGTAAAACAGGTGTAAGGACATCTAAAAAAGTATTGGCAGACAATACAAAAGTAAGAATATGCAGTAAGTGTGGAGAAACTTTCGATAAATAGTAGGAGGGAGGAAAAGATATGGCCAGACTGAGAGACAAATATAAAGATGAAGTCGTTCCTGCTTTAATATCAGAGTTCGCATATAAAAATATTATGCAGGTTCCCGAACTTGAAAAAGTAGTTATTAATATGAGATTTGGTGATTGTAAAGATAACCCGAAACAAATGGAATCAGCTGTAGAAGAGCTGGCGCTCATTACCGGGCAAAGACCAATCGTGGTAAAGGCAAAAAAATCAGTATCAAATTTTAAATTAAGACAAGGCATGAATATAGGTGCGAAAGTCACTTTAAGAAGTGATAAAATGTACGAATTTGTTGATAAATTATTTAATATTGCCTTACCGAGAGTAAGAGACTTTAGAGGGGTTAGCAGTAATGCATTTGACGGAAGAGGCAATTATACACTTGGTATAAAAGAGCAATTAATATTTCCTGAAATAAATTATGATAAAATTGAAAAATTAAGAGGCATGGATATAGTATTTGTTACAACGGCAAAGACCGATAAAGAGTCTTTTGGCTTGTTGAAATTACTCGGAATGCCGTTTGCTAAGTAAAAAGAATAGGAGTGTGTGGGATATGGCAAAAAAAGCTATGAAATTAAAACAACAAAGAGAACCTAAATATTCTACAAGAGCATATACCAGATGTAGAATATGTGGAAGACCTCACGCATATTTAAGAAAATACGGCATATGCAGAATATGTTTTAGAGAACTGGCATATAAAGGTGAAATTCCAGGCGTAAAAAAAGCCAGTTGGTAAGAAAATCCTAAGAAGGAGGCAAGCGAAAATGGTTATGACTGACCCAATTGCAGATATGCTGACAAGAATCAGAAATGCAAATAACGCAGGACATTTAAGTGTGGAAATACCATCATCAAATATCAAAAAGTCAATAGCTGATATTTTATTACAAGAAGGTTATATAAAAGCATATGATGTTAAAGATGATGGGAAACAAGGAATTTTAACAGTAAATTTGAAATATCTTGATAATAAAGAAAAAGTTATTAGAGGAATAAAAAGAATTTCAAAGCCGGGATTGAGAATATATGCAAACAAAGATGAGTTGCCAAAAGTTCTCAATGGTTTAGGAATAGCAATTATCTCTACATCAAATGGCATAGTGACTGATAAAGTTGCCCGTAAAAACGGTATAGGCGGCGAAGTCATTTGCTATGTATGGTAGGAAAGTAAGGAGGTTTGTAAGATGTCAAGAATAGGTAAGATGCCCATTACAATTCCCGCCGGTGTAGTATTCAAAAAGGATGGCAATACGATCTCAGTAAAAGGTCCTAAAGGAGAACTTCAGCAAACGTTTTTCCCGGGAATTTATTTTGAAGAAAATGATAATATAGTAACAGTTACAAGGAAAAATGACGAGAAAAAACTTAGGGAACTTCATGGATTAACACGAGTACTTGTTCAAAATATGATAACGGGAGTCAGTGAAGGCTTTAAGAAAGAACTGGAGATTATTGGTGTGGGGTACAGAGGTTCGAAACAAGGAAGTAAACTTGTACTCAATCTTGGATATTCGCATCCGGTTGAGATGGAAGATCCGGATGGTATTACAACAAGTATGGAAGGCAACAATAAAGTCATAGTCGCTGGTATAGATAAACAAAAAGTCGGTGCTTATGCGGCTGTTATAAGAGAAAAGCGTCCGCCGGAACCCTATAAAGGTAAAGGTATCAGATATGTTGGTGAGAAGGTAAGACGCAAAGAAGGTAAAACAGGTAAGAAATAAAGGAGTGTAAAGTATGATTAATAAACCTGTAAAAAACAAGGAAAGACAAAAAAGACACTACAGAGTAAGAAACAAGATCAACGGCACTCCCGCAAGACCAAGATTGAATGTTTTTAGAAGTAATAGTCATATCTATGCTCAGATTATAGATGATGTTAATAGCGTAACACTTGCTGCTGCGTCAACAAAAGAAAAAGAGATTGCAGCTCAGGTAACTGAAGTTACCAAAAAAGAAGCAGCCAAGGTTGTTGGCAAAGCTATTGCTAAAAAAGCACTTGATAGAGGTATTGATACAGTAGTATTTGACAGAAGCGGTTATGTGTATCATGGCAGAGTCAAAGAACTCGCAGACGGCGCAAGAGAAGCCGGCTTGAACTTCTAAAGGGAGGAAATTTATGAGCGAAAAAATAGATGCAACAGTATTGGACATAAAAGAAAAAGTTGTTCAAATAAACAGAGTTACTAAAGTAGTTAAAGGCGGAAGAAATTTTCGTTTCAGCTGCTTAGTAGTTGTGGGAGACGAAAATGGTCATGTGGGTATTGGGTCGGGTAAGGCTGTTGAAATACCGGAAGCAATCAGAAAAGGGATTGACGATGCAAAGAAAAATATGATTAAGGTTCCAATAGTTGGTACAACGATTCCTCACGAAATCAAAGGTAGGTTTGGTTCAGGCAGAGTGCTTATGATGCCGGCTGGAAAAGGTACCGGAGTTATTGCTGGCGGAGCGGTTCGTGCAGTGTTGGAATTGGCCGGAATTAAAGATATTAGAGCTAAGTCTCTTGGGTCTAATAATGCAAACAATATGGTTCGAGCAACAATGAATGGCCTTAGAGAACTTGTCACGGTAGAAGAGGTTGCCCGAAAAAGAGGTAAATCACCGGAAGAAATTGTAGGATAAGGAGGCGGCGAAATGGATAAACAATTAAAGATTACACTTAAAAAGAGTAAAATAGGCAGAACTGAAAACCAGCTCGCTAACCTTAAAGCACTAGGCCTAACGAAAGTGGGCAAAACAGTTATGAAACAAGATACTCCTCAAATCAGAGGAATGATAGACAAAGTAAGATTTATGCTCGATGTAGAAGAAATATAGGAGGTGAGTCTGTTGAAATTACATGAATTAAAACCTGCTGAAGGCTCAAAATCACCGAAGGTAAGAAAAGGCCGAGGCACAGCTGCAGGTCTTGGAAAAACAGCCGGCAGAGGGCAAGACGGACAAAAATCACGTTCTGGGGGAAAAGTTCGTGTGGGATTTGAAGGCGGACAAATGCCGCTGGCACGAAGAATTCCTAAAAGAGGGTTTACAAACAAGAAATTTAAAACGCAGTATGCTATTGTAAATATTGAACAGTTAAATAAGTTTGAAAAAGGTACTGAAGTTAACGAAGCTGTTTTAGTTGAAGCAGGCATGGTTAAAAATAAGTATGATGGCATTAAAGTACTTGGCAGAGGAGAGATAAATGTCCCTCTAACTGTCGTAGCGAACAAGATAAGTAAAACTGCAGTAGAGAAAATTGAAGCGGCCGGTGGAAAGGCTGAGGTGGTGTAAATGCTCTCAACCCTAAAAAATACCTGGAAAATTCCCGAAACGAGAAAACGTATTATATTTACGATCGTTATGCTTCTTATTTATAGAATAGGAAGCTTTATACCTGTGCCGTATGTTGATACAGCTCAACTGCAAACAGTGGTGCAAGGGAATGGAATGTTTGGGTTAATGGATATCGTAGCGGGCGGTAATTTTAGTAATTTTACGATTTTTGCTATGAGTATCATTCCATATATTAATTCATCCATTATCATGAATCTTTTAACAATGGTAATTCCATCGCTTCAAAGACTTCAGAAATCAGGAGAAGATGGACAACGAAAAATTACTCAATATGTAAGATATATGACAATGGTATTGGCATTAATTCAGGCAGTGGGTTTAATTTTTGGGTATCAAAGTATTCTGACCACCGATTCAGTGCTATCAAAAGTCATTATAGCGATTACTATTACAGCCGGTACTGCGCTGCTGATGTGGATTGGTGAAGAAATAACTGAAAAAGGTATAGGCAATGGTATATCACTTATCATTTTTGCAAGTATCGTGTCAAGAATACCTTCGGGGATTAAGACTACTTATGAATATATCGCAAACGGTACATTCTCAGTATTCATATTGATCATTGGAATTATTTTAGTTGTTTTGGCAATTATTGCGATTGTAGCAGTTACAGAAGGGCAAAGAAGAGTCCCTGTGCAGTATGCAAAACGTGTTGTAGGAAGAAAAATGTATGGCGGAAGAAGTACATCGATTCCTTTAAGAATGAACCAGGCAGGCGTTATTCCGATTATTTTTGCAAGTTCGTTGACGATGTTTCCAAGCATTCTGGCAAGTTTCTTTCCAAATTCAAAAGCCTTTATATGGATGGCTGAGGCTTTTGCATGGGGAGGAGTAACGGCAACGATTACTTATATTGTGTTCATTATACTGTTTACATTTTTCTATACGAGCGCGATATTTAATCCTTATGATGTTGCAAATAATCTAAAAAAGTATGGCGGCTTTATACCGGGCATCAGACCGGGAGCGCCAACTGCAGAGTATATTAAAAAATCCATGAATAAATTAACAATGGCAGGCGGTATTTTCCTTGCGATCGTCGCAACGCTTCCAATCTTTTTAGGAAACGCAATGGGTATTAGCCTGCAATTTTCGGGAACAAGCTTGCTTATTATTGTTGGGGTTGCACTTGATACTGTAAAACAATTAGAACAGCAGCTCATGATGAGAAATTATTCTGGATTTTTGAAATAAGGAGGCTTAAGTCATGAATATAATTCTTTTGGGACCGCCTGGAGCAGGGAAAGGAACTCAAGCAGTATTTATTTCAGAGTTAATGAAAGTGCCGCATATATCAACAGGAGATATTTTTAGAAAAAATCTCAAAGAAGGCACATCATTAGGCAAAAAAGCAAAAGAGTATATGGATAACGGACTTTTAGTTCCGGATAGTGTGGTTGTCGAGTTAGTTGAAGACAGACTAAACTGGCAAGATGCACAAGATGGATTTTTATTGGATGGATTTCCAAGAACCATTGCTCAAGCAGAGGCACTTGAAGTTTCGCTTAAAAAATTAAATAAAAAAATAGATGCAGTCATTAATATAGAAGTGGATTTCTCTGTTCTCATAGAGAGAATTACAGGCAGAAGAGTATGCAGACAGTGTGGAGCGACAATGCATGTCAAATATAATCCACCAAAAAAGGAAGGCGTTTGCGATATTTGTTCGGGGGAACTTTACCAGCGTGATGATGATAAAGAAGAAACGGTTAAAAAACGTTTGGACGAATACAAAGAAAAAACAATGCCTCTAATTGATTTTTATAAAAAACGAGGAGTGCTGATCGATATCAATGGACAGCAAGATATTAAATTTGTAACAAAAGATATTGAAGCAGTACTAAAAAAATAATTATGATAACAATAAAAACAGATTCAGAAATTGAATTGATGCGTTATGCCGGTAGAGTTACTGCTATGGCACATAATGCAGTAAAAAAATATATAAGGCCCGGTATAACCACTCTGGAGCTTGACAAAATTGCCGAAGATGTGATAAGAAGTAATGGCTGCACTCCCGCATTTTTAAATTATATGGGTTATCCCGCATCGATTTGTGTTTCTGTAAATGATGAAGTAGTACACGGCATACCCTCAAAGCGCAAACTTATGCAGGGGGATATTGCAAGTGTAGATATTGGAGCGGCATATAAAGGATATTATGGAGATGCGGCGAATACATATCCGGTTGGTGAAATTTCTAATCAGGCCCGTAAGCTAATTGACGTTACTCAACAAAGTTTGCACGAGGCTATGGGCTATGCTAAAGAAGGAGCCAGACTTGGAGATATTTCTCATGCAGTGCAATATTATGTAGAAAAAAATGGTTTTTCGATTGTCCGAGATTATGTGGGACATGGCATAGGCTCCGCAATGCATGAAAGTCCGTCAATACCGAATTATGGAAAAGCCGGCAGAGGGGTTACCCTTCGGGAGAATATGACTTTAGCCGTAGAGCCAATGGTAAATATGGGAGGCTATGAAGTCCGAGTACTGGAAGATAATTGGACGGCTGTGACACGAGATGGATCTTATTCGGCGCATTATGAGCATACATTACTTATAAAACAAAATACTTGTGAAATTTTAACAATTGAAAATTAGAGGGGTTATGTTACATGTTAGTACCCGGACAATTGGTGCAATCAGCTGCGGGCAGAGATTGTGGCAAATGGATGATTGTTATGAAAGTTTTAGATGAGAATTATATGCTGTTATGTGACGGAAAACTAAGAAAAATCAATAATTTAAAAAAGAAAAAAATAAAACATATAAAAAAAACAAATATAGTATTTAATGAGCTACAAGATAAAATCATGCAAGGATATATAACAGATATAGAAATTAGGAAAAAAATTGCTGATTACTGTAACACAAAAAAAGGGAGGAAGGCTGACAAATGAGTAAACAAGATGTCATAGAACTTGAAGGTATTGTTACTGAAGCCCTGCCCAATACAATATTCAAAGTAAAACTTGAAAACAACCATGAAATTACTGCTCATATTTCCGGTAAACTCAGGATGAATTATATTCGAATATTGCCCGGAGATAAAGTAATCGTAGAATTATCACCATATGATCTAACAAAAGGCAGAATTACCTGGCGCGGTAAAAGCAGATAAAAGGAGGGAGCCAAAATGAAAGTCAGACCATCGGTAAAACCAATATGTGAAAAATGTAAAATCATAAAGCGAAAAGGTAAAGTTATGGTTATTTGTGAAAATCCAAAACATAAGCAAAGACAAGGATAAAACACACCATAATTATGAAAATAAAACAAGGTGCGGCTGAGTATTTATTACTAATCTTGTTTTAATATATACAAAAATAACTATTTATAAATAATAAACGGAGGTGCAACTGCTAATGGCGAGAATAGCCGGAGTAGACTTACCAAGAGATAAAAGAGTAGAAATTGGCCTTACTTATATATATGGTATAGGCAAAAAAACATCACAAAACATACTTGCTCAAACCGGTATCAACCCAGATACAAGAATAAAAGACCTGACAGAGGATGAAGTCAACAAACTTAGAGTAATCATAGATCAACAACTTGTAGTTGAAGGCGATTTACGACGTGAAGTGCAACTAAACGTCAAGCGTCTTATGGAAATAGGCTGTTATAGAGGTCTAAGGCATAGAAAAGGGCTTCCTGTAAGAGGACAAAAGACAAAGACAAATGCAAGAACTAGAAAAGGTCCTAAGAAAACTGTAGGAAGAAAGAAAAAGTAGAAGGAGGCGACTATAATGGCAGTGAAAAAAGCAAGTAAAACCAGAAGAAAAAAGGTTAAAAAGAATATTGAGCGCGGGCAAGCACATATCAAGTCAAGTTTTAACAATACAATCGTGACGATATCTGATGTTGCCGGCAATGCGATATCATGGTCAAGTTCTGGTGAACTGGGATTCAAAGGTTCGCGAAAAAGTACGCCGTATGCTGCATCAGCAGTAGCGGAAGAAGCTGCTAAAAGAGCAATGGAACATGGTCTCAAAACTGTAGACGTGTTTGTTAAAGGTCCCGGATCGGGAAGAGAAAGTGCTATAAGAAGCCTTCAGGCGGCAGGGCTTGATATAACGTCAATAAAAGATGTAACACCAATACCACATAATGGGTGCAGACCGCCTAAACGTAGAAGAGTATAGAAGGAGGATATAAGAATATGGCAAGATATACAGATGCTTCGTGCAGATTATGCAGAAAAGAAAAAATGAAGCTTTTTCTTAAAGGTGATCGCTGCTATTCTCCAAAGTGCGCTATGGATAGGAGAGGAACTGCTCCTGGACAACATGGAACAAAAAGAACAAAATCAAGTGAATATGGATTGCAGCTTAGAGAAAAACAAAAAGCAAAAAGAATCTATGGTGTACTTGAAAAGCAATTCAGCAAATATTTTACACTTGCTGAAAAACAACAGGGGGTTACTGGGGAAAATCTTTTAAGAATACTTGAAAGCAGATTAGATAACGTAGTATATCGCATGGGATTTGCGTCATCACGAAAAGAAGCAAGGCAATTGGTACTACATGGGCATTTTTTAGTAGATGGGAAAAAAGTGAATATCCCGTCATTTCTAACAAAAGAGTCTATGGTGATCAGTGTTAAAGAAAGCAGCAAAAAAAGTGCGAAGTTCAAAACATTGGCAGAGGCTGCAAATGGAAAAACTGTACCAAAATGGCTGGATGTTGATGCAGAAAAAATGACAGGTAAGATTGTATTAATGCCTGCACGCGATGATATTGATTTAGAGATCAAAGATAACTTAATAGTAGAGTACTACTCTAAGTAGTATAGACCCCATCAAATATAAATTAACTACGGAGGGGTAATATGATACAATTTGAAAAACCAAGAATTGAGATTGAACAGTTAAATGAAGAGGGCACATACGGTGAATTTGTTGTAGAACCTCTAGAGAGAGGATACGGCATAACGCTGGGCAATTCCCTTAGAAGAATAATGCTCTCCTCACTTCCGGGTGCTGCTGTAACAAAAGTAAAAATTGACGGGATTTTGCATGAATTTTCAGTGATACCCGGAGTTAAAGAGGATGTTGTACAAATTATTCTTAATTTAAAAAAGTTAGCTGTTAAACTTTTAGGCGAAGAAGATACAGCTATCGCTTATATTAGAGCAAAAGGCGAATGTAATGTAACGGCTGGCGATATTGAAATAAGTTCAGATGTAGAAATTATCAACAATGATCTGCATATAGCAACTCTTACAGAAGATGGAGAGCTAAATATGGAGATAGTTATTTCTAAAGGCAGAGGATACACACCGGCTGAAAAGAATAAAGATTATCGCGACCCTATTGGTATGCTGCCTGTTGACTCAATTTTTACACCTGTGAAAAAGGTAAATTTTATTGTCAAAGACACACGTGTAGGAAATATTACTGATTTAGACAGCCTTAGAATCAATATTTGGACAGATGGCACTATAGCTCCAAAAGCAGCAATATCACTGGCTGCCAAAGTTTTAAATGATCATTTAAAAATGTTTATTAATTTAGAAAGCCAATTAAATGATATTGAAATTCTAATAGAAAAAGATGAAAATAAAAAAGAAAAAATGCTTGAAATGTCTATTGAAGAATTAGAATTATCAGTTCGATCAAATAATTGTCTGAAACGCGCAAATATTAACTATGTATCAGAATTAACTGAAAAAACAGATGAAGAAATGATGAAGATTAGAAATTTAGGCAGAAAGTCACTTAATGAAATTAAACAAAAATTAGATGAAATGGGTCTTAAATTTAAAAAAAGCGATGAATAAAGGGGGGAAGTACATTGGCAGGATATAAGAAATTAGGTCGCCCTTCAGATCAAAGGAGAGCAATGCTTAGAAATTTGGTAACGGATTTCTTTAGATATGGTGAAATAACCACTACTCTTGACAGGGCAAAAGAAACAGGCAAGATAGCAGAAAAAATGATTACACTCGGAAAACGTAATACACTTCATACAAAACGCCAGGCGCTTAGCTATATAACAGACAGAAAAGTAGTAACAAGATTATTTAATGAAATTGCACCGGCTAATATAAACAGACAAGGTGGCTATGTCCAAATTTATAAGTTGGGAACAAGAAGAGGAGACGGAGCCGAAATGGCAATCCTCAAATTAACAGAAAATAGTGCGATTGCAAAAAAAGGGGAGTAGCTGTGGCTGCTCCCTTTACAAAACGTGGAGATAAATGATGCTAAAAGCTATTGAAATAAAAGATCTCACATACAAATATTTAAGAGATGAAGAAGAATTAACAGCAATATATGATATGTCTTTTGATATATATGAAGGGGAATTTTTAGCAGTTATCGGGCATAACGGTAGTGGAAAGAGCACGTTGGCAAAGTTATTGAACGGTATTATTAAGCCTTCAGACGGTGATATTTCTGTTTATGGTATGAACACGAAGGATGATAAGAAAATATGGGATATCAGGCAAAAAGCCGGTATTGTTTTTCAAAACCCGGATAATCAGATCGTAGCAACGATCGTGGAAGAAGATGTTGCCTTCGGTCCTGAAAATTTGGGTATCGAGCAAAAAGAAATACGCAGGCGTGTAGATAGTGCATTAGAAACTGTAAAAATGCTGCAATATAAAGACAGAAAGCCTCATCAATTATCAGGCGGTCAAAAACAGCGTATAGCAATAGCGGGAATTCTTGCTATGAAGCCAAACTGCATTATCTTTGACGAAGCGACTGCTATGCTGGATCCGGTAGGCAGACAGGAAGTTCTTACTTGTGTAAAGGAATTGAATAGAGAAAATAAAACAACGATTATATATATCACACATTATATGGAAGAAATTGTGGATGCGGATAGAATTATAGTGCTCAATAAAGGTGAAATCGCAATGCAGGGCGCGCCCAAAGAGATATTTTCTAGAGTTGAAGAATTGCAAAATTTACAGTTAGATGTGCCCAATATCACAAAGCTGGCATATTTACTGAAAAAAGACGGATATAATATTCCTGACGGCATACTTACAGTAGAAGAGATGGTGAAGTGCGTATGTCAGTAAAATTAATAAATGTATCCCATGTTTATGCGCCCGATACTCCATTTGAATATGCTGCGTTAAAAGATATCAATATAAATATAGAAAAAACAGAGTTTATAGCAATCATCGGGCACACAGGTTCAGGAAAATCGACGCTTGTTCAGCATATGAACGGATTATTATTGCCTACAAGCGGTTCGGTTTTTGTTGATGATATTGATATTGCAGAAAATAAGACGAATAAAATCGGTATAAGGCGCAAAGTCGGGCTTGTCTTCCAATATGCCGAGCATCAGCTCTTTGAAGAAACTATTTATAAGGATATTGCTTTCGGACCTAAAAATTTAGGCCTTAGTGAAGAAGAGATATGCGAGCGTGTTAAAGAAGCGATGGAATTTACCGGGCTGGATTATGAAGAATATAAAGATCGCTCTCCTTTTGATATTTCAGGCGGACAAATGAGGCGAGTGGCTATTGCCGGTGTGTTATCCATGAAGCCTGATATTTTGATTTTAGACGAGCCAACAGCCGGCTTGGATCCACTTGGAAAATCTGAAATTTTAAAAAGCATTTATGAGTTATATAGAAATCAAAATATAACAGTGGTCCTCATCAGTCATAATATGGAAGAGGTTGCACAGTTGGCAGATCGTATTATTGTGATGAGCCAAGCCCAAGTATTAATGGATGCAACTCCGCCGGAAGTGTTTTCGCAGGTAGAAAAATTAAGTGAGATAGGCTTACGTGCACCGGACATTACCTATTTAATGAAAGCACTTAAAGAAAAAGGCTGTGATGTAGATCAAAAGATATTCACTGTGGAAGCAGCAAAAAAAGAATTAATAAAGCTTTTGCAAAAGGGGGATATGCATGTTTAAAGATATAACAATAGGACAATATTATCCCGTTAAATCGTTAATTCATGATTTAGATCCCCGCACAAAAATTGTTTATTCGTTTATCTATATTATCATATTATTTTTTGCTAATAATGTGGTGGGGTATGCGGTTGCCTTTGTCTTTTTGGCATGGTTGATTTACCTATCAAATATACCGTTAAAATTTGTGTTCAAAAGTGTAAAAGCGATTATATTTATTATTTTAATTACGGTTATTTTAAATGTGTTTGTTACAGACGGTAACGTCCTTCTTAGAATTGGACCTTTGAAAGTAACCGATGCAGGACTAATCAATGCATTATTTATGGCGGTCAGACTCACTATGCTTATTATTGGTACTTCCATTATGACGCTTACTACATCTCCAATATCACTTACTGACGGTATGGAGCATTGTATGAGGGTTATTCCCGGTCTGCACTCTTATGCACATGAACTGGCTATGATGATGACGATTGCTCTCAGATTTATTCCTACTTTAATGGAAGAAGCTGATAAAATTATGAAGGCTCAGAAAGCAAGAGGCGCGGATTTTGAGACAGGCAATATATTTAAAAAAGCAAAAAGCATTGTGCCTATATTAGTACCTTTGTTTATAGGATCTTTTAAAAGAGCAGATGAGCTTGCAATGGCTATGGAAGCAAGATGCTACAGAGGCGGAACAGACAGAACACGTCTTAATGAACTGGTTTATTCTAAAAACGATACGGTTGCCTATTTCATAACAGCATTGATGACAATATTAATTATAGGCAGCAGATTCTTGCCGCTGATGCATATTCCGATAAAATAAAAAAATAAAAATATTAATTATTTCATTCAGGAGAGATGCAGTATGCGCAATATACAAATAATCATAGAATATGATGGCAGCAATTACTGCGGATGGCAGAGACAAGAGAATGGCATTTCCGTTCAGCAGAAATTGGAAGAAGCGGTTGTGTCCATAACAAAAGAAAAAAGTTCTCTAATAGGAGCAAGCAGAACAGACGCGGGTGTGCATGCCTTGGGGCAAAGTGCGAATTTTTATACAAACAGTAAAATACCTATAGAAAAATTTGCTTTTGCAATAAATTCTAAATTATCTGACGATATTGCAGTCATTAAAGCAATGGAAAGAGATGATAATTTTCACAGCAGATATCATGCAAAGCAGAAAACATATATTTATCAGATTTTTACAAGAAGGATATCTTCACCGTTTTTAAAAAACTATGCGTATCATTGTTTTTATGATGTAAATTTGGAAAAAATGATAGAAGGATCAAAATATATTATTGGTGAGCACGACTTTATGGCATTCATGGCTTCGGGCTCTCAAAGCAAAACTTTTGTACGAACTATTCATGAGATCAATATTTATAAAAAAAAAGATCTAATATCAATTGAAGTAACGGGCAACGGATTTTTATATAACATGGTACGCATTTTATCAGGTACGCTTTTATATGCGGCGATAGGAAAAATGAAGCCGTCTGATATTAAAACCATTATTCAGAGCAAAGACAGAAAACTTGCGGGAGCTACGCTTCCGGCGTGCGGATTATATTTAAAAGAAATAGTATATTAATAAAAAAATATTGACAATAAACATAATATTTTATAAAATAATCGTTGGCATTATATGTTCCCAAAGCCCCGGGAATGTCATAAATACCAAATAAATGGAGGAAACTCAATGTTAACCAAAACAACATCAATTGCTAAGCCTGAAAATATCGAACGAAAATGGTATGTGGTAGATGCTCAGGGTTTGACTTTAGGCAGAATGGCAACTCAAATTGCTACTGTTCTAAGAGGAAAAAATAAACCTTATTACACGCCGTTTGTCGATACGGGGGATTTTGTAATTGTTATTAATGCAGATAAAGTTGTACTGACAGGTAAAAAATTAGAACAAAAAATGTACTACAAGCATTCTGGATATCCCGGCGGTTTTAAGGCGACACAGTATAGACATTTAATGGAGAAAAAACCTGCGTTTGTAGTTGAAAAAGCTATTAAAGGTATGCTTCCTAAAAATAAACTCGGCAGACAAATGTATAAAAAACTGAAAGTGTATGCGGGAAGCGAACATCCTCATGCAGCACAGAAACCTGAAAAACTGGAAATAAAGGCTTAAGGGGAGGAAGATAGAAATGGCAGATCAAGTAATGGCTACAGGACGAAGAAAAAAATCAGTTGCAAGAGTGATTCTGCGTCCGGGCACAGGTAATTTCACCATCAATAAACGAGATATCGATGTGTATTTCGGAATGGAAACATTAAAAGTTGTGGCAAAGCAACCACTCGCTTTGACAGATACTCAAAATAAATACGATGTTTTCGTAAATGTTAAAGGCGGCGGATTTACAGGTCAGGCGGGAGCAATCAAACATGGCATTTCACGTGCGCTCGTGCTTGCAGATGAAACATTAAAACCCGAACTTAAAAAAGCCGGTTATTTAACAAGAGATTCAAGAATGACAGAGAGAAAGAAATACGGTCTCAAAAAAGCAAGAAGAGCACCGCAATTCTCAAAACGTTAATTTCAAAAATTAGTTTTATATAAACTAATAATAATTCAAAAGTACAAAAGGATGTTTTTCAAAAGAAATAATCTGCGAAGAACGTCTTTTTTTTTATTACAGATAAATCTTTTTGACATATAATAAGATCATATAAATATGATTATTTTTATAAATCGGGTGAGACCGTTGAATCAATAGCTTTTAGGAAACGAGATAGCAATAGATATGGCAAAGAGGATGGAATATAATTTTCATATAAAAAATATAATACAAAAAATATCAATATAAATAAAAACATAAAATTGACATAATTAAGTGGCATTATAAATAAAAACAAAAATATTTGTTTTATTTTAACAAGGAGATAGAAAATATGTTACATAAATTTTATATAAATGGTATTAATATGCATGAAGGATATTTTATAGGGATGCATATTTTTGCGATACTCTTTTTTACTGCTCTTGTTGCAGCGGTTATTTACCTGATTGTAAAAGTAAAAAAACAAAATGCGACTACAAATAAAACCGCAACAAAAATAAAAGATGATGAGGCAATCAGTATCTTACGACAGCGTTATGCCAAAGGTGAAATTGATTATGACGAATATATAAGATTAAAAGAGACACTTTAATAATCAATAAAAAAAAGGAAGGAAAACCTTCCTTTTTTTATTTAAGCCTTGCCATAAAAAGTTTTTTATTTTATAGTTGGTATATATTTAAAATTGTAATAAGAGGATATCATGAAAAAGATATTATCACTCTGCTTAATATTAATTATTATAGTAGGGCTATTATCTGCTTGCCAAGAAGCAAAAAACAACACAGAGAACAATCAGCAATTTTCTAAAATTAAAGTTACACAAGAACCGGAAAGCTATGATTTAAAATATCTGTGTGGTTTATTTGGGGAAAACTATGATTCATATCAAGAAGCACTTGATGAAATGGTAAATAGATATAACCAAACGCATGATAATGAAGATTTATTTAGAATATGTATGGCTGTTTCGTACGGTGACTATATTGAAAATAGTGATGAACTTATAATACAATATTACTATCAGTTTTTTGAAACCATCTGGACGGATCAAGATTTTAGAAAGGAAAAATCGGAATATGAAGAAGGCATGGCGGGGACTTTAATAAGTCGTCTATATTTAAATGGCTATAGAGAAAAAAGTTTAGAATTTTATGATAAATATATTTCTTTTTTAACAGATAAAAATTTAATTATTTCTTTTACCATATCTTATACATCATTTTACAAAGATGATGAAGAACCTGACAATGCACTTGTAGTAGCTATGTATGAAAGAGTAAAAATTTTGGAAAAAAATTATTGTAATGATGAAGATATATATGACATGCATAAAATAGCTATTCTAGCAATCATTGCTGATTATGCTGATATATTAAATGATACAACAACAGCAAAAACATATAGAGAAAAAACAAGACAGTTAATTCAGAAATTAGAGAATGAAGCATCAGACGAGTAAAGCAGATTGCTAATAAAAATATATCCTATATAATAAACAGAGCCCTTAAAAGGGCTTTATTTATTGGCTAAAGCGGATAACTTTTCCCCTTCAAGGCGGTATACTGTCCAGTCTAATATCGGTTTGGCGCCCAGACTTTCATAAAACGCGATAGACGGTTTGTTCCAGTTGAGCACCGACCAGTCGAGCCTGCCGCAGTTTTGCTTTACACATATTTGAGCAAGCACGGAAAAGATGGCTTTGCCAAAACCGTTGCCGCGGTATTTTTCTTCAATAAATAAATCTTCCAAATAAATATTGGCTCTGCCTAAAAATGTGGAATAGTTATAAAAAAATAATGCGAAGCCCACGGGTTTCTTTTTGTATTCCGCAATTAAGACCTGGGCTCTTTTCTGCACAAAAATGGATTCGAGGAGTCCGTCTTCGGTTGCTACGACTGCGTCTGAAAGATGTTCGTATTCGGCAAGCTGCTTTATGAAATAAAAGATCAGGCCGATATCTTCTTTCGTCGTATAGCGAATGACAAAGTCTTGAATTTGTGTGTCAAAAGTCTGCATAAAATACCTCATAGTTAAATGTTTCTTCGTGATATTGTCTTTTATCGTACCATATTTTAAATAAAAAAAACAGACATACCAAAGATATGTCTGTTTGAATACTAAGTATATTATTTTTTGGATTTGATATATTCATCAATTGAAGTTGCTGCCTGTTTGCCGGCACCCATTGCAAGAATAACGGTAGCCGCGCCTGTGACAGCATCTCCGCCTGCGTAAACACCGGGTATGGAGGTGGCACCTGTTTCTTCTTCTGCGATAATGCCGCCTTTTTTGTTGACTGCCAGCCCTTCTGTATTGTCTTTCATGATCGGGTTTGGAGAAGTACCGATTGCCATAATAACAGCGTCAACATCCAAAATAAATTCGCTGCCTTTTTTTTCAACAGGTCTTCTTCTGCCTGAAGCATCAGGCTCGCCAAGTTCCATTTCAACGCATTCAATACCTTTAACGTATCCTTTTTCATCTCCAAGGATTTGTGTAGGATTGGTAAGAAGTTTAAAATCAATGCCTTCTTCTATTGCATGATGCACTTCTTCTTTTCGCGCGGGTAACTCTACCATGCTTCTTCTATATACGATATAGACTTTTTCTGCACCAAGGCGTTGCGCGCATCTGGCAGAGTCCATCGCAACATTGCCGCCGCCTACAACGGCAACGTTCGTAAATTTCATGATTGGGGTATCATAATCATCTCTGTATGCTTTCATTAAGTTTATTCGAGTCAAGAATTCATTGGCGGAGAATACGCCGTTGTAGTTTTCACCCGGAATATGCATAAACATCGGAAGCCCTGCGCCTGTGCCGATAAACACGGCTTCAAAGCCTTCTTCAAATAATTCTTCAACGGTTATGACTTTGCCGCCTAAAACATTTGTTTCGAGTTTTACGCCGGCTTCAATAAGCTTATCGATTTCTGCCTGCACAATGGCTTTCGGAAGACGAAATTCCGGAATACCATATACCAAAACGCCGCCGCCTTTGTGGAAGGCTTCAAAGATTGTTACTTCATAGCCCATCTGAGATAAGTCTCCCGCGCAGGTAAGTCCTGCAGGACCTGAACCTATGATTGCAACTCTGTGGCCGTTTTTCTTCGGTGCTTCTTGTTTTTCGTCAACATTTTTCATATACCAGTCTGCCGTAAAACGTTCCAGCCTTCCGATGCCTACGCTGTCGCCTTTGACACCGCGCACACATTTGGCCTCACACTGATTTTCCTGAGGGCAAACTCTTCCGCAAACGGCGGGGAGAGAATTGGTTTCTTTGATTTTTTTATATGCACCTGCAAAATCTTTTTGAGTGATTAGTTTTATAAAATCTGGAATTTGTACATTAACGGGACAGCCTGCCATACAAGGTTTGGTTTTGCAGTCCAAACATCGTGCGGCTTCGTTTAGAGCCATTTCTTCCGTATAACCCAAGGCTACTTCATCAAAATTTTTGTTTCTTATATTCGGGGCTTGTTCCGGTATGGGTGTTTTTTCTAAAGACATATTCGGTTTACTCATTAGTGCATGCCCTCCAATCTGCATTTGTGTTCTTCTACGGCTTTTGTTTCTTGCTCTTTATACATAGCCGAACGCCTCATCATTTCATCCCAGTCAACTTGGTGACCGTCGAAATCAGGGCCATCTACACAGGCGAATTTTGTTTCTCCGCCCACTGTCAGCCTGCATCCACCGCACATTCCCGTTCCGTCTATCATAATGGGGTTCATGCTTACAACGGTCTTAACGCCGTATTTTTTGGTTACCTGAGATACGAATTTCATCATAATCGGTGGTCCAAACGTATAGACGACATCATAATTGGAATCTTTTGATAAAATATCTTCTAGCTCTGTAGTAGTGAATCCTTTTTTACCATAGGAGCCGTCATCTGTCATAAGATGCAGTCTTGTGCTTGCCGCTTTCATTTCATCTTCAAGAATAACGATGTCTTTGGTTTTGAATCCTGCAATCAAATCAACTTCAACACCTATGTCAAAGAGCGCTTTAGAAGTTGGATAAGCGATTGCACAGCCTAAGCCTCCGCCTACGACAATCGCTTTTTTTATGCCTTCAAAATCGGTTGGTTTGCCCAAAGGACCTGCGAAATCACTGATGTATTCGCCTTCTTCTTTTTCGCCTAACAGCATTGTTGTTTTTCCGACTTTTTGGAAAATAACTTTTACTGCGCCTGTTTTTTTATCCCAGCCCGCTATTGTAAGAGGAATACGTTCTCCCTCTTCATTAACTCGAAGAATAACAAATTGCCCTATTTGCGCTTTGGCCGCAACTCGCGGGGCTTCAATGTCCATCATACAAGTCGTGTCGTTTAAATCTTTCTTCATTAATATTTTGTACATTAAAAGTGTCACTCCTTATTTATATATTTCGACAAAATTTAATCACTGTTTAAAATTATATACTTTAAAGCAATTTTAAAGTCAAGAATAATTAGTAAAAACAAGTATTTGTCTTTAACGATTTTTAAAATATAATATATATCATATAAAAGTATAAAATGATTATACATGAATATTTTTAAAAAGTAAAAAATGATAGAATATTAACATTATTATTGACTTTAAAATTATTTTATAGTTTATTATAATAGAGTAATTGTTAAAATTTTATCAAAAAAATATTATAATATAGCTTTATTAAAAATCTTGTATAGATAGAGAAGTGAAAAGGTGAAACTTATGTATAAATTGTATAAAATTAATGAATTAGCATCCATTTTAAGCATAACACCTGAAACAATCCGACATTATGAACGAAAAGGATTAATTAGCCCTAAAAAATCAGATGTAAACGGATATAGATATTATGATGTATGGGATTTTTTACTGCTATATAGAGTGCGTGCATACAGAGAATATGGTTTTGCTCTGAAAGATATCATAGATATCATTCATGATGAATCGTATGAAAGTCTGATAGAACAGCTAGACATAAGAGAAAAAGAGTTATTAAAAGAACTGGAAAAAAATAAGCAGCTTCTTAATAAAATTAAGCAATTTCATAATATAACTCAAACAATGGTGCAAAGTATTGGGCAATACACACTCACAACGCGTCCTGCAATGTATCGGTTGGAAATACAAAAAGAATATGAATTAATTCAAGATGATTATGCCATGAAACAATTAAAAGAATGGTGCATGATGACTCCTTTTATCTTCCCGAGTATAAAATTTTATTTAGATGCAGATGCAGAAGTATCCTTTACTTATGGTCAATGCATACTAGAAGAAGATGCCAGATTGTTTCATATTGAGGAAAATGAATATATTACGTATTATCCGTCGGTTCCGTGTGTTCATTTTATCTTAAAAGCGAGCTCCGTTATTGATATCACAAGAAAAGATATTGATCCAGCACTTCGATTTATTTCTTCACAAGGATTGCAGCCAATAGATGATATTATTGGAAGATGGCTTACAGTAAATAAAAATCATAAAAAAGAGGAAGAATATACAGCTTATTATGATTTATGGATACCGATTCGTACGGAATTGAAAATAGAAGAATAATAAAATAGAAATTTCTATTGACATTAAAACCGTTTTATAGTTTATCATGAATAACATAGTCAAATTGACAGATTTTTGTCAATTAAACATAACTTTAAGAATAATTTTTTAATAGGAATTATTAAAAAATAAAGGAGGAAAAATATGAAAGGTTATGCAATGATAGGCTTAGGCAAAACGGGATGGATTGAAAAAGATATACCGAAATGTGGGCCGCTTGATGCGATTTGTCGCCCAATAGCCGTAGCGCCTTGCACTTCTGATGTTCACACAGTATGGGAAGGAGCTATAGGGGAACGTACAGATTTAATTCTAGGGCATGAAGTTGTAGGAGAAGTTGTTGATGTAGGAAATCTCGTTAAAGATTTTAAGCCGGGAGATAAAGTAATTGTTCCTGCTATCACTCCGGATTGGGGGGACATTGCAAGCCAGGCAGGCTATGCACAACATTCAACCTGTATGCTCGGAGGATGGAAATATTCAAATATTAAAGATGGTGTTTTCGCCGAATTTTTCCATGTCAACGAAGCTGATGCAAATTTGGCGTTATTACCGGAAGGTATGGATCCGGGCGAAGCAACTATGATTACTGATATGATGACAACGGGTTTTCATGGTGCTGAACTTGCGGAAGTAAAACTTGGAGATACAGTATGTGTAGTTGGTATAGGACCTGTGGGATTAATGGCTGTTGCAGGAGCGAATAAAATGGGAGCTGGGCAAATATTTGCAGTTGGTACACGTCCAAAATGCGTTGAAGTTGCAAAATTTTATGGGGCAACAGATATTATCAGTTATAAAGAAGGCTCTATTGATGAGCAAATATTGGATAAGACACATGGAAAAGGTGTTGATAAGGTTATTATAGCGGGAGGAAATGTCGATACTTTTGAGCAAGCAGTTAAAATGCTTCATTGCGGCGGTTTGATAGGCAGTGTTAACTATCTTGGAAGTGGGGATTATATTAAAATCCCACGTGTAGAATGGGGTGTAGGTATGGGACATAAAAATATTCATGCCGGTCTAACTCCGGGTGGAAGATTGAGAATGGAAAGACTTGCAAGCCTTGTAGCGACAGGGAAAATAGATTTAAGTAAGATGATAACACATAAATTTGTAGGATTTGAAAACATAGAGCCTGCTTTGATGCTTATGAAAGACAAACCAAAAGACTTGATAAAACCTGTAGTTTTAATAGATTAGCATAAAAATTGCGAATTATTTATAAAAAAGCAGTCGTAGATATATCCAATTAATAATTGTAAGGATTATAAAGGTATATCTATACTGCTTTTTTATTTTATAAATTATAAAATAATTTTGAGACAATTGAAAATGTTAATTTTAACAGAAAATATGCGTTGATTTTAGTATTTATATATGCTATATTTTACCAAGTAGAATATTATTTTCATATATAATATATACTTGAATAGACTTATTTCAAAAATTTTTTACAAAAACTATAATTTCTATTTTTAGTTATGCGCATGCATAGCAGTATGGAGGATAGGTTGTTTAGACTTTTTTATAACTGCAATATCTATACAGCATCGGGTCCGATTATTGAAAATGGAAAAATATTTGTTGCAAGAGGCAAAATAAAAGCTGTAGGAAAAGATATTATTGCCCCTGAAGGAACAGAGCAGATAGATTTAGGCGGATGCAACTTGCTGCCCGGGTTTATCGATGCGCATTCACATTTAGGGATGCATGAGGAATGCATCGGCGCTGTCGGTGATGATACAAATGAAGATACTGATCCTCTTACTCCGCATCTTAGGGCGCTTGACGCAATCAACCCGTTGGAAGAAGGATTCGCGGAGGCATTGGCAGGAGGCGTTACTGTAGTAGCAGCGGGGCCGGGAAGCGCAAATGTAATTGGAGGCACATTTGCTGCCATCAAAACATTTGGCAGATGTGTTGATGAAATGATTATAAAAGAACCTGTGGCTATGAAATGTGCATTTGGAGAAAATCCGAAACGTGTTTATGGCAAAGAACATAAGCTTCCAAGTACACGTATGGGTACGGCGGCGTTACTTAGACAAGCTTTATGTGATGCACAGGATTATGCGAAAAAAAAGACGCTTGCACGTGCATCGGCAACACTGGCGCCTAACCCAAAAGCAGAGGCATTGATACAAGTTTTAGAAAAACAAATTCCTCTCAAAGTACATGCACACAGAGCGGACGATATCTTAACGGCAATACGCATAGCTAAAGAATTTGATATCAATATCACCATTGATCACTGTACAGAAGGCGAATTGATTGCAGATATTCTGTATCGTGAAGATTTTCCTGTCATTATTGGACCCTCCCTTACCAGCCGTTCAAAAGTAGAACTCGCAAACAGATCCTTCAAAACGGCAGTTATTTTAAATAAAAAAGGTGTCAAAACAGCGCTCACAATGGATCATCCTGTAACGCCCATACAGCACCTTATTGTATGTGCGGCGCTTGCAATAAGGGAAGGCATGAGTCAAGCAGAAGCACTAAAATCAATTACTCTGTATCCGGCGCAAATTTTAGGTATAGATAATCTTGTCGGAAGTATTGAAATGGATAAAGATGCAGATTTTGTAATTTTTAATAAAGATCCTTTCGATGTACGCAGCAAAGTTGTTGCAACATATATTGAAGGCAGAAAAGTATATGGTTAAACGGAAATTTTTATAATATTTTTTAAATTTTTGTTGTATTTTTTAAAGTTATTTGATATACTAGTTTTACGAATTTGAGGAAAAGGCAACAGGCCTTTTTTTAGTGCACAAATTTTGGCTATGAATTGTTGTTACTGACAATGGAGGTTATAATTATGAGAGTGAATGTTACTTTAGCATGCACAGAATGTAAGCAAAGAAATTATACAACAAGGAAAAATAAAAAGAACGATCCTGATAGACTTGAGCTTCAAAAATTCTGTAAATTTTGTAAAAAACATACCACACATAAAGAAACTAGGTAAGGTTGTAAAATGAGCAAAAACGCAGTAAAAAAACAAGGAAGATTTAAAGGGAAAATTAGCGATATTCCAAAAAGAATTATTAAATATTTTATAGGTATGTGGAGCGAAGTTAAAAAAATTACTTGGTTGACACGAAAAGAATTAATTCAGCATACTGGAGTTGTGTTGGGATTAGTGGCAATAATGACTCTGATATTTTGGATAGCAGATACTATCTTGGGTGCTGCGACATCATTATTTTTGTAAGATTGGAGTTATAAGCGATGGATAGTGAAGCCAAATGGTATGTAGCGCATACTTATTCAGGGTATGAAAATAAGGTAAAAGATGGTATTGAAGCTGCAGTAGAAAGCAGGAATATGCATCATCTTATTGAAGAAGTAGTTGTGCCTATGTATGAAGTGGAAGAAACTAAAGGCGGACAACGAAAGTTGGTTATGAAAAAAGTTTTTCCGGGGTATGTGCTTGTAAAAATGTTTATGACTGATGAAAGCTGGTATGTAGTAAGAAATACAAGAGGCGTTACCGGGTTTGTTGGCCCCGGTTCAAAACCTGTCCCGCTTTCACAAAATGAGCTGCGTTCCCTGGGAATTAAAGATAAAATTCCGACGATTGATGTTAAAGTCGGTGACACAGTAAAAGTATTGGCAGGTCCTTTTGAAGGGTTTACAGGTGTAGTAGAAGAAGTCAATGCTGAAAAAAGAAAGATCAAAGCAAATATATCGATGTTCGGTAGAGAAACACCGGTTGAGCTGGAATATCTTCAAATATCAAGATTATAAAACAATGAATTTCATAGAGGTGATAGAAAATGGCAAAAAAAGTTGTCGGATTAATAAAATTGCAAATACCAGCAGGAAAAGCAACCCCTGCGCCGCCGGTTGGGCCGGCTCTTGGGCAGCACAGCGTTAATATTATGGATTTTTGTAAGCAATTCAATGCGAGAACATCTGAAATGGATGGAATCACGATACCTGTTGTTATTTCAGTATATCAAGATAAATCATTTACATTTGTTACAAAAACACCCCCTGCCGCTGTATTGATTAAAAAAGAATTAGGTATTCAAAGCGGTTCTGCAGTGCCAAACAAACAAAAAGTGGCAGTGCTCAGTAAAGCAAAGTTAGAAGAAATTGCCAAAGTTAAAATGCCTGATTTGAATGCAGCATCTCTGGAAGCAGCAATGAGTATGGTAGCCGGGACAGCAAGAAGCATGGGTGTTACAATAGAAGAATAGGATATATATGATATATATACTGACAGTATAAGTAAAGGCATTTTAAAGAATATGTGGGAGGCTGTAAAGCCGAATTTGTACCACAAGGAGGAAAAAATGAAAAGAGGAAAGAATTATTTAGAAAAAGCAAAGACAGTTGACAGACAGAAGCAATATGATTTAGTGGATGCTATTGCACTTGCTAAATCAAATGCGACTGCTAAATTCGACGAAACAGTCGAATTGCATATTAAGCTTGGAGTAGATTCTCGTCATGCAGACCAACAAGTGCGCGGAGCGGTTGTTCTTCCGAATGGAACGGGAAAAGTTGTCAGAGTTTTAGTTTTTGCTAAGGCAGACAGAGCAAAAGAAGCATTGAATGCAGGTGCGGATTATGCGGGAGCGGAAGAATTAGTTGAAAAAATTCAAAAAGAAAATTGGTTTGATTTTGATGTTGCTGTTGCAACACCTGATATGATGGGTATTGTAGGGAAAATCGGACGTATCCTAGGGCCGAAGGGGCTCATGCCTAATCCAAAAAGCGGAACAGTTACAATGGATATTGCAAAAGCTGTTAATGATATTAAAGCCGGCAAAGTAGAATATAGGCTTGATAAAACAAATATTATTCATGTACCTATAGGTAAAGCAAGTTTTGATAATGAAAAAATTAAAGAAAATATAGATGCGCTTATGGATGCAGTAAAAAAAGCAAAACCTGCCACAGCTAAAGGTCAGTATTTTAAAAGCGTAACAATTACCAGCACCATGGGACCTGGTATTAAAATTAATACTGCAAAATTCTAATTTTAATTTAAAATTTATTGACAAGAAAATATTTTTTATATATAATAATCTTGTTATACCGCAGACAGCAGGTACAAAGTAAATCCTGCCTAGGTGTGAAGAGGTACGTGAGTTTAAACTCTTTTTGCATTGTCTGCGAGAAGAGTTTTTATTTTCAATAAAGGAGGGAAAGAATGTCAGCAAATATTGAGGCTAAAAAAGAGATAGTGCGCGAAATAACTGAAAAATTTGTTAATGCTAAATCAATTGTTTTGATTGATTATAAAGGTATCAGTGTTGAAAAAGCGACTCTTTTAAGAGATAAAGCAAGGCAAGCGAATGTAGAGTATAAAGTATATAAAAATACACTGGCAAGACTCGCGGCTAAAGACAGTGGCTGCGAAGGGCTTGCAGACTATTTGATCGGTTCAATAGCCATTGCAACAAGTGATGAAGATCCGGTAGCACCTGCAAAGCTTTTATCCGGTTTTATTAAAGAAAATAAAATATTAAGTATTAAAGCGGGCTATGTAGACGGTAAAGTATTGAATGAAAAAGAAGTAGAAAGCCTTGCATCTCTACCAAGTAAAGAAGAACTCATCGCTAAAATGCTGGGCAGCTTGAATGCGCCGCTAAGCGGATTTGTAAATGTATTAAACGGCAATATCAGAGGATTGGCAGTTGCCCTTAATGCAATTAAAGAGCAGAAAGAATGTGCTTGAAAGTAAATATTAATAAATTAATTTAAAATAGGAGAATATTACAATGAGTGAAAAAATTCAAAAATTAATAGAAGAAATTAAAGGGATAACAGTTTTAGAACTTGCAGAATTAGTAAAAGCATTAGAAGAAGAATTTGGTGTGAGCGCGGCAGCGCCTGTAGCAGCAGCGGCGGCAGCAGCACCGGCAGCGGCAGCAGCACCGGCTGAAGAAGAAAAGACAGAATTTGATGTTGTATTAAAAGATGCAGGCAGTGAAAAACTAAAAGTTGTTAAAGCAGTGAGAGAGCTTACAGGTCTTGCTTTAAAAGAAGCAAAGGATTTAGTTGATGGTGCACCTTCAACAATCAAAGAAGGAGCAAACAAAGAAGAAGCAGCTAACATGAAAGCTAAAATTGAAGAAGTTGGCGGTAGCGTAGAAGTTAAATAGTTGAATTTTTATAAAATATCGCAAACTATACAGCTTGCGATATTTTTTATGTATATAAGTAAATGGTTTACAATAATTATCAGAACGTGAGGTAACAAAATGAACTATGATGTTCTTATTGTTGGCACAGGCCCTGCCGGGATATTTACTGCATTAGAATTAATTCGACAAAACTCTAACCAAAAAATATTAATGATCGAAAAAGGTGTTGCAGTTGACCAAAGACAATGTCCAAAATCAAAAACGAAAGAATGTATCAAATGTAAGCCTTATTGTCATATTACGACTGGATTCTCGGGAGCGGGAGCATTTTCTGATGGCAAGTTGTCACTCAGTTATGAAGTGGGGGGGGATCTGCCGAGTTTAATTGGCGCTGATTTAGCCCAAGAAATGATAAATTATACAGATGGAATCTATTTAGAATTCGGAGCAGATACCAAAGTTGAAGGTATCGAAAATATAGAAAAAATAAAAGATATCAGGCGACGAGCTATTCAATCAGGCTTGAAGCTTGTTGATTGTCCTATTCGTCATTTAGGAACTGAAAAAACTCAACAAATTTATTTTGGCTTGCAACAGTATCTAACAGAAAATGGTGTTGACATTATGTTTAATACCGTATGCAAAGATTTAATTATCAATCATGGAATATGTACAGGGGTAGTGGTAGCCGATTCAAATGAACAGGATACCACACAGACAATTAAAGCAAAGCACATTGTCGTTGCGACAGGACGTAAAGGAGCGGACTGGTTAGATCAAATGTGTAGAATGCACGGTATCGGGCATAAGCCGGGCACAGTTGACATCGGAGTACGTGTTGAGGTAAGAAATGAGATCATGGAAGAAGTGAATGATCTTTTATACGAGCCTAAGCTAATTGGCTATCCGAAACCATTTAAAAATAAAGTGAGAACCTTCTGTCAAAATCCGGGAGGATTTGTAAGCCAAGAGAATTATGATAATAACTTAGCTCTAGTAAACGGACATTCATTTAAAGATTTAAAATCTGAAAATACCAATGTAGCAATTCTTTGCAGCCATAATTTTTCTATTCCATTTGAAGAGCCGATCGCTTATGCTCAAATGGTAGGAACACTTGTAAATATGCTTGCAGACGGGCATATATTGGTTCAGCGTTATGGTGACATTTTAGATGGGAAAAGAACATGGGCAAAAGAATTGGAATATTCCAACGTCAGACCGACTTTAAAAGATGCGGTTGCGGGTGATATCAGTGCAGCTTTGCCGTATAGAACGTTGATTAATATTTTAAGCTTTATTCAGTCCATGGATAAAGTAGTTACGGGGTTTGCCAGCAATGAAACACTGCTTTATGCGCCTGAAATTAAATTTTATTCCAATAGAATCATTATGGATAATGATTTAAATACAAACATAAAAAATTTATATTGTCTGGGCGATTCGAGCGGGTGGACAAGAGGTCTGATGATGGCATCCATTATGGGAGTCTTGATGGGTGAAAAATTATATGAAAAAGATAAATAAATTTATATAATAATCAATTTAAAAGCAGGATTCTCCTGCTTTTTTTATGAAAAGTATATTAGAAGAGTATCTTTTATAATTGGGCTGATTAGTGTATAATGAGTATATTTACAAACCTAGAGGTTAATTTATGAACAAAAAAATTCTTGTTGTAGATGATGAAATCAATATTTGTGATTTGTTAAAAATGGAGCTTGAGTTTGAAGGGTATGATGTCATTACATGTACGGATGGGGCAGAAGCGTTAGAGGTATTCGATTCACAAGAGGTAGATTTGGTACTTTTAGATATAATGCTCCCTTCGGTCAGTGGGTTTGATATATGTAAACAGATAACAGCAAAAAATGATATACCGGTTTTGATGCTTACGGCGAAAACGGATATTATTGATAAAGTTTTGGGTCTGGAACTTGGCGCGGATGATTATATTACAAAACCATTCGATATGAGAGAGTTATTGGCTCGTATAAAAGTTCTTCTTCGCCGTTCAAATTCATACAATAAAATGAAAAAGGATGAAACATATATATTAAAAAACGGAGAAATTGAAATAAATCTTATAAGCAGGAGTGCAAAGGTAGCAGATAATGAAATTCATCTTACTCCAAAAGAATTTGATTTATTGGAGCTTTTCATACGCTCGCTTGAAAAAGTGTATACGAGAGAAGATTTGTTTAATATTATATGGAAAGATTATGAAAATACTGGGGAAAGCAGAACTGTTGATATGCATATTCAACGGCTAAGAAAAAAAATTGAGGAAAATACATCAGTAAAATATATAGAAACAGTTTTTGGAATCGGGTATAAAATGAGGAAATATTAGAATGCACATTAGTTTTCGTTTAAGAATGTTTTTATATAATATTATTATTTTAATTATATGTATGGTTCTTTCAGAAATCTTTATCATTAATACAATGGAAAGATATTCTGTTAATGATGCAATAGAAAAACTATCACAGGAATCAGATGAATTAAATGCATCTGCGCAGCAATTGGTTGTACAAACAGCTGCAAGCAGTGCCGGTAACAATGATATTATATTTAATGAAAATGCAAAATATTTTGCAGAAAAATTTCAACTTACCACAGGATCCAGAATTCAGATTTTTGATGCACAAGGATCTATTTTAGCTGATAGCAGCAGTATTGATGATTCGGAAATTTTGGTAGAAGGCAAGGAACAGCAATATTATGCTGAAGTTTATGCTGCTTTAAATTCACATGACGAAGCCTATATGTACACAAAATTAAATGATGAGAATTATATCATGTATGCCACGCCGATTGTTATCAATGATACAGTTATAGGGGTGGTAAGGACTGTTTATTCAATGCAAGCGATGGATGAAATGATTCGTTTCACGTCTATGCTTTTTATATGGACCATATTTTTAGCCATATTGGTTATCTCTGGGATTATGTTTGTCTCTTATAAAAGTCTCATGGAGCCTATCAGTGATATCACACAAATGAGCAAAGACATGACAGAGGGAGATTTGTCAAAAAGATTTGTAATTTATAAATCTAGAGATGAAATTAATCTGCTTAAAGATAATTTTAATAAAATGGCGGATGAAATAGAAAGCAAGATAAATGCTTATCAAGAAAAACAATACGAATTATCGTTAATGTTGAGCAGTATAGAAAGCGGAGTTATTGCTATAGATGAGAATAATAAAGTAATTACGCTGAATAAAAGCGCAAAAAGAATGTTTGATTATGAGAACATTTCTGATAAAGATATTAAGCTTGGAATGCTTGGAGATATTCAAGATTTGGTAACTGCTTTGCGACAAACGAATGAGGTGCTTATCAGTGAAATAGTCTATAAAGATAAAAATCTTCGAATTATTGCAAAATATGCCGGAGAAAGCACAACATATATCGACATTTTAGTAGTTGTACAAGATATAACAAAAGATAAATTATTAAAGAAAGAACAAAATAAATTTTTAAGTAGTATATCTCATGAGTTACGGACACCGCTCACAACAATTATTGGATATGCAGATATGCTTAACAGAAGAGGTACAGAAAATAAGGAAGTAACAACGAAAGCATTAGATACTATCAATAAAGAAAGTCAACGGTTATTAAGGTTAGTAGATGATGTGCTTCTGATGAATAAATATGATAAACTGGATTTTGATATGATATTTTCAGACATGGATATAGATGATGTGCTAAATGATGTTATTGAAGCAATGCGAATGAAAAGCTTAAAATATGGAATTGATATTTCATATAAAGCTACAAGTTTGCCTAAAATCTTGGGAGATTATGACAGAATCAAACAAGTTTTTATTAATGTCTTGGATAATGCAATAAAATATTCTTATGAGGGTGGGAAAATTAATGTTACAGCTACATTGAATAATGAACACTCTATTCAGGTTGATATAAGAGATTATGGACTTGGCGTGCCTCAAGATATGATGGATAATGTTTTTGAAGCATTTTATAGGGTAGATGAAGAGAGAAGCAGGCAGAGAGGAGGCATTGGGTTAGGGCTATCTATCGTTAAACAAATCATCAATAGCCATGGGGGAGAAGTTATATTAAGTAGTCAAGAAGGAGAAGGCACACTAATCAGTATAACACTTCCCACAAAGAATGTTCAGAATTTAAATCAAGAGGATAAAAAATGAAGAAAGTTTTCATGGCGATAGCTGGGATTATAGCTGTATTGATATGCGTTGGTATATTGTATTCAAAATCAGTAATAAAACGTGATGTGCCGATACTAGTAGAAGATGATAATAATGTCTCGGAAAATATGATCCAAGCAAATATAGTTTCCTATAGCGAAGTATGTAAAGGAATATTATATGACATTAATGAAGACGATGCTAAATATTTAGTAACGATTCCAATGCAAAGTGACTTACAGACTGGCATAGAGACAGGTAAAGAATACATGAGTACAAATCTATTTGATGAAAATACATCTCAGATAAGTATTTTTAATTTTGATTTAACAGATCATGTCAGTACATGTTTTGACAGCGTTATGGCAGGAGCGTATTATATAAGCAGTGATGCAAATCAGCATCGAAAATTAATGTATACAACCATTGATAATACAAAAACCATTACTATTGCAAGTGAAGATGAAAATATTTCAACCGGCATTGTCAGGGCAGGTAGCTATGTAGTCTATGGAACGTCCGATGGCAAAATAAAATTATCAAACATTGACGGATACAAAAAATTACTTTATAAGTTGGATGATAAGTATATAATAAAAAAAGTAAGATATTTTATAGGATCACAAATATGTATTGTGCAAGCCGAAAACACAGATAACGAACAAAATCCTCTGTATATGATTGATACAGCTAGTGGGGATATTCGAGTGATTGATATTAATGTAGAAGATTTTGATGCGAATGAAGAGAGCTATTCTGTCGTCTATATATCGAAAATAACTGATAATAATCAAATTTATTTATATGATATTTCAAGTGATACCAGACAATTAGAAAAAAGCGGTACATTGATAGAAAATGTATTCTTTAATGATCAGGGAGATAAGATCATCTATATTGAAAGAACAAAAGAAGAGGCGACGAGTTTTAATGTTGGTTTAGTTATTAAAAATGGACTCAATAATATAAGGCTGATTTCCGATGTTAAGCTGGCCAATAGAAAAATAATACTTGATAATGCTAATACCATTTATTATTCTGAAATAAGAAGTACTACAGAAGAAAATTCTAAAACAGTCAATACAGAATACAGTGTTTTAAAATGTACTTTTTCTTTAGAATTTGATAATAATAGAAGTATCAGTATTCGCTAATAGAATAAACGAGCAAATTTTTAATTTGCTCGTTTATTAATCTACTTATTCATGTCTTTTCTATATTCTTTTTTTGTTTTTTATATTCTTCTTTTTGTCTTTTTTCTTCTTTATCTGATTTGTATTTTAATGCATATATGTCTATTAATTCAGCATCTGGATTTTCATAATAAATCTCTTTCATTTTTTTACTTAATGATTTTGACCAAATTGTCAGCACCACCAATATTCCCAAAGGTAAAAGATTTGAAAAATCTTTGCTATAAATGATAAAAATTAAAAAAGCGATGTCTATGGCAATACCGACATAAAATATAATCCGTAAAGCTTTTGCCCATTTTAAGTATCCTTCCAAAATTAAATCCTCGCATCTTCCTTAATCTAATTTAGTATTCTAACAAACTTAATAAAAATAGTCAATATATTAAGATCGCAATTGAATTTACAAAATTAAAAGCGGTATTATGCCGCTTTTAATTTTGTAAATTTTGTTTGATGGGATCGATTAAATCCAAATTGCAAATACCATGTTTGAGATGTTTGCAATTTAGACAGGTGGGAGCTCCGGCGTCAACAGCATTTTTAAACATATCTGCAACTGGTCTGAATTCAGAACAATTTTGTGCTATCTTTGTATAAGTTTCTCTATCCATAATAACTCACTCCTTATAATATGCTCGTAAATTATTATCTTAAAAACTCACAAAACTATTCTACAAAATCAGTAAAATAATTGGAAATTTTTTATTTCTCATCATCAATACGATAATCGGTAAAACCTATTTCGGATTTATCAGGTAGAATGAATATTAATATAATATACACAATAATGCCTGGAAATGCGGCGCTAAATATAGATAAGACTATGTATAATATTCTTACAATTGTAACATCAATATTTAAATATTGTGCTATTCCTGAACATACACCGGAAAGGATTCCTGTACTTCTATCTTTATATAATTTTTTTTTCATTTGTTTGCTACTCCTACAATTTAATATTTTTATATTATTTAAAAAAATTTAATAAATTTAACTAAATTTAAATTCATTTAGGCAATTAGTATATTAAAAGTAACTTTATTTATTGAATTTACTTTTAATCGTTTTAATTTATAGTATAATATTAAATAATAAAATTATTATACTATATTTATAGTTTATTTTTAAATTTAATTTTTTTAGGAGGTTGGTATGAAAGAGTATAAGCCGAATTTTTCATCAGAAAAACTTGAAGATTTAAATAATCTAATGTTTTACAAAGCATTCGGGTGTTCAGATGACGATTTAAAAAGGCCGATTATAGGAATTGCCGATTCATTTAATGAAATAGTGCCCGGACATATGAATTTACGGCAAGTAGCAGATTTTGTTAAAAAAGGTATTTATAGAGCAGGCGGCACAGCTGTTGAATTTGGAACGATTGCCGGTTGTGATGGAGTGGCAACAGGGCATGAAGGGAATTTTTATATTTTACCATCAAGAGAAGTAATAGCTGATAGTATTGAAACTATGGTCAAAATACATCATTTTGATGGGCTAGTATTACTTGGATCATGCGATAAAATCGTACCTGGTATGTTAATGGCCGCGGCGAGAGTGGATATCCCTACAATACTTGTAGCCAGTGGGCCAATGCTTGGCGGACCGGCATTTGGCAAAAAGAAAAAAACAGACGGAACAGCCTATACTGAAGCAATGGGAATGATGCAGGTGGGTAAAGCGACAGAGCAAGAAGTACGTAATCTCGCAACGCTTACTATGCCAACATGTGGTTCTTGTTCTATGTATGGCACAGCGAATACGATGACAGCAGTGGCAGAAGCACTCGGTTTGTCGCTTACAGGTTCGGCATTAATACCGGCAGTTTATTCGGAACGTTTAAGAGCAGCGCAAAAATCTGGGGAAGCAATTGTCGAACTTGTAAGAAAAGGGATAACATCACATGATATATTAACATTTCAAGCAATTCAAAATGCAATCAGTCTTTGTATGGCTTCCGGAGGAAGCACAAATGCAGTGATTCACCTTTGCGCTTTAGCATATGAGCTTGGGATTGATTCAGATTTGGTATTAAAAGAATTTGACAAACAAAGTCAAAAAGTTCCGGTTATTGTTACAGTGAATCCGGCAAGCAACGTATGGGATATGGAGGACTGGTATAAAGCAGGCGGAGTCCCTAAGGTCATGAAGAACATTAAATCCTTAATTCAAACAGAAGCACTCACTGTAACAGGGAAAACAATGGGTGAAAATTTAGAAGAATATATTTCTGCGTATCCGGCAGACAATGATTTAGTGAGAACTATAGATAACCCTCACAGCACATTAGGCGGGCTTGCCATTATACGTGGAAACTTAGCTCCCGATACCGGTGTTGCAAAGCCTGCGGCAATCAAAGAAGAAGTAAGGCAATTCACAGGAGAAGCAATTTGCTTTAACAGTGAGGAAGAATGTTCTGCTGCATTAAAAGAGCTCAAAGTAAAACCCGGACATGTAGTTGTAATTCGTTATGAAGGACCGAAAGGCGGGCCTGGCATGAGGGAAATGTATCAGCCAATGAAATTTTTAAATGGTCAAGGGCTTGCAACTTGTACTGCGCTTATTACAGATGGTCGTTTTTCGGGCACAAATAACGGATGTTTCGTAGGGCATATTTCTCCTGAAGCAGCGGTAGGCGGCCCTATTGCATTAGTGCACGACGGAGATAAAATAACGATTGATGTTGTCAACAAAAATATTACTCTTCATGTAAGTGATGAAGAACTTGCAAAACGTAAAGCAGATTGGAAATACCAGCCGAAGAAAACAAAAGGTTATTTGGCACGATATGCTAAATTAGCAAAATCTGCCGATAAAGGCGGTGTTTTAGAATAAACAATAATAAACCAGGAGGAATAAAATGTTTAAAGATTTTCAACCAAAGAACACTATAGAATCTACAATGCTATTTAGGGCTAATGGCATGGGCGACGATGATTTTTCAAGACCGATAATAGGTATCGCAAATTCGTTTACGGATATTGTGCCTGGTCATTTTAACTTGAGACAAGTTGCCGATTTTGTTAAAAAAGGTATTTACAGAGCAGGTGGAACCGCATTGGAATTTGGTACCATAGCATGCTGTGATGGTGTGGCAAATGCAAATGAAGGAATGTACTATATACTGCCATCAAGAGAAGTAATTGCTGATAGTATTGAAACTATGGTCAAAGCGCATAGACTGGATGGACTGGTTTTACTAGGTTCATGCGATAAAATAGTACCGGGGATGATTATGGGAGCAATTAGAGCGAATGTTCCAACAATTTTTGTACCTGGCGGTCCTATGCTCGGAGGACCTGCTTTTGGAGCGAAGAAAAAAGCAGACGGTACCGCGATAACAGAAGCCGTGGGAATGATGCAGGCCGGGAAAATAACCCAGCAGGATGTCTATAATTTGATGAATGTATGTAATCCAACATGCGGTTCATGTGCATTCTATGGAACTGCCAATACGATGTGTTGTCTAGCGGAAGCGCTTGGATTAACATTGACCGGAGCAGCACTTATTCCGGCAGTCTATTCTGAACGTTTTAGATGTGCACAACAATCAGGTGAGAAAATTGTAGATCTTGTAGTAAACGGGATTAAAGCCAGAGATGTAATTACATTAGATTCAATAAAAAATGCGATAGCTGTGTGTATGGCTACCGGTGGAAGCACGAACGCAGTTCTCCATTTACCCGCATATGCATATGAACTGGGAATTGACACAGATATTATTATGGAAGAATTTGATAAACAAAGCATGCAGGTACCGCATATTGCAAGCGTAAATCCCGCTTCGTTTATTTATGATATGGAAGATTTTTATAAAGCGGGCGGTATACCTAAAGTAATGACAAACATAAAAGATAAAATCAATCTTAATGTTATGACATCTACCGGTAAAACGATGGGCGAGAATTTAGAAGAATATGTTTATACTTATTCGCCGAATGATGATATGATCAGAACGCTCGATAATCCTCACAGCACGCTTGGAGGAATTGCTATTATGAGAGGAAATCTTGCGCCGGATACCGGAGTTGCAAAACCTGCAGCTATTGCAGAAGAAGTAAGACAATTTACAGGCGAGGCAATTTGTTTCGACAGTGAAGACGCTTGTACGAAAGCACTAGAAGAATTAAAAATTAAACCCGGACATGTAGTTGTTATTCGCTATGAAGGACCAAAAGGCGGACCTGGGATGAGAGAGATGTACAAGCCAATGAAATTATTATATGGACAAGGTTTAGCAAAATCTACAGCTTTAGTAACAGACGGAAGATTTTCGGGCACAAATAATGGCTGTTTTGTAGGACATATTTCTCCTGAAGCAGCAGTAGGCGGACCGCTTGCTTTGGTTAAAGATGGAGATAAAATAACAATCGATGTTATTAAAAAAGAATTAACACTTCACGTTAGTGATGAAGATCTAGAAAAACGTAAAAAAGAGTGGAAATATCAAGCTAAAGAATTAGAAGGATATTTAGCAAGATATGCAGCATTGGCTCGCTCGGCCGATAAAGGCGGTGTTCTTGACTATAAACAGCTTCTAAAATAATCCAATATGATTTACTCTAAAGGAAAAGGTATGAAGGAATATAAAACAAATTTTAATTCAAAAGATAATGTACTTAATACCGTGTTTTACAAAGCAAATGGCTTTTCGGATGAGGATACAGACAGACCAATAATCGGAATCGCCAATTCATTTAATGAATTGGTCCCTGGTCATTCAAACTTACGGCAAGTAGCAGACTTTGTTAAAAAAGGTATTTATAGAGCAGGCGGTACTGCTGTTGAATTTGGCACAATTGCATGTTGCGATGGAGTTGCCAACGGACATGTGGGTAATTTTTATACACTGCCGTCGCGCGATGTTATAGCTTATACGATTGAGATAATGGCAAAAGCACATAAGCTGGACGGTATTGTCCTATTGGCTTCATGTGATAAAATTGTGCCGGGTATGTTGATGGGAGCAATCAGAGCTAATATACCAGCAATATTTTTGCCTGGTGGACCTATGCTTTCAGGCCCTGCTTTTGGCGAAAAATCAAAAGCAGATCTATCAACCGTTGCAGAAGCTGCCGGAATGCAGCAAGTTGGGAAAATAACATGGCAGGATTTAGAAAATTTAACAAGAGTATGCACGCCTACTTGTGGTTCTTGCCAGTTTTATGGCACAGCAAATACGATGTGTTGCACGGCTGAAGCGCTGGGGATGGTATTACCGGGCGCTGCCGCAATTCCCGCAGTTTATTCCGAACGTTTTAGAGCGGCTCAAAGCTCGGGGGAAAAAATTGTTGAATTGGTAGTAAAAGGAATCAAACCAAGTGATATCATTACACAAAAAAGCATTCGAAATGCAATAAGATACGTAATGGCCTCGGGTGGAAGCACCAATGCGGTTATTCATTTATGTGCGATCGGGTATCTTGCAGGTATGGATACAGATGAAATTATGAAAGAATTTGATAAGCAGAGTGAGCTGATTCCACATATTGCAAAAATTAATCCGGCAAGCAATGACTGGGATATGGAGGACTACTTCAAAGCAGGCGCTGTCCCAAAAGTTTTACAAAAGCTAAAGTCTGAGTTAGATTTGGATGCTATGACTGTTACAGGAAGAACGGTGGGAGAGAATATTGAAGAATATACTTATTGTTATCCCCCGAATGACGATATGATTAGAACGCTTGATAACCCTCACAGCGCACTTGGCGGGCTTGCGATTATGAGAGGGAATTTAGCGCCTGATACAGGAGTAGCAAAACCAGCAGCAATTGCACAGGAAGTAAGACAGTTTACGGGAGAGGCTATCTGCTTCGATAGCGAAGAGGAGAGCATTGCTGCATTGCAGGAGAAAAAAATTAAACCCGGACATGTAGTTGTTATTCGTTATGAGGGACCGAAAGGGGGACCTGGCATGAGAGAAATGGCAGTGACAATGAAGATGATGCATGGACAAGGACTCGCTAAAAGTGCTGCTCTTATTACAGACGGACGTTTTTCAGGTACAAATAACGGATGTTTTGTAGGGCATATTTCTCCTGAAGCAGCAGCAGGCGGTCCTATTGCGCTCATAAAGGATGGAGATAAGATAACGATTGATGTTATTAATAAAAAGTTAACACTGCATGTCAGTGATGAAGAGCTTGCGGCACGTAAAGCTCAGTGGCAATATAAGCCAAAAGATTTAACCGGATACCTATCGATTTATTCTAAATTAGCTAAATCAGCAGATAAAGGCGGAGTATTGGAATAAAAGTAAAAGAGCGATTTTATCGCTCTTTTTTTATTGTTGACAAGAACAGTATTATTATATTAGAATAGATAATATGTATTACAAGCAAACAATAATACAATGTAAAATAGTAAAATAAATATTGTTATTTTAAATATCTTTTTGTAAATAAAATAACAATATAACAAAAACTATTATTAAGGAGTAATATATGAAAAAATTTTTAACAGGTAATGAAGCGGTGGCTCGAGGTGTTTATGAGGCGGGGGCTACATTTGCTTCGGCCTATCCTGGTACGCCGAGTTCGGAAATTCTAAAAGAAATAGGAGAATATAGGGAGATTTATTCTGAATGGGCAACCAATGAAAAAGTATCACTTGAAGCGGCAATAGGCTCTGCTCAAGCCGGAATGCGTTCAATGGCAGCAATGAAAGTAGTTGGATTAAATGTAGCGGCTGATCCGTTTATGTCGATATCGCTACCTGGGATTGATGGAGGATTAATCTTAGTTGTATGCGATGAGCCGGGATATTACTCGTCTCAGGATGAACAAGACAACAGAATTTTTGCGGAATTTTCAAATATGCCGATGTTTGAACCGTCTGACAGTCAGGAGGTTGTTGACATGATAAAAGATGCTTATGAAATAAGTGAAAAACATAAGACGCTCGTAACACTTAGAATGACTGGAAGGATATGTCACAGTAAATCTCCGGTGCTATTTTCCGACAGAAGTGAAAAAGATCCGGAAAAAATAAGTAAGGAACCGAAAGTTCCGCTTCCGGCTGCGATGGTTGGCATGTTTGCAAGAGTTAACAAACGTACTAAAGATTTAACAGAATGGTCTAATAACAGTAAATACAACTTTATAGAATACAACAATAAAGATATCGGAATCATTTCTTCAGGAGTTCCTTATTATTACGCAAAAGAAGTATTTGGCGATAAAGCCTCATACTTTAAAATCGGTTTTTCTTATCCAATGCCAGTGGAAAAGATAAAGGAATTTACAAATAACGTTAAAAAAGTAATAGTAATTGAAGAGTTAGCACCTTACATAGAAGATTATTTAAAAAATGCAGGTATTGAATGTGTAGGAAAAGATGCGTTCGTAGAAGCGGGATTGAATCCTTATTCCGGAGAATACAGTGTACCAATGTTAAAAAAGACATTTTTTGGAGAAAATGTGAGTTATATTGCGGCTAAACGTGAATTTGTCGTGCCGCGCCCGCCGGCTTTGTGTGCGGGTTGTCCGCATAGAGGAAGTTTTTATGCATTGTCCCAAATAAGAAAAAAATATGACACGATTGTGCATGGGGATATTGGATGCTATGGTCTCGGGGCAATTCCTCCATTTATGGCGGTTGATAATGTAGTATGCATGGGAGCAAGCATAAGTATGGCTCATGGCTCACAGACATCATTTAACAGACGTGGCATCAATAAGCGTTCAATAGCGGTAATCGGTGATTCAACATTTTATCACACTGGGATAAACAGCCTGATGAATACGGCTTATAACAAAGGAACACCTGTTGTATGTATTTTAGATAACAAAACAACTGCAATGACAGGACATCAGGAAAACCCAGGTTCAGGCAGACTGCTTGCGGGAGAAGAAGTTGAGCCTTTTGTAATTGAGGATGTATGCGCTTCTTTCGGAATAAAAAATATTACAATAGTTAATCCTACAAATTTAAAAGAGAGCGAAGATGCGCTTATAAAAGCAGTAGAATCAGATGAATTGCATGTTATCATTTTCAGATATCCATGTGTTATGAAAAGATTAACTGATAAGGAATCAAAAGATTTTTACAAACCAAATAAAGTTAAAATCAATAACGAAAAATGTATAGGCTGCAAAGTTTGTTTAAAATTAATCGGATGTCCGGGGCTTGAGTTTGATAAAGAAAAGAAAAAAGTTCAGGTTAATTCTGCGTGTGTAGGTTGTGGAATCTGTATGCAGATTTGTCCGGCGAATGCTATTGAAAGGGCAGGTGTATAAGATGACAATAAATAAAATATTATTAGCTGGAGTCGGAGGACAAGGCACAATACTTGCGGCAAAAATACTTTCAAATGGGCTGTTAGATGCCGGATATAATGTAAAGATGTCTGAAATACACGGAATGAGCCAAAGAGGCGGGAGCGTCACGTCTCATATTGTGTACAGTAAGGGCGAGGTATATGCTCCTGTTATAGACAAAGGAGAAGCAGATATTTTGGTTGCTTTTGAAGAAATGGAAGCCAACAGATGGATAGAATACTTAAAAATAGGAGGCAAAGTGGTAATAAATGATTATCAGATTATGTCAATACCTATTTTAGTAGGAGCATTTGAATATCCCGTTGGAGTAAAAGAATATATAAAAGAAAATGTAGAAGATTGTATTATTTACAATGCCAGTGAAATTGCAAAAGAACTTGGAAACGAAAAAGTTATGAATATGGTTTTGCTTGGTTCCCTTATAAAAGCAATGTATTTAGAACATATCGACTGGGAAAAAGTAATAAGAGACAACGTAAAAGCGCAATTTGCCGATATCAATATCAAAGCATTATATAAAGGTATGGAATCAGTATTATAATTTAAAGATGCAGTAAAGAGGTTATGTATAAAACAATAATCTCTTTATTATTTGTTTTGTTTATATGGTGATAATTTTTTATGTTTATAAAATATTTTTATAAAAGATAATTTTGTTTCAGCAATAATCAGAGCAATCAAAATAACTAAAAATCCCATATACATCTGTACATTGATATGTTCTTTTAATATCAGTACACCGAGTAATGTTCCAAAAACACTTTCCAGGCTCATAAGCACACCGGCATGGGTTGGGGTCGTATATTTCTGAGCCACATTCTGAAGTATCAAGCATAAAGCGGTTGCAGCTAAGCTTAGATATAGTAATATTCCAACGCCTCTGGAAGAGACATTGAAAGTAGTACCTTCAAATATGAGAGCAGATATCGTGCTTAAAATTGCCACAACACAAATCTGTAAGATAGCCAGCACAATAGGATCGTGCTTTTTTGTGTAGCGCGCAATAAAAATAACTTGAAATGCGTAACAAACAGCGCTGATTAAAGTAAGCATATCTCCTTTAAAAGTTGCTGTTTTGCCTATTGAAAAATCCGTAAAATCAACCGTAAGCAAGAATATGCCGATGAGTACCAAAAAGGTAGCTGCAAGATTATACTTATCCGGTGCTCGCTTTGTAATAAAAAATGCAAGCAAAGGCACAATAATGACATATATGCTTGTTAAAAACGCATTGTTACTTGCAGTGGTATAGTCTAATCCTACTGTCTGAAACATGTAACTAAGAAATAATACAAAGCCAATAATGAATCCTGCTTTTAATGTTTGCTTATCTTTTGTTAATTTTTTTCTAAATACGATACACAAAAAAATGGATGCAATAACAAAACGGATTGCAACAAGCTGCATCGGATGCAGACCTTCATTTAATACTATTTTATTACCGGCGAATCCGCTGCCCCAAATAAAAGCCATAAGAATAATTGCAAGATCTGCTAAAATCATTTTTTTTCGTTCATTCGACATAAAATCCTACCTTTTAAATATGCTTTATTATTATATCAAATAAATATAAAACAGCAAGAGAAGAAAAATAATAATTTATATTTATAATTTTAAATAAAAAAGGCTGTTATATAACAGCCTTTAAAAATGAAATCTAACTTACATTCTGATGATCGATAGTGTCATGCACATTTTCTTCAACAAGTTTTTTATCAACTACGAATTCTTTAATTTCATCGGAAGAAGGGATGGTATACATTACAGGGAGCATTACATTTTCCATGATTCCTCTCAGTCCTCTGGCACCTAATCCCCTGTTTAACGTAAGTTTTGCTACTTGCTTTAATGCATCATCTTCAAAAGCAAGCGTCACACCATCAATTTTAAATAATGCTGTATATTGTTTTGTGAGTGAATTTTTTGGTTCTTTTAAAATTTTAATAAGCGTATTCAAATCCAATTCATCAAGTGCGGTAATAATAGGGATTCTTCCCATTAATTCGGGGATCATGCCATATTTTATAATATCAGTTGGCATAACCTGCATTAAAATTTCCCCTTTTTTTATATGTTGGTTATCTTTAATGTCTGATTCAAAACCCATGCCTTTTTTCCCGATTCGCTTCTGGACTATTTTTTCAAGACCATCAAAAGCTCCGCCGCAAATAAATAAAATATTTTTTGTATTTATCTGCAGAAATTCCTGATACGGGTGTTTTCTTCCGCCTTGTGGAGGAACATTCGCTGTAGTACCCTCCAAAATCTTGAGAAGTGCTTGCTGCACGCCTTCTCCGCTAACATCTCTGGTAATAGATGCATTTTCACTCTTTCGTGAAATTTTATCTATTTCATCAATGTAGATAATACCGCGTTCTGCGGTTGGAATATCACCATTTGCTGCTTGAATTAATTTAAGAAGAATGTTTTCAACGTCTTCACCTACATAGCCTGCTTCGGTAAGGGATGTGGCATCTGTAACGGCAAAGGGGACATTTAGCATTTTTGCCAGCGTTTCTGCAAGCAATGTTTTTCCACAGCCTGTTGGTCCGAGTAAAAGTACGTTGCTTTTCTGGATTTCTACATCGTTATCTTCGCTATCATAGAAAATACGCTTATAGTGGTTATAGACAGCAACAGAAAGCGTTCGCTTTGCTTCTTCCTGTCCAACAACATACTCGTCTAAATATTGTTTTATTTCTATTGGTTTAGGTATAGTTTCTTTAGATAAATTGCTTTTGGCAGCCGGAGCAAATTCATAGTCGAATTCTTTTTCACCTATTTTGCCTATACCCCTTTTTTGTTTTATATTATTGATGCCTTTAATAAAGTCTTCATTTTTTTCATAAATTAATATATCAGCACATCTTAATATACATTCAGAGCATATGCAAACATCGCCGCTTACGATGATGTCAATATCGTCCGTCTGATTGTTGCCGCAAAAACTGCAAACTTTTTTCATTTAATTTCCTTTCTGCCAAATTAACAATTTATCTGTGAGTTACTATTCTATCAATTAAGCCATAATCTTTTGCTTGTTGCGCTGTCATAAAGTTATCGCGTTCAGTATCTTTAGCTATAATATCAATATTTTGGCCTGTTAATTGGCTCAGTAATTCGTTTAATTTGTTTCTCATTCTAAGTAATCTGTGTGCATAAATTTGCACGTCAGTACTTTGTCCTTGAGCACCGCCTAATGGTTGATGTATCATAACTTCAGCATTGGGAAGAGCCAATCTTTTGCCTTTTGCACCTGCGCTAAGCAAGAAAGCGCCCATTGATGCAGCCATGCCTATACAGATTGTTGATACATCACATTTCACATAATTCATAGTATCGTATATTGCAAAACCCGATGAAATGGAGCCACCCGGACTATTGATATAGAGATTAATATCTTTAGTGGAATCTTCTGCTTCCAAGAAAAGCATCTGCGCAATAATTAGGCTAGCACTTGTGTCGTTCACATCTCCGGTTAAAAAAATGATACGTTCCTTTAACAATCTTGAAAAAATATCATAAGAACGCTCGCCTCTGCCGGTTTGTTCTACTACCATAGGTACTAAATTCATATTCATCTACATGCACCGCCTTTAAAAAAGTAATTTATATGCCCTATTATATTATACTATATAATTATTTATTGTCTTGTGTTTCTTTGTCTGTTGTATTTTTATCTGTAGATTCTTTTTCTTTCTTTTGAGGGCTTGAAGCAGTTGTTTTTTTAGATTTAGTCGTTTTTTCTACCTTGACATAATCCATGATTTTCTCTAATAATTTATTCGTTCTCGCTTCGTCTCTAATTGCTTCAAGACGTTCCGGATTCATTCGTTTTTTAAATTCTTCAGGTTCAATTTTATACATATCTGCATATTTTTTGATTTCATTTTCATAATCTTCTTCAGAAATAGTTATATTTTCTTTTTCCAGCATTTTAGAAACAACCATTTCCCCTTTGATTCGATCTTGTGCATCTTGTTGTATTTTATCGAATATAGCTTTTACTTCTTCGCTTTCACCGCTTAAATATTGCTGCGGATCTATTCCGCTTGATTTTAAACGATTTTCAAAATCTTTTTTATACATTTCTGCACGTTCGTTAATCATATATTCCGATATTACAACAGTAGAATTTTCGATCGCAGTTTCTATTACCTTATTTTGTGCAGCATTTTTTAATTCCGTTTCTTTTTTAGCTTTTATTGATGCCTTGATATCTTTTTTGAATTCGTCTAAAGTATCGAATTCGCTTACTTCCTGAGCAAATTCGTCATTAATTTCCGGGAGTTCTTTTGTTTTAACATCGTGGATAAAAACTTTAAATACGGCTTCTTTGCCTGCGAGTTGTGGCGCTTGATAACCTTGTGGGAAAGTGACTGTGACTTCAACATTATCGCCGGCATTTTTATCGATGAGCTGGGTTTCAAAAGAATCAATAAATGAATTACTTCCTAATTCTAAGGAATACCCTTCTGCTTTTCCGCCTTCAAAAGCAACACCGTCAATAAATCCTTCAAAGTCTATCATGACTGTATCACCTTTTTTTGACGAAGTTTGCGATGATATTAATCTTGCATTTTGATTTTGTACTTTTACAAGTTCTTCTTTTACATCTTTTTCTTTTGCTGTATACTTAAGTGATTTTACCGTTATGGAGTCATAATCTCCTAACTCTACAGTAGGCTCAACTGCAACTTCAATGGTGAAAGATAATCCTTTTTCGCTGCTTACTTCTTCAATACTTTTCATGTAAGGACGTGAAGCGATGACGAGTTCTCCGCTTTCTATAATATTTAAATATTCATCCGGAAAAGCTTCATCTATTGCATCTTCATAAAAGACACCCTTGCCATATCTGGCTTCGATCATTTGACGAGGCACCTTGCCTTTTCTGAAACCGTCTATTTTAAATTTGTCTTTATTTTTTGCATAAGCTTTAGCAATTGATTTTTCAAAATCTTCAGGACTTACGTCGATTTTGATTGTAGCTGTGCAATTTTCAATTTTTTCTACTTTAAAAGCCATATTTTAATCTCCTTTTTTCGCATTAACTTCATAATTATATCATAGCTTAATACTTAAAACAATTTAATTCTGTTTGATAACCAATTCTTTAATTGGAAATTTTGAGATAATATCATTGATATTACTAACTTGTAAAAATACATTACCGTAATTTAATCCTAAAATATCTGAATTCAAATAAATATATATGTTTTCATTCGAATATGTTGTAATAATTAAGACTTCATTGCATTCTTCAAAGTTATAATATGGTTTTATAATACCACCATTTAATGCCTGTTGGAATTCGTAAATAAGCATATCATTTTCCGTGTATCTTCTCGATAAGATAATGCTTTGAAATAACTCTCCTTCATATTTAACATACTCAATACTTTTAATATCATCGAAATTGATTTTTCTATATTGAATTTTATCATAGACGAAAGGAAGAAAAATGATTAATTCAACGGCAAAAAATATAATAATAAAAAGTATTCCTTTTTGTTTGTTATTCAATTGTTTGATTTTATTATGTTTAAATAACTTGTTCAAAAAAAATCCTATCTCTATCTAATCTATACTAATTATAAAATATGCTCATTTATTTTACAAATCATTGGTTAACAAGATATCTCTTACTGCACTGATCAAATAAATCGAGCCGGCAAAAATATAAATTGTATCTGTTTGATTAGTATTAATATAATTTAATATTTTATTGATTTCAATATGTGTGGCAGCTATGCCATATGTGTTTTTAATGTAATCAGATAATTCTACGGACGTCATCGCTCTTTCATTATGAGGTGTTAGAGTATAAATGTGCTGTTTGTTTGAAAGCAATGCAGAAAAGGATGTAGAAAAGTCCTTATCTTTTAATTTTCCTACAAATAAAACAATTTTTTTATTCGGGAAAAAAGTATCTAGATTTTTATTCAACATGCGTATTCCTTCTTCGTTATGCGCAGCATCAAGAATGATGAGTGGAGATGAATTTACTATTTCAAACCTTCCGGGAAATATTGTTTTTTCTATTCCTGACACTGCATTACTTGTTTGTACAGGCATTCCAAAAGCGGTCAATATTTCGATTGTTTTCATTACACATGAAAGATTTTTTAATTGATAACTTCCCGCTAAAGGAAGATCAATTTTATATTTATTTTTATATAAAATTTCCTGACCGTCATAAGAGGAGCATATTAAATTAAAATCGTCAATAGAGGCAATGTCAATATCACAATGCAGGCTTTTAGCTTTGGCTTTAATAACATCAGTAACTACTTGAGATTGCTGCATAAGAATACAAGGCCGATTTTCTTTCATAATGCAGGCTTTTTCATAAGCAATCATTTCCAGGCTATCTCCCAGATGTTCTTTATGATCATAACTAATAGAAGTTATAATACAAAGTTCGTTGGTATTAATAACATTTGTAGCATCAAGCCTGCCGCCCATTCCAACTTCCCAAATGATAATATCTACCTGTTCTTCAAAAAAGTATTGAATAGCAATAGCAGTAACCAGTTCAAACTCTGTCGGAGGGATAAGGCCATGCTGAGTATTTATGTCAATTTGTTGCTTTATTTTTGCAGTTATTTCAACTAATCTGTCGTTTGGAATGTACTCGTTATTAATTTGAATTCTTTCATTAAAACAAATCATATAAGGCGAAGTGAAAAGCCCTGTTTTGTAACCGGCTGAAACAAGCGCATAAGATAGCATAGTAGCAGTGGAACCTTTTCCGTTCGTTCCGGCTATATGAATAAATTTTAATTTATTTTGGGGCGATCCCAAGCTATTTAAAAGAATAGTAATATTTTCAAGACCTAACTTAATTCCAAATTTATTTTGAGAATGTATATATTCTAGAGCTGTATTATAATTCATAAAATCCTCCAGATTCGTATTAAATATTATAACATTTCTTTTAAAAATTTAAATTAAATGTTATAATATAAAAAATATTTAGGAGATTGTTATGCGTTTTATTTTTGTAAGACATCCTCAAACCGTATCTAATTTTGAAAATAGGCTGACAGGTGTCAGTGATTCACCATATACGAACGAAGGAGAAAAACAGGCACAAGCATTAATAGATTTTTTAAGCACGGCTACTTATGATAAAATTTATTCAAGTCCGATTCGGCGCGCTAAATATATCGGTCAAAATGTTGCAAATAAGTTGAATGCAGAATTAAATATTGTTGAGTGGCTGCGGGAAATAAATTTTGGAGAGATGGAGGGGTTGGCATTTTCAGATTTTGTAGACAGGAATATTGATATTGAAGAATATCGAAAAAACTTACTAAGTTTCAGGTATCCAAACGGAGACAGTTGGACAGATTTTTATGAAAATCGAAAAAACCATATTCACAAGCTGCGAAGTGATGACGGAGTATGCCTCTGTACTTCGCACGGAGGAGCCATATGGGCGCTCACAACAGCGCTTTTAGATCAGGAATTAAAAGAATTCAGCGGAAAGATAATAAACAATGCAAGTATTATTATCGTTGATTATAAAGATGATTTTGGTCAGATCATTAAAAGAATTGAAATAGATGATATACTGCAGGGGAAAATAGTTCATTTTAATTATTGGGAGTAAAAAATGAAAAGTGAGCATGTTGTTAATAATCGAAAAAAATTTAAAGAATTAATGGACGTAAACAGTATTGCACTAATACATTCGAATACGCTCTATACATCAAGTGCGGATATGAATTTTCCTTTTGAAGTTGATAGAGATTTTTATTATTTAACGGGTATAGAGAAGCCGGATTTTATTTATATGGTAGAAAAAAATGCTGATATAATAAGCGAAACCTTGTTTGTATACAGAAAAGATACTGCACAAGAAAAGTGGACTGGCTACAGATTATCGGAAAAAGAATTATCTGAATTATCTGGAATAAAAAATATAATTAGTATTGATAAATTTTTGAATGTTTTTGCATCTGTCATGGCAAAGACGTTTTATAAAACCATTTATATCAATACTCAAATAATTTCTGCATGGAAATCCTACAGCACACCTCATGAACAATTAGCAGAGTCTATTCTAAAAAAATACCCTTATATTCATATTAAAAATGCTTCCGAAATAACAGTACCTTTAAGACTCGTAAAAGAAGATTACGAAATTGAAATGATTCAAAAAGCCATTTCGGTTACCAATAAAGGAATTTTAAGGGTAATGAAATCCGCTCGTCCAGATATGAACGAAATAGAATTAAAAGCTAATTTTGAGTATGAGATTGTAAAAGCAGGAATGAAAAATTCTTTTTTGCCTATTATAGCAGGCGGGCAAAATGGATTGACATTACATTATGAGGAAAGCAATGAAGTCATTGAACAAGATAGCTTGATATTGCTTGATGTAGGTGCGTCATATAAAAATTATTGCGCAGATGTAACGCGCACTTTTCCTATCGGTGGCAAATTTACTGAAATGCAGAGAAAAGTCTATGATATTGTTTTGGAAGCGAATGAGGAAGTTATAAAATATATTAAAGATGGAGTTACTTTCAGAGAAATTGAAGCTTTGGCAAAAGCAATTTTAACAAAAGGGCTTTATGATATTGGTGTTTTAAAACAAGCAAAAGATATCAATAAATATTATTATCATACGATTGGGCATAGTCTGGGGTTGGATGCACATGATCCGTGTGACAGACTGATTCCGTTTAAAGCTGGAATGGTAATTACCGTAGAGCCCGGTTTATATATTAAAGAATTAAACGTAGCGGTAAGAATAGAAGATGATGTGTTAATTACAGATGCAGGCTGTATAGTACTTACACAAAATATAATAAAAACAGCTGATGACATTGAAAAATTCATGCAAAACGGAAAAAAAGCATAAGAAGAGGGCGTAAAATGAATAATAATGATTATCAGATCTTGAAGCAAAAATTTAACAGAAGGATCATTATGGCTTCTTATTCTTTAGTCGGAATAGTAGCCATGATTTTGTATAATGCAATTGCCACTATTTTCAGGATTCCTTATGATGTTCAGGCAATTCGCATTATTATTCCGGATATATTGTTTAATTATGGGTTTAATGCAATCAAAAATGGTGAGATAAGTATTGGGGTTACGTTAATAATTGCGTTTGCTCTTACACTGGCACTATTAGTGCTTTTGATAGCGTATGCTTTTAAACATAGAAGATGGGCATTTGGTTGGGCTGTATTTTTTGCATTTGCAGATATTCCGCTTTTAATTATTGTAAAAAATTGGCAGTCTATCATAGTGCATATTATTTGTATTGCGATCTTAATATTTGGATTTAAAATGTGCGGTTCTATTGTACAATTAGATAAAAGAATGTGGAGCTTTTAATGTAAAAAACTTGACAAATTCAAAATACTTTGTTAGGATAAATAGGCGTTATTTGAATGCGGATGTGGCGGAATTGGCAGACGCACTAGACTTAGGATCTAGCGCCTACGGCGTGGGGGTTCGACTCCCTTCATCCGCACCAATTTTTAAGCGAAAGTGGCTCAGTGGTAGAGCATCGCCTTGCCAAGGCGAGGGTCGCGAGTTCGAATCTCGTCTTTCGCTCCATAAGCATGACGGCAGCCTATCGTGACCATAGTGTTACTATGGTTGTTTTTTTAAAATATGTTGCGCCCTTAGCTCAGTTGGATAGAGCATGTGGCTTCGAACCACAGTGCCGGGGGTTCGAGTCCCTCAGGGCGCACCATTCTAATATTTGGATAAAAAACCTTAGCAGAGTAAAGTCAAAAGTAATTTCAAGACCCATATTTTCAGTAATGATTGCGCGTTTACTATGGAGGTTAAGCTGATTAATGGCTCAATATCATGCAAACAATACTATAATAGTTAGTCCTATTGTTTTGTTTGTTCGCTGTTTATTTAGTTAGGATTTTGAACGTACGTATAGAAGGAATTCATAAAAATACCTGCTGAGGCAGGTTTTTGTTTTTTAAATTTATGAAATAATATATTATACAGTAATTTTCTATGGAGGCTTATTTTGCCTAAATCCAAAGTCTATAAAATTCTATCCAATTTGAATGAATTAAAATGGAGTGTAGCATTAAAAGGTATACTTACAGGGCTTTTAGCAGGATTTCTTGTTGTGTTTTATCGTTTGGGAATACAACATGGCAATAATATTGCTGTAAAAATATTTGCATATTTAAAAATACATCCATTAATGATTTTGCCTTGGATTGTCGTGGCGATCAGTATCGGGTTGGTTCTTGCCTGGCTTATAAAATTAGAGCCGATGGCTACTGGAAGCGGAATACCCCAAGTGGAAGGGCAAGTATTATATGGTCTTAAAATGAAGTGGTATTCCATATTATTTGTTCGTTTTATAAGTGGTATTATTTCATCATTTTTCGGACTCTCTCTTGGTCGCGAGGGACCGTCGATTCAAATAGGCGCCTGCGGCAGTCAGGCTGTTGCGAAAAAAATAAGTAAAAATAAACTTGAAGAAAACTATTTAATAACAGGAGGGGCAGCGGCTGGCCTTTCTGCGGCTTTTTGTGCCCCTTTATCCGGCATTGTTTTTGCTTTGGAAGAAGTTCATCGAAGTTTTTCGCCTTTGATTTTGATCGCTGCAACAACTGCCTCGCTTACGGCAGACGTGGTATCAAAATATTTTTTCGGATTAAAGCCTGTATTGCACTTCACCACCATCCCACAACTTCCGGAAAATTTATATTTATGGTTGATTCCACTAGGGATTTTTTCAGGACTGGTCGGAATTATTTTAAATAAATCTTTGCTTGCATTTCAAACACTTTACAATAAAGTTCCTCTGCGTATTCGGCCTGTAATTGCGTTATTGATTGCATTGCCATGCGGGCTATTTCTGCCACAAGTATTAGGAGGAGGACAAAATTTAGTAGAAATTGCCGAGAGTCTCGGTAATGAAATGAATATTCTCCTCATTTTTATTATTGTAAAATTATTATTTACAGTTACAAGTTTTGGCAGTGGTGTACCAGGCGGAATATTTATGCCCATTCTTTCTGTTGGTGCTCTTTCAGGCAGTATTTTTGCATTAGCGGCAACGCATTTTGGTCTGCCGGCCGAATATATACCTGATTTCGCTGTCTGTGCTATGGCTGGCGCACTGTCAAGCTCGGTAAAAGCACCAATTACAAGTATCTTATTAACGGCAGAAATGACAGGCTCGCTCATGCATCTGCTTCCGGTTGCGGCATGTTCTTTTATCGCATTGTTTTTATCAGATATCTTTAAAGTAACACCTATTTATGAAGCACTATTAGATAGAATCATGGAAAGTAATAACAAAAACATTAAGAATGAAAAACTTGGAGGATTAGTTGAAATTCCGGTTGAACTCGGAAGCGTTGTTGCAGGTAAAACTTTGCGTGAAGTGGATTGGCCCAAAGGGATTTTAGTTGTCGGTATTCATAGAGGAGATAAAGATATTATTCCTCAAGGAGATACGAAAATAGCTCCTGGGGACTATCTTGTGGTACTCTCTTCTGAATATACGTACGAAGATATGAGTAATAAAATTCGAAGGTTATGTCTTACAAAGCTGGAATAGCTGCTATGAATAGATAAATCATTTTAAAATAATAGCTTTTCTTTACTAGCACAGAATGCATTATATCTATGTTTTTTTATAAATTCTACGAAGCGTTTATTGCAAAATAAATCAGCCGAGCGTATGCTTAGCTATGAGGTGAAATTTATGGATTGTAGCAGAATAGGAAAACTTATATTAAAATTACGTAAAGAAAAAGGCATGACACAAATGCAACTTGCCGATGTAATGAATATCAGCGATAAAACAATCTCAAAATGGGAACGTGGATTTGGATGCCCTGATATATCTTTGCTCGGTAAGCTGGGTGAAATATTAGATGTGAACATAGAAGAGCTTTTAAAAGGAGATTTAAAAGACAATATAGATACAGGCAATATAAAAAAAATTAATTTTTATGTATGTCCAAACTGTAATAATACAATTATTTCTACTACGAAACTTGCTTTATCATGTTGCGGGAGAAAATTAGTGCCGGCTGTTGCCAGAACTACAGACAGCCAGCACAAATTACAGATAGAGGAAATAGAAGATGACTATTATGCTACTTTTTCACATGAAATGAATAAAGATCATTATATAAGTTTTGTGGCATATGTTACGTATGACAGAGTACTTTTAATAAAATTATATCCTCAACAGGGAGCACAAGTCCGTTTGCCGAAGATGTATGATGGAAAATTCTATTTTTATTGCAGTCGGCATGGTTTATGGGTTAACAAATAGCAGATTAACATAATTGCAATAAATAATTTAAATTAAAATTATATTGTAATAAATTTATTTAAATGATAAAATAATGAAAGTTAGGCGATGGAGTTCGCCAGAAATGCTTTAGAGCTGATGACTCCTACATAAATATAATTATAAATTGTAGGAGCTTTTTTATTTGGGGGATTTTAAAAGTGCGAAAAAATATTTATATCATGTTAGGCGGGGCAGCAGGAGCCGTGCTGAGAGTTCTCGTACGTAATATGGAACTGTTTCAGTGTACAAGTGGTCTCCCCTACAGCACACTTGTTGTGAATTTTACAGGAGCGCTGATTCTTGCTTTTTTCTTAACCGTCTCTTTTGAAATATCGAATTTTGATCCCGATATCAGAATTGGTTTTTCAACAGGATTTTTAGGTGCATTTACAACATTTTCAACACTTTGTAAAGAAACAGCCATGTTAATGTTTAACGGGGATTATTCTTCGGCTATTTTATATATTGTTTTATCATGTGTTTTAGGATTTGCTGCCGCATATGTCGGGTATATTTTAGCAAAAAAAGTTATTGTAAAATTAACGCATAATTAACTTATAACAATTATACGAGGAAAAGGAAAATACAATCATGGAATATTTGTTCATTGCATTCGGTGGCGCACTGGGGAGTTTTTCAAGATACACAATAGGCAAAAAAATAGCGGAAAGAAAAATGAGCGGTTTTCCGATAGCGACATTTATAATTAATATATCGGGAGCGATTTTACTTGGGATAGTGTCTTCTATTAATTTTGATACATATAAGTATGCATTACTTGGGGATGGATTTTTAGGAGCGTATACGACCTTTTCAACTTTTATGTATGAAGGGTTTACTTTATTTCAAAATAATGAAAGATTAAATGCGGGTATATATATAACATTTTCTTTTGTTTTAGGTGTTATAGGTTATATAATCGGCGTAGAAATATATAAATGGATTTTAATTGCATAGAAAGGTGGAGAAAAAATGAATTTGCAGAGAGAATGTAAAATATTAAAAGTATATATTTGTGAGGATGCAAAATATAAAGGCCATAATCTCTATCATGTTCTTGTGGAAAAAATGGCTGAGATAGGAATGGCGGGCGTGACTGTAACGCGGGGCATTGAAGGGTTTGGTCATGAAAAAAGGCTTCACAGTACACGTATTTTGGATATATCATTAAAACTTCCGATTATTATTGAAATAGTTGATACACCGGAAAACATAAAAATGGCTATGCCGATCGTAAACGAAATAGTGAATGAGGGATTGGTTATTGTGACAGATGTTATTGTTGCGAAATACGGAAATCAGGTAACAGTGGAAGAGTAAAAATGTTGTTATTATTTATATCGCTTATTTGCATGAATGAGATAAATAATCATTGCTGGATTCATGTGGTTTTTTTATTGCTTTTTTCGAAGACCAGCGATGTCGCTTCCAATTATTATTTAATAGTATAATTTTTAAATTTGACTAACCAACTGTATTCTAAGTAGTAAAATATATACAAATTTATAAGCAAATAATCTAAGCATCACAGTTATATCCATAAATATTAAAGGCGATATGTAAATCGCTGAGATATTGATTAATCCAAATTAAAATAATTATTTGGTTTATTTATAATATATTAGTTTTATATAAGGAGAAACTAAAATGAGTATTAGAGCAGGTATTAAAAAAATTTTATTTATATTCTTAATACTTTTGATATGCTATGCTATTGAGTATTACATTCGCATTATCGAGTTTCCATCTTATTTTGCTTTGATTATTCTAACAGAAATCGAAGCGTTTATAGTGAGTTTATTTTTTTCTATTGATCATATTAAATCATGGCGAAAAAAAGGGAAACTGAAAATAAACTATCTATATATTTTTTCGGCGCTGTTATTGCTGTTATTACGCATGCCATTTACGCCGCTAATTGCTTTTAATATTCTTAGGATATTAAGATATTTAACGATGATATTATTTTGGTATTTAGTTGCATCTGCATTTTATAAAGAACCCATTACGCATGATGAATAAGGGGAGCCATAAGAAAACCGGAAATCATTTTAATTATTTTTTATAGAGTATTAATTACTTATACCATTTATTTGCATGAATGAGATAAATAATCATTGCTGTATTCATGTGTTTTTCCATTGCTTTTTCCGCAAGATCAGAGATGCCGCTTTCAAGCGCCTTGCATATGGCAATATGATCAAATGCGGCCTCTTTTGAAACAAATAAATTCGGCGAATCCGAAGTCAAACAATCCATATAATAATAATGTCTGTATAAAACTTTGGAAATTATTTGGTAGGCCGAAATCAAGTAAGGATTTTTTGTAGATTCCACAATTAATGAGTGAAATTTGTGTTCGGTCTCTCTTTGATATACATATTCATCATTAAACATAAGTTCTTGCAGCGCTTTTGCAAGGGAATATAACTCCTCTAAATGTTCCATATTGTGAATGGAAGCAACCGTAGAAGCCGCTGTTTTTTCTAGAGCCCCTCGAACGAGCATCATATTTTTAAAATCATCAACATAAAGCTTTGACACATAATATCCGCTTTTATTGGGCACATTTTCTATAAATCGTAAATCTTTTAATTTTTCATATGCATCCATTATCGGGGTGCGGCTTATATTTAGTTTTTCCGCGATCTGTGCAGTGTTTAATTTTGTGCCGGGAGGAAGCTTGCAGGAAACTATTTCGTCATATAACATTTCAAAAAGTATTGAATTTAATGTTGAAAGCGGATATTTTTTTACATATTTTTCAAAAATTTTTTTATCCATTTTATTTCCCATTTTAAATATTTTTATAACAATATTATTTTATCAGAGAATAAAGTTTTTTTAAATGTCTTTTTTAAAACACAATTTTCTGCATTTAGCATTGCTTTGATTTTTTTTAAAAATAAATATAAGGCATGCTTGTCATAACAATTTTTTTTAGACAAATCCGAATGTAAAAGTTTAACATTTAATTAGTATGAATAAACGGAGGTTAAAGTCATGGCCAAAATTGTTGTAGATCCTAATTTCTGCAAAGGGTGTGGATTATGTTTTGACGTGTGTCCCAAGAATCTTTTGAGAGCCGGCAGCCAAGTCAATGCTAAGGGATATTATTATGCAGTTCAAACAGAAGAAGAAAAATGCACGGCATGTAAACTTTGTGCGATTGTTTGCCCGGATGCAGCCATTACGGTTTATAAGTAACAAATCAATTAGAATTTATTAAGAATAAGGAGGTTATTCAAATGGCAGTAAAAGAACTATGGAAAGGAAATGAAGCTATGAGTGAGACGGCTTTGCGTGCGGGATGCAGGTTTTTTTCTGGGTATCCGATTACGCCGCAAACGCCGATAACAGAATATCTATCTTGGAGGCTGCCTGAAGTGGAAGGCGTTTTCATACAGGCTGAAAGTGAACTTTCGGCAGCAACTATGCTCCTCGGAGCATCAATTGCAGGAGTGAGAGCTCTTACAGCAACAGCGGGACCCGGATTATCTTTAATGACGGAATCATTAAGCTGTCTGGCAAGCGGAAGACTGCCCGCGGTTATAGTGGATGTGCAGAGAGGAGGCGCCGCGACAGGTAATTTACAGGGTGCCCAAAGCGATTATAACATGGTGACAAAATCACTCGGGCACGGAGGACTCAAAGGGCTTGTATACGGGCCGTCAACAGTTGAAGAATTATGCGATATTATCTATGAGGCGTGGGACAAAGCAGAAAAATATCGCACACCGGTCTTCATTTTATCTGACGCAAGTCTCGGGCAAATGATGGAACCTGTAGATATCAAGCCCTTTAAGCAATTGGATGAAGCAAGATTTGATTTGCCTTATGTCATCGGCAGAGAGCAATCTGAAAAAAAAGTAATACAAGATACTCCTTATGCAGGTCCCTATACCACTTTTGCTGAGAATCTAGATCATAATTATAGAAAATATAATGAAATGTATGAAGAATGGAAAAAGACAGAAGTTTCTTATGAAAATTATATGATGGATGATGCGGAGTATGTCATTGTAGGCTGGGGCATTGCAGCTCGTATTGCGAAGTCAGCAATTCGTAATTTGCGAAAAAAAGGTATAAAAGTGGGAATGATACGGCCTATTAGTTTGTTTCCGTTCCCGGACGAGCCGCTTAATGCGCTTGATCCAAAGAAAATTAAAGGTGTATTGGTTGTAGAAATGGCAATACCACCGTTGTTTTATTATGATGTGAAAGCACAAATAGATAACAATATACCAATTCATACGAATCTTCATTGCGGAGGATACCTCTCGCAAGTTGATGAAATTGAAGAAGATATCATAAAAATGATAGGAGGAGAAAAAAATGGAAGTCATCTATAAGAGAAGCGATGCGCTCAGTGATGTTCCGACTACATTTTGTCCAGGATGTTCACATGGAGTCGCATTTAAGTTGATTGCAGAACTCAGTGAGGAGCTGAATATTGTAGATAAATTGGTTTTTGCAACTCCTATCGGATGTACCACATTTTCTGCACCCTTTCATAAGTTCAGTACGTTTATGTCTGCACATGGGCGAGCTCCTGCGAACGCTACTGGTTTTAAACGTTGCAACCCTTCAAGACCTGTTATTGTATATCAGGGAGACGGAGATTGTGCAGCGATTGGAACAGCTGAATCCATTCATGCAGCTGCAAGAGGAGAGAGCCTTACAGTGATTATGGCAAATAATCAGGTTTATGGTATGACAGGCGGACAAATGGCACCAACTACCCTAGAAGGGCAAAAAACGACAACAACGCCATCCGGGCGCAGTGTGGAAGCATGCGGTTACCCGATAAGAATGGCGGAGCAAATTGCAAGTCTCGATGCACCAAGGTATGTTACTCGTCAATCATTACATACGCCGAAACATATATTACAGGCAAAAGCGGCAATTAAAAAAGCCTTGGAGCTTCAGATAAATGAAGGAGCATACTCATTTGTTGAATTACTTTGTGCGTGTCCTACAAATTATGGTATTGAGCCGAGGAAGATAAAAGAATATGTTGAAAAAAATGTAATACCTTATTTTCCGCTTGGAGATTTGAAAGGTTAAGGAGGATAAACATGGAAAAAACTTATTTGTTTGCCGGATCTGGAGGTCAAGGGGTACAGACACTAGGCATACTCACAGCACATGCATCTAATGAAGAAGGCCATTTTACGACCTTTTTGCCTGCTTATGGCGGCGAAATGCGGGGAGGAACATCAAATTGCACAATAAAAATGGCAGACGAAGAAATAGGATCCCCTGAAGAAAAATATTATGACAATGTCATTGTGCTAAATAAACCATCTTATGATAAATTTAGTAACAGAGTGAAAAAAGGCGGTAATTTATTTGTAAATTCTGCTCTTGTTGATAGTCCGAAAATTGATGGAGTAAATATTATCAAGATTAATTTAATGGATACTTCAAAAGAAGCCGGAAATGAAAAAGCGAGCAATATTATCATGTACGGACTTGTTCTGGCCTATACAAAAGATGTATCCATTGAGGTAGCAGAAAAAGTATTGACTGATAAATTAGGTAAGAAAGAGCAATTTCGGGCTATAAATAAAAAAGCATTTGAAATTGGTGTATCTACAGCTAATTCAATCAGAAAGGAAGAAAAAAAATGAAAGTAGCAATATTGGGATCGGGAGCTATAGGCTCTTTCGTAGGCAGTGCTCTTTTAAAAGGCGGAGCAGATGTATGGTTCGTTGATAAATATCAAGAGCATGTCGATACAATTAATAAAAGCGGGTTAATTGTGGAAGTAAAAGATAAAAAAGAAGTGCTCAAAGCTAAAGCATCCAGCAGCGGCGGAGAAGTCGGCATATGTGATATAGTAATTATATTGGTGAAAGGACAACAGACTCGAGAATCTATAAAAGAATATAATGAATTATTTGATAAAAATACATTTGTAATCACGCTGCAAAACGGGGTTGGTAATGCGGACATATTATTTGAAATGTTTGATAAAGATAAGGTAGGCTATGGAGTTATGCACATTGCGAGCAGAATGATAGCGCCTGGACATGTCAGCGGAATGCTTACAGATCATTATGATATTTTATTTAGAGGAGCAAGCCCGAATGTAAAACCAAAAATATTGGATGAACTTGAAAAAATATTTAACAAAGGCGGAATGCGGGCGTTTTACTCCAATGACGCAGATAAATTTATATGGAAAAAAATGATTGTAAATTGTGCGGTAAATATACCATGCGGGCTTGTACGAGTTACGATGGGGCAGCTCTTTGATGCAAGCGGCGGCGAAGAACTGCAGAGAAATATTATTAAAGAACTTATAGAAGTAGCCAATGCACTAGGCGTTGATTTATCGTTTGAAGAAGGATGGCATTATTATAGCATAGAAAATCTACCTGCAATTCGTGACCATTATCCTTCGGCTACACAAGATATCATGAAAAAGAAAGCTACAGAAATTGATTTTTTGAACGGTGCGGTAAGCCGACTTGGAAAAAGACTAGGGGTATCCACTCCGGTAAATGATACAATAACGTTGCTGCAGCACGCTTTGGAAGACACTTACAGCATTCAATTTTAAACAAAACAAATCAATTGGTTTATTACTGCTAAAAAAGAAACGACTAGAAAACTAGGCGCAATCATATATTTAAAATGACATAAGTTGACAAATATTGATTTTTTATCTCGTATCATGTACAATGAAGATAGTGTAATAAGGCGATATGAAAGGCAGCTTAGTCTGAGTAGGATTTTTGTTTTGTATAAAAAAATAGAGCATATCTTTATATTAAATACAAATGCTTTAAATAAAACAAATCAAAAAAAACTGGAAGAAAATATTTTATTGGCTTGTAATGAAGAAAATATACAAAAAGAAATTTATTATACAAAACAAAAAAAAGATGTTGATTGCTACATAAGAGAAGCACTACAAAGAAATGTCCTTGTTCGTTTTTATGCTTGTGGCGGCGATGGAACTTTAAATGAAGTGGCAAATGCAGCAAAAGGATATAGAAATGCCGAGATTGCAGTAATTCCTCTTGGTACAGGCAATGATTTTATAAAAAGTTTTACTAATTATAAATATTTTTTAGATATAGAGAGACAAATTAAAGGCAAAAGTATACCAATTGATACAATTAGCTTTGATAACAGACTTGCAGTGAATATGGTCAATATTGGGTTTGACAGCGCTGTAGTTGAAAAAACAGAACAAACAAAAAAAATTCCGTTGATAACGGGATCAATGGCATATCTTATCGGCGTTGCGGTCGTGTTAAAAGATATGCCATTATTTGATTTAGAAATGATTATAGACAATGAAGAAAAAATAAATGGGAAATTTTTGCTCTCAGCCATTGCAAATGGTTCCTATTGCGGTGGTGGATTTAATGCACTCTCTAAGGCTGTTGTCAATGATGGATATATTGATATGATCATGGTTAAGCCGCTTAAGAGAAGGGAATTTTTGGCAATGGTAGGAAAATATAAAAAGGGAACGCTTTTAGAAACGGCACTTGCCGATAGAATATTATATTACAGAAGATGTAAATCTGTAAAATTTATTCCTGTGAATTCATTCAATATATGTGTCGACGGTGAGATGTATTTAACAAACGGTACAGAGTTTAACATCCAGCAGCAAAGTATTTTATTTTCAGTTCCTTTAGGCAGCGAGATGAAAAATAAATAATTTTCTGTTGAGTATTTACAGTTTATTATGTCAAGCTTATAATAATACTATTAATTTTATTAAAATGCATCGTTTAGGTTAATTGGATATGGAATTATTAAAAAATAGAATACGTCAAGACGGAACGAAAATAGGTACAGAAATTGTAAAAGTAGATTCTTTTCTAAATCATCAAATAGATATAAAATTAATTAATGAAATAGGCAAAGAATTTGCCAGAAGATTTAAAAATGATAATATAACAAAAATTTTAACAATAGAAGCTTCGGGCATAGCAATAGCATGTATTACCTCTATGTATTTTAATAATATCCCGGTTATATTTGCGAAAAAAACATTTGCCAGCAATATGGAGGGAGATTTTTACTGTGCAAAGGTAAGGTCTTTTACAAAAGGAACTGTATCCACCATTAGAGTTGCTAAAAATTTTATTCAGTCAAATGATAATGTTTTGATTTTAGATGATTTTCTGGCACACGGGGAAGCGGCAACAGGGCTCGCAGAAATAGTAAGGCAAGCAAAGGCGAATGTAGTAGGTGTTGCTATTGTTATCGAAAAACAATTTCAGGGAGGTGGGAAAAAGCTGCGGGACCAAGGTTTAAGGCTGGAATCTTTGGCGGTAATAAGGGAAATAAAAGACGGACAAATTTTGTTCGAATAACGGTTTAATAAAGTGTTGGTATAAAAAAAATTTGTTTTTAAAATAATAATATAAAAATTATTATTATTAAATAATTAACAAAAAATAAGAGGAGAATACGATGAAAAAAACAAAGAAATTATTGTCTGTGTTACTTGTAATTGCTTTTGTTATGGCAGCGGTACTCACCGGTTGCGGTTCAAGCAGTTCTAATTCAGACGAAGTGACAACGATTGGTTTCATTTATATTGGAAGCACAACCGACGGTGGGTATACACAAGCACAACATAATGGAACAGTAGCAGTTGAAGAAGCATTTGGAGACAGCATCAAAACAATCATTGCAGAAAATGTAGCCGAAGATAAGCAAACAGTTAAAAATACTGCAGTGAATATGATCGATCAAGGTGCAAGTATTGTAATTGGTACAAGCTTTGGATTCATGGATGCTTTAGATGAATTGGCAACAGAATATCCCGATGTCACATTCCTTCATTTTTCAGGATATAAAATGAACGATACCAATTTTGGCAATTATTTTGGAGCAATGGAAGAGCCAAGATATCTTTCAGGTATCATTGCCGGAATGATGACAGAAACAAATAAGTTAGGCTATGTTGCGGCATATCCGTATACCGAAGTTAAAATCGGGATCAATGCATTTACATTAGGAGCTCAATCAGTAAATCCTGATGTTGAGGTAAAGGTTGTTTATATCAACAGCTGGAGTGATCCGGTAAACGAAAAAGCAGCAGCTGAATCATTACTTGCTTCAGATTGTGATATTATTGCTCAACACTGTGATTCGGCAGGCCCTCAGCTTGCAGCTGAAGAGGCAGGTAAATATGCTATAGGGTATAATTTAGATAATACTCAAGTAGCACCTGAATCTTTCTTAACAGCACCGATTTGGCATCATGATGTATATTTAGTACCGACCATTCAGAAGATAATCGACGGCACTTATACACCTGAAAGTTATTATGGCACAATGGCAGACGGATATGTAGGGCTTGCGCCTCTTACCGACTTGGTGCCTGATGATGTCAAAGCAAAAGTAGAAGAAGTACAAGCTAAAATAGTAGCGGGAGAATTCCCGATCTTTGTAGGACCAATTAAAGACAATGCAGGCAATGTCGTTGTCCAAGAAGGCGAAACACTTGACAGGGCTGCTATCTGGCAAATGGAATATTTAGTAGAAGGCGTAACGGCAACAGATCAATAATGAATATGAACGAACCTGTAAAAGCAATAGAAATGAGAGACATTTGTAAAGCTTTCGGGTCTGTCAAGGCAAATGATAATATTAATCTGACTATATATGAAGGTGAGATACATGCACTGCTTGGAGAAAACGGTGCAGGAAAAAGTACGCTAATGAACATGCTGTCGGGGATATATACTCCCGACAGCGGTTTCATTTCAATATATGATCAAGATATTTATTTTTCATCACCTAAAGATTCTATTGAAAAAGGTATAGGTATGATACATCAGCATTTTAAATTAGTTGATGTACTTACAGCAAAAGAAAATATTTTGCTTGGCGGGCGAGGCGGATTCTTTTCAAAGAGTAAGCGGTTAAGCAAAGAAATTCAGCAATTATCTGATAAATTTGGCCTTGACGTAAATCCAAACAAAAAAGTCTATGAAATGTCTGTCGGAGAAAAACAATCTTTAGAAATTATAAAAGTATTATATCGAGGCGCAAAGATCCTTATAATGGATGAACCAACCGCGGTACTTACTCCTCAAGAAATCAAGCGGCTTTTTGAAATTATGCGTACCATGAAGCAGCAAGGTTGTGCTGTGGTCATTATTACACATAAGTTAAATGAGGTTATGGAAATAAGTGATAGAATTACAGTGCTGCGAAAAGGCCAGTCTATCGGAACAGTTAATACGTCTGATATAGAAATTCAGGCCCTTGTGGAAATGATGGTAGGCGCTAAAGTTGATTTGGCCATTACAAAAGAAAAGGTGACAAACCAGCAATGTCTTTTAAAAGTTGACGGCTTATATGTAGCCAATAAAGATAAGAAAAATGTTTTAAGTGACATTTCTTTTTCATTATACAGTGGAGAAATTCTCGGTGTTGCTGGAGTGGCAGGCAGCGGACAAAAAGAACTATGCGAAACGATCGCCGGGCTTTCTTGCGCACAAAAGGGCAGGATCTTCTTTGAAGGAGATAATATATTAGGAAAAACACCTAAAGAAATTATCAAACTGGGAATCAGGATGGGATTTATTCCGGAAGACAGGCTTGGTATGGGGCTTGTTGGAAGTATGGATATTATTGATAATATTATTTTAAAAGAATATCAAAATAAGCCGGGAATATTTATCAGAAGATCAAAATATATACAAAAAGCAAAGAAAATTGTAGAGGACTTAGATATTCAAACCCCTTCAATTTATTATTCGGTAAAAAAACTATCAGGTGGGAATATTCAAAAAGTGCTGTTAGGAAGAGAGCTGGATGCAAATCCTAAAGTGCTTATAACAGCGTATCCTGTAAGGGGGCTGGATATCGGGGCATCTCTTAAAATATATGAACTATTAAACAAACAAAAACAAAATGGAGTCGGGATATTATTTATCGGTGAAGATTTGGACGTTTTAATGGATTTATCTGACCGCATTATGGTTTTTTGCGGAGGCGAACTAAAAGGGACCGTAAATCCGGATACTGTCACAAAAGAAAGAATTGGGTTAATGATGGCCGGAGCAACTTTAAATGAGGGGGCAGATAAATGAGAAAATTAATTAATATTAAAAAAAGAGAAGATCTGCCTTCAAATAAAGCAGTATTTATCAGGATACTGGCTGTAATATTATCTATTCTTTTTGCAGGAATTATAATATTAATTTTGGGCTTTAATCCGGTTATTACTTTCTCTGAAATGATTCAAGGCGCAGTGGGAAGCGCACTGCGACTTCAGCAGACAGTGCTTAAAGCGATTCCACTCATCATTACTTCGCTCGGCATTATTGTAGCTTTTAAAATGAAATTCTGGAATATTGGTGGCGAAGGACAAATTATGATGGGGGCAATGGCCGCAGCTTTTGTTGCGCTTTATTTTCCGGATATGCCAAAAATACTTATGCTTTTATGTATGGCGATTGCGGCTATGCTGGCCGGTGGGTTTTGGGCGTTTATTCCGGCTTTTTTTAAAGCTAAAATGGGTACAAATGAGACGATTTTTACCTTAATGCTCAATTACATAGCGATTAAATTTGTAACCTATCTGCAATATGGACCTTGGAAAGATCCTGCATCTCAGGGATTTCCTAAAGTTGCAGATTTTTCTCAAAGTGCAGTTTTACCTGAGTTTTTAGGGCTGCATATTGGCTGGATTATAGCGCTTGTGCTTGTTATTATTGTTTATATTTTTATGAATCATACAAAAAAGGGATATGAAATTGAAGTGGTTGGGGAAAGCGTTGATACCGCTCGCTATGCGGGAATCAATGTAAAATCGGTTAT
>CAZHMK010000010.1:0-61344 GCA_964533615.1 uncultured Eubacteriaceae bacterium
TTATTCACACCTGCAATTACTGAACATTTATGTCTAGCCATCATATTCTCCGATCTTAAAAAGTATTATAAATATTATAGCATATTGAATAAAGAAATCAATCCGTTCATTATACTGTAATTATTTGTAAAAAATCCATTTTTATTTTATTATGCAGTTATTCATATCATGAACTCTGACTACTCGGATATTATTTGTGGTTCCTGTTACATTGATAGGCATTCCGGAAGTGACTACGACCATATCATTTTCATTGAGCAGGCCTTCCTCTGCTGCCGCTCTGACCGATGTGCATACAAGGATTTCGTATTCGCTATAAATCGTTGAATAGATTGCATAAACTCCCCAAACTAATGAAAGCTTTCTCAACACTTTTTGTGAACTGGTTGAAGCTACAAGCAGACAATTCGGACGAAATTTTGATATTAACCTCGGCGTATATCCGCTTGCCGTGGGCGCAATAATAGCTTTTACATTCAGTTTCTCGGCAATGTCACAGGCTGCATGCCCGATAACATTGGTCGTTGTAACAGACCCTGAAAAATCGCGTTTAATACTTTTAAAATATCTTTCGCTTGCTTCGGTGCGGTAAATTACTCGAGATAGCGTTTTCACTGATTCAACAGGATATTTACCGGCAGCACTTTCCGCAGATAGCATCACGGCATCCGTGCCGTCGAATACAGCATTTGCAACATCATTTATTTCAGCCCGGGTAGCATGTGGATTGCGTATCATGGAGTCAAGCATCTGCGTTGCCGTGATAACCGGCTTTGCCGCAATATTGCATTTTTCGATAATGTCTTTTTGCGTAATAGGTATCAATTCAGCATCTATTTCAACCCCTAAGTCACCTCTTGCCACCATAATGCCATCGCTGACTTGGATGATTTCATCAATATTGATAACGCCTTCTCCGTTTTCAATTTTTGATATAATCCATATATCTTCTCCACCGTTTTCCATTAAAAACTCACGCAGCAATAAAACGTCCTCAGAACTTCGAACAAAAGAAGCCGCAATAAAATCTGCTTCATTTTCAATGCCGAATAAAATATCTTTTTTATCTGATTCTGTTAGAAACGGTAAATTTGGTTTACTATGCGGAATATTAATACTTTTATTATTACTTAAAACACCGCACGTGAGTACCTTTAAAATGATATCTTTATCTTTAATCTCAACCACTTCCATGACAATAAGCCCGTCATCTAAAAGAACTCTATCGCCCACTTTGACTGCTTTATATAAATCTTTATAGGTGACTGAGACTATTGATTCATCTCCTAATACTTCACGGTTTGTGAATGTAAACATCTGCCCTTTGACCAAGGTTGCATTTCCGTCTTTAAAATGTTTTATTCTTATTTCAGGTCCTTTAGTATCCAGCATTACTCCAACAGTGATATTATTTCTTTGTGCCGCTTTTCTCACATTCTCGAGTCTTCTTTTATGTTCCTCATGTGTACCATGAGAAAAATTCATTCTTGCAACGCGCATACCATTAAGCAGCATTTCTTCCAGTACTTCAATGTCATCACATGCAGGTCCCAGTGTACATACTATTTTTGTTTTATTCATAACCAGCCGACCTCTTATATTGAAATAATATTCATTATTCTATACATGTCTTTATTTAATTCTTTTTTCATAAGAATCGCCTCTTCTAAATCAAAGCTAGTATATTTGCCGTCTTTAAAAGATACAACTCTATTTTTATATGACTGAACAATTAGTTCTACTGCGATTGCGCCCATCATGGAAGCCAAAATCCTATCAAACGCCGATGGATCGCCTCCTCTTTGTAAATATCCTAAATTCGTTCCTTTTGTCTCCATGCCCGTATGCGCAAGCATATCCTCTGCAACTTCCTGATAATTATTTGCCCCTTCTGCTACAACTGAGATACTATGATGCTTGCCCATGTTGTTGCTTTCAATCATTTTTTTATAAATAGCTTCATAATCCGCAGGTATTTCAGGTAATATTACACTCTCCGCACCACCGGCTATAGCAGCATATAGCGCTATGTATCCGGCATGTCTGCCCATTACTTGGACAGCATGTGCCCTATTATGTGCTGCAGATGTATCACTGATCTTACCGATTGCATCAGCGGCTGTGTTTACTGCGGTATCAAAGCCTATTGTATAGTCTGTACTTGCAACATCATTATCTATTGTTCCCGGAAGGCATATAACATTCACACCCATTTTTGCCAAAGTAAGTGCTCCTCTGTATGTGCCGTCTCCCCCTATTGCTATGAGGGAATCTATTTCAAATTCCTCAAGTGCTTTTTTTGCTTCCATACGCCCTTCTTCTGTCATAAAAAATTTACTGCGGCTGCTGTTTAAAATCGTCCCTCCCCTGCCAATAATATCATCTACTGAAAGAACGTCCATTTTTTCGATTTCTCGTTCGATAAGTCCCGCATATCCTCGATATATACCATAGACCTCAAGATTATAATAAACTCCTGCCCGCACAACTGCTCTGATAGCTGCATTCATTCCAGGTGCATCCCCACCACTCGTTAAGACTGCTATTCTCACTACCTTCTACCTCCTAAATATAACGCTCATAAGCAAAACTATTCAAATGAATTTATAATTTATTATATCTCAAATACGAAATATTCTCAATTCAATTACATGTTACAAAAATAACAACAGACATTTGAAAATGTCTGTTGTTATACTATTATTCAGGATTTTTTAATTAGAACGTCGGCACAACAGCACCTTGATATTGCTCCTCTATAAACTGCTTTACTTCATCACTTTTTAGAACATCAATTAAAGCCGCTATATCTTCTCTGTTTTCATCGCCTTCTTTGACTACAAGAATATTCGCAAATGTTGTAGCTGCGAGCGAATCCTTTTCTTCCTTTGCAACAGCGTCTGTTGCAGCATTAAGGCCTGCTTGAATAGCATAATTGCCGTTAATTACCGCCATATCAACATCCTGCAGAGATCTGGCGAGCTGCGCTGCTTCAATTTCAATTATTTTTAAATTTTTAGGATTTTCAACGATATCATTTACCGTCGCCGTAAGACCTGCATCTTCTCTTACTTTTATCAGCCCTTGTGCTTCAAGCAACAGCAATGCTCTTGCTTCATTTGTGACATCGTTTGGAACTGCAATTTGCGCCCCGTCTTTTAGTTCTGCTACCGTTGTTGTTTTGCCCGGATAAAGGCCAAGCGGCTCGTAATGGATTGCTGCCACGGAAACCAAGTGCGTATCATGTTCTTCATTAAACTGTTCCAGATACGGAAGATGCTGAAAATAATTCGCATCCAATTCTCCACTTTCAAGCGTTAAATTGGGCTGAACATACTCAGTAAATTCCACAATCTCCAGCTCATAACCTTTGTCTTTTAATAAATCATTTGCATATGTCAAAATTTCGGCATGTGGTGTTACTGATGCTCCTACTTTAATCTTTACAATTTCTTCGGATGTCTTCGAACCACATCCTGCAAGCAAAAGCACCGTGAGTGCTGCTAATATGATAATTGAAAATATTTTTTTCATGAGTTGTTTTTTCTCCTTTACATACTTTTATTTAAATCTTTTATCAAGCTTTTTAGCAAGTCTCATACCTGTTTCCTGAAATATTTGAACAATTATAACAAGCAAAACAACTGTTACAATCATAATTTCCGTTTCATAGCGATACCAACCATAATTGATTGCAATCGCTCCGAGCCCTCCGCCACCGAGGATGCCTGCCATAGCCGAATAACTGAGTATTGTAGTAACTGCAATAGCACTTCCTACAATAAGCGATGGCTTTGCTTCAGGTAAAAAGACTTTATAAATAATCTCAAATGGGCTTGCTCCCATTGATTGCGCTGCTTCTATAACGCCAAAATCAACTTCCTTTATGGATGATTCTACGAGTCTGGCAATAAAAGGTGCTGCGGCTATAACAAGGGATACCACTGTAGCAGTGGAACCTATTGTTGTTCCTACAATCAATCTGGTTAATGGCAAAACCAAAATCATCAATATCAAAAACGGAATAGAACGCAGTATATTAATAATAATATCCAATACCTTGTTTAAATAGAACATAGGACGTATCCCATCTTTATCTGTAAGAATCATCACCACTCCCATGGGAAGCCCGATAATATATGCAAGCAGCGTAGAAAAAAGTGTCATATACAATGTTTCGCCAATTCCCCTGCCAATCATATTTATAACTGTCTGACTAAACATTTTATATCACCTCCTCTACCGATAAATTTTTCATTTTAAAATATGTAATAATTTTATCTGCCGCAATGTTATCATCAGGTATCTGCAAAACAAGATGGCCATATGCTTTATTATCAATATTTTTTATATCAGCAAATAAAATATTTACAATCTCCCTGCAATCTAATATCATATTTGCAATAATCGGCTCATACGTAAAATCACCATCAAAGACAATTCTAATACACCTGTTTTTTTCAAAATGTTGTGTTTTAGAACTACTTGGATAAATAAATTTCTTTCCTGCGGATGATTTAGGGCTTGAAAAAATTTCCTTAACAGTGCCAATCTCTACAATTTGGCTGGCATCAATAATTGCCACTCGCTGACAAATCTCTTGAATTACACTCATTTCATGTGTGATGATTACAATAGTAATACCTAACTGCTCATTGAGTTTTTTAATCAATGATAATATAGAATGTGTTGTTGCGGGATCCAGTGCACTTGTGGCTTCATCACATAGCAGCACTTTTGGGTTCGTAGCCAAAGCTCTGGCAATAGCCACCCGTTGTTTCTGTCCACCTGAAAGCTGCGACGGGTATACATTGGCTTTATCACTTAATCCAACAATTTCAAGAAGCTCTAACGCTCTTGTCTGCGCCTTTTCTTTTGACAGGCCTGAAAGCTCCGAAGGAAAACATATATTCTTAAGCGCAGTTCTTTGCATCAGTAGGTTAAATTGCTGAAAAATCATTCCCATAGCTTGTCTTGATTTTCTAAGCGCTTTTTGATTTAGCTTCAAAAGATCCTGCCCGTCAAAAAGCACGCTGCCTTCTGTTGGCTTTTCCAAAAGGTTGATACATCGCACAAGCGTGCTTTTGCCTGCTCCGCTCATACCGATGATACCAAAAATTTCTCCTTTTTGTATTTCTAAATTAATATTATCAAGTGCATTCACAACACTGTCTTTACTCTTAAATGTCTTACTTAAATGATCAAGTTTTATAATTGGTTCATTACGTTGCATTATCTTTTTTACCTTATTGAATTACGTATTTACTAATTTATTATTATAATTTTAAATACTACGAAAATCAAGAGATTCCTATACAGCATATTATTAAAACTTATTCATACAAAGCCTGCCGCCGATTTACTAATTCATTTTCATGCTATAAAAATTATGTTATAATTATATAATAATTATTGGAGTTATAAAATGAAACTTATTGGAGATTATCACACTCATACAACATACAGTCACGGTAAAAACACAGTAGAAGAAAATGTGCAATCCGCTATTCGTAAAGGCTTAGATTTTATTTGTATCTCAGAACATGGTGGCGGGCATATTTTTTACGGTGTCAATAAAAATAAGCTTCTTAAAATGAAAAGAGAAATTGAAAGTCTCCAAAAAAAATATAAAAATATAAAAATATATTTTGGACTTGAAGCAAATATTATTAAAGAAGATGGAACAATCGATGCCGATGAATATTATGAAATGTTTGATTATTTGTTAATAGGAATGCACTACCTTATTCGTTATGATAGGTTTTTATATTATTATGTTATGAATTTTTTTTCCAGATATTTAGGTCTTTTTAAAAATTATTGCAGAAAACGAAATACTGATATTATTATTCGATGTATTTACAAATATAATAATATTTTTGCTATTACCCATCCGGGTGAACGCTTTTTTATAGATGCTGACAGATTAAGTAGAATATGCGCAGAGAAAAATATTGCTATGGAAATCAATAATGCGCACGGATATATGAATGCATCCGATGCTTCTATCGCAGTTAAAAATGGTGCCAAAGTTATTCTTTCTTCCGATGCACATTGTTCTAAAGACGTAGGCAATATAAGTAACTGCCTTCAAATAATTAAAGACGCAAATATAACAGCTTCACAAATATTAAATATGACGGAGGAATAAAAATGGATTTAACAATTATTACCGGAATGAGCGGAGCCGGCAAGAGCGAAACAATTCATGTATTGGAAGACTTGGGATTTTACTGTGTTGATAATATTCCTCCCCAGCTTATTTTCCCGTTTGTTGAGCTTTTAAATATGGAAAGCAAGATAACCAAAGCCGCATTGGTTTCAGACATCCGTGTAGGCGAGTTTTTTGATGACCTGGTTGTTGCTATAGAAGATATGGAAAAAAAGAAAATAAACTTTAAGATTCTTTTTTTAGAAGCCGATGATAAAGTATTGATCAACCGATATAAATCTTCAAGAAGGAAACATCCATTGAGTCCAACGGGACGTATTGAAGACGGTATTAAAAAAGAGCGTGAAAAATTGGCAACAATTAAAGAAAAAGCCAGTTACACAATGGATACGACCAATACTACTATTAAAGAACACAGAGAATCTTTAAAAATGATGTTTACAGATAATAAAGCGTCCAATTCGTTTTTACTCAATATTACCTCTTTTGGATTTAAATATGGTATTTGTATAGATGCAGACTTGGTATTTGACGTAAGATTTTTACCAAATCCATTTTATATCGAAAAATTGAAATCTTTATCCGGACTTGACGAACACGTATCTGAATATGTTTTTTCTTTTAAACAAACAACGACATTTTTGCATAAATTAGAAGAAATGCTTGAATTTTTAATTCCCTACTATATCAACGAGGGTAAAAGTCAGCTAATTATAGCCATAGGTTGTACGGGCGGGCGGCATCGTTCGGTGTCCATTGCTCTGGCATTATCCGAAAAGATGAAAGCCAATGGCCACTGGGCAAGCATAGAGCACAGAGATATAAATAAGGATATACGTAAATAAATGAAAAAAGCGAGCGAATTAAAAGCTGTTGTTATAGGAGGCGGCAGCGGATTAAGTATTGTTTTAAAGGGGCTAAAATCAATCACGCAAAATATTACTGCTATTGTAAGCGTAGGTGACGACGGCGGAAGCAGCGGCATTATCAGAGAAGATTTGGGAATTCTTCCACCCGGAGATATTCGCAGCTGCATTGTTGCTCTTGCTGATGATGAATCCGAAATGAGTAAGCTCTTATCATTTCGTTTCGAATCAGGTATGTTTAAAGATCAGTCGCTTGGCAACTTGCTAATAGCAGGCATGTGTTATATAAAAGGTAATTTTGCCGAGGCTGTAAAAGCTGTAAGCGATGTATTAAAAATTTCAGGTACGGTTCTGCCCGTTACTTTGGATGATATGCGTATCGTAGCAGAACTTTCCAATGGCGAAAAAGTCATTGGCGAGTCTTGCATCCCTGTTGTATCCTACGCACTCTCAAGTCCGATTAAAAAAATCTCCGTAGAACCAAAAGATGCTAAAGCTTTCAATTTTTGTATTCAAGCAATTCATGAAGCTGATATGATTATCCTAGGTCCAGGAAGTTTATATACCAGCGTTATCCCTAATCTTTTAATTGGCGGTATTCAAGATGCTTTAATGAAAAGTAATGCTAAAAAATTTTATTGCTGTAATATCATGACACAGCGTGGTGAGACAGATGGCTTCACAGCGCACTTGCATATCAATGCCTTGGAAACGCATTTATCAGGAAAAAACAAAATATTTGACTACATTCTATATAATACCAATACAAATCCAACGCATCATGTACTTAAACGTTACGAATCGGAAGGGTCCCATGTCGTTTTTCCCGGGAATTTAAATTTTTATCAAGATAAGTATCATCTTATAGGTGATGACTTTTTAATAATTAAAAATAATTATGTAGTTCATGATACAGAAAAAATAATAGAAAGAATACTTTCCATTGTATTGTAAAGGAAGAAAATGAGTTACGCATCTGATTTAAAATCAACACTCAGCAGCACTCCGATAATAAATGACAGCAGTTTGATTACAGAATTATATGGCTTTTTGCATAGCGCTGGAAGTTTATCGTTTTTAGGCAAAGGCAAAATTAAGCTTAGTTTTGCTTGCGATAACGCTTCTGTTGCCCGACGTTATTTTTCAATAATCAAAGAACTTTTTGGCTACAGCGCAAATTTATATATAAAAAAAGGCAGCGGTTTTAAAAAAAACACATTATATTTCATTGATTTTAAAGACGATAGCAGTAGTTTGGAAATTTTAAGTTTTTATAAAATATTCGATCCTTACGATATGGTTATTAAAACTGATGTAGATACTTCTTTTCTAAATTCGAAAGTGATGCAATCCGCTTATTTAAAAGGCATCTTTTTAGGATGCGGCTATATAAGTTCTCCTTCAAAATCATATCATCTGGAGCTGAATATCAATCAAATAAAACGAGCCAAATATCTTGTTTCATTGCTTAAAAGAAATAATATCAAGGCCAACTATTCTTCTCGGCAAGAATACTGCTCTGTATACATAAAAAAAAGGGAAAGTATTGCAACTTTTTTAGGTGTTATTGGAGCAAATAAAGCTGTCTTTGATTTTGAAAATATTTTTATTATAAAAGATATCAGAAATGATACAGTCCGGTTAGTAAACAGTGAAACAGCCAATATTAACAAAACAATCAATTCCGCAGAATCGCAGATAGCTGCCATACAAAAAATTGCCAAAATAAAAGGGCTTGACTATCTGAGCGATAAATTAAAAGAGGCCGCCTATTTACGTCTTGCGTATCCTAGCGCACCATTATCAGAACTATGTGAATATTTTTCTCCCAAAATAAGCCGTACGGCAGCATTTAACAGATATAATGAAATTAAAAAGATTGCAAGTGCTCTTTAAGATTAATTTTGAATCTTTATTTTATTTATTAGCTGATATCTATTATTGATACTTAATTTTTTATAAATATTTTTGACATGTGTTTTTACCGTATTTTCTGATACAAACAATGCTTTTGCAATATCAGGATTAGATAATCCTTCGAGTAACAGGTTAATGACATCTTTTTCGCGCTGAGAAATATTATATGTATTGTAAAACTGCTGAATGTTTTTATCATCAATTTCAGAATTATAATTTATATAAAAGTATTTTGAAAAATACATAAACGACAAAATGCTCCCGCCTATAAAGCCAGTTAGTGTAAAGACAACCATATTCGAATTACCAAAAATAATATCTAAAATGATCACCGGCAAAAAAGTCATACAAATCGCGCTGTATTGTTTTAAATGATGTCTTTTTAATCTGTCTCTTACTTTAAATACCAAGCTAAATCCCAAAATGCCGCATATAACCACTAAAAACATGGTAATGGGAAGAAAATATGAAATCACAATAATGAATACATCAATGGTAAATCCTTTGACAAAAAACACCCACCCTAAAATATTGGCAAGTAAAACAATAGAAATACCGATGCACAAGACAATGCTTCGTTTGAAGCTTTTTTTTGAGATTGGCATCAGGCTTAATAAATATATCACATAACAACATTCTGTCATTACCATTGAAGAAGCAATAATAATTGCAAAAACAATGCTGGTTACTTCGGAAAACGGATAAAAATCTATTGCCACGATCATGAAGGAAACAATATATGCTCCCAAAATAATCATCGGAAAAAAATTAAGAAGAACCTGCATTCCCAGTATTTTATCTTTAGAGCGAATATAATAATATAAAACAGTGATGCACTGTGTAAACACAAACGAAAAAATTAAAAGAATCGTTATAATAAAAGCAATACTAAGGTTGTTAATATGCATAGATATTTGACTACTCCTTTTTTATTTATGTTCAATTATAACACATTGACCCATCTATAAAAAACTTAAAAATCAAAACCTTTTTTAAGATATAACATTATTCATTACCGTATTTTATTAATAAAGATGCAAAATCAATACAAAACTGCATGTCTTTAATGCCAAGGTTCGCTTTATAATAATGCTTAACATCATTTATTTTCGAAACTTTTTTTAATAAAATTGATGCGTTTGCATTAGCAACATCAAAAACTGACTCATAGCCTGCTTCAAAAAAAGTACGTGCCGCAAGCGGACCCACTCCATTGATTCTTACTAAATCACACAAACAAAATAATTCGTCCTGTTTATTATAATAATATTCATAATAATCTTTCGAAGTTGCGATGCCATTAGCTTCTAAATTGAAAAGAAGCACTGTATCAATATTCGGAAAGTCTTTTAATAAAACAGGTTTCTGCTCAAAAGTTCCTATTTCTCTTTTTAATATTTTTAAATAATTTTCCGAAAGACCACTATTTGATGCAAATAAAGCTAACTTTTTGGGAGTAGACAAAGCTTTTTTTAATTCAAACATATTGTTTATCTTACAGTTGCCGATTATTTCAAAATTTTGATCAATATTATGTAGAAGAAGACGGCGTCCGGGTAAAAGATTTTGACTTTTAAGTAATTCTTTATATTTTTGAATAGATAAATTACTTAAGTCTAAATTGTATTTCATCTCATCCTCATATTATTTAAATTTCTTTTTACATCGTATAATATAAAAATAAAAAAGTCGATTACAAATTATAATCAACTTAACTTCACTTATATATGGTGGAGGGAGATGGATTCGAACCATCGTAGGCGCCGCCAACGGATTTACAGTCCGCCCCCTTTAGCCACTCGGGCACCCCTCCATTGCATCATTTTAAAGACACTTATATAATTATACACAAATAAACCATATTGTAAAGGCTTTTTTATTGAATTAAACAAAATTTTATTAACGTACCTTTTAAAAAATTATTTTAATAATAGTTTTCCGCAATTACAACATACATCATTTTCTATATCAACTAATGCGCCGCATAAAATACAGACTACTTTATCATCACTGGTTTTATCAAATTTTTCAGGAAGATTAAATCCATCATGGTGACGCACCTTATCTCCTTCTTTATAATAAGTCGTATAATCATTTTTTGTACCACTAATTATATTATTATATATATATTCCCTATCGTCATCTGTCTTAATAACAATTAATGTTCTTAAATAAGATTTTGTTTTTTTGTATGGCTCAATCTGTTTTTCTATTGCTTTGATAACTCCGTCATAAGTCATTTCCATTTTCTGTCTGTTTCGCAAAGCACAAAAAAATACTGTTCCCGCAAATAAAACCAATAGAGATACAATGCTTGCCCCTTTGATATCATCTGTACTAAATATCCCCACCATCATGATTGTGACAATTGTTAACGCAAATAATATAATAAATATTATTTGCTGATTTTTCCCGAACCCTTTTTCATTCTTTTTTAAAAATACTGTATCATTAATGTTTTCAGAATAGCCCACTCTGATATTCTTATCTAATTTACTCATACATTTTTCCTTTAATTATAGTAATAATGAAAGATTTTAACATAAAACTACCCTCTAAACAATGCTTACTTATCAAAATATTCATCCAAATCAATCTTACGGCTATGATATTGCTCGTCTCTTATGACATAGGTTTTGTGAATCAATATATGATCTCCTTCTTTTGCAGTGTAATTAAATAATTTTTTATTAACATTAATAAATTGTTTGTTTTCCAACTCACATACTGCCGTCTGTCCTTCAAATCTGTCAATAACAGCTTTTTTACAACACATTTTCTATATTTACTTCCTTACCATCTGTTGTTATGATTATATCCCCCTGTAAATCAGTTCTGAAGATTTTTACATTATATTTTTCTAAAAGGACCAGAGTATCATCATTAGGATGCCCGTACGAATTATCTTCTCCAACCGAGATAACGGCATACTCACATCCCACTTGCCGGAGAAAATTTTCAGATGTAGAATCATTGCTGCCGTGGTGTGCAACTTTTAAAATATCAGCCTGCAAATCACAGTTCAATAGTTCACCTTCTTCCTGTTTTGGAAGATCTCCCGTAAAAAGCATATCAAAATCTTTGTACGTAAGCTTAAAGACAATAGAATATGCATTTAAATCATCATAACCTTCTTTTATAGGTGCCAACATATTGATAGTACAAGCATTTAAAGTAATGATTTGAGGCTTTGCTTCTTGTATTTTGATGCCTTTGTTTTTTGCTGCGTTTAATACATCCATATATGTTTGCGTATCGTGATATACTTTCGGCATATAAATTTTACCAATATCAAAATTTTTTATAATATCATCGGCTCCTCCAATATGATCCGCATGAGGATGTGTCAAAAACAAATAATCAATTTGCTTCACTCCCAGATTATAAAGCTGATTGCTTATTTCCTGCCCATCGCTGTTGTTTGCTGTATCAACCAATATATTTTCGTCTTGCGGTGTATGTATATAAATGCAATCTGCTTGATCCACGTCAAAAGCAATAACTGTCAGTCGCTCATCGTTAATAACGCTGCTGTCTATTCCTGCAGGAAAACATGCTGTAATCAACAGCATACTACATAAAACAAACAACAGCACCAATACTGAATATTTTTTATTTAATTTACTTTTCACTTTGCAATATCCCTGCGATAATACACTTGTTCAAAGCTTATTTTCCCCACATCTTCATACGCTATCTCTCTCGCTGCGCTTACAGTATCTGCGATCGCACATACGCCTAAAACTCTGCCGCCATTTGTTACGATATGTTCGTCATTTAATTTTGTTCCGGCATGAAAAATAATAGTATTTTTAATGTCATCAAACCCAGTGATGACTTTACCTTTCTCGTAATCTCCGGGATATCCCCCGCTTGCCATGACCACGCATACCGCTGCTCTGTTATTCCAATAAATATCTATTTCATTTAATTTCTTATCAATACAAGCATTCATAATATCTGTTAAATCTGTTTCTAGACGCATGAGCACACTCTGCGTTTCCGGATCTCCGAATCTTACATTAAATTCGAGTACCTTGGGCATACCGTCTTTTACCATCAATCCGATAAACAGTATTCCTTTGTAATCCAAATTTTCTTTTTTCATTCCGTCAATAATAGGACGCAGAACTTGAATATCCACCAACCGTTTTAATGTATCATCAAATAATTCATTTGGTGAATAAGACCCCATTCCTCCTGTATTTGGCCCCTTGTTTCCGTCATATATATTTTTATAATCTCTTGCGCTCTCCATTGGTACTATTGTCTCTCCATCGACAAAGCAAAGCATACTTGCTTCCGTACCCGTTAAAAATTCTTCAAGAACTACCTTATCACCTGAAGCACCAAATTTTTTTTGCATCATAATTTCATCAATGGTTTTTTTAGCTTCTTGCTCATTTTGCGCAATGACAACACCTTTTCCCGCAGCGAGTCCATCCGCTTTTATAACGGTTGGATAACCAAATATGCCTATATTCTCAAGGGCATCTTCCACGGCTATAAACTCCGCATATTTAGCTGTGGGAATATAGTATTTTTCTAGGAATTTCTTTGTAAAAGCTTTGCTGTTTTCAAACTGCGCACAAGCTTTATTTGGTCCAAAAATTCTAAGTCCGCGGCTTTCGAACTCATCTACAATCCCTCGAACAAGCGATTCTTCCGGTCCGATTACTGTGAGGTCAATTTGTTTTTTCTGTGCAAACTCGGCAAGTGCGATAATATCGCCGACTTTAATATCAACACACTGTGCAATCTGTGCCATACCGGCATTGCCTGGGGCACAATATATTTTATCAACTTTTTTTGACTGACTGATTTTCCATGCAAGCGCATGCTCTCTGCCGCCTGCACCGACTATTAATACCTTCATATACTACTGCTCCAAAACTATCACTAAATTTTTAATGTTTAAAATGTCTTGTCGACGTCATAATCATCGCAATATCTAATTCGTCACATGCTTTAATGCTATCAGCATCATTAACGCTTCCGCCTGGCTGGATAATGGCAACAATACCTGCTTTTGCAGCTTCGCGAACACAATCATCAAACGGGAAAAAGGCATCTGAAGCCATTACCGAACCCTTCACTTTCTCTCCGCCTTGTCTGATGGCATTCATGAGTGCCCAGATTCTGCTGACTTGTCCGGGTCCGTTTGCTACAAGCATTTGATTTTTAACAAGAGATATAGCGTTTGATTTTGTGCATTTTACAGTTTTATATGCAAATATTAAATCTTCCATTTCCTTTTGAGTAGGCTGTTTTTTTGTTACACATCGAAGTTCATCATAAAGCTTTTTATCTCTGTCTTGTACTAACATACCGCCCATGACTTTTTTTAACTCACGGGCATATTGATTATATCCGATATCATCAAGCTCAAGCAACCTGATATTTTTTTTCTTAGTTAGAATTTTCAGAGCATCTTTTGCAAACGAAGGTGCTACAACAACTTCAATAAAAATTGATGCGATCATTTCGGCAGTTTTTTTATCTATTTCTCTATTTGCTACAACAATGCCCCCAAAAATTGCCAACGGGTCGCCTTCGTATGCTTTTTTATAAGCATCTGCTATATTTTTACCACTTCCGATCCCGCATGGATTTCCGTGCTTAACGGCTACGACAGTCGGCTCCTCTGTGCCGAATTCTTTTAATGTTTCCAATGCACCGTTTGTATCATTTATGTTATTATAAGACAGCTCCTTACCATGAAGCTGCTTAGCACATGCAAGGGAACCCTTATTGCCTTTGATTTCTTTATAAAAAGCCGCCGACTGATGCGGATTTTCTCCATATCGCATATCCTGTACTTTTTCATAAGTAACGGTCAGAGTTGGACCGTATTCATCAATAGACGCGGTTTCTTTCAAATAACTTGCAATCAATGTATCGTAATGTGAAGTCGCTTCAAATACTTTTAATGCTAATTTGTATTTTGTATCATAACTGATAGCGCTCTTTTCTTTTAACTCGGCAAGTATTTTATCATAATCAGCACTGTCTACCACTACAGCTACATCTTTAAAATTCTTTGCAGCCGAACGTAGCATTGTTGGTCCGCCGATATCAATATTTTCAATTGCCGTTTCAAATTCTATCCCTTCTTTTAAGATGGTTTGTTTAAACGGATATAAATTAACGACCACCATATCTATTGTTTCAATACCGAGTTCATTGATTTGCCTCATATGATCTTCATTATCTCTTACTGCAAGAATTCCGCCGTGGACAATAGGATGAAGTGTCTTTACTCTGCCATCCAAACATTCCCTGAAGCCGGTTATTTCGGATACTTCAACTACGCTCACTTCGTTTTCTTTTAAAAGCTTGTATGTCCCGCCTGTAGATATAATTTTTGCTCCCATAGTTGAGAGCTCTTTGGCGAAATCAACAATTCCTGTTTTGTCTGATACGCTTATTAATACATTTTTCATCTTTGTAACTCCCATTATTTTTTAATATATGCCCTGTTATTTATAATCTCTATCTTATCTTGCAAAAACAATCTTGTTGCTTCTGCAAGGATATTATGCTCAACATTCAGTACTTTTTGTTGTATCTGCTCAGCAGTATCGCTATCCTCGACAGACACTGCTCTTTGAACAATGATTGGGCCTGAATCAATGCCATGATCTACAAAATGCACAGTAGCACCCGTTACTTTAACACCTTTTTCATATACTGCATTATGCACCCTCATTCCGTAAAATCCATCTCCACAAAATGACGGTATTAACGAAGGATGGATATTCATGATTTTATTTTTATAAGCATCAATAAGTAGCGGTGTCAGTATTTTTAAGTAGCCTGCAAGAATAACAGCCTGTGCTTCATACTTTTTTAATATCCTTAGAATTTCTGCATCATATTCATTGTCACTATTATATTTTAATCTGCTGATATGTACGGCAGGAATCCCTGCTTGCTTTGCTCTTTCAAGCGCATATGCATTTTTTCTATCGGATATTACCACACAAATCAATCCATCTTTTTGATGGATTTGATCAATGAGGGTTTGCAGATTACTGCCTGAACCCGAAGCTAAAACAGCTATTTTTTTCATTTGATAATAACACCTTCTTCTCTGTTATCAACATAACCGATAGCATAAGCTTCTTCACCATTGTTTTTCAACATTTCAAGCACATCGTCCAGATTTTCTTTCTTTATGCAAAGCACCATACCGATCCCCATATTAAAAGTGGAAAACATTTCTTTTTCACTGATATTGCCAAGTCTTGCAAGCAAGTCAAAGACGGGCAATTTTTTAAATGAGTTTTTGTTGATTACGGCACATAATCCCTTTGGGAGCATACGCGGAATATTTTCATAAAATCCTCCACCTGTGATATGGCTCACTCCCTTGATATATTTTTTTTCAATTAAAGGCAAGACAGCTTTTACATATATTTTTGTAGGAGTCAGCAGCTCTTCGTAAAGTTTTTTTGATAATTCAGGTATATAGGATTCAATATTATAGTGATGCATCTCAAAAAATAGTTTACGAACCAGCGAGTAGCCATTGCTATGTATTCCCGATGAAGCAAGGCCAACTACAACATCGCCTTTTTGAATATCGCTGCCATTTATGATTTCATCTTCTTCAACAACTCCAACTGCAAATCCAGCCAAATCATAATCATCTTTTTGATACATACCTGGCATTTCGGCAGTTTCTCCGCCAATGAGGGAACACTGAGCAAACATACATCCCTCGGCTATGCCTTTTACAATTTGTTCAATCTTCGATGGTTCATTTTTCTCACATGCAATATAATCCAAAAAAAACAATGGTCGAGCACCTTGACACAAAATATCATTTACACACATAGCTACCAGATCAATGCCCACGCTATCATGTCTATCGGCCATAATCGCGACCTTGAGCTTTGTGCCCACCCCATCTGTACCAGATACTAATACGGGTTTTTTCATTCCTTCGTTTAATTTATAAAATGCGCTGAAAGAACCCAGCGAAGAAAGCACATTTGGTGTATAAGTCTTTGCTACATGTCTTTTAATTTTTTCAACTGATTCATAACCGGCGCTTTTATCCACACCGGAATCTTTATACGTGATTTCTTTCATATTTTACTCCTGAATATTTCGCGGAATGGTCATTGGATATTTTTCATCAAAACAAGCTTTGCAAAAATCATTTCCGTCTCTTCCCATTGCTTCAACCAATCCCTCCAGTGTGATATAGCCAACACTGTCTGCTCCGATTGTTTGTGTTATCTCTTCCAAGCTTAATTTTGCTGCTATTAAATGCTCTTTGGATGGTGTATCCACCCCAAAATAACATCCTGATATTACAGGGGGCGAAGCTGCTCGCAAGTGAACTTCTTTTGCCCCTGCTTTTCTAATGATTTCAACCAATTTTTGCGAAGTTGTTCCACGAACAATAGAGTCATCTATAATAATGACCCTTTTATTTTCGATTACTTCTTTTAGGGGATTTAATTTTATAGCAACCCCTTCTTCACGCATTTTTTGTGAAGGCTGTATGAATGTTCTTCCGATATATTTATTCTTAATGAGTCCCATGCCATAGGGAATACCGCTTTCTTTTGAATACCCTATAGCTGCGGGAATGCCTGAATCCGGTACACCGATAACAATATCAGCTTCGATAGGATCCTCCCTTGCCATTATCCTGCCTGCATTATACCTTGAAGTATACACATTAATACCATCTAATGTTGAATCCGGCCTTGCAAAATAAACATATTCAAAAATACACATTTTTCTCTCGGCCGATGTATCTATTCTATGTGAATGAAGCCCTTCCTCATCAATAACAATAATTTCTCCCGGCTCCACATCCCGCACAAAATTTGCCCCGATTGCATCCAGTGCACAAGATTCCGAGGCTATAACATAGCTTCTGCTATTTTCACCTATACAAAGAGGACGAAGCCCATTAATATCTCTAACAGCAACAAGTTTACTGTCAAATGTAATCGTGAGTGCATAGGAACCACTAATAAGCTGACATAATTCACGTATCGCAAAAACTTCTCCATATTTTATATTTCTTGCAAATAAATTAAGGATCACTTCTGTATCAGAGGTAGTATTAAAAACAACGCCGCTATCTTCCAAAATGCCTTTTATATTTTTTACATTAACAATATTCCCATTATGGGCCAGTGCAATCTGCAGCCCTTTATATAAAACATCAAGAGGTTGTGCATTTTTTATTTGGCTTTCTCCTGCTGTTGTGTATCTTACATGCCCGATTGCGATATTGCCTTTCAGGCAGTCTACGCCTTTTCCATTTGAAAAAACTTCATTCAAAAGACCCATCCCTTTTTTATTGTCTATTTCTCCTTCGTGGTTAGACACAATGCCCGCACTTTCCTGTCCTCTGTGCTGAAGAGCATACAAGCAGTAATAAACAAACTTTGCGGCATCCTTGTTGTCCTTTTTATAGACACCAACAACGCCACATTCTTCATTAAATTTGTCAGTCATACATTCCATTCATTAACCTCTTAGTTCTTTTAATTTTGTACTTTGTTTAACACTTCTTTATATGTTTCTTCAATATCTCCCAAATCACGTCGGAAACGGTCTTTATCCATTTTTCTGTTTGTTCCTATCTCCCACAACCTGCATGTATCCGGAGAAATTTCATCCGCTAAAATAATCTCCCCTTTATATCTGCCAAACTCTACTTTAAAATCAATCAGCCGCATAGCTCTTTCTCTGAAAAACTTTATTAAGATATCATTGATTCTAAACGATAATTCCTTCATTTTTTTAATCTCTTGTGTTGTAGCAAGACCAAGTGCAGTGGCATGATAGTCATTGATTAATGGATCCCCTAATTCGTCATTTTTGTAACACAATTCAAAAATAGTATTCTGTAGCTCACTTCCCTCTTCCACTCCCAAACGCTTTGAGAAGCTACCTGCCGCTACATTTCGAATAATCACTTCCAGCGGCACTATCTCAACTGCTTTTACTTCTTGTTCTGTCTCTGAAAGCAGACGAATAAAATGAACAGGTATGTCTTCTTTTTTAAGTAGCTCAAACAATATTGCACTCATCTTGTTATTGACAACACTTTTACCTTGTATTGTTCCCTTTTTAAGCGCATTAAATGCCGTGGCATCATCCTTATATTCTATAATATAGATATCCGGCTCTTCTGTTTTAAACACTTTTTTTGCTTTGCCTTCGTAAAGCATGTCCAATTTATTCATTGTCTTCTCTGACCTCCATATTTTGCTTCATGACATCCATTCCCATATTTTCTTTATGTTCAATATATTTTTGCATTAAATCTTCATATTTAAGCGACAAAATCTGTATAGCAAGATAGGCCGCATTTTCCGCTCCATCCACTGCAACACAAGCTACAGGTACCCCTTTAGGCATCTGCACGACTGAAAGAAGCGAATCAAGTCCATCGCAAAATGAACTCTTCATAGGAAGCCCAATCACAGGAAGATGAGTCACTCCTGCTAAAATACCTGCTAGGTGAGCCGCTTTTCCTGCCGCTGCTATAATGACTTCGATACCATTTGTATATGCATTTTTTGCATAATCGATAGCTTCATAAGGTGTTCGGTGCGCCGATATAACTCTAAGATCGACAGAAATGCCAAATTTTATCAATATATCTTCAGTTTTTTTTACAATATTGAAATCAGATTTACTTCCCATAATCAAGGCAACTTTTTTCATGGAATTTTAACCTCTCTTATTTAAAATATTCAACTGCCGATTCAAACAGCTTTATGTCAAATTCGCCCGGTATATTCTTATATAAATACTTACCGACTCTTTCGCTATGCCCCATTTTACCTAAGATTCTACCATCTGGGCTGGTGATACCTTCGATTGCCCAGGCAGAGCCGTTTAAGTTAAAAGCACTATCATAAACTGCATTATTGTTATAGTCAACATACTGAAAGGCAATTTGATTATTTTCTTTTAATGTTTTTAATATTTTTTCATCGGCTACGAACCTGCCTTCTCCGTGGGATAAAACATTTTTATAAGCTTTTCCTAACTCAGCATTTTTAAGCCATACAGACATATTTGATACAACTTTTATCGTTGATATGCTCGATATATGTCTTCCTATTGTATTAAAGGTCAACGTCGGACTTGTAGGTTTTATATCAGTAATTCTTCCATATGGAAGCAGACCGAGTTTAATCAAAGCCTGAAAGCCGTTACAAATACCCAGCATTAATCCGTCTCTATTATCCAAAAGTGAATGAACTGTATTTTTTATCAATTCATTTTTAAAGATGGAAACAATAAATTTCCCGCTGCCATCCGGTTCATCTCCAGCAGAGAACCCCCCTGGCAGTGCTATAATATTGCTCTTTTGAATACATTTCGCCATTTGTTCAATGCTTTTCATAATATCGGATACACAAAGATTTTTAAATACAAATATTTCCGTTTTGGCTCCCGCTTTCTCAAAAGCCATAGCTGTGTCAATTTCACAATTTGTCCCGGGAAAAGCCGGTATAAATACAACAGGTTTTGCTGTTTTAATGTTGCATTTTCTAAAAACTTTATTTTCATAATGAATTTGCGGAATCTTCTTTTTCTCGTATTCGGCTTTTACAGGAAAAACACTGCTCAATTTTTCATTCCAAAGTTCAAACAAGTCATCATACGTAAAAATCTTCTCTTCAATACGTATTGATTTACTGTCATTTGTAATCGCTAGTTCGTTATAATGCAGTCCTCTTTTATCGAATTGCTCAAGAATCATTGTATCATTTATTTCAACGATTATGTCACCGTCTGAAGCAGATAATAATATATTTCTTCCCGCTGTTATATATAAGCCGATTTTATTGCCTAGTCCCATTTTTATAAGCGCTGCAAGCGGTTTTTCGTTCGCAATCGTCTTTGCCGCAAAGATCTTTTGATCCTTAATCATCTTGTGGATCGTCTCAAACATTATTTTCGCATATTCATAATCCGGCAAAGCATTTGCATCACGTTTTAAATGAATGACAAATAGTTTGCTGTCTGTATTTTTAATTTCCGGCGAAATAATATCCCGTCCGTCACAAACTGCAACCGCAAAGCAGATAATATTTGGCGGTACATTTAAATCCATGAATGTACCCGACATACTGTCTTTGCCGCCTATTGCCGGCGTTTGCATAGCACTTTGCGCTTCAAAAGCTCCAAGCAATGCAGAGAAGGGCTTTGCCCATTTTTTCGGATCGTCTAATAGCTTTTCAAAATATTCCTGCATGCTGAGCCTTGCTTTTTTATAATCGGCTCCCATTGCGGTCATTTTTGACAATGCAATAAGAACGCTGTAGACCCCTCCATGAAACAGGCTTTGCTCTGCCAGATATGGATTGTAGCCATGTGTCATCACTGTCGCCGTTTCTGTATCGTAGACCGGAAGCTTTGACGCCATGCCGTCTGTTGGTGTAAGTTGATATTTTCCACCAAAAGGCATTAAAATATTGGATGCTCCAATCGTTGAGTCGAATTGCTCCACAAGCCCTTTATTGCATGCCGTATTAATATCGCTAAGCAATGCGCCCATAATATCTTCTATGTCAGTATTTGTATTGTTTTCACCTTTAAAATAATTTATTGATTGCGATTCATTAACAGAAATATTTATTTGCCTGTTCGCTCCGTTGGTATCTAAAAACGCACGGCTGATATTTACAATTTCCTGTCCTCTCCAAAATATTTTTAATCTGTCAGAATCGGTAACCTGCGCAACGATAGTGGCTTCAATATTTTCTTCATGTGCCAAATCCATAAACGCTTTGGCATTATTTTTATCCAGCAGCACCGCCATGCGTTCCTGCGATTCGCTGATGGCAATCTCTGTACCATCCAGACCTTCATATTTTTTAGGTACTCTGTCTAAGAATATATCAAGGCTTTCGGCAAGTTCTCCTATTGCTACAGATACACCGCCCGCGCCAAAGTCATTGCATTTTTTAATCATTCGGGCAGCTTTCGAATTCCTAAATAACCTCTGCAATTTTCTCTCCTCAACAGGATTGCCCTTCTGCACTTCTGAACCGCTCTTTTTTACGGACACATCCGTATGCGCTTTTGAACTCCCTACAGCTCCGCCTATTCCGTCTCGGCCGGTTCTACCGCCTAAAAGAATAATGATATCTCCATTCTTTGGTGCAAGGCGTCTAATATTTTTCGCTTTTGCCGCAGCAATAACGGCGCCCACCTCCATACGCTTTGCTAAAAATCCTTCATGATAATATTCTTTGACCTGACCCGTTGCCAAACCTATCTGATTTCCGTAGGATGAAAACCCTGCAGCTGCTTCTGTCGTTATCTTTATCTGTGGGAGCTTTCCTTTTATCGTTTTTTCCATATCTTGTGTGCAATCGGCACAGCCTGTCACTCTCATTGCCTGATATACATAGCTTCGCCCTGAAAGAGGATCACGAATTGCTCCGCCAAGACAAGTTGCGGCTCCACCAAAAGGCTCTATTTCGGTTGGATGATTATGTGTTTCATTTTTAAACATCACAAGCCAATCTTCCGTTTTGCCGTCTACAACAGCTTTCGTTTTAATAGAGCAGGCATTGATTTCATCTGATTCTTCAATATCATATAAAATACCGTCTTTTTTTGCTTTCTTGGAATAGATTGTTGCAATGTCCATGAGAGAGATTGCTTTATCTCTGCTAATATATAATTGTTGTCTCAATTTTTTATATTGTTCAAAGGCATCTTTAACGGCTTCATTAATATCGCCTTTTTGAAAATCGACATCTATGATATGGGTATTAAATGTTGTATGTCTGCAATGATCTGACCAATACGTATCAAGTACCTTTAACTCTGTTATAGTCGGATTTCTATTTTCTGTAAAGAAATAATCTTTGATTAATAACATATCCTCAATACTCATAGCCAGAGCATATACATCAATCAACTCTTCTAATTCATTTTTGCTTTTATCGGTAAAGCCTTCGATGGTCTTCACCATCTTTGGAGAATCTATCACTTCAGCCAATGTGTTTGGTTTACTTTGAAGCGCTTCCATACTGTCGACCGGATTAATAATATATTTTTTAATGCGATTCACTTCTTTTTCTGTCAACTCGCCGCGCAAAATAAAAATACGTGCATTTTTTATAACCACATTTTCTGCTTTAGTTATAATCTGCACGCACTGCACCGCTGAATCTGCACGTTGGTTGTATTGTCCCGGAAGGTATGATACTGCAAAGGTGGTATCCTTGTAGTCGGTTTTCACCTCTTCTTCATAAACCGTGTCAGTATTTGCTTCCGCGAAAACCGTATAAAGAACGGTTCGGAATTGTTCTTCACTCAACCCTTCAATGTCATAACGATTTAATATTCTCAAACCTTTTAAATGGCTAATTTTCAAATGATTTTTTATTGCTGAATAATAAGTTTTTGCTTCAGCATTATACTCGGTTTTTTTTTCAACAAAAATTCTTTTAACTTGTGACATGCTCTAATCCCCGAATTCATATTTACACACCATATTGTATAAAATAACAAGAATTTTTGCAATAAAAAACCCGATATAAATCGGGTTAAACGTTATTATTTTTATTTCTTGATTTATTTATGGGCACAACCGCTATCAAAGAGGTCTTCATTTGAGAATTTTCATTGCTGCTGGTTATATAAACCTCACTTGTCATCTCGCTCGTTTCAAAATAATCTTTAACAACACCTACGATATCTGTTTTAATCATCTCCAAAACTTCATTGGATACATTTATTCTATCCGAGATTAAAATATTTCTTAGTCTTTCTTTAGCAATTTCTTTACTATCTTCATTCTTAAATTTTACTTTTGCTGCCATCATCTACCTCCCGCCTCCGCTAATTGCTTCTGCCAGACGCATAATAACGGAAGTGTTATCTTTCAAATCTAAAAATGGTATATTTTGTCCCATAAGACGCGCAGCAATATTTTTAAACGCTTTTCCCGACATTGACTTTTCATTTGAAGCAATAGGCTCCCCTTTATTTGTACTCACAACAATATCTTTATTATCAGGCACAATACCAATTAACTCGAGCGAAAGGATATCGATAACATCATTAATATCCATCATATCTCCTCTTTTAATCAAATCGGGACGCACCCTGTTGATTAAAAGATAATTATGATAGAGACCATTTGCTTCCAAGAGTCCAATAATTCTGTCTGCATCGCGTACTGCTGATATTTCCGGTGTGGTCACTATAATTGACTGATTTGCCCCGGCAACGGCATTTTTGAATCCATTTTCAATTCCGGCCGGACAATCGACTAAAACATATTCAAAACTCTCCTGAAGATCAAGGCATAATTTTTTCATTTGCAGGGGATTAATGCAGTCTTTATCTTTTGTCTGAGCTGCCGCAAGAAGATAAAGCCCTTCATATCGCTTGTCCTTAATCAACGCTTGTTTAATCCTGCATTTTCCTTCGATAACATCCACTAAATTATAGACAATTCTATTTTCAAGACCCATAACAACATCCAAATTCCGAAGCCCGATATCCGCATCAACAACTACAACGCTTTTCCCCAGCATTGCAAGTGCCGCACCTAAATTAGCTGTTGTTGTCGTCTTGCCTACACCGCCTTTTCCTGAAGTGATTACGATTGTTTTTCCCATGTGTCATCCCCCGCATTTTATTAATTAAAAACAATATATCAGATAAAAAATGCATATTTTGTCCTATTTTGTGTTTTTATAACATGCATATATAAAAAAATCAGTATATTTCTTTTTGTTTATACAGATATTTTTGTTTACATTTTTTTTACTTAAGTATAATTATTTTGCTCGAAAAGAATCTATTTTTAATAATCATTTTTACAAACATTTACAATATTTGTATATTATGATAAAATATTATAAATTGTGATACTTATAAGCAGATAATACACTTGGAGATGAAAAAATGTATGACAACCAATATCTCAGAAGAAAACCTGATATCATGCAAATTGCAAAAAAACGTGTTCTAATAATTATTCCTTCGCATAATCCAAATGAACAGCTATTAGAAACAATATATAATTTGATAAGTAATGGCTTTATAAATATTTTAGTCATTGATGACGGCAGCAAAAGAAGCTGTCAACATTTTTTTAATAAAATCAATCAATACGAAGGCATTACTGTTCTGCGTCATTTCATCAAATTAGGAAACGACAGGGCACTAAAAACCGCACTCAATTATTACATGACCAATAAATTAAATAATATGAAGTATATGGATTGTATTGGCATCTTAACGGTTACAGCTGATAATCGATATTCTACAGAGGATATCTTTCATATGGCATGTGCTTTGGTGCATGACAGACAAGCCATTATACTTGGATGCAGAGATTTTTCTCATTCTGATATTGCATGGCAAAGCAGATGGGCAAACAGATTTGTGTCATCTTTTCTCAGGCTATTATGCGGTCTAAACGTCACCGATTCCCAAACAGCACTGCGTGCTATACCGGATGATCTGATTCCTTATATATTCATAGCTCGCGGAGATGAATTTGAATACGAAACAAACATGCTCCTGGAATGCCAGCAAAAAAATATTGATATTACTGAAATCAAACTGCGTTCATCGCATACAAGTGCTGCAAGAGATAAAATTCATTTTAATCCATTTAAAATATCATTCAAAATGTACATACAATTATTAAAGTTTTTATCATCTTCAATATCCTCTTTCGTTGTCGATATTACTTTTTTCACTTTATCGATGTGGATATTTTCGCCCTTGGATAAGAAATTCAGTATTTTATTGAGTACGATTATAGCCAGAATCCTCTCCTCTTTATATAATTATTTGATCAATAAATACTTTACATTCCGCAAAAAAAATCATACGCAAGGCACATTATTCAGATATTATTCCTTATGTGTTATACAAATGTTTATCTCCTATGCTTTTGTTTATTGGCTCGGCAAAATCATCGGCATCAATTCTACTATCGTAAAAATATTCGTTGATGAAATTTTATTTGTTTTAAGTTTCCAGATTCAAAGAGAATGGGTTTTTAAGTCAAAATAATATAAACAAGACCGCAAAGATATAAAGTAAATAGGAATAAAAAAACAGGGGGTACCCTGTTTTTTTATTTATACGAAGCAATCGCTTAATCCAATACACAAAAAGCCGCTTCGCCCAACCCTTCAATCATAAATCGATATGCGCCTTTAGAAATTGGCAGCGGCGGTGTAAGCGAACCGGATAAAACAAACATACCTTTTTTAATCGGCCCATATAGTTTATTCATCATTTTATTTGCAAAGATAACAGTATTGATCGGATTATCAAGTACCGCATCACTTGTACCTTCAGCAATAACCTCATCATTTAAATATATCTTCCCCTTAAAAGTTGCCAATACATCTTTATTTGGAGTGGAGATAAATTCATTCAAATAAAATACATTGCCTGCTGCTCCTAAATCAGCTGTAACATTAACTACATTTACTGGTTTTATTGTTCTTCTTGTTGGTATTTCAACTGACAGAGCAATTTGTGTATTATTTATAATTTCTTCTTCTGTCGCATCTGCCGAGATGTCACTTAATGCTTTAAAAATAATTTCCAGTTCAACGAGCGAAAGCCCCGGACATTTTGATATGGATAAATCTCCTGAAAAAAAATCTTTGTCAGTAAGCGGAGCAAAAAAAGGCTCCGTCATATTATTGGCTGCCAAAGCCGCCTTACTTGTCAGCCCAACTTTTGCACCGATGATTTTTTCATCTAGTATGCTTATTTTTTTGTCCATTATCATTTTCTGTATTTCGTATGCATCTTCAAACGTTTTGACCGCATCGCCGTCTGACAGATTCTCTGTCAATTCTTGATTTTTGTAAGCCGCGAATAATTTTTCGGCAACTTGTTGGCTTGTCATATGTTTTCCACCTTTCCGTATATAATTTTATATTCAAGAATATATGTTTTTAGTTATCAAGCATTGCATATACATATTCTTTAGCATCAAATTCTCTGAGATCCTCTAATTGTTCTCCAGTACCTACAAACCAGATTGGAAGCTCATATTTCATAATAATCGGTATAATGATACCTCCTTTGCTGCTTCCGTCTAATTTTGATATCACTATACCATCCAGTTTGCATGCTTTCATAAACGCCTCTACCTGACTAAGCGCATTAAGTCCGCTGGTTGCATCGACAGTGATGAATGTATACAAATTCATATCTTTCTTTGCTTTAGATAATACAGTATACATCTTGCCTAGTTCTTGCATTAAATTAATTTTATTTTGCAGTCTGCCTGCAGTATCCACTATAAGCAAGTCTGTATTTTTAGCCAATGCGGATGCGGCCGCATCATATGCTACCGAAGCTGCATCAGCTCCACTGCTGCTCCGTACTATAGGAACATTTATTCTTCTTGCCCAAGTATCCAACTGTTCTACTGCCGCAGCACGAAATGTATCCGCCGCTGCAAGAATAACACTTTTACCATTTTGAGAATATTTATTCGCAATTTTAGCGATTGTTGTTGTTTTGCCGGATCCGTTTACTCCAACAGCCATTAAAATAGCAGGCAGTTCAAGCGATACACTATTTGCATGCGTATCAAGTAACTCTATGAGTACTTCTTTCAAAAGCTCTAAAAGCATATCCGATTTCGTAATTTTTTGTTCTTTGGCTTTCTTTTGCAAATCATCTGTAATTTTTTCTGCACATTCAGCCCCTATATCGCACAATATCAAAGTTTCCAGAATTTCTTCATAGCTCTCATCCGTGATATCGGATCCTGTCATAATATTTTTTAATTTACTTATAAAAGATAATTTTGTTGTTCTAAGAGCACTTTTATAATAATTATCAGCCATTTTGTTCACCTCAGTTAACTTGTTAATTGTAGCGATACAATTTTTGTCGTCCCTTCACTCCCCATACTTGCCCCGTAAAGACAGTCACATATCTCCATCGTTCTTTTTTTATGGGTTATAATAATGAGTTGATTGTCTTTTCTTTGTTCATGAATATATCTTGCAAACAACATAACATTGTTATCATCTAATGCTGCGTCTATTTCATCCAGCACGCAAAAGGGTGCCGGTTTAATTTTTAAAATAGCAAATAACAACGCAATAGAAGTCATCGCTTTTTCGCCGCCTGAAAGCATAGAAATATTTTTTAATTTTTTACCCGGTGGCTGTGCTGATATATCGATTCCCGTATTGAGCAAATCATTTTCGTTTAAAATAACCAGAGTAGCTGTGCCGCCATCAAATAATTTTTTAAAGGACGCTTCGAATTCTTTTTGAATTAATGCAAACTGCTCTTTGAATTGCAGCGCCATATTTTTTTCTATATCTGTTATAACTAATTCAATATCATTTTTAGCATTGATCAAATCATCTCTTTGCGTAGTCAAAAACTCATATCGTTCGGCTACTTCTCTATACTCATCCAATGCTCCTATATTAATATTGCCAAATGATTTGATCGTTCTTTTTATTTCTTCTGCTTTCGAAGTATATTCAGACATATTTTCTATAGGTTTTTTATATTCAGCTGCATTGTTTAACTCTATTTGATACTGCTCAATAATATTACTGCTTATGTATTCAGTCTTCATTTGAATATTATTATGCTTTAAAACAAGCCGATTGATCATATCTTTTAAATCATTTTTTTCTTTGCTTAATTTTATAGCATCTTCATTTTTTTGATTAAACTCTTCTTTTTTTTCATTTCTGAGCAGTAGCAGCGCATCATATCTTTCCTTTAATTCTTGTCTTTGCTTTTCATAATAATTATTGTCATTTTGATAAGCTGAAATATCTTGCTCTAATTGCTGTACTTCACTGGTCAGTGATTGTATTTTTTCTTTATTGCGTATTTCCTGATTTGTATCTTTATCTATGTCAGTTTTGATCGCATTTAATTTATCTTCACTATATTTTATTTTTTCCAATATTTTAATATTGCCGATATTCAGTTCATTTAGTTTTTCATTTTCTATTTTATAATTTTTTTTAATATCTTCAATATCATTATTGATATTTAAGAGTCTCAAAAATTCTTCTTTTTTTTGATTGGTTTCAACAACTTGTTTTTCTGTTTGTGTAATTTGCTCTTGTACAGTCTTTTGTGTTGCCAATAAATTATTATATTTTGCATTACAATCTGCATGCTGCACAGTTAACTCATTAATTTTATTTTGCAAATAAGATACTTCATGATTTATTTTCGCAATTTTATTTTTACTATCCGTTGTTTTAATAATATACTTATCATATTCGCTTTGCAGAGATTCTATTTCATTTTTTATTTCGTCAATACGTTCTTTTCTCTTAAGAGGAGCAATATTATCAGTTTTACTCTCACCGCCAACAATAACTCCTCCCGGCATAAACACCTCTCCGTTCAACGTAACAATTTTATATTTATACTTTGTTATTTTCGCTAATTGTGTTGCTTGAGGGATATCTTTAGTCACAAGTACTCTACCGAGTATATGCTTGATAATTCCGTCGTATAATTTATCATAATCAACAAGTTCTGCTGCCGAGGCTATATAGTAGTTTTTAATACTGTTTTTTTCTTCACTGCTTAAAAAAGACGAACGTATCACTGAGATGGGCATGAATGTTGCTCGCCCCCATTTATTTTTATTAAGCACTCTAATACATTCTGATGCAGATTTTTCGTTATCTACAGCAATATATCGAAATGCTCCGCCCAGCGCTGCGGTAATTGCTTTTATATACTTATTGTCTATATGTATCAATTCTGCAATGACACCATGCACACTTTTTCCCAATTCCTCATTATTTTTTCTCGCTTGCAGCATCTTTTTTACCGCATAGCCATATCCCTGCATATCATCTTCGTTCGCTTTGAGCATAGATAACTGAGACTGCAATACCTTTATTTTCTGCAGTAGATCATTAAGCATCCTTTCATTATGTTCATTTTCTTTTACATAAGTATTTACACCAGCTCTTATATTTTTATATTCTGTTTGTTCTAAATTCAGCTCCGTTTGCTTTGTATGCAAGCTTTCTTCACACTGAGCGATCTCTCTTTGAATATCTTGCAGTTTTTGTTCATATTCTTTGATATTTTCATAATGTTGACAAAGAATATATTCCAAATTTTTATATTCACTTTCTCTATTTATAAAATTATCTTGCATTTCAAAGCTTGTTTGAACTTTTAATTTTTGTATCTCTAGATTATCCTTAAGTATTTCATATTCTTCTTTCATGCTATAGAGAGCATTTTCTATTTCAATTTTTTGTTGGCTAAGGATTCCTATATTATCCGCCAACTTTATGTTTTCTTTATTTAATGATTGAATATATGCTATATTTTGCTCATATTTTACTTTCGACACTTCCCATTTTGTTTTAATACTCTCATTTGTTGTCGAAAATTCATAGATGGCCTCATTGATTTCATTTAACTGCAAATCATAATCGGCTATCAAATTTTTAAGATCTATCGATGATTTTTCGGCAATGGAAAAACTTTTTTCTAAAAGAATAAAATCATTTTCCAATATCTCTTTATCTATTGTATATTTTTTTAATTCTGCTGCATATTCTTCAATTTTATGAGCAAATATATTTAATTCTTTCTCTTTTAGCTCGTCACGCAGCGAAAGATATTTTTTTGCTTTTTCTACTTGTCGTTTTAATGGATCAATACGTTTTTGCAGTTCACATATGATATCTTCTATTCTGTCTAAATTCAACTGTGTTTTTTCAAGTTTACGCTGAGCATCTGCTTTTTTTGTTTTGTATTTTACAATCCCCACCGCTTCTTCAATTAAAAGACGTCTGCTTTGCGGACTTCCGTCAATAATATCTTGAATTTGCCCTTGCCCTATTAGCGAATACCCCTCACGGCCAAGACCGGTATCCATAAAAAGCTGTTGAATATCTTTTAGTCTGCAAAGCGTTTTATTAATGAAATATTGGCTTTCACCCGAACGAAATAATCTTCTGGTAATATTTATCTCATCATATTCGATTGGAAGTATTTTATTTGTATTGTCAATGAGCAAACTCACCTGTGCGTATCCCAAAGGCCTCTTTTCTACTGTACCGTTAAAAATAACATCTTCCATTTTATCACCGCGCAGATATTTCACTCTTTGCTCTCCCAAAACCCATTTTATAGCATCTGCCACATTGCTTTTCCCGCTTCCGTTTGGTCCCACCACAGCAGTAATATTACCGGTAAAATCTATTTGTGTTTTTTTTGCAAATGACTTGAATCCAATAATTTCTATTTGCTTTAAATACATGCATGCTCCTTAATTTGTTTATAGCTATAACGAATTCAGTATTATAAAATCCCCATATTTTCAAGTGCTTTTTTTGCTGCTCTTTTTTCAGCTTCTTTTTTACTGCTTGCACTTCCCGTTACCACTAACGTATCACCTATATACAATTCTACCACAAAAATTAATTTATGGCTTTCACCTTTTATTTCTTTTAAGTTATATCTAGGTAATGGTTGCTGTCGTTTTTGCAAATATTCCTGCAAATATGATTTATGATTTACATAAATTTCTTGACTTTGTAAATTATCAAGTTCTTTTAAAAATATCGCTTCTATGACTTTATAGGTAGTAAGGTATCCGCCGTCAATATAGACTGCCCCCATAACCGCTTCAAAGCAATCAGCTAAATTTGACAGCCTCATTCTGCCGCCGGTATTTTCTTCACCGCTACTTAAATAAATATATCGATCAATATCTATTTCAAGTGCTTTTCCTCCAAACATATTTTTATTAACAAGAGCGCTGCGCATTTTACTAAGCTTGCCTTCATCAATATCTTCATATGCATTATAGAGCATATCACTTATAATCAACGCCAAAACAACATCTCCCAAAAATTCCAGACGTTGATTATCGTAATTCATATTATGTTCATAATTATAGGAAGGATGTGTCAATGCTTTTTCTAAAAGTGATTCATTTTTAAAAATATAATTTATCTTTTTATACATTTCATCGTATTTACTCATTTTTACGATAAAGTCTCCTCTAAAAAAATAAAAGTTCTAAGGAACTTTTATTATATTATCATGTAGCAATATTTTATTAATAATCTTAATTCCCGCATACGATCCCAAATAGTGACATTATTAATTTTATTTTTTATTTTCGATATATTCAACAATATTTCCAACTGTTTTTATGTCTTTAATATCATCTTCGTCTATCTCTACTCCGAATTCATCTTCAAAGGCCAAAACAAGTTCCAGTAAGTCTATGGAATCCGCTCCCAGATCATCAATAAATGATGTACTCACAGAGAGTTTGCTTTGTTCAACTTCTAATTGTTCCGAAATAATCTTTTTTACCTTTTGTAACATTGTGATTGCCTCCGTTAAATATAATACGTTTACTATCTTATATATTATCATTTTTTTCAATAATTATTTCAATAATATTAGATAAAATTTCATTTTTTCCATAATGATATCCGGCTATAATCGCATTTTTAAAAGCTGTGCTGTTACTGCTGCCATGTGCCTTGATTACATTTGCATGAATCCCAAGCAAAGGGGATCCTCCATAAGCTGTGTAATCATAACGCATCGCAAATTCTTTTAAAGGCTTCTTAATAATAGCTCCCGCTGCTTTTGTAGCAGTATTTTGGTAAATAATTTCTTTAATACCCCCAAGAAAGACTTCTGCCGTTCCTTCAATACTTTTTAAAAGTAAATTCCCGGAAAATCCATCGGTTACAATAACATCACACAATCCTTTTAAAACATCTCTTCCTTCTATATTGCCCATGAAATTAAGCCCGGAATTTTTTAGCAGGCTAAATGTTTCTTGCATGAGAGCGTTGCCTTTTTTATCTTCGGTACCAATGTTTAATAATCCGATTCTTGGAAAAGAAATATCATACATTTTTTTCATATAGACGCTGCCCATCAAAGCAAATTGATCCAAATATTCTGCTTTACAATCAGCATTGGCACCCGCATCTAAAAGCATTGTCATCCTGCCAAGCGTGTTTGGAAGCAATACTGCAATGGCAGGTCTTTTAATTCCTTTTATTCTTCCGGGATACAACAGAGACCCTGCCAGAAGCGCTCCTGTGCTGCCTGCTGATATAAAAACATTGTTTAAATCTTCCTTTAAAAGATTCAAACCGATTGTGAGTGATGAATTTTTTTTGCGCCTGACGGCAATTGCAGGCTCTTCATTATTCGTAATCACTTCGCCTGCATGAATAATTTCAAATAAATTTTGAGATATATGATTCTTTTTAATAACACCATCAATAATATGTTCATTTCCTACAAGGATTATCTTTTCTTTTAATTCTTCTGCTGCCTTCACAGCGCCTAAAACAATTTGTTCAGGTGCATTATCTCCACCCATTGCATCTACGATTAATTTCATAACCGCCTCCACTCATATATAAATATATTAACTGAATTTATAAAATTTATCAATAATACAAATAGAGTTAAGCTATTGTAAACAAAACAAAAGCAGAGAAATTTTGCTCTGCTTCTGCGTTTTTATTGCTCAATTTTTAGTACTTCTACGTTATTATATGTGCCACATTTTTTGCACACTCTGTGTGGAAGTTTTGTCTCACCGCACTTAGGACATGTGCTCAGTGCAGGAGTATCAAGTTTATAATTTGCTCTTCGCATTCTTTTTCTTGATTTACTGGTTCTACTTTTAGGTACTGCCATTTCTTACACCTCCTTGTCTTGCTTAGAAAGTAGTATTTTAAGTTTATCAAAATGCGGATTTGACATAGCATTTTCACAATTGCATGTGTGTTCATTTTTGTCAATACCGCAAACAGCACACAGCCCGAGACAATCTTCTTTACACAAATTTTTTACCGGTGCTTTAAGAATCATCAACTCTTTGGCTATTTGAATACTGTCCACAATCGCTTGCGGATACAGCCCTCCAAGCTGCTCGATCGTATACTCTTCTTTAAATTTTAATTTCTGATCTGTTTTATATTCTTTTAAACATCTGGAACAAGTATTAATTGTGCTGTACACAATATCTAATTCTATCTTTAATAATCCATGTTTAAAAACTGCGCTTGTACGAAGCTTGATTGGTGTAAGAACCTTGACATCCTCATATATATTAAACCCATCAACTTCCTCTGTTCCGATTATTTCTTCAGTTTCGTTTTTTATAAGTAATGAAACATCAATAATCATTTTAAACTCCCTTACAAGCCGTGCACTATATTATACAAATATATTAAAACAAAGTCAATAAATTTTATACTTCGATGATTTCTTTTGTATCAAGAGCAATCATTAATTCTTCATCAGTCGGAATTAACAATATCGCAACTTTAGAATCTTTAGTACAAATATATGTTTCTTTTCCTCTGACATCATTTGCCTTACTGTCCAGTTTAATACCCATAAATTCAAGATTTTCAAGGCATGCTGCTCGTATTGTTTTGGAATTTTCACCAATACCTGCCGTAAATACTACTGCATCTACACCACCCATCGCAGCTGCATATTGAGCCACTGTACAACGAACACGATATGTGAAAATCTTCAGTGCAAGTTCCGCTCTTTTATTGCCTTCATTGGCAGCTGTTTCTACATCTCTAAAATCGCTGCTCACTCCACTGACACCTAAAACACCTGATTTTTTATTTAAGATGTTATCTATTTCTTTTACGGTCAAATTTTCTTCTTTCATTAAAAAAGTAACAATGGCCGGATCGATCGTGCCGCAACGCGTGCCCATTTCTAACCCATCCAGTGGCGTAAAGCCCATAGATGTTTCCACGCTTTCACCCCCATCTACCGCCGCTATTGAGCTGCCATTGCCTAAGTGACAAGTAATAATCTTAAGTTCTTTTATATCTTTATTTAACATCGCTGCCGCTCTTGAAGCAACATAACGGTGACTTGTGCCATGAAACCCATATTTTCTCACGCCATATTTTTCATAGTATTCATACGGGATCGGATAAATATATGCATATGCAGGCATGGTTTGATGGAATGCCGTATCAAAAACCCCCACCATTGGCACATTTGGCAAAATTGCTTTGCACGCTTCGATACCCATTAAATTTGGCGGATTGTGCAGAGGTGCGAGCTGAATACAATCTTTAAGTGCTTGTACCACTTCGTCTGTCAGCATCACACTCGATGCAAATTTCTCACCTGCATGAACGACTCTGTGCCCTACGGCAGTAATTTCACTCATATTAGAGATAACGCCACAAACCGGATCAATTAATGCATTCATCAAAATTTTTAATGCATCTTTATGATCCTTCATCGGCTGTTCAAATACAGCATTTTCTTTGCCTGTTGGCTTATGTGTTAAAATGGACCCTTCAATACCGATACGTTCTGCAAGCCCTTTAGCCAACACTGATTGGTCTTCCATATCAAATAATTGATATTTCAAAGAAGAACTTCCGCAGTTAATTACTAAAATTTTCAAAAAATTATCCTCCAATTGCTCAATTCGAATTTTTTCACCATAACATTATATATTACACATTTTTTATTTTCAACAATTAAATTAGTTTACTGAAAACATCTGTTAGTTCATTATAAAATCATATATAATAGCATTATCACTATACAGGTAAGGTAATTAAAATGAAAGCTGTAGGTATTGTAGCTGAATATAATCCCTTTCATAACGGACATTATTATCACTTAAGCCAAAGCAAAAAAGTATCCGGCGCAGATGTTGCTATCTGCGTTATAAGCGGAGATTTTGTGCAGCGAGGCGAGCCTGCAATGATTGATAAATTCACTCGAACCCAAATGGCACTTAAAGGCGGTGCCGATCTAATAATTATGCTGCCTTTTGCTTACAGCTGTCAGAGTGCCGAAATCTTTGCATACGGCGCTGTCTATCTTTTAAATAAACTGGCTTGCGGTGTTATTTCATTCGGCTGTGAAAATGATGATATCAAAACACTATATAAAGCTGCAAAGATAGTATCTGAAGAAAACGAAGATTTTAAAACTATATTAAAAAAACATTTATCCTCAGGACGTTCATTTGCAAAATCAAGACAACTGACTGTCGAACAAATGGTGCCTGAATCAGTTGATTTATTAGGCAGCCCCAATAATATTTTGGCTATAGAATATATAAAACAAATTATTTCCAACAATTACCCAATCACACCCCTTGCCATTAGGCGCTGCGGTTCAAATCATAATACAAAAGAAACAGACGAAACTTATGCTTCTGCATCTTATATCAGAGAAATGATAAAAAATAAAGACAGTGCAACAAAAAAATATGTTCCTTCTTTTGTTTATGATTTTATTAAATGCCGGCCACTGAATGAACTTGAAAATTACAAAGGCATTCTTTATCAAAATTTATTGATAAAATCAATAGAACAGTTATGCTCTTACCCGGATGTATCAGAAGACCTTGCAAACAGGTTATTTAATAATTTTAAAGATTTTTTGCCATTAGCGAAATATATTGATTGTGTATATAATAAGCACCACACAAAAAGCAGAATAAGCAGATCGCTGTGTCATATACTAACTGATTTTAATATTCCATATGATACCATAAAAAAATATCCGGTTCCATATGTCCGGATATTGGGTTTTAACGAAAAGGGAAAACAATATCTCCATTCTATCAAGGATAACGAAAATTTTATATCGAATGTTTACGATTATTATAAGCATTGCAATGGATATGCCAAACAAATTTTCGACTATGACTTAACAGCATCCGATGTTTTCCAATTGAATTTTCATAGTGGTAAAGGAATCGATTATAGGACTGCTCCAATTTATTATAAATAGCTTCTATTATCATCACCTTAAATTTTATAGCATAAAAATTTATTATTAAAATAAAATTGAGGTGAACATGAAAAAATCAAAACTATCAAGACTTATCATATGCAGTATTTTTTTGTTACTTTTGATTTGTTGTTTTAAATATCCGATTGAGACTTATGAAAGCGCAAAATACTCCTTTTTATTATGGCTCAATAAACTTGCTCCTTTTTTGTTTATTTTTTTTATTTTGAATTCTATTCTTATTCGATTTGGCATTATTAATTTATTTAAGCCTTTATTTTATCCTTTATCCAAATTATATTCCGTATCGCCTATCTCACTGTTTGCCGTTTTAGCAGGATATTTAGGCGGCCAGCCGACAGGTATTAAAATAGCGGCCGATTTATACCTTCAAGATAAAATCACACGTCAAGACGCCCTTAGCATAACAACATTTTGTTCCATTACTTCCCCTGCATTTATGTTAAGCAGCATCGGTATATTATTTTATAACGATAACACGGTTGGCATCATTTTAATAATATCCTCAATTCTTTCAGCATTAATTACCGGTCTTTTATTTGCCGATCAAACCAAGCCCTTGCAAATACCTTTAACGCAACCTGCCCAAGCTGAGAAAATCAATTTCACGAAGATATTTATTACCTCTGTAACCGACAGCACATATACCGTTTTACTTGTAGGAAGCTATATTGTTTTTTTTGGAATATGCGTTGGTGTGTTAAATACTGCCGGAGTATTCGACACAGTTGATATTTTTATAAATACACTGGGCTTTCATTTGCCTGAAGGCGTGCTTACGAGCCTTCTTTGGGGATTTTTTGAGATAACAGGAGGATGTGATAAAATATTTATGCTCAATATCACTCTTATACCAAAAATAATTTTGACTTCTATGATATTAAACTGGGGCGGACTAAGTGTACACGCACAATGCATTTCCTTTCTGGACAATGCCAATTTAAATAAAACACCTTATTTAAAAGCAAAATCAGTACAACCTTTTATCGCTGCACTGATTAGTTATACAATATGTATATTAATATATTAAGAATTCTTTCTTTTGATACTTTTTAACTGACTCCTGTTTTCTTCTAATATATCATTAATTCTTTTAAGCTCATCCTGGACTTTTTTCAATACGCTTTCAGCATATTCGGCACTTCCTCCGACAAGTTCTTTGGCATTCGTTTCTGCCTTTGTAAGTATTTTTTTCCCTTTTTCTTCACTTTCTTTTATTGTCTGCTCTGCCTGATTATATGCATTTTTAGCTACTTCATCACTGTCTATTAATTCTCTTTGTTTTTTTACTGCATTTTCAATAAGTGCTTTTGCTTTCGTTTGAGCAGCAGTTATAATTCTGCTCTCTTCCTGTTTTACTCTGCGTGCTTCAAGCACTTCTTCGGGCAATCTCATGCGAATTTCATCAATGATATCCATGATATCATCAGGATTAATCATTATTTTTTTATTAGACAGCGGTACGGTATTACTTCTTCTTACTATTTCTTCTAATTCATCTATTAATTCCACTACTTTCATTTCTGCCGCCTCCATTTCTCTAAAATAGCTTCTTTAACGTGCGGGGGTACAAGATCTGTTATATCTCCTCCATAAAATGCTACTTCTTTAATAATGCTTGAACTTATAAACGAATAATCTTCTGCCGATACCAAAAGAAGTGTTTCTATATCAGGCTCCAATCTTTTATTTATCAAAGCCATTTGCACTTCTGTCTCAAAATCGGTCACAGCTCGCAGACCTTTAAAAATTGCTTTTGCATCTACTTTTTTACAAAAATCAACTAATAGACCATTATATGCGACAACTTCAATATTATTACTACCTTCAATTGACTTTTGAATAAAGCTTACTTTTTCAGAAGCAGTAAACATATACTTCTTTCTATTATTAATCAAAACGGCTACATATAATTTGTCTACTAAGCTTGATGCTCTGTGAATAATATCTAAGTGACCGTTTGTTATCGGATCAAAACTTCCCGGATAGACTGCTGTGTTCATTTATATGTCCTTTCATATATGCTTACCATTGTACCTGAATATTTTTTTTGTTTTACTAATATTAATTTTTTGCCTTCATTTAAAATAATATTATAATCATGTTCTATAATTAATAAACCTTCATCATTTAAACTATTCGCATCTTCAACTTTTAACACAATATCATGAATTCCATCCATTGCATAGGGCGGATCTGCAAATATTATATCAAATTTAGAGTTATTTTGCCTAATAAAATAAAAAAAGTTTTCTTTTCTTATAAAACTTTTTAATTCAAAATCAATATTTTTTACATTTTTTTTAATCATTTGAATACTTGCGGCATTGATATCTAAAAAAATACTTTTTTGCGCTCCTCTGCTCAATGCTTCTATCCCCATTGCTCCACTGCCCGCAAAAGCATCCAAAAAAACGCTGTCATAAATATGAGGTGCAATCATATTAAAAATGGCAGCCCGAACTTTTGCACCTGTTGGGCGAACATCATTATTTTTTAGCGTAAATATTTTTCTGCCTTTTGCGCTTCCGCCTAAAATCCTCATACTACTACCTATGACTGTTAATTTTTAAGATTTTCATATTGATTGCTATAAAATATTTCTAATATTTTATTAATCATTTCATCATATTTTTTATTCGAGTATACCATATCTACCGCTTCTTTTGCATCAAATAGCATCTGCGGCTGATTATATATATCTGCATATTCAAAATTAAACATTCCATGTTGCCTGTATCCAAATATTTCTCCGGGACCTCTTAACTCTAAATCCTGCTTCGCGATCTCAAAACCATCAAATGTATTTTTTAATACACTGATACGCCTTTTGACCATGTCTGAAGAATAATCTGTCAGCAAAATACATTCTGACTGAATATTGCCTCTACCTACGCGGCCACGCAATTGATGAAGCTGGCTCAGTCCAAATCTTTCGGCATTATTGATGATAATCAAAGTCGCATCTCTCACATCAATACCAACTTCTATAACTGTTGTTGCCACTAAGACACTGATTTGTTTGTTTGAAAACTGTTCTATAATCTTATCCTTTTCCTGTATACTCATATCGCCATGCAAACACCCTATTTGTATTGTATCGCTTAAATTTCTTTCTAAATCTTCAATTTGTTCGTGTAAAGAAAAAATATCTTTATCTTCATCTCTATAAATCGTAGCACAAACAATATAACATTGCTGTCTTTCTTTTACTTTTCTTTCTATATATTTATATAATTTTGGCTGACTTGAGAAGCTCGTAATATAAGTTGAAACAGGCTTTCTGCCAGGCGGCATCATATCAATTATGCTGATATCCATATTCGCATACATGACCAAAGATAATGTTCTGGGTATAGGTGTTGCGCTCATCATGAGAACATGCGGGTTTTTACCCTTATTTGCTAATTTCACTCTTTGTGCCACTCCAAATTTATGCTGTTCGTCTGTGGCTATTAAGGCTAAATCACGATATAAAATATCTTCGGAAAACAAAGCGTGTGTACCAATCGCGATCACTTTGTCTTCTTCTCTCAGAATTATTTTTATCTTCTCTCTTTCAGCGCTTTTAAGCGATGAGGTCAGTAAAACAATCTTTACATTAAATTTTTTGGCAAAAATGGCAATATTTTCATAATGTTGTTTCGCAAGTACTTCGGTAGGTGCAAGCATTAAAGCCTGATAGCCGCTTACCGCCGCACTTAAAAGTGCAAAAAAAGCTACAATAGTTTTACCACATCCCACATCACCTTGTATAAGGCGACTCATCACATGCTTTTCCTGACTGATGTCAGCAAGAATATCATGAATTGCATTTATTTGTGCAACAGTTAATTTAAAATTTAAACATTGCTTGAATTCGCTAAAAATATTATCTTTAATGATATAATTATTTTTTTGCCTCGTACGTTCTTTTTTTTCTGCAGATAGATAGAGCATAGCTGAAAATACTTCATCAAATGCCAGCCTGTCTTTGGCTCTCTTTATATCCTGAATATTTTTAGGAAAATGCAGAGAATACAGTGCATCTTTTATCTTCATTAAATTAAACTGATATAAAATATCAATTGCTAAAATATCGATTAAATAATTACCATATTGTTCAAATGCTTTTTTTTGGATTTGATGCATTATATTCTGTGCTATATTCGTGCTGCTTAATTTATATTGGGGAAATATCTGTAATTTTGAAGATAAGTCAGAAAGCCGGCTGATTGATATCGGATTTATTATCTTAAAAATTTTTTCTTCAATAATAATTTTCCCATATATATAGTAATCTTCATTTATTATAAATTTATCTTTATGATACGGAGCATTGAAAAAAATGATTTCCCCATTCAAATGATTGCTTTTTGCCTTAAGCTTGGTAATGCTTTTGCTTTTACTTAAAAATCTTAAACTTGGTTTCTCTAAAACCGTAATAATAATACCTGCATAAGCATTGTTTTCAACATCTTCAATATCACTGACTTTTCTGCGATCATTATAACCTTTTGGAATATACATAAACAGATCATAAAGAGAAAAAATGCCCAGTTGATTCAAGGCAGTTTTTCTCTTTATGGCTATCCCTTTTACATTTATTAATTCAACATTTTCAATGTCAAAATAAAATAACATAATTTATTCAACCGAGATAATATAATAATAAAGCGGTTGCCCTCCGTATTGTAACACGACATCTATACTACTATAGATTTTTTCGAGTTTTTTATGAAGTTTTTGAGCGTCTTTTTGCGAGATATCTTCTCCGTAATAAACATAAATAAGCTCTGTATCATCATCTGCCATTTTTTCAACTAAATCAATTGCTGTTTTTTCCGGGGAATTTGATACCGCTACAATCCCTTCTTTGTCATTTAAGCCTATAATGTTTCCTTTTTTAATTGTTTTATCTCCTATATTCGTATCTCTGACCGCAAAAGTAATCTGCCCTGTTTTAACAGCTTGGATCGCTGCATTTAAATTAACCAAATTTTCTTCATTGTCAGCATCTTCTGCAAAAGCCAAGATTGCGGATATGCCTTGCGGAATTGTTTTCGTCGGAATTACTTCGATATGTTCAGCCGATATATCTTTAGCTTGATTAGCAGCTAAAATAATATTTTTATTATTAGGAAGCAGATAAATAACATCTGCATTCATAAGATTGATTTCGTCCAAAAAATCCTGCGTGCTCGGATTCATGGTTTGCCCGCCTTTGATAATGTTTACAATTCCCAAATCTTCAAATACTTTATCTATGCCTTCGCCGCTTGAAACAGCTACAAATGCATATTTTGATCTTTTTTCCGGTTTTTTCTTTAAATAAGTACTTTCATCTATTAATATATTTTCATGCTGCAGTTTCATGTTTTCTATCTTTATGTCGATAAGTTCTCCATAAGCAAGTCCGTAAGTAATTACCTTGCCCGGCTCGTTTGTATGAATGTGTACTTTAATAACGTTATCATCACCGATTACCAGCATGCTGTCTCCCAAGAGCGATAACTTTGTTCTGAGCGTTGGAGCTTTATTTGAATCTCCTTGAATCATCACTTCTGTGCAATACATAAATTTTATATCTTGAGGATGTATGGTATCGGTCATTTTCATTGTTCCTTTTGCTTGTGTAAAATCAATCTCAGATAATTTTTCTCCTCTCATTGCCGCCAAAAATCCCTTATAAATATAAATCAGACCCATTCCTCCCGCATCAACAACGCCAGCTTCCTTTAAAACAGGAAGCATATCGGGTGTTTTATTTAAAATGACTGTACCGTGAGCAATAATATCTTCCAAAAATTGCTCTATATCCTCATATTTTTCAAAGTTAGAAGTCGCAAAAAATGCCATTTCTCTGGCTATCGTTAAAATAGTGCCTTCCGTAGGTTTTATGACTGCTTTATACGCCATATCAGAAGACGCTTTCAGGCACGCAGCAAATTGCGTAATACTAAGGGTGTTACGATCTTTGCATCCTTCGTAAAAGCCTCTGAAAAGTTGCGATAAAATAACTCCGGAGTTTCCCCTTGCTCCCATTAAAGAGCCGGAAGACATCATTTTCGCTATTGTTTTTACATTATTTTCTTCTACATTTTGCACGTTTTTAGCCGCATAACTTAATGTAAGCGACATATTTGTTCCCGTATCTCCATCTGGCACGGGAAAAACATTCAGGCTGTTTACTTCTTCCTTATTTTCCTCTAAATATGCTGCCGCATATAAAACAGCCTCTTTTAATGTTTGTCCGTTAATTATATCCATTATTTCACCTATACGCTATATCGTCTTAAATTCGTACACTTTCTATATATATGTTTATTTTCTTTACTTTAATATCCGTAGCCAGCTCTACATTATATTTCACTTTTTCCACAACATTTTCAGCAACTGTCTGAAGTTTTACTCCAAATTCAAAAATAACATACAAATCTATAATAATACCGTCATTATCTTGTCTTATTTTTACACCTTTAGATCCTTGCTCTCTTTTTAGAAGCTCCACTAAGCCGTAATGTTTTCTTGCCATTCCAACAAGTCCATAACAGTCCATTGCTGCAAGCGCCGCAATTTTAGCTATCATACTTTTAGATATTCTTATGATACCATATCTGTTTTCAGCGTCTATATACATTTAGACCCCTCCTTTGCTCGATATTGTACTTTATTTTTTTATAATTATCAAGTTTTCTTCATCATTTATAATAATAATCATTAAAACAATAAAAAAACATTTGCAATGTTATTGATTGTGGTGTTATAATATTGGTTACTCTATGCTACTACAAGGAGGTATTACCATGGCAAAACAATGTTATGTATGTGAAAAAAAAGCAATTAGCGGTAACGCAGTAAGCCATTCTAATAGACACACACGTCGTATTTGGAAACCTAATTTAAGAAAAGTAAACATAATAGAAGACGGCACACCTAAAAAAGTATATGTATGCACTCGCTGTTTGCGTTCTGATAAGGTTTCTCGTGCTTAAAATTATTTATAAGATAATAACATAAAAACAGGCAAATATTTTAATACTGTCTGTTTTTTGTTTTATTTTATTATTTTTTAAAAAATCTCTTATGTCCTCCGCAAGTTACTAAATAATATATAAAAGGTATTGCCACGGCTATAAGACAAATATACCAAAAACGCTTTGGCAGCGCTAATACCACAAGCACGCCTATAAGTAAAAAATTAAAAACATCAAATGTTTTTTTTGCCATCTGTATCACATCCAAACAATTTAAATAATCTCTTTTAAACCATAGTATTAAATTGTTTTTCAATATGTTCATTATTTAATAGAATTTAAAATAATTTTTCCCGAACTTATTCACTTAATAATTATCTTGTGTAATGACAATGATTGCCGTACCGGCACCTATACTGATTTCTACCCTGTCTTCCACTGCATAATTGCTCACGCCATATGGATTTTCTTTGGTCATTGCCGCATTGATAAGCGGATAACTCATGCCTTTTAAATAAATACCTTCAATTTTATCCGTATACGGCAATACCGAGATGGTTTTATTTCTTACGCCATCTAGCTGCACATAATCATTCATTAAAAAAACTTCATTGCATTCATTGATAATTTTTGCATTTACCCCACTGTCTATAGCATACTTAAGCAAATAAATATTAACTAAAGAATGATCTGCCCTTGTGCCTAAGACTCCAAATAAAGTGATCTGCTTATAATTATTTTCAATGGCATATTTCATACACAAATATACATCTGTATAATCTTTGCGTTTTTCAAAAGGTATAATTTTTATCTTGTCTTTTAGATTAGCAATCTCTTCTTTCGTAACCGAATCAAAATCCCCAAGTAATACATCGGGAAGGAGACCTATTTTTAATGCAGCTTTTATACCGCCATCCGCACAGATAATAATATCTGCAGGATTTAACTTTAAATAATTTTGATAAAATTCAAAGTCTGTATAACTTCCATTTCCTAAAATGACTGCATTCATTTTTTATAATTCCTTGTATTCAGTAAAATCTCATTTTTAATTGCTATGTAATTTTCGTATCTGCTGCTGCTGATATATCCATCGGCCAGTGCATTTTTTACTGCACAATTAGGCTCGCTATCATGCATGCATGATGCAAATTGACATAAGCCATTGTACTGTTCAAATTCAGCGAAGCAATGCTTTATTTTTTTAAATTTAATTTCATTAATATCGACATTTGCAAAACCAGGTGTATCAACTATATAACTTGTTTCATTTAACACCAGGAGTTCTGTGTGCCGTGTAGTATGCTTCCCTCTTCCGATCTTTTCACTTATATCTCCTGTATTCAAATAAAAAGACGGATTCACGGCATTTATCAAGGTGCTTTTCCCCACCCCCGAAGGACCGGCAAAAACAGTTATATGATCTTGTAATAATTGTTGTAAATTAAAGATGTTTTTTTTGTTTGCACTTGTAAATAATATTTTATAAGGCGTTTTTTTATATATTTCTTTTAAAATATGAATTTTTTCATCACTTGCCAGGTCCGTTTTATTAAAACAAATAATGATATTCAGCTCTTTTGCTTCACATATAGCAGTAAGCTTATCTAGAACCATTAAATTCGGCTCCGGCTTTGTACAAGCCGCCACTAGAATAGCCTGTGATATATTTGCCACGGTTGGGCGGGCTAACACATTTTTTCGAGACAATATTTTCGCAATTACAAAATGCTTATCTACTTGTTCTAAAACGACGTTATCCCCTATTGTCGGAGTTATATTTTGTTTTCTAAAAATACCTTTTACACTACATGTTATATACTTTCCATCTGTAGTTAAAACTGTGTAAAAACCTCCTACACCTTTTGTAATTTTGCCGTACATAATACCTCTCTTTTAGAATGTTATGATACCGGTCTGTGCTTCTGTGTTATCAATATAAATTTTATAATATTGTACTCCCACACCCTTTAAAGGCACAGTAATTACTTCGTTAGATTGATGTGTCTTTTCATACTGAGTATCCGCATTTCCATCTTGGTCCAGTAAATCAACCCGCACATTAACATTGTGTACATCTCCGCTCACTAAATCTGAAAGCTTGATTGTAATATTTTTAGTAACAATTTTTCCTTTGCTTACAGTAATCGTAACACCTTGTGTTTTTTCAACAAGCTTATTTGCTTCCGGATCCTGACTTGTAACCAGCCCTTTTTCATATTTTGTGCTTACTTCATATTTTACACTTGTTATTGTAAGCCCCAGCTTTGTAAGTTCTTCTCTTGCTTCATCTTCTGTTTTACCTATTAAATTAGGCATAATATTTGTTTCTTTCCCTTTGCTTACATACAAAACAACATTACTACCCTCAAGTATTTGTTCATTTGCAGCAGGCGACTGATTATATACGATATTTACATCATATTCATCGTTATATTCTTTATTGACTTCACTTACAATTAAACCTGCGTTTTCAAGCGTACTTTTTGCATTCACTTCATACTGCCCTACAACATCCGGCATCGTAATTGTCTGTGGGCCAAGGCTAATGACAATTTCAATGGGAAGTGATTTTTTTACATATTCTCCAGCCGCAGGACTTTGACTGATAACACAATCAGCATCCACTTCCAGGCTGTTTTGTTCGAGTGTAATTTTATAATCAAGCCCGACCTTATTCAATTCTTCTTCCGCCTGGGATATGCTCATTCCTGTAATATCGGGCACTTCTACTTTTTTATTTCCGCTGAGTCCATAAATTAAGGTTGTCGTTAATATTAATACAATAAATATAACGGAAGCAATAACAACTTTTTTCTTTTCAAAAATCAATAAAGCAATTGATTTTAAATCCCGTTTTGGTTTATTGCTATCCTCATCATCTTTAGGAGCTTCTTCTTCACTTTGCGTTAAAATAATTCTCTCTTCTGACGGTTTTGGTTTGGAATAAGATGATTTTACAGCAATCGCTTTTTCCCTTTTGCCTTCCTCGGGATTCTCCAAACTGGCATACGGATTATTTTTTGCTTTAATAATCGCATTCATAAGCTCCATTGCGTTAGGATATCTTTTTTCCGGTTGCTTCATTGTAAGCTTATTGGCAATATCGGCAACCGCCTGAGGAATATTGGGGGTCACAGTTTCAATTTGAGGCACATGACTTTGAATATGCTGAATCGCAATACTGACAACTGTATCTCCAACATAAGGCAATATTCCTGTTAGCATTTCGTACATCATAATCCCAAGAGAATATAAATCGCTTCTCTCGTCAACAAAACCACCTCGAGCCTGTTCGGGAGAGATATAATGTACACTGCCCATAGCATCCCCGTCTGTAGTTACAGTGGAGCTTGTTACTGCTTTTGCGATACCAAAATCAGTTACTTTGGGAATACCGTCGTCCGACATTAATATATTTTGAGGTTTAATATCTCTATGTATGATATTATTTTTATGTGCAGTATCAAGCGCAGATGCAATCTGTAATACGATTGCAAGAGTTTCTTTCCATGTAAGACATCCTCTTTGCTCAATATACTCTTTTAATGTTTGCCCTTCTACAAGCTCCATGACTATATAATGCAGCCCATCTTCTTCACCAACATCAAAAACATTTACGATATTTGGATGCGTAAGCTTTGCTGCTGCTTGTGCTTCACGTTTGAATTTTTTTAAAAACTGCTCATTATTGACGTATTCTTCTTTTAAAACTTTAATAGCAACAAACCGGTCAAGCAAAGTATCCTGTGCTTTATAGATTACAGCCATACCGCCTATGCCAATTTTTGCTAAAATTCTATATCTATTATTTAGTAATTTGCTACTACCCATTATTTTCTCCTGCATCAAAAACAATTACGGTGATATTATCTGCTCCCCCCGCTTTATTAGCCGCTACAATAAGTTTATCAACTGCAACTTCACAGGTATAATTCAACACTATTTCTTCAATTTCTTTATCCCCTAACATAGAGGTAAGTCCATCGCTGCAAAGAACGATTTTTGCTTCTTTATCTAAAGAAATTTCCTGTATATCTGCGGTTAATTTTTCATTACTTCCCAATGCCTTTAATAATATGTTTCTATTGGGATGAATGGATGCTTCTTCTTTTGTGATTCTTCCTTCATCAACAAGCCTTTGTACAAGAGAATGATCTTTTGTAATCTGCTTTATTCCGGTCGAGTCAGCCATATACAGCCTGCTGTCTCCGATATGAAATACAACCATTTTATTATTACTGACAATGCATGCCGTAATAGTTGTTCCCATCCCTTTTAAAGCACTGTCTTTACTCGACTGCTCTAAGATTTCGTCATTGATGCTTGTAATAATTTCTTCAAGCGAAGATATGTATTCTTCTAATTTACTTCCATCTAACGAAATCAGTTTTTTCCTTAATATATTAAGTGCCGTAGAGGACGCCATACCGCCACCTTTGTGCCCGCCCATACCATCTGCTACCGCACACACAAAAATATCATTCTTACTGTTGAATAATGTCAATACAGCATCTTCATTCTTTTGTCTGACCTTGCCTACATCTGTCCGATATGCTACATCCATACGGGTTAATCCTCCTTATATATACCAGCTTTCAGCTGACCGCATGCAGCATTGATACTGCTCCCTAGGGTTCTCCTAATTGTTGTGTTTACATTGTTTTTTGTAAGTATATCATAGAACTTCTTAATATTCTCTTCACTGCTCTTTTTTATATTTTTATTAGATATATCATTTGCAGGAATTAAATTAACCAAACAATTCAATCCCTTTAATATTTTTATCAATTCCTGTGCATGATAGAGTGTATCATTTATTCCGTCAATTAATGCATATTCAAATGTAATTCTTCTTTTAGTCTTATATACATAATAAAAACAAGCTTTCAATAATTGGTCTAAAGGTATGCGCTTTGCGATTGGCATAATTTTTTCTCTCTGCTGCTGGAATGGATTATGCAAAGAAACCGATAAATTTATGCCCGTATCACTATCAGCTAGGCTATAGATTTTCTCAGCAATACCACATGTTGATAAAGTAATGCTTCTTTTCGATATATTCAAACCGTCTTGATCTGTTATCAATTTTAAAAAATCAATCGTATTCTCATAATTTTCAAGCGGCTCTCCGCTTCCCATCATTACAATATTGCTTATCCTTTGCGCGCTGTCTTTTTGTATTACATAAACTTGAGAGAGCATTTCCCCTGCAGTCAAGTTTCTTTGCAATCCTCCGATTGCAGATGCGCAGAAACTGCAAGCCATATTACACCCTGCTTGTGAAGAAATACATAAACTTACTCCATGCTTATAATGCATTAAAACCGCTTCAATTGCTAAGTTATCTTCTGTCTTCAACAAATATTTAATTGTATTTGTATTTTTTTCTTTTATTTTTTTAATTATTGTTAAATGGCTTACGGTATACTTTTTATTTAATTCTTCTCTAAGTGTTAAAGGCAGGTTGTGCATTAAATCAATACTTTCTACACCTTTATAAACCCATGTATATATTTGATCTGCTCTATAAGCAGGCCAATGATTTTCTTTGGTAATTTTAAAAATATCTTGTTTATTTAATCCCAATAAATTAATCTTCTGATAATTGTTCATCTATATATTTTACACTAAAGTTATTGATTTTGACCAGCTTTTTTTGCAGTTAATTTTTCCTCATTTTACAAATATAAAATCCATCTCCATCAAAAGCATGTGAAAATAATTTAATTTCTCCTTTTTGCAATATATTTAAATGCTCATAGAACGTATTTGGCAGTTTGATATCACATAAACTAAAATCATGATTTTGTGATAGAAATTTTTCTATCTGCAACTCATTTTCCTTTGGATTAATACTGCATGTACAATATAAAAGTATACCTTTGTTTTTTACATATTTAGCAGCATTATTTAAAATTTTACTTTGAATTTTAATTATATTTTCAATGTCTCTTTTTGTTAAGCGAAGTAATATTTCCGGTTTGCGCTTTATAACGCCGAGACCACTGCATGGTGCATCTACAATAACTTTATCAAACCTATTGTCAAATTCTTTTGTATGATTTTCGGCATTATTTTTTTTTACTTGGATATTTTTAACATCATTATACTTAAATACATTTTTCATATAGTCTATTTTATGCTGATGAATATCACAAGCAGTAAGAAAAGCTTGGTCTTCTGTCAGTGATGCAATATGAAGACTTTTCCCGCCTGGGGCGGCACATAAATCAAGCACTTTTTCTTCTTTTTTTGTATCTAAAGCATAGGCACACAGTGCTGCAGAAATATCTTGGACCGTTATTACAGAATTTAAAAACAACGATGAATTCAAGGTGGCATCTGAATCCAAAACCTTAAACACATCCGGTAAAAAAGTTTTTTTACATGATAATTTATCTTTATTTAGACTTAAAAAGGCTTCTTGTGAAGTGCTTTTTAATTGGTTGACCCGAACAAACATTTGTGGATTTTTTTTAAAATCTTCTATCCACTGATTTAAAAATTTTTTATCGTAAAATTCACTCATATAGTCCGTCAGCCATAAAGGCATCAGACTAATATCGTCTTTATCTAAATTAATCACCGACTTTTGTCTGCCTGCATTTCTAAGCACAGCATTGACAAAAGCGCCTGATTTATTTGATACATAAAATTTAGCAATATTCACACAGTCGTTTACAACAGCATAAGCAGGAACTCTATCCATATAATATAATTGATAAATCCCTGCTTTTAATAATACTGATATTTCCGGTTTTATTTTGTCGTACTCTACCGATGAAAGTTTTTTAATGATATCCGTTAAATAGATATCATTTTTAATGGTGCCGAATATGATATTGGTTGCCAAAGCTTTATCTTCTTCTTTTTTTAATGCTTTAAAATGTTTTTTTATCGACAAATTACTATAGGCATTATTATAATATATATCATAAAGCACTTTATAAGATATATTTCTGGCAACACTTATCGACTGATTAATTGTCTTCATTAATCTCGGCTGCCTCGCAACACAATCAGTCTGAATAATTGAAGCAATGTAACAAGCAATGCAGCTACATAAGTCATTGCAGCAGCATTTAAAACTTTCTTCACTCCCTGAACATCTTCTCCATCTCCAATAGCAACTGCCTCTATCTGCTCAACCGCTCTTCTGCTGGCGTTGAATTCTACCGGCAAAGTGATAAGCTGGAATATAACAGCAAAACTGAAAAGAAAAATCCCGATATTCATAAGCGTAATGCCACTGCTGCCGCTGAAAAAGAGTCCGATTAAAAAAATAATCCAAGAAGCATTGGTTGCTATATTGACTACAGGAACAATAGAATTCCGAATAACTAAAGGAGAATATTTTGTAGCATGCTGGATTGCGTGGCCCGCTTCATGAGCTGCAATACCAATAGCGGCAATGCTTGTAGAGCCGTATACTCCCTCAGATAATCTCAAAACCTGATCTCTCGGATCATAATGATCGGTTAAATTCCCTCTGATATGTTCCGTTCTTACATGCTGCAACCCTGCTGAATCAAGTATTCTTCTGGCTGCCTCATTTCCTGTGATATTTTTCGAATTACCTATTTTACTAAATTTATTATATGTGGTTCTTACTTTAATACTTGCGTAAAGACTTATAATAAGCCCTGGTATTAATATAAAAAATGAGCCGTACCAAAGCATAGATATTCCTCCTTAATGAATTTTTTATTGTAGGATAATGTCCTCTTTTATATTATATCCAATGATAAATGGTATATCATCTAAGATTTTTTTACCTTCTAATTGCATCTTAGTAAACCTTAAGGCTCCATCTTTTGTTTTAACAATAAATCCATTTTTCTTATCAAAATAAACAATTTCACCGGCTTTATTATTAAAATCTTTATCAATAATCTCACATTGGTATATTTTTAAAATTTTATTGTTTATATAGCATCTTGCTGTGGGTTGCGGGCTTAATCCTCTTATTTTATTATAGATATTTTGCCCTTCATCGTTAAAATCTATAAATAATTCCCCTTTTGATATTTTGGATGCTATGCTCGCCTTGCTATCATCCTGCTTTTGGGAAGCTGCTAAATACCCCTCTACATCCTCTAAAAACTTTACAATGAGTTCGGATCCGAGTTCTGATAATTTGTCATGGAGTATCCCGGCCGTCATGGCACTCTCAATTTGTATTTCTTTTTGCAGGATAATATCACCTGTATCCATGCCTTTATCCATTTTCATGATCGTAATGCCGCTTTTATCCAACCCATTCATAATAGCCCTGTTAATAGGCGCTGCTCCTCTTAGCGCCGGAAGCAACGACGCATGTATGTTGACACATCCATAGGCAGGAATATTCAATATTTCTTCTTTTAAAATTTGTCCATAAGCTGCGGTTATTAAAAGTTCCGGCTTATAACATTTTATATGTTGTATGCTTTCGGAAGAATTAATATTTTTAGGTTGAAAAAGTTCTATATTATATTCTAAAGCCATCTCTTTGATAGGCGAAACAATTACTTTATTACCTCTTGCGTTTACTTTATCCGGCTGCGTAATAATTAAATCTACTTTTTGACCCGTCCCCAAAATTGCTTTTAGTGGCTCTACTGCAAAGTCCGGTGTTGCCGCATAAATAATTTTCATGAAAACCCACCCTTTTCTTTAATACTACTGTTCAGTTTCTTCCATTTCTTTACAGTCATTATCATAAAGTACCGGCTGCGAATAATCAGCCTTCTGAATATATAAAATTCCGTCAAGATGATCGATCTCATGACAAAATGCCCTTGCTAGATGGCCTGTTGCTTCTATCGTTATAGTTTGGCCGTCTTCATCGAGTGCTTCTACCTTAACATTTAACGGCCTTTTGACAGACATGTGCTTACCCGGCACGCTTAGGCAGCCTTCGTAGGCCGCTTCCTCACCGTCACTGCTAATAATTTTAGGATTTATTAATCTATATAATTTATCTTCATATTGAATTACAACTAATCTTTTTAAAATGCCTACCTGAACAGCCGCTAAACCCATTCCTTTATTTGCATGCATTGTCTCTGCCATATCATCTAATATTTGCTTTACTCTGTCTGTAATTTCAGTTACATATTTTGATTTTTTATATAAAATCTGATCTTCTTGTGTTCTTATAAATCTTTGTGCCATATCTGTTATACTCCTGCGTTTTTCTGCATATATGAATGTATATTATTTTTATTAATTATATTATTATATACTAATTTCATTATTTTTTTAACATTTTTTTCAGCACTGGTTTTTATGATCACATGAAAAATATGTTTATTTGAAACATATGAAACACTTGGTTTTGTTGGACGATAGATCTTAAACAGTCTGCACTTTTCATCTTTTATTTTTTCTATTAACTTTTTTGCAAAACAGTATGCAATCTCTTTTGCCTTTTCTTCATCCTCATCTAAGAAATAAAACCCATACAAATGACAGAAAGGCGGATAATTAAGCTTTTGTCTATATAAAATTTCGTCATGATAAAATCCGGTATAATCATAATTTTGAATATGCTTTATTACATAATGCTGCGGAGAATATGTCTGGATATAAACATTCCCTCCGCCTTTTTCTCGCCCACATCTACCCGCTGCCTGATAAGCCAGACAAAACGCTCTAAACGATGAATAAATATCAGGCATATTAAGGGCCATGTCCGCAAGCACGACACCTACAACGCTGACAAGCGGGAAATCGAATCCTTTTACAACCATTTGTGTGCCGATAAGAATATCTGCTTTGTGTTCTTTGAAATTATATGTGATTTCATCAAAAGCATATTTTTTTGATGTCGTGTCCTTATCCATTCTGATAATCCGAGCATACGGAAATTTTTGCTCTATTTCACTTTCTATCCGCTGCGTACCAAATCCCGTATGGCGGATTTTATCGCTTCCGCAAGACGGACAGAATGATTCAACATCTTTTTCATAACCACAATAATGGCATACCATTTTTTTTGTATCGTGATGATACGTAAGAGCCACATCACACGATTCACATTTTTCAACATATCCGCATTGCCTGCAAAATACATAGGTATACATTCCTCGTCTGTTTAAAAACAATATGCTTTGCTGTCTTGCATTCAGTGCTTGCTGAATAGCATTCTGTAAGCCGGATGAGAATACACTTCTGTTCCCTTTTTTTAATTCTTCTCTCATGTCATTTATAATAATGTTAGGCAGATTTCGACCAAATATACGTTCAGGTAATTTTAAAAGATGATACCTTGCCTGCAGCGCATGATAATAGCTTTCTATACTTGGCGTAGCAGAGCCTAAAACAAGCTTAGCATGATGATAATTTGAAAGCTCTTCGGCAACTTCTATGCTGTCATAACGAGGCGACGAATTAGACTTATAGCTTTCTTCATGACATTCATCAATGATAATGATCCCTAAATCTGCATAAGGATAAAATAACGCCGAACGTGCACCGAGGATCACTTTCGCCTTACCGGAGGCTATTTGCTTATATTGATAATATCTCTCTCCTTCGGATATACGGCTATGAATAACCGCACATGATCCGAATCGATTTGTAATTCTCTGTACGGTTTGTGTCGTAAGCGCTATTTCCGGCAGCAGATACAACGCTTGTTTACCTTGACTTATAATATCGTCCACCATAGATAAATAAACTTCCGTTTTTCCGCTTCCAGTTATTCCATGCAATAAGAATTTATTTTGCTTGGATGCTCTATATTCCTCAAGCACTGCTTTTTGAATCTTTGATAATTGCTTTATTTTTTCTTTTGTTAATTTATCTTCTTTATAACGAACATCATAGAATTCATCTTTTTGTATTTGTATAAATCCTTTCTTACAGAGCTCCTGCAGTGCTTTATTACTTATTTTCCTGTTTTTTTTCAAATCCTCTAAATCAGCATTCTCATTACTTAATGCTTCTATGATTGATCTTTGTGCAGTAGCATTTGATTTTAAATGGCTTAAATATTCTTCTTTCGTATCATATAAGCCACTTAATTTGATAAAACTTTTATATTGCTCTTTACCGATTTTTCTTGCAAACTTGGGCACAACACAAGAAAATGCATCTGCATATGTACAAAAATATTCATCTCTTAAGAAATTACAGAGCATTAATTGTATTTTGGTAATGGGAACGGCCGATTTATATATATCGATAACTTGCTTTAATACAATATCTTTTTGCGGAGTATCTTTTATATTTAATATAAATGCTTCTCTGCGTTTATTATTTTTCCCAAATGGCACAAGCGCTACTTTCCCCACCTGAGCAATGCTTTCCAAATGAGACGGCAGAATATAATCAAAGGCACGATCGAATATAAACCCTTTTTCATTGATAATAACTTCAACTATTTTTTCTTTTTCAAAACTTACTATTTCACTCATTTTCTGCTCCGATTCGCAGGGTATTAATTTTTTCATCTTTAATGATAATAGCGTACTTCAGTACGCCATTTCATTATTTTTATTGTTTGTAATAATACGTAATTTTATCTTCCATGATTTCGTTAACCGCAGTGCTGACTGCATTGAGCTCTTTTTCATCCACAAGTGCTTCATCTCCATTTATGATCTCCCTGGCTCTGTTTGCCGCAACATAAATCAACGAATATTTATTATCTACTTTATCAAGCAGCTCTCCTATAGATGGTTTTATCATAATGACTCCTCCTCATTTAAAAACAAATTTATGAAATGCATATTATATTTTATTTTTTTATTAATTATTTTTATAATGTCTTTAATATCTTCAACCGCATTGTCTACTTCATCATTTATAACCAAAAAATCATATTTGTCGGCCATATTGATTTCTTGAACCGCATTTTTTAAGCGCATATTATACTGTTCTACAGTTTCTGTTTTTCTCGCTGAAAGTCTCTTCTTCAGTTCTTCAAGCGATGGGGGCAATACAAAAATCATTTCACAATCAGCATAAATATCTTTTATTTGCATACTACCTTGCACATCAATTTCCAATATAACATTTATGCCCGAATTTATTTTTTCAAATACAGGTTTTTTTAATGTGCCATAATAATTACCATGAACACAAGCATATTCTAAAAACTCATTTTCATGAATTTTATTAATAAATTCTTCCCGGCTCAAAAATAAATAATCCGATCCGTTTTCATCTGTTCTGGGTTTTCGCGTGGTTGCCGAAATTGACAAATAACAATCGCTGCATGTAATAGCTCTCTGGCAAATAGTGCTTTTTCCTGCACCGCTGGGCCCCGATACTACAATTAATTTTCCTTTATTCACTTTTGTCTCCTCTGAAATTTCTTGACATTATTGTGTCGGGCATTACAGCCGATAATACAATATCATGATTATCCATAATTACAACTGATCGTGTTTTTCTTCCTTGTGTTGCATCTACTAAATTGCCAGCCTTTTTTGCTTCACTTATTATTCTTCTTGATGGTGCGGATTCAGGTGATATAATTGCTATAATTTTTTCACCGTTTACCAAATTACCAAATCCAATATTTAAAAATATCATGATTCACCTATTCTATATTCTGCACTTGTTCTCTGATTTTTTCTATATTACTTTTTATATCAACAACATTCATACTAATACTGGCACTGTTTGACTTTGAAGCAATTGTATTTGCTTCCCTGTTCATTTCCTGCAAGATAAAATCAAGTTTTCTGCCAATATCGCCTTTACTGCCCAGCGTGTTCTCCAAGGCCTGAATATGTGTTTTTAATCTCGTTATTTCTTCATCTATGCTGGCTCTTTCAGCTAAAAACGCAATTTCGGTCGCAAAACGATTCGTATCTATTTCTTTAATATTATAACGGGACAGCACATCGTTTATTTTGTTCTCACATGCCTTCGGTATGCTTTCAGCCTCTTCTTCCACTTTTTTTAACAATACTTTTATGCTTTCACATTTGTTTATTATATCATTTTGCAGATATAGTCCCTCACGTTGTCTTATTACGCATAGCATAATCAGCGCATCGTCTATTGCGGCCTTGACATACTCCCACAGTTCTATGTATTTTTCTGTATCTTCATCACTTTTAATAACATCTGAAAATCTTGCTATGTTGCTGATTTTTATATCTTTTTCGATATCCTCAAACATACTTCCGATTTGATTTAAAATATCATAATATTGTTTTGCAAGAGAAGGATCGAGATAGATATTAACCGGTTTGTCTTTTAAGAATTTTATACTGATATATATTTCAATCCTACCTCTGAGTATTTTATTACCGATGACTGTTCTGAGCTTATCTTCAAAACAATTGAATTGTTTTGGCATTTTAATAAAAAAATCTCTGTATCTATGATTCACTGTCTTAATTTCGACCGCAATCATAAATTTATCACTTACATATTCACCTCTACCAAATCCTGTCATACTGTTCATATTTATATCTTTACCATCCTTTAAATATCAATATTGCCTTTATATACTGTTGCTGCTTGCCCAAACATTATAATATCTTCATCATTATTAATCTGTATATTTAAATCCCCGCCTTGCATATGAATTGTAGTATGCTTGTCTACAAGCCCTTTTTTGTTTAAAACAACCCCGGTCGCACAAGCTCCGCTTCCGCATGCTTGTGTCATGCCAACACCTCTTTCATAAGTCACCAAGTCGACATTCCCATGCGAATTTATTTTAGCAAAATTAATATTTGCTTTTTGTGGAAATATACTACTCTTTTGTAATTTTGACCCAATTTTTTGTATATACTCATAATCAATTTTTTGCACAATAATAACTGCATGAGGATTCGGCATAGCAACAGCCGATAATATAATTTCGTCTTCTTGTAAATTCACTTTTATATCAAAAATCGAATCCTGCCTTATATTTATTGGAATTTTTGTTTTTTCAAAAATGGCACTACCCATGTTGATACTGATTATATTGGCTTGCTCCTTGCTGTCAAGCTCTTCAATTTTGGTATTATATACTCTATTATTCGTCTCTATTAATATGGCTCTCTTTTTCACAATTTTTTGATCAAATATATATTTAGCAGTGCACCTGATTCCATTTCCGCATATCTCGGCAACAGTCCCATCGCTATTATAGTAGTTCATGAGCGCGTCGGCAATTTTTGAAGGGGATATCAATATCAGCCCATCAGCTCCGATTCCTGCTTTGCGTTCGCACAGAAAAGTTATCTGTTTGCCGGAAAGTGTGATATTATTATCTAAGTTGTTGATAACAATAAAATCGTTTTTTAATCCATGCATTTTACAAAAGTCCATAAATGCCTCGTAATGAAATAAAGAGTTTCATTATATTATATCATATAATTTTACCATAGCCAATATTTCATTAAAATGATAACCGAAATTTAAAATCTATGTTAAAATATTTTTCGAGGTGAAAAGAATGCCCTTTGATGGTTTTATGACCGGATTTTTATGTACTGAATTGAATGAAGTGTTGATGAATGCAAAAATAAGCAAAGTATACCAACCATCTGCTTACCATATTTTGTTTGAAATATACGCACCAGATTACGGCACTATGAAACTGCGAATTTCCGCAGACAGCTTGCATTCACATGTATCTTTTACAAATCTCGTTGAAGAAAATCCTCTAAGCCCTTCTCCATTTTGTATGCTGCTGAGAAAACATATATCGGGAGGAAAAATTAAAAGTATCGCGCAAAATGCACATGATAGAATATTAACTTTCAAAATAGAACAGGCGGATGAAATCGGAGATATGCGCATCCGATATTTGATATGCGAGCTTACAGGTAAAAACGCCAATATTATTCTTACCGATGAATCATTTTTAATTATTGACAGTATTAAAAAAGTCGACTCCTCAAAAAGCTCTGTTCGTCAGATTTTACCTAAATATACTTATCAAATGCCTCCCAGCGACAAACTCAATCCATGCATAATGCAAAAAAGTGAATTTGAGAATGCAGTCCGATCGGTTGGTTTAGAAATAAAAGACACCATTGTACGCGTTATTGACGGTGCAAGCAATGCTTATTCACAGTATATTTTATCGCATACAGATATGAATAGCAAAAACTGGATGACTTCTCTTTTTAATAATATAAAAAAGTCGTTAATCCGACCAGAACAATACATTGTTTTTAAAAAAAATAGTATATACATGGATTTATATTTCTTTAATCTATATGATCAGGATCACACTGTTCATATATGTGCATATAGCAATATGCTTGATTTATGTACAGCATTTTATGATAATATACTTATTCAAACAAATTTAAAACAAAAAATTAATTTGGTACGTTCAACTTTAACCCCGCTTATAAAACGGGCTGATCATAAACTGGATAAAATAAACAAAGAACTCTCTGCCAGCGAAAAGAACGAAACATATAACATATTCGGTCAACTTCTGCTCACATATAGTTACGATATAAAAAACGGGATTTCTGCTTATGATGCCGTTAATATTTTTAGCCAAGATAATGGTACTGTGAGAATACCTCTCGATAAAAATTTAACTGTTTTTGAAAATGCAGAAAAATATTTTAAAAAATATAAAAAATTAAAAAATGCTGTCTCCCATCTTCAAGCGCAAGCAAAAGAAACCGAAAATGAAAGTTCTTTTTTAACGGATCAACTTTATTATGCATTACAGAGCACAACCATTGATGATATCGATGAAGTGCTCGAGCTTTTGAAATCACAGGGCTATATTAAACAACTCAGCACGAAACAACGTCAAACGACATCAATGCCACATCATTTTATCTCTTCTGATGGTTTTGATATTTATGTAGGAAAAAATGATAAACAAAATGAATACTTAACACATAAATTCGCTAAAAAACAGGATATATGGCTTCATACGAAAATTATAGCCGGTTCGCATGTGATTATTAAAACAAATACAAAGCAGGTCCCCAAAAACACAATCATCGAGGCTGCTCATTTAAGCGCATTTTTCTCGAAAGCCAGAAACGGTCAAAATGTTCCTGTTGATTATACTACTATTTCTTATGTACGCAAAATAAGAAATGCTCCACCAGGCAAAGTAACTTATACAAATTATTCGACTATATATATAACACCGGATGAAGCATTGATTAAATCGCTTAAAACAAATTAGACCATAACCTTCTTAATTATAAATTATTGACTTTTTTATAAGAAAACGTTAATATTGCTTGAATACAAATGCGAGGCTGCTTATGGATAAACCATTAAAAAAACATTTTTCAACTTCTAAGAAATTGGTATTGGGATTTTTATCGCTTATGCTACTGGGCAGTATTTTATTATCTCTTCCCATTTCATCAAGCAATCATTTGCATACACCTATCATAGACTGTATTTTTACCTCTACTTCATCCATATGCGTTACCGGTCTTGTTATTTTAGATACCGGCACCCACTGGTCTGTATTTGGCAAAATCATTATTCTTCTTTTAATACAAACAGGCGGTATCGGGTTTATGAGCTTGGCAACCTTTATATTACTCTTAACACGCAAAAAAATCACCATTCAAAACAGGGTCATATTAAAAGACTCCTATAATTTTGCACAAACCGGAGGTATTGTACGTATCACAAAGCATATATTGATTTTTACTTTTGCAACAGAATTATTAGGTACTGTTTTACTCATGTTCACTTTTATACCCCAGTTAGGAGTCGCCAAAGGAATCGGTACAAGCATATTTCATTCAATATCTTCTTTTTGTAATGCCGGTTTTGATATTATGGGTAACTTTTCAAGTCTAACTTCTTACGTATCCAGCCCTTATATTCTTATTGTTACAATGTTTTTAATCGTTGTGGGCGGTTTGGGATTTTTTGTCATGGAAGATTTACTTATTAAAAGAAAAAAATTAAAAGCGCTTTCATTCCATTCCAAATTAGTATTATCCGCCACAGCAATATTAATTTTTTTAGCAGCGATCTTAATCTTTATTTTTGAATACAATAATCCAAACACCCTTGGTTCGCTTAGTACTATAGATAAAATAACCCAGGCTTTTTTTAATGCAATAACGCCCAGAACAGCAGGTTTTAATACGCTTCATGTAACTTCTTTGACTGGAGGCACTGTCCTGTTATTGATTATTTTAATGTTTATCGGTGGCTCTCCGGGTTCAACGGCAGGTGGTATAAAAACAACCACGATGTCAGTGCTGCTTATTACCGTTTATTCCTGGATACGCGGCAGAGAGAATATCAATATATTTCATAAAAGAATTACTCAAAATTTATTAAAAAAAGCAATCGCTATTGCTGTGTTTACTTTTATTTTAATTATTTTCTATATATTTATATTATCTGTAACAGAAGATGCATCGATGAAAGATATTGTTTTTGAAGTATTTTCGGCTTTCGGAACCGTTGGACTTAGTATGGGAATCACTCCGATGTTATCAACAACAGGTAAAATATTGCTTGTAACTGCAATGTTTATAGGGCGACTTGGTCCGCTGACAATTGCACTTGCATTGTCAAGGAATACAAATACACCTGAAGGTACTTATCAATACCCTGAAGGTGATTTATTATTAGGTTAGGAGAATACGAACATGAAAAAACAGCAATTTGGAGTCATAGGGCTTGGAAGATTTGGTACCAGTCTGGCCAC
>CAZHMK010000011.1:0-54900 GCA_964533615.1 uncultured Eubacteriaceae bacterium
TGGCTTCGTTGATGAAGTCCTCGTCTCCCGTTTTTATCTGATTGCCGTATTCGTCATAGACATAGCCTGTTGTGAGTGCGCCGCTGTTGTTTAAGATATTAGTCACGCTTCCGCGGATGTCATTGTTAAAGGTATAGTATCCGTTAATGAGGTTGCCGCTCTGTTCGTCTTCCTCATATCTTGCGCTCAGCAGTGTTGTGCCGTCGGGCGTGAGAATATTTTCTATCAGTTTATTGTTGGACGCATCCGCCACAAAGAGCGCCGCGTCGCCTGTGTAGTAATACTTGCGCAGTGTGGTGACATTATCAGCGTCGTCATCATCCCCGTCTGTGAGCACCACGTCTTTTTTGATCCTGATGCCGTCTCCGTTGTAATAATAAGCGCCGGATTTTGTTTTATATACAATATAATCATCATCCGGATCTTCGTTTTCATCGTTTCCGATAATAACAGGATCTTCCAAATCATGCAAATTGCCGTTTGAGTCTTTATAGTGTTCTATTATGCCGTCAATATCGCTTACTGCCTGGCTTTCAAGCATATTTCCTACTTTATCATAAGTATATGTTTTCGTTGTGGTTTGTGTCAAGTCCCCAATTATCGTATAATAATTTGGAAAACCATCTATTTCTTCTTCCAAATCTTCAAGCGGCGTGATTGTTTCCTCTTCTGTTAAGTCTCCGTTTGCATTGTATGTAAATGTCGTATCTATTGTATCAGTTGTGCCGTTCACTTCCGTTTCCTGTGACGAAGTTGTCATTTGATTTAATATGTTGAATTCATAAGAAGTCTGCACTCCGTCTTTCGTCATTAATGTTCTGTTTCCAGCGTCATCATAAGCATAGGATGTCGTCACGGGAGTTGGGCTGCTTTGTGTGTTATCCGTCACGGAAGCGCTTGTCAGGCGGCCGAGCTGGTCGTAGACATACTCTTTTGCTACATCGGTCGCTGTCGCTGGATAGTTATTTATAACATCTTCACTGAGTATGTATCCCCTGTCATCATATTCATAGGCGTGGCTTTCTTTTACCGTGCTGAGGTCTGTGCTGTCTTTATAGGCTATGTTTTCTATGAGCCCCAGTGAATTATAGGTGTATGCCGTCTGCACATACTCTCCCGGATTGGCGACATCTGCCGCATTTTTAAAATCTCTGTACACATTTTGAGATGTTATTTGCCCTGCCGCGTTGTAGTTGTAAGCAGCAACTAATTTTTCTGCTAATGGACTGCCGTTTGCATCTAAATACTCAATGGTTATATTTTCTAACTGGTTGTCATCATTATAACTGTAGTTCAGCGCCACCAAATCGGTATTCTGATCATCAAGTGCTGTGGCGTCTCTGTATGCGATCTGCGCAACATTCGAAAAGCCGTCATAACTATAGCTCACCGCTTCGCCATCCTGCACATATTGTATCACTCGGCTCATGCCGTCATAGGCATAATTGGTTTCGCTGACTGGTGTCGTATTATTATCTTTATAGTCCTGCATGCTCAGTCGATTGCCGACATCATCGTAGGTGTAGATAGTATAATGTGTAGCATTTCCCTGTGTATTTTTTTCGTATACAGCTTTTGTAAGATTGTTGCTTGCATCATATTCAAACCAGTTTGTTGTGCCGTCATTTTTTTCAAGAGTCAGCATATTACCGTTATCATCATAGGTGTAAGTGGTCTCTATTGTCTTGGTCACGCTGCCTTCGGTACCTGTTTCTTTTTGGCTGATCGTTCTGCCTAGAGCGTCAAACGTGGTGATACTCTGTAGCCCGCTTGGATTTGTTGTGATGTTTTGAATATCTCCCGCAGCCGTTTCTTGGTCATATGTATGAGTAGTTTCTATATCTTGCGCACCTTTATGCTGTGTCACAGATGTCACACGTGATAAGCTATCATACACATAATCCGTTGCATTGCCTTCTCCGTCAGTCTGCGATACAACATTGCCCAGTAAATCATATTCATACTCGATAACAATATCATCTGTTGAAGGGTTGACGACTATATCCACTTTATTCATATATTTATCATATAGATATCGGGTTTCAACTCCGGTTGAATCGAGTGTTTTTATGACGTTGCCTGCTTCATCGTAAAACGCAAGCGTATAAGCTCCGTCCTTTTCTTCTTTGATCAAATTGCCTCTGCCGTCGAAATACTGCTTGCCGACTATTTTGTTGTTTTCTTCCGTGATGCTCTGTGTGACGATATAAGCGTTTTCATAAAGCGTGCCGTCAATGGTGACATCTTCATAGGTATACGACATATGTGTCGTTACAAAATTCTGATTACCGATCATTTGCGCAACATTGCTTACTCTGTTGATACTGTCATAGTCATAATGTGTCTCATTGCCATTGGCATCAACATATTTAAGTTTTCTGCCGTATTGATCATATATGGTGTATTCATACGTATCATCCGATGTATCCTGAAGGGTATCCTGCATATTGGTTGCTTTCACGATCTGTCCGCGTTCATTATACATATAAGATGTATAGTTTCCGTTGCCGTCTTGCGTAAGCGTTGGGTTAGACAAATCATCATAGGCTAATATATGTGTTTCCACATTCTCCGGCTGCGCCGTTGATACCAGCCTATAGTCATTATCATATGTATAAGTGGTCGTTTCACCAAAACGGTCGGTCGCCGTGCTCATTAAAAACTGATGAACATTATCATATGTATATGTCATTGTTTTATCTGTCGCATCTGTCTCACTTAATAAATTCCCTGTCTGCGCATCATATGCATACGAAGAAGTGACATAGGTTACGCCGCTGCTCGTATCATTTTTTGGCGTGGTGATACTTGTATATTTATGCGGATTATATGAATCGGTATAAGCATATGTTGTTATATGCCCATACGGGTCTTCAATTGTCAGCAGATTGTTATCGCTGTCATAGGTATATTCATAGGTCACCTGCTGAGTCGATGAAGCAAGTTGCCCGTTCGTTCCTATTGTTTCAAAGGTATTGTCGAAACTTGCGGATGTGAGATTATAGTTATCATCATATGTGAGTGTAACAACATTGCCGTCATTATCCGCCTTCTGCAAGGTTAATCCGTCTTCATTTGCCACCGCCTGCGACTGGCTGACTACTTCATTGGATGCATTTTTTGAGGCGACTGTTGTCATGTAGTTTCCATTTCCATCCGCAACATCGGAATACGCGAATGATATTTTTTCATTATTATTAAAGGTTATTTGCTGTGCCTTGGGTGTAATGGCCTCATCATAACCGATTCCACATGCTATATCCGGCGTTGTAAAGAAACTTGGTTCTTTATCTTCGATGCTGATAAGCATATTGGCTCCGTCATAAACATACCCTTGCTCCACATCTTCAGGTGTGCTGCCTAGCTGTCCTGTTTGAGGATCATATCTGCTTACTTCATAAAAAGCGCATTCAAGATAATCGTTGCCGGAGACATAAGAATATGACACAACCTGTCCGTCGGGCAGTGTGATGTAAGACAGCAGGTCATCTGTGTATGAAAATTGGATGCTGTCTCCTGAAATATTGGTGACGGATACTAAATTCCCTCTTGCCTGATCATATGCATAGGTGATGCAGTCTCCAGTTTTATCCGACATGGATAATATTTGGTTGCTGCTGTTGAATGTGTAAGTGATACCGTCATAACGCTCTATCGTATATATATTATCATTTTCAGTTAAATACATTTGAATGCCTTTCGGCGTTGTATATGTATTTCCGTCTTTTTCAAATCTATGGATTGTGCCGTCTCCGTCTTTAAGAAGCATGGCTGTCTCCACGCTTGGATCATTTTCGTCGTATTCTTTGAGAAGAGTAGTGTTAAAACTGAAGTCCCAGCCATATCCCATGGGAGTTTTGCTTGTTGACTGGCTGTTATAAGTTCTTCTCATCACCAGCCCTAATTTCGGCCCTGAAATCGATGCATCAACAACTTGATATGAAAAATTGCCTTTGCTTGTTTCCACATATCCTGTGCCGTAGACTGTATCAAAGGAGGAATAGTTCCAATAATTTTGCAGCCCAAGACGCTTTGAAATTTCGGTATCAGAAACCACAGTTGCGTCTGAATACTCGGTCAAAGCCGATAGGGCCGATTCACGCTTTGGCTCTCCCGTCTTTATGACCGCGTTCGCCGTTACGGCATAAACAAAAGTTTTTTCGTAATTTAAATTGTAGTCATACCAATAAGTTTCTGTTAAACCTTCCTGTTTTAATTCCATATTCTCGATACTGATATCGTTATATGTCATTCCATCAGGTATTTCTGCCCTGTAGACATTATATGTAACGTCGCCTTCCAGCGCAGTTGTTGCTGACGGATCCCATCTTATCAGTGTAGTATAATTTATTTCTTCTTTTGTGGTAATATTTGAAGGTGCGTCTACTAAATTTACAGTAAACACACTGTTCGAGTTGCCTGTGAATTGAGTGCTATACACTTCAAGCGCGCTTACTGTAGGTGTAGCTGCGCCGTCAGCGCTTTCCATGACTATCTTTACTTTTACAATATTATCCGTATCATTATTTTGGATTTGTATCGGGAATTGCTCCACATACATTCTGCTATGGTTGGCAATTTCAAAATAATCGCTTCCATTTATGCTCGCATAATATGACACAGATGTATTTGCGGGTATATTGTCTGTCGCTTCAATTTTTATGCTCGCCACTTTGCCGCTGATTGTTTTTTCTATTGTCTCCACGCTTCCGCAGGCCGCCGCTCCTTGGCTGATATCAAGGCTAGCCCCTTGAGAAGACAACACAGCATCTCCTGTTACCGTGAGCTCTTCCTGTGGTTGAAGCGCATATATAAACAAGTCTCTTTTTATAACCGCAGAGCTGTAATATTCTTCTCCCGTACTATCAATAATTCTTACAACTGCATTGTGCTCACTTCCGTCGGGATACGTGTATAAATTTGCTTGAATATCTTCATTTATTTCATAGGAATCGATATAGCCGCCATCAATAAATAAAGCTTTATTTCCTTGAGGCAGCGTCTGCCCTGACTCCGGAGCAGGTATGAAGATATAGTTATATGTATCAATGCTCCAATAAGAATTTGGATTCGGATTTATTTGGAAAATCGGTAATTCTGAAAAGCCGTTTTGAACCATATAATAATGTTTGCTTACAACTTTTTCATTGCCCGCCGCATCTGTTGCGACGAATTTAAAAATATATTCCGCCCCAACAACAAAACTGCTTGCATCCACAATTGCAATTTCATCATTATCTATTGCGGATGTACCTGATGCTACTTGTTCGTAAGCACCAATCCAAGGGAATCCGTCTTTCTTATAGCTCAACGTCCAGCTGCTGAGATTTTCATCGCTGATTGTGCCGGTAATGGCTACGCTTCCATTGGCAATACTGCTTTCATTCGCAGGAGATATCCCTGTAATTTCCGGCACTGTTGTATCTTTATAATATGTACAATATCCGATGCTGCCAACATTGCCTGCCTGGTCTTTGCCGTAGACAATGATCAATATTTCGCCATCGTTTGCGTTTGTGACCGTTATATCCTCTGTTCCGGATTCTCCGGTTGCAAGATATTGCTCTGTTATCAAATAATTTGGATTGCTTATGCTTCCGGTCGCAAGCCGATAAAAGACTTGGATGCCATTTCCGGTTGAACGGTTATCCGTAAGCCCTGTCCAGCTGACGCCGATGGTTGTTTGGTTTGTCCAGCTTGACGGATTTATGGTAACTGTCGGCGCACTCGGGCTTTCATAATCCGGTATCACAATGGTGCTGCTTGATCGAAGTGCCGAATAATTGTTATTTACGTCATACGCTCTGACTTTTACTACAGGATTATTCAAATCACAGTCTACTGCCGTAAATGTACATGAAAATGTACTGGCCAAACTGCTTGCAATAACTTTTCTGCTGCCGTATCGCACCACTTGATTGGATGCATTGGTATAATATAATCCTGCACGATACTCTTTGATACCTGTTCCGTTTTCCGCCGTTAAATCCGTTGTTTTCGGAAATCTCACTGCTATATCCGCTGTATTTGGATCTGTTGCGTTTCTTGTTACACTGTTAATAGTTACCGAAGACACAGCATTCGGTGCCGTATTATCTGGTAATGCTACAGTTTTCGAATTTGAGTTTACCCCTATATTATAATGGTTCACTGCTTTTACTTTAAAAGTATAATTACCTGATCCGCCTAACGGGCCTGCCGAACTGTTTGGAAAACCGGTATAACCGGAAAAGATTGTTCTTCCCGAACTGTTCCAAGTCCTTGTTGATCCGTTGTCCACACATTCATTTGTAATATTTCTTGAAATTGTTGATCCGCCACCGGTGCCCGTGATATACAGATAGTATTTAGATGCTCCACTGACTTCGGTAAATGTCAAGCTCATATTGCTATATCCCGAATTTGTCCCCGCACTTGTAACCGATGGCGTACTCAATGTAGACGGATTTTGATAAGTTACAGAAAGATAAGGCCTACAGCTTGTGGCGCCTGTCCTTGATCCGTAATAATCATCATAATTTGATACATTTTCAACTGTCGCCCGCATCAAAAATCCATAATTAGAATATTTGCCACAAGCCCACCATCCCACTAAATCTCTTACGTCCCAAGAATGCCACGCAGTTCCCGTATTTGTTTCTAAATCAGAGTTGATATAAGAGTAACTTGGCCTGTTGTTCCAAGTAACCGAGCTTGAAGACCAGCTGCTTTTAATTCTGGCTAATCTAACAGTGCAGAATCTTGATCCTCCACTGTTATCATGTTCTTTTGCATGAAAATAAGCCGATGTAATAATTTTCCCATTTATTTTTGATGATAAAGTCGGAAATTTCACCAGTGTTCTTGAAATACGTTCAGCCCCATATCCGACTGGCATTAATCTGGTCCCCGATGAATAATAATTCGTGTTTGGATATCTGCTTTTTATATAAACATCTCTAACCGCAGAATTACCTTTCAAAGTGACGGAAGGATCAATCGTTATGGGGTAGACTCTGTCTTTACTGTTTAGATACTCCTCACTTACAACAACAGTAACAATATACCCGCCTTCCGCTTCGGCGAGCTCGTAGTGCACATCTGTGCTGTAGGCCGTATCTTCCGACGAATCAGTCATATAAGGTGCCGGAATCGCGCCGATTTCTTCTTTTGTTTTGTTATCTTTAAATAGTATTGCGCCATATTCTGTTAATTCTGGATAGGCGTTTTGTATTTCAAGCCAGAAACTGAATGTATTTGTATCTGTCCGGCTGTTGATAATAATGTTTTCTTTTAAACCATCATTCAAAGAAATATATTCTATATCTACATTGTTGCCTTTACTGTCCTTTGTACCGCTGTATTGAATTTTGTTTGCTTTTTCAATTTCTTCATTTGTATATAAATCTACTGTAGCCTCATTAATAACAGATGCCTCACTCTTTTGGGCTTCTATACAATCTGTTTTGCTTTTGCATTCATCAGCGTCGTTCTCTATAGGTGCGAGCGAGACAGAGTAATCTTCAAAAGAAACCAGGATCGGATTTTCTTTTGAGATCATTGAAGGATAATATGTTTTTACTTCTGTCGCTTTACTGCTGTATTCATACGTGCTCTGCCCAATACTTTTTTTCTCACCCTCTAAAACAATTAAAGACGAATCAATATCAACTAAGTTGTTATTGTCGTCCTTATATCGTATTGGCGCAGAATAAAAATTTGCCGTTTTGCTTCCGTCGTCATTCAAATAAACTGTCGAATATTCTGTACGTTCTTCCGGCAGTTCTTTTACGATTTCCGGTGTATTTTCTTCAACAGAAGAATCATTGTCTTCTTGTATATTAAGATTTAGATCAATATTACTGATTGCCTCTGATGCTTGCACCGCTAATTCATAGTAGCCTGAACATGTAAGCAAGAGCGCCACAATTAAAAAAGAGACAAGTATTTTCTTGCCTGATAGCTTCAACTTCTTATTCATTGTTTCCTCCTGATTCAATATTGAAAATCTTATTATAATTGATAATTTTATAAATTACTCAAAGTAATTTAATGGTAACACTATATACCACATATTTCAATATTTATTTTTGCAATTTGTAATATTTTACAATAAAAAAACTGCCTCATATTTTCTGTAAGGCAGTTGAATGAATATATATCTTATTAATTGCTTTGTGAAAACTCCATTTTCTCGGGACTGCGAAGCTTTTGATGTTTGCCTGTGGGAACCTGATATTTTTCTCCCAGCCGGCGGGCTAAATCTTTATAGCAGCCTTTCAGTTTATCGTGATAGATGATAGCTTCGATGCCGCCTTCTATGGCGTCAATACAAGCACAGGCGCGCTCAAAGCCTGATTCATCTTCATATGCGCCTGATACCAGCCACTGATTGGCCATGATGTGCGTGATTCCAAATGCTTCATCTCCCCACTGTGTAAACACCGCTTCCGCAAAATTCGGATCAAAATGCACACCGCCCATACAGAGCAGATTATGTACTGTTTTGCCGTCATCTGTAAAAATCTGCGTCAACGAGCGTGCAAGCGCTCTGCAGGCATCTATATTATTCCAGCTGTTTGGATCACTTCCAACTTCAATATCCATCATAGCAACGGGAAATTTGGTGAGCAGTGCGGGATCTCCCTGCCCTTCATGAATACCCGACCAATGCGTTGCTTCGGTAACAACGCTGTAGTTTTTCAAATTCAATTCATTTTTGTTGCGATCTATTGCAATCATTAAATTACGCATGTATCGCGGTCTCACCGCTCCAAACACACCTGAATTCATGTCTCCCAGTGTATGCACCGTGAGTACATTGGGCGGTGCATTTTCTCCCTCATGCCAGGTCACCATCCCCGAAATATCAAAATTACCGAAATACTCGTTCATTTCAGGCAAATACTTTGGATAATCCAGACACACGGCTATTTGCATAGGCACAAAATAAAACTCATTTTTTTCTTCATCAATATATTTATAGACATCTTCTCCTGCAAAGCCAAAGCCTGCTTTTTCGCTTAGATATCCTTCTTCTTTCAAAATATCCCAAACATGTCTGCTTACATGCCCCCAAGTAGGATTATTGCTGATAAAATAAACTGCTTTTTTATTTTTCATATTTCCTCCTATGTTTTATGTAAAGCAAAGTCGACAGAGTTTTCAAATCATTATAATTACTTTTGTGGACTGTGTCAACTATTTTGCAAATTATTTGATGACATTGCTTTAAAAAACTGTTAGAATAAAAAAAATAGATCCTGAATTGGAGGCAAGGATATGATGTCGGCAGATATGATAGCGGAGATAATGGGTTTTAACCGGTTTTATTCAAATGTCATTCATCATCTAAACCAGAAAATAATGGAAGAAGGGTATTCGTTAACAGAGAGCCGCGTGCTTTTTGAGATCGGTAAAACCGATCGGTGCACCGCAAATATCTTAGTGAATCAGCTCAATATCGACCGCAGCTACATGAGCCGTATGATCAGACGTTTTGAAAATAAAGGATTGATCATAAAAACACAATCTCCCACAGACAGCCGTATCAATTATATTCGTCTCACTAATAGAGGCCGAGCGGATTTCAACAAATTAAACGAAATGCAAAGTGAACAAATTACAAAATTATTTCATAGGCTCTCAGATGAAAATCAAAAGCTTGTGTTTGAAGCTATGATGAATATTAAAACAAAATTATCCGAAGTGATGGATATCATTACAATAAGACCGTTCGTTTCAGGTGATATTGAATATGTCATTTCGCGTCATAAAACTTTGTATTATGCGGAGCGTCATCTTTCAAACGTTTTTTTTGATTATGTAGACAGCATCGTCTATCATTTTGCAAGTCATTTCAATTCAAAAACAGATTGCCTCAACATCTTGGAATGCAACGGAAATCCTGCGGGCAGTATCGCCATAGCCAAAGTAAACAAAGCCACAGCACAGCTTCGTTTTTTTATGCTGGAGCCAGAACTGCGAGGGAGAGGATACGGAAATAAACTCATGGATATGGCACTCGATTTTTGCAGAGAAAAAAAATATAAACACATTTTTTTGCTTACAATAAGCGCTCAGGTTATCGCACAGCATATTTATGAGTGCCGTGGTTTTAAAAAAACCGCCAGTTATGATAAAACCCAGTGGGGAGACGGCATCATCGAAGAACGCTGGGATTTGGATTTATAAAAAATAGTCTTATGTAAGCTGTCTTGCAATGATGGCATGACAGCTCTTTTTATAGCTGCAGCTGCACTTTATATTCTCTGAGCCAATAATTCATCTGGATTAGATACGCCAGAAGCTGGGGCCCTGTCATAAGCTGACCAAACCATGGTTTTTTATATGACTTTCCCCCGCTTTCGGCAAGACGGCGGATTTCATACTCGTCTATGAGCGGAAGAATCGGTGAATTTTTATCATTTAAGATAGTAATCATATCTTTTCGTACCAGGCAGGTATAATCCGTATTGTGTGTTTTGGGATACGGGCTTTTTTTGCGCTTCAGTATTTCATCAGGTAAAATTCCCTGTAATGCTCTTCTTAAAATGCCTTTTTCTTGCCCGTCACAAAACTTTATATCAGGTGGAATATTGAACGCATATTCTACCAGCCGATAATCGGCATAAGGCACTCTTATCTCAAGACTGTTTGCCATACTCATCCTGTCTTTTCTATTTAAAAGCGTGACCATAAACCATTTTATATTTAAATAAAAGAGTTCCCTCATGCGGCATTCATAAGGTGATTCATTTTCTAAATGAGGCACTTGCTTTAATGTTTTTTTATAGTGCATATTCGCATAATCTTCTATATCCAATTTTTTTAGTGATTTGGCTAATAAGGTTTTTCTTTCGCTGAGTGATACGGACCACGGAAAAGTATCGGCATAAATTAAATCATATCTTCTATACCATGGATACCCTCCAAATATTTCGTCTGCACATTCTCCGGATAAGGCAACCGTTGCAGCTTTTTTTATTTCTTTGCAGAATAAAAACAACGAAGAATCTACATCAGCCATTCCGGGCATGTCATTTGCACAAACAGCATCATACAAAGCATTCTTTAAATCCATACTGTTCAGATAAATATTGGTATGGTCACTTCCAATATATTCTTTCATTTTTATAGCATACTCTGCATCAGAAGAAGGCTGAAAATCATCGGGTCGAAAATACATATCATTATCTTCATAGTCGACCGAAAAAGTATTCAGCACTTTACCGTCTTTTCTGAATTCATCTGCAACAACGGCAGAAATGGCGCTCGAATCCACTCCCCCTGATAAGAATGTGCAAACAGGCACATCCGCTGCTGTCTGTCTCTTGATTGCGTCTATGAGTAGACTTTTCAGATGTTCTGTTGTCTCCTCAATCGTCTCAGTATGCTCTATAGCCAGAGGTTTCCAATATTCTTTTAATCGAATCATATCGGCTGAATAAAGCATATAATATGCGGGCGGGATTTCGTAAATATCTTTATATATAGCTCCTCCTATACTTCTTGCCGGGCCAAGTGCAAACAACTCAGTAAGTCCTTCTTTATCTAAAATTGCCTCTACCCACGGATGGGCTAAAAGTGCCTTTATTTCAGAGGCAAAAATAATAGCATTATTTCTCATCGTATAAAACAAAGGCTTGACTCCCAATGGATCTCTTGCCAAAAATAATGTTTGGTCGGCCTCATTCCAAACACCAAATGCATAGATGCCATTGATGTGATTTACGCATTTGCTTCCCCAGTAAATATAGCTGGTCAGCAGCACTTCCGTATCCGAGTAAGATTTAAAAACAAATCCCACTTTTTGCAACGTTTTTCTGAGTTCTTGTGTATTATAGAGCTCTCCATTATAAATGATGACATAAGAATTGCCATCAATAGTTTTCATCATCGGCTGACAACCGCCTTTAGGGTCTATAACAACGAGCCTTCTATGTCCTAACAGCGCATGCTCTGAATAGTAATATCCATTTTCATCCGGTCCTCTTTTTGCAAGTGTATCTGTCATTTTTTTCAGGATAGATTTTTTATCTGAAATATCCTCGTATAAATGAACGTATCCCGCAATACCACACATATAATAACTCCTTAATAATTAAATTAAAACAGGCTGTAACTGTTTTCCATTCAAGGCTGCTAATGCAGCGGGCAATATTAAATTCATATCAGCAATGATAGATGTGGGTTTCTTTTGCGCATTATCCTGCTTATAGGGCACAAAATAATATCCTTTTGTACTCATCAGTTTCGCTATATTAGGCGCATTTAAAGATAACGCATCATTGGTTGAGATAGCCAGCAACACCGGACGATCGTTTCTACGCTGCGCTTTACAAGCCATCGTAACAGGTGTATCCGTAATGCCGCATGCCAGTTTCGCAAGTGTATTGCCCGTGCACGGAGCCACAATGACAATATCAAATAACGCTTTCGGCCCCACCGGTTCCGCTTCCACAAGCGATGCGATAATAGTATTTCCTGTCAATTTTATTAATTTATCTTTAAAATCATCTGCCTTCATATAACGTGTATCGACAGTAGCCGCATTCAATGACAGTATCGGCGTCACTATTGCTCCTGCGCTGATTATATTTTCTATCGGCTTTAGTATTGCATCAAACGTGCAGTAGGAAGCCGTAATTGCAAATCCAATTTTTTTTCCTTGTATACTTTCCATATTTATCTGTTTTCCTCCCAAATCTTTTCAGTTATTTCTTCATACATATATAATGCCGCCGAATACGGGCTAAATCTGCCCGGCAGAGCGCCGGCTTTAATTATTCTTACGGCCTCCTGATTCTCATCACAGCACGGTTTGCTCGCAAGTTCAATTAAAATGGCCCCTTCAGGCAGTAAGCAAAATTTTTCGTTATCAAGTACATGAGCCGGAATGGTATTTAAAATAATGTGATACGCAAGCGCATCTAAATCTTTGAGCAATATGCAATGATATCCTTTTTTTTCGGCTTGTTTCAACTCGGTTTCACTTGCAGTGCACACATTTATTGTAGCGCCCGTTTTTGAAAATAAATCCGCTGTTTCTCTTCCCAAAAAACCATAGCCCAGAACAAGCACATCACAATCTATGATTGCACGATTTGTCTCTGAGATCGCGATACACAATGCTCCTTCTGCAGTTGCTATTGAATTTTTGATCTTGTATTTATTGCTTTGTTCAAACTTCATTCTTCCTGCGGCTTGTATTTCTTGCTTTGTGCCATTTTTGCCACCAAAAATAAATGCACCGGGCTTTGCTGCATTAATATATGTAAAAACATCTTCCTTGGGACTTAAGATAAGCAAATCTGCCCGCTCATCAAGTATACTTTTTCTATCATTTTGCTTCCATCCTGATTTTATTAATAGTTCTGCCAAATATTCATAGCGTTTGTCATTTCCAAATATAATAAAATTCACAGTCTTTCACCTCTTCAATATACGACAAATCAATACATATCAAGCCTTTTATCAAAGCTTATGTTTTATTAATATTCAGTGAAAAATAAAATGTGCTTGCTTCTTATCTGCAGCACACTATTAAAATGCTTTCCTGAAAACATCAGCAAACAAATACTATGAATACATCTACTGATATTATCTATACAACGATAACCTCATAGATCCAATTACAAAAAAATAACTATAAAAAAACACATAATTGCCATATTTATTATTTAATTTTATAATAAAAGCAAATGAGTATATGAGGTGATACAAAATGTCACAAATATTAATTGCAGATGATAATAAACAGATTTCTTCCATCTTGGCGGAATACTCAAAAAAAGAAGGATATGTTCCCATCATTGCAGAAGACGGACTTCAAGCACTTCAAAAATATGAAAAATATCATCCGGATATTATTTTGCTGGATGTGATGATGCCTATGATGGATGGGTTTGAGGTTTGCCGTGAAATAAGAAAAACTTCAAACATCCCGATCATTATGATCACTGCTCGCGGCGAAGACTTCGAAAAAATCATGGGACTCGATATCGGGGCAGATGATTATATTGTAAAGCCTTTTTCTCCGGGGGAAGTCATGGCAAGAGTGCGGGCTATCCTCCGCAGGATAGCTCCTTCCGTTGAAGAAAGCGAACAAATTTATTCTTATGATAATTTGACTATTAATCTTGATACTTATGAAGTAAGCATCAACAGGCAACTTGTATCCCTAACCAAAAAAGAAATTGAAATTCTCTGGACACTTGCCAGAAATAAAAATAAAGTTTTTTCAAGAGATAACTTGCTCAACAGTCTATGGGGATACGATTATTTTGGCGATTCGCGTACAGTAGATTCACATATAAAAAGACTGCGGGCAAAACTTGATGAGTATCCTCATAATACATGGGATATAAAAACTATTTGGGGTGTTGGATATAAATTTGAGGTTGTAAATAATGATGAAAAATAAAATTGTAGTAAAACTTGAGGCCTATTTCACAATCGCGATTTTAATTTTTGCAATCATAATCAGCAGTGTTTTCTTGCTTTTATTTAGAAATAATACTATACAATTGCATAAAGTAGAACTTGAAGAACGCGCTAAAAATATTTCCGAAACTTTAGCTTATTATGTAGACAGTGAAGCAGACGGTGGCAAAGGGCAAAAACAAGGCGGTGGATATGGTGTATATATTAAATATTTAGGCGATATTGCTATGGCGGATGTTTGGGTGGTAGATGAAAATTTAAATATCTTAACAAAAGAATATACGCATACTGAATATACCTATTCGGAACTTCCCGACCATGCGGAAGAGATTGTGAAAGATGCTTTTAGCGGTCAGACTACATTCAGCGAAGATTTCAGCTCTCTTTTAAATACGCCAACGCTGACTGTCGGCACGCCTATAGTGCTCTCCAACGGCACAGTTTATGGTGTCTTACTCTTGCATTCTCCTGTAAACGGCATTAATTTTGTAGTAACCAACGGGTTTACCATGCTTGCAATCAGTATAGGGCTGGCTTTGATCATAGCGCTTTTACTGTCATCATTATTTTCAGTTACATTTACAAAACCGCTTAAAAAAATGAATGATGCCGCTATTAAATTAGCAGGCGGTGACTACAGCGTCACAACGAATATCGTTCAGAACGATGAAATCGGTGAACTCGCAAAAAACTTTGATATACTATCCGAAAAACTGCTTATCGCTTCAAAAGAGAGCGAAAACTTAGAGAAACTTCGACGTGACTTAATATCAAATGTCTCCCACGAACTTAGAACACCTATTACAGTTATTCGCGGGTCTCTTGAAGCATTAAAAGATAAAGTCATTACCGACCCTGTAAAGGTGCAAATTTATTACGATCAAATGCTAAGCGAAAGTAAAGCTTTGCAGCGGTTGGTAGGTGATTTACTGGATTTATCAAAACTTCAAAATGCTGATTTCCGTATTGAAATGGCTGATCAAAATATATTGGATATTTTATATGATGTCATTAGAAGCGGAGAACATATTGCATCCAGTAAAAATATATCCATCAATTTTGAAAACACGGCTACAGACCTTGTAGTTAAGGGAGATTTCGTCAGACTGCGCCAGATGATTATGATCATACTCGATAATGCAATTAAATTCTCACCTGTCAATGGAAAAATAAATATCAAATTATATAAAAGCAATATGCTCACCATCTCTATTACCGATGAAGGTCCTGGAATTGAAAAAGAAATGCTGCCTTATATCTTTGATCGTTTCCATAAAACAAAATCTTCCGATAACAAAGATGGTTCGGGACTTGGACTTGCTATTGCGAATCAAATCGCTCTAAGGCATAATGCAAAAATTAAAGTAGAGAGTCAAATAAATAAAGGTTCAACTTTTTATATAAAATTAAATAATAATCAAAAAAATTAAAAAACCATTTCATACGCTATTATTATAAATTGCGTTAACACTATCATTTAAATATAAAATATCTTATTGTCTATGTATTCTTTTTTCCTCGGCTCTGCTTAAAGCATGAGCAGCAATGGAAACAAGAATTTGTTGAAAGACAGTTCCGATCATAACAGGAAACATCACCTCACCCGGAAAATACTGCGCAGCGAGCACAGCCCCCGCACTAATGTTGCGCATCCCGCTGTTAATAGTCATAGATATCGTAGTGGCATACTCTTTCTTTAAGATTCGCGAAGCAATCCATCCCCAGATATATCCTGTCGAAGCAATAAGCAGTATGGTACCGGCTATTGCAAAAAGAACCGGATTTAACTCTTTAAAAAACGGTGCAACTTTTGTGGAGTTTATACAAACTACCAAAATCAAACCGATTTTACTAAAAGGCGCTAATTTGGGAGACCACGTTTTTTTGATCTCTCCCTTTGTATATTCATTTAAACTCATTGCAAGCACTGCCGGGATCGCAATCATAAAGATAAGATCTTTTATCATGCCCAATGCATTGATCTCTACCGTTGTGCCGACTAAGAGTTTTAAAGAAAGCGGAATCAAAATCGGCGCAAGAAAAGTATCCAGCAAAATAATCGAAATAGTTAAAATGCTGTTGCCTTTATAGATTGAAACCCACACAAGACTAACAATCCCTGTAGGGACTACAAACGCCAATACAATACCTGTTATAAAATATGGCGAAGATGGAAAAAATAAATTCCCTGCTCCAAATGCAACCATCGGCATCCAAACATGAAGAACAAACAGAACAACAAATAGCGGTATCGGATCCGTTACAATCTTCTTCATGTCTCGAAACCCTGACCCAAGGCTTCCCGTAAATGTCATAAAAGCAAATGCCCACGGCACAATAGGCGCAAGTTTGCTTAGAAAAGATGCGCTTAAAATACCTATCGTTAAACAGATCGGCGTCACAAACGGCATCCATTTTTCAATAAATTTATTAAATCTATATAAATATCGCATTTTTTAACAAAACACCTCTAATAACAATTAATTTAAGAAATATTTTTTCATTTTTTCTATATGTTCATAATCTATATTATATTGACCCAATTGCGGTCTGCCTGCACGCTGCGAAGAATGAAAATCACTTCCACCGGTTATAAAAAGATTATATTTTTGAGCTAATTTTAAGTAACTTTTCATATTTTGTTCCGAATTCATTGGATGGTATACCTCTATACCCATAATACCCATATCTATGATTTCTTTAACTGTATTTTGATTTTTTATACTTGAAGGATGCGCAATAACACTGAGCCCGCCTACTGATTTAATTACATGCATGGCTTCTTCGACAGACATTTTACTGCGGGGCACATACGTTGCACATCCTGCCGATAAATAGTTGTTATAAGCATCTTCAATCGTTTGTGTATAGCCCTTGTGAAATAGAACCTGCGCTAAATGCGGTCTGCCTACAGCTTTGCCTGTAGAATATTTATATACATCTTCCGTAGTAATATCAATATCATTTTCATTTAATTTTTTTATAAAATTATGAATTCGCATTTCACGCAGGCGCAGTAAACGCTTTTCTGTCTGAAATAAAAGTGGATTATCAACATCTATATAATAGCCGAGTATATGCACTTCTTCGTCGTTTTTTTCACAGCTGAATTCAATTCCTGGTATAAATTCTATTTTCTTATTTGGATACTCAATTGCTTTTCTGCTGCCTTCTGCTGTATCATGATCTGTAATGGATATTGCAGCCATACTGGGTATCTTTTGTACGATTCGTATAATTTCTTCCGGCTTTAAAACACCGTCTGATTCATTGGAATGAATATGCATATCTGCAACAAGTTTTTTTGCCATATATCTCACTTCTTAAACTTTATATTTTATAGTCGTCCCATCCATTTTCTGTAATAAAATGCAATCTTTTTATGCCTATTTTTTTTATTTTTTCAATAACTTCTTTATAGAAAAAATCTAGATGATCGGAAGTATGTGCATCAGAATTCAACATTAAGGCAATATCGTAATCTTTAATCATTCTCAATATTTCATCAGACGGATACAGGCATTCTGTTCCATATCGTGCCACTCCGCCAGTGTTTATCTCCATCACACATCCTGTTTTTCTTATATTATCTAAACTTTCACTTACGATATCCAAATACCAATTATCTTTATCATTAAAATAGTTGCTTACTGCATTATTTTTTTTGATGATATCAAAATGTCCAATAATGTCAGGCTTATTTTTTATGACCTGCAACGTAAGCAATGAATAATATCGTTTAATAATACTGCGAATACCTTCACCGTCTAACGCAAGGAGCTCTTCAAATTCCTCGATAGTGCCGTCAATAGCTCTTATTTGATTTTTTATGCCAAGCGAATGCACACTTAATATATAATAATCCAGATCTGCGACAGGCACCAACTGTGCCATACCGATATCTTCATAGCAGTCATATTCCAATCCAAGATAGATATTAATCTTATCTCTATATTTTTCTCTCATAGACATGACTTCATTTTTATACTTTTCATATGCATTTATATTCATAAGACAATCATTGTGATATTGCTGCGGCGAAGGCGCATGTGAAGAAAATCCTATATGCGTAAAATTTTTATTGATTGCTTTTTGAACCATTTCTTCAATGGTATTATTTCCGTCACAATATGTGCTATGAATATGATATGATGATTTTACACTCATTTTTACCTCTTTTATGATAAAAAGTACTGATTTTTAAAAATATTTTACCATTATATACTTAATTTTTAGTTAAAACAATAAAAAGCTATGAAAAATTTCCGGCTTTTTACGAAATACCTTTGCTAAATATTTGCTTTTAAACGGGAAAATGCATCTTTAAATTCTCGTTATCCAAAGCAAAATTACTTTTATGGAAGATGATTCTCATAGTGCAGAGAAAATTTATATCTTATATTTATGTAGTCGCAGTCATTTTTGTCCAAAGAGGCTTTTGATCATAACGAGAATTTTATTTCTGGATTTCAAATAGCAATTAATGTCCCCGTCGAAATCAAGAAACGAATTTTATGAACATGATATTAAGAATGATATATATGGTATATCTATTTTAAAAAAATCCTAAAAAAAATATTTATATTTTAAAAGTAAGCTTAACATGTTAGATTAGAAAAATAAGGATCAATGATTTAAATTCATCCACCGAATAATACAAGCAAGGCTTCTCATTACAATGCATATTTTTTATTTGGAATAAATCTTTTAAAATACATATTCCCGAACAAATTTCATTAACTGTTGTATAGCTATATTTTCATGTATTACATTGTCAAGAACAAATAAAATATATTATTCTCTCCAGCCCGATTTTAGCTTCGAGGGCTCCGCTTTTTACCGCATTATCATACTTTGCACATACTAAGAGAATGCTTTTTAGCTTTTTTTCTCCAAACTTTGACTGATGCCTGATCACATTTTGAATTCCGGTCAGCCTTGCATATCTGATACTCTTTAATTTTTTTACTCTTGAGAGCATATCCCATGCATTTAATTTCATATTTTTTGAATACTGTTTATACAATAACATCATATTAAAATTTGAAACAATGGCAGCAAGGATAACCGTTGGATAAATATTGTTTTCCATAAGTTGTTCATATGTTCTCATCGCAAGAATTAAATCTTTATTATTTAAATCCCCGATAAAAACATCGATACTCTCGGCAAAATACGCTGAACATATATTTTTTATATCCTCTTTGTCAATGCTATTTTTACCCAGACAATAGCCTGATAGCTTAGCAAGCTCCATAATAAGCATTCGAGCGTTTACTTCACTGGCTTCTTCATAGTATCCAACATAAGCGAGCATAAATGCGGCACATTCATCGCTTAAATTCATGTCTGAATCTCTGGCTTGTTTATACAGCCAGTTTTTCATGTAGTTACTTTGCTCATCACAACCATTCAGTTCAAATGCCGCATTTGCTTCTTTAAAATACTCAAATAATTTATTTGACCAATACGGCACATCATCGGATAGAAATACAAGCAAAATATCTTCATACTTTTCTTCAAGCACAGATATGAACTTTTGAATCTGCTTAGTATCCGATTTCGCATTTTTCCCAAATAATACACTATTTTTTACGATAATTAATTTATATCTATCAAATACAGGCGGAGTATTTATTTCGTTTATAATATCCTCAAGTTTTGCTTTCCTGCCGTCAATAGTTTTCATGTTTAATTCTTTGAGACTCCTATTCATGCATTCATTACATATGATTTTAATAGACTGTTCAGCAATATAATTATCTTTTCCGTAAATATATAAAACTTTTTTAAATATAAATTGATTTATTTTCTCTAAATCTTCATAAGAATAGGATTTTTTATTTAATTTCGCCATCTTGCACCTTTTAAATCATTATTTTAATAAAGGATACCATTATGCATGCCCCCGTAACCGCAACTGCCATGTAAATGGATTTTTTATTTTGTTTATTAAAATATCCAAAAATAAAAAATAGCAGCACATAAAAAACTGCGATTTCGCCTAACAACATTTTGTCTGGATTTATATTAGCATAATTTGCTTTTGAAAACAAATCAGCAATATGATTTAATGCCTCTGTTTCTTTTGTCAATACAAAAAAATAAGGGTTCATAGCCGGTAAAAAACTAAGAAACATACCTATAAATGATGAAACTACAATAATTCCGGCTAAAGGCAGAATGACTACATTTGCAAATGCCGCGATCAGCGATACAGAAGAAAAATGATAGAGCACGATAGGCAGTGTGGCAAGCTGCACACAAAGTGTTATTGCAATAATTTGCAATGGCAGCCGAAGTAACTTTAATTTGATTGTATTTATTTTTTGGTTGATCGCCGGCATAAAAAATAAAATTCCCGCAACCGCGCCAAACGAAAGCTGAAAGGATGCGGTAAAGAGCACAATCGGATTGATCGATAAAATAATGATTGCCGCAAAAGACAAAGAAGACAGCGGATCATACAGTTTTTTATTTAGCTTTGAAGATTCTATAACGGCAAACATCATACACGCCCGTAGCACACTAACCGAAAAGGCAGACATAGCCGCATATATGAAAAGTATAAATAAAATAAACAATGTTTGAATTTTACTATTTAACTTTGTTTTCTTGAATAAAAATATACAAAGCAAATAGATATAGCCTACATGCAGTCCGCTTACAGATAATATATGATTTGCTCCAATAACGGTTAAGTTTTGATACAGCTCACTATCAGTTGATTTATCTCCCCATAAAATCCCTTTGAGAGTAGTTACTGCATGTTCCGGCATATAAATCTGCAAATTATTTACAACTCTATTTTTTAAAGCATATATTTTATTAATGCATAAAAATAAATTATCTTCGCTGAGATACTCGATTGTTTTGCTTGAAAGCTGAACAACTGAATATATACGTTTTGACTTAAGGTATAAATTATAGTCAAATTCTCCCGCTTTATCAGCGGAGTACGGACAGAGAATCTTTCCTTCAAATTTTATTTTATCTCCGGGATTTAAATGATTTAAATCGCCGTAAATATAAAGCACCACTTTTTGATCGACTTCTTTGAATTTATCTTCATTCATGATACCGTATGCTTTAGCGTATACCTGCGTATACTTTGTTTTCTCATTAGGCGAAGAGAGAATTTGCACATATACCTCTGTTTTTTGATTTTCATATTCTTTTAAATCATAAGAATTATTTAAAATGCTGCTTGTATATATCGCAAAGAAAGCAGTTATGATAAACAAAGCAACCATAAATTCTAATTTGATTGTTTTTTGAATATAAAAATAATACAACACAAAAAGCAATGCCAGTATGCTTATACTCAGCAAAACAGAATCACTGATTTTAACTAAGCAAACAGATAGAACGATAAAAATTAACAGCGTAAAAAACGGTCTTTTCATATGATTTATATATTACTTTCATTTAATTAATCTATGCTGTTTTTATTAAATTGAACCGTTACAATTCTTTTTTTAAAAAATATTGATCAAATTTTCCAATACACTGTTTTAATTGGCCAAAAATTGTGTATCCATTCTTTAAATAAAAATCAAGAGATTGAAATCCGTATACATATAAGTATAAAATATTTACCGCCTCTTGCCTTGCTGTTTGCTCTACCTTTTCCAATAATACTTTCCCCAGGCCTTTATGGCGATATAGCTCATCTACCCATAAAAATTGAATTTGTATGCTATTACATGTTTTCTGTGCTATAATCGCGGCAATTAAATTTCCGTTTTCACATTTTATACAATACGTATACTCTCTACTGTCTTTAAAATAATTATCATTATATTGCATGATTTTGTTTTGCACTTCTTTGATGTCTTCTTGCGATCCTTGTATAATACTATATTGGATGTCACCGAACGAATCACTGTATTTTCTGATAAAAGCAATCATTAATTGCTCCATGTTTATCTTTTCCGCTTCTTCGTGATATAGATCGTCGTAATAACTTAAAGCATCCAAATCAATTATTCTCGTATTTTCTTCGGCGGCTTCGGCTTCATACATTGTTTCATCTTCTTTCCTGCTTTCAAACGCATCCAGCGCTTCACACAATATATCGCCGATTACATCTGCCTTTATATCGTAGAAACCTTCCTTTGCAAGGGAAATTATTCTTTCATCTATATTTGCAAATAACTGACTAAACCCGCTGCTTTCCAATTCATTTAACACTGTTACGCAGCTATAAATGCTTCTGCATGATCGCGGCAACGCATTGATAATATCAAATTCCGCCTGCGGCCGATCCCAGATTTTACCCCAAAGCCAGCTCATGACGCATTCTTTCAAGTAAATATCTTCAACAGCGTCCAGCTCTCCTCTTTTTAAATTTCTGTATTTATCAATAACACGAAGACAATCATAAATATTATCAAAAGCCATCTTTCTAATCCTTTCAACAAATTACGGCATTTAAATGTTGCGCTGCACAGACAATATTTCTTGCCAGTACAGATGTGGTAACCGCCCCAACTCCTTTTGGAACCGGTGTAAGGGCATAAACCATAGGCTCTACTCTATCATATGCAACATCACCGCAGATTTTTCCGTCTGTATTTAAGTTGATTCCTACGTCGATTATAACCGAATGACTTTGCACAAATTCTTCTGTTACAAAGCCCTCCCTGCCGATACAAGAAATGATGATATCGGCTCTTTTACAAATTTCAGCAATATTTTTTGTCCTGGAATGACATATGGTTACCGTTGCATTTTCGTTTAACAACATCATGGAAAGAGGTTTGCCCACCACCATAGAGCGGCCCAATACTGCAACGTCACTTCCTTGTAAAGGAATATTATAATAGTGTAAGATTTCCATCACCGCCCCAGGGGTTGCGGGAATCAACGCATTTTTGTCTTCAAGATACATCTTTGCACTGCTTTGCGGATGGATACAGTCCACATCTTTTAAAAGGTTGATGCTTTTTTTGATCCGCATTGCATCAATATGCCGTGGCAATGGTTGAAAAATAAGTATGCCGTGAATACTGCTGTCATCATTTTTTGCATCGATCAGTTTTAAAAGTACTTCGGTGGAAATCTCTCCGCCTAAAATGTTGACTTCTGCTTCAATCCCGCATAAATTCATTCTTTTCAATGCACTTTTCTCGTATGAGATATCTTCGGGCTTGCCGCCTACTCTTATTGTTGAAAGCTTAGGCGATATACCCTGTTTTTTTAAATCTTCTGCTTTTATAGCAACATCATTTGAAATTTTGTCTGCAACCGGTCTTCCGGCAAGGATCACACTTGGCATAATCTTTCTTCAACCTTATCATAAATTAGAGTGCAGTTTGTCTCTGCCTGTTTGATGAGATTTGTCATTTCCTCTTTAATAATATTTACATAACATTTATCATCTAGAAGATTGATATTGATCAGCACCGTCAGCCAGGCACTTTTTATTGCCGACAGTGTGCAAATAGCTCCAACGCCTACATCGCTCAATGCCAAAATATTTCCCTTATCATAGAGCTCCTCAAGCATTGCAATGATTTCACAAGAAAGCCTGATACATTCCAGAGGTGTTTGCGAAGCTGTTTCCAATGCAATTTGCATGGTTTCATTCTTTACTTTTTTTTGCTCCTCGCTTTGCGTGGGCATGGCGTAGGCCTTTGCCAGAGGAGCAAATCCACGGGCATCTTCATCGACTAGATCCATACATTTATTTTTTACCGACAGTGATTTTTGCAAAATTTTTTCAATATTTTTATTATATTGCATATATTTTCTTTTGCCGTATGTTAAGTTTGCAACCATGCCGCAAAGCGCCGCTGACATGGCAGCGCATAATGCCGCAACGCCTCCCCCTCCCGGAACCGGCTGCTTTGAATAAAGCAGTTCCACAAATTCATTTACACTTAATTGATTGAAATCATTTTCCATAGCTATTAAAATAACCCCGTTATTATTCCATTAGAATTTACATCTATTTTTTCTGCCGCCGGCACTTTTGGAAGCCCGGGCATTTTCATAATTTCTCCTGTCAGAGCAACAATAAATCCTGCCCCTGCCGATACCGTCATATCGCGTACCGTGATTCTAAACCCGCCAGGTCTACCCAGCTTTGTTGGATCGTCCGTGAGAGAATATTGATTCTTAGCAATACAAATCGGAAGCTTTCCAAATCCTAATTTCTCCAGACTCTTCATTTCTTTACTCGCTTTTGCAGTAAAGTCGACACCGTCTGCACCATATATTTTCACTGCTATATTTTCTATCTTTTCTGCGATGCTCATATCTAGTTCATATGCATATTCCAGCGCAGGTTTTTCATCTCGAGTAATTCTGATGACTTCTTGTGCCAAGTCAAGCCCGCCCGTTGAACCTTTTCCCCACACTTCGGATAAAACAACATTTACATTAAGCATTCTGCATTTCTGCTCCACCAATTGTATTTCTGCATCTGTATCGTTTGGAAATTTATTGAGTGCTACAATCGCCGGAAGCTTAAAGACGCCGGTTATATTTTCAATATGTTTGAGCAAATTCGGAATGCCGGCTTCAAGCGCCGCCAAATTTTCTTTGCCGAGCTCATCTTTTGGCACTCCGCCGTTATATTTAAGTGCTTTGATGGTTGCTACAATCACAACACCATCGGGCTTTAGCCCTGTCATTCTGCATTTTATATCCAAAAATTTCTCTGCACCTAAATCCGCGCCGAATCCGGCTTCCGTGATAACATAATCTGCAAAATGCATAGCCATTTTTGTTGCAATGATGGAATTGCATCCATGAGCAATATTAGCAAAAGGTCCACCGTGGATAAATGCGGGTGTGCCTTCCAGGGTTTGCACCAAATTGGGCTTTAACGCATCCTTTAGCAATGCAGCCATTGCGCCCTGCGCATCGATGTCTCCTGCCGTTACGGGATTGCCGTCATAATCATAAGCTACCACGATTTTTGCACATCTGTTTTTTAAGTCTTCAATATCGGCCGAAAGACAAAACACTGCCATGACTTCGCTTGCCACTGTGATATCAAACCCGTCTTCTCTCGGCATGCCTTGCATCTTTCCACCAAGTCCGCACACAATATTACGCAGCTGTCTATCGTTCATATCGAGCGCTCTTCTCCACGTAATTCTTCTCACATCAATATTTTTTTTATTCCCTTGGAAAATATGGTTGTCCACCATTGCTGCAAGCAGATTGTTTGCCGCTCCGATTGCGTGTAGGTCTCCCGTAAAATGAAGGTTTATATCTTCCATAGGGATCACCTGAGCATATCCGCCTCCCGCCGCGCCACCTTTGACGCCGAATACAGGCCCGAGAGACGGCTCTCTCAAAGCAACAATTGTGTTCTTGTCAAGCTTTGTAAGCGCATCGGCAAGGCCGATCGTCGTTGTTGTTTTTCCTTCACCTGCCGGTGTGGGGTTAATAGCAGTTACCAAAATCAACTTGGCATCTCTGCTTTTAATTTCTTTTGATAAATTATTATTGATTTTTGCTTTATATTTGCCATATAAATCCAAATCATCTTCCGATAGAGAAAGTTTTTTTGCTATCATTCTGATATCTTCAATTTTTGCTTCTTGTGCTATTTGTATATCACTTTTATAAGCCATTTTTATTTTCTCCATGTTTTAATTTTAAAGTTTTTATAACTATCAAAATAAGCAGTGTATTTAATGGGATCATAATATATGCCGTAATCAAGCGTACCGGTAAAAATACCAAAAATCCTTTGCCGAAGTAATAAGATAAGAAAAAAGTATTGAGTATCACTGTCGTAATAATATATGTTACCGTAACTATAAAATAAATTTTATCTACGGAATGATACTTATCGGAAAATAATTTATGCATAATAAACGGCAGTAATATATAAACGAATAACATTGCAAGTGCAATAACGACTAAAATTAAACTCACTTGACTATCTCCGTAATAAATGCTTCCACTCGCAAAACTTAACGTACCGGAGAGAAATAAAACAATAAAAAACATAGTGCTCAGTGATAGAACAAACAGAGAATTGATTATTTTTAAATGTTTTATTTTATCGATATACTTCTCAAGTACTCCGGGAATTGCGCCACAAAGCGCTGTAGTAAGCGTAAATCCGGGGAAAAACGCTCCTCCCATAGGATTTATCATATACCCTAGAATATCCGCTACCATACCGCATAAAAACCCTGCTGTAGGCCCATAATACATACCGGCTATTAGCAGGGGCAAAAATGCAAAGTTTAATTTTAAAGCAGGAAACCCTGCTATTGGCACAACAATGCCGAATACTCTTGCTAAAATAATGCTGATTGCGCAGAGAAGGCTCACTGCTGCTAAAGATTTTGTGGAAATTTTGAATTTGGAAATTTGATTGTCCATTGTATTACCTCTTTTCTTTAAGAGTAATACTTCCTATTAAGGGTTAACTATACAACACTGCATCAAAAATACAAGTCAGCTAATCCATAAACAGCGGAAGCGAGATACCACCGCAGGAAAAATTCCTTTCGTTTGAAGGTACTTCCAACCCTTCAACACTTAACGCGATATCTCTACTCTGTTTTATATTTTCGTTTAGTTATTCTAACAATTTGCATTATAACAGTCAATATAAATTATGTATAGTGAAAATTCCCAAAAAATATTTTGCAGTCTATAAGTCTATATTCTATTGCATATATATTATTTTGACAATATCGCTGTGATTTCCATCATCATCCTCAAAGACAGACCATACCACGGAATCAAACACCAATTCTTCTCCCTGCGGCGGCTTCATTCCGTGCTTATCCCCCATATACCCCGTCATCGTCACCGCTATATTGGCTTCGGTTATATCTACACTTTTTGCAGATGCCACCGTAAATCCTCCATTTCCATCTTTATCACTAAATGCCACACCTTTTCCCGCCTTTATATCCTCTGCGCTTAAAGTTGCATTTTTAGATTGAAACCAAGGCTGGATTACATAGTAAACTGTTCCTTTATTATTTGTCTTAAAAGCAATACTGTACTCTCCTTTTGAATGAACGCTTATTTTCGGTTCGCACAAAAACTGAGGTTTATAATTTTCACTTCCAAAAAATGTTATTTCTTCACCGTTTATTATCACTTCAGCAGCATTTTCGCCGTAGGTTATATTATTAATATCTCCCTCATTTTCAATTTCTGCAGATTCGTCGATCTCTAACGTATCGATTACTGCGTCTTTATTCACTTTTACTTTACTCTTTGAATAACTTTCGGGACATTCATCTTTACTGCATGTGTGGAGCCCCATAAATTTTATTCTTGTTTTCTCGGCTAACTCCACATTAGATTGGATTTGCAAATCCACTTCTTCAAAGATACCGTCCAAAATAACCGGTTCATCTTCACTTGTGACATTTTCAAGTTCGATATCTACATTTTTAAACGCTTCAGCGGCCGTTTCATCATTTTCAAGAATCATTCCGGGCGTTTTGACAAGCACATCGTCTATGAGTGTATCATACTTCGCTTCTACTCTGCCGTCCACATAGCCAATGAGTTTTAATATCTTACCGTCTTGAATATATATGGTTTCTTTGCCTCCGCCATAGACATGCAATGTCCCGTTTAATTCTACATTATGCAATTCTACATGGCCTTCTTCCACAGATTCGTCAATATAAAGATCTGCTTCAATGATCATATTTTTTAATATGACGCCTGTTGTTTCAACATGCACATCTGTTGTCACTGCTTCTTTTTCTGCATAATCATATGTTCCCGCTTCACTAAATTTCAATTCTTTTTCTGCACATCCGCTGCTAATAAATATTAATAAAAATATAATTACAGCTAAACTTGCCTTCTTCATGCTTATTCTCTCCTTTTTGCCTTGCTATGTTGTTATTCTTTATAATTTTTCTCTATAAATTCTGATGTATATGCCGCTAATATCCCTCCGTATTTCAAATTAAATTCTACGATATCACCCAGTTGATACTGCCTTGTACAGCTCGTAAGATCAAGCACTGTGTGATCACTGCTTTGTCCTATGATCATTATATTTTCATCTTTTGGTATTATATGCAGATAACTCACATCCTGCCTGCCCAGTGCCAGTATGGCCCTGCGCCTTATCCCCAAATCTTTGCTCTCAACTTTTTCTCCAAAAGGGTTCAGCCCAATATTTCCGGTCGGCGAGGATGGTTTTTCATAAACTTCAATTACCTCCGCATGCAGCCCGGCAGCATTTTGCTTTAAAATATCAATGTTTCCTTCGGCCGCATCTGTCCCCATCATGATCGCTTCCCCTATTCGCAGTTCGTTAATACCTTTTATATTCTCATGCTCTAAAAGATAAGCAAAAACATCGGTATTCCCTGCCGACAAAACCTCAATTTTTCTGCCTATGCATTGTTCTGTTTTTTCTTTTATATGAACCAGCTCAGTTAAATTATCCTCTGACGGCAATATCCCGTTCATGCATCCCATATTTGTACCGATGCCATGTAATATAACATTCTCTAAAGATTCAATTTCCTTCACCGCTTGAAACAAATTATCTTGCCCGTAAATACCTTCTCTTAAATCTCCGATATCATACATTAATGTTACTTTAAAAATCTTATTTTGTTTTTTTGCTTCTTTATCAATCAGCTGTGCTATAGAAACCGACGATATGAGGGACGATGTGGCGATTTCCACCAGCTCTTCTATCTCCGAAGGCATGGGAATTCGAATCAACAATTTTTCAACATCATACTCTTTCAATCTCTTTAAATTTTGCAGTCTTGAATCTCCGAATTTTTTAAACCCGGTTTTGATTAAAAGATCAACTATACGCCTGTTTGCCTTGTGTACTTTTGTAACCGCAACAGGCTCAATGCCTCTCTTGCGACACTGGCTGAGTATCATTTGCATATTTTGTTCTATAAGTCTTAAATTGATTTCAATTTGGGGATACATGCTTTTGTTCCTTTTTGTATTTGTCTCTATTATATATAAAAAAACTACAAGAGCAAATATATAGAAATATATTTATTTAGTTATATTAATTCATTTTTTTCACTTTTTTCTTTTCTGTAGCTTTCATATGCTTTTTATGTATTGAAAATAATCTCTCAATTGCCGATACCATTACAATAATATTTTTGACAATTTGTTCAAGTTCACTGTTTTCTGCATAATCTGCTTTTGTAATATAATCAACTCGTTCAGATTTAATTAATTCATTTGCAATTTTTTTCATACTAGATCTATATACAGATATTGAATTCCCGCCATTAACTTTTACCAATTTCATACAAGGCACATCCGTCAAGCCATCGCCAATATATATCATATTTCTAAATGGTATCTCCCTATCTTCCAAAGGTTTATATCTGTTCAGGTCATCATCATTCGAAATATCTAACACACCTTTATTAATTCTAAATAGAAATTGTGTTTTCGCTGTATAATTCACTGCCATTTTAGGCCAAACAGCTATACCATTATGGTTATAATAAAATTCACATGCATAAATTTTTTTAAAATATTTACCTATAGAACAACCTTCGATAATTTCTTTTAACCCTGATGAAATGATATAATGTTCAATAATTAAACCGTTTTCTTTCCCAAATTTATTTATTCGTTCAAACCATGTTTCTACACCGTGAAAATATTCAATGTGTTTCCCTAGTTTTACAAAATCTTCTCTTTTAATTGATTTATGATTTAAGTTCGATTTATCTATCATCATATACATATAAGTTAAAATTCTATCCATTTTTTCACTTAGACAGAGTTGAGTTGTCTCTTTCCAAAAATCCGAGGCACTCATCCCCATATTAGGAATGAAGCTATATTCCTGCATATCTTTTGTACATAAAGTTTTATCAAAATCATACATTATTGCAATAATTGGTTTTTTAGGCACGTTATCATCCCTCCAAATAATTTTATATAGTTTTTTCTACATAACAAATGTAGCGAGGTAATGATTTACCTCGCTTTTAGTCACATTATTTTTCTTTTCTCACGCCTTTAAATGATTCTCCATCTTGCTTTACGTCCATAAATTTACCTGTTTTGGTATCTCGTTTTACCCATTGATCAGTTTTTGAGTTATACGTCTGCGACCTACCCTTGACAGCACCTTTTCTGGCATTATCACCAGTTGGTTTATTTTTAGCCATAATTTTTATCCTTTATGGCATGCACGACAACAAATTGCACATCCGTCTGCATCCTTGTATATTTCTTTTGCTTTTTTTACCGCATCTTCGCAACCATCAAAATAACCAAGGTATGATTTATCGACTATATTTAATTCTTTTGCATGTTCTTCTGTATGAACTTCATGATGAAGTCCAGGATTGTGGGTTTGATCATTATTCACATAATAATATTTATACATAATTAACTCCTTTACTATTTTAATTTGACAGAACTTTTATCTTTTATAATCTGTAATTATGTGTTTCTTTTATTTTGCAGTATAAAGATCATTAAATAAGTTAACCTTTTATTACGTCCTATAATTTTATTTTCTTTTTGTTGGTGGTGGAGTAAACTTTGGCGGAGGAGATTGTGGCGCAGGTGTTGCTGGTTTTACAGAGTGGTTTGGATTGGGCGTTTGAGAACGTTCTGATTCAGGTATTTTATAATAAATCATGTTACTCTTTCATTCTCCTTTCTTTTTTTTAGATGCAGGCGGAACATAATCAGGCTTCATGTTTGTCCACAAAATGTTTATATTTTTTGACTTTAAACTAACTTGATCTTTTTTATTTATAATAGGCATTTTCGACTCATTAATCTTTTTTACTAAACTATCTTTAATTGCTTTTATATCATTTTCCCCTTCTTTTTTTATCGGATTTTCTTCATAATTATAAGTCTCGATTGAGAATTCGTTATGTCCTCTGGATATAAAAACTTCATTTACTTCATAAAGCAACTCTGATTCTTCATTGAATGCAGATACAGACCCCAATCTTAATTCTCTTAAATCAGAAGCATCCGAAAATTCTAGTAGTTGTCCATAATAAGTATTTTTCGTAATATAATCGCGAATAACTACATATGTCTTGTCATGCAAGGCATTTTCCCACACTGTAGTATTATTTGTTCTGTATGTAATTTTTAATTTATTTGCCATTTTAAATAAAGTATTACGATAATTTATCTTTGTCCCAGTTAGAGCAATAATCATAACGACTATAATTGCAGCTATCATATTTACTAATGGCATTTCACCATTTAAGGTTCCAATATGTGTCACAATATTAATTGGATAAAACGGAACTGAAGGAATACATCTTTTAATCAATGCAAATATGCTATCGACAATAAGAAAAGAGAAAAACGAATATAAAATTATATATAGAAATTCAATATAATAATGCTTCTGCTTACATGGATTAAAATAATTAAAAACAATTAGCCCTAATATTCCTGGTAATAAAAATACAAAAAATTTTTGAATAAATTCTATAAATTCCATTTTATTAAATTTCTAAACAAATTACAGAAACTTTCTATTAAATTTTTATTGAATCATTATTATTTTAATATAAATTCATTTTAATTTCAATTAATAATATAAAAAGGTCATGTGCTAACATGACCTTTTCTTTATTTCACTCCATCATCATAATAAATGTTTCTGCATTTCGTTTCTTTTGCAAAGAGTGAAAAGACAAAGCCTAAAATAGCAAGAACGGATAAGAATATCATTGCAGGTCTGTATATATCAATGCCCGTTGCAGACTGGTTGAGTAAAGCTGCAAATATGGCAGGCCCTACGGCACCTCCTATAAACGCACCTACATTCACAACACTCATGCCCATTCCGGCATATTTTGGATTATTTACTTCTTTTGCTATAGGCCACGACATCCCAAGACAAGTCAGGCTTGCGCTAACTATTATAAGCAACACTGCAAGAAGCCCCAGCGGCAATTTCCCGCCTATTGCGATTATAAACAGTACAACATTTCCAATGAGGCCAAGTATGATTAACGGTTTTTTTCTGCTTCTTATTTTATCCGAAGTAAACCCTATGAGTAACGCCGATATAGCCTGAGCTATCATCATATATGTAATGTATTTTGACGCCGAAATATTATCAAGTTCGTATACATCTTTTATGTAAGATACACCCCAAGTACCCGTGAATGTCAAAAAAACGGCCGAATAACAAAGTAAAAACATAAACGGCGCTATAATTCTTTTATTAGACAATACGCCTTTTAAACCTTCTTTAACGCTTACTTTTTCACCTTTAGCCATATCCTCTTGTCTTCCTTCAATTTCAGCAATTGAGGGAAGCCCCATATCCTGTGGTTTGTTTCTTACAAACAAGTAACACAGCACTGCTATTACCAGTGATACGATTCCCATTCCAATAAACGTTGTCCTCCATGTAAATGCAGCAACAAGAATAGCCATAGGTGTTTGTGCCACGACTCCGCCGGTATTGCCTAAAAGCTGTGTAAGCCCCGACATCGTGCCGAATTCTTTTTCTTTAAACCAGGTTGTTTGGATTTTAGATAGGCTGATAAAAGTAACAGATACGCCAAGCCCTACCAAAAGCCTCCCTATAAACGCAACCGCTGCAACCGGGGCCATGCCGAATAATACCGATCCTATCCCTGTCACAATGGAGCCTATGGCAACCGTTACTCTTGCGCCAAGCGTATCTGCCAGTATGCCTGTGGGTATCTGCATCACTGCATAAGCATAAAAATACATTGCCCCCAATGTTGCGAACCCAACGGGAGACATCGCAAAAGCATCCACAAGCTCTTGCTTGATAATTCCTACCGACATTCTGTGTACAAAAACAATAAAATACGATAATATCAAAATTGCATACACAATCCATCGGTATGTAAGAACTTTTTTTATTTTCTGTTCTTTTGTTAAATAATTCTCCTTTTCCATGATTTCTCCTTATAACTTTTTAACTTTTAATAAATAAAATACTCAAAATGTATAATATCATGATATGACTCGGATAAAAATAGTAAAAAAAATATTTTGGCATTTTTATTTTTATCGAATGTTTTAAATATATGACCGGAAGCGCTGAAATTGAAAAGAGTTGAACATAAGAAGATATGCAAACACTAAACAAAACAGTAAGGACTATGAATGCTATGCCTGCTTTTTTTTCTTCATGCATAAATAAATAGAATACCGCAACGGTTAGTATACCGTAGGTTGAATAATCTGTTCCTATATTAAACAAAATTTGTGTACAAACCGGAAGCAGTGAAACGACCACTGCTGTGTAATGCCATTTTATTTTTAAAAAATATAATACTGCAATTGCAAGTAAAAACGTAAAAATAATATTTAAATTAAAAGGATCTTTAAAATAAAGTGCAAAAGGAATTTGTGAGATAACAGCGCAGATAAACAGCCTTGTTACATATTTTTTTAAATTATGTGTATGTATAAATCCTACGGCGATATAATATGCAAATATGGGAAAAGAAATTCGCCCAATGATTCTTAAAATAATATATGTATTGGAATTTGCAATGCCCGGCAGCGATGCCGCATGATCAAGCAGCATCGTAAGTGCTGCAATTAATTTTAAAAAATCTGTCCTTTTTTCTACAGCTGCATTAATAAGTGGCATGGTTGATTACCAGATAATTCCTTGCTTTCACAGTATTTTCGTGCAATATAAATCCTCTGTTAACGACTTTAACAATATTATAGTCAAGCACTTTTAATATTGCACTGTCAATATTTTCTTTAGCAAGCGCTCTCCATTCTTTGATTCTTTTATCATAGGTTCTGCTTTCATCGCTGGCGTCTGCAATAAAAATAATTTTTTCCAGCAATGTCATATCGGCTTTACCTGTTGTGTGATACATAATAGCATTGATAATATCCCGATCATGTACGTTAAATATTTTATCCGCCATGACTGCCGATGCATATGCATGCAAAAGCGCGGGATTGTTTATCATATAAATATCCACATCCAGCCCGCCTTGTTTAATATATTCCTGCATTTTAAGTATGCTCAATTCTTTTGCCACATCGTGCAACAGCCCTGCTTTATAAGCTTTTTCTTTATCCACCCCATAAATGCCGGCCAGCTCCCGCGCAAGCTTTGCACAGCACATGGTGTGCTTGAACCTTTGAGCGCTTAGATTTTGTTTTAAATACTCTATAATAGACTCATTATCCATATTCTGCTTACTCCTTGTAAAAACCCTTTTTTTGAATATAGTCATAAACATCATCATTCAGCATATATTTTACACTGTAATTTTGTTTGATTCTATTGCGAATCAATGTTGAAGAAATATCGATTAACGGCGCTTTGAATGCAATGATATCTGCGCAATACATTTTATTTAATTTTTCAATCTCACCATACAGCTTCTCTTTATCATAGCCCTTTCTATAAGCAGCGGCGAATGACATGCTCTTCAGCAATTCTTCAAATTCTTTCCATCGCTGCAAGTGAAAAATAATATCGGCACCGCAAATAAAATAATATTTTACATCCGGATCCTTTCTCAAAAGCTGCCTGATCGTATCTATTGTATAACTGTATCCCGTATTTTTAAGTTCAATATCACTGATTTCGAAGTGCTGATTATCTTTAATGGCAAGAGCAGTCATCTCATAGCGGTCATATTTATTGACCAGATTTTTCTTTTGTTTCAATGGATTATCTGTTGTAGGAATAAACAGTACTTTATCCAAATCGAATGCATACAATGCTTCCTGCGCCAATATCAAATGTCCCAGATGTATCGGATTAAAGCTGCCGCCCAGTATTCCATATTTTTTCATGACAGGTCAATGCGTGCCTTCTCTTTATTTTCTTTATATAACACAAATTTTTTGCCGATTGTGTAGACAACCTGCGAAGTCGTTTTGTCGGCCAATTCTTGCGCAGCTTCTTTTATAGAAAGCAAACTGCTGTCTAAAACTTTTCCTTTTACGAGTTCATTCGCTTTAAGCTCGTCTGCCAGTTGTTTTATTACACCATCGGTAATGCCTTCTTTGCCTATAAAAATTGTATCATTTAATTCGCTTGCCAAAGATTTTAAATAACTTCTTTGTTTACTATCTAACACTTTTTCTTCTCCTAATCAAAATATTCAAATTCCAAGTCGTTGATCACAACGGTATCACCGTTTTTAATGCCCATTCGCTTCAGTTCGTCTTCGACACCTTCTTTTACCATTACTTTTTGAAAATATGCCGCCGAATACGAATCATCAAAATTAACCCTGCGCAGCATGGTATCCACCAGCTTTCCTGAAATATGATATAAACCGTCAGATCTTTTTTCTATTTTAAACGGTTTTTGGGCCTCTGACTCATGCGTGATTATTTTAATATCATCAAACTCTTTCATATAATCAAACGGTTGCATGCTCTCTTCTATCTCGCTTAATGTTTGAATGACTTTATCAAGCAGTGCATTAATGCCTTCATTTTTAGCTGCTGAAATCGCATAGACTTCATAGCCCATATCTTTAAAATGATTTTTTAGTTCTTCAAGTTTTTGCTTATCATCGATCAGATCAATTTTGTTTAATACAATAATTTGCTTTCTATCGGAGAGTTTTAAATTATATTGCATAAGCTCTTCATTGATAACATCAAAATCTTTTTTCGGGTCTCTTCCTTCTCCGGCTGATGCATCTATTAAATGCAATATCAATCTGGTGCGCTCTATATGTTTCAAAAATCTGTGTCCGAGCCCCGCACCCTCATGTGCTCCCTCAATAATACCGGGAATATCCGCAATCACAAACTCTTTTGCGTCTTTATATTCAACCACACCTAAATTTGGATTTATGGTGGTGAAATGATAGTTGGCAATTTTAGGAGACGCATTTGTAACAGAAGAAAGAAGAGTAGATTTGCCGACATTTGGAAACCCCACCAACCCTACGTCTGCAAGTACTTTTAATTCCAGTGTCAGTTCTTTTTCTTCCCCAAATTGCCCCGGTTCCGCAAATCTTGGCGCCTGCCGTGTAGATGTAGCAAAATGCTGATTCCCTCTGCCTCCGCTGCCTCCTTTAGCTATGACAATCTGTTGTCCGTCATATATTAGGTCGGCATATACCTTAGCGGAAATTGTATCCTTTATAATCGTGCCTACAGGAACCTTTATAATCAAATCTGCGGCACTTTTTCCCGTTTTATTATTTCCTTCACCATCCCCGCCGTTTTCAGCTTTAAAATTTTTTTTGTATCGAAAATTCAACAGCGTGTTTTCACCATAGTCTGCCATAAATATCACACTACCGCCATTTCCGCCATCTCCGCCTGCTGGCCCGCCATTGGGGACATATTTTTCTCTTCGAAAGGCCATGCTGCCGTCTCCGCCTTTTCCTGCTTTTACGGATATTTTTACATAATCTACAAACATTCTCTCACCTCTGCTCACACAGATTTACTTTCAAACAGTATTCCATAAAAATGAAATGTTACACATGACTTATTATTTCATATACTAAATAAACGAAGCCCGACACCCAGAAGAGTGCCGGGCTGTTTAATTGCCCTTAATGCTTACTTTTTATTAAATGCTATGCTTGCGGATATACACTTACTTGTTTGCGTGTTTTATCTTTTCTTTCAAATTTAACAACACCGTCAATCAAAGCAAAAAGTGTATCATCGTTTCCTCTGCCTACATTCACACCAGGGTGTATTTTAGTTCCTCTTTGTCTCACCAAAATATTACCGGATAACACAAATTGGCCGTCAGCACGTTTTGCGCCTAATCTCTTGGATTCACTGTCTCTGCCATTTCTTGAACTTCCGACACCTTTCTTATGCGCCATTACCATTACCTCCTTTTGCTTAAGTTTACAACTCTGATAATCAGCTACTTCATTTCAATTTTGCTGATTTCTAATTTTGTAAAGGGTTGTCTGTGCCCTTGTTTTCTTCTATAATCTTTTTTGCGTTTATACTTAAAGACAATAACTTTTTCGCTTTTTCCATCTTCCAGCACGGTTGCAGCAACACTTGCGCCGTCAACGTAAGGCGTTCCAACCGTGACGTTATCTCCGTCTACGATCATAAGAACTTCTTTAATATTGATTTCATTTTGACCTTCCGGTCGCGCTATTTTTTCAACATTGATAATATCGCCTTCGCTGACCCGATACTGTTTTCCGCCTGTTTTGATAACTGCATACATAATTCTTACCTCCTCTATCCAACCTCGCCAAATACAGGTATTTGAAATTAAACTTTAAAACCTTATTTGAGCGGATACACGTTTGATTATTTTAATATATTTATCAAAAGATGTCAATTGTTTTCTTCGTTAAAATATGCATCTATGCCGTCTGCAATCGATTTTGCTGTTTCTTTTTGGTTTTCTTCATTTGTAAGCTCAGCCAATTCCTCATCATTTGTCATAAAACCACATTCGACTAAAAGCCCGACACAATGTGTTTGACGCAAAATTTGCAAGTTTTGATTAATGATTACATTCTCTTTCTTTTCTGATAAAGGCGATATAAAGCTAAGTGCGCTCATAGATTTGTAAATTTCATTCGCGGCATCAATGCTCTGCTTCACAAGTTCATCGGCTGCCAGATCAAAAAGTTCATAATTATCTTCATTGCCTTCTGTCTTAAGGCGTTTTTCTCTGCTGCCGGACTCATAATAAATATAGCCGTCTTCTTGCTTTACTACTTTATAGGTATTATTTTTATATTTTACATATTGCCCGTCGTAGGCATCCATTTTTTGACTGTTGTAAATAATTGTAAAGCCCTTTACCGAATCGTCTTCATTTGCATTATGATGTATACTCACCAATAAATCCGGCCAGACCTCATTGATTTCGAGCACTCTTTCATTGAGGGATCTTTCTTCTCTGCTGTTTAATGCCCTTGTTTGAGTGACTGTATATCCTCTGCTCTTCAGTTCTTGCTCAAGTGCAGCGGATACCGCATCATTTAATTGATATTCACTAATACCCCCTGCCGCTATTGCTCCCTTATCCGTTTGCGAATCATGTCCGGAATCTATTGCTATGACAATTCCGTTTGGTTCTACGGCTGATGCAGATGCAGTCATTGAATCAGCACCTTCAATGAATCCTACAATGAGTTTTATAAGCACTACTAACAACAGAATAAACAAAGCCACTATAATATAAAATCTGGGCTTGAAGCTGTATTTTTTTCTGCGACGTTTTGCCATGTTAAATTCCTTTCACGCTTATTCTGCCTTGCTCTATATCTGCAATTGTTTTATGAATATCCAGTAAATCATCTTGTTTCAGTTTTACTTTTGAATCTTTAATATATGCAAAATTATTCCAGTCACGCTGCTGAATACTCATACCTTTTCGCTCAGGCTTTGATGTAATATCTTTTATATTTTTTGTTTCCCTTACCGGTTCTGCCTTTTTCTTAACGTTTGCTTCATTTGAAGCGGCATCTATAGCATCGCTTTCTATATTGCTATCTACAGACTGCGTATTGCTTAATTTTGCAGTATCAGTAACCGATAATTCTTCTTCTATGCCACCGTTCATACTATTCTTTTGAAATTCTTTTTGCTCGGTTTGTTCAATTTGATCAGATTTTAATTGATATATTCCCTGCTCTTCGGTGTGTGAAGGAACATAGATCATATCTTTAATTTTTTCAGATTTGTTTTTTTTATCTGACGAGACAGTTTCTTTTTTTAATTTTTGTAATTTATTTGATTTCTCAGCAATCATATTCACGGCAGGTCTAAACATATCTTCAATTTCTACATCATTTGCCTGTTTTGTTGCAACACTGCTATGTATTTTTTCATCAATAATTTTTTTAGGAATCATCCTTTGAACATAATCAATTTCTTCCATTATTGCTTGCTTTTCTTCAAGCTCAATTAATCTGGAGCTGATTCGTCTCTCTTTTTCATCAATATCATCTAATTTTCTTTTTAAATGTGAAGAAATATTTTTAAGCTCGCTAATAAGAACATCGGCAGCTTCATCCTTTATTTTTTGTACCATGTCCTTATTTCTATACTCATATTCATCTGCAGAATAATAAGATGTTTTTGCCTTTTCTGTTTGCGGAGGATTTACTTTATTTTGCAGCTTATGTAAGATTTTTTGTTTTTCTTCTATTTCACGCTGTAAATTTTTTAAAGCATTTTCATAAAGAAATGCTTCATCTAAGTAATCGTTTTCTATATCCGTCATCACAGATTTAGGCATCTTATTTGTTTTGTTTTCATTCATAGTAGACCCCTGATGCCAAAAAAAATTAAATGGATTTAAGTATAATTTTTTATTATTATACACTAACTAAACCCATTTGAAAATACGCATTTCATATTTTTCTAAAATGTTTGCTCTGTCTTGCTTTAAAAATCGGTTATTCGGTTGTACGAATTGCCTTTGTCGGACATTTTTTTGTGCATAATTCGCAATTTATACATTTATCATAATCTATAACCGGTAGATTGTTGACCATGGTGATGGCGCCCTGCGGACACTCTTTCGCACAAAGACCACAGCCGATACAAGATGCCGAACATATTTCTTTTGCTTCCTTGCCTTTTTTGACAGATTTGCAGTATACATGTACTTTTGAATCAATAGGCACTCTTTGAATAATATGTTTCGGGCAAGCTTTCTCACATGCTCCGCAGCCTGTACATTTATTTTCATCAATAAATGCATGTCCGTGTTCTTTGTCAATTGTAATCGCGTCATTTACACATGCTTTGGCACAAGTGCCAAAGCCCATGCACCCATATTCACAGACTTTATTCCCCTGCATAACGATCATTGCTTCGCGGCAATCATCAATGCCTTGATATTCAAATTTACGCTTGGATTTTTCTCCTATCCCTCCACACATTACCACAGCTTTCTGTCTATTGACATTTCCTGCATCCGTTCCGGTGATTTCGCTTACAAGGGCCAATTTTTCAAGCGTCATGGAAGGACAAATATTGGCCTTCACTTCTCCCTGGCTGATTGCTTTTGCCAGTTCATCGCATCCGGCATAACCGCATGCACCACAATTTGCACCGGGAAGCACCTCTCTGATAAGCGCTATTTTCGGATCTTCTTTCACAGCAAATTTTTTAGCAGCAAGAGCCAATACTATACCAAAAAATAATCCAAGACCGCCCAGCCACAAAACTGCACTCAAAACATTTTCAAACATTGCATACCTCCTAAATCATTCCTGAAAATCCCATAAATGCCATGGACATCAATCCTGCAACAATCAATGCAATGGGAAATCCTTGTAGCGCTTTTGGAATTGGTGCAAATTCCAATCTTTCTCTGATTCCGGCAAACAGCACAATTGCCAAAGTGAATCCTACGGCAGCAGCCGCACCAAAAACAATACTTTCAATAAAATTATACTGATTTTGTATATTTAAAAGTGCTACACCGAGTACTGCGCAGTTTGTAGTGATAAGAGGCAAATATACGCCGAGCGCCTGATAGAGTGAGGGGCTTGTTTTCTTGATTACTATTTCAACAAACTGTACCAATGCCGCAATAACCAATATGAACGCAATGGTCTGCAAGTATGCAATATTAAATTTCTCTAAAATTGCATACTGAATAATATATGTAATGGCCGATGCCACAGTCATAACAAAGATAACGGCAGCACCCATGCCAATTGCAGTTTCTACTTTTCTGCTTACACCTAAAAACGGGCAGATTCCCAAAAATTTTACTAAAACAAAATTATTAATTAAGATCGCACTTACAATAATTAAAAATATATTCATACTCCTCTACCTGCCTTAGCTTTTTTTTGTTTTCTGTTATAGACGATCACATTCACTAAAGCCATTAATAAGCCGAGGGTCAAAAAGGCTCCCGGTGGTTGAATGAATATTAAAGCCGGCTCAAAACTTCCGCCAAAAATACTTATACCAAAGATACTTCCCGCACCAATTAACTCCCTCACTAAACCCAACACTGTCAATGCAAGCGTGAAGCCGAGACCCATTCCGATTCCGTCTGCCATTGACTGTTTTACCGTATTCTGGCTGGCAAAAGATTCAGCTCTTTGAAGTATAATACAGTTTACAACAATCAAAGGAATAAATATCCCCAGCGATTTATTGAGCGATGGAAGGTAGGCTTGTAACAGCATGGAGACAATCGTTACAAACGATGCAATGACAACGATAAAAATAGGTATTCTTATTTTATTCGGGACTACTTTTCTTATCGCCGAAATAACCATGTTGGATCCGATTAAAACGACCGCTGTTGAAAGACCCATCCCAAGGCCGTTTATAGCCGAAGTCGTAACAGCAAGTGTCGGGCACATTCCGATAGCCAGCACGAATGTCGGATTTTCCTTAATAATCCCATTTTTGATTTGTTTTAAAAATCTCATTGTTTGACTCCCCCTTCTTGCTGCTCGATAATAATATTATACGCATTCATGGCGCTGTTAACAGCAAGTGTGACCGCTTTTGATGATATTGTAGCGCCTGTGATTGCTTGCACTTCCGCATCGCCGGCAGGGCTTCTTTTTACGACTGTGAGATCCTCACTTGTGCTTTTGCCCGAAAATTGATCTTTGAAAAAGTCTTTATTCATATTATCCCCCAGCCCCGCTGTCTCAGAGTGAGAAAGAACCTGATAGGTTGTAACAGAGCCTTGTGCATCGATTCCTATAAGCATAATGATGTCTCCGCCGAAACCTGAAACTTCTGTCTTCAGTGCCATTCCCACAAATTGATTATTTGTATCATAAGCCATATTCACCTGCACAACATTGCGTGCATTTTCATTATCTGCAGTTTTTAATAAATCATTTAGTGTATTTGCATCCATATCAATAAATTCTTCGCCCTGCGGGAGCACTGCTTGCTTGGCCGCCGTCTCTGCCTCAAGAGCCTGCTGAGTAATGATCGGCGCCGTGATTCCATTGGTTGCTGCCAAAAGGCCAGCCGCTACCACACAAATAACCGCCAGTATAATGCCTAATCTCAAAATATCTTTCATTTCAGTTCACCTCGCTCTTTTTAGGCCATTTTCTTTTTTTGACTATTCCGTAAACGCGAGGCCTTGTATATCTTTCAATTAAAGGTGTTGCAACATTCATTAACAGTATCGAATAAGATACGCCTTCTGGATAGCTGCCAAATAGTCTGATGACTACAGTAATCAGCCCACATCCGACTGCATAGATAATTTGCCCTTTCGGTGTAATGGGCGAAGTGGTATAATCTGTTGCCATGAAGATCGCTCCAAGCATCAGTCCTCCTGCAAAAATATGGAACACAGGATCTTGCTTAAATAGAAACATTAAAACAAACACTGTGCCTATGTAAATAGTAGGAATTTTCCATGTAATGACTTTACGGTATATTAAATAGGCACCGCCAAGCAGAAGCGCAAGCGCGCTGACTTCTCCGATACAGCCATAAACATTTCCTATAAATAAATCCAAATTAGACGGCATATTCTGTGTAATCCCTTCCGCCAGCATACCAAGCGGCGTTGCCGATGTGATCGTATCAACAGAAGGTATAAAAGCAGCCCCCGTCATTCTTGCTCCCCAACTGGCTACCAGAAATGCTCTTGCTGCCAATGCCGGGTTCACGACATTATGCCCGATCCCACCGAATGCCTGTTTAACAATTGCAATTGCAAAAATACTTCCTAGCACCGCAATCCACCATGGCGCACTTGCAGGTAAATTAAATGCAATCAATACCCCGGTTACGGCAGCACTTAAATCGCGAACTGTATTTTCGCGATGCGTCAATTTTTCAATAACCCATTCGGTTAATATACTCGTCACTACGCATAATATTGTGAGATAAAGTGCTTTTAATCCAAAAAAGATAATCCCAGCCGTCATAGCCGGCGCAAGTGCTATGAGCACATCCCTCATAATGGTTTGTGTATTTGCCGAGGAACGGATATGCGGAGAGGATGATACTATAAATAATTTGTTGTCCATTAGTTTGAAGTCTCCTTTTTCTTTTTTGCTTCAGCAAGCGTTGCTTGTTCTTTTCTTTTTGCTACTATTTCTCTTTTTGCAACTCTTATGTTTGATACAAGCATACGCTTTGTTGGACATACATACGAACATGCCCCGCATTCTATACAGTCCATTGCATTATATTGTTCAGCTTTATCATAATCACCTTTAATTGAATTATTTGAGATCATTAACGGAAGAAGCCCCATCGGACATGCCGTGACACATCTGCCGCATCGAATACAATCTTTGGGTTCTGCCAGATCAACTTCTTTTTCAGAGAGAAGCAAAAATCCAGACCCGCCTTTTATGATCGGTGTATCGCTTGAAAAATGCGCCGCTCCCATCATTGGCCCGCCAAGAATAAACTTTACTGCATCCGTGAATCCTCCGCATTGTTTTAAAACATGTTCTATCGGCGTACCAATTCTCACGACCATACGTTTGGGCTGCTTAATGCCAAGCCCGGTTATCGTTGCAACCCTCTCAATGAGCGGCATACCGTCAAGCACAGCTTCTTTGATTGCTTTGGCTGTTGCGACATTCAAAACAACGCATCCTACATCGATCGGTAATTTCCCGGAAGGGACTTCTTTCTTAGTAATAGCTTTTATGATGTGTTTTTCACTGCCCTGCGGATACTTCGTCGTCAAAGAATAAATATCCGCATCTAGTTTTAATTCTTGTGCACTCTGTGCCATTTTTTCAATTGCTTCCGGTTTATTGTTTTCTATACCGATGTATGCTTTTTCCACACCAAGCGCATACATGACAATCTCAAAGCCTTTTAAGATATCTTCACTGCTTGTTCGCATAAGCGCATCGTCATTGGTAAGATATGCTTCGCATTCTGCCGCATTCAAAATCAGATATTCTACTTTTTTGCCTTCGGGAATCGAAAGTTTTACGTGGGTGGGAAATGTTGCTCCGCCCATACCGACAATACCGGCTTCTTTTATAATATTTATAATTTCTTTACCGCTTAAATTTGTGTAAGCTTCACGTGGTTTTATGTTTTCAGCCTGCGTATCCAGCATGTCGTTTTTGATCACAATGCTAAGCACTTTTTGTCCGTTTGGATGAAGCCTTGGTTCTATTTTAATAACTTCACCCGATACCGAAGAATGAATCGGCACCGAGACAAAACCGGTTGCCTCCGCTACTTTTTGTCCCATTTTTACTTTATCCCCTATTTCCACGATTGGTTTGCTCGGCGCACCGATATGCATGGACATAGGAAGTATTATTTCTTCAGGGGGCGTTGATATTTCGACATTTAAATCGGAAGTCAGTTCTTTACTGTAAGATAAATGAGTTCCGCCTTTAAATGTTGCTTTTTTGATATTCATCTTATTGCAAACACCTCTTAATTAATGATAAACAGTATTTATTTGTTTTCTTCTTAAAGTAAAATTTTATACCTTATTTTAAAAAAGGTCAATTCATTCATGATAAATTAAATAATTAACAAAAAAATAAAGGAACCCACAACGAGTTCCTTTATCTATATTCAGTAATTATTTTTGGTTGATTTTTGGTTTTGCAACATATTTTGTATGAAGTAATTCATGAGCTGTATGACTATTTGGTTCACCCAAGAATTCTTTATACAATCTTTGAATTGACGGATTTTCATGAGATTTTCTGTATTTAAGAACATCTTTATCTTCATGATAAAGTGCATTTGCTCTTTCAACACGAATATCTGTAAACATTTTATCTTGTGCATTTACGATCGGTTGTCCGCCGCCGTTTACGCATCCGCCCGGACAAGCCATGAGCTCTATAAAGTGAACATCATTGAGTTCGCCTGCTCTTAGTTTATCCATAACTGTTCTGATGTTTGCGCCACCGTGAGCAACCATAACGTTAAGTGCAAGATCGCCTGCTTTAACTGTTGCAGATTTAACGCCTTCAACACCTCTTACAGCTTCATAATCAACGTTATCGCATTCTTTTCCCGTAATTACTTCTACTGCCGTTCTTGCAGCCGCTTCCATAACACCACCGGTCGCACCGAATATTGTTCCAGCACCTGTGTAGTCGCCATAGTATTCGTCAAAGTTTTCATCAGGCAGCGAGTCAAAATCAATTCCCGCTTCTTTAACCATTCTTGCAAGTTCTCTTACTGTGAGGGATACATCATTATCCGGAATACCGTCTACTGCAAGTTCCGGTCTTTGTACTTCATATTTTTTAGCCGTACATGGCATGATGCTTACCACGAATATATCATCGATGTCAACACCTGCTTCTTTAGCATAATGATATTTCAAAACCGATCCCATCATGCCTTGCGGTGATTTACAGCTTGACAGATGCGGCAGTAAGTCTGGATAGTACATTTCGGCATATTTGATCCAACCCGGTGAACAGCTTGTGATCATCGGAAGGACTCCGTCTTTTGTTACTCTGCCGATTAATTCTGTACCTTCTTCCATAATACAAAGGTCAGCCGCAAAGTTTGTATCAAATACCTTATCAAAGCCTAATCTTCTAAGCGCAGCTGCAAGTTTTCCGCTGACAAGGGTGCCAACAGGAAGACCAAATGCTTCACCGAGTCCGGCTCTAACTGAAGGTGCCGAATGAACAACAACATGTTTTTTCGGATCCGCAATAGCGTCCCAAACTTTTTGTGTGTCGTCTTTTTCTTTTAATGCGCCAACCGGACAGTTGATAATACATTGTCCGCAATTGATGCAGTTAACATCTGCAAGCGCCATATCAAATGGAGGTGCAACAGATTTTTTGAATCCTCTATTTGTCGCTCCGAGAGCGCCAAGTCCCTGCACCTTGTTACATACAGCTACGCATCTTCCACAAAGAATACATTTACTTGGATCTCTTACAACTGATGGTGAAAGTTCATCCAATTCATATTCTTCTTCTTTGATCGCCGGGAATCTTATTTCTTTTACTCCAAGTTCTTCGGAGAGTTTTTGTAATTCACAGCTTCCGCTTCGAACACATGTTGTACATTCTCTGTTATGATTGGAAAGGATCAGTTCTAAAACAGCTTTTCTTGTTTCTCTAACAATTGGTGTGTTTGTAAATACTTCCATTCCTTCTGAACAAGGATACACACATGATGCCACGAGTCCTCTGCCACCTTTGATTTCTACTAAACACATACGGCAGGCACCAACTTCATTGATTCCCTTTAGATAGCAGAGTGTTGGAATGTGAAAATTGTTTAGTCTTGCGGCCTCCAATATAGTTGATCCGGCTGGAACACTAACATCTTGGCCATTAATTTTCAAATTGATCATACTCATAATTTAATCGCCTCTTTATTTAATTTATTTTACTAACTACTTTTTTGAAATAGCTCCAAATTTACATGTAGCTTCACATACTCCACATTTGATACATTTAGATTGGTCAATTTCAAATGGAGATTTTACTTGTCCGGAAATCGCTCCAACAGGACATTTCTTAGAACAAAGTGAGCAGCCTACACATTTATCTTTGTCAATCACATAGGAAAGAAGGTTTTTGCATACGCCTGCAGGACATTTCTTGTCATAAATATGCGCTTCATATTCATCTCTGAAATATCTGAGTGTTGAAAGTACCGGGTTTGCAGCTGTTTGACCCAGCGCACACAATGAACCTGCCTTAATAGACTTTGCTAATTCTTCCAATTTTTCAATATCTCCGTCTTCGCCTCTGCCGTCGCAAATCTTTTCAAGAATTTCAAGCATTCTCTTTGTACCGATACGGCACGGAGAACACTTACCACATGATTCGTCAACAATAAAATCCATAAAGAATCTTGCAACGTCAACCATACAGTTATCTTCATCCATAATGATAAGCCCGCCCGAACCCATCATTGAACCGATTTGCGCAAGTGACTTGAAGTCGATTGGCGTGTCAAGATGTTGAGCTGGGATACATCCGCCGGATGGTCCGCCTGATTGAGCAGCTTTGAATTTTTTATTGTTCGGAATGCCACCGCCGATATCATATACGATTTCCCGAATCGTTGTACCCATCGGCACTTCAACAAGACCAGTATTTTCAATTTTTCCGCCAAGAGCAAATACTTTTGTTCCTTTGGTATCTTCTGTGCCCATATCGGCAAACCATTGAGCACCGTTTCTAATGATTTTCGGAATATTGGCAAGTGTTTCAACGTTGTTTACAATCGTTGGCTTGCCAAAAGCACCTGAATTAGCAGGGAACGGCGGACGTGGTCTCGGTTCTCCACGTTTTCCTTCAACAGAGCTTAAAAGCGCTGTTTCTTCACCGCATACAAATGCGCCGGCACCAAGACGGATATGTAAATCAAAGTTGAATCCTGTTCCCATGATGTCTTCGCCAAGCACGCCGTATTCTTTTGCCTGATCTATAGCGATCATAAGACGTTTTACTGCAATCGGGTATTCTGCTCTGACATATACGTACCCTTCATCAGCACCGATTGCAAAAGCTGCGATTGCCATTGCTTCGATTACTACATGCGGATCCCCTTCGAGAACTGATCTGTCCATGAATGCACCCGGGTCACCTTCGTCGGCATTACATACAACAAATTTTTTGTCATTTTTTGCCATTCTTGCAAATTTCCATTTCATTCCTGTCGGGAAACCTGCACCGCCTCTTCCGCGAAGCCCTGAATCAAGCATTTCTTGGATAACTTCATCTTGAGACATTGTTGTCAAAACTTTATATAATGATTGATACCCTTCCATAGCAAGGTACTCATCAATATTTTCCGGATCTATTAAACCACTATGTGCAAGCACATTACGATTTTGCTTTTTATAAAATGTAAGATGATTTAATCCGTCATTCGGATCTGCTTTTATTTCGTCTAATACCAATCTGTCTACGATCTCGTCGGCTATAATATGTTTTTCAACGATATCTTTGAAATCTTCCGGTTGAACATGGCTATAAAATGTTCCTTCAGGATAAATAACCACAATCGGTCCTTTTTGACAAAGACCGAAACAACCTGTTTGGATTACTTCAACTTCTTTATCCAAACCATGAGCTTTCAGCTCTTCTTTTAATTTGCCTATCAGTACGTGTGAGCTTTGAGAATGACAACCTGTACCACCGCAAACCATGATTTGCTTTTTACATTCTGTTTTCGCCTCTTGCCCTACACGAAGACCGATTTTATTAAGTGTTTCTTGTCCGATTTGTTTTAATTCTTCTAATGATTTTTTCACTCTATCGCACCTCCGTTTTCTTAGTATTTTGCAAGGATAGTTGGTATTTTATCCGGTGTCAACGATCCATATACGTCATCGCCGATCATCATAACGGGCGCAAGACCGCATGCTCCCAAACAACGTGTAGCATCTAAAGAAAATTTGCCGTCAGGTGTTGTTTCGCCAACAGCAATATCAAGTTCACGCGCAACACGATCAAGAATATCCTGTGAACCTCTTACATAGCAAGCTGTTCCAAGACATACGCCGATTCTGTGTTTTCCTTTCGGCACAATGGTAAATTGTGAATAAAATGTCACAATACCATAAATTTCTGATAACGGCACTTGCAGTTCTTCAGCAATTACGTTTTGAAGCTCTATTGGAAGATATCCATATACTCCTTGTGTTTCCTGAAGAATAGGCATAGCACATCCGGGTTCGCCTTTGTGTTTAGCAATGATTTCTTTTAATGGTTCTAAGTTTTCGATACTTACAAAATCAACCATTTGATATACCTCCGTAAAATTTTTTAAGATTGCTAAAATATCAAGGTTTATAAACGTTAATATTTTAACACATGAACGTTTATATTCTACAACATCAAATAATATAATGCAATATAAACTTTAAAATTATTTTAAAGTTTATATTGCACTAATAATTTACATATTTTGTCACTTCTATAGCTACCCATAAAAATTGCTGTTTTATTAACTTACTATCATTATACTCCCTTTTTCTTTTTATTCCATATGTAAATATTGGCTTTGGCTGTTTTATTTGCCAATTAAAATATTTACAGCTTCTTTTGCCATTAAAATGCCTGCGCTTGCGGGAACAAATATCATACTTGCCGGAGGCGAAGCCTTCACGAAAGGCTTTTCAATACTAAAAACTACTTTCAACTGCCTTACGCCGGTTTTTTTTAATTCGCCTCTTACTTTTTTCGCTAAAGGACACATTCTCGTATCGCTGATATCTGCTACTCTTAGCTGAAGCGGATCAAATTTATTTCCCGTTCCCATACAGCTAATGAGTTCAATGTTATTGCGATCACAAAAAATCGCACATGCAATTTTTGCTTGGATATCGTCGATGGCATCCAGCACGATATCAGCATTTGCATCTGCGAGTATATCTGCAATATTTTCCTCTGTTATTTTCTCTGTTATTAATTTTATATTACACTCATTATTAATATTGTGAATACGCTCTTTGGCAACTTGTATTTTTTTCAGCCCGACTGTAGAATCAAGTGCATAGATCTGTCTGTTGATATTACTATCTTCTATAATATCAAAATCAGCAATAATAATCCTTCCTACCCCGCTTCTGGCAAGAGCTTCTGCCGCATATGAGCCAACTCCACCAAGCCCCAAAACAACCGCGGAACTTTTCTGTAAACATTCAAATTTTTCTTTTCCTATTAAGGATACTGCTCGATCAAATTTACCCATTGTTTTTACATTTTTTCGGGAGCCGTCACTCCTAAAATATCTAATATATTTTTTAATACGATTCTGACCGATTGAATAAGGCTTACGCGTGCCTGCATTAGGCATATATCTTCACATCGGACTCTACAGGTATTGTAAAAAGTATGAAATGCCGAGGCAACATCTACCGCATACTTCGGTATTCTACTTGTATCTAAGTTCAACGCGGCAACTTTTATTTCTTCGGAAAATCTTGCAAGCACTTTAATTAACTCGATTTCTTCTTCTTTTGAAAGAAGCAAAAAATCAGGCTTTATGTTTTTATCTGTATCACACTGATCAACGATACTGCAAATCCTTGCATGTGCGTACTGGACATAAAATACCGGATTTTCATTGGATTTTTCAACAGCTAAATCCAAATCAAAATCCATATGTGTATTATAATTATAATAATTAAACAAAAATCTTGCGGCATCTTTCCCCACTTCTCCGACAAGGTCGGATAGTGTTATCATTTCGCCCTTTCTCTTAGACATCCTCACGACTTCTTCTTTTCGTATCAGCCGCACAAACTGCATTAATATAATATTTAATCTATCCGGATCAATGCCCAAAGACTCCATGGCGCTTTTTAATCTTGGAACATATCCATGATGGTCTGCACCCCAAACATCGATCGCCATGTCAAAATTCCTTGTAACCAGTTTATTGATATGATAAGCAATATCAGGTGTGATGTAGGTGGGCAAACTATTATTTCTGATTAATACAATATCTTTCTCACAGCCAAAATTTGTCGCTTTAAACCAAAGCGCATTATCTTTTTCATACGTATATCCTGTTTTTTTCATTCGGTTAACAGCATCATCAACCAGATTTTCTTCATAAAGACTTGATTCATGAAACCATGTATCATATTTTATGCCATATTCACTCAAGGCCTGTTTCATATCATCAATATTTCTTTTAAGCCCGTATTGCGCCAGTATATTTTTTCTCTCTTCACTGCTCACATCAAGAAGATTTTTTTGGTTTTCTTTGGCGTATTCCAGTGCAATTTCTTTTATATAATCTCCGGTATACCCATCTTGCGGAAAAGAAAACTCTTTTCCGAACATTTCCAAATATCTCGCTTCAAGTGATGCGCCGAATTTTTCAACTTGATTTCCTGCATCATTGACATAAAATTCTCTGTGTACTTTATATCCCGCCCACGAAAGTATTTCAGCAAGTACATCGCCTACAGCGCCACCTCTTGCATTGCCTATATGAACCGGCCCCGTAGGATTGGCACTGACAAATTCAACGTTGACTGTTTTACCTTTTCCGATATTACATTTACCGTAAGTGCTTCCTTTTTCAAATATCTCATTGATGATATCACAATAATAAAGATGATTTAACCGAAAATTGATAAATCCGGCACCGGCGATTTCCACCTCTTTGATATATGTGTCGGCAATATCCATATTTTCAATGATATCTTGTGCTATCAATCTGGGATTTTTCTTTAATTTTGATGCAAGCCTCATGGCAGTATTTACGGAAAAGTCTCCAAAAGATTTATCTTTGGGGACTTCCAGGCAAACTTCTTGTGCCGCAAATTCCATACCCAATTTCCTGACTGCATTTGCAGTTGACTCAATAATTTGTTTTTGTGAAATATCTAAGATGTTCATAGAATCCTCAATACTTTTAATTTACATTTATATTCACAATATTATTGCCAATGCTTGACCCATTGATATCCAAATCAAAATCAACAACAATATCTTTTAATTTATTTCCCTCATAGACGATTTTAAGGTCATTGGTTATAATGCCCATATTCAGCTGACCATAACTTGTTTCGTATTTATTATATTTTTTTGATCCTTTGCAAAAATCCATTGTATAATTCACATCGCCTATCCGCATCAAAGACATAGCTTCTTTATCCAGCTTTATTGTCGTAGTCGTCCCCTCAAGACCAGAAATTTTGGATTCTTGATACGTCAGGTAAATGCTCTCGCCGAATTTTTCCATAACGCCTTCCGTGTAGAATTCAATAATATCAGTATCTCCTATGCCCTGAGACATATTCCCTTTGATTTTTATAAATACGTTGTTATAATTCTGTTTTTCTGTTTGTACGTTTTTCATGCCTTTCAAACCCCAGTTTAATTAATTCTTCAATTAATTCTTTATAGTTCATGCCATCATATACGATCATTTTCGGATACATACTGATTTGTGTAAAGCCGGGCATTGTGTTGATCTCATTAATATAAATATCACCGTTCTCTTTATTTATAAAAAAATCAACTCTGCTGAGTCCGCTTCCGTCGATCGCCTTAAAGGCTTTAAGCGCGTATGCTTTTATTAAATTCATTTGCTCTTTTGAAACATTTGCCGGTATCTCTATTTTGCTTTCGTCCCCGTCCAAATATTTTGAAGCATAATCATAAAATTCTCTGGACGGTATAATTTCGCCTGCCGTACTTGCCTTAGCATGATAATTTCCAAGAACCGCACATTCTATTTCTCTGGCACTGATAAATTTTTCTGCTAATACTTTATTATCATATTTTAATGCATTGTCAACAGCATTTAACAAATTTTCTTTATTTTTTACTTTATTTATTCCTACACTGGAACCCATATTGACAGGCTTGATAAAAATGGGATATCCCAGATGCTGTTCCATTTTATCTATTAATTCATTTTTACTTTTTTCCCATTCTTCGCTTAAAAAAGAAATATACGGCACAATAGGAATTTTTGCATTTTCAAATAATACTTTTGCCGCTACTTTATCCATTCCCGCCGAAGATGCAAACACACCGCAGCCAACATATGGTTTTGCCAAAACTTCAAAATAACCCTGCACCGTACCGTCTTCTCCGTTGGGTCCGTGCAGCACGGGGAAAAAGATATCCACGCTGTTTAGCGTTTCATTTATTTCAGCTTTATCGACTATAACATTTTGTATGTCATTCTGCCAAGTATTATTTTTAATATTTTCGTCAGAACCATAATAAAGCAGCCATTGACCTGTTTTTGTTATGCCGATTTGTATAATATTATATCTTTCGCGGTCTATTGCATTCATGACATTAAAAGCAGAAATCAGTGATACTTCATGCTCTCCGCTTTTTCCGCCAAACAATACCCCAACATTTATTTTATCCATCATTGCGTTCCTCTCTTATTTATCAAGAAGTTCTTTTTTCAGTTTCCATAATTCATCTGATAAATCCACATGATACTCATACGGATTTTTTAGCCTTAACACCGCCGGCCAAAATGTTTCTTTTTCATCTTTTAACTTTTGCTTAGACATTAAAAGTTCCGGCATATCATAGACAAGCTTGCCGTTTTTAAAAATTTCTTTATGCATTTTTTTGATATAAAAATTTTCCAAGGTTCTTTTCTTCCAGGTATATATGGGATGGAAGATTGTCAGGGGCTTAGACTCGTCGATGATCTCTCCTTCTAACATTATTACATCGGCAAGCGCTTTATGCGTACTTTTATCATAAATTCGCACAATGCTTTTTTTGCCCGGATTGGTTACTTTTTCCGGTGCATCGCTTATTTTAATTGTATCTTTTTTGATGTTGTTTTTTGTTATCTGCGCCAGCTTATAGACTCCGCCGAGCGCTGAATTATCATAAGCGGTAATCAGCTTTGTACCCACTCCCCACATATCAATTTTCGCACCTTGAAGCTTTAAATCCTGAATTAAGTATTCATCTAAATCGCTTGACGCCGTAATAGTTGCATCATAGAATCCCGCTTCATCAAGCATAATACGCGCCTCTTTGCTCAGATAAGCCAAATCTCCGGAATCCAACCTGATGCCGTAGATACCTTCCTTACCGAGCGTTCCTTCTTTTTGCAACTCTTTGAATACTTTAATTGCGTTTTTTACTCCGCTGTTTAATGTATCGTATGTATCAACAAGCAAAATCAAATTATTTGGATTATATTCTGCAAAAATTCTAAACGCTTCTATTTCACTGTCAAAACTCATGATGAAGCTGTGTGACATGGTGCCTTTGGCAGGCAAATCCCAAAAATTTTCAGCCTCAACATTGCTGGTACCAACACATCCGCCTATAATCGTTGCTCTGGCTCCGTACAGCCCGGCTTCTGTGCCATGTGCCCTTCGAAGACCGAATTCCATGACGCCGTCTCCGGCTGCCGCATCAACGACGCGGGATGCTTTTGTCGCTATTAATGTTTGATGATTAATAATACTAAGAATGGTCGTCTCTATAAATTGAGCCTCAATCAAAGGCGCTGTAATTCGGACGAGCGGCTCCTGAGGAAAAACGATACTTCCTTCTTCAACAGAGCTTAGGCTCCCCGTAAATTTAAAATGTCTCAGATAATCCAAATATTTATCGCTTAATTCCGGATGATTTTTTTTGAGCATTTGAATTTCATCTTCTTCAAAATGAATACCCAGCAAATATTCGATCACTTGCTCTAATCCCGCAAAAACCGTATACCCGCCTTTAAACGGGTTTTTCCTGATAAAGACATCAAAAACAGCCTCACTGTCTTGCATCCCTTCACAAATATAAACATTTGACATGCTCATTTGATAAAAATCAGTTGCAAGATGAAGCATTCTTTTTTTCATATTCTATTCCCCCATTAAGTAATCCCATAACAGATGTATAAAATTAAAAAAAGATGGTGACTCTGACCGGTCTCGAACCGATGACCTCCACCGTGTCAAGGTGGCACTCTCCCAGCTGAGCTACAGAGTCACTATACATACTAATGTAGATTTGGCATTATAATAATACATCAAAATCGAATATTTTACAAATTTAATCTATCAGAATTAAAATTTTTTTTATTCGCAGTAAAAACTTTAAAATAATCATTATTTTTATCAGCAAAAAAGGCGAAATAATTCGCCTTTTTTATTTCACTTATTTTTTTTAAAGTCTT
>CAZHMK010000012.1:0-47596 GCA_964533615.1 uncultured Eubacteriaceae bacterium
GATCGGAGAATATGATGGCTAGACATAAATGTTCAGTAATTGCAGGTGTGAATAAAGGCAATGAGGTTATTGCAACAAGATTTATAGGAAACTATCTGACCATTTTAGTAAAAACAGGTTTTTTTTCATCTTATGCAGTTGATATTAAGCCGGCTACCTTGGATTCATACGAAATCATTTATCAAGATACAATAGAAGAAAAATTAAGTGAAATATTGGCAGAAAAAGAAGAACTGATGGATGAAATTTCTTCCAATGTAGAAGCTTGTGTTGCAAACAAAATGTATATTGCTGCTTTAAAGTTTAAAAATGGAGACATCAGCATCGTTGAAATTGATGAAAAGAAGATGCTGCTGATGGTCGAGTCGCTAAGACCGCATCCTTTAACACAGTATATTTCATAAAAAAAGCGCCTTGCAGAGCGCTTTTTTTATGAAAACAATTTAAATTATTATAGAATTCGGGACTTCATAGCTTTTATCGTAAAACCAAACACTATGTAAAGTATCTGCATCGGCAATTTTATCAAAAGTGCTTTTGACATATTTCCCGTGCGATTTTGCGGCTATGGAGCCATCTGATAAAATAATACTTCCTTCAGCTTCGTATAAAAGCCTGTTGTCTCGTGTCGTTTTTGCGACAATAAAGATTTCTTCATTTAATGGAACGGGCTTTATATAACGCGTATCTAAAGCTGCAGTTACAGCCCACCCTTCAGGATTATTAATCATATTGACTCTGCCTAAAATTTCATCGAGAAGTGTACATATCATGCCCCCATGAAGACGGTCAGGATAACTTTGATACATATCCGATATATTTGTTTTGCAAATAACTTCATTGTTTATTGTTTCAAAAAAATGAATTTTTAGTCCAAAATCATTATATAGACCACAAACAATACACATACTGCTGTTGTTCTGCATTCTTGTTATTTTATATTCCATAAACAAAACCTCTCAATAAGTATTATAATTTTATTATTATAAATTATTTTAAATGATAATTCTATGCTGAGCAAAAGAATTACTTTTTTTTGATTAGAACATGAGTGAATTTGCATAATTATTCGTTTTTAACTTGATTATTTTATTTTTGGGTTATATAATACTAAAAATAATATTTGTATAAAATAAGGAGAGATGAAATGAAAAAAACTGCAATAATACTCATTACGCTTCTTTTGTTAGTTGCAACACTTTCCGGATGCGGCAGTAGTGCTTCTGTATCAGAAGATCTTACAATGACTGAAGGCGTTCTCACTATTGGTGTAGATAATACGTATCCGCCGATGGAATACAATGACGAAGATACAGGGGAGCTGGTAGGGTTTGACATTGATTTAGCAAATGCCATTGCAGAAAAAATGGGGCTTGAAGTAAATTTTGTATCAACTGCATGGGATGCGATTTTTATCGGATTAGATACTGAAAAATACGACTGCATTATGTCTTCGGTTAGTATGACAACCGAAAGACTTGAAAATTTTGAATTTACAACACCATACTTAGCAAACGGTCAGGTTATCGTTGTAAAGCCCGGTGATGAAAGTGTACAAACACCGGAAGACTTAGCAGGGAAAAAAGTAGGCGTGCAACTTGAAACAACGGCAGATACGGCATGTCAAAAGCATCAGGCAAGCGGCGTGGATTTTGATCTTGTTCAATATGATTCAATTGACCTCGCTTTCTTGGCAATGAAGACCGGCAATGTAGATTGCATCGTGGTAGACATGGCAGTTGCAATTGATTATGCGGCTAAATATCCGGATGATTATGTAATCAGCAGTGCTTCGCTCACAAATGAACCGATTTCTATTTGTATCAAAAAAGGAAATACAGAGCTTAAAGATGCTATGCAGACTGTGCTTGATGAAGTCATTGCAGATGGTACGTTAGCCGAAATTTCTGTTAAATGGCTTGGAGCAGATTATACAGCAAATATTGACACAGAATTAAGAGAATAATAAAATTTATGGTTTTTTAACTTACCGTTTAAATTTTATGTAAAATTATGTTATAATAAGCTGACAATTACTCCAAGTGGTTGTCGGCTTAATTATTTTTAAAGAGGTGAAGACATGACTGCGGTACAAGCAAAAGCTTTTTTAGCGGGAACGGGTGTAACGATTGAGTTAACGCTAATAAGCATAGCGATAGGGTTGGTATTTGCGATGATACTGGCACTTGGAAGGATTTCAAAAAGTAAAATTTTAAACGGGATTACATGGGTTTACATATGGGTATTTAGAGGTACTCCCCTTATGCTGCAGTTAATTATTGCATATTTCGGCGTTCCGATGGTGGCAAAAACATTGCTCGGTCATTATGTTAATATTAGCATGTTTAACGCTGCGATTTTAGGATTGACATTAAATACGGCTGCATATTTAGCAGAAATTTTCAGAGCAGGAATATTGTCTATCGATAAAGGTCAAATGGAAGCTGCAAAAGCTTTGGGTATGACATACAGGCAGGCTATGTTAAAAATTATTATTCCACAGACTTATAGAAGAGTCATTCCTCCTTTTGCAAATGAATTTATTATGATTTTAAAAGATACGTCACTTGTCATGGTTATCGGGCTTTCCGAGCTCACAAGGGTAAGCAAAATCTTTGCAGCCGGAGGAGAAGCCAAATTTTACTTCATAGCTGGTGGCGTTTATTTATTTTTAACAACAATATCAACATTAATATTTGATAAAATGGAAAAAGCAGCTGCCAAATACGAGTAGCAAAGAGGTAAGTTATTATGAGTATGATAAAAATTGAAGGTGTGCACAAGTATTTTGGCGAGAATCATGTGCTTGATGATATTGATTTAGAAATTAAACAGGGAGAAGTGATGTGTGTAGTTGGACCGTCGGGCAGTGGAAAGAGTACACTTCTTAGAAGTCTTAATCATCTTGAAAGAATCACTTCCGGTAAAATTTATATCGACAACGTATTGATGGATCACAGAGAAAATAATAAAGATATCTTGAAAACAGATCCTAAAAAGGTCTCTGCTTTATGTGCTGAATTAGGTATGGTCTTTCAAAGATTTAATCTGTTCCCCCATAAAACAGTATTGCAAAATGTAACGATTGCACCAATTACTGTACGTAAGATTGATAAATCAGAAGCGGAAATGAAAGCTAAAGAGCTGCTCAAAAAAGTAGGACTTATTGATAAAATAAATGAATATCCATCGAGGTTATCCGGAGGGCAACAGCAAAGAGTGGCGATTGCCCGAGCGCTGGCAATGGAACCTAAAATTATGCTTTTTGATGAGCCGACAAGTGCTCTTGATCCCGAATTGGTTGGCGAAGTGCTTGAAGTTATGAAGCAGCTGGCCAGAGATGGGATGACGATGATGGTTGTTACACACGAAATGGGTTTTGCAAAAGAAGTAGGGACAAGATTGATTTTTATGGATGAAGGGAAAATAGTGGAACAGGGAACGCCGAAAGAAGTATTTGAAAACCCAAAAAATGAGCGTACAAAAGATTTCTTCAGAAGTATATTGTAGTTTTTATGGATAACAATAAAATCGAGAAGGAGGTTCCTGTCTCGATTTTTTATTTGGCTGATGATTCATTTTAATATTGTTTTATAAATTAAATATATTTATAAAATAGCCATTCATATCTATAAATTTTCTGCTATAATAAATAGACGCATAACTGTTAGGAGCAAAAATAATGAGATTTAAAATTGAACTTTTCTTTGCGAAAATAATAGTTTTTTTGATAAATATTATTAATCCTAAAAAAGGAACTTCCTTTCCGGGTAGGATTATAAATAAAATTGACAATGCTTTTATAGGGAAATTTAAGAGTATTGATTTTAATAAAGTCGTTTTTGTAACCGGTACAAACGGAAAAAGTACCCTTACAAATCTTTTATATCACATATTGAAAAAAAATGGGGCAAATGTTATAGCAAATTTAGAAGGCGCAAATCAAAAGTGTGGCATAGCAACAACGCTGATAAAAAATTCGACTCTAAACGGGAAAGTAAAGCATGAATATTTTATTTTCGAAATTGATGAGCGGAGCTTGTACCAAATTTATCCATATATTAAGGCAAAACATCTTGTTATTACAAATATTCAAAAAGATCAGGTGCAAAGGAATGGTGATCCGGATTATATTATTCGAAAATTAAGCCAAGTTATAAATGCAGATATGATACTCTATTTAAATAATGAAGAGCCGAGAAGTAAATTTTTCGAAAATAAAAGTGAAAATATTATTTATTTCGGTGTTGATAAAAGCAGCCTGTCTTATCAAAAAACAGGATTGCTTGATATTACGATGCCTTGCCCGGTTTGCGGACGAAAAATAGAATTTAATTATTTAAACATTGATAATATAGGTAATTTTTATTGTCCTACTTGTAATTTTGCTTCTGAAAAAACACCTGATGTTTTAATTTCTGACATAGATTTTGAAATTGGAAGATTTTATATTAATAATCAGAGTTTTGAAATGCCGTATAATGTTCCTTTTATGCTTTATAATTATGCCGGCGCTGTAGCAGTAGCTTTGAATTTAGGCTTTAAAATAGAAAATATTGCTGCCACATTCACAAGTTTTATTAATATCGGGGGTAGAATAGAAAGTATAAGATATCATAAAAAAGATATAAAATATATAAGAATAAAACAAGAAAATCCCGAAACATTTCAATCTGCACTTGATAGTGTGGCAAATGATGCCACTGAAAAAATTTTTGTGCTTGGGTTGAATGAAATCATCGATTTTGATCCTCATTATACAAATACTTTTTATGCTTATGACTGTAATCTAACGAAACTGGTCAATTCAAATGTAAAGAAATATATTTGTTTTTCACAGTATGTTTGTTATGATACGGCATTAAGATTTATTTATGAAGGCATAGACAGAGATGATATTATTATTTTGCCTACGAAGGATGTAAAGGCTTTGCTGGATGCAATTGAACAAATAGATTGTAATAATATTTATTTAATTACGTGGCTAAAAACTTTTAATCAAATTAAAGAGTATATCAAAGAAGAGAGTAAACAATCATTGGAGAAATAAGAATAGAATGGATAGAACAGTAATTAAAACAGCTTTTTTATATCCTGATATATTTTGCCTGAATGGTGATCGCGGGAATATAAGCGCGCTTGTGCAAATAGCAAATAGATTCGGAGTTGCAATGGAAGTCGACAGGATAAATTCGCCTGATATACCGCTTAATTTTGATGCGTATGATATATTCTATATTCCGTCCGGTGAATTGAAATATGTAATCATGACGGCGGAGGCGTTGCTGCGACAGAGCTACACCATAAAAAAGGCAGTGGAAGCGGGTAAAATTTTTATTATAACGGGGACAAGCATCGCGCTGTTTGCAGATAATATCATAAGAGCCGATAAAAGCGAATATAAAGGACTTGATATAGGAGGTTTTGACTGCATAGAACATGAAAATGTTTTTGGAGACGATTTGGTTTTTTCGGCGAATGTATTTGGACAATATCTTCCTATTACGGGGTGTCAGATCAGTATGATTGATACTATACTGACGAAAGAGGCAAAGGCCTTTGGAAAAGTTATCTATGGATATGGTAACAAGAAAGGCAATGATGAAGGTGTGCTTGTAGGAAATAGTATTTTAACAAATACTTTAGGACCGCTTCTTATTAAAAACCCTGAGATGACTGTCGCGATTATTAAAAAAGTATTAAAAAATAAAAATATTGAATTACCGCTAAATAACATTAATTTTGATATTGAAAATAATTCAGCAAAAAAAATTTGGGAATTTATAGAACAAAAAATAAGCAAATAGAAACTTAATAGTATAAAGCTGTCTGCAGCAAACAATTATTTATATAGGAGTAGCAATTTATGAAAGCAGTCATTACTGTTATAGGAAAAGATAAAACAGGCATTATTTATAATATCAGTAAAGTGCTCTACGAGCACAATGTCAATATTGAAGATTTAAATCAAACGATCATGCAGGAAAATTTTACGATGCTTATGCTGGTGAATTGTGCGATGATGGATTGTTCATTTGAAGAACTGAAAGCAGCATTAAGTATAGCAGGCGAAAATCTGGAGCTTTCTGTAAGATTGCAAAGAGAAGATATATTTGATGCAATGCATAAGATATAGGTGGTAGGTATGTCATTAGTAAAAAAAGATATTTTAGAGACTATTGCAATGATAGAAAAAGATAATTTAGATATAAGAACTACCACAATGGGGATATCGCTTTTAGACTGTATATCGCATAATCCGCTCATAACTGCGGAACGTGTTTATGATAAAATTACTAAAAAAGCATGTAATTTGGTCAAAGTGGCAGAAGAAATAGGAAAAGAATTCGGAATTCCAATCATCAATAAGCGTATTTCTGTAACACCGATTGCATTAATCGGAAGCGGTGCCGATAAAGATGAATATATTGAATTAGCTGTGGCTCTTGACAGAGCCGCCGAAGAGACTGGCGTTGATTTTATCGGCGGATATTCAGCGTTGGTGCATAAAGGATTTACGAACAATGATATTGCATTGATTGATTCTATTCCGCAAGCTCTTGCGGAGACAAATAAAGTATGTTCAAGTGTAAATGTGGGAAGTACAAAATCCGGTATTAATATGGATGCAGTAAGGATGCTGGGAACAATTATCAAAGAAACGGCATTTTTAACAAAAGAGGCAGAGTCTATAGGCTGCGCGAAATTTGTGGTTTTTGCAAATGCTGTTGAAGATAATCCATTTATGGCAGGAGCTTTTCATGGTGTTGGTGAACCGGAAGCAGTAATCAATGTAGGTGTCTCAGGGCCTGGGGTTGTGAAATCTGCTTTAGAAAAAGCAAAAGGAAGGCCCATTGATGTTGTCGCTGAGACTATAAAAAGAACCGCATTTAAAATTACGCGAGCGGGAATGCTTGTTGGGAGCGAGATGAGCAAAAGAGTCAATGTTCCGTTTGGAATCATGGATCTGTCTCTGGCGCCAACACCCAAAATAGGAGACAGCGTTGCAGAGATACTCGAAATAATTGGTTTGGAAAAATGTGGAACTCATGGTACAACAGCAGCGTTGGCGTTGCTCAATGATGCAGTCAAGAAAGGTGGCATTATGGCTTCTTCTCATGTCGGCGGGCTCAGTGGAGCGTTTATCCCCGTAAGTGAAGATGCGGGCATGATTGATGCGGTAATCAATGGAGCGCTCACTTTTGACAAATTGGAAGCAATGACCAGTGTATGTTCTGTCGGAATAGATATGGTTGCGATTGCAGGAGATGTCCCGGACAGCACGATTTCGGCTATTATTGCGGATGAAGCAGCGATTGGAGTTATTAATAATAAGACAACGGCAGTTAGAATCATTCCGGCATACGGTAAACATGTTGGAGATATTGTTAATTTCGGCGGACTTTTAGGTTCGGCGCCTATCATGGCTATTTCGGAGTATTCCTCAGAAGATTTTATACAACGAGGCGGGAGGATACCGGCGCCTGTGCATAGTTTTAAAAATTAATCAAGAAGCTACTAAAGCAGCTTCTTATTTTTATTACTATTTATTTTCTTTTTTAGTCATTGACAAGTAATTTCTTACGGTTTGTTCATCGTTATAAGGAATACGTTTTTTATTGATCTCTATATACTTATAATGCCCCATGCCGGCGAGAACGACAGAGTCTCCTTTTTTAGCGATAGATAAAGCATGTGTAACAGCTTGGCTTCTAGGTGTGATTGTAAATACTTTGGCATTGGCAGGAAATCCCTTTTTGATATCATTAAATATATCTATATCTTTTTCGAATCGCGGATTGCCCTGTGTCATAATAACATAATCACTGTTTTCATAAGCAATTTTGCCCATGATCGGACGTTTTTCCTTATCTCTGTTGCCGTTGCAACTAAATACGGTAATGATTTTATTTTTTGTATTTGCTTTCACCGTATCTAAAAGGTTTTGAAGGCCATCAGGGGTATGTGCAAAATCAATAATGATATTAAAATCATCATATTTAATATTTGCAAGTCTGCCGTCAATCGGTTCATATTTTTTAAGCGCAGACTTTATTGCTTTTAAAGGCAATGATTTTTTTAATGCATATATAATAGCAGGAACAGCATTATAAGCATTGTGCTTTCCCGCAACATTAATCGTAAAAATTTGTTTAAAATTTTCTGTCTGTAAACAAAATGTTTGTTGCCAGTTGTTTTGTTTAAAATCGTTAATTTTAAAATCACTATTTTGTTGAAAAGAAAAAGTGATAACTGTAGTTTTATTGGTATGTTTTAATTCATCTGCAAGGCGCCTGCCATAAGGATCATCCGTATTGATAATCGAGTATATTGGGTTGCCTGAAAATAGCAATTTTTTGGCTTGATAGTAATTCTCCATATTACCATGAAAGTCTAAATGGTCGTGGGTTAAATTAGAAAATACCGCACAGTCAAGCTTTGTGTATTTCATTCGCTGCTGAATTAAACCCTGTGAGCTTGCTTCCATAAAAAAGTATTCACATCCTTTATCTAAAGCCATTTTCATGAAAGCTTGTAAATCTGTCGACTCGGGGGTCGTTGTTTTAGCAGGGATAAAAATATCACCCGTATAGGAGCCGACTGTAGTAGACATAGCGGTGTTTTTATCTGCAAAAGTAAATATAGAATTTATGATAGAGCAAAAAGTGGTTTTCCCGTTTGTGCCTGTGATAGCGACGACATTTAATTTTTCGGATGGAAAAGAATAAAAACGGCTGCTTACTTGTGCAAGAGTACTTCGAATATCAGTGACCTTTATGTATATGATATCAGGTCGAAAATCGACTTCTTTTGTATGAATAATAGCTTTTGCGCCTCTTGAGATAGCATCGTCTATGTAGGCATGTCCGTCTTGGCTGTAACCTTCAACAGCGACAAAAAGGCTATCATTTGTACATGTTAAAGATGAATAAGATATATTGTATATATCAGTATTTTTGTAATTCACTGTGCTGACAATATTGACTTCTTTTAATAATTCAACTAATTTCATATATTTTCCTGTTTATTAACTAATATTATTATACCCAAAATGGCCTAAAACATAATAAGCACATTTATTTTATGTTCGTGTCAGTCAAAATGCAAGCATATTTAATAGAAAATAAAAAATCGGCTTCGCTAATTGCGGCCGATTTTTATACCTATTGTTTATTTATCAGATATATTTAAAATATCATCAATTTTTTTTGCTTCCGCGGGAGCTTCTTCTCGTCTTGTGCAGTTGCCTACAAATACGGAATTTTCCTCAATGACGATCGTTACGACATCGGCTGAGCCTATCAGTGATGCGCCGGTAAATACTTTAAGGTTTTTACATCGCACATTCCCTTCGACTTTACCTATAATATTTATATTGTCACATATGATATCGCCTTGGACAAAGGCGTTTTTACCAACAATTAAATTTCCAAGTATATTGATATTACCTTTCACTGTTCCTTCAAGACGGATAGAGCCACCTTCTGTAATTTCACCAACAATAACAACATCTTCACTTATAATCGTTTCAACATGTGCTAGTCCCGCGAGAGATGGTTTTTCTCTTTTCATTTTCTAGTTCCTCCTAAATATGTAATGACCACCAGAAAAATCGTGATCATACATATCATCATTTTACATGATAATTTTTACTTGTCAAGTATATGAATATATAACAAACGTTGATAAATACAATTATGTGTTTAATAATGTCAATATGTATGATATATTAAATATAATTTTTTAAAATTATGAATGGAGGGCTTATGCAAAAACAAGAAGATATCATATATATTCCTTTTAAAACGATGGAAAGCTTTATGACCGACGTATTGGTCGCATCAAATATTCAATATGAAGATGCTAAAATTATTTCTGATGTTTTAATAGCAGCCGATAAACAAGGGATCGATTCTCATGGTATAGGACGATTAAAAAGCATTTATTACGACAGAATTAAAGATGGAGTCGTAAATCCTATTACAAAAATAGATATAGTAAAAGAGACACAAACAACGGCAGTTTTAGATGCGAATAATGGCATGGGACATGTAGCATCTTACAGAGCAATGAACATAGCAATTCAAAAGGCGAAAGAATTTGGGATGGGTATGTCTGCTGTAACAAATTCATCTCATTTTGGCATTGCCGGTTATTATGCTAAAATGGCAACCGTAAATGGCATGATTGGTATTGTGGGCACGAATGCCAGGCCGAGCGTGACGCCTACTTTTGGTGTTGAGAATATGCTTGGTACTAATCCGCTTACACTTGGAGTACCCACAGATGAAGAATTTGATTTTATATTGGATTGCGCTACAAGTATCAGTCAAAGAGGGAAAATTGAAAAATATGAGCGTGAAGGTAAAGATACACCACCGGGAATGGTTATAGATGAAAGTGGAAAAACAAGAACAGATACGTCAAAAATATTAGAGGATCTGGTGAAAGGAACAGCAGCGCTTACGCCTCTTGGGGGTATTGGGGAAGAAACAGCCGGATATAAAGGATATGGTTATTCTGTTTTTGTTGAGATTTTATCTGCAGCACTTCAAAATGGTCCCTATATGAAAATGTTAAACGGGTTTGATGAAAATGGGCAAAAGATTCCGTATAGACTAGGACATTTTTTCATTGCTATTAACACACAGTTTTTTATGGGGGAAAAAATATTCAGAAATATTGCCGGAAATATTTTAAGGGAGCTTCGCACATCTAAAAAAATGCCTTCAGAGAGCCGAATTTATACAGCCGGAGAGAAGGAATATATGACTTATTTAAAGAGAAAAGATGAAGGGGTCCCTGTCAATGCGGCATTAAAAAAGCAGATGATTCAGATGCGAGATGAAAAGCAATTAAATTACAAATTTATATTTGAGTCATAAGAATACAGATATATTTTTAAAAACCATATTGACAAGTATATTCCTGCTTACTATAATCTATGGTATTCTGATAAGAATAGTAAGAATTAAAAGGATGACACACATTGAAAATTTCAGCCAAAGCGGAATATGCTCTAAAGGCGATGTATGAAATTGCCAAACATACACAAATGAATATATATATCAATGCAACCGAAATTGCTGAACTTCAAAATATACCTAAAGCATATTTGGAACAATTGATAGTGCATTTAAAAAAAGCCGGATTGGTTCGTAGTATGAGAGGCGCTAAAGGCGGATATATTTTATCCAGAAGTGCAGATACTATCAACGCCAGTGAGATAATTGAGGCAGTTGAAGGACCTATTGATTTAGGGCACTGTATTGGAGAAGATGCATGCAAAAGAGCAGATAAATGTGTGGCAAATGATGTTGTACAGCAACTCAAATATAACATAGACAAAGTGCTTACATCAATTACATTACAATATTTTATAGATAAATATCAGGACAAGGAGCAGAAAAGATAAATCATATGAAAGAAATCTATTTAGATTATGCCGCTACAACGCCTACTGAAAAGCAAGTAGTTGATAAGATGTATGAAGCTTACAGGTTGGCATACGGCAATCCTTCCAGTATTCATCTCGTGGGGAGGAGAGCTAAGGGCTATGTGGAAGAAGCGAGAGAAGTAATAGCGAGTTATATAGGTGCGGATCCAAAAGAGATTTATTTTACATCCGGAGGTACCGAATGTGATAATTGGGCAATCAAAGGAACGGCTTATGCAAGGCAAAAGAGAGGAAAACATATTATCACTTCATGTATTGAGCATCACGCTATTTTGCATTCCTGTGAATATCTGGAAAAACAAGGGTATGAAATTACTTACTTGCCGGTAGATAAATATGGCTCGGTAAGTATTGCAGATCTTAAAAAGGCCATCAGAGAAGATACAATTTTAATCAGTATCATGATGGCGAATAATGAAATGGGGACATTACAACCGATTAAAGAAATCGGAGAAATTGCAAAAAAGAAAGGTATTCTCTTTCACAGCGATGCGGTTCAGGCGCTTGGAAGTGTGCCAATCAATGTAGATGCAATGAACTTGGATATGATGTCACTCAGCTCACATAAAATATATGGGCCTAAAGGTGTTGGCGCTATGTATATAAGAAAGGGTGTTAGAATAGAGCCGTTTATGCATGGAGGCGCACAAGAATTTAAAAAACGTGCAGGTACGCATAATGTTATTGATATTGCTGGATTTGGACAAGCGGTAAAAATATTAAAAGAAAATGATAAAGTTTACGTAGCCCATTATCAAAAAATAAGAGATTATTTGCGTGATCGTATTACGCAAGAAATAGATTATGTTCAATTAAACGGGCACTGTGAAAAAAGGCTTCCCAATAATTTAAATATCAGCATAGGGTATGTAGAAGGTGAGGCACTTTTATTGAGCCTTGATATGGAAGGTATCTGTGTTTCTACGGGCTCGGCTTGCTCATCGGGCTCGCTCAAGCCATCTCATGTAGCTATGGCATTACATATAGGGGATGACTTTATTCATGGAACGACAAGGTTTACGGTTGGAAGATTTACCTCAATTGAAGATATTGATTATACAGTAGATAAATTAAAAGAAATTGTAGCTAGGCTCAGGGCGATGTCCCCGACATACAGAGAAAGGAACATATAAAATGGATTATACAAATAAGGTAATTGAACATTTCAAGAATCCAAAAAATGTAGGAGAGCTGGAAGGAGCAAATGCTGTTGGCCGAGTTGGCAGTGCATCATGCGGAGACAAGATGGAAATGTATTTATTAATTGAAGATGGAATCATTAAAGATGCAAAGTTTATGACCTTTGGTTGTGCAGCGGCGATTTCATCAAGCAGTGTCGCAACTGAGCTTTTAAAAGGCATGACGATACAAGAAGCAAAGGAACTCAAAAATCAAAAGGTTGTCGAAGAACTTGGGGGGCTTCCAGGAGAGAAGATTCATTGTTCTGTAATGGTGGAAGAAGCTGTTAAGGCTGCTTTGGAAGATTATGAAAAAAGAAATAAAAAAAAGAATATTTAATATAAATATAAATATAAATTGGTAAAAGGAACAGTAAATGCGTTGCTGTTCTTTTTTTGTTTAAAATAGCGGATAACCTGAGAGCATATATTTTTATAAATTTTTTTATTATTCATATTTAGTTTATACATAAGTTTATAGTATTTTATAAAAATTTTTGACTTTTTGACATATAATAAATAGCAGGAGGCAATATACAAAATTACTAGAGAATCTAATGGCAAGATTTATCATTTTTATAATAATGCAGATATAATGATAAAATCACTATAGATAATAATATATTTTGGGAATATATCGATATAAAATAGGATATACTAAAAATAGAAGGCATAGGCAGGATAAGTATTTTTGAATGGATCAGGATTGGTGTCAGTCATTGAAACAAGACTTAAATTTTAGAATAATATTGTTCAATATTACGATGTTCTTTGATAAAGATATCAGCTATATTTATCCCGCAAAGACTGCAAATTGAAGTAATGGAAAGTATGCATTTTCCGATTTGATGCTCTATTTTTTCCCGGCATTCATCGCAAGCGGTATTTAAATATAAATTCAGTAGATAGTCGTAATTTATATTATTTAAATCAAGTTCAATATAATTTTTTGAGTTAATACAACCACATTGTGCACTGCATTCTGTAATAATTTTGATTAGATTATAGGAGTTATCATTATATTCTTTCATCACTTGATCTATATTCTTTTTGCCGGAAGTTTTATCATCGACATATGTTTGGAAAATATCAATAAGTAACATGGTAGTCTCTCCTGAATTTAAAGTCATTTTTATTATATGAGCTTGTTTATACATATGTCAACAATAAGCAAACCCAAAATTTCGACAAATATCTTTTGTAATTTTTCTTTACAAGTAGCTTTGACTATTGTTAAAAATTGTATTATAATAATCAAATATAGAAATGAGGCTTTTATATGTTTAAGATAGGAGAAAAGGTTGTTCATCCGCTTTATGGAGCAGGGATTATTAAGGAAATAACACAAGAGGATATGTATGAACTTGAGCTGGATAACGGTAGGATGATCATGTCAGTGCCTATTGATAATGCTGAGCAGATTGGCCTTCGAAAAGTGCATACATCTATTGAAATAAATTTTTTACTTGAAAAAATAGAATCTGATGATAGAGAAGTCGATTTAAACTGGTCAAAAAGATATAAAGATAATTTACAAAAAATTAAAAGTGGAAAGCTTTTACTGGTTGCACAGGTAGTAAGGGATTTAATCAAAATAGATAAGGGAAAAGGGCTATCGACAGGCGAGAAAAAAATGCTGAATAATGCGAAAAAAATTTTAATCAGTGAGGTCGCTTGCGTAAAACATATTGGCGAAAAAGATGCTGAGAAATTAATTTACAGTATTGTAAAAAAATAGTCTTTAAATTTCGGAGGGAATTTTGAAAACTGCGGCCAAAATATTTGCAGCAATTATTGGGATTGTAATTGGATATCAAACAAGTTATTTTTTATTTGAAAATGGAATAATAGATCAGTTGATAAATAGATCGGTAAGCAGTCCCTATGATTATATTACAAGTTCTATTTTCGGTGCTATTTGTGGCGTTATTCTATTGGTTCTCACTCCTTACATAATTGATTCGTTAGGCAAAGTTACACAAAATCTGATAAAAAGATTAAGAACATATTCCATATGGGATTTGATTTTGGGCATTATGGGGTTAATTGTGGGGCTTGTTATTGCTACGCTACTAAGTATTCCGATTAATCATTTAATGCTTCCTGAAATTGTAAAAAATATTATTGTCATAGCGCTGTATATACTACTTATGTATCTGTCGATTTCACTTGCGACTATAAAACGCAGTGAGCTGCAGAATATATTTAAATCTATTGGCGATAAAGATAAAGAACCAAAAAAAGCGAAACAGCAAGATTGTAAAAATAAAATCCTCGATACGTCGGCAATTATAGACGGACGTATTTTAGATATTTTTAAAAGCGGTTTTGTGGAAGGCGTTGTGATCATTCCGGAATTTGTATTATCCGAGCTAAGACATGTTGCGGATTCAGCCGATGATTTAAAAAGGCAAAGAGGACGAAGAGGTCTCGATATATTAAGCCGAATTCAAACAGAGTTAAGTATGGAAGTAAAAGTCGTTGATAAAGATTATCCTCAGATTGAAGAAGTAGATGTCAAGTTGGTAAAACTTGCTTTTGATATGAACGGAAAAATCATAACCAATGACTTTAATTTAAATAAAATCGCTCAATTTCAAGGCGTTAATGTATTGAATGTCAACGAACTTGCAAATGCTGTTAAAACGATTTTGCTTCCCGGTGAAGAAATGGATATCTTGATTATAAAAGAAGGCAAGGAAAACAATCAGGGCATTGGTTATTTAGATGACGGAACGATGATAGTTGTGCAGGGGGGTAAGCGCTATATAGGAGAAAATAAATCGATTATGGTAACAAGTGTGCTTCAGACTACGGCAGGCAGAATGGTCTTCGCTAAACCAAAATGAAAAACAGTTTAATAATAGAAAAATATTCAAATGGTGAGTATGGATAAAGTTAATATTGCTGCAATTATTGCGGCAGGAGGAAGCGGCAGCAGGATATCGACACAAATTAATAAACAATATTTGCCGCTGAATAATAAGCCGATTTTAATTTATAGTTTTGAAAAATTTGCTTTACATGAAAGAATAGATACAATTATTATAGTAGCTGCCAGACATGAAATGGAAATGTGCAGTGCATTAATTGAAAAATATAATATTCATAAAAAACCGACAAAAGTTGTTGCGGGAGGAGTAAGCAGGCAAGAATCGGTATTGATGGGCTTGAAAGCGTGTGATGAGAATACAGATATTGTGCTTATTCATGATGGCGCAAGGCCTTTTGTGACTAATCAGATGATTAATGAATGCCTTAAACAAATGAAGACTTATAAGGCGTGTAGTGTAGGTGTTTCGGCGATTAATACAATAAAACAAACAGACAGCGAAGGTATCGTATCGCAAACGCTCAATAGAGACTCCTTATGGGAGGTGCAGACGCCGCAATGTTTTAATTACCAATGTATTTACGAACTGCACAAAAAGGCGGCAAGGGCAAGTATTTCAGTGACTGATGATTGTAGCTTAGCTGAAATTTATAATATAGATGTTAAAATGATTAAAGGAAATTATGATAATATAAAAATTACTGTTGCGCGTGATTTATTTACTGCGCAAGGCATAATAAAAACAAAGTAAAGGCGAGGTTGATGCTATGAGTTTAACGAATGAGAAAATAATTAAGATGTATACAAAAATGGTAACAGCCAGATTACTTGAAGAGATGCTGCAGGAAATGTTTAGTGAAGGCATGCTGCACGGCACAACACATTTAGGTATCGGACAAGAAGCATCAGGCATAGCTGCTTGTATGACTTTAAGCGAAGGTGACAAAATCACGTTGACACACAGGAACCATGTGGGGTGTATTGGTATAGGCATGGATGTAAAATCGATCCTGGCAGAAATGTTTGGAAAAGAAACGGGCGTGTGTGGAGGATTCGGCGGTAGCATGCATTTAGTAGATTATGAAAAAGGGAATATAGGTGCTAACGGCATTGTAGGAGGCGGCCTTGGGCTCGCGGTTGGAGCAGCGCTGAAAATAAAATACAAGAATGAAAATAATTTGGTTGTATGTTTTATGGGAGATGGCGCAACAAACGAAGGATTATTTCATGAAGCTTTAAACCTTGCAACAATTTGGAGACTACCCATTATTTTCTATGTCGAAAATAATGGGTATGCCGTGTCTATGCCAACACAGAGAAGTATGAATATTAAAGATATAGAAAAGAGAGCGGAATCCTATGGTATGCGATCAATTATTTTAGACGGGAATAATGCCATAGATGTATATAATATGACATTTTCTGCTGTTCAATATGTCAGGGAAGGGAATGGGCCGATGCTTATTGAGAGCAAAACGTATAGAATAAGCGGACATTCAAAATCAGATATAGATCAGCTTTACAGAAGTCAGGAAGAAATAAATTCTTGGCTTGCAAAGTGTCCTATAAAACGATTGGAAGAATATATGTTGAAAAATAATGTGGCGAGAAGTGAAATGCTCAAAGAAATCAACACTCAAGTAATGGATGAATTAAAGCAAGCGGTCTTGTTTTCACAAAATAGCTTAGAGCCGTCTGTAGAAGATATACAAAAGTATGTATATGCAAAGTGAGGATTAGAAGATGAAAGAAATTACATATAAAGAGGCGTTACGTGAAGCGATTTCCGAGGAGATGATACGTGATGAAAATGTTATTTTAATGGGGCAAGATATTGGACTATACGGCGGAAATTTTCAAGTTACCAAAGATCTTGTGCTTAAATTCGGAGAACAAAGAGTAATAGATGCTCCGCTTAGTGAAGCTATTATAGCCGGAAGTGCAACAGGCGCAGCAATATCGGGACTTAGACCTGTTATTGAGTCGATGTTTTCTGATTTTGTAACACTTATGATGGACAATATTGTGAACCAAGCCGCCAAAATACATTACATGTCTGCAGGGCAAATAAGTGTGCCGATGGTTGTGAGGCTTCCTGTTGGATGCGGCACAGGAGCAGGTGCACAGCATTCCCAAAGTTTGGAAGCATGGATGTGTCATGTGCCAGGATTAAAAGTTGTTTTCCCATCTAATCCACATGAAGCAAAAGGGCTTTTAAAAGCTGCGATCAGAGATGATAATCCGGTTATATTTTGTGAGCATAAATTGTTATATTCAACGGCGGGCAGTGTCCCAGAGGAAGAATATATTATCCCGATAGGGCAAGCAAATGTTACAAAAAAGGGTGCCTCTATGACTATCATTACTTATGGGTATTCCGTTCAGAAATGCCTCATAGCTTCAATGCAGCTTAAGGCGAAAGGCATTGATGCCGAAATTATTGATTTACGTACGCTGTATCCATTAGATGAAAAAACCATTCTTGATTCCGTGAAGAAAACAGGCAGAGTGCTCATTGTGCATGAAGCTGCAAAAACAGGGGGATTAGGTGCGGAAATAGCAGCATTGATTGCAGAGAAAGCTTATGCATATTTAAAAGCTCCGATTTTAAGAGTTGCTGGTAAAGATATCCCAATTCCATTTAATAAAACATTGGAGCAAGCTTGCGTGCCACAAATCGGAGATATTAAAAAAGCGGCTGAGAGATTAATGAGAAGGTGATTGGTCACCAACATGAAAAGTGTACTGGAAGCAAAATTACTTTGTAATGTATGTGAAAAGGAAACCGTGCATACTATAACGTACAAAAATAATATGATTGAGCACATTGTTTGCAATGAATGTCATAATGGCATTATTTTGGATGTTGATAAAATAAAACAAAGTTATGGCGCAGAATTTACAAAAAGAATATTAACTAAACCTGCACGTATGAACGAAGAAATGCAGCAAGATTTAAAAAAATTTTTAAAAAGTATGCCTGTTCGGATTATGTCTAAGCCTTACAGGCTCATTTTAGAATATAAAAAATATTATGAGGATTAAATATGCGTATTGGTATAGGTTATGATGCGCATCGATTGCATAAAGACAGGTCTCTTGTTTTAGGAGGAATTCTTATAGATAACGAGAAAGGTTTGCTTGGGCATTCTGATGCGGATGTATTGCTTCATGCAATTATAGATGCAATTTTAGGAGCGCTGGCCCTTGGAGATATCGGCAAATTTTTCCCTGATAATGATCCCAATTATAAAGATATAAGCAGCATGGAATTACTTAAAGAAGTTTGTCATATGATTAGAAAGACAGGGTATGAGGTAGTAAATATTGATAGTATTATAATCGCTCAAAAGCCAAAATTAGCGCCTTATATAGAAAAAATGAGGGATAACATAGCACAAGCTATAAATATAGATTTATCAAGCATTTCAATTAAGGCGACAACAGAAGAAGCTATGGGTTTTACCGGCAGGCAGGAAGGTATTAGTGCAAAAGCTGTCTGTTTAATAAAAAAATACAATGACAAGAAGTAAGAAGGAATATTTATGGTTAAAATTTATAATTCGTTGACAAATAAAAAAGAAGAATTTAGACCACTTCACGAAAAACAAGTAAAAATGTATTCTTGCGGTCCTACAGTATATAATTATTTTCATATCGGAAATGCAAGACCTTTTATTTTTTTTGATGTTGTACGACGATATTTAGAGTATACCGGTTACGATGTAAAGTTTATACAAAACTTTACAGATGTTGACGATAAAATTATCAATAGAGCGAATGAAGAAGGAATAAAACCTGAAAAACTCGCTGAAAAATATATTGAAGAATATTTTAAAGATGCAGATGCACTTGGCATTAAAAGAGCAAATGTGCACCCAAAAGTAAGTGATAATATCGATGAGATTATTGCTCTTATCGAAACTTTGATTAAAAATGGAAAAGCATACGAAAAAGACGGCAACGTATATTATCGCGTCAGCGCTTTTTCGCCATATGGAAAATTATCTAAACAAGATATAGATGATTTAGAGGCAGGAGCAAGAGTAGAAGTCAGTGAAGAAAAAGAAAATCCTTTGGATTTTGCACTTTGGAAAAAGAAAAAAGAAGGCGAAATTTATTGGGATAGTCCATTTGGACAAGGAAGACCCGGCTGGCATATAGAATGTTCGGCAATGGCATTGAAATATTTAGGAGATCAAATTGATATTCATGGTGGTGGCGCGGATTTGATGTTTCCTCATCATGAAAATGAAATAGCGCAAAGTGAAGGCGCAACGGGAAAGCAGTTTTCAAAATATTGGATGCATAATGGGTATATTAATATTGATAATAAAAAAATGTCAAAATCATTAGGGAATTTTTTTACGGTTAGAGATATTGCAAAAGAATTTGATTTAGAGGCGGTAAGATTGTTTATACTTAGTGCTCATTATAGAAATCCGATTAATTTTAGCAGAGACCTTATACAAGCTTCAGCGGCTTCTCTTGAGAGAATCTATAATGCAAAATATAACCTTAAGTATTTTATTGATCATCATAAAAATGAGGAAGAAAAAATCGATCGGGAATTTGCCGAGCAACTAAAGTATTTCAAGCAAGAATTCTGTAATGCTATGGATGACGATTTCAATACCGCAGATGCGATTGCGGCTATTTTTGAATTGATACGTTACATAAATATAAATGTCAATGAAAAGACTCCTGTTGGCATGATGAAAGCTGCGCAGACGTTACTTGATGAATTAACAGGTGTGTTGGGGATAGCGCAGAATATAAAACAAGAATTGCTTGATAAGGATATCGAAGCTTTAATTGATCAAAGACAGAAGGCAAGGGCCAATAAAGATTTTGCATTAGCAGATAAAATCAGAGATGAACTGAAAAGCAAAAATATTATACTTGAAGATACAAGAGAAGGGGTTAAATGGAAGAGAATTTAATTATGTCATCGAATTTAAATGCGGAACTCTTAAATCCAACGCAGCTTGCGTATATAGGGGATGCCGTTTATGAAATATATATTAGAGAATATTTGTTATCTTTGGGAATAACAAAATCCTCCGCTCTTCAACATCGTGCCGAATTGTTTGTAAAAGCTCAAATGCAAAATGAAGCACTAATGATTATAATACCTATGCTTAGCGAAGAAGAACAAAGAATTGTATTAAAAGGAAGAAATAATAAACATAAAAACAAACCTAAAAATGCATCAGTGGAAGAATATAATAATGCAACAGGACTTGAAGCATTGATGGGATATTTGTATTTAAATAAACAAAAAAAAAGGATGGATGAGATTATTTCTGTGATCATTGGTCGCTTTAATAAAAAATAAATTATGGATATATCAACACAGCAGAGTATTTGTACGCAAAAACAAAAAGTAATAGATTTATTAAACAATGAAAACATAGAGTATAAGTTAATAGAACATGAAGCAATGTATACCATTGATCAAATGGTTCAAGCTGGGCTTACAGATGGATATGCAATTTGTAAAAATTTATTTTTAAGAGATTATAAAGGGCTAAATCATTATCTTGTTATCTTATTAGAAAATAAAAAGGCTGATTTAAAAGCACTTGCGTTAAAACTAGGCTCAAGCAGACTGAGTTTTGCCTCTGAAAACAGGCTGAATCAATATTTGAAGCTGAAAAAAGGAGCAGTCTCACCTTTTGGTATTATCAACGATAGCTTTCATGAAGTCACACTTGTTATTGACAAAGATTTAAAGCAGCAAGAAAAAGTTGGTTTTCATCCAAATGATAATACAGCAACAGTGATTTTATCATACGAGGATTTTAATAAAATAATTGGGAAATTTGAGAATGAAAAAATCTATTTTTGAATTTTTATAACGTTTTGTCTGTATTATACAGACAAAACGTTATATATTCAGCATCATTTTTTAAATGAAATTAAACCCACTCAAATTCATCTGCAAGATGATCCATTGACCAGAAATTTGTAATAGCAATTGCAATATCACCGATAGCAGAAGCGTCATCAAAAGCATACCTGTCATCCTTTGCTTTATATAATTCTTTGCAGGTAACAGATAATACATTCAGACAATTTTTCAACTCGTTTTCGTTCACAGTTACCTCCTTTCTTACAATATGTATTCTTTTTAATATTTAATCTATATATAGTATTATAAAGTTTGATGTATAAACATTTTGTCGAATTATGTTTTAAATATAAATAATAATAATTATTTTATAAAAATTGTTAGTAATTTTTATAATTTGGTATAAGATACAGATATTTTATATATAATTGTAAAGAAGTTTAGACTACCGAAAAAATAGTTTATTTTATGAAGAGTTAAATGTCAATATAATTTATCTTTGAAAATTCGACAAAAAAAACAACTGCGCATTCATTTGCAGCTGTTTTTTTATTATAATTAGTGTGCTACCGGTGTTCGATTGTTTCTGTCTATAAATAAAAAACTAATTGAAATAAGTCCGCTGATTGCGACAATTGCATAAATTATTTTGCTTCCAATAGCAAATTGCCCGCCAAATAGGGCGGCTACAAGATCAAATTCAAAAAATGCAATCAGGCCCCAATTGATGGCACCGATGATTACTAAAATTAGTGCTAATTTTTTTATAAAATTCATATTATTGTTCGTCAACTCCTTTATAATAAAGTTACTTATATTATTTGTAGCTATTCTTTTAATAAACTGTAATTTTTTTACTCTATAAAAATTTTATTAAAAAATGATTATAAAATCTTATGTCAATTATTTATAAGAAGAATGTTTTATGTTATCATTAAACAACAATAACAAATTTTATAAATTATTTACTATAATAAGCAATAAATAAGTCTCGGAGGCAAAAATGAAAGGCGGGAAATTTGACGACAGTGTTTTGAAACAAATGATTTTTAATCATATAAAGCACAAGCGTGATGAGGTGCTCGTAGGAAGCGGAACAGGAATTGACAGCAGCATTATCGATCTTAAAGGTGATTTATTGGTAGTAAGTACAGATCCCATTACGGCTGCAACTGCAAATATAGGCAGATTATGCGCTAATATCAGTTGTAATGATATTGCTGCGGCCGGTGCAGAACCTGTTGCTATTTTTGTGACGTTGCTTGTTCCGCCTGATTTTGAATTGTCTGATATTGAAGAAATCATTGAAGATTTGGATGCTGAGTGTAAGCGCCTTGATATACAGCTTGCAGGAGGACATACGGAAAAAACAGATGCCGTAACAAGGCTTGTGCTTTCAGCGACAGTAATTGGAAGAAAGAGAGAACATCTTCCTCAGACAGTATATCCAGGTGACGTATTGATTATGACAAAAGGCGCTGCTTATGAAGGAAGCAGTATTATAGCATCTGACTATGAGGACAAGCTTACAGAAATTTTAACGAAAAAACAAATAGATTTTTTAAAAAATTTAATTTCAGAAATTTCAGTATTACCAGAAAGCAAGATAGCCATAAAACATCATGCAAAATATATGCATGATATTACAGAGGGCGGTGTGCTCGGAGCAGCTTGGGAAATGAGTCAAACGGTGGGTTGTAATGTTGAAATTTATTGTGATGAAATATTCATATATGATGAAACAAAGAGTATATGCGGTTATCTAAACATTGATCCTTTAAGACTGATATCAAGCGGCTCTATGCTTATTGCGACCAATTGTAAAAATGCAGAGAAAATAATAGACGAACTTTCGAAAGCAGGTATTACAGCCAGAATTATCGGCTCTTTCACAGAAGGTGAAAATTTTTATATCAGGCAAGGGAAAAAATATACGTTAAAAGAGCCGGCCAAAGATGAACTTTATAGAATATAACCGTTACAGTGTTAGGCTCAATCCTTTTGATCTAAGAATATTTAACTTCCCTTATTAATATATATTAAGCAATGGAGGTATACTATGAAAAAAATAATTCCATTGCTTATCATAGCAACAGTGCTTTATTTAGCGTTTAATTATTTGGATAGCAAATTGGGCAGCAATGATGAAGCAGATAGTATCACAAGCAGTAAACAGACAACAGAGCAGACACAATCAGAAGAAGAAAACAATGATGCTCAAAATTCGGACATACTTACGGCTGATATAGATTATTTTACACATATTGTTTATTATGCTGACAGCAATGGGTATCTTGTTCCTGTGCTTAGAAAATTACCAAAAAACCCTTCGCTGGCTAAGACAACGCTTAGTGCTTTGTCAATAAATGAAAACAATAAAGAGGAAATCTATTTCTTGGGGCTTGTCCCCACCATACCAGATAAAGTAACCTTTTCTCTTGCTTTAAAGGATGACGGCCTGATCAGAGTATCCATGAGCGGAGAAGTCATGGATATTAAAGACAAAGCAAAAGAAGAATTAGTGTTAAAAAGTATTGTCTATACACTCACAGAATTTGAAAATATTTCAAAAATACAGTTTTTAGTTGATAACACACAAGCGGGTGTATTAAGCGGTGGGGTTATTGCAAGCGGATATTTTAAAAGAGAAGATATTAATACAATAAATGCTGCGGGCAAGAATAGGATAAGCTTATATTACAGTAATACTTATTATCCAAACTATTATGTTTTCCCGATTACATTATATGTTGATACAGCGCCTGAAGATATACAGTCATTATTGATGCTGCTCATTGATAATGCCGGTAATGTAAAAACAAATTTTTCTTTAAAAGAAGAAAATATACTTACGGCAGAAATAAAGGATAAAAAAATAAATATAGAATTAGAAAATGTAGGAGGTGATAGTATTACAATTGATTGCATAAGAAAATGTATATTACTTTCATTACAGGAAAACTTTGATATAGATAGTGTATACATTGCTATCGACGGTGAAAGTCAAAGTGTGATGTTGCCTATTGCACCGAATGAATTAAATTAGCAAAAATGGAAGGGGACAAAAATGTCAAGACAGGATAATAGAGATAATTATGAAATAAGAAAAATCGAAATAACAAGAAATTATACAAAGTATGCACAGGGTTCTGTGCTGATTTCGTTTGGAGATACAAAGATACTTTGTACCGCATTTGTGGAAGATAAAGTTCCTCCTTTTATGAGAGGGACAGGCCTGGGATGGGTAAGTGCAGAGTATGCCATGCTGCCATCTTCAGTGATGGTTCGCAAACAGCGAGATATCAATAAAGGACGCCTAGATGGACGAAGCGCTGAAATACAGCGTCTTATCGGCAGATCACTGCGAAGTATTGTGGATATGAAAAAATTGGGCGAAAGAACAATATGGATAGACTGTGATGTGCTTCAGGCCGATGGCGGCACGAGAACTTGTTCGGTTACGGGGGCTTATATTGCATTAAAAGATTGTGTGGATTATTTACTTAGCAATGATGTTATAAAAGAAAATCCTATCAAATGTGCGGTGGCAGCTATAAGCTTAGGTATTGTACGTGATGAAATTTTAGTAGATTTATCCTATGATGAAGATAGTATCGCCCAGGTAGATATGAATGTTGTGATGACACAAGAGGGCGAATTTACAGAATTGCAGACAACCGGTGAGCGTCGCCCAATCAGCTATGAAGAATTAATTAGCATGCTTGATGCGGCAAAATTCGGCATAGAACAAGTATTTGAAGTTTTTAAAAATGATCATCAGTCAAAATAAGGTAAGAAAATGGATATAGTATTTGCAAGTAACAATAAACATAAGCTTTCTGAAGTTCGAAATATACTTGATAAATATAATATTTTATCATTAGAACAGATAGGCTTTAATGCTGAAATCGAGGAGAACGGAAAGACAATCGAAGAAAATGCTTTTATTAAAGTAAGAACAATCAGAGCATATACAGACAAAATAATTATCGCTGATGACACAGGGCTATTCGTAAAAGCTTTGAATGGGGAACCCGGTGTTTATTCTGCCAGATATGCGGGGGAAAACGCTACATTTGCAGATAATAATAAAAAGCTTTTAAAAGCACTGGAAGGCAAGAAAAACAGACAAGCTGTTTTTAAATGTGCTGTTGCCTTAAATATGCCCAATGGAGAGGAAAAAATATTTATAGGAGAAGTACAAGGTAGTATTGCCGCGAAAGCAAGCGGGGATAGTGGATTTGGATATGATCCTATTTTTATTTTTGATAAACTCAATACAACTTATGCTCAAATGAGTATAGAACAAAAAGATTTGCTTAGTCACCGAGCAAAAGCGCTGTTTAAGCTGGCACAATTTATAGAATCCTTAAAGTAGGTAAAAAAAATGAAAATTTGTGTATTAAGCGATAGTCATGGTGATTATGCAATGCTGAATCATTTATTTCAACAATTAAAAGATATAGACAAAATATTCTTTTTAGGAGATGGAATCAGAGAAATGAAAGATATCTCTGTGAAGTTTCATATTCCTGCTGTTATGGTGAAAGGAAATAACGATTTAGGCATGCTAAAACCTTTTGACAGGGTAGAAGAAATAAAAGGTTATCGCATTTTGTTAACACATGGACATAATTATATGGTCTATTCAGCCAAGCATTTACTTTTGCAAAGAGCTACGGAGCTTGCATGCAGCATTGTTTTGTTTGGGCATACACATATTCCGTATCATGAAGAGCTTGAGGGCATTACTTTGTTTAATCCGGGGTCCGTTCGCTATCCAAGAGGAGGCAGTAGAAAAGGATATGCTATTTTAACGGTACAGAAAAATGAAATCTGTTTTGAACAAATGTATATAAATGAATAAATGATTCATACTTTCTAACATAAATTAAATACTATTAAGATATTGACATAACGGGAACTTTAGTATAAAATAGCTATCGCACTAAAAAATGCGGGTGTAGCTCAGTGGCAGAGCCCTGGCCTTCCAAGCCAGTCGCGAGGGTTCGATCCCCTTCACCCGCTCCAGTTGCGCCTGTAGCTCAGCAGGATAGAGCAACGGCCTTCTAAGCCGTGTGTCCGGGGTTCGAATCCCTGCAGGCGCGCCATTTTTTATTCATGCGCGGTTATGGTGGGTATAGCTCAGTTGGTTAGAGCGCCAGATTGTGGCTCTGGAGGCCGTGGGTTCGAATCCCACTACTCACCCCATTGATATGCAGGGGCATGGCCAAGTCGGTAAGGCAACGGACTTTGACTCCGTAATGCGTAGGTTCGAGTCCTGCTGCCCCTGCCATTTTAATAAATTATTTGCTGATAAAGTCGGCCCTTAATACGCAGGGGCATCACCAAGCGGTAAGGTAACGGACTCTGACTCCGTCATTCGTAGGTTCGAATCCTACTGCCCCCGCCATTTATTATTAAAAAAATGTTGACAATTGGCATAAAACAATATAATATATACAAGCTGTTAAAAATACAGCATAAGCGTGATCCATTAGCTCAGTTGGCAGAGCACCTGACTTTTAATCAGGGTGTCCCGCGTTCGAGTCGCGGATGGATCACCATTTTTTTATAGATATATCAACGTTAAATAGTAGTTTTTTAAATTTTATTAAGAATAAAAATGACACAAAAATAGAGTTTCGGGTACTATCTAGGTACTATTAATGCTAAAAGAGATAATTTTTCTATCTCTTTCAGTATTTTCCAGTTCTGTTTTTTTACATTCTATCTACTAGTTCTAATTTACTCTTCTTTATATTAATTATATCATCAAAAGTATTTGCTGCTTGTCTATCTATAGATTTTAATCCATGAACATATATATTCATTATAATAGAAGTTTGATTATGCCCAAGTCTGTTGGAGGATACAGGTCGTATATAAAAATAATTTAAAGTTAAATTTAACATATATAAATTATATTGAAAAATATTTAATTTAGTATTAGTATAAGTATATAAATATATTATAATAAAATGCTTATATTAAAAATTTAATTAACTTATAATGAATTTAGTAAGCAATATTTATATTATTTTTTAAGAGGAAATGATGTTTAAAAAAAAATTTGTTGATAAAGTTGAGGGATACATTGTAGCTATTGATGAAATGGTTTCCAGAATTATGCAGGATTCAATGATATTTTCTGAGGGAATTTATAATTGCGAAGTACAACCTATTATGTTTGGATTAGGTGGATTCATAATAGGTGTTTTTTTTAGCGAGAATGATCCGAAATATAGAATGATGAAATTTATTTTTAGATATTATAAGCAAATGGTATCACAAAGCGAATATGCAAATGAAGTAGAATATTTTGCATCAATTATGGAGGATACCTATTCAAATCTAAAGAAAATTACAATGCACTTTACATTTTTGAACGATTGTCCTATATTTGATTTAATGGCTAGTTGTATTGCGGAACAATTTAATATTGAAAGTAACAAAACTACCATTGAGGCAATAAGAAAACATATAGAATTATATATTAATCAATGTAGTGCTATTTAAAGAAAATATCAAAAACCTAAGCTAAACGAAAAAAATTGAGGTGAAAAGGATTTAAATATTTATTTTTTATTGGATTGTTACTATCAAATTTTATATTATCTCAATTTTTTATAATTGCTCTTTTTGCTCGTCCATTTTCTCGAGAATTTATACAATCTGGAGCATTTGCTAAAAAAATCTCCATAAAAAATTTGCACCGACTCAATTGCTTTCCATAGGAATTATGACTATTTTTATATTTTTTAGTAGCAACTTTTTTATCGACATATTTATTATCATTTTTAATAGGTATTGGTATTAGTGTTGTTATGTTATTATTCAATTCAGAGGAAAATGAAAATAACATCCAAGATTACATAAAAAAGCTATAACTAAGACATTAATGTAGTTAAAATACTTGCGAAATCAGATGAAAATAAATAGTTATTGTAAAGCGTAAAGTAAAATATAGGGGAAGGGAAATATGTTTAAGAAAAAAATAGAGATTCATGAATATCTTAAACATTTTATTAGAAGTATATTATCTGCTGACGATACTTTGAATGTAATAAGAACAGATGTTTTTAAGGAAGATCAGATAAACAAAATCAGCTCAAAAATGGGTATAATTAGATTAATGTTCCTATATGGAATTTTTCTGGACCAAAAGAACTCAAAAAAAATACCTAATTTTTCTACTGATAAAAACTTTCTTGATGTTTTTGTATCTTGTCTAATTATATCTGCAAATGAAATAAAGTTTGAAGATGATAAACTAAATGTATTATTAGAAAATTTTAAAATTTGTGTACAAAGTTTTAATAATTATTTAATTAAAAATGACGTTTTTTTAAGACAAAAAAATATTTATAAATATAGTGAATTGGATATTTTTTAACTATTGATTTAAAGACTGATTTAGATATTCATAAAATTAACTCAATTATTAAAAAAGAAGGGTATGCATTATATGCTAAAAAAAATAGTATGATACTTGCTACTCTTAAATAACAGCAACATGTGCTTGATAATTTAACATCTGCATTTTTAAAAGCTTTTAAGGTAGCTTTAGAAGTTTAAATAAATAAAATTTAAAGATATATAATAAGTTTCCATTTTCGGATGTATCCTTTGGGTACTAAAGCTACTCTATAGGCACTAAAATTACAATAAAATACGAATAAATGATTTTATAAAATATAGAAATATAAGAATAAAATGATTTTTTTGAATGATACAAAAAGAACAAAATTAGACTTTTAATCAGGGTGTCCCGCGTTAGAGTCGCGGATGGATCACCATTTTTTATTAATGACACAAAATGTTTTTAAGACCCTTTTGATCTTTTTATTAAATAAAAAATAAAAAATTAAAAAAAACTTGACTTTGAGCTGACTCTAAGTGTTAAATTATTATTAATGGAAAGTATAATCGTTCATGATATGACGAAAAGAAATGAAAAAATATAATATTGTTTAAATGATTGATATAGATTGACATAAATAAAGGAGGAAAAATTGGAATGAAAGCTAAAAAATTAGGGTTCGGATTTATGCGTTTGCCGCTTAAAGATCAAAATGATCCAAAGAGCATCGATATGGATGTGTTAAATCACATGGTAGATGCTTTTTTAGAAAGAGGGTTCACTTATTTTGATACGGCTTATATGTATCATGTATATAAAAGTGAGATCGCTTTAAGAGAAGCCCTTGTAAAACGTCACAAGCGAGACAGTTTTACTTTAGCTACAAAATTACCAACAATGTTTTTAAAAACAAAAGAAGATCAAGAAAGAATTTTTAATGAACAATTAGAAAAGTGCGGAGTAGATTACTTTGATTATTATCTTATTCATAACCTAGGAGCACATCATTATGAAATTGCCCAAAGGCTTGATAGCTTTGGATTTGTTGCGCGAATGAAAAAAGAAGGGAAGATAAGACATATAGGCTTTTCTTATCATGATAATGCAGAGTTACTGGATAAGATATTAACAGAGCATCCTGAGACAGAATTTGTGCAATTGCAGATTAATTATCTTGATTGGGATAATCCAAGCATCCAGTCTGGGAAATGTTATGAAGTGGCTAGAAAGCATAACAAACCGGTTGTAGTTATGGAACCTGTAAAAGGTGGTACACTGGCCAAGGTGCCTGAAGAAGCAGAAAAATTATTTAAAGACTATCATCCAAATATGTCAGTTCCTTCCTGGGCTATTCGTTTTGCAGCAAGTCATGAGTCGATTATGATGGTGCTCAGTGGTATGTCGAATCTGCAGCAGTTGCTTGATAACACAGATTATATGCAAGATTTTAAACCTTTGGTTCAAGAGGAATATGATATTATAAAAAAAGCTGTAAAAATTATTAATGAATCCATTGCGGTTCCCTGCACAGGTTGCGAATATTGTGTCGAAAAGTGTCCTATGAACATAAATATTCCGAAATATTTTGCATTGTATAATAATGTGAAGCAATCTTTGAACAAAGGTTTTGCTATTCAAAATGTATATTATAATAATTACATTAAAACATATGGAAAAGCTTCAGATTGTATTGAATGCAAACAATGTGAGGAAAGCTGTCCGCAGCATATTGAGATCACAAAACATTTAAAAGATGTAGCCAAGGTTTTTGAGCAATAAGACAAAATATGAGGTATAATATATGACGATTTCAGAGGTAAGCAAAAAATTTGATATCACACAAGATACGCTTCGTTATTATGAACGAATAGGGTTGCTTCCAACGATTAAACGTAATAAAAACGGAATAAGAATTTATACACAAGATGACTGTAATTGGGTTGGATTTATAAAATGCATGAGAAATTCAGGGCTTTCGATTGATGTATTACTTGAATATGTTATGCTGTTTAATCAAGGAGATGAAACGATAGAGAACAGAAAAGAGCTTTTGATAGAACAGCGCAAATTATTGACAGAAAAAATGGAAGAAATGAAAAGGACTATAGAACGCCTAAATCATAAAATAGAAAGTTATGAAAAATGCGTGGTGAAGAAGGAAAAACAGCTAAAAAGGTCAGAAGATTAATAGCATAAATTTATTTTATGAAGCGCAGGGATATTCCCTGCGCTATTTTATTGAATCATGAAATCATAGGGACGAACGTATGAATATCGATGGAATTATAGTATTGCATTAAACATCAGAAATGATAAAATCATTCATCAAATACAAAGATATATCTTGTGCAGTTTTTGTGTGATTAGATCACTGATTCTGTTAAAATTTATCATTAAAATATATATAAAGATAAAACAATAAATTTGTGAGGAAGGAGAGTTTAAAATGAAAAAAGAGATCAAATCAATTTTTGATAAAATGAATAGATATCGATGCTGCACTGTAAGTGCAACACAGGGAGATTTAACAAAAATAGAATGCCCCTATAGAGAAAAAGACAATAAAAAAAAAGAAGTAAAAGCAAATATAAAAAAAGTCATGAAATCTGTTGAAACAAACAGATTGTGCAGCATTCATATAGATGAAGATACTGAATAGATAACCGCATAAATTGCGGTTGTTTTTATATGTTTTATCTATAAACAGCAGAATCTCTAGCATATATAGTTTGCAAAAATAGCAATTGTTTTGAAATAAAAAAAATGTTACAATATTAATGGTAATGGATGTTGTATTAATTTATAAAGGAGAACAGGATGATAAATAATAAAAATTCATTTATGGTATTGTTGATTATTTTAGCAATCGCAATAATAACAATGGGATGCAGTGTAACAACTGCAAATGTAGATAATGCTGTTATGACTACTCTAAATACAGATTTTGATGAAGAAGGAAGACCTGTTGATATGGTTGCGAATTATAATACAAATGCTACTGAATTTATGGTTTGGGCAGAACTGCATAACGCACCCGATAATACAACGATAACTTTTGTATGGTATTATGAAGGGGATAAAATTACATCAACTGAAACATCAAATGAAGATTTAGTCGAAACGTCGATCATTGGTACGTTAACGCTACCTAATGATTGGCCAGAAGGCAATTATACAGTTGAAATTTATATTGATGATCGTGAACAACCGGATCAAACGGTGGAGTTCACAGTCTCAGATTAGTGAATTATTAACTGTAAGATAAAGAGATAAGTTAAAATAAATGATAATATAGAGGTATCTGAATGATCAGATGCTTCTTTTATTATAATAACTATTGCCTTATTAAAAAGTACAACTATAGCTATGAGAAGCTTATAAAAATCTTTATATGGTGATTTGATCACAGAGCAATTAATATTTATATAATAATATAAGTATCAAAATATAACATAAAAAAGCATTGAATAGTTTAAATGAAATGGAGGATTCATGTGAATATATATACAAATAATGAGCTGAAAAAACCAAATAATATAGCAGGTAAGATACTTATCGTGAACCTTGGGCGATGTCCGCAGAATCACAGATGTCCGGCGATGAAAGTATGCCCTGCCGGTGTGTTGTCACAAAAAGAATTTAATGCACCGGATGTTGATATGAATAAATGTATCAAATGTGGTAGATGCGTACAATTTTGTCCGATGAACGCCCTATCATTGCAATAGAAGAATAAGGAGACAAATTTATGAGTTATGTTATTTCTTTTTTGGAAGGCATAATTACTTTTATTTCACCTTGTATACTTCCATTACTTCCGATATATGTTTCTTATTTTGCCGGGCAAGACAGTAACAATAAAAAAAAGACGGCGTTAATAAATGCTGTCGGTTTTGTTTTAGGCTTTGCGTTCATATTTATTTTGCTTGGTGCTTTTGCGGGAACTATTGGAAACATTTTGCAAAAATATAGTACAGCAGTAAATATTGTTTCGGGCGGCGTTGTCATTCTTTTTGGCCTTCAATTTATTGGAATTATAAAGATAAAGTTTCTCAATCAAAGTAAAAAATTAAATATCAATATCACTAAAGTAGGGTTTTTTTCATCAGTTATTTTCGGCATTATTTTTTCAATAGGGTGGACTCCCTGTGCAGGTGCTTTTTTAGGTTCTGCATTAATGCTTGCAGCTTCAAGCAAAAGCAGTATGCAAGGAATAATGATGCTTTTGAGCTTTTCACTTGGATTAGGTATTCCTTTTATAATCAGTGCTGTATTAATAGGAAGATTAAAATCGGCATTTGATTTTATTAAAAGAAATACTCGCGTCATATCGGTCATATCGGGTGGGTTGCTTGTTTTAGTTGGTATATTAATGATAATGGGGTTTATGGGAAAATATTTATCTTTACTTAGTTTTTAGGAGGCAGTTATGAAAAGTAAAAAGAAAACAATAATAGGGATTGTTGTGTTTATTACATTACTTGGTGGTGCATATATGCTATATAATATTTTATCTGAAAAATATAACCCGGATCAGACACTGCAAAGTGAAAAAGAAAATTTAACACAAGAGAATGAAAAATTTACTGCGCCCGATTTTACAGTCTATGATGCAGAGGGTAATGAAGTGAAATTGTCCGATTTCTTTGGCAAACCCATTGTGCTTAATTTTTGGGCTTCTTGGTGTCCGCCTTGTAAAGGAGAACTTCCCTATTTTAATGAGGCTTATTTAAATCAAAAAGACAGTGTAGTTTTTGTAATGGTAGATTTAGTGGATGGTCAGCGTGAAACGCAGCAGGCGGGGCAAAGTTATATAGAAAGCCAGAGCTATGATTTTGATGTCTATTTTGACAGTAAACAGCAGGCGGCATATACTTATAGCATATTTTCTATACCGACTACGATCTTAATAGATGCAGAAGGAAATATGATTAAAGCTTACATTGGACCAGTCGATGAAAATACATTAAATGATGCAATTAAACTGATTAAATAAACAGTTTGAGATATTAAAGTGGGAAGTAAATCGAAAGATGTATGAAATAAACATGCATCTTATTTTTTACTGCGTAGATAAAATATAAATGAATAAAAAAATTGGAGACAATGTTGCGGATATAATGGCTAAGTTTGATATTTTTTTGATAGATTTTATAAGTGTTGAAAAGAATATATTAATATTTTCGATCTATTACAAAAAGATATAAAAATATAAACAGCCTTATTTAATATATTTTCAAAATAATAACTTTAAAGCCATTATTTTTATTGCCAGCATACTTTTGTTATGTTATCATAATACGAATGAATCGTTCCTTTCATAAAATCAAAGAAAGATTATAAATATAGTATAAATTTTAATATAGGGACGGGTGAAATAATAATGCCAACATTAAGCAACAGAACAAAAACATTTACAGATTCTATTATCAGAAGAATGACAAGAATATCGATGCAATATGGTGCAGTCAATCTTTCCCAGGGATTTCCTGATTTTGATCCGCCAAAAGAAATTCTTAATCGGCTGGTAGATATTGCGCATATCGGGCCTCATCAGTATTCCATAACATGGGGAGCACCAAACTTCAGAGAAGCGCTCGCGGCTAAGCAGTCAAAATTGATGGGTAGGAAAATTGATCCGGACAGTGAGATTGTTACAACGTGCGGAAGTACTGAAGCAATGATGACTGCAATCATGAGTGTGTGTAACCCCGGAGATAAAGTAATCATTTTTTCTCCGTTTTATGAGAATTATTCGGCTGATTCAATTCTTACAGATGCCGAGCCGATTTATGTTGCCTTAAAACCACCGTCATTTGGTTTTGATATTGATGAGCTTGAAGCCGCTTTTAAACAACGTCCAAAGGCGTTGGTGCTTTGCAATCCTTCAAATCCGACAGGCAAAGTGTTTACTTATGATGAGCTTAAAATCATTGCGGATTTTGCAGAAAAATATGATGCATTTGTTATTACTGACGAAGTATATGAACATATTGTGTATGAACCGAATACACATACTTATTTTGCATCATTGCCAGGTATGTTTGAGCGTACTATTTCTTGCAGCTCTTTATCAAAAACATATTCAATTACAGGTTGGAGACTCGGATATATCATTGCGCCTGCGCATATTGTTGATATTGCAAGAAAAGTGCATGATTTTCTTACGGTTGGAGCAGCTGCGCCGCTTCAGGAAGCAGTTATTCCAGGGCTTAAATTCGGAGATGAATACTATAAAGAATTATTGAATAAATATACGCATTTACGTGAGCTTTTCTGTAGCGGACTCGATGATCTAAAACTTACATATTCAAAGCCTCAGGGAGCTTATTATGTGATGGTGGATATTAGAGAATTTGGCTATGATGATGATCTTACGTTTTGCTTGGATTTATGTGAGAAAGTTGGAGTCGGGGCAGTACCGGGATCAAGCTTTTTCAAAGAAGATGTGAATCATCTTATACGTTTTCACTTTGCCAAAAGGGATGAAACGCTTTATGATGCGCTTAATCGCTTAGCTGATATTCGAAAGAAATTAAAGTAAATTGATTATAAAAAAGACCTAACGAGGTCTTTTTTATAAATAGAGATAAAGACATTAAATTGAAACAAATTCATGCGAAACTTGACACACATCATAGACTTAAATATAATATTAACGCAGATAATTACTTAGCAAAATATTCTGAAGGAGGAATAATTATGAGAATACTCGTGCCGGTGGATGGTTCCAAGGCGTCTTTAAATGCAATTGAAGAAGCTATTAAAATAGCAAGAAAAGAGGATAGTGTTATTAAGTTACTTATGGTTGCTAATATCAATTTATCAAGTGATCTTGGGAATTTAATGTTTACCCACGGAAATTCCAATGAATATGACGATGATTTTATAGAGATATATAAAAAAAATGCAGCTGAGCTTCTTGATTCGATTGCAAAAAAATATGAAGGGATAAAATTTGAAAAAGAAGTTGTAGAAGGAGAACCTTATATTAAAATTTTAGAGATAGCAGAAAATGAAAAAGTTGATTATATTGTAATGGGAAACAGAGGTTTTTCAAAGATTAAGCAATTTTTCTTGGGTTCCGTGGCTCAAAGAGTAATCGCTGAAGCACGTAGTCCTGTTGTGGTAGTTCATGCTGAGGCAGATGATTAATATCATTATATTCCATAATTTTAAAATTAATAGCCAGTAGAAATTTATTTAATAATTTCGCTGGTTTATTTATTTTCATTAGTTTTATTTTAAAGTATTAATTTGTATCAATTTATAATATAGAACAAAATTAAATAAGTTAAGACAATATTTGACAGCGATTACAAAATAAGATATAATAAAAATGCATGAATTGTCTCTCACAAAATTTTTGAAGGAGGATATGTTTATGAAAATATTAGCGCCTGTTGATGGCTCTAAAGCATCTGTAAACGCTGCGCAAAAAGCTGTTGAAATAGCAAAGAAAGAAGGCGGTGCTGTCAAATTTATTACAGTTGTCGATAATGATTTTTCTAATAATGTAGGGAATATTATTATGACACAAGGCTATGTAAATGAATATAGCGATGAATTATTAAAAATGTATAAGGAAAATGCTACCAAATTACTTGATTCATTAATCGCCGGGCTTAATGCCACAGAGGTGACTATTGAAAAGGAAATCGTTGTAGGAACACCATATGCGAATATTTTGCAGACAGCAGAAAATGATAAAGTTGATTTAATTATAATGGGGAACAGAGGATTTTCAAAGATTAAAAGATTCTTCATAGGCTCTGTTACCCAAAGGGTTATTTCTGAATCTCCATGCCCTGTACTGGTTATCCATACAGAAGCGGACGATTAATATTTGAATAAATTTAATTAGAAATTTTATTAATTACCGGCGGGGAAATACGATTTATATGTATTTATTCTCTCGCTGGTATTTTTTATGATTATAGATTTTTAAAATAGCAATTAAAATAAAACAGCATCTTCTCAAGCGTAGTGCTTTAAAAGCATTTTGTGAAAAATGATCCAACATAAAAATTATGCAATATTCCATTCGATTTAAATTATTTTACATTATAATAGTTTGATGGTACTATAAATTTGTATTTTCAGGAGGATGTAATGACAAGGGATTCCAAAAAATGGAAGCATGATTTATATATAATTATTTTTGAATCAGATACTCCAAAAGGAAAAGCTTTTGATGTTGCTTTAATTATCAGTATATTATTTAGTTGTATAATTGTTTTGCTTGATAGTGTAGAGGCTATTAACAGCGAATATGGCTTGATTTTATCTGCGCTTGAATGGATATTTATGATCATTTTTACACTTGAATATATTTTACGAATCATTTGTGTCGAAGACAGGTTTAGATATTTGACAAGTTTTTTTGGAATTATTGATTTAATGGCCATTCTGCCAACGCTGATAAGTCTGTTTTTTCCGGCAGGGCAATTTTTGATGATTGTGAGAATTTTACGGTTGTTTCGTTTATTTCGTGTATTTAAAATGTCTCGATATATTAAAGAATCAACCGTTTTATTGAAAGCATTGAAAGTCAGCTTTCCCAAAATAATAATATTTATATTCACAATGTTTTTTATCGCTATGCTTGTAGGCTCTTTAATGTATATTATTGAAGGACCGGAGAATGGATATACAAGTATTCCTCAATCTATGTATTGGGCGATTGTGACTGTTACAACGGTTGGTTATGGGGACATTTCTCCGCAAACTACTTTGGGTAAAATTGTCGCAAGTGTGTTAATGATTTCTTCTTATGGCATTTTGGCTGTCCCGACTGGAATTGTAACTTTTGAGCTGGCTCAATTATCAAAAAAGCCATCTTCAGAAAAAGAACCCGAAATCACCTGTGAGATGGAAAATTCAAAGATTTGTCCGTTTTGTTCGTATCAAGACAATGCAAAGAATGCAGTTTATTGCAATCAATGCGGAAAACTATTATAAAAGATATATTTTGATTAAAATCACAATGGATATGACAATGAGTATTAATGGTTGCCATATCCATATATGTTTTTCATCACTATTTTAATGTATAAGCCTACACCCAAATAAATTTAAATAAAATCAAAAATACTGGAACAATGGTCAGTAAATATATTATTGTAGAATAAATAAACGAACTCAAGCACATATTGGGATCAAGCCTGTAAATTTTCGACATCATGATAGCCATATTAGAGCCTGAAGAGGCCGATATAATAAAAATTGTTTTTAGCATAATTTCATCTTTAATAAACAAAAAAGATAGACCTGTAACGATAATGGGTACAACTATAAATTTAACAACAGATACATCGCGTGCTACAAGTTTATATCGTTTGATTTTTTTAAAATCAAACATGGCACCAACGGGCACAGCAGCCGTCCAGGCAACCATGTGTACAATCGGTTTTATAAAGCCGTCTACAGCTTCGGGACGTGGTATTTTAAGTGCCGCAAGAATCATTCCCAAAATAGTAAAATATAAAGATAATTGATTTAGAGAAACTAATTTTTTAAATATAGAAACTTTCTCGCTTTTACCTTCATGTAGTCTTTGATATCTAGCCGCAAATGGAAAACAGTATCCGTAAATAAAAATATTGCCGAGTACAAGAATCACCCCTGTATATCCATAACCTGTTTCACCTAAAAGAAAAAATGCTGTCAACGCACCAAGGGTGCCGGCATTAAAAAGTGACATTGTCAGTGTGTAGCTACCTTGCTGTGCATAATTAAAATCATAGCATTTGACGGTCTTTCTTGAAATAAGCATGGGAATAATCTGCATCAGCAGTCCTGTTATAGGAAGCCATATAAAGTTCATTTCAATTTTTAATATCCAAACAGAAAATAAACATGCCAGAGGATAGACTATCCATAAATTAATACTGAATAAAAAATCTAAACTGTTTTTATGTAATTTTGTGAATCTAACAAGTAAATATCCTACAGAAAGCGGCAATATAACATCATAAAAAAAAGGTGCAAATTTAATTATAAAATCCAAAACGTCACTCCATTGTTTTCTTGCTATTAAAGATAGACTCAGAATAGGATCTTCATTATTCTATGAAATAGGTTTAGTATTTGTCAAGGGAAAAGAAAATAATAAAAATTTAAAAATATTAAGAAAATAAATTTTAAATTTCAAATGTATTGACAACTATAAAAAATTTTTTTATAGTTGATATCGAAACGAAATTAAATGATTAAAAAAAGGGGATAATAATAAAAATGCATATTTTTTTTATTAATATTTTTAAAATAATTTTAAGAGCAATTTATGCTGTTTTAAAAATATTTCCTCTAAAAAAAACCAAAATATTATTTTTAAGCAGACAAGCAGATACTCCCAGTATTGACTTTTCACTAATACAGAAAGAGTTAAAAACAACAAATAACGAAGTGGATATTGTTAATATATGTTGCAGAGTTAATAAAGATATTGCCGGGTACTCTGTTTTTTTTTGGAATATATTAAGGAGCATGTACCATTTAGCTACTGTTCGTATATGCGTGCTTGATTCTTATTGGCCTCCGGTATCGATCTTGAAACATAAACAAGATTTAACTGTAATACAAATTTGGCATTCTATCGGTAAAATAAAAAAATCAGGATATCAGACATTAAATAAACCCGGGGGAAGAAATGAAAAATTTTCAAAGGCTCTATGTATGCATCAAAATTATGACATTATAATAGCCGGGGCAAAAGTATGGAATCCTTATTATTGTGAATCTTTTGGTGTTACGGAAGATAAATTATATAATTACGGCCTGCCGAGAATCAATTTCTTAATTAATAATAAAGATATGAACAAGGAAAAAATATATGCAAGATATCCTGAATTTAAAAACAAAAAAGTGATATGTTATGCGCCTACATTTCGAAGAAATGCAGAAGTCAAATATAACGACCTTATTTCAAAAGTTGATTTTAAAAAATATATTTTAATTATAAAAAAACATCCGAATGATAAAACAATATTAAGAGATAAAAATATATATACTTGCGATGAATTTCAACCATTGGAAATACTAACAATATGTGATTATTTGATAACGGATTATTCGGCAATAGCTATAGAAGGAGCTTTATTGAATATAAAAACTTTTTATTACGTTTATGATTATGAAAAGTATATAGAAGATAATAATATCAATATTGATCTTTTAAAAGAAATGCCAGATTGTGTTTTTAAAGATGCCCGAGAATTAGTGGAGAAAATAGAAAGTGGGGGGTATAATTTTAAAGCTTTTTCAGAATACAAAAAAAAATATTTGCCTGACAAGAAAGGTAATTCAGCTAAAATGATAGCTGATTTAATAATTAAAAAATTATACAGCACAAATATAAAACAAAGCATGATGGAGCAATAATGATAAAGTTTATTAAAAAATGTTTAAGAAAAGCAAGGTTGGTATCAATTTTTTTTATGCGAATTTTATTTGCTAAAAATCATTTGAAATGTCCTGTACACAAAAAACTGCTGGCAAATTTTTATAGGGGATTTTTGGCGGATCAATATATACTTTACGATTTTGATTATAATGACAAAAGAGAATATTTATCGGAATTTGAATGGTATAAATCAAGATATATCAATGAACCTTTTAGTTTTTTAATGAATAATAAAGTAGTGACTTCAGAAATTTTAAAACATTATATAAAAATGCCTGATATTTTTGCTATTAAAAATCATAATTTTTTGTCTAGCTATGACGAAAAAATAAAAAAGTATGAAGACATTTGTGATATCTTAGAGGAAAGAATGCAGCTTTTTATAAAACCAATCAATGCGGGGAAAGGCAAAGGTGTACATAGTTTACAATATATAAATAATAGTTTTTATATTGATGATAGATTTGTTTCAAAACAAGACTTGTTAAAATTTTTTAGAAAAGAAGATAATTGGTTTATTTCTGAAGCGGTAAAGCAACATCAATGTTTAAATGAAATATACGATAAAACAGCTAATACAATGAGAATCATTACGATACGAGACATACATACCAATAGATTAAAGATATTTTTTGCTGTGCAGCGTATCGGCACTTCAAAGACGATTCCAGTGGATAACGCGAGTCGAGGAGCGCTGATTGCAAAAATTGATTTACAAACAGGGATTTTAAGCGAAGCAAAATCGTTGCATTCATTAGAATTTTATACGCATCATCCTGATTCAAAAGCAAAAATAAAAGGATTTGTTATTCCTAAATGGGGGCACGTTAAAGAACAAATTTTGCAGCTTGCAAATAAATTCCCGTATTTACACTTTATTGCATGGGATGTTCTTCTTACGGATAATGAATTATGTATTGTTGAAGCGAATACATCTTCAGGAGTAAATATTATCCAATTATGGGGAGGGCAAAGAAATGGAGAATTAGGAGCTTTTTATAAGCATTATAGAATAATAAAAAAGTAGGAGTGAATATGAAGTATGTAATAATGGCTGATGGAAAAGGGTTAAGATGGGGCTATTACAATAATATGCCAAAGCATTTAATTAAAATTAACGAAGAAACGTTACTTGAACGAACTGTGCGCCTTATTAAGGTTAATGATCTTTCGGGTAAAATTATTATTACCTCTCATGATCCGAGATATGAAGTTGCCGGAGCAATTCGACATGAACCTAAAAATAATATATTAGAAATTGATCGTTTTACTCAGGAATTAATAGAGGATAATACATGCTTTCTATATGGCGATACATATTACTCTGAAAAAGCCATGAACAAAATTTTCACAGCTAAAACAAAAGATATACTATTTTTTGGTACAAAGGAAAAAATTATTGCAATAAAAATTGCTAATGCTCATTTGTTTAAAGAGCATGTTGACAGGGTTAAAGCTTTATATTTAAATAGAAAGATAAAAAATTGTATAGGCTGGCAAGTTTATCAATCTTTTGTTCATTTGCCTTTTGATAAAAAAATTATTGCAGACAAATACATACTCATCGATGATGAAACATGTGATTTTAACAGTCCTGAAGAACTTGAAGATAAAATGATATTTTTAGAAAACAATACTGAAATTGGATAAATTCATATAATTACGGATTGATATATTAATGAAAAAATTTTTACCTGTATTTAAAAGAGTAAGCCTAACTTTATTGACAATTAGATTAATTTTTCAAGGGTTTTCCAAAACTGGAGCCCGATTATGGAAAAGATGCATATTTAAAGATTTAAAAAGAAATAAAAATTTCTCTTTTAAAGAAAAAATTAGGGCTTATAAAAATGGAAACAGACCGATAAAAGATAATAATCAGAACATCTCAAATGATAGCAATTCTTTGACGGAAAAAAACTATTTATTTACATATTCAATTAATGGTATTTATAATAAGTGGCTTACTGATAGAATAACTTTTAAAAATGTACTGCAGCCTTTCGGAGAATATATTCCAAAATATTACTATCAATTTTATAAGAGGGATTGTCAATTACTTATTATTCCTGTTCATAATGATATATCGGAGCATCAAAATACATGGGAAGACGTTTTTAATTTAATTCGGCAATTAGAGATAGTATCTTTAAAATCGTGCAGATATGCAGATAATTTTTGTAAAACAATCTCATATAATAAAATTGAAAATATATATTATTTAAAAAATAAAAGAATGACAGAACAAAATATTATTCATTATATACAATCTCTAAATAAAATATTGGTTATAAGTGAGCATGTAGAAGAAAATACAAAATTTTATAATAGTGATAAAGAAGAGAAATATATTCAACTCACCATTATAAATGATTCAGGGAATAATGCAAAAATCAGTGAAGCTTTTTTATATACATATCGTAAAAAAGATAAAGATAATTTGACATTAGATTATAATTATAATAGTGATAATGCGTCACTGAAAACACAAAACAAAGTTGAAATAGATGATTTTTCTAAAAATAATGATAAAAAAATAAGAATTGTCTCAAAAATAGATATTCAAACTGGTCATTATAAATGCGGAAAAGTATATGGAAATGGTAAAATTGATCTATATGAAAGGAATCCATTTACTGATGAACAATTGGCAGGCACTATCCCTAATTGGGATTTGGTCAAATCCAAGATTAGCGAGATATTTGGTTTTATACCGCAAATTGAATTTTGTGCTATCGATATTATTATTACTAAAGATGCATTTAAAATTTCAAAAGTTATCAGTATCCCTAGATATCCAATAGAATTTGGATTTAATACAAATACAAGTGATTATTTATGGAGTAAATACTATCAAAAAAAAGAATTATTTAAAGAATATTTTAATAGATCCAAATATGGATCACATAAAATAAAATTAAAGATAAGATCAATTTTTACTAAATTTGTCTATCCCAGGGGAATGGTTTATTATTTAGGAATAACTTGGCCAAAGGATGTCAGAAAAGATTTTTTTGGTAATAAAAAAATCACTGTAAAACAAAAATTCTGGGCTTACAGGCATGGTTTTTTATCTTATCGTTTGCAGCAATATGATATTGCAAAAAAAAATCATAAACAATTTATATCTGATTTTGAGTACAAATGGCTAAGACATATTAACAATAAATATCGAGTTTGGCTAGAAGATAAAATCACTATTAAATATATTTTATCTCAATTTAATGAATATCTTCCGGCGTATTATTTTTATATCAGCTATCGTAATGGAAGTAATAAGATAATAAAAATGCAAGATTGCCCGGAAGATATGTCCGCGACATATGATTCTATTTTTAAGTTGGTGGAAATAAAAGGAGAGCTGGCACTGAAACGTGATAAAGGTTCTCATGGAGATGGGTTTTTTAGACTATCATATAAAGATAACAAATATTATTTAAATCTACATGAAACAACAAAGCAGCATGTTATCGAAATTTTAAGCAGCAGAGAACATCAGTATTTAATTACAGAGTATATCCAGATGCATACGCAGTTAAAAAAGATCTATGGTGGAGCAGTAAATACAATCAGACTGATTGTTTTTAAAATGGACGGAATAAACCCTGTAATCGGTAATGCGTATATGCGAATCGGTTCAAAAAGTACCGGCGTGATCGACAACATGCAAGCAGGGGGTATGTATGCACAAATTGATATAAATACAGGCAGATATTTTGGGGCGAAAATAATAAACGGACATAATATTATATCTTGTGAATATCATCCTGATACGAAAGTAAAAATAGAAGGGAACTTACCAAATTGGCAAAATATAAAAAAAATAATCTTAAAAATAAGCAGAAATTTAAAACAATTAGAATATTTAGGGTTTGATATTGCGATTACAGAAAACGGGATAAAAATAATCGAAATTAATCGTTTTGTAGATTATCCTAGAATTGAACAATGGAGTCTGGAAACAACAGAATATCTTTTATATAAATTGGATATAAAAAAGAAAAAATATGGATATGATAAATCACGTGGGCATAAATTAAAAAAATTACCAAAAAGATAAAAGAGAAATATATAAAATTGAGGTTTTATATGTCGGTATATAAAAAAAAGAATCTATTACGCAAGATAAAGAATAATATCAAATTGATAAAAAAAGTCAGTAAATTGACCGGATGGAATTTTGTCAAAGCAAAATATATGATGCAAAAAGCAAAGAAACAATATAATGTTTCTTATCGAAATTATATTAAATGGAAATTTTATAATAAGACGAATGAAGAACAAGCAATTTATGTAAAAAAGCGCATTGAAAGAGAAGCTCGTAATACATATCTTATTAATAAGGCGGCAACTCTTGCCGGATGGAGTTTTAAGGAAACGAAAGATAAGATGGATATTACGCATAAAGAATATGGTGTTTCTTATAAGCATTTTATAAAATTCAAATTTTATAAAAATTTTAATATAGCATTAGAAGAATATTTGATTCGGCAAGAGGAGTTGTCAGGGCTAAGAAAAGAAAGAATTGAAAAAATAGGAAAAGAAACAGGGTGGCCTGTTGATAAAATTATTGCTGAAGTAAATGCGGCAAGAAAATATTGTCAGGTAACGTATAAAGATTATGCAAATTTTAAATTTTATCAACTTACAAAAGAAGAGCAAGCTAGATTTTTCACATATAATCATAATGTAAAGCTTAGGGAAAAATATAATTTGATTCCTTATACAAGTTATTTTATTAATAAGATAAATTTCAATCTATTATTTAAAAATTATATTGGCCGAAAATGGTGGACAAACAGGAATACAACCTTTGAAGAATTTAATAAATTTGTAGAAGGATTAGATGTTATTATTTGTAAACCTATAAATTTAACCCAAGGATTAGGTGTAAAAAAAATTGATCTGATGAAAACTACTACAAATCTTGAATTATTCTATCAATCTCTCCTTAATGAGCCTGCTGCTATATTCGAAGAGTTAATTATTCAGCACAAAGATTTAGCAGATATATATCCTCATACAGTAAATACAATAAGAGTGTTTAGCCTATTAGATCATAATAAATGTCATATATTATTTGCTGTGTGGAGAATGGGCGTATCAAGTGATATTGTCGATAATTTTCATCAAGGCGGTATAATGGCAGTAGTTGATTTAAAAAGTGGTGAGGTTTCTTCCGATGCATTTAATTTAGACGGAGATAGATACGAGACACATCCTGTAACAAAACGCACCATTAAAGGAAGAATTATTCCTTATTGGCAACAATGCATGAATATGGTGACAGAAGCCGCATTTGTAATGCCGCAAGTTGGGTATATTGGCTGGGACATTGCAATAATGAAGGATAGACCCATTTTAATTGAGGGAAATACGGCTCCGGATTATGCTTTGATTCAGCTTCCATATGCGGAAGAGAAAATTGGGATGAAACATTTAATCGAAAAATTTTTGCCTGGAGATTATTCAGAGGTGCAGGCATATCATAATGAATTATTAAAATGAACTACTTAAGCTAATAATAAAATTATTTATGGGGCAATAAGATAAGTTGAAAACTAAAAACGACTCTGTGTTATAACAGAGTCGTTCGTTATTGAGAGCTAGTCTCTCATCACTTTTACTGCTTCAAACTCATCTTCAATTTCTTTGGATGGTTTTTTAGTGAGAAGTGATACGATGATAATTAGAATACAGGAAAAAATGAATGCTGGAAGCAACTCATATATATTCACTATGCCGCCAAGGGGACGGATAACAAGCTTCCAGAAGAACACCATGCCGGCGCCTCCAAGCATGCCTGCGATAACCCCTGCACGGTTTGTTCTCTTCCAAAACAATGAGAAAAGCATAATCGGCCCGAATGTTGCGCCGAAGCCAGCCCATGCGAAACTGACAACCCTAAAGATAACGCTGTTTTCATCAAGTGCGATAAGAATACCGATGAGTGCAACAATTAGAAGTGTGATTCTGCTGATTAACATAATTTGTTTATCTGTTGCATTTTTTTTAATAATACCCTGATAAATATTTCTTGAAAAAGCAGAGGCGGCAATCAATAAGTAAGAATCAGATGAGCTCATCGTTGCAGCAAGGATACCTGCCATCATGATTCCTGCAATAACCGGATGCATAAGTGTTTGTGAAATAACAATAAAAATATTTTCTGCTGCGGATGATGTCAGAAGCATTGTGGGATATAAAACACGTCCTATAATTCCAATCAATACAGCGGCTGTCAGTGATATAACAACCCAAACAACGGCTATACGGCGCGATTTTGTGAGCTCTTTAGTTGAACGAATGCCCATAAATCGAAGAAGCACCTGAGGCATGCCAAAATATCCAAGCCCCCAAGCCATAGTTGATATGATTGTAATAAATCCATAAGGCGCGGCATCGCCAAAAAGTGCAGTGCCCGAAGCGGAAACCTGTTGAATGCCCGAAGGATCAACAATTGGTTGCGCAATGCCGAAGAATTCAGAAAAACCGGGAATATTTTGCACATTTGCAATCACCGCATCAACTCCTCCTGCAGCAGTTGTGCCAGCGACAAGTACAGCAATCAAAGCAAAGATCATAACAATACCTTGAACAAAATCCGTGGTGCTTTCAGCCAAAAATCCACCAAGGAAGGTATATATCAATACAAAAACAGCTCCAATAAGCATCATAAGCTGATAATCAAAACCAAAAAGTTGGTTAAATAATTTTCCGCAGGCAACAAAACAACTGCCTGTATAAACTGCAAAAAACACTAAAATAAATACGGATGCAATTGTCATAATAACTTTTTTATTTTCTTTGTATCTATTACTGAAAAATTCAGGTATTGTAATCGCGTTTCCTGCTGCTACCGAATACCTGCGAAGGCGTTTGGATACCAAAAGCCAATTTAGATAAGTACCGATGGCAAGTCCGATCGCCGTCCATGCAGCATCCGATAGGCCGCACCAGTAGGCCACGCCCGGCAGCCCCATAAGAAGCCAGCCGCTCATGTCGGAGGCCTCGGCACTCATTGCGGCTACCCATGGGCCGAGTTTTCTGCCGCCTATAAAAAAGTTTTCGGAATCTTTATTTGCGAATTTTGCAAAGTATATGCCGATAATGATCATTACGCACATGTAAAAAATCATTGAAAGCAAAGTAGATAAAGAATTACTCATTATAAAATTCCTTTCAGTAATTTAATTGTTTTATTTTTAACATAATTTATACTATTGTATCATAAGATATATCAAAAATCATAGCCCTAAATTTAACTTATAAATCATTTTCATCTCTCTTTATTTTTATTCAAATATATACTTTTTTATTGCATAAATCATATCATGAGTATAAAATTAATACATAAATATACATGACATAAAAATATAACATAGTGATGTCATAGAAAGAATAAAGACGGGCAATATAACATTATCAAGTACAATAGATGATTAAAGGGGAACAATGCTTACAGTAGATAAAATATATCAGGCATCTCAGATGTTAAAAGGTGTG
>CAZHMK010000013.1:0-35941 GCA_964533615.1 uncultured Eubacteriaceae bacterium
TTGGGGAAAGCGTTGATACCGCTCGCTATGCGGGAATCAATGTAAAATCGGTTATCATATATGCTATGCTTATCTCGGGAGGTCTTTGCGGCTTGACCGGAATGATTCAGGCATCGGCCATTGAAAAAACATTAACATCTTCAGTATCTGCCGGATTTGGATTTACAGCTATTATCACTGCTTGGCTTAGCAGACTTAATGCTATTGCCGCTTTGTTTGTATGTATTGCTTTTGCAATTTTACTGCAAGGCGGTGCATATATTCAAATTTCTATGCAGATTCCGGCGGCTGTTGCAGATATGATACAAGGTATTCTGTTGTTTTTTGTACTAAGCAGCGAATTTTTTATACAATATAAAGTCAGCTTTAGAAAAACAAAGGAGGTGGCATAATGGAAGCTTTTTTAGCTGCAGCGCTTATTGCAGGAACACCATTGTTATTTGCCACTATCGGAGAGTTGATTACTGAAAAGTCAGGTAATTTGAATCTTGGAGTTGAAGGGCTTATGATGATGGGCGCTGTGATAGGTTTTATTGTTGGCTATAAAACAGGGAGCCCGATGCTTGCGATTTTAGGGTCAATACTTGCAGGAGGGCTAGGCTCGGCAATCTTTGCATTTCTGACCGTATCACTGAGAGTTAACCAAGTAGTGACCGGGCTTACACTTACAATATTTGGTCAAGGGTTAGCATCTTTTTTAGGCACAAGCGTTATGGGGGCTGTGCTTCCGCAAACAATCAAAAATTTTTTCCAAACAATATCTATACCCGGGCTTTCTAATATACCTATCATAGGTACGATTTTTTTTAAGCAGGATATTCTTGTTTATTTTGGATATGTTGTGGTTATGCTTGCATCAATATATTTATTTAAAACAAGAAAAGGTCTGAATTTACGTGCAGTAGGGGAAAATGCTGCGGCAGCCGATGCATCAGGTATTAATGTTAATTTATATAAATATATTCACATCATTTTGGGCGGGGCTTTATGCGGGCTCGGCGGTGCTTATTTATCACTCGTCATTATTCCTGTCTGGCAGGAAAATGTAGTCGCTGGGAGAGGATGGATAGCGGTGGCATTAGTTATTTTTGCATCGTGGAATCCTATAAAAGCATTACTCGGTTCGTATCTTTTTGGAGGACTCAATATTTTAGGGTTCAGGCTTCAAAGTATTGGAATTCATTTTTCGCAATATATTATTGATATGCTCCCGTATGTGGCGACAATCATTATTGTAATTATTAGTACAAGAAAAAACAAAAAAGAAGATATGCCACCGGCGGATTTAACGATTCCCTACTTTAGAGAGGAACGTTGACAGAATATATTTTCAATAAAAAAAACGTGTATATACACGTTTTTTTTATTCTGTTTTTAACATTTCTTGCATGAGTTTTAATATTTTATCTCTTCCTAAATTACTTTGTGAAGAATAAATGATTGGTTCATGATGTAATGCAGGAAAAGTTTGTTTGGTTCTTCGCAGGTTTGTAATTTTTTCATTATTGCTGATTTTATCAGCTTTTGTCAAAACAATATATGGCTTGTAACTATGATAAACCAGCCAATCATACATCAAGCAGTCGTTTTGTGTCGGGGCATGTCTGATATCGACAAGCAGTATAACTGCTTTCGGATTAAAATTTAATAAATAATACTCTATAAGGTTGCCAAATTGGGCTTTCTTGGTTTTGCTTGTCTTAGCATAACCATACCCCGGCATATCAACAATATAAAACAGTTCATTAATTAAATAATAATTTGCAGTCTGTGTTTTGCCCGGTGATGAAGAAGCATAAGCGAGTTTTTTCATATTCACCAAAGAGTTAATGAAGGATGATTTTCCTACATTAGAACGACCGAGTAAAACAATCTGGTCTTTCTCATCTCTTAAAAACTGATCTTGCAAGGCAGCGCTTTTTATATAGGCAGCTTTTTTTATTTTCATAAATACTTATCCAAACACTATTCTAAATACTTCTTGTATATCTTCAACCAGATGTATTGTTAGTTTATCCAGTATACTTTCAGGTACATCTTCCAGATCTCGTTTGTTTTCTTTTGGAATCAACACATCTGTAACTCCGGCCCGAAAAGCAGCGAGAAGTTTTTCTCTAAGCCCGCCTATTGGCAGTACATGTCCGCTTAAAGTGACTTCTCCCGTCATTGCAATGCGTTCACTGACACCTTTTTTTGTAAAGGCTGACAGCATAGCAGTACTAATGGCGATTCCGGCAGAAGGACCATCTTTTGGTATAGCTCCTTCAGGAAAATGTAAATGAACATCATGTTTTAAAATTATATCGTAATCAATATTCAGTAATTCTGTATTAGCCCGAATCAGGCTGTGTGAAGCCTGTGCGGACTCTTTCATAACATCACCAAGTTGACCCGTTAGCACGAGGTTGCCTTTTCCTCTCATGACAAGAGCTTCCACTTTTAAAGTATCTCCGCCGTTTTTGGTCCACGCAAGCCCGTTTACAACGCCTATATTTTTCTTATCTGTCATGATGTCATAGCGGTTTTGAGGCTTAGACAGATAAGATTCAAGATTCTCTCTTGTTACAGTGATTGTTTCTGTCTTATCTTCTAATATTTCTTTAGCAGTTTTTCTGCATATTTTAGCTATTTTTCTGTCGAGTTCACGAACACCTGATTCGGAAGTGTAGTTATTTATAATGTCCATAATAGCATCATTTTGAATTGTTAGTTGTTCTTCTTTAAGACCATGTTGCTTTATTTGTTTAGGAATCAAAAATTGTTTAGCTATATGGTATTTCTCTTCTGCAATATAGCCATCAACTTCAATAGTTTCCATTCTATCAAGCAAAGGTTCTGGAATTGTAGAAAGCGAATTTGCAGTTGTTACAAACATGACGTTTGATAAATCAAAAGGCACCTCTAAATAATTATCCGTAAAAGTTGAATTTTGCTCAGGGTCTAATGCTTCAAGCAAAGCGGATGCAGGATCTCCTCGAAAATCTTTTGATAGTTTATCAATTTCATCTAGTAAAAATAATGGATTATTGGTTCCGGCTTGTTTGATTCCCGTAATAATTCTTCCCGGCATAGAACCTATATATGTACGTCTGTGGCCTCTTATTTCTGCTTCGTCCCGAAGACCGCCCAGACTCATCCGTATATATTTTCTTCCTGTTGCATGTGCAATGGATTTTGCAATCGATGTTTTGCCGACTCCGGGAGGGCCTATCAGGCATAAAATCGGGCTTTTCAGTGATTTGGCAAGCGTAATGACTGATAAGTATTCCAAAACTCTTTCTTTTACTTTGTCCATTGCATAATGATCTGACTGCAAAATTTGCTTTGCCTCTTCAATATTTGTCATCTCGGGAGTGGATGTGCTCCATGGCAGCTCAAGAATGGTTTCAATATATGTTTGTACCACACCGGCTTCAGAAGAACCAATCGGTATCATCTCAAGACGTTTTATTTCTTTCTCAATTTTTTCATTAATCTCCTGACTTAAATTAAATTGCTGCAATTTTTGCCTGTATTCTTCTGCTATATTATCCGGGTTTCTCTCGCCTAATTCTTCTTGCAATACTCTAATCTGTTCGCTGATAAAAGCAGATTTTTGCATGTCGTCCAAGTTTGTTTTCACCTTGCGCATGATTTTTAGTTCAAGGTTAAGCAAATTAATTTCTTTGGATATTTTTTCATTTAAAGCATCTAAGCGTTTATTGACATCCTCTTCGCCGAGCAAATATTGGGCATCTTCATCCTCAAAAGGAATATTTGCGCAGATAACATCAATAAGCTCATGCGCATTTTTAATAGTTTGCACCTTAAGCACAATTTCCTTTGATATAAGATTGCCCTTAATTTGCGCATATTCATTAAATAATTTTTTTGCAATCCGCATGCTTACATCTGTCTCGGTAGTGTTTTCATAGTCGGTATTTACAGGACTGGCTTCAACTATAAAATAAGGTTCGGTCTGCACATATTTTTCAATGCGCCCTCTGTCCGTAATATCAACCATAACACGGACTAAGTTTCCGTGCAACTTACCCATTTGTTTGATTTTTGCATAAACACCATATGGGCGAATATCTTTTTCCTCGGGCATTTCAATATCGCTTTCATATTGAGCAGAGAGAAAAAGTATGCGGTCTCCTTCCATTGCGTTTTCTAAAGCAAGTATAGATTTTGCGCGAGATATATCAAAATAAGCTTCCGTACCCGGAAGAAAATTAATTCCGCGGATGCTGATTAACGGCAATTGATTATTCTTGTCTTCTATTGTTCTATTCAGATCTTTTTTTAATATATTTATTTTCACTTAATTCATCCTTTTAAATATTATTGGGTTTTAGTTTTTTATATTATAACATTAAGTTGCATTTTTACAATATACAAAAATTTAGCAATATTTCAAAGTAAATGGGTTATGGCAATTTATAAGTAAAGAAAATTAATTATATTTAAATTCAATAATAATGACGGAAAACTATACTATAAGAATTTTTCAGTTTAAATTGTTAAAGCAGAAATAGTTTGATATAATAAATCAAATATTTTCTATAATATAAAGTGGAGTTATTTATGCCTAACATTCAAAGCAGAATCAGAAATTTTAGTATAATTGCACATATAGACCATGGTAAGAGCACTCTGGCAGACAGACTTATTGAAGCTACCGGAGTTATATCTAAGCGTGATATGGTGAACCAAATTTTAGATACAATGGAGCTAGAGCGGGAAAGAGGTATTACCATAAAGCTTCAGACCATTCGGCTTATCTACCACGCCAAGGATGGGTATGAATATTATTTGAACTTAATCGATACTCCCGGGCATGTAGATTTTACTTATGAAGTTTCCCGTTCATTGGCTGCCTGCGAAGGCGCTGTACTTGTTGTGGATGCCTCGCAAGGCGTTGAAGCGCAGACAATGGCAAATGTATATTTGGCGCTTGAAAATAATTTGGAGATTGTACCTGTTTTAAATAAAATTGATTTACCCAGCGCAGAACCACAGAGAGTATTAAAAGAAATCGAGGATGTAATAGGCTTAGATACAGAAAACACACCATTGGTCAGCGCAAAAGAAGGAAAAAATATACAGGACGTTCTTGAAGCCATCGTAACACGTATTCCCCCTCCAAAAGGGGAGATATCAAGTCCCCTGAAGGCGCTTATTTTTGATTCATACTATGATAGTTACAGAGGCGTTATTGTTTCGCTCAGAATCATGGACGGGCAGGTAAAAACCAAAGACAGAATCAAAATGATGGCAACAGGAAAGTGTTTTGAAGTTGATGAAGTCGGGTTGTTTTTAAACGGACTGCATCCAACAGATAAACTCAGCGCGGGAGAGGTTGGCTACCTTACAGCGAGTATTAAAAATATCGGAGATACTGCTGTGGGGGATACGATCACGCATGAAAAAAACGCAGCGCTTCATCCGCTGCCCGGATATAAAAAAGTAAATTCAATGGTTTATTGCGGGATTTATCCGCTGGATGGCGCCCGTTATGATGATTTAAAAGATGCACTCGGCAAGCTGAATTTGAATGACGCATCACTTTTATACCAGCCGGAGACATCCGCAGTGCTTGGATTTGGCTTCAGATGCGGATTTTTGGGACTTTTGCATATGGAAATTATACAGCAAAGGCTTGAAAGGGAATTTAAGCTCGATATTGTTGCTACGGTTCCAAGTGTTGTTTATCATGTTATCTTAACGGATGGGACGATGGTTGATGTTGACAATCCCACAAATATGCCTCCTACTGTTAAGATTGATTACATGGAAGAGCCGATTGCGAGCGCTACGATGATGCTGCCGGTTGAATATGTCGGTCCCATTATGGAGCTATGTCAATCCCGCAGGGGCATTTATTTGGGGATGCATTATATAGACGAGACACGTGTTGTGCTTGATTATGAGCTGCCTCTCAATGAAATCATATATGATTTTTTTGATGCATTAAAATCCCGTACAAAAGGGTATGCATCTTTAGATTATCAGATTAAACATTATAAACGCAGCGAACTTATGAAACTTGATATATTGTTAAACGGTGAAATTGTGGATGCTCTCTCATTTATTGTGCATAAAGAAAAAGCATATGAGAGAGGCAGGAAAATTGCGGAAAAATTGAAAAATGAAATACCGCGTCAAATGTTTGAGATTCCTATTCAAGCCGCGATCGGCGGCAAAATTATAGCGCGCGAGACAGTGAAAGCCATGAGAAAAGATGTGCTGTCAAAATGTTATGGGGGGGACATCAGCAGAAAAAGAAAACTTTTAGAAAAACAAAAAGAAGGAAAAAAGAAAATGCGGCAAATCGGAAAGGTTCAAGTGCCTCAAGAAGCTTTTTTGTCGGTTCTTAAATTAGATGAATGAAAAAAATATCTCTTTATATTCATATACCATTTTGCAAAAAAAAATGTCTTTATTGTGATTTTGTATCTTTTGAGAACGCCCGGAAAGATATAGCCCCATATTTTTCCGCTCTTTATAAAGAAATTAAAGCATATAAAACAATTCTTTATGAAGAATATACGATAGATACAATATTTATTGGAGGCGGTACGCCTAATTATGTTGAAGTAACTTATATTGAAGAATTAATGAAAATCATCTTTGATACCTTTGATGTCGATATAAATGCTGAAATAAGTATGGAGGTAAATCCGTGTGGTTATAGCAGTCGAGAAGATTTTATCAGATATAAGAAAGCGGGTATTAACAGGCTGAGTATAGGGCTTCAATCAGCAAGCGATGATATGCTGAAACAAATAGGAAGACAGCATCATCTGCTTGATTTTGAAAATGCTTTTCAGGCAGCGAGGGAAGCCGGATTTGCAAATATCAACATTGATTTAATCTTTGGTTTTTATAACCAAGATATAAATGAATTTAGAGAAAGCGTTCGGTATGTCATTCAAAGGGGCTGTGAACATGTGTCATGTTATTCATTGAAATTAGAGGAAGATACACCGCTTTATGAATCGTATATGGAGGCGGGTATTGATATTGAAGATGCAGATTATGAAGACAGAGAGATGTACAGGCTTGCCTGTCAAATGTTAGAGCAGTATGGATATAAGCAGTATGAGCTATCCAACTATGCAAAAGAAGGCTATGAATGCAGGCATAATTTGAATTATTGGGATACAAAAGAATATATCGGCTTTGGAGTTGCTGCGCATTCATATAAAGATAATGCCAGATTTTATAATACATCAGATATAGGTGAATATATACAAAGCATCGATACAAACGGCAGCGCAATTGAAGATATTGAGCAGCTTGATAAAATAACACAGGAAGAAGAATTTATTATTATGGCATTGCGGAAAAAAGACGGCGTTGAGTATGATGAATTCAAAAAACGGTTTGGGGAAGACTTTTTAATAAAATATAATAAAGAAATAGAATATTTGTGTGAATCAGGGCTTTTAATAACTGATCGTAACAATGCTTTTTTGAGTGAAGAAGGAAAAAACTTCGCAAATATTTCAATGATGGAATTTATTTCTAAATAATATAAAAATATTATTGACAAAATTTGTAATTGATGTTATGTTATAATTGTGTTAGCACTCGAGCAAGAAGAGTGCTAACAACGCTACAAGGGGTGAAGTACATGGCATTAGATGAAAGAAAATTAAAAATTTTAGATGCTATTGTAAAAGAGTATATTAGAACAGCAGAGCCTGTGGGTTCTCGTACTTTGTCCAAAAATCCTGCCATGAATATGAGTCCTGCAACCATTAGAAATGAAATGTCAGATTTAGAAGAACTAGGATATTTATTCCAACCGCATACATCGGCAGGAAGAGTGCCTTCTGAAAAAGCCTACAGACTTTATGTTGACCAATTGATGAAAATCATTGATTTAGGAAATATTTTACAAGAAGAAATAAAGTCTGCGTATAACAAATATATTAGCGAATTCTCAAAAGTTATTGAATATACGGCACAATTATTATCCAGCATTACAAACTATACATCTTTTGGGATGACGCCGCAAACAAAGTATTTAAATTGCAAATATATGAGGCTTATTCCAATCGATGAGAAGAGAATACTCTTGATTATAGTGACAAGAGAAAAGATTGTCAGGAACTATAATATAACGCTGAAACATCAGACAACAGACGAACAGCTTGAAAAAATCAACAATGTTTTAAATATTTGTTTGAAAGATATTTCACTTAGCGAATTAAATGATCACATTATTGAAAAAATGGATTCATTGTCACTGGAAGATATGAAACTCTTAGAAGAAATAATTCCGCTGTTGAGGGAAGCATTGACCGAAAAAGATATTCAAAAAGTATATGCTGACGGAATGGACAAAATATTCAACTTCCCTGAATTTTTTGATATTGAAAGGGCAAAACGTTTTATTGAAACGTTAAATCAGCAAAATATTCTTGCAAATATATTAGAGGAAAATACACAGGATTTAAATATTCAAATTGGGGAGGAAAATACCGTTCAAGCTTTTAAAGATTGCAGTTTAATTACTGCAACCTATAAGATAAATGGAAAACCGATAGGGACATTTGGAGTTGTGGGACCGACCAGAATGAATTATGACTATGTAGTATCGGTACTAAACTTTTTAAGAGAGGAGTTGAATGCGCAAATTATTAGGAATATTATGTAATGAGCGCATATGTGTTAAATGGAAAAAGGCGATAAGTATGAGGAAAATATGCAATTAAATGAAGATGACTGTAATGAAGAAACGGAGAAAAAATTGCATAAAAAAGAATCCAAGGCAAAAAAAGAAGATGAAAAAATTTTAAAAATTGAAAAAGAAAAACAAGAATTATATGATAAGTACTTAAGACTGAGAGCGGATTTTGACAATTATAAAAAAAGGTCAGAAAAAGAGAAAAGTGATATTTATACAAGATCATTGGAAGAAATTTTTTCAAAGTTACTACCTGTTGTAGATAACTTTGAAAGGGCATTGACAAGTGGAAATGAACAATCTACCGCATTTGTTGATGGAATGAAAATGGTGTATACTCAGCTCATGGAATTACTGAGCTCAGAAGGCCTTACTGTAATGGAAGCAGAAAATCAAGCCTTTGATCCGCAATTCCATCATGCAGTCATAACGGAGTGCGATGAAGAAAAAGAAGATAATACAATTCTCATGGTGCTGCAAAATGGGTACATCTTGAAAAATAAAATTATAAGACCTGCTATGGTTAAAGTAAACAAATTATAAATAGGATCAGAAAATAGAAAAGGAGATTAAAATATGAGTAAAGAAAAAATAATAGGCATTGACTTAGGGACAACAAATTCATGTGTAGCAGTCCTTGAAGGTGGCGAACCTATAATTATACCGAATTCTGAAGGAGCGAGAACTACTCCGTCTGTTGTTGCGTTTACAAAGAATGCAGAAAGATTAGTCGGGCAAACTGCAAGACGTCAGGCGGTGACAAACCCTGATAGAACCATTGTTTCAATTAAAAGACATATGGGTAGCGATTATACTGTAAAAATTGACAATAAATCTTATACACCACAAGAAATTTCCGCTATGATATTACAAAAACTAAAAGCGGATGCAGAAGGTTATCTTGGAGAAAAAGTAACAAAAGCAGTCATTACGGTTCCTGCATATTTTTCCGATAGCCAAAGACAAGCAACCAAAGATGCGGGAAAAATCGCAGGACTTGAAGTGCTTCGAATTATCAATGAACCTACTGCGGCGGCATTGGCATATGGCTTAGAGCGTGAAGGCAATCAAAAAATCATGGTTTACGACTTAGGCGGCGGCACATTTGATGTCAGTATATTAGAGCTCGGCGATGGCGTATTTGAAGTTTTGGCGACAAACGGAAACAATCGTTTAGGTGGTGATGATTTTGATGACAGATTAATTAATTTTATGGCTGAAGAGTTCAAAAAAGAAAACGGTATGGACTTAAGAAGTGATAAAATGGCACTTCAAAGATTGAAAGAAGCAGCCGAAAAAGCGAAAATAGAGCTCTCATCTATTACGACAGCAAATGTAAATTTACCGTTTATTACAGCAACTGCAGAAGGCCCGAGACATTTGGATATGACAATCTCACGAGCAAAATTTGAGGAATTAACACATGACTTGGTTGACAAAACAGTTCAGCCTGTAAAACTGGCAATTGAAGATGCAGGATTAAAAACATCGGAAATCGATAAGATTATCTTAGTGGGCGGATCTACAAGGATACCTGCAGTGCAGGAAGCTGTAAAACGAATTACAGGTAAAGATGCATATAAAGGCATTAACCCGGATGAATGTGTAGCATTGGGTGCTGCGATTCAAGGTGGGGTTTTAGCCGGAGATGTAAAAGATGTTTTATTACTTGATGTAACACCGCTTTCACTGGGTATCGAAACATTGGGTGGCGTATTCACTAAGTTGATTGAACGAAATACAACAATCCCAACAAAGAAGAGCCAAGTATTCTCAACTGCGGCAGATAGTCAGACAGCCGTTGATATCCATGTGCTTCAAGGCGAGAGAAGTATGGCAAGCGGCAATAAAACACTGGGCCGTTTCCAACTTACAGGTATTCCCCCGGCACCTAGAGGTGTACCACAAATTGAAGTTACATTTGATATCGATGCAAATGGTATCGTAAATGTTTCAGCAAAAGATTTAGGGACAGGTAAGAGTCAAAATGTAGTTATTCAATCAAGTTCAAATATGGATAAAGACGAAATTGATAAAGCAGTAAAAGAAGCAGAACGATTTGCAGAAGAAGACAAGAAAAAGCAAGAAGAAATTGACGTAAAAAATAATGCAGATTCCATGATCTATCAAACAGAAAAAGCATTAAAAGATCTTGCCGATAAAGTAAGCGAAAGCGAAAAGAAATCTATTGAAGATAAAGTTGCGGCATTGAAAAACATTATGGAATCAAATGATATTGAAGCAATTAAAAAAGCGACAGAAGAGCTAAGTGAGGCTTTTTATCCAATCGCACAAAAAATGTATCAACAAACAGAGCAGGCACAAGCAGAAGCACAAGGCAATGCAGATGAAGCCGGTAATGATAACAAATCAGCAGAAGATGATGTCGTTGATGCTGATTATGAAGTTGTTGATGATAATAAATAAAAATTCTACTTGTGATAAGCAAAATAGAAAGCCTTTCTAAAGGCTTTCTATTTGCAATTTTATTAAACTCATTGGGAATTATCCATAGTTACAGTTGAAAACATTCAAAGGAGGGCATGATGAGCAAGAGGGATTATTACGAGGTTTTGGGTGTAGATAAGAAAGCAAGTGCAGAAGAAATAAAAAAAGCATATAGAAAAAAAGCTTTGGAATATCATCCGGATAAAAATCCCGGGGATAAGGCTGCTGAAGAAAAATTTAAAGAAGCCGGCGAAGCATATGAAATATTAAGTGATGAAAAAAAGCGATCGGCTTATGATCAATATGGTCATGACGGAGTGAATCCAAATGCAGGCGGCTTTGGTGGAGGCGGATTCGGTGGTACGGGATTTGGCGGATTTGAAGATATATTTGACATATTTGGAAGCTTCGGTGGATTCAACACCGGGGGCAGACGCGGACCTAAAAGAGGAAGGGACATAAGAGTAAATCTAAGAATCAATTTTGAAGAAGCAGCTTTTGGTTGTGAAAAAACAGTAAAAATTACGAGAAATGAAAAATGTTCTGAATGTGGAGGAACCGGAGCGGCTAAAGGAAGCAGCAGAAAAACATGCAGTATGTGTGGCGGAACCGGACAAGTGAAAAATGTTCAGCAAACGCCGTTTGGCGCTTTTCAAAGCGTAAAGACATGTGAGATGTGTGGCGGTACAGGCAGTACTATTGAAAAACCATGTCCGACATGTAAAGGTACAGGTTTTGAAAGGAGAACAAAAGCGTTGACAATCAATATTCCGGCGGGGGTTGACAATGATACGGTGCTGCCGTTGAGAGGCGAAGGTGAGGCAGGGGAGCATGGAGCTGAGAATGGCGATGTTTATATTTATATTACTGTGAAACCTCATGAATATTATATCAGAGATGGTAAAGATATATATTTGGAAGTACCTATTACTTACACCCAAGCAGCACTTGGCTATGATCTCATGGTTCCGACATTATATGGGAAAGTAAAGCTAAAGATTCCTGAAGGTACTCAACCAAATCAAAAATTCAGAATTAAAGGCAAAGGGGTTACTTCACTTCGAGGATTTGGAAAAGGCGATATGTTTGTTACAGTAAAATTGGAAGTGCCGAAAAAATTAAACAGTGTTCAGAAAAAAGCCTTGAGAAATTATGAAGCACTTGCAGGGGAAGAAGTACATGATATGGGAAAAACATTTTGGGATAAAATAAATAAAGCATAATAAAAAAGCTGTTTTAAAGAATTCTTTAAACAGCTTTTTTTAAATCATTTTAGGATATGAATATTAAATTCTTTCAATATGTCATATAATAAGCTTACAGGAAGACCTACAACATTATAAAAACATCCTTCAATTCTTTTGATAAAAACGCTTCCTAATCCCTGTATGCCGTAAGCACCGGCTTTGTCAAAAGGCTCATTTGTCTTAATATAAGCATCTATTTCTACAGCATTTATATTTTTAAATGTGACTTTTGTTTTTTCGCTTTTATATATAGCCTCAGATGATAATGTATCAAAAACATAAATACCGGTATGCACCTGATGCGTTTGCGATGATAATTTTTGCAGTATATTAAAAGCATCAGCATAATCTTTTGGTTTTGTCAATACCGTACCATCAAGAACAACAACCGTATCGGCTGCGATAATCAGAGCATCTAGCAGTGTGTGCTTGTCAATAACAGAAAAGACTTTTTTTTGAGTAATGTTCTTTATATTTTCATCAATACTTAGAAGATTACTAAATTGTTCATCTATAGCAGGTGTTAAGATCTTGAAATCGAGGCCAAGCATTTCCATAAGTTGTTTTCTTCGAGGAGATGCAGAGGCTAAAATAATCTTTTTATCATTCATAAGGTTTATTTAAATTTCCGCTTTCTGTATAGCCTTTTGTGCCAGGAGGGCCAATGGTAAGCCAAATCCTATTCCTATAATATCGTGTAAAAGTTCCGAAGGTATAGAAGCAATCGGAACCAGCCAATTCCCGACAATAATAGCTTCTGCCGCATAATAGCCTGCCATTTCCCAGAGACTGCACAATATGTATGCGCCGACAATTACAAAATAATTTTTTTTCTTATTTTGGATAAGTGATGATAATATGATAACTTGTACAAAGCGAATAACAAAAGTAAACGGTGCCCATGCTGCCCAACCGGATAAGAGGTCAAATATTGTCATGCCGAGTGCAACACTTATAGCCGCATAGGGCGGAAGCAAAATATATGCGGCGACAAATAAAATTACACTCCCAAGATGTATAAGCCCGCCACTTGAAGGGGCTATGGGAATATGAATATAGGTTGCAACTATTGTTAAAGCTGCAAATAAACCGCATAAAACGATATTTTTAACTTTATCTGCCTGATGCATATTTCCTCCGGATGATAAATATTTATAAAATTAAATAAATATTATAGCATTGGTCGAGCTGTTTTTCAAAGAGTATTTTACCTAACATGTAATTTTTGAAAAAATTTCTCCTATGCTGCCATAGAATATATAATCAGCAATATGATCACGCTGCGTAGGTGTTTTATTGATTAAAACAAGTTTGCTTTTTTTATAAGAATCAACCATCCCAGCCGCAGGGTACACAGACAGACTGGTGCCTCCGATAATAAGCACATCTGCGTTTGATATATATTCAATAGATTTCTGCAGCACATAAGAGTCCAACATTTCACCATATAATACAATGTTCGGCTTTATTATTCCGCCGCATATACATTTTGGTATCCCTTTGCTTTCATATATATACTGGGCAGGATATTCTTTATGGCAGTTTAAACAAAAATTGCGATGAATGCTACCATGTAGTTCAAATACATTTTTGCTGCCTGCTGTCTGATGCAGGCCGTCAATATTTTGTGTGATGATCGCTTTGACTTTGCCGGCTTTTTCAAGCTGAGCAAGTTTTTTATGTGCATCATTTGGCAGTGCATCAAGCTTATATATTTTTTCTCTGTTGAATTGATAAAAATAATCAGTATGGGTATAAAAAAATTCATGGCTTAAAATTTCTTCTGCCGGGTATTCGTATTTTTGATTATAAATTCCATGCTTGCTTCGGAAATCGGGAATTCCGCTTTCAACAGAAACACCGGCTCCACCAAAAAAGACAATATTATCAGATTCATCAATAATTTGCTGAAGTTTTGAAATATCTGTATTCATTGTATGCTCCTTTATTAAGTTAATATCATATCTATTATACTACAATTTTGTAATAACTCCTTTTTTAGGAGCAAATAAAAATATGATTGGCAAGATTTCCAGTCTGCCTACGAGCATACATAAGGCGAGAATCATCTTGCTAAAGGAAGAAAATATGGAATAATTCCCTAAAGGACCAACCAGTTCAAATCCTGGGCCTATATTACTTATAGAGGCAATGACAGAAGATATTGTTGTTGCAAAATCAAAGTTTTCAAAAGATATAATGATAAAAGCCGCAATTGCAATGGTGATGTAGAGAAGGAGAAAAATTAAAACATTTATTACAGTATTATTATTTATTACATGATCATTGAGGGAAACATTTTTTACGATATTTGGATGAGTAATTTTTTTGAGTGATATACGTATGGACTTAAACATAATAATAATACGGACAACTTTCATTCCTCCGCCGGTAGATGAGGCGCAGCTTCCGATCAGCATGAGCAATAGCAGAATAGATTTGCTGAAAGTAGGCCAAAGATTAAAATCTGTTGATGAAAAACCTGTTGTCGTCATAATTGAAGATGCTTGAAAAGATGAATAACGCAGCGAGGTAAGTACGTTATTATCATAATAGCTAAGGGTATTGATTGTAATTAAAATTATGGCAGTTAACATAATTAATATATATACACGTAATTCTTCCGATTTAAATGCCTGAGAAATATTTTTTGTAAGCACTGTGAAATAAACAGTAAAATTCACGCCAAAAAGAAACATAAATACGGTAATAATTGTCTCTATTGCTACGGAATCATAAGAGCCGATGCTTAAGTTTTTATTTGAAAAACCACCGGTGCCTGCTGTGCTCATTGCATGAAGTATGGCATCATAGAAGCTCATACCTGCAATTTTTAAACAAATGATTTGCAAAATAGTAAGTGTTGTATAAATAGCATAGAGTATCAGTGCAGTTTTTCTCAAACTTGGAACAAGTTTAGAAGGTGAAGGGCCTGTGCTTTCAGCTTTCATGAGGTATATTCCGCTTCCTCCAATAGATGGCAAAATAGCGAGTGCCAGTACTAAAACGCCCATTCCGCCCAGCCAATGTGTCATGCTTCGCCAAAAAAGAATACCTTTAGGTAGAGATTCTATATCAGTGAGAATAGAAGCTCCTGTTGTTGTGAATCCGGATACAGATTCAAAAATGCTATTTATAAATGTTGGGATTGCACCGCTGAAGTAGAATGGCAATGCACCTGCAATGCACATTATAATCCACGCAAGCGCTACGGCTATAAAGCCATCTTTAACGTAGAATTTTTTTTCATATGTTTCTTGAATGGCAAAAGGCAATCCCAAAAAAAACATAACGAAAGATATAATTAAAAAAGGAATAAAATCTGTCTGCTTATTTACAAAAGCTATTATGGTAGCGGGGGTCATAAAAATAGCTTCAACACACAGTACAAAACCTAAAACTTTTCGTATTGCTCGTATATTCATTTAATAAGTGACTCCGTTTTATAATATTTCTGTTAAGTTTGTCATATGTGGTTGCGAAGTGATCACAATAATACTGTCGTTTAACTGAATATAATCATCTCCTCTAGGAACGATAATTTTATTATCTCTGGCTATAACAGCAATTAAAACATTATTTTTAATTTTTAGATCTTTTAGAGGAATATTTAAAAAATCATAATCATGTTCAACGGCAAATTCCAGCGCTTGCATATTATTTTCATTCATCATATAAAGCTGATTAATAGAAGGATCCTCTTTCATTTTGAAATTTCTTGCATAGCGAAGAATATGATTGGCAGTGATAAGCTTGGGACTGATAATGCTGTCAATACCAATATCTTCTATGATATCTAGTCCTTTTATGCGCGTTACTTTTGCAATCGTTTTTTCAGCACCCGCTTTTTTTGCAATGAGAGAAGAAATGATATTGGCTTCATCATGACCCATTAAAGTAATAAAAGCATCAGTAGAATGCATATCTTCAAATTCCAAAAAATCATAATCGGTACCATCTCCGTTAATAACCATTACATCAGGAAAGAGCTGGCTTAACCGAACACATTTGTCAGGATTTTGCTCTATAATTTTTACTTTAATTTTTGTTTCGGATAATATTTGCGTCAAATATATTCCTATTCTGCCGCCACCAATAATCATTACATCTTTAAGCCTGTTATAGTGTTTGTTTTTTTGTTGTAAAAATGCATTTACTGAATTTGCTTCTCCAATAATAAAAATATTATCATCTTTTTTAAATATGAAATCCCCTTTTGGAATAAGAGTGTGGCCGCTACGTTCAATAGCGGCTACAAGAATATTGGCTTTGTTAAAATCAGTTATTCTATTCAATGATCTATTGATTAATGGTGATTTGTCATATATTTTATATTTGGTAAGGATGACCCTGTTATCGGCAAAAAGTTCAATATTGGATACATTAGGCCATAACAGTAATCTTGAAATGTGAATTGCAGCGGCATATTCAGGGTTAATAGTTTGGTCAAGACCAAGTTCTTCCATGAGAGCATTAACTTCTTTGGAGTGCTCGGGATCTCGAATACGCGCGATGGTATATTTGGCCCCCATACGCTTGGCATATAAACAGCAGATCATATTAATTTCATCCTGATTAGTAACAGCAATGACTAAATCGGCATGCATCACATCGGCTTCATGAAGCGTTTTGATATTTAGTCCGCTGCCTTCAACAAAAATGACTTCTAAATCATCACTTGTTTGATTTAAAACATTCGCATTTTTGTCTATGATTGTGACAGCATTTCCTTCTTTTGATAAGACCTTTGCAAGCGTGCTGCCTACTTTGCCATCTCCAATAATAATAATATTCATATAAACCCCTGTGTATAGATTAATAAAATTTAGCGGCAAAATTGCACTAAATACAATTATTATATAATTTTTTTATCAAAAATCTATATATATTAAGCATATTTTATAATTTGTTCTTTGAAATTACATACGTGGTGTAGTAAAATGTATAATGTGATAAACATTTTTAAGGGGATTTATATATGCCAAAATATGCATCCATAACTGATAACCTTCAAGGCGCATGCATTAATGCTTCTTTGATCGAACAAAAAGGAATCAATAGTTGTATCGTGTTTTCGGGAACCCAATTAACAGATGAGACTTTAGATAATTTTGATATGCTTGTGTGTGCCACAAATAGCAGAGCACAAGATGATGCAGAAGCCTATAATACAATCTATAATAAAACGATTGGGTTGCTTAATAATAATATAGTGCCAATATCAAAGCGTATAGATTATGCATTAGAAGGTAATATAGCTATTGAATGTGAAGCTGTCTTAGATGCAATGGGGGAGGAGTGTGTTGGAATTGTTATCGCTGCCAGTCCGAAAAACCATATTACCGTGGTTGGCGGGCAGATGTTTAAGCATGGCAAAGACATCCAAAATACATCAGATAAAAATGAAACCGGTGGAGTTTATATTTCCGAATATTTTAAATCAGATGTGCTCGCCTCTGAAAATATATATATAAATAGTGTTAGAAAAGGCACAGAGGAATTAGAAAAAAATATTAAACAAGTCATTGAAAACGGGGCCAACATTATTGTATTTGATGCACAAAGTAAACAAGATATAGAAGTCATAGCACAAGCAGTAATAAATACAAAAATTAAATTTATTTGTTTGGATAGCGGAGAATTGACAGCGTGTATGATTCATAAATTAAATATGACATCAAAATCAAAAATGTTAGCTGTTATTGGAAGTGTTACCGATTTAACTTACGAACAAACAAATAAGCTATTTCAAAGAAGAGATGTTTGTTGTCTATATATTAATACAAAAAAACTTATTATTAATAAACAAATGCGAAAAGAAGAGATCAAACGCTGTGTTCAAAGCATACAAACAATAGCAAATAATAAAAAATATGCAGAATACACTACATATGCTTTAATCACAGACGGAGTTATCAAAGAAAAAAGAATTAAATTTCCTAAAAACAGTAAAGTTAAAGAAGATGTTTTGGCACTGATCAATTCATCGATAGCAGAAATTGCGTATATACTTTTATCATATAATCAATCTTTTAAAGGTATTTTTTCAACGGGAGAAGAAACAGCGGCGGCACTGTTAAAAAAATTTAATACACTGGGAATGGCCACTTTTGATGAAATAATACCTGACACGGCTCATAGTAAGCTTATAGGCGGTAAATTTGATAAGATGCATTTTGTTATCAAAAATGGGCATAACGGTGAGGAAGATAGCATATTAAAATGTATTGACTATTTAAATAAAAGGATATTAGAGGATGTATATTGATAAACGTCCGGTTGTGGGGGTAACAATTGGTGATCCTGCCGGTATAGGCCCTGAAATAGTATTAAAAGCATTGTTGGGAAGTGATATAGACAGCTTAGCTGATATTGTTGTTATCGGAGATAAAACAGTGCTGCAATGCATCATAGATTTATATCATTTAAATATGGAAATCAATTGTATCGGGCAGCCTTCCGAAGGAGAATATAAAAAGCATGTTCTAAATTTAATTAATTTAGAGAATATTCCGGATGATTTTGCTTTTGGAAAAGTGGATCCTCTTTGTGGAGCAGCGGCATTTGAATATATCAAAAGATCGGTCGATTTAGCCTTGAGTGGACAGATAGATAGTATAGCTACAGCGCCCGTTAACAAAGAAGCTTTAAATAAAAGTGGGATTCATTATATAGGTCAAACAGAGATATTTGGGGCGCTGACTAATGTCAGTAATCCTTTAACGATGTTTGACACAGATGGACTTAGAATATTTTTTTTGTCAAGCCACATGTCAATAAAGCAGGCGATTGATGCTATTAGTGTTAGAGCTATTGTATCACGTGTAAAAGAATGTATGCCGGCACTTCAAAAATTTGGTTGTGAAAATCCGGCTTTGGCAATAGCAGGATTAAATCCGCATAGTGGTGAAAATGGACTATTCGGAGATGAAGAATTAAGATGCATCATCCCGGCAGTGGGGATATTAAAAGCAGAAGGCTACAATGTTTTCGGGCCGATACCATCTGATGCAGTTTTTCACTTAGCCTATTGCGGTAAATATGATGCAGTGCTTTCTTTATATCACGATCAGGGCCGTATTGCTGCGAAAACATTGAATTTTGAACATACAGTTGCCCTTACCAATAAATTGCCGTTTTTACGAACATCTGTAGATCACGGCACAGCCATGGAAATTGCTGCGAAAGATAGGGCAAGCAGTATGAATATGCAAGCAGCAATTTTAAAAGCAATTGAATACACACCTTATTATAATCAATAAGTTATTTATAAAAATTAATTGTTGTAAGTAAATCATATATTTCATATAAATTTTCATTATTAAAAGAAGTTGCAATAATAAGATAAGTTTTGTCATTATAATTGACTGCATAATAATCTTGGAATACGATAAGAGAGTTTATCTCAGCTGAAATATAGCGGCTTTGCCAATTCAATGAGCCGATAGGAGATAACTCAGTTCCGCCGTCATATGTAAAATTGCCAGTATCGACTAGTTCTTTTGATGTTGAATCTACTAATTCATTCGGCTCTAATAAAGTATTACTATAAAGGATAACAACATTTGGATTGGGAAGATTATTTTTTTTGGCATAATTTTCTTTATATTTAAATGCGGTAAAAATGATATGAAAATCATTTGAAGATGTTGAATTATAATGTATATCATTCTGATAATAACGGCTCATTTGATATTTTGTTAAACAAATCCAGTTATTTGTAAGTGCAACCGTAAAACCATGTTTTTTATTTATATACATTCCACTATTTGAGATATGTAATAATATAAATAGTATAAATAAAATAAGAAAAATAAGTAAAGCAAAAATAATATTTTTTTTAGTTCTATATATTTTTTTCAAATGTAGTCACCTCGCTAAAAATCATATCAATATAAAAATAAAAAAAATATCATTTTATGTATATAAAAAGATTGCCTTGTGAGCAATCTTTTTATAAAAAACAATACTATTTTTATAATTATTTGTCCTTCATAATTTCAGTAAGTGTGCTTGCAAGCCCCGCAATGGATTGCATTTCGGAAGGGATGATAATTTTAGTGGCATTTCCGTTTGCAATATCTTTCATCGCTTCTATACTTTTAATGGTTAAAACTTCTTTGGTAGCATTCACATCTTTAATACGCTTCAAGCCTTCTGCAATTGCAGTCTGTACTTTTAAAATAGCTTCCGCTTCCCCTTCTGCTTCTCGAATTTGAGATTCTTTTTTTGCTTCTGCTTTTAGAATTGTTGATTGTTTTTCACCTTCGGCCATAAGGATTGCTGAACGTTTTTCACCTTCGGCTCTTAAAATGCTTTCTCTTCTTTCGCGTTCTGCACGCATTTGTTTTTCCATAGCATTTTGAATATCGGGAGGAGGCATTATATTTTTAACCTCAACTCGAATGACCCTGATACCCCAGGGATCGGTAGCTTCATCTAATATAGAGCGCATTTTAGCATTGATATTATCTCTGCTAGTAAGTGTTTCATCTAATTCCATATCACCGATAATATTTCGAAGTGTTGTGGCAGTGAGATTTTCTATTGCGCTCATGGGTCGTTCAACACCATAGGTATATAGGCGCGGATCGGTTATTTGATAATACACAACCGTATCAATTTGCATCGTTACATTGTCTTTTGTAATGACAGGCTGAGGAGGGTAGTCAATAACTTTTTCTTTTAAGGATACTTTACTGGCTACTCTGTCAATAAAGGGAACTTTAACATGAAGACCTACGTTCCATGTTGTAATATAAGCTCCCAGTCTTTCAATGACATAAGCATTTGCCTGCGGAACAATTCTGATATTTGGGATTATTAATATAAATATAATAATGGCAATAATGATTGTTGCTAGCATGAGGTTTCCTCCTTATTTATTTTTCGAACAATAAGTTTTACTCCTTCGATTTTTATGATAAATACTTCTTCACCAGTATCTATGTTTTCTTGTGCATTGATGTTCATGGCTGTCCATATTTGTCCTTTGATTTTTACCTGGCCTGCATTAAATGGAGCAATAGTTTTTGTGACTAAGGCGGTTTGATTAATTAAGCTATCTGCATTTGTAGATGTTTTTTTTGTATCTACATATTTTTTCACCAAAGGACGTGTAAAGATCAATAAAAGAAGGGAGCTTATTATAAAGACTACAATTTGTATCCAAATTGATAAATGCAATAATTGACAAATCAAAGCAAGCAAAGCCCCCGCCATAAACCAAATTGTTACAATGCCTGTTGTAAGAGCCTCAATAACGCCCATTATTATAATGATGGAAATCCATATAAATAGCCATTCTGACGGTTCGTGCAAAATATACCTCCTTATTGCATATAAACTGCATTTTTTAAAGTTGAAACTATCACTCAGTTTATAGAGTGAGCCATGATAATTAATTGCAGCGTTATATATATTATACTATAACGTTTGATAATTTGCATTACAATCAACAAAAGAGTGGTATAGTTTATTATTTTATTATTCTGATAGATCTTGTTGAGAGAATATATTTTTAAAATGCACCTCTTTATCTGCGAAGTAGATACTGATTTTATCTTCTTCTATATGAATACCGAAAAAATTATCATATGCAGAACCTAAAAATTTAGTATTAGCACGTGATATAGTATTCAAAGCACATACAGAAAGTATTAATATTATTAAAATACTTATTATTATAAAAAATTTTTTTTTCATATTTTTAAATCAATTTTTCTTTTTTATATCTTGATAAATCACTTCTGCCATTGCTCGTGCTAAATATTCTGCACTTATTCTGGCCTCTTCAAAAGTAGATAGATTACTTCCTACTTCAAATAAAAGTGCATTGGGACATGTGAACTGATTAAATCTACTGGTTTCCCGGTAGACAATATTCAGCATGATGCCGGGATATAATTTATCCATTGTACTTTTAAAAGTCTTTGCAAAATTTACATTTTTATTACTGTTTTCATGGTTAAGGCCTACAACTATCATAATTTTGGTGCATGCGGTGCCATTTATTGTCATTTTATATTTTTTTTGGGCTGATTCCGTATTGTTGAGACCATCTCTATGGATGTCAAAAACATATTCAATAGAAGGATATTTTGACATATAATCATTAATATTTTTTAAAGAATTATTATACGAATCACTATAACTCGGATAATCATGAAGCGCTGTGTCGTGTACTGTTTTTATTCCATAATCTTTTTCCAATATTTGACATACAATATCTCCAATTGCCGCCATGTTTGTTGTTTTATCTTTTGAACGTGCATTTGAGGAATACACAATGGGAGTATTTTCAGTTGCTGTATAGCTTTCAGTTGTGTGTGTATGGTAAATTAAAACAATGGGGTCATCAGGCATATCTATATCTTCAATTTTGGTATTCAGTGGTTTAGAAGTAACTGGAGTATAAACAGACGAAGTGCTTTTGGCATCGTCACTATTATTTGCAATTGAAAATGATATGGTATTTGCAGTAAATACTTGGGATATTTTAGCATAATATTCTTCATTTTCGCTTTCATTTAAAGTGGAAGCGGCACACTTATTTATAATTCTTATCAAATAACTTTGCATAAGAGAATTTTTTTCATCATTGCTTGCGCTTTTAAAACCTTGTACAAAGATAGTTTGAATCAATAAAAAAGCAAATAAAAAGATCACAGTGATAATAATATTTTTTTTATTCATGACAAACAGCAATACCTCGATATTAATATTAATATTAATATATATGAGCCGCCAAAAACTATCATGACTCTATAGATAATGCCAAAATTTCTCTTGCAATTTATTTCATTGTCTGTTAATATACTTGTGCATTAATTTTACGAAAGAATTAAACGATCAAGGGGGTGAAGGAAATGGCAAATATAAAATCATCTGCTAAGAGAGCTGAAATTGGTGAAAGAAACAGAGTAAAAAATAAAAGCGTTAAAACAGGACTAAAGTCAATAGAAAAAAAATTTAATGCTGCATTAGAAGGCGATGATAAAGCTTTATCATCACAAATATTTACAGAAGCTGTAAAATGTTTTGATACAGCTGTGACCAAAGGTGTTATTCATAAAAATACAGCGAATAGAAAAAAGAGTAATATGCAAAAAAAATTAAATGCAACAATGTAGTTAAAGGTATTTTAATTTAATTTTAAAATAGCCGTTTCTGTAATAGAAACGGCATTTTGTATTTTAAAAATATTCATGATGATTTTTTTTTGCGTCGAAACAATAATATATTTAAAATAATAAAATATATGATACAAATTATTAAAACGATATATAGCATTTTATCCGATTTGGGGGCAAGGCCAATTAAAAGCAGTAAAGGGAAGCCCAAAATAATTGATATAGGCTGACTCATGACCAGATTATTAGCTGCCTGTGTTTTAAATCTCGGATCAATTTCACGCAGTAGCATAATGCCATTGCTGACAGTTCCGGTAAGCATTCCATACATAGAAAGCAAGCCTTCATTTTTATAATTCGGATAAAGTCGCTTCGAAGCAAAATTTAAATAGAACATTGTCAGTATGCCACCGACTGTTGTTAGAATCAATAGAGGAATCCATAGAGATTTCATATCCACAAAATCTATAATTGTAATACTGGAAGCAATCATGAAGTCGAAAGCTAATCCGGCAATTCTATTAAGCATATAATTGTTCGTATATTGCCTGGTCATAAGTTTTGTTTTTCTAAGTGTCCGTAGAACAGCTTTAAATATAAGTGCAATAACGACACCAAATAAAAAATTAAATCCCCAGATTAAAGGAACCAAAATATTGCCAATGCTTAAAGGGGTTAAAATTTTACTCAGCAATAAAGACAATAAGTATGTAGCTAAATAGAGCATAAGAACAAAGGAAACCTGGATAGTAAATTTGTCTATTGCTTCAATCAGTGGAATTTCACCCTCATCAGCGACAGGTTCATGTATTTCTTCGTGCATAAATTGATCTTTTAAATGAGGAATATTCTTTTTGCGCACAACTATATTTAAATAAGTAACTCCGCCGATACAAGCCCACAACAGACCGATTGTGGCTACAAGTATGCCGAATGATTTTCCGCCTGCAAAGCCAAAGGTGCTTTCATATACATTGCCAATATTGGTTGCTTGCCCCGGACCTTGACCAAAGCCTAGTGGAAGCAATAGCCCGGCTGATTTGAACATATCCGGATGGAATGTATAGGCTATGATAAGGATAACTATCGTCCCAGCGATAGCTTGCAGAAGATATGTACTGATAACCAACATACCGCTTTTTATAATGTCTAAATTCTCATTTTTCTTTAATACTTTGTCTTTTCTATCTGGGGTACGAAGAGTAAGCGCGATAAAACCAATTGCAATACTATGATAAGTAATCATCTCCATAAAGGATCGATCGATATTAATGATGCCTGTATGACGCAGCAGTAGTAACACAAATCCGGCAATCATAGCAGTAGGCATTAAAAGTTGCCTCATAAATGGAATTTTTCTTCTTAAAGTATTAGCCAGTAAGATACCGCCGCCTAAGATGCCAAATTGTATCAATGAATTCCATAAAACTGTATTAGATGCTGAAAAGTCCATTTACACCGCCTCCTGACTTTATTAGATTTATTATATGAACGTATTTAGTTGCACAATAAATCTGATTTGATTTTGTTTCATAAAGCATTCCGTCACGCATGGTGAATTGCAAAGTTTGTCCTAAAATTGCTTGTATTTCCATTATATCTTCTATAAAAAAGGTTGTTTTTTTGCTGGATGTGGGTTGGAATTCAATTCTGTCTGAAAATAGGCTTATTATCCCATTAGCTAAAAATGTATTTTTTTTCGAGTATTGACAGGAAAACAGATCAATATTAAGGTCTGTATACAAAGGAGTATCATCGGTAAATAAAGTATCATTTTTATATCTTTCCAAAATATATTGTTTTTGCCATTCATCCCAATGTGTAATTGTCGCAAAGCAGATGGTTGTTTCGTCAAATGCTTTGAAATAGCCGAAATCTGTGAATGTAACAGTATTCTTACAATGGTCGCAATAAAAAATATTTTTTTTGCTGTGCATACTTATATATGTTTTACATTTCGGACAAATATACAACACACGTTCCAGATACATAGCATTTTGTGAACCTTTATATGAATACATGTTTTCATTTTGAAATTCATATGCATCAGTTTTTAGGGATTCTATAATAATTTTAGAGAGATCATCTGATGGTAATTGATTGACTTCTTCTATGCTAAGTTCTTTTACAATTTGTCCGGTTGAAAATCCTCTGCGGCGTTTTTTGCCCCATCTTGGAGTCGAGAAATAAAGGCCATCTAGATTATATAGTATGATTGGTATATTCAGCAGTTTTGCCAGCTTGCCTATTGAATCCGTGATGTAGGCTTCTTTTCCGTTAAAAGATCCGTTACCGGAGGGAAACAGGCCAATACAGCCTTTTTGGGCAGTAACACGTTTTATTGATTTTATTGATTTAATGTCCATTGAGGTTTTAGCGATAGGGATCGGAGCGAAGCAAAAATTTAATAATTTACTTATGAAATTTAATCTAAACAAATGATCGCTTGCAACATAATATATAGGTACATTAAAAGACAAGGAAATAAGTATAGGATCATAAGCACCAATATGATTTGATAAAATTAGATAGGGCTTATTATTTTTAAGGTTATATTTATTTACGGAATAACCGAAAAATAATTTAAAAAAAAGATACACAGGACCACGCAAGATAGATGCGATTATTTTATGCCTGGGAAAAACATGTTTGCTATTATTCACTTAGACGACCTTTATAGTAATATTTTAATTAATATTAACAAGGAATTATCAATAAAGCAACACGTTAATTGTTAAATATAAATAAAAAGGACGGAATTCATCCGTTCTTTTTTAATTTTATCTTATCATCTTGTATGTATGATAAGTTTTATTCCGGTTCTTTCTGCACCATTAATATCAATATCGGTAAATGCAGGTATACACACTAAATCATATCCCCCCGGCGCAACATAACCTCTTGCTATGGCTATTGATTTAACAGCTTGATTAAGCGCCCCTGCACCAATTGCCTGGATTTCGGCAACACCACTTTCTCTAATAACACCGGCTAAAGCTCCGGCTACGGAATTAGGATTCGAATTTGAAGAAACTTTTAATACTTCCATTGCATTTAACCTTGTCACCTCCGATGGAAAGAATGATTGCTTATTTTAAGACGGAGGTTATAACATCCTTTCAAAATTGTGATATTAATTTATATGTTTTCAGCAAAAATATATTAATCAAATATTTTATAAATTCTTTCTATTTTTACACAAACATTATTTTCATCAAACGTAACACATACTGCATTTAATTGGCGACGTCCTTCAGCTAATTCAAATTTCACAGGCCGTTTTGTTTTAAATGATTTTATAATAATATTTTTATCAATGCCGATCACCCCCTCATAAGGGCCTGTCATACCTACATCCGTAATAGATGCGGTTTTATTATCGATAATTCGTTCATCAGCAGTTTGTACGTGTGTATGTGTTCCGACTACTACATCAGCTTTTCCGGTTGCATAATAGCTAAATGCTATTTTCTCACTGGTAGCTTCAGCATGAAAATCTACAAAAATTATATCGCAGGATGATTTAATAATTTCATATATTTTGTCGAAGCATAAAAAAGGATTTTCTAAATTATCCATATAAACTGTACCTGAAAGATTAATGATACCTATACGCCGTTTATTCATTCGAATAATGTTATATCCTCTGCCGGGACAAGGAGATGGATAATTTGCCGGACGTATAATATTATCAAATTTTTCTATAAAATCGAATATTTCTTTTTTAGCCCATACATGGTTACCTGTAGTTATAAAATCTGCACCAGATGCAATAAGTTCATCATAACTTGATCTTACAAGGCCGGCGTAGCCAGAAGCGTTTTCTCCGTTGATAATAGTAAAATCTATCTGATATTCTTTTTTGATTTCAGGCAGATAATTTTTTATTACATTGCGTCCGCTTCTTCCCATAACGTCGCCTATAAAAAGTATTTTCATATGTTCTCCTAATATAATGTATAATATAAAATTTTAAAAAAATAGAGAGCATACGCCCTCTATTTATCATTATTTTGCATATTCAGTCACTCTGGTCTCTCGAATTAGATTTACTTTGATCTGACCTGGATAATCTAATTCATTTTCTATTCGTTGTGCTATTTCTTTAGCTGTAAGAACCATGCCTATATCATCAATTTCTTCCGATTTGACAAGGATACGCACCTCTCTGCCGGCTTGGATTGCAAATGATTTGTCAACCCCGGGGAAAGATGTAGCGATTTCTTCAAGTTTTTGAAGTCTTTTAATATAGCTTTCAAGGGTCTCACGCCTTGCTCCCGGTCTCGCGGCTGAAATCGCATCAGCTGCTTGAATCAATACGGCTTCTATTGTTTTAGGTTCAACATCGTCATGATGTGCTTCTACAGCATGGATAACTTCATTGCTTTCTTTATATCGTTTTAAAATATCGACGCCTATTGCGACATGAGGACCCTCTATTTCATGATCTACTGCTTTTCCGATATCATGCAACAGGCCTGCTCGCCTTGCAATTCTTGGGTTTGCACCTAACTCATCTGCCATAATACCTGCTAAATAGGCAACTTCTAGAGAATGTTTTAATATATTTTGACCATAGCTTGTTCTATAGTGAAGTCGTCCTATCAATTTTACAAGTTCAGGATGTATTTTGTGTAAACCAACGTCAAAGATGGCTTGTTCACCCATTTCTTTTATTTTTTCGTCAATTTCTTTTTTAGAATTATTAACCATTTCTTCAATTCTTGCCGGATGGATTCTACCGTCGCTTATAAGTTTTTCGAGAGCATTTCGTGCAACTTCACGTTTTATCGGATCAAAACCGGATAAAATAACTGCTTCCGGTGTATCGTCAATAATTAAATCTATCCCTGTTAATGTTTCTAAAGCTCTGATATTTCGCCCTTCTCTACCGATGATGCGTCCCTTCATTTCATCACTAGGCAGACTAACAACGGACACTGTTGTCTCAGCCACATGATCAGCAGCGCATTTTTGTATAGCATATGTTATGATTTCTCTAGCTTTTTTATCAGCTTCATTTTTAGCTTCAATTTCTTTATTTTTTACCAGAATAGCCATTTCTCTGGTAATTCTATTTTCAACACTTGCAAGAAGTAACTCTCTTGCTTCTTCAAATGTTAATTGTGATATTTTTTCTAGCTCTATAAGTTGTTTTTGTTTTAATATTTCTAATTCAGCTTCTTTTAATTCAAGCTTCTTATTTCTTTCAATTAATGATTCTTCTTTTTTTTCTATATTTTCAATTTTTTTATCTAAATTTTCTTCTTTATTCATAACTCGTTTTTCGAGTTTTTGTAATTCATTTCTTCTTTCTCTGTTCTCTTTATCAAGTTCTGTTCTGAGAGTATGAATTTCTTCTTTGGCTTCAATTAATTTTTCTTTTTTAATTCTTTCGCTTTCTTTTATAGCTTCCTCAACCATACAGTTTGCTGTTTTCGTAGCATTGTTAATTTTACTTTCGCCTAAATACTTGCGAAGTAGAAAGCCGGCTGCTGTGCCTAACAGTAAAAACAACAATGCTGATAATATTTTTAAAAGCATGCTTTCCTCCTATTCAATTTTCAAAAATCACTAATAAATATAAATTACTTATAAAAGGTATTTAATTATCACTTAACACAATCTTAATAAAAATCCATCCAAATGCTAACAAATCAATTTTAAACTCTTTGCAACGTACTGTCAAGATTTATATACATTGAGTATAATGATACAAAAGAAAAAGGGTTAGGGTAACAAGAAAAAATATAATTAATCTTCAACGTAAATAAACCAAAATAATACATTATTCATAAATGTATTTTTTGGTGCGGTTATTTATTCATAAGTATAAAGTTTAAATTAGACAGACTTACCTTCAAGTAATGAGACAATGCTATTCATTGCTTTGGCTTCATCAATACCATCTATTTGAACTAAAACTTCATCGTTTTCTTTTACGTTTAAGATCATAACTCCAATAATACTTTTGGCGTTTACTGTAGCATTTTCCTTTTGAATATGAATATCACTTTTACATTTACTGGCTAACTCAACTAAGGCTGACGCCACTTTTCCATGTAGTCCACCCTCTACTTTAACGCATGTCTTTTGCTGTACCATATTTGTATCCTTTCTGTGTAATAGATTACATGATATATATATTATACACAAAAAAATAAAAATGTAAATTTATATTTGATTTTTTTACATAATAGGAGTAATATTGTTTTATTCATTTGGAGGTATTGTATGAAAATAAAAAAAGAAGATAATATAACCGAGATCATTCAAAAATATCCTATTACGAGAGAAGTTTTTACTCAATTTTCATTGCCTTGCATTGGATGCTTTGCCGCAATGTATGAAAGTTTGGAAGAAGGAGCTTCTGCACATGGTATTGATGTAGACGCTTTAGTAGATGCATTAAACAAGGCTGCCGCACTATAGGTTTGTGAATAATTAGAATAGTAAAAAGACTGCTTTATAAATTATAAATCAGTCTTTTTTTTTATTGTTTGTTTTTTTCAAATGATTCAATGATGTCAATAATTTGTTGCTTTTGGTCATCTTCGTCTGATTGATTATTTTCGTCGGCGTTATTTGTAAATTCCATATTTTTATTATTTATTAAACGTAGCATATCAGCTATATTTTTTGCTTTTTTTAATTGCTGCGAGTCAATTAATGGTGCTAAGGTCTCATAAAGCAAATTTGCTCTTTCTGTAATATTTTGTGCATTTGAAAACTCGGCATTCATATTATTGATTCGTGATATGCTTTTTGTTGCTTTATCGACATTTGATATTATCGTGTTAATTTTTGAGTATCTTTCTTTCTCGTTATTATTCATATATGGGTGTATGCCGTAAAGGATATCTTCAAAATCTGAACGGTTGGGATAATTGTTTCCTTCACCTAATTTCATCTGGCCCATGGTTTCTATTGTGTTTTTTAATTGATAAGATACTTGTAAAATTTGTTTGACATTATCAACTGTGACAGTATTCATTTTGGGTTGCAGTAGCTTAGGCGTATTATTTATCTCTCCGGCAAAAAACGCATCGGTTAGTTCGTCAGATTCTTTTAAATAGCTGTATGTAGAAGTATTATTTAAATAGAATAGACCAAGCAAAATAAGTATTATTTGTGAAGTCATTACATTCGCCTCCTAAGTATGGGCTGCATCTAAAAATATTTTTGTGATACAGCCCGACATTTAAAACAATCCGTCTCCTGATAAAAGCAGCACAACAATTATTAATAAAAGTATGTTATTTTCTTTAAATAATGAGCCAAATCCTCCGAAAAGACCACCGCCGCACCCGCAATCATCATCAAAAACGCCCAAAAGTAGTATGATTACTATAATTATGATTAACCAGGAATTATCATCATTGCAAAATTTCCCCAATATGTTATTCAATATAGATCCCCCCTTAATTTTTTAATTAACGGATACGGTTTTGTAACCGCATCCGTTTGGACCGTATTATTCGTTAAAGAATATTATTAAAAGCAAGAAGAAGAATAAGAGTATGCTGTTATCTTCACTGTTAACGAATCCTATACTGTCAAACAGTACTATCAGCAGTAAGAAAAACATTAATAAATTGTCAGAGCTGCAATTGCTAAATATACTCGTCATACCGCCCTCCGTGTTCTTTGTTGCAAGTTTTATATTTCAATAATTGCTTTGTTTAGCATCCATCATTAAAGAGTATTATTAAAAGTAAGAAGAAGAACAAGAGTATGCTGTCATCTTCGTTGCTACAGAATCCCATATTGTCAAATAATACTACTAAAAGCAGGAAAAACATTAATAAGGTTTCACAGTCACAATCTTTAAATATACATCCCATATTACCCTCCGTGTCATTTTTACGACTATTATTGAAATTTATTTCAGCAATTGTCATAATCATTTATCACAGACAAGCAGAAGAAACGTATATTTCTCGCTGCTTTTCTGTCTATATCATAATACGTATTTTATAAGTATATGTGCATGTTTTTTAATGAGCTGTAAGGGGATTTCATGAAAAACTTTAGTATAGTAACGGCAATAAAATACACTAAAAATAATAAAAAGCATATAGTAATAAATAGAGAGAGGCAGGTGGTTAAATGGATAATAATGAAATTAATAAAGCAATTGATATTGTCAAGCAAATTAACGATAGAAATGATTTAGATTATGATAGCGTTCAAAAGATCGCAGCGGATAAAAACATTATGGAAAAAGTAAAGGATATTGATAAAAAATACGGAAAAGAAATAAAAAGAATTGAGGCAATGAAAAATGAAATGACAGCAAAGGAAAAGGCCGAGCTGATAGTGCAGCTTAAGGATAGTATGAATAGAGAGCAAAGAGCAAAATTTGATCAGATTATCGATTCTCTTAATTCATATGTTAAAAAAAATAAATAGGAGAGATATATGTCTATTTTAGGTTCGTTTTTAAAAAAAGACAGCGAAGCATTACGAAAAAAAAGAGAAGAAAAAAGAAACAAGATTATGAAACGAAATGAATTGAGAAAAAATTATAAAAAGCAAAAGTTAGAAAGGAAGAAATTAAAACATAATAGATCACGCGGAAAAATTGAAAATAATAGTATCCACGAAGATGAATAGACAACATATGTAGTAGTTTATTCATCTAAAAAATATTTAACCAATAAATGCCTCAAAAAAGCAAGATATGTGAGATGGAAATATGAATAAACGGATTGACAGAACAATCTTGGAAAGTATAAGAGGTAAAAGTGAAAAAGAGACCATATCACTCATTTTATATACAAACCATGAAGATGATGAAAAAATGGTGCAGGTCTTATCGAAATATAATGTTTCGGTCAAATATAAATTAAAAGGAATTAATGCCATAGCGGTTGAAATACCTGCCATTAATATAAATAAGGTAGCAAGACTTAAAGATGTAAAATATATAGAGAATGACACAAAAGTCGATATGTGCCTCAATGTTGCGAGGGCATCAATAGGCGCAGAATATGCACACGGGTTAGGCTACGACGGCAGAGGAATTTGTATTGCCGTGCTGGACACAGGTCTCTATCCTCATAATGACATCATGTCAAGGAAAAACGGGAAAGTAAAAGCATTTGTTGATTTTATTGGAGCAAAAAGCAGGCTGTATGATGATAATGGCCATGGCACACATGTATGTGGAATCATCGCGTCTAATGGCTTAAGCTCAAACGGAAAATATATGGGTATAGCTCCTGGGGCTGATTTGGTGGTCATTAAGGTAATGGATAAAAATGGCGGCGGGATGATATCCGATATTGCGGCAGGTATAGAGTGGATTATTGAGCATAAGGAGCAATATAATATTCGTATAGTATCTATGTCTTTGGGAGTAGATGGTAGATTAGGGCGCAATGATGCATTACTAAAAGAAGCAGAACGATTATGGGATCACGGTATTGCAGTGTTTGTAGCGGCAGGGAATAATGGACCAGAGAGAAAAACAATTAATGTACCGGGCATATCACCTAAATTAATAACTGTAGGATGTGTTGATGATTTACGGACGATCCAGCGCGCAGACGATGTTGTTGCTGAATTTTCCTCGAGAGGGCCTGCACGTAAAACTGTAAAACCTGATGTCGTAGCGCCTGGTGTGGACATCATTTCTTTAAAAAACCAGCAAAAGCAATATATCAAAATGAGCGGAACTTCAATGTCTACTCCGATGGCTGCAGGGATTGCCGCCTTAATGCTTCAAAAAAAATCAGATCTGACTCCGCAGCGGATCAAGGATATATTAATGAAAAACACGTATTCTTTAGGAGAAGACAAAAATTCGCAAGGTAAAGGTGAATTGGATATGGTAAAAATACTGAGTCAAATATAAGTATAAAAGTATAATGATAAAATTCTAATAATATAGATTAAATATGAATAATATTAAAAAGTTTAAAAGAAGTTTATTAATTATATTTATCATTTTATTTTTATTTGTAACAATATCTTATTTTATGCTTTTAAGTAAAATTAGCTTACTCGGAACGGCAGAATATTTATCGGCTTCTTATATTAGTAATGAAGAGGATATGAAAAATAAATACGGCCGTTCCGAGTATGAGCAAACAATCAATGATATTAGGATAGATGTTGAAAAAATCACGACAGAATTATATTTTATCACATATTCTTGGATGAGCGGGAATTTAACTTATAACGCAATTACTTTAAATGTTGAAGATATCAATAAAAATCCATTGAATCTTACGAATTATCAGAGTAGTTATGTTATAGATAATTTGGGCAACAAGTATTTTCCCATGTATTATAAAGAAAGCCCGTATCCGCCGGATGATCCTCTGGGGTATAAAAATGTTTTATTTATAAAGTTTTGGCCTTTTGATTCAAAAGCCGATACTGTTACATTATATTTGCAATATGGTAATGAAGAATATATTTTTTGCAATATGCCAATAAGGTAAATATAAGACTATTATTTTATGATATAATAAAATAATAGTCTTACAGAGTGCATGATGCTCCAGGCATTGCTATAATAAATTCGCTTAAAGAAAACTGAGATTTATGTGCAGGCTAAATTGATGCACGTCAGAACAAAACCGGACAGGTTGTTATCATCTTTACGTGATTGTATGTGATAAGGCAAATTGCCGTTTTATTTTTAATAAATTAAAATGGCCTGATAAAAAATGTAAGCAGTAAAAAAGAATATATTTGAATCTAGTCTGATAAGAGAGGACAATAATGGAGAAAAAAATGAGAGTTAGATTTGCACCATCCCCAACAGGATATCTGCATATAGGTGGATTTCGTACGGCGTTATACAATTATTTGCTGGCCAAAAAAAACGACGGAGAAATGATACTTCGTATCGAAGATACAGACAGAACACGATATGTTGAAAGTGCTATTGAGAATTTAATTGAAGCGCTTGCCTGGTGTGGCATTCAATACGATGAAGGTGTGTATTTAAATACTGAAGGAGAAATAATACAAAAAGGACAATATGGACCGTATATACAGTCGCAAAGGCTGGATATTTATCAAAAATATATTTCAAAGCTTATTAAAGAGGGACATGCATATTATTGCTTTTGTTCAAAAGAGCGCGTTGACGATCTGCGAGCCATGCAAACAGAAAATAATCTTACGCCTAAATATGACAAAAAATGTCTGTCCCTTTCACAAGAAGAAATAAATAAAAAAGTACAGGCGGGGGAGAAGTATGTTATCAGGCTTAATCTTCCTCAAGATAGAATGATAGAATTTGATGACGAAGTTTTCGGACATATCAGTTTTAATACAAATGACATGGATGATCAAGTGCTCATAAAATCCGATGGATTTCCAACCTATCATTTTGCAGTAGTAATTGACGATTTTCTTATGAAAATTACACACGTCATCAGAGGTGAGGAATGGATATCTTCAACGCCAAAGCATGTATATTTAAATCAGGTTTTAGGATTTGGACAGCCGAAATATATTCATTTACCCACAGTTTTAAATACGAACAGAAAAAAACTGTCGAAGAGGAATGATGATGCGGCAGTTGAAGATTTTAGAGCGAAAGGATATTTACCGCAGGCATTAACTAATTTTGTGACGCTTTTGGGATGGAGCAGTTCAAACGAAGAAGAAATTATGAACATGGATGAGTTAATAGAAAGCTTTGATGCCAAGAGAATCAATAAATCCGGCGCAATTTTTGATATTGATAAACTCAATTGGATGAATGCACAGTATATCAAAGAATATGATAGCGATTTCTTAGCAATGCTTTGTCAGCCTTTTTTAACGAAGCCTTGCAGTATAGATAAATTGATATTGATTGTTGAAGCTGTAAGAGATAAAATAGTTTTGCTCAGTGATATTAATATTCTTTCTGAAGTGATATTTGATAAAGGGAATATTGATAAAGAAGCGCGCAGCATATTAAATGAGCCAAGTAGCATAATTGTGTTAAAAGCATTAAAAGAAAGTATTGAAAATACGGCTAATTTGAACAGCGAAGAAATCAATCAAATAATAAAAAGCATACAAAACGAATATAAGATAAAAGGTAAAAACTTATATATGCCTATCCGCATAGCCGTAACAGGACAAGTTCATGGAGCTGATTTAAGTAAAATTATGACTGCTATCGGACGTGAAGAGTTACTTATCCGCCTAACAGAAGAAATCAAATAATTTTAATAATAAATACGATACTACAACGAGGCATATGTTTTGGCAAATAAAAAAGGAAAATATATCAAAAGAATTCGCAGACGAAATGCTATTAAAATATCGATTCTTTTTCTGGTGTTTTTAATCGGAATAGCAATTGTTGCTTTAAATAAGGAAAAAACCATACTCCTCGAGTCTCAAACTTTTATTGTATCCCAAGATGTGCCGGCCTTATTTATTAAAAATGAGGCAGTGCTTTACTTTGGTCATGATATTGT
>CAZHMK010000014.1:0-32689 GCA_964533615.1 uncultured Eubacteriaceae bacterium
AGCACCTGCCTTACAAGCAGGGGGTCATAGGTTCGAGCCCTATTGCGCCCACCATGTTAAAAAAATAAAAGCGATTATAATATCGCTTTTTTTTGTTTATCGTATATCACGCATAAATACTATTTCCATGACAGTCTACGGCTACGAAAACCGGAAAATCTTTAAATATCATTTTTCTAATTGCCTCAGTGCCTAAATCATCATAAGCGATTATTTCGCTTTTCGTTATACATTTTAAAGTAAGTGCCGCTGCGCCGCCTACAGCCGCAAAATAAACGGCATGGTTTTTCACGATAGAATCTATCACTTCTTGACTGCGTTTGCCTTTTCCTATGATTCCTTTAAGCCCTCTGTCTAAAAGCATGGGGGTATACTTATCCATGCGGTACGAAGTAGTAGGACCTGCAACACCGCTTACAAAACCGGGTTTTGTGGGGGTTGGGCCGGTATAGTATATAACAGCTCCCTTTAAATTTACCGGAAGAGCAAGATTGTTTTGAATTGCTTCATGAAAGCGTTTGTGAGCGGCATCCCTTGCAGTTAAAACTTCACCGCTGATGAGTATTTTTTGTCCAACACACAGTGTTTTTATAACTTCATCACTTAAGGGTAGTTGAATTTTTTTCATTATTATATAGTCCTTTCCAGGTGTCTGATGGCGTGACATGAGATAGAAACAGCTACAGGTAATCCTGCAATATGAGTAGGATATGTCTCAACATATACGGCAAGAGCAGTTGTTTTTCCACCAAGACCTGCAGGGCCGATATTGCTTTTATTTATTTTTTTAAAAAGTTTTTGTTCGAGAGATGCAATATACGGATCTTGATTGGGGGTAAAAGGTGGGCGTAAAAGAGCTTGTTTAGAAATCAAAGCTGCTTTATCCATGGTGCCGCCGATTCCAACTCCTACAACGATCGGAGGGCATGGGTTTGAACCTGCTTTCAAAACTATATTATAAACAAAATCGATAACACCTTCCTCGCCTGATGCAGGCGTAAGCATGCCTACGCCTCCCGAGTTTTCGCTACCGAAACCTTTTGGCATCACTGTGATCGTTACCTCTTGTCCATTCGTAATCTCTGTATAGATAACAGCAGGTGTATTGGTTTTTGTATTTTCTCTGCGAAGAGGGCAACCAACGACAGATTTTCTTAAATATCCTTCTTCATAAGCTTCCTTTACACCCTCGTTTACAGCATCATGCAGATACGCACCCTGAAGGCAAACTTGTTGCCCGATTTTTAACATAATGACTGCCATACCTGTATCCTGACAGAGAGGTACCTGTTTTTGCAGGGCATAGTCATTGTTTTCAATAAGAATATCAAGGATTTTTTTGGCGGTTTGATTTGTTTCAGCCTCGATTGTTTTTTTCATGTATTGTATATATTTTTCATCAATGGAAATGTTGGCCTTTAATAAGAGATCTTTAACACATTCTTTGATTATGTTTGTATTTATGATTCGCATAGAGAAGTACTCCTTTTTTAATTAAAACATTATATCATTAATTTAAGCTAATTGAAACGAGAGCTTTACGAATATTAATTTGAAATTTTTTAAATTTATTTATTGTTTATATGTTATAATAAATAAAATTTTTAGATGCTTATTAGGTTAGAAAAAATGAAATTAAATTTGAGTAGTTATAATAAAAAGAAATTGTTCATACCCCTGCTGCTCCTAGCAGTATTTTTGTGTATGTGCGTCTTTATGTATATAATAAATCCTGTCTATGCCGAGATGCAGGAGATATATTTTTATGATTTAAACGGTAATCGAATGACAGGCAGCTATATAGAAGGGACAAAAGGGGAAGGGGCCATTTTAGTTGCCGATAAGGGACAAGATATGTCTTATTATCTCAATATGGCACAAGCTTTAAACAAACAGGGTTATTCGGTCATGATATATGATCTTCCGGGACAAGGAAGAAGTCAGGGAGCGTATACAACGTCATTTTATGAAGATAACAGTGCGGCTATGCAGGTTTATTCTGCAATGCTGGCATTTTCTCAGTTATGTAGTCTGCCACCTGCAAATATTCATTATATAGGACATGGATTTGGCGCGCGTGCAGTACTTCAGGCATGTGCCGTAGATTATATAAAACCTGTCAGCATTACATTAATAAATCCTGAAATTAACTTTTCATCAACCATTTTTGAGCGTCTGCCAATTTTGGCTGATGATACAAAGCTTGCTTGGATAGAAAATCTTACAAATAATATCAGTGGTATTGATGTTCATATTATCAATACAGCAGCAGAAAAAAAAATAGGTAGTCAGCTTGAAGAAATATTGGGCGCAAATAACAGCACAACTTTGACAGATGAATCTGTTATTATAGAACCTTACGCACCGCTTAGCAGCAAAATAATTGATGATGTAGTATCGCATTTATGTCAGGTGAGCGCGTGGACTTATAATACCGCTAACAGTATAAATATCATATATAATATTATGCTGCTGTTGATGTTGGCATTTATATTTATTTTTGCAGTGGCGTGTAAGAAAGCCTTTGAATCCTATGAAAGTAATTTTGATATCTATAAAACTAATCTATCTATGAAATTTTATCTATATAAACTATTGTTTTGGGTTCCGGCTTTTGCTGTAGGAGCATTAGGCTTTGCATTTGCATTTTTAATTCCGATTGATTATCCGATTCAATCCGCACTCATAACATTTATATTTGGTGCATATGGTGCAGTGATGATTTTTGTCTATGTATATTCAAACTTCGCAAAAGATGCGGGAGCAGGGATGTTTAAGGACGAGGAACGTACTAATTGGCTCAGCGGAGTTTTTGTATTCATCATTTTCATTATAATATTAAAAATGTTTGGTCACTTTGGACTTTATTATATGTTTCCGTTTGCTCAGCGCTGGATTTGGTTTATTCTATTCAGTATATTTAATAGTCTGACATTTCTTGTTGCTGACAGAGAATTTACAGTTTTATATCCAAATAGGATTTCAAAAATTAAAATCATTTTATGTGGTATACTACCTTTTATTTTATTCGCGCTTATCTTCTTTCTTTTAGGAATACCTGCAATGGCTATTACTTTGTTTACTGCAGCAATATGGATTGTTCTGGTTATTTTATTTGGAAGAATATTGGAAGAGTTAAAAATTCAAATTTTTATTGCGGCTTTCTTACAAGGTATACTCTTTACAATGCTGCTTTTATCCTCCGGCATTATGATAGCTTAAATACAATAAATCATAAGACGGTACAATATTGTACTGTCTTTTTTTATCTACCTTTAAAAAGTTATCCGTTTATTTTTACAATTAAAACATATTTATTTTCTATTACTTTGATTATATGTATATAAAATAAAATATAGCAAATAATTTTACATAAATTTAACATTTGCGAGATAATAGTTTTTACTTTGCTTTTTTATACTAAGGACATATCAAGTTCAAAAATAAGAATTAATTAAAGGAGTAAAAATTTAATATGAAAAAAATAATCATATTGACTGTTGCATTGGCAATGGTTGTATCACTTTTTACAGGTTGTGGCAGCAATAGTGCACAAGATACTGCAATTACTGTTGTTTCCCGTGAAGATGGTTCAGGCACAAGAGGCGCTTTTATAGAATTAGTCGGCGTAGAAGAAAAAGATGCAGATGGTAACAAAGTAGATAATACGATTGATACTGCTGAAATAGTAAACAGCACATCAGTTGTAATGACAACAGTTGCAGGAAATGAAAACGCTATTGGGTACATTTCACTAGGCTCGCTGGATGACAGTGTAAAAGCCTTAAAGATCGACGGAGCAGAAGCAACGGTTGATAATATTAAAAGCGGTGCTTATAAAATCGCCCGTCCGTTTAATATTGCGACAAAAGGTGATGTTGGTGAAGCTGCCCAAGATTTCATGAATTTTATCTTAAGCGAAAATGGTCAAGCAGTTGTTGAAGATAACGGATATATCAGCAAGGAAAACACAGGTGCATTTGAAAGTAATAATGCGAGTGGTGAAATTAAAGTAGCAGGTTCATCTTCTGTAACACCGGTTATGGAAAAATTAAAAGAAGCATATTTGGCAATAAATCCAAATGCTGAAATTGAAGTACAACAAAGTGACTCTACAACAGGTATGACATCTGCAATTGAAGGCGTATGCGATATCGGTATGGCCTCTCGCGAACTCAAAGATAGTGAATTAGAAAGCGGACTAAATGCAACGGTTATAGCAATGGATGGCATCGCAATAGTTGTAAACAATAATAATACAGCAGATGCACTAACAAGCCAACAAGTAAAAGATATATATACCGGCGTTATCGTTGATTGGTCTGAAATAGAATAAGAAAGAGATTAATAAATCAAACAGTATTGATGTAATTAACACAAAGGGCTTGGCTTTGCCTGGCCCTTTGTTGCAATAGGAGAATATATGGAACACTTTAAAGAAAGAGCAATGAAATACATATTTATTATTGCCACATGTACGTCTATTATTGCAGTGGCATTAATTTGTATTTTTCTATTTGCAAATGGAATTCCCGCCATCGGGAAAATCGGGATATTTAACTTTTTGTTGGGGAAAACATGGAAGCCCTTAAATGATATTTATGGTATTTTCCCAATGATACTCGGAAGTATTTATGTAACGGCCGGAGCAATTGTTGTGGGGGTACCTATCGGCATATTTTGTGCTATTTTTATGGCAAGATTTTGTCCGAAACGATTATATAAATCATTAAAGCCGGCAGTGGAGCTTTTGGCAGGAATTCCATCCATTGTGTACGGTTTTTTTGGATTAGTGGTCATCGTGCCAATAATGCAGCAACTATTTGGAGGAAGCGGCAAGAGTATCTTAACGGCTTCTATTTTGCTTGGAATCATGATTTTGCCAACTATTATAAATGTTTCGGAATCAGCGATTCGAGCCGTACCGGAAAGCTATTATGAAGGAGCTTTAGCTTTGGGGGCTACACATGAGAGAAGTGTTTTTTTTGCAATGCTGCCTGCTGCAAAGTCAGGCATATTAGCAAGTATAATTCTTGGGGTTGGGCGTGCAATCGGGGAAACGATGGCAGTTATCATTGTTGCCGGAAATCAAGCGGTTATGCCTCGCGGGATTTTGCAAGGCGTTCGTACAATGACGGCAAATATCGTATTGGAGATGGGATATGCAGCAGACTTGCATCGTGAAGCATTGATCGCTACAGCAGTGGTATTGTTTGCTTTTATTTTAATCATTAATTTATGCTTCTCTGTTTTAAAAAGGAGGCAAAGTTGATGGAACAAATAAAAAGTCGAAGATTTAAAAAAAGATGGGATTCGTATAGAAAAAACCCGCTTTCATTGACTCTGTTCATTTTAGTAAACTTATCAGCTATATTAACGATCGGTATATTGTTAATACTGGTTGGATATATCTTAATAAAAGGCATTCCAAACCTTTCATTGGATTTATTTGCTTGGCAATATAATTCTGAAAATGTGTCTATGATGCCGGCGATTATCAATACTGTAATTATTACATTGCTCTCACTAATAATTGCGGTACCGCTTGGAATTTTTTCTGCCATCTATTTGGTTGAATATGCAAAAAGAGGCAATAAATTTGTGGGAGCTGTTAGAATTACAGCCGAAACACTGTCGGGAATTCCTTCAATTGTATATGGGCTGTTTGGATATTTATTGTTTGTTATTGCCTGTGGATTTACAATGTCTATTCTAGCAGGTGCACTTACACTGGCGATTATGGTATTGCCCATTATTTTACGTACCACAGAGGAAGCACTTAAAGCAGTGCCGGATTCTTATCGCGAAGGAAGCTTTGGTCTCGGTGCGGGAAGATTGAGAACAGTGTTTAAAATTGTGTTGCCGTCAGCGATTCCAGGTATTTTATCGGGGATTATATTAAGTATAGGCAGAATCGTCGGCGAAACCGCAGCGCTGATTTATACATCGGGTACGGTTGCGGAAATCCCTAATAGTCTGTTTTCTTCAGGGAGGACCCTATCTGTGCATATGTATGCACTGTTGTCTGAAGGATTATACACCACCCAAGCTTATGCAACGGCAGTCGTGCTTTTAATTATGGTAATAGGCATCAATGCACTGTCAGGATTTTTAGCCAAAAAAATAACGATGAGGTAAGACATATGGATAAATTTTTAATAAAAAATTTAGATCTATGGTACAGCGATTTTCAAGCTTTAAAAAATGTCAATTTAAAAATTCCGGAAAATAAAATAACTGCGTTTATCGGACCTTCCGGTTGTGGTAAGTCTACGCTTTTAAAGTCGCTCAACCGTATGAATGATTTAATTGAAGGATGCAAAATTAAAGGTCAGGTGCTACTTGATAATGAAGATATATATGGCAATATGGATATTAATTTGCTTAGAAAAAGGGTTGGAATGGTTTATCAAAAACCAAATCCGTTTCCGATGAGCATATATGACAATATTGCTTTTGGGCCAAAAACACATGGGATTCGCTCTAAAGTAAAGTTGGATGACATAGTAGAAAAATCTTTACGTGACGCTGCTATTTGGGAAGAAGTAAAAGATCGATTAAAGAAAAACGCGCTTGGAATGAGCGGAGGGCAGCAACAGCGTCTTTGTATTGCAAGAGCTCTGGCAGTTCAACCTGAAGTATTGCTTATGGATGAGCCGACCAGTGCGCTTGATCCGATTTCTACATCCAAAATTGAAGAGCTTGCAGGGCAATTGAAAAACGATTATACTATCATTATAGTAACACATAATATGCAGCAAGCCGCTCGAATTTCAGATAAAACAGCTTTTTTCCTGCTTGGAGAAGTTGTGGAATATGAAGATACAGATATACTGTTTTCTATGCCGAAAGACAAGAAGACAGAAGACTATATTACAGGGAGGTTCGGATAATGAGAACTCGTTTCGATGAGCAGCTTGAGAAACTAAATTTGGAATTAATTAAAATGGGAGCGTTATGTGAAGATGCAATTTTGGCATCAATAAAAGCGCTATTAGATGAAGATGATAAAATGATCGAAAAAACACGTGCTATTGAAAATGATATCGACCAAAAAGAAAAAGACGTTGAAACACTTTGTTTAAAACTTTTGCTGCAGCAGCAACCTGTGGCAAGAGATCTTCGTATTATTTCTTCCGCTTTAAAAATGATTTCTGATATGGAGCGTATCGGTGATCAGGCATGTGACATTGCCGAAATAACCAAATTTATAAAACATAATGATACAAAGAGTAAAGTCTGTATTAACGATATGGCAGGCGCAACGATAAAAATGGTTACAGATAGCGTCGAATCTTTTGTAAAGAAAGATTTAGAGCTTGCAAGATCTGTGATGCAATATGATGATATAGTTGACGCATTGTTTACTGAAGTTAGACAGGAGCTCATTGAGCTTATATCAATTAGTAATGATAATGGAGAACTATGTCTTGACTTATTAATGATTGCAAAATATTTGGAACGTATCGGTGATCATGCGGTCAATATTGCTGAATGGGTAGAATACTCTATGACAGGAAGGCATAAGAATATAAAATAAATGTTTAATAGTATCTGTTATAAATTGCATAACCAATATGTGAAGTATGCACAAAAAATCAGGTGAAATGGAGTTATACTAAAAATGATTTATTTTGTGGAAGACGATAATAATATTAGAGAACTTGTTGTATATACTCTAAATAATACGGGACTGGAAACAATAGGATTCAAGAAGCCCTCGGATTTTTGGAATGCTTTAGAGCATAAAATTCCGAATTTAATTCTTCTTGATATTATGTTGCCACAAGAAGACGGGTTAAGCATTCTAAGAAAGCTTCGCTCTATGGCGCATACCAAGAAGCTGCCTATTATGATGTTGACTGCAAAAGCAAGTGAATATGATAAAGTAGTGGGGCTCGATTACGGAGCAGATGATTATGTTGCGAAACCGTTTGGCATGATGGAACTAATTTCACGTATTAAAGCTCTTCTCCGCCGAACCGAAAATCTTGTTCAACAAACTGTTTATAATATAGGAGCGCTCACTGTCAACCCGTCTAAACATATCGTTAAAATAGGAGATGAAGAGATTGCGCTAACGCTCAAGGAGTTTGAATTGCTGTGCTTATTGCTTGAAAATCAGGGGCAAGTATTTACGCGCAATCAATTATTGAATAAAGTATGGGGATACGATTTTGATGGGGAAAGTCGTACTGTAGATGTGCATATTCGTACACTTCGGCAAAAACTGGGTAAATGTGGGAGCTATATTGAGACAATCAGAGGCGTTGGATATAAAATAGGGGGAAGTAAAGCATGACAAAACGTATCTTTAAATCCATTTTTATTGTGGCCGTAGTTATCTTTTTGGCAAGTGTCGCATTGATTATGGGTGTACTTTATGAATACTATGCCAATCAATATAGTATGCAGCTTAAAAATGAAAGCACCTATATTATTCAAGGCATGACAGACAGTGGAGTTGTTTATTTGGAAAATATTGAAAATAAGCTGAATGACAGTACGCGTATTACATGGATAGATGAAGATGGCACAGTTTTATATGACAACTTTGCCGATCCGGTGACCATGGAAAATCATAGTGATCGTAAAGAAGTGCAGGAAGCATTAACTAGCGGTGAAGGTGAAAGTATCCGCTATTCAAAAACAATTGCGGAAAAAACAATTTATTATGCTGTGAGGTTATCGGACGGCACGGTTCTTCGTATTTCCAGTACAAAGCATTCTGCATTCAGCTTGGTTTTTGAAATGCTAAAGCCGCTTATTCTTATATTGGTAATCGCTGTTATATTTTCGGCGTTGTTAGCACGCCGTAGTGCAAAAAGATTGGTGCAGTCTCTTAATGAAATAGATTTGGAGCATCCTGAAGAAACTGAAACATATGAAGAGTTAACACCGATGCTGCACCGCATTGTCAATCAAAAAAGACAAATACAATCTCAGATAGCTGAGCTTAAAAGAAGACAGCAGGAATTTATAACGATTATTGAAAACATGAGTGAAGGGCTGTTGGTTGTTGATAATAAAACGGATATCATATCGTATAATTCAAGTGCGATGAAGCTGCTTGGAGCAAGTAAAGTATCTGAAAAGCAAAGTGTGTTAACACTCAACAGAAGTGAAAGCTTTCGTAAAGCTGTAGATAAAGCATTAAGCGGTTCTCATAGTGAACAGCCTATGCAGCTTGATGAGAAATATTATGAATTGATCGCAAATCCTGTTTTTGACGGAGACGTAGTTGCAGGAGCCGTTATTGTCATTTTGGATGTAACTGAGAAAGAAGAGAGAGAGAAACTGCGCCGTGAATTTACTGCAAATGTATCACATGAGCTTAAAACGCCGCTCACCTCAATATCCGGTTTTGCGGAAATTATCAAAAATAAAATTGCAAGGCCCGAAGATATCGAGCGTTTTGCAAACAATATCTATGAGGAATCACAACGTTTAATGGCGTTGATAGGAGATATTATCAAGCTTTCTCAATTAGATGAGAATATTATGCAGGATGAAATGGAATATTTGGATCTGTTTGATATAGTAAATGAAGTCGTACAAAGGTTGAAAACTCAAGCAGAGAAGAAAAATATCACTATTGAGTTAAATATTGATCACGCTCCAGTGAAGGGAGTGCGTCAGATACTGGAAGAAATGATTTATAATTTATGTGATAACGCTATAAAATATAACAAAAATGGCGGAAAGGTAATCGTCGCCTTAGACAAAAATGAAAGAGGAATTTTGCTCAGCATAAAGGATACGGGAATCGGGATAGCGCCTAAAGAGCAAGAACGTGTATTTGAACGTTTCTATAGAGTTGATAAAAGCCATTCTAAAGAAATCAGCGGCACAGGGCTTGGACTTTCAATCGTAAAGCATGCAGCGCTTTTTCATAATGCGGAAGTAACACTTGAAAGCGAGTTAAATAAAGGTACAACAGTAAATATACAATTTTAGTAATCTAGGGTTATTCCACATAAAAAAGTGACTTTTTTGTTTGCGTTGATCATACATAAATTTGCTTTATACGACAATATATGATATTATTATCACAATTTATAATAAAAAGTTGGAGTATATATGGAAAAAAATATAAACGAGAGAATTTTAACTTTCAAAGAATATTGCTTACTGATGCTGCGCACGGCCAAGGAACGTTTCTGGCAAACATTTGGCGCAATGTTATTGTTTGCGCTGTTTATGATATTGGCTACAGTAGGAATTATTCTTATTGGGGGTATTATTATTGCTCAATATTTGCCCTATCCATATTTATCGAATATATATGCATGGCAGTATATAGACAGCCAGGCGATTATATCCCAAATAGCGCCTGCAATTCCAGCAATGATCGGGATAGGAATAATATTGATTGTTGTGATCATGTTTTTTGCATGCGCGCAGAATGCAATGATCTATTTGATTGCAGACTCGGTAGCATGTAAAGTAAAAAGAGATTTTGGCAGTATACTCTCTTTTGCATTTAAAAGAGCATTTCCGTCAATGGGTACAGCTGTTTTATTATCACTTATTGCTATAGGGATATTCATTATATTTGGCATTCTGTTATCTGTTATTTTCGTATCCATGGGTTTTTCATCATATATGTTATATACATTTGATATCAACAGCTTATGGCAATTAAGCAATATGAGCACGCTGACTATAATTTTCGTCATTCTATCTTTAATAATGCTTGGTATATCAATTTACATATCGATCATGTATTCAATGGCTCAGTTAGCGAGAGTGAAATATAAATTTTCGGCAGTTGCATCACTCAGATATTCAAGGAGATTGACAAAGGGCAAAAGAGGTAAAATTTTTGGAAACTTATTATTAATTGGTATTTTTTATGGAATACTTGTGTGGGTACTCTCTATTATTCCGGATAATATCTCTAATTTTTCTATCCCGTTGATTATTCCGTTTATTGTCGTTATTTTAATTGCCCTTATAAGAAGCTTTGCAAGTTATATGCTATATATTTTTACATCGTTTATATTTATTAATTTTGATAAGTTCAAGGGAAAGAATATATTTGATACATTTGCTTCGAAAGTTGTAAACGTCAAAGACATACACTTCACAAATTATATGCAACAGGATGAAATGGAACAACGTAGCATAAATGAAACATCTAGCACAGAAAATATCAATAAAAATACAGATAACTTGCAAGAAAACAGTGAAAATAATTTTAAAAATATGGATATAATAAACAAAGAAGATGAACAAAATGAATAAGTTTTTATACAAATAAAATCCATTAGTTTAAATCAATTTGTTTTATCTTTTACGATAGAAAAGAAAGAATAATTTTCTAAATATATTGTATTATTAAAGAATTTATGTTAAAATTCATTAACAGTGTTTATATGCTGTTTTAGTGTTCTGAATCTAGTATCCTTTATTTATTTTAAATAAAAAGAGAAAAGAGTACAGAGTGCAGATGAATAAATAAAGGAGGAGAAAAAATGGCTGACAAAACAATTATTTGCAAAGATTGTGGATCAGAATTTGTCTTCACAGAAGGCGAGCAAGCTTTTTACAAAGAAAAAGGCTTCGAAAATGATCCTGTCAGATGCCCAGCTTGCAGACGAAATAAGAAGCAACAAAGAAATGCAAGATAATTAGTCATTATTTAGGTTGTAAGAAAAGCGCTGATAATAAATCAGCGTTTTTTTAATACAAAATATTTTAAAATTTGTATTAAAATTTATATAAATATATTTACAAATTGTAAAATATAGTTTAAAATAATAACGAGGTGATATTATGGGTAAAAATATGTATAGCTTAATGCTTATGGATGAAGTTGTATCCGCCATAGATAAAATAGCATCGGCCAATCATACAAATCGTTCTAATTTAGTCAACCAAATTTTGGCAGATTATGCATCATTAATAACTCCGCAAAAGCGAATGAAAGATATTTTTGATAATATAGCAGCCTTGTTAATAGACGATGGGCAATCACTTCAGGTACAAAGTATGTCAACAGATTCCGTGATTTGCATTAAAAGCGCACTGACATATAAGTATCGGCCAACAATACGATATTTAGTTGAATTGCATGCAGATAAAAAAAGTTTAGGTGAACTCAAAGTGACATTTCGTACGCAAAGCAGTACTTTGCTGATGGAAATAACACATTTTTTAAACCTTTGGATGAAGTTGGAAGAACATTATATACATCAATTTGATATAAAAAAAGATATATATTACAGCCTGGAGCAAGGGCGGTTCAGACGAACTTTCATGTATCCTGTAAACAACTCTTTGCATTCAAATGAGGATATAAGTAATGCTATCGCATTTTATATTCAAATGTTTGATGAAATACTAAAGGGATATTTAAGCGGAGTATATGAAACAGACAGAGACATTGAATACAGATATTTAGATTATCTTGAAAATGGTTTGATTATAATCTGAATGAAGACATATAGTAATTTATTTTTATTGGAGTAAAATAGACATAAAGATATTTTATGTATGCATATGAACAATGCACCTTTAAGATTAGGAGGTAAAAAATTATGAATACGAAACAATATACGCAAAAATCATTGGAAGCAATTGAAAATGCACAAAAAATTGCATTAGAAAACAATAATATGCAAATTGAACAGGAGCATTTGCTCTATGCTTTGCTTGATCAAGATAGCGGGCTTATTCCGCAACTTCTTGTTAAAATGAATATTGAGCCTGATGATATGCTATCGGAAATAGATGATATTATTACAAAAATGCCAAGGGTATCAGGGCCCGGAAGAGAGGCAGGGAAAATTTATGTATCTTCTGTTGTAGATAAAACTTTTGTAAAAGCGCAAAAAGAAGCAGAAAAGATGAATGACGAATACATTTCCGTTGAGCATATTATGATAGCTATTATATCTCAACCATCGGATGCAATTAATAATTTATTCAAAAAATATGGTATAGACAATACCAGTTTTTTACAAGCGCTGCAAAAAGTGAGAAGTCATACGAGGGTGACTTCGGATACACCTGAAAACACATATGATGTTCTAAATAAATACGGTTATGACTTGGTTAAAAGAGCTAAAGAACAAAAATTAGATCCCGTAATCGGGAGAGATGACGAGATACGAAATGTCATTCGAATTTTGTCAAGGAAAACAAAAAATAATCCGGTCTTGATTGGCGAGCCCGGAGTTGGAAAAACGGCCATCGTCGAAGGACTTGCAATCAGAATTGTAAGAGGCGATGTCCCGGATGGTCTAAAAGATAAAACGATTTTTGCCTTGGATATGGGGGCATTAATTGCAGGAGCAAAATTCCGAGGGGAATTCGAAGAGCGTTTGAAAGCAGTTTTAAATGAGATCAAGGAAAGTGATGGACAAATCATATTATTTATTGATGAACTTCACACAATTGTAGGCGCGGGAAAAACGGAAGGGGCGATGGATGCGGGCAACTTGTTAAAACCAATGCTTGCAAGAGGAGAACTGCATTGTATCGGAGCGACCACGATTAATGAATATAGAAAATATATTGAAAAAGATACGGCACTTGAGAGACGTTTTCAACCTGTTTATGCCAATGAACCAACCGTGGAAGATACTATTTCGATTTTAAGGGGACTCAAAGACAGATATGAGGTTTTTCACGGAGTGCACATCACGGACAGTGCTTTAATTTCTGCGGCAATGCTTTCTCACAGATATATTTCTGACAGATTTCTGCCGGATAAAGCAATTGACTTGGTCGATGAAGCTTGCGCCATGATAAGAACGGAAATCGACTCTATGCCGTTTGAATTAGATCAAATAGCAAGAAAAATTATGCAAGCTGAAATAGAAGAAACGGTCTTAAAAAAAGAAAAAGATGACTTGTCAAAGGAAAGGCTACGCGAACTGCAAAAAGAAATTGCGGAAATGAAAGAAAAATTCAATACGATGAAAGCGCAGTGGGAAAACGAAAAAGACAGCATCAATTATGTGCAGAAACTAAAAGAAGAATTAAAGGAAGCAAATGCGCAGATTGAACGTTATGAGCAAAGTTATGAACTTGATAAGATTGCAGAACTGAAATATGGGAAAATTCCGCAGCTGCAGCAGAAAATAGCTGAAGCAGAAAACAAAGCCGTCAAAACTTCTGAAAATACATTGCTCAGAGATAAGGTGACAGAAGAAGAAATCGCAAGAATTATAGCCAGATGGACAGGAATACCGGTAACGAAACTCATGGAAAGCGAAAGACAAAAAATATTAGAATTAGATAAAAGGCTTCATAAAAGAGTAATCGGTCAAGATGATGCTGTGCAAAAAGTAACACAGGCCATCATTCGTTCACGCGCAGGCATAAGTGATCCAAACAAGCCAATTGGCTCATTCCTATTCTTAGGCCCCACAGGAGTAGGGAAAACGGAACTTGCCAAGGCACTCGCAGAAGATTTATTTGATGATGAGCAAAATATCATTCGAATTGATATGAGTGAATATATGGAAAAACATTCTGTCTCGCGTCTGGTTGGAGCTCCTCCGGGATATATCGGCTATGATGAAGGAGGGCAGCTTACGGAAGCCGTGCGAAGAAAACCTTACTCGGTTGTGCTGTTTGATGAAGTGGAAAAAGCACATCCGGATGTGTTTAATGTATTGCTACAAATACTGGATGACGGCCGGGTAACAGATTCAAAAGGAAGAACAGTTGATTTTAAAAATACGATTATTATCCTGACTTCTAACATCGGTTCTATTTATTTACTTGACGGCATCGATGAAAAAGGTGAAATAACACCAAAAGCAAAGGAGCAGGTAGAACAGCTTTTAAAGCAAAGTTTCAGACCGGAATTTTTGAACAGGCTGGATGAAATTATTTTCTATAAACCGCTCACAAAAACTGAGGTTACCCAAATTTTGGAACTCTTAACGAAGAGATTAAATGACAGGTTAAAAGAGCAGCAGTTAACAATTAAACTGACGAATAAAGCAAAAGAGTATGTTATAGAAAACGGATATGATCCAATTTACGGAGCAAGACCGCTTAAAAGATACCTGCAAAGCAATGTAGAAACTTTGGTCGGAAAAATGATTTTAAAACATAATCTATTGCCAAACAGTATTATTATAATAGATTATGACGATAGGAAACTTACGGGGAAAATTGAAGATTAAATAAGTGCAAAAAGGATATAGATTTCTATATCCTTTTTTATTTTACTGATTTATATGAAAAAAAATTGATAAAAAGCGATTTAGAATGTCAGCGAGACGAGTCTCATCATCATGACATTTGTTAAATATATCCATAACTCCTTCGATTAGGGAGGCGGCCAACGTTTCGCATAATAATATGTCATTCGTGCCGGTTTTTAAATACGAAGGAAGCTCTGCTTCAAAACGCTTAGCGACCAGTTGTATCAATTCGCTTTTTGTATTTTCAAATTTGCTGCCTGCACTTGCCGTAAGCAAAATTAAGAATTCATCTTTATAAGATAAAAATAAATCAGATATTTCATTTGTAATGTACGTTATATCTGATTTTGAAACGGAGTTTTTTTGATGAAACTGCATGTTCAGCAATATTTGTAACCTGGCCAAAACAGGAGATATCACTTTTGTAAAAAGTTCATCCTTAGAAGAAAAATAAGAATATATATTTCCGGGCGTTGTTTTAGCTGTAAGAGCAATTTGTCGCATGGATGAATTCCTAAAGCCTTTCATTAGAAACTCTTTTTTTGCAGCATATAAAATTCTGTTACGCACTTCATTTTTTGGAATTTGCAATTTGATTCACCCCGTGTATTCTACAATGTCTACATATTTATGTCAATATTATAAATAGGACAATATATGTTCATGCAAGTATGCATGATTTTTAATAAAAAATAGTAATAATTAAAAAAGACGATTTCATTAAGCAACATTTTTTTTGCTTATGGTTTGTTAAAACATAATAAAGGGAGAATGAATGATGTATAAGAAAATATACCTGGTTATATTGATTTTTGTATTATGTTTTATACTAAGTGGTTGCAGTCGATCTGTTTTAATGTATGATTTCGAAGATTCAACATTAGAATTTGAATACGGAGTAGCCAATGTGGCACAGGATTATGAAGCAAAAGGCTACAGCATTGTTGTCAAGCAAGCGGAAATACCAAATTTAAATTCGAATGGTCTTATGATGTCTGCTTATAATATGGGCGATAATATGTTTGTCTATTTTTATATCAATGCTGGAAAGGCTTTAAAATTGGATGCCGCAAAAACCTATGATGCACAGCTTACTTTTGATGTGGCAACAATGATGCCAAAGGCAAGCACAAATATAACGGATAAAATCCCGGCTCAAAGCGTTATCATAAAAGCAGGAATGCTGTCTGTAAAACCAAGCACAACCAATACAGATAATATCCTCGCACCGAATTTTAAAATAGGACATTATATGACTGACGAGGAATATATCAAAGCACTCGGCAATATTCAAAAAAATAATTACAAAAGTTCAACTTCGTTTGAATATAAAACATTTGAAACTAAGCTTACAGCACAGACAGATAGTGAGGGTAATTTATATTTGCTTATTGGAATAGATTCATATTATATCGGACCTACATGGATTTTCATTGATAATATAAAATTTGAGATTAAATAGAATATTTCAAAAAGGCGTTGCATTTTATTTATAATTTTATATAATACTATCAATAAAATACTTTAAAAGCTATGAAAAGTTGAGTAAATAAGGTAGCAATTGCAGAGAGCCTCATAAGCTGAGAAGAGGTATTGCAAGCTTATTGAAGATGGGCTTCAAAGCTGCATTGGTGAGCTCTAAGGCGAGCCGATAGCCGTTGACGACGTTAAACATACGAGTGAGCAAACAAAGCTAATTTGGGTGGTACCGCGGATAAACCGTCCCATTGGGACGGTTTTTTATTGCATTAAAGTAAGAAAAATTATAAAGGAGAATATATGAGTAGTAAAGAAAGTTTTTATATCAGCACACCAATTTATTACCCGAGTGCAAAACTGCACATTGGGCACACATATTCCACAGTAGCCGCAGATACAATCGCGAGATTTAAAAAATTAACCGGATACGATGTGTTTTTTTTAACCGGAACAGATGAACATGGGCAAAAAATACAGGAAGCTGCAAAAAAAGCAGGTAAAGAGCCCAAAGAATATGTAGATGAGATTGTTAAAGATATTGTGCATTTATGGGAAGTGATGAATATTAGTTATGATAAATTCATAAGAACAACCGATGCTTATCATGAGCAATCAATCAAAAGAATTTTTAAAAAGCTTTATGATAAAGGCGATATTTACAAATCTTATTATGAAGGATTATATTGCACGCCTTGTGAAGCTTATTGGACAAGCACGCAGGCAAAAGACGGCAAGTGTCCCGACTGCGGAAAGGAATTGAAACCCGCAAAAGAAGAAGCATATTTTTTTAAAATGAGCAAATATGCACAGAGATTGATTGATCATATCAATGAACATCCTGATTTTATATGCCCTGAATCAGCTAAAAATGAAATGCTAAATAATTTTCTGCTACCTGGCCTTGAAGATTTATGCGTCTCAAGAACAAGTTTTGACTGGGGTATTAAAGTTGACTTTGATAAAAAACATGTGGTTTATGTTTGGGTCGATGCATTGAGTAATTATATTACAGCACTTGGCTATTTAAATGATGAACCAAATTTGATGGATAAATATTGGCCGGTAGATCTGCACTTGATAGGGAAAGATATCCTGCGATTTCACACAATTTACTGGCCCATTATTCTTATGGCACTTGATTTGCCGCTTCCAAAGCAAGTTTACGGACATGGCTGGATATTGCTTAAAGGCAGCAAAATGTCAAAATCCAAAGGCAATGTGATTGACCCGATAGAGCTTGCCGCCAAATATGGCACGGATGCATTGCGCTACTATGTCCTTCGTGAAATGCCTTTCGGAAGTGATGGCATTTACAGTGAGGATAATTTAATAAATCGTAATAATGCTGATTTGGCAAACGATTTAGGCAATTTGCTCAGCAGAACTATTTCAATGGTTGAAAAGTATTTTGACGGAGTAATACCGGATATCAAAGAAATAGAAGATATTGATATGGATATCATTCAAATGGCGCTCGACCTTCCTCATATTGTAAAAGAATTGATGGATAAATATGAGCTGTCAAACGCATTGATACAGATATGGAAATTTATAGCGAGGACCAATAAATATATAGACGAAACGATGCCCTGGGTACTTGCGAAAAATGAAGAGCAAAAAGCAAGGCTTGCCACTGTGCTGTACAATTTACTTGAGAGCCTGAGATTTATTACTGTTTTAATTAGCCCGGCGATGCCTGAAACTTCTGTAAAAATGAGACTAATGCTTAATGTTGACGAAAGCTTGCTGTCGTGGAACAGCATTCAGCGTTTTGGGCTTTATCCGCCGGAAAATAAAGTTGAGCTTTCCGGTCCGCTGTTTCCGAGAATTATAACGGAAGAAGAAGTATTAAAAAAAGAAAAAAAGATTGAGAAAGAAAATAAAAAGAATAAAAGTAGTGTAAAGGAAGAAAATATTAAGGACGCAAAATCTCAGAGCTTGGAATTCAAGGAGCAAATCACGATTGAAGATTTTGCGAAAGTTGATTTACGGGTAGCAAAAATAATTAAAGCCCAAAAACATCCTAATGCAGACAGGCTTTTGATTTTACAGGTTGACTTAGGTTCGTGTACAAAACAAATCGTTAGTGGTATTGCAGAGTTTAAAGATGTTGATGACCTCGTAGGCAAACAAATCGTTGTTGTCGCCAATATAAAACCGGCAAAATTTAAAGGTGAAATAAGCGAAATCATGATCACTGCCGTAGGGCATGATAAAGATAGCTTTGCAATGATTGTTCCGGAAAAAGAAGTGAATCCAGGAGATAAAGTAACTTAAAAGACTTGATTTTTTTAAAAGGTAATCATATAATAGTTATAACTTTAACATGCATACCTAATGAAAAAGCACAGCTGATTCAAAAGGGATAAAGATACGACTCTGATTTATCCAAACCCTTTTTGATCAAGTTCAAAAAGGGTTTTTTTATGGAGAGTGAAGGAAAATATGAAAAGATTGGCTGTAATCTCGGCAGTACTCGATAATGCGCAAGATGCACAACAAGAATTTAATAACCTTGTAAGCAGTTTTAAAGGGATTATTAAAGGAAGATTGGGGATTCCTTTTACGCAGGAAGATGTAGCTGTGATCGCATTGGTTGTTGTTGGTACGCAAGATCAAATCAATGCGTTGACGGGAAAGCTAGGACGAATTAAGGATGTGCATGTAAAAACTTCATTTTCAAAAAAGGAGATAAATTAGAAACTATGAAGAAATTTCTTGTAATCTTAATTGCCGTAGCATTACTGTTTTCGTTTACCGCATGCTCAAACAATGCAATTGAGCCTGTGGATATGACAATCGCAGTATTGAAAGGACCAACAGGAATGGGCATGGCTAAAATGCTTGAAGAAGGCTATGTTATTGATGAGAATATTACCAGTGATATGATCATCTCTTCGGCGCCGGATGAAGTAGTTGCAAAAGTAATCAACGGTGAAGTTAATATTGCTGCAGTTCCGACAAATTTGGCGGCAACACTTTATAACAAAACGAATGGCAATGTGCAAATTGCTGCAGTGAATACACTGGGGAATTTGTATATTTTAACAAACGGAGAAAATATTACACAGCTTTCTGATTTGGAAGACAAAACCATCTACAGTTCAGGACAAGGTGCAACTCCGGAATATGCACTGGATTATATTCTTGATCAGGCAGGGTTAAAAGATAAAGTAGAAGTAATATATGCGACCGAGCATTCAGAACTTGCGACTTTGATTGCAAGCGGAAAAGTATCGATCGCACTGTTGCCTGAACCATTTGTAAGCACGGTTACCTCAAAAAATACAAATATTAAAATTGCAATCAATCTAAATGATGAGTGGAAAAAAGTTACAGATGATCAGGAAATGCCTATGGGTTGCTTGATCGTTAACAAAACATTTGCAGAAGAAAACAAGGCTGCTGTAAATGAGTTCTTAAAGCAATATGAAGAAAGCGTTGAATTTGTAAACACTGACATCGAAGCTGCTGCTGGAATCATTGCCCAGCAAGGAATACTGGCCAGCGCAGAGCTTGCAGCAATAGCAATACCAAATAGTGCTATCGTTTATAAAGATGCTTATGAGAATAGAAATGAGATAGATGCTTTCTTAAATTTATTGCATTCCTATAATCCGTCTTCCGTAGGAGGAGCGTTACCGAATGAGGATTTCTACTATCAAAAATAGTAAAATTCAGAACTTTATATTCATGCTGTTTTGGCTGCTGATTTGGGAATTGGCAGCCAAAATTATAAGCATCCCTGTTATTTTGCCCTCTGTGGAGCAAACAATACAGGCATTGATAACAATGGGGAAACAATTATCTTTCTATCAAAATGTGGGACTGACTTTGTTTCGTGTATTTGCAGGCGTGGGTCTTTCTATCGTATTAGGGATTCTGCTTGGGATGCTGAGCGGGCTCTATGCACCCGTCTATAGGTTTTTAAATCCTGTTATGTCTGTTATAAAATCTACACCAGTCGTATCATTTATCATCTTAGCACTTGTTTGGATGAAGACGGATTCTATTCCGATCTTTGTATGCTTTTTGATGTGTGTGCCGATTATTTGGACAAATGTTACACAAGGTATCATAGATACAGATAAAAAATTGCTCCAAATGTGCAGCATATATAAAGTAAAATACATAAGAGTTATTAAAGATGTATATATTCCATCTGTGAGAGGATACATATTTTCTTCGATTGCAGCAAGCATCGGCATTGGCTGGAAAGCAACAGTTGCTGCCGAAGTTTTGGCAAGGCCTGAAATATCCATGGGCGGCGGAATGTATAACGCAAAAATATACCTTCAAACAGAAAACTTGTTTGCGCTTACTTTGGCAGTCATAATACTTAGTTTTATATTTGAATATATCATTAAAAACTTTCTAAATAAACTATCAAAAGGCAGGCAGATAAATGTCAATAAAAATAAATAATCTTAAGAAATCTTTTAATGACAATATTATTTTTAACGGATTAAATATACAGTTCAATGATAATGAAATCAGTTGTATTCTCGGGCCTTCCGGTGTTGGGAAAACAACTTTATTTAATATACTTACAAAAATTGATAGTTATGATTCCGGAACGATTACAGGAACAGAAAAAAAGCGTATAGCCTATGTATTTCAGGAAGACCGGCTTTTGGAATGGAAGAATGTATATGAAAATATAGCCTTTGTGATTGCAGATGAAAAAGATGTAAAAAGACGTGCTGAAGAAGCCATACATATGGTTAGATTAACAGGCTATGAGCATTATTATCCAAAGGAACTGAGCGGAGGAATGCGGCAGAGAGTATCTTTGGCGAGAGCCTTTGTGTATGATCCTCATATTCTTATTTTAGATGAACCGTTCAAAGGCCTTGATATTGCTTTAAAAGAAGATATTATCGAAGACTTTACCACTCAATGGAAGAAGGGCAAATATACTGTTCTTATGTCTACCCATGATATTGAAGAAGCTATTATCTTAGCGCAACGTATATTTATTTTATCAAAGAAACCGGCAGTGCTAAAAACGGAAATAGATGTCAGCAAGCTGAATGATGTTGAGATTAGAAATATTATAAGAGAACATCTGGAGGAGGCATAAAATGTTTATTGATTCACATGCGCATTTAGATGATGAGCAGTTTAATGAAGACAGAAATATCGTCATTGACGGTCTGAAAGATAATCAGATATCATTAGTCGTCAACATAGGGGCAGATCTTGAAAGCTCATTATTTTCAAAAAAACTTGCGCAGCAATATGATAATATTTATTTTGCGGCCGGAATCCATCCGCATGATGCCAAAGCAGCGACAGAGGATATATTAAATGAAATAACAAAATTATTAAATCATTCAAAATGTGTGGCATTAGGAGAAATCGGATTGGATTATTTTAAAAATTATTCCCCGCATGATATCCAAAGATCGGTATTTGAAAAACAACTCATCATTGCAAAAAAGAAAACAATGCCGATTGTCGTTCATATGCGCGAAGCCACAAAAGATACGGTGGGTTTACTGAAAAAATATTATCCGGCAGAAAATGCAGGTGTTATTCACAGTTTTTCGGGGAGCATAGAAACCGCGAAGATTATGCTTGATATGGGTTTTTATCTGTCTATCTCAGGCCCTGTTACGTATAAGGACGCAAACAATTTAAAAAAGGTTGCTAAGTATATTCCTCTCGATAGACTGCTGATTGAAACTGATAGTCCGTATTTGAGCCCTGTACCATGCAGAGGGAAAAGAAATGAACCACAATATATAAAGTATACAGCTATGCAGATCGCGCAACTGAAAGAAATAGATGTAGAAGAAATTGCTAAAGTCACCGCTCAAAATGCATGTGTTTTGTTTGGTTTGACAAAGCCATAAAATCATATTAAAATAACTTCGTTATGAAACACAAAAAAAATTTATTGAAACAGAAATTTTTATTTTCAATTCGTACAGTAAAACACAAATGGCATAATTATATTTGGAAAAAAAAGTATCATTTTCATATAGCCAAAAGACATTTTAAATTTAACATAAAAGAGATAAGAAAAAATATGCATAGTAAAATTGACAAAAAGGCGTTAACAGGTCTTGGCGTTGTTTTGCTTATGTGTATTATTGTCATCACAGCTGCTTATTCGCGTCAAAAAGTGAACATTTATATTGACGGCGAAATAAACAGCTATTGTTTTATTTCGTCAGGCGGTACCGTTTCTGATGCATTAGAAGAAGCAGATATTTATTTGTCATACAATGATTATGTTTATCCATCATTATCCGATCCTATCGGGCAGGACGGCAGAGTAGATATTTATTTACCAGAGACCTTGACCGTGGAATATAACAGTGAAGTATACAGCATCTCCACTCCGCTTTTAGGAGATGATGCATTAAAACAAGCGGGGCTGTATCTGAGCGATGATGATATTGTCAGTATAGACTATGAAACCAATGTGGTGAAAGTTACAGCTCAGAATACTGCAGAGACTACGCAGGTTATAGATTTAGATTATGATACAGAAGTAATTAAAAATGATGATCAGTATACGGATTATAAAAAAGTAATCACAAAAGGTGAAGACGGTAAAGCGGTTGCCACCATTATTACCACTTATATTGACGGAAAAGCAGTAAAAAAAGAACAATTAATTACGCAGCTTTTACAGTCACCGGTCAGTGAAGTGATTGAAGTGGGTACAAAAAAACGACCAAATACAGTCCAAACAACACTTGGAGAAAAGTTATACAGCAAATCGTATATCGCAAATATTTCAGCCTACTGCCCGTGTGCTATCTGCTGCGGAAAATATACCGGCGGGTATACGGCAAGCGGCAGCAAAGCAAAACAATATTATACTATAGCCGCTCCGTCAAATATTCCGTTTGGAACAAAAGTGTACATTCCTTATTTTAAAAATGCTCCCAATAAAGGTGTATTTGTTGTACAAGACAGAGGCGGAGCTATCTCGGGAAACAGAATAGATATATTTTTTGATGAGCATCAGCAAGCATTAAATTTTGGAAGAAAATATTTAAAAATTTATATATTGGAGTAAATGTAATCAATGTTATTAATTGCCCCTTCACTTTTAAGCGCAGATTTTGGAATTATTAAAAATGAACTTATGGAGTTGCAATCAGCTGGTGCGGATTGGATTCATGTAGACATTATGGATGGACATTTTGTGCCCAATATAACATTTGGGCCTGACCAAGTCAAAAATATTGCAAAGTATACTGCCCTGCCGCTTGATATTCATCTCATGATGGAAAATCCTGATCAATATATTGAGAAATTTATGCAAAGCAATCCTTATATCATTACATTGCATCATGAATCAAAAGGCGATATTCTAAAATGCTTAAAAGATATAAGAAAATCGGGAGTTAAATCGGGTATTTCCATCAAGCCTGATACGGATGTAGAAAGTATTAAACAATATCTGGATAATATTGATATGGTTCTTATTATGAGTGTATATCCCGGATTCGGAGGGCAAAAATATATTGACGAATCTACAAAACGCATTTCAGATGCAAGGAAGATCATAGGAGACAGAAATATTTATCTTCAGGTAGATGGCGGCATTAATGCTAGTACTGCTAAACTTGCTATCAACGCGGGAGCGAATGTCTTAGTTGCAGGATCCTATATATTTAAAGGTAACAAAAAAGAAAATATAGACAGTTTAAAAGGCTGAATTTTATAGTATCATGTAATCCCTAATCTATTTTAATTGGTTAGGGATTTTTTATATTTATTTAGTAAAACAAATACATCAAATATTCTGTCAAGCAGGAAATGGTAATTTTTATCACAAGATACTCAGTATAAGTACATCATTATCGAGCAGGTAAATAATGAATACAACTTCACCTATTTGCATACCCATTATATATAGCTGCTTAAATAATAAGCAATTGCTGCAAAGGTATTTTGGTAGAAGTGAGGGGAAGCATATGGAAGATATAAATGTTAAAAATGAAAATATGTTAAGCTTAGTGAGTCGAGAGCAATTATCTTTAAGAGGTGTTATTGATGTACATAGTTTTAATGAAGATACGATAATTGCCGAAACTCAACTCGGGATATTGACCATTACCGGAAAAGATTTAAGAATAACCGTATTAAGTCTGGATAATAAAAGATTAGAAATAAAAGGATATATTGATTCGCTGCAATATTCCGATCAGGGATTTGTCCATAAAGGAAGCGGTTTTTTTGAAAAAATATTTAAATAAGATGTAAATCATTATGATATATGAAGCGAATTATCAATTCTACATATTTTTGAATGCATTATATGCCGGTGTGTTAGCAGCACTTGTATATGATTTATTTACTGTTTTGTTTTTTGGTAAAAGCAAAAAAATTTTATTTAAAGATATTATATTTTGGATTGTTTGTATTATTATGACATTATATTTCTTGCTTGTCAGAACAGATTTATTTTTCAGAGGTTATATTCTATTTGGTATATTGTCAGGATGGATACTTTATACTTTGATATTTTCAAGATTGATAAGAAAAATCTTATTTCAGATAAATGATAAAACAGCTTTAGGATTAAAAAAGACGGCGAATGCGGCAAAGATAAGCATCAATGCAGTAAAAAGAACGTCGGCTCCTTTAACAAGCAGAATAAAAAAATTTTTAAGCATTCCTTTTTTTGAAATAAAGTTATATAATAAATTTAAAAATAGCATAAAAAAAGGGAAAGCCTATGAAAAGCAAAAGAAAAAGAAAAAGATTCAATAATACTGTTGTTATTTTTATAGTCCTATTAGCATGTTATGTTATTTATAAATTTTTTTCTCTGGAACTGAATTATCAAAAATTGCTATCAGAGAGAGATGAACTTGTTTCTGAATTGAATGATAAAAAACTTTATTATGATCAACTCAATGCAACGGTAGAGCAGGCAAAGTCAGATGATTATATTGAACAGCTTGCAAAAAAATATTTGGGATTAATTAATAAAGATGAAAAAATATTTATTGTTCAACAAAAGAATGATGATAACGCTGATTAATAAAGGAGCAAGGATGTTAGCTGAGCTAAAAAATGGTCAAAGTTTTGATAAAGTACTGTTTATTGAAAGCATCATAAAAAAGACGGCGAATAACGGAAATTCATATTTGGATATGCTACTTAAAGATAATTCTGCATCAATGAATGCCAAAATGTGGAGAGCGGATGGTGTTGATTTAAATATCATAAAAGCAGGGATTATTGCTACAATCAAAGGAAGAACAGAAGAATATAATGGTAGGGCTCAATTGATTGTTGAATCTATTACAATTATTGAAGAAGTTGACGATACAATGATGTCTCAAGTTTACGCCGCTCCGCCGATAAAGCCGGCTGAGATGTTTGAACAAATATATGCAGCAGCATCAAAGCTTAAAAATAAAGAATTACAAATACTTACTTGTGAAATTTTAAAAGAGAATAAAGAACGTTTATTAATATTTCCGGGAGCCAAGCAAATGCATCACGCTTCAAGAGGAGGCTTGCTGCATCATATACATACAATGCTGCGTGCTGCAAATGCTTTGACAGAGGTTTATGAGCATTTGAATAAAGATTTATTATATGCGGCTGTGATCCTGCATGATATCGGCAAACTGGATGAAATAATGCTCAGTGAATACGGCATTCCTGTGGATTACACAAAAGAAGGGAAATTATTAGGGCATATTGTTCAGGGGATTTGCATTGTGGAAACAAAAGCAAAAGAGCTCAGAATATCTGATGATATTATATTGATGTTAAAGCATTGCCTGCTGTCACATCATTATTTTGCTGATTACGGAAGCCCGAAGATGCCGTTGACTGCTGAGGCAGAAATTCTTTACTATCTTGATGTGATGGATGCACGGATGTTTCAAATATCTAATGCTTTATCGATGGTTGAAAAAGGCGAATTTTCTCAAAGGGTTTATGCACTCGATAATAGAAGCATGTATAAATTTGAATGAAATAATTTTTTAAAATCACTTGAAATAAGTGGTTTTTTTTATTTAAGGAACTATTTCATGATTTTTTTTATTTTCCTATTCATATAATGTTTAATATGAATAAGAAAATATTTTTATATATATTTATCGTATTATTTGTTTTTGTGATACTGCCGGCTTTGGTGGTAAAGAGCTGTCAGTCTCCTTTTGTTGAGACAAAAAAAGAAGATGAACAAATTTTAAAAATTTTAGATGTGCAAAACAACGAAGTCTTGGAAATGGAGCTGGAAGAATATTTAAAAGGTGTTGTTGCTGCGGAAATGCCGGCGACTTTTGAGCTTGAGGCATTAAAAGCGCAGGCAGTTGCTGCACGAACATTCACTTTAAGAAGAATGCAAGGCACAATTCAAGCACATCCGAAATATGATATTTGCACCGACCCGTCTTGTTGTCAAGCGTTTATATCGGAAGATGAAAGATTAAAAATCTGGCAAGATTCCGGGCTTTCGGTAGCTGACAGTGTTTTGAGATGGGAAAAAATCGAGAAAGCAGTAAGCGAGACAAAAGGCAAAGTGCTCATATACAATGATGAATTAATCAGCGCGCTGTATCATTCCACAAGCGGAGGGAAAACAGAAAATTCAGAAGACTACTTTGTATCCGCAGTGCCCTACTTAAGGAGTGTTGAAAGCTCATATGAAGGCGATAATTATGTCGACATCCACACAACAATCAGCATCGAAGATTTTCTGAGCGTTATAGAAACAAAATATCCTGATTTTGAAATTGATGGAAATAAAATCGCACAGAATATTAAAATAAATTCATATACAACAGGCGGAAAAGTAAAAGAAGTTACAATAGGAAATCTCTCTTTTACTGGCAGAGAAGTGAGAGAGCTGTTTGATTTGCGTTCAAGCGGTTTTGAAATAGATGTAAGCGGGAAAAATATTGTTTTCATAACAAACGGGTTCGGTCACGGTGTTGGGATGAGCCAGTATGGAGCAAACGGATATGCAAAGCAAGGATACAAGTACGACGAGATACTGTTGCATTATTATCAAGGGGTAGAAATTATAGATTATAAAGATTTAAATTAAAAAAATATTTAAAAAGCGAATAAAATTCTCTGAAATTGAGAAAATAAATTTCAGAGGTGATTTTATGACGAATAAGAAAAAAAATGAGAATGAGAATAAAAATAATAAATCGGCTGTATACTCGATATTTACAATACTTGTATTGCTGCTATTAGTTACTGTAGCAGGAACAAAGATCATTCAGGATAGAAATGAAAAAAATAAGTTAAGTGAACTGGAAAATTCTGCTTACGAAGACGAAATTGATATTGGGAGAGAAATAGAAAACATAGCTGATGAGCCGGCAAGCGCACAAACGGATATAAATACGGAGGAAGATGAGAAAACGAACGAGGAATCTGTTTCAAATACTACGCAAACTACTGCGACCAAAGAAGTAACAGTAAGCCTTAAAGATATTCAAAATCCGGTATCGCAAACAAAAATAACAATGGCATACAGCTATAACACGGATCCGGTTTTCAGTGTTACATTAAATGAGTACAGGTCTGATCATATGGGTATTGATATTGCTGCAAAAACCGGAGAAGATGTAAAAGCCGCTTTAGACGGAACAGTTGAAAAAGTTTATACAGATGGGAAGCTGGGACAATGTATTGTTTTAAAACACGGAAGCAATATTAAAACAGTTTATGCGAATCTCGATGAATCTGTCAGCGTGAAAGCCGGGCAAACCGTAAAGCAAGGCAACGTTATAGCAAAAGTAGGCGATACGGCTGCATTTGAAATTGATGATCCGTCGCATCTGCATTTTGAAGTTTGGCAAAACGATAAATCGATCGATCCTACACAATATATTAAATAAAATATTCAAACGGTAAAAACATATGCAGTTTTTGCATATGTTTTTTTATTTTACAGGTTCATTGACAGAATGCCACTGAGTCAGTATAATATGAAATGCGCGGAAAGGTGGCTGAGTTGGCTTAAGGCGCACGATTGGAAATCGTGTGTGGGCTGATACCCCACCGAGGGTTCGAATCCCTCCCTTTCCGCCAGTTTACGTAATAGAGCCGCACGGAATATAATCCAGCGGCTTATGTTTATCTCTGCATCGGCTTGCTAAATTTGACAGCTGAGAATACAATGTCTTCAAAGACGAAAAGTATTAAAATTTAAGAGTTTTATAGCTGCCCAAACAACTGGGACTAAAGAGGTTATGCTTCTATGCTGCTTTATAATATAGTAAGTATATATTTTTTTGTTATGATTATTGCAGTCGTGTATTGCGCTGCCTATATCAGGTCTTTAAATGGATCGGCATATGCACGTACCGCTGCACTTTTATGCATTGCGGTATGCTTTTACATGTTTGGCTATACTATAGAATTAAATTCAAGCAGTATACCTCAGATAATGTTTTGGAATACTGTGGAGTATGTGGGGATTCCTTTTGTTTCTGCTTTATGGCTATCGGTCGTACTCATGTATACAGGGCATTTTTATCGTTATAAAAAGCTTTTATTTGCACTCATATATGTTGTACCGTTTATTTCTATGATATTGCGATTCACAAATGAGTATCATTATCTTTATTTCGCCTCCGTGAGTTTTATCAGTGAATATGGAAAAGTACTATTAGTAAAAAAAATCGGACCATGGATGTATGTTCAACTGGTTCATTCTATGTTTATGATTTTTGTAACATTAGGACTGCTTATTCATGATTTTATAAAAAACAAAGAAAAGAGGATAGGCAAGATAAGCCTTATGGTAGCGGCATCTTTTTTTGCAGTTGCAGGCTTAATTCTTTTAATAATAAAGCCGTTCGGATTTATCATTGATTATATGGCTTTATGTCTTCCAGCGGCATGTCTTATGGTTATTGTGACTATCATACGCTACGATTTTCTTGCAACAAAATCAATGGCCAGAAACAAGGCTTTTGAAGCCAGCAGAGATGCGATTTTGCTCATTAACAGGCAAAATAAAATAATTGATTATAACAAAAGCGCAAAGCAATTATTTGGGAAAATAAACATAAATATATCTGACGGATATATAGACGCATTATTTAAGCGTGCACCTGATTTGATAAAAAATTTATATGATATAAAAACAACTGTAATAAAGCTGAATATTAATGAGAAAGAACGATATTATGAGATAAGCACAAAGAGTATCGATAATAGCAATGCATCTCATGGATGGATAAAAACGATTCGCGATATTACAGAAACATACGATTTAAATGAAAGCTTAAAACGACAGGCAATGATAGATGAACTCAGCGGGCTCAGTAATAGAAGGGCATTTATGCAAAACGGCAAAAAATTACTGGAAGAAGCTGATAAGAATGGCATATCAGTATATTTGTTAATGATGGATCTGGACTATTTTAAGAGGGTGAATGACCAATATGGTCATCTGGTAGGGGATCAGGTTATCCAAAATTTTGCTAATATATTAAAAGAGAGTTTTGATTCAAAAAGCCTGATTGCGCGTCTCGGAGGAGAAGAATTTGGTGTTTTATTAACAGGGGGCGGCGATATGGAGATCAAACAAAAAGTAGATTTGGTATTGAGAAATGTTGAACAGTATCAACATATTTATTTGAACAAGAAGTTTCATGTGACGGTCAGTATTGGAGTCGTGAAAAAAAGTTACTCTACACAAACCTTAGACAGCTTGATGCGTTTGGCTGACAAAGCTCTTTATAAATCAAAAGATAACGGGCGTAATCGCGCGACTGTTTTATGAGTAGTGTGGCTATCATTATTTATCATTTTATACTATATAAAATAAAGTAAGGATGACGATATTCGTTATCCTTACTTTTATTTGATTCAATGTTATAAATGTTTAAGCATATATGTAGTAATGATCGGTTCGCCTGACATGGTTTGAACCGCAATCTTTAATACGGTAGCGCCTTCAAGGACAGCGAAATCTCCGTATATCCAATTGCTGTCTTCATCTAATTCATATGTAAATTGCATATCTCCGCATGAAAGGCTGAGGGTGGCGTCAGAAGAGCAGGATGTCTGGAAATAAACACGTATGCTGCTTTGCGATAATAATGTTTCGTCATAAATATAAAGCACCGTATTACTTTGCGGCTCGCCGCTTGAAGACAATCCGGCGAGTGCGCTGTGGAAAAGTCTTTGATTTTCATCAAGGCTTACAATGCCATAGTAACCGTTGTCTGAAAATTGCACCTGGGCATCATCCGCTAAAACCATTTTTGAAAAAACGGTGTAGCTGAATACAACTTTATCGGGAACAGGGATCTCATTGATCGGATCTTCTGTCCAATATTTAGGCGGCAATTGAGGAATGACCGTTCCATAGTCGCCGATAGAAGTGCATAAATCATCATATTTTATAAAATAAGGGGCATCAGTCATTGCGATATCCAGCACGGAGAGAGTGTTGTCGAAATAAGTATCACTATCCGGCACAATTAATGTTGTCTGATCCGAAAGCTGCAAGGCGCATTGCTGTGCATCTGACGATAAAGCTTCGCTGTTGTTATATTCATTTAAATCATACCCTAGCCAGTTTGCCGTGACAAGCCCTAAAACCAGGCAAATTGTGAATATTCTTTTCACTTGTTTGTTCCAGCCTTTATAGGCTATCAACGCAAGTATGCCAACCGCAAAGGTGATAGCGGCGATTTGCGATAAAAGTCTCCAGTTTAAAACAGAATCATCATGGATGATGTAGGAGAGAGAAATGGCATCGACAGGATATTGGCGTCCCGATAATAATGCATCAAAAGATACGCTCATCATCATTGCAAGCAGAAAGCCTGAAAATGCAATGAGTTTGCTGTTTGGTTTGACACCTTCAAGTTTGGGAGAAAATACAAATCCCAGCAGCAGCGGTAAAAACATAAATACGTAGCGGATATGTATTCTTCCCTGGAAAAAGTTGCCGATCGTCTCGGTATCAAAAAAGAGATAGCATGCGCCAATGGCATACAGTGCCAATGTGATTAGAGTTAGCGCTGCTTGTTTTTTCTCAACATCATCATAGCGGCATAAATTAGATGCCGGAAGCAACAGAGGGTAAATTCCAAAAGCTATGGGAATAAAGAAAGCATACAGCAACAAGCCGGGCAACGTTTGTTTCAGATGGGTCAGTGTAGGAAGCTGTGTTTGTGTTTGATAGATCGATTGAACAGCAAAATCCATCCCTTGTGATGAAAGCACAAAACGTGTCAGTACATATAAGGCTGCATAAGTAATTGCAAATACCAAAGCATGATCTAAGCTGCTGCGGCTGCGGGAACGCATAAAATCTATAATCAATATGATAAAAAAGATACCGACCAGCGCAATTGAACCGGATTTGGCGTTTGTGAGCAAAAATGCAAGCAGCCCCGCTAAAAAAGCTTTTCCAAGATTTGATTTTGTTGTTGAAAATTTGCTAAACATCAAATAAACGACCCATAAAAAAAGCGGATATACAATAGCCTCGGTCATAATGCGCGTGGTAAGCAGCATATCCGGCAAAAGTAATGCCAAGAGCGCAATGCCAAAAGCTACTTTTTGATTTTTGGTAAGGTTGTTGGCGATACCATAAGCAGGGAAGACGGCTAAATTCATAACAATGCAGTTGAAAAGCTGTATCATTCGGAATTGTGTGCCTGCTTCAAAAATAGAATATATGGGTGATATCAACAGCGAGTAAAGTATATTTGTATAAGTAAGCGGTTGATTTCTCAGCGAAATTGCATCACCTGCTATGAGTGAACGCGCGATATTTGCATACAGGGCTTCGTCAGGCATAATAAACGGATTTTGACTTGCGAGAATAGCAATCAAATAACGAATCCCTACAGCGCAACAATATGCAAGAAACAGCCATTTAAAATATTTTCTTTTAGTATCAGGATATGTAGTAACCAATCACAGCACTCCTTTATCGCCTATCGTCAATTTTTTAAAATAATAAATTTTAACAAGATAATATAATTAATAAGATTTTAATTAATAGTACTATATATTTTTGCAATATTCAATATTGTATCAAATATATATACATTTAAAAAATTTTT
>CAZHMK010000015.1:0-18725 GCA_964533615.1 uncultured Eubacteriaceae bacterium
GGTTGCGGGGACAGGATTCGAACCTGCGACCTCCGGGTTATGAGCCCGACGAGCTACCAACTGCTCCACCCCGCGACAAATACCGAAAAAAATCGGTACTGTTTATTATATTCAAATAGCTATCTTATGTCAACCTATTTTTTTATATATTCATTTAATGCTGTTTTAAGTAACCAAGCAGCGCGTTTGAGGTCTTCTGCTTTCAATACATAAGATATCCTCACCATATTTTTACTTAACTCCTCATTGAAATAAAAATCCGCTCCCGGTGTTATGAGCACTGTTTCGCCATTTACATTAAATTCATTTAACAAAAATTGAATAAAGTCTTCTGCATCTTTGATCGGAAGTTTTACTAGAATATGAAAGGCGCCTTTCGGTTTCTGAAGTACTACACCTTCAATTTGATTCAGTTCGTCACATATTGTGTTACGTCTGATTTCATATTCATCCAATTGATTCTTAAGATAATCTTTATCCAGTTTAAATAATTCAACCGCACCAACCTGATCTATGTACGACACACTAAGACGCGTCTGTGCCATTTTCAATAAGCCTTCATAGACGTCTTTATTTTTTGTTGCTAAAAAGCCAAGTCTCGCACCGCATGCACTGAACCGTTTTGACGTACTTTCAATTAGAATTACTTTATCCGCTACATCTTCTCTTGCAGCAAAGCTTAAAAATTCTTCATCATCATAAATAAAATCTCTGTAAACTTCATCACTGATAATAAACAAATTATGCTTATTGGCGAGATAAGCGATATCATCCATTTCATGTTTCGTATATACTCTTCCGGTAGGATTACCGGGCGTATTTAATATAAAAGCTTTTGTCTTTGGTGTAATTAATTTTTCAATTGCATCTCTATGCGGCAATTCAAAACCAGTTTCCGCATATGTTTCCATAGGTACCAGTTTTATATTGGTCGCCTTCGCCACTTCTTTATAAATACTGTAAACAGGATCAGTACATATAATCTCATCATCCGCATCACACAATGTCAGGAAAGTGTACCAAATCGCTTCACTTCCTCCCACTGTCACTAAAATATCGTTTTTGTCAAAATGAATGTCATAATGCTTAAAATACTCAACAATGCTTTCTCGCAAAGGAATAATGCCTTTTGGATCAACATACATTAGCACATCCTCATCAATACCACGTACCGCTTCCATAAAAGCCGGCGGAGTTGGAATATCGGGCTGCCCTAAATTTAAAAAGAATATTTTTTTGCCTGTTTTTTCAATTTCTTTTATCAAACCATTGTATTTAACTATAGCGGGCTGGATCATATTTTGGCTTCGTTTAGATACTCTCATAATTTCACCTACTAAAAAATTTTATTTTAAAATATATAATATATTGAATATATACGATTTGCAAACCTTTTTTTAGAAAATATGTACATTAGATGGTTCATTTTTTTGAGCTATATCGATTAAAACGTCTTCACCCATACTGATATTATTTATTTTTAGATAATAAGAAATGCTGTTATAGACTGTCTGATAATCATTGTTCACTGCACTGATATGCCCCAAAATAATATTCTTCGCGCCGTCACGAACCAATTTTACTGCTGTTCTCCCTGCAATATCATTTGATAAATGCCCTTTATTGGATTGAATTCTTTGTTTTAAATAATACGGATAAGGGCCCTTTTTTAGCATTTCAATATCATGATTAGATTCCAGTAATACTGCTGTACTCCCTTTAATAACCTGATAGATTTCTTGAGTAACACAGCCGGTATCTGTAAGAATAGAAAATTTTGTTTTTGAATTATCAATAAAATATCCCACAGGACTTACAGCATCATGATGCACGTCAAAACTTTTAATAACAAGATCTTTTATAGAAAAACTATTTTGATAATTATATATCAAATCATTTTTTTTAATATAATTTTTTTTAGCGATATATTGAGCTGTGGGTACATTTGCATAGATAGGTATATTATATGCTCTGCTGAGCACATCTATACCTTTGATATGATCATTATGCTCGTGTGTAATGCACACTGCATCAATATCCTCGATTAAGATATCAAACTTCTTCAGCGAATTTTTGATACATCTTGTGCTGATGCCTGCATCTATTAATATCTTTGTTTCATCACTTTCAAGATAGTAACAATTTCCGCTGCTTGAACTTGCCAAACTGATAAATTTCATTTATTATGTCCTTTACTTATTCGTCTATTGTTACTCTTGTAATATCTGCACCTAAAGAACAAAGATTACACTCCATATTTTCATAACCTCTGTCAATATGATTCAGCCCAGTAATTTCAGTAATGCCTTCGGCAGCAAGCCCCGCCAGTACCATTGCCGCTCCCGCCCGCAAATCAGTTGCTTTTAGCGGGCAACCGGATAACTTTCCGTTTCCTATAATTAAAGAAGTCCTTCCGTTTACGCTAACTTCTACGCCCATTTTCCTAAGCTCATCCAAATACTTGAATCTGCTTTCGAAAACATTTTCATTGATCGTGCTGACTCCCTTTGCCAAACACATAAGCACTGCCATAGGCTGCTGTAGATCTGTTGGAAACCCCGGATAGGGTGCTGTTTTGATATTTGCGGGTTTCGGTTCACTCACACCTATAACTCTGACGGCATCGTCATATTCTTCTATATTTATTCCCATTTCAATAAGTTTGGCAGTAATAGACTCCATATGTTTAGGAATAATATTTTTTACCAGAATATCTCCCTTTGTCACCGCCGCCGCCAGCATGTATGTACCGGCAACAATCTGATCGGGTATGACCATATAATCACAGCTACCTAAAACATCTACACCTGTAATTCGTATCACTTCCGTACCAGCGCCTTTAATTTGCGCCCCCATGAGATTTAAAAAATTCGCAACATCAACAACATGCGGTTCTTTCGCAGCATTCTCAATTGTCGTTATTCCTTTTGCTTTTACAGCCGCCAATATAATATTGATTGTCGCTCCGACACTTACCACATCTAAAAAGATTGTGGCTCCCGTCAGTTCTTTTGCTTTTGCTTTTACTTTTCCGTTTTCAATATTGACATCGGCACCTAGCGCTTTAAACCCTTTTAAATGCTGATCTATTGGCCTTGTACCAATATCACATCCTCCCGGAAGAGGAATTTCAACTTCCTTACATTTTCCCAGTAAAGCGCCTATCAAATAATAGGATGCACGCATTTTTCGTATGTTTTCATGTGCATCTGATGTAATTTCCTGACACTTTATTTTTTTTGAATTAATTTCTATACATCTTTCTGATGTTACGGTAATTTCTGCACCTAAATAATGCAATATATGAATATAATTATTCACATCTTTAATATTTGGCAGATTTTCTATTTTGCAAATTCCATCGGATAATATACATGCAGGTAAAATGCCTAAAGCCGCATTTTTTGCCCCTGCAATAGTAACTTCTCCTCTTAACTGCTTTTTCCCTTTTATAATAAGTTTTTCCATTAACAGTATCCCTTAGTTCTTTATATGTTTATTACTGGCTTTGTTGTGTTTCGTCTCCGCTTTGCACTAAATCTTCTAATTTAATATAAGTATTGGTATCATTAATTTTTATAACAATTTCTTTATTTTCTATATCTTCCGTCGGCACTTCATATACTTCTGCATCATTGCGAACTGTATCGGTTTCGAGTGCAGCGGTCATAATAGAATAGTCTACTTGTTCAATGAGTGCATATACATTAGAGGCCTCATAGTTAACAGTATAGGATGAACCGTTGCTCGTTTGAAGATCAATAACCGGCAAAGATTCGTACTCTAAAGTTTTATCACTAATATTTTTGTAATTAAATTTTATCGAAATAAAAACATAGCCGTCTTGCGGGGTGATATATTCAATACTATCCAATAATTCAGCTTTGTCAATAGTTATTTCGCAATTTTCGAGTACTATAACATCTCCGATATTTTTATATTCAGGCGTTATACTGCACGAAAAAAAAGACAATGATATAAGTATCATAAATATTATTAACAATTTTTGGAATTTCATTTTATTCATAAAATTAATATTATCCTTTCATCCTTATTGCATTTATACCATTCATATATTCTATCAAAACATCGGGTATTTTTATGCTGCCATCTTTTTGCTGATAATTTTCGATGACTGCTGCCAAGGTTCGGCCTACAGCAAGAGACGATCCGTTTAAGGTATGAACATATTTTACTTTTCCGTCTTTATCTCTATATCTCAGATTTGCCCTTCTCGCCTGAAAATCTTCAAAATTAGAACAAGAGCTTATTTCTACATATCTATTATAACTTGGCATGAACACTTCTAAATCATATGTTTTTGCAGCACTGAATCCGATATCTCCTGTACACAATTCAACTACTCTATAGGGGAGTTTGAGTTTTTGCAAAATACGTTCAGCATCATTGGTTAGTTTTTCGAGTTCGCTGTAAGAATCCTCAGGTTTTACAAATTTCACCAATTCAACTTTATCAAATTGATGATTTCGAATTAATCCTCTTGTATCCCTGCCGGCACTGCCTGCCTCTGCTCTAAAACAAGGGGTATATGCTGTATGATATATCGGCAGCATTTCCTCAGTTAAAATCTCATCTGCATACATATTTGTAAGCGGAACTTCAGCTGTAGGGATTAAATAATAATCAGTATCTTTTATGCCAAACATATCTAATTCAAACTTAGGAAGTTGTCCTGTTCCTATCATTGCTTTTCTGTTTACCATAAACGGAGGGCTGATTTCAATATAGCCGCCATTCTTTGTGTTTGTTTGCAGCATAAAATTTATAATTGCTCTCTCAAGTTTTGCCCCCATGCCTTTAAACATGGAAAATCTGCTTCCTGTTATCTTCACTGCGCGCTCAAAATCCAAAATATTAAGATCTGCTCCAAGATCCCAATGCGCTTTTGGTTCAAAATCAAATACTGCAGGAGCGGAATACTTTCTTATCTCTTTATTATCTTTATCATCTTTGCCTATCGGTATATCTTTATTCGGCAAGTTAGGTATATCTAATAGCAGTTCACTGATTCGTTCATCAATCTCTCTTATTTTTAAATCCAGTTCTTTTACATTATTTGATATCCGTTTCATTTCTTCAAATAATGCGGTAGTGTCACTGCCTTCTTTTTTTAACATCGGTATTTGTCTTGACTCTTTATTTTGCTGCGCTTTTAATGCTTCAGCTTTTGCAAGCAATTCTCTTCTTTGTATGTCTATATTGAGCAATTCATCAAGTTTAATTTCAGCATTACGCCTGGAAAGTAGCTCTCTTATTTTTTCAGGTTCTTTTCGTATCAGCTTGATATCTAACATCGTTTTATATTCTCCTTAATAAGCACACCAATATAGTATGAACTTATAAAAATCCTAACTTTCATTATATTGCAAATTATAAATCAATGTCAATACTATGTTTATTTTACAATATTTTATTGAATTGTTGTTTAGGATATAATAATAATTAATTGACTGCATATAATTTATAGTGTATACTTAGTTTGATTTTTTGTATATATTGAATTAAAATTATATATATTTTAAATATTGATAGTTAGTGTAAACAAAATTATATTTTCTATTTAGCAATATTCCAATTAATAAAAAACAATCTTTTCTAAATTTATTATAAATATTTTTAAATTTATATTTACTTCTTAATGAGAGTATTTATTCTGTTTCAAATAAATGCAAGAATACAATCTTCGGAGGAATCTATTTTAATGAAAAACGAAAATTCACCCTCTTCCAGTACGGATACACTGGATTCTTTGCGTAAAAAAGCAAAAACTTTAGGAATCAAAAACATAACTAAATTTAAAAAAACTGAACTTTTGGGAGCGATCGAAGAAGCCGAAAAACGTTACTCAAGGTTAAAAGACCGTATTCATGAATCGTTTGATGAGAAAGGCATTCTTCAAGTTTTGCCTGAAGGTTTTGGCTTTTTAAAAAATGACAAGATGACATCATCTGACGATTATGTATATGTCTCTGCATCCCAAATACAGCGTTTTAAGCTTAACACGGGAGATGTTATTTCCGGCAAGGTACGTCCACCTAAAGACGAAGAAAAATATTATGCTATGTTATTTTTGGAAAATGTAAATGGAATCTCAACATCGGATATTTTAAAAGAAGAAGAACGAAAAATGAAAAATCCAAATGCCAGAGATATGAAAAGATACGACTGTATTCATTCCGGTATCCTTGACATTATGCCAGACGGATTTGGATTTTTGAGAAAAAATAATTATTTACCCGGAGAAGATGATATTTACGTATCTCCTCACCAAATCAAAAGATACCGCTTACGGCGCGGCGATGAAATTACGGGGAAAATACGCATTCCCAATGAAAGTGAACGTTTTGACGCATTGCTGTATGTTGATTTGGTAAACGGAAAGCCGGTAGCGGAAATGCAAAACAGAGCAAATTTTGAACGCCTGACTCCTGTATTTCCTGATGAAAAAATTATTTTAGAGACCACAAAAAATGTATATTCTGCAAGAATTATGGATATATTCTGCCCTGTCGGCAAAGGTCAAAGAGGAATGATCGTTGCAGCTCCTAAAGTAGGTAAAACTATATTGCTCAAAGAAATCGCTAATGCAATATCAAAAAACTATCCGGATATCCAGCTGATTGTATTGTTAGTCGACGAACGTCCTGAAGAAGTAACAGATATTGTTCGCTCTGTCAAGGCCGATGTTGTTTACTCCACATTTGATCAACCCCCGGCAAATCACATAAAGGCTGCGGAAATGGTTTTAGAACGTTCAAAACGTTTAGTCGAAATCGGTAAAGATGTTGTTGTTTTAATGGACAGCATGACACGATTTGCCAGAGCTAATAATCTTGTTATCCCACCTTCGGGAAGAACGCTTTCCGGCGGTCTTGATCCTGAAGCATTATACCTTCCGAAAAAATTCTTTGGCGCAGCAAGAAATATTTCTAACGGCGGAAGCCTGACAATTTTGGCTACTGCTTTAGTAGATACCGGAAGTCGCATGGATGATATTATATTTGAAGAATTCAAAGGCACGGGTAATATGGAGATACACCTCGAGAGAGAATTGGCCGAAAAACGTATTTTCCCGGCAATCGATATGTATCGTTCCGGTACAAGACGAGAAGACTTATTATTAAATGAAAACGAAACATCTGCATCTTATATCTTAAGAAAATTATATTCTGCAGCTCCTAATAAATTTGAATTAACCGAAAAAATCATTAATATCATAGGAACAACAGATAATAATAAAGAATTTATTAATTTAATCATAAAAAAATACTCTAATATCTAAAAAAAGATTTGCTAAACTTTAAAACTGCTGTTATAATTATAGGGCTAATTATTTAGGATTATTGTCCGAAGGGAGTGAATATAGATGAAAGAAGGCATACATCCAGAATATCAGACCGTAACTGTTAAATGTGCCTGCGGAAACACATTCGAAACAGGATCAACAAACAAAAACGGTATTAAGGTAGAAATTTGTTCTAAATGCCATCCGTTCTTTACGGGAAAACAAAAACTTGTTGATACAGGCGGCAGAGTAGACAGATTTAAAAAGAGATATAAAATTGACTAACTTTTTAACTTTTTAATAAAAAAGCACATATGAATATGTGCTTTTTTATTATATCTTCTTTAAAATAAAATAAAATTCACTGCCTTTGCCCACTTCACTACTCACACCGTACTTCGCCTTATGTGCATTTAATATCCCTTTCACAATAGATAGGCCCAGTCCTGTACCTATCAGTGCTCTCTTATGAGACTTTTCAATTTTATAATATCGATCAAAAATATCATTTATCTCTTCTTCTGCAATACCTTCTCCGCTATCAACTACAGCTATACGAACATATTCATCATTTTCACTTTGATTTACAGTAACTTTCTTATCCGGCCCTGTGTAAGTAATTGCATTATTAATTAAATTATAAATAACTTGAGATATTTTTAATTCATCCGCACATACATGAATATGTTTTTCATAATTAAATTCGATAATATATTCGTCTTGCTCAATGAGTTTTTTATATCTGCTGATGATATCGAGTATACTCTGCGTTAGATCAAATTCACATTCTTTTAATTCTTGCACACCGGCTTTTAGTTTGGACAAATCCATTACATCATTTACAAGACTTGTAAGCCTTTGTGCTTCGTCAATAATAATTTGCATATTTTCAGAAGTATTTTCTCCCGGCAAATCTCTGATAACTTCAGCATATCCTATAATCATAGTGAGAGGAGTTCGTAAATCATGCGAAATATTTGCAATAAGTTCTTTTTGCAAATCTTCGGTTTTCTTAAGTTCTTTTGACGCATAATTAAGCGTCTCTCCGAGTTCCGCTATTTCTTTATAATCATTATCTGCAAAGCTAATATCATAATTACCTTTTGCAAGTTCTTTACTTGATTGGTTAATAGAAATAATTGGCTTAGATATTTTTTTAGACATAATCCACGCTAATAAAAGTGCAATAAGCAGCATAATAAAAGTTATAATAATGATTTGTGTACGCAGGGTGCCAATTGTTGCATCTACCGGCGTTATAGTTGCATTGATCATTAAAACATACTGTTTATTTTGTGAAGTTGTAAGAATCTTAGTTAAAACAATACTTTCTGTTTTGCTCATGAACTTTTGGCTCAGCCAGTTTTCATCGCTATTTGTATAAAAATATCTTTTTATATTTTCCCCATTATTTTTCTGTGCGGAAAATATTAAATCCTGTAATTGAGTATAAGTCATGCTGTGTATTGTGCAAAACGGTATTGTATCAACTGAATAAATAATATTCCCGTCAACATCAACTACATAAGAACAAACATCATTTTGTTTACATATTTGATATAAATAATTTTCGAAATTGTCATCATTCAAATATTTTTCAATCGTCTGAGCGCTGTTTTTAATATTCCGCGTTCTGATCGCTTTATAAAAATTATCTAAAAAAACCACTTGAAACAGCCATAAAACAACTATCATAATAGCTGTAAAAATCATTAAATAGTAAAAAATGATGTTGCGGATACCTACTTTATTCTGCTTCAAAGCGATACCCCATTCCACGCAGCGTTGTAATTAATCTCGCATATTCTCCCAAATTTTTACGTAATAATTTAATATGTGTATCGAGTGTACGTTCATCTCCATAGTAATCATATCCCCAAACATTATTGATGATCATTTCTCTGCTTAAGGCTATTCCTCTATTTTGAACCAAATAGACCAGCAAATCATACTCTTTTGGAGACATATAAATCGGATTTTTATCAATGTATACCAAATGTGCCTTAAAATTTATTGATAATGTTTCATAATTAAAACCTTTTTTATCATCCAGCTTTGAAGAACTGCGGCGTATGATTGCATCAATTCTGAGCATCAACTCTTTCGGTGAAAAAGGCTTAACTACATAATCATCGATTCCGAGCTCAAATCCATGGATTTTATCATATTCTTCTCCTCTTGCGGAAAGCATCAAAACGGGCGTATTAGACGTTTTTCTTATTTCCCTGCATGCAGAAAAACCATCCAGCTCAGGCATCATGACATCAAGTATTATAATATCAAACGTCTGATTTCGGCATATCATCACCGCCTCAAGGCCATCTTTCGCTTCTGTTATGGTGTGTCCTTCAAATTCAGCATATTTTTTTATCAGAGTACGAATATTTTCCTCATCATCCGCTATAAGAATTTTATACATTACATACCTCAATTAATTGTTTTATCCTATTATATAATAAATATTAATTACAAAAAACACAATAATAGTCAACACTTTAAAAATATAAGAAAGAGTTTATATATACATATATAAACTCTGTATATAAAAACGTTAGTATGCAAAGCAACAAATGGAAAAATATGCAATATTATTATTACTTTTCACCTAACGTTACTTGAATAGTGATAATACTATTTTCTCTTAGAATTGTGAACTCCACTTTATCGCCAACTTCATAACCGTTGATACTTTGTTTAAAATCAGAAAAGCTATCGATTTCTTTTCCATCGACTCCGATTATCAAGTCCCCTTCTTTAAGCCCCGCTTTATCAGCACTTGTATTTTCTTGCACTTCTGCTATATATACACCTGTTTTATTTAAATTATATTGCGCTGCTATGCTGCTATCTGAAATGTCTATAGCCGAAATTCCAACATAGACTCTTCCGCTTACGCTTCCATTACTGATTAGTTGTTCAATAACAGTTTTTATATCATCAATCGGAATTGCAAAACCCAGGCCCTCCACTTCAGTGCTGATGCTTTTCGCAACGATGATTCCCACTAACTCAGCATTATCATTAAAGAGTCCTCCGCCTGAATTTCCGGGATTAATAGCTGCATCTGTTTGCAATAAATTCATCGTTTCTCCATCAACTGTTATTTCTCTGTCTAATGCGCTGATAATGCCTTCTGTAATAGTTCCGCCTAACTCTCCCAGCGGGTTGCCAATTGTTATTGCCTTATCACCAACACTCAGTGATGATGAAGTGCCCATAACAGCTTGTTTTAAGTTAGTTGCATTTATCTTCAATACTGCTATATCAGTTGTGTCATCCGTTCCAATGACTGTAGCTTCATATTCTTTTTCATCCGTTGTAATGGCTGTGATCTTATTTGCCCCATCTATAACATGATTATTCGTTACAATATATCCGTCAGTCGTCAAAATAACACCGCTGCCTGCACCTTCAACAACAGCTTGTCCTGTAATTCTACTATATGTGGCTGTTTCTGTTCTGATTTCCACAACACTGTTTGATACTTCTTTGACAACATCCGCTGTACCCAGCCCTAGAGAAGTGCTCTCTTCATCTGTTGTTGTTCTTGAAACAGTTTGATATAACACCCCTGCCGCGTTTATGCCATCATTATCCATAATACTACTGGCTACCATTCCCCCACCAAAACCAAAAAGAAGAGAAGCAATACAAGTTACTGCCATAATATTTCTCATATATTTTCTTGTTATATGCTGATTTTTATCTTTCTTTTTATTTTCATTGTTTGCAGCATCTGCTCTAATGTTTTCTTCTTTTACTTCAACAAAGTCTCCGTCAATAATATCTTTATTTTTTTCATCATTATTTTCGTTCAACTTTATCACTCCTTTTTCTTTCATTATTTTTTAATATAGTTTTTTAATGTGATAAAATTATGAATAATGATTGAAAAAGTACTGAAAAACGCGGTCAAATAACTATTTTTTTGCTTTTATCAACTATTACGCAATAATTTACTAAACTATATCAATTAGGCACAAAATGTTAATAAATTGTTGAAAACTATGCATATTTTTTTTAGTTATCCACATTATTGAAGCCCATACTAAAATATTTTAGTATGGGCTTTGTTTCTTTAGTTTAAATATTATTCTTTTATCATCTTATCAAGAGTGTCTTTTAATTGATCCATGTAGTCACCATATTTAGCCCAATCTCCATCTTGTAGAGCATCCTGAGCTTTGCTGTATAATTCATTTGCTTGATTCGCATAATAGTTTATATCTCCATTGTCTGTTATTCCTCCGGTTTCATTTTGTGATGAAGCGCTTTTGCCGAATATTTGATTCAGACCGTCTTTTAATGAATCAGCCATAACAATGCTGTCTTCATATGCGACAATAACTTTTTTCAATTCCGGAATATTTTGCTCCCCGCTGCTCGAAGCCTGAAGATATATTGGCTCTATATAGATGAGATTATTTTCTATAGGTATACACATCAAATTGCCTCTTATAAGCCCTGATCCCTGCTGACTCAAAAGCGTAAGCTGAGGCGCAATAATCGTATCCTGATCAATACGTTTTTCCATTTGCATTGGCCCGTATATAAGCGATTGCTTAGAGAATGTATACACAATCAAATTGCCGTATTCCTCACCATCGCTTACGCCTGCCATCCAAGCTATCATGTTGTCTTTACCTCTGGGTGTAAATGGCACCATCAAAAGAAACTCTTCATCTCTTCCGGGCAATTTCATAATGGTATAAGCGGATTCAACAGGAACTACCTCACTGCCTATACTATATATTTGATTAGCAACTTCCCACTGATCTTCTTTATTATAAAATACTTGTGTATTCGTCATATGATACGTTCTGTATATTTCGGCTTGTATATCAAAGTAAGTTTGCGGATATTTTAAATGCGCACGGATTTCTTCATCCATCGTATCGATTGACTTAAATATTCCGTTATATATTTTATTATAGGTATTCGCTATGGGATCATTCTCATCTATAAGGTAAAAATTCACTTCTCCCGTATATGCATCTACAACAGCTTTGACAGAATTCCTTATATAATTGCATGATGTATCATCACTATACGGCTCTGAATAAGGATATCTGTCAGTGACTGTATAAGCTTCTACAATCCAATATAATTTTCCGTTGGCAATAACAATATATGGATCATCATCATAATTTAGAAATGGTGCCAACAATTTTACACGATTCATGATATCTCTTCTAATGAGTATCTTGCTGTCGCTGGTAATATCACTCGACAGCAATATTTTTGCTGTACCTTCATTGATTGCAAAAGCAATACGATTATATCCTTTTAAAGATACCCCCGCATCCGCCTCGTACTGGTTTTCCGCATTGTCACTGCCTTGCGGATAGTCAAACTCATTTGTCTCAGTGTTTACAATGGCATATGTTTCTACTTGTTCACCAAAATATATGCGTGGCTCATCCACAGTTAATTCATCTATACTAGTCGTAGGCGGAATATCTTTTAATGCCAATGCCGGCTGCCCTACACTTGTAACCTCATTGACCGGTGATACCGCCAATCCAAAACCATGTGTATATTTTAAATGTTGATTGATCCATGTTTTTGCGTTATCTGCCAGGTTTTCATTATTCATTTCCCTTGCTCCGACAAAAACTTGCCTGTATTGTCCGTCAAAATAATATCTGTCTACATCTATATCAACAAATTCATAATACTGCCTTATTCCCTGCAGAGAATTATACATATCAAGTGTTGGTGATGTGTCATTAATAGGAATATTATTGATTGTCACAGAATTATTTTGAATTGTAGATGCTGTTAATTCCTGTGAAGCATCAAATTCCTTCACCTCTATATTATCGACATTATATGCTTTCCTTGTAAATTCAATATTATACTCCATATAAGCAAGTTCTTTTTGATATTGATTTGGAGATACAATATAATTGTCAATCACTAATGCTGCCACATTTCCAAGAATTCCTATAACAATTAATAAAACAGGGATTGCAACAGCATTACGGATATTCCCTTTCGTTACAAAATAGACAATTCCTCCTGCTCCTAAAAGGCTTAAAATACTGAGAATCCAGTAAAGCGGCAATATAACTTTTACATCTGTATAACTGGCTCCATACCCCACTCCGCGCTGAGAATAAAGCAAATCAAAACGCTTTAAATAAAACGATACTGCTATTAAAACAAATAAAATGCAAATATATACAAGCAAATATTTGGATGTCATATCCCAAACTTTTTTCCCGATATTTTTAATTTCAAAGATATTTACTTCACTTGCTGAAAATGTTTCAGCATTAGAATTTTTCGCATATAAATAAAATAAATAACCTATAGATATAACAGCTACTATAAATAAGAGAAAATATGAAATATTTAATATCTCATTATAAAACGGAAGTTTAAATACATAAAACGAAACTTCTTTATTAAATATAGGATCAACAATTCCAAAATCGGTTGCTGAAATGAATTCTAAAAGTTTGTACCAAATTCTATTAGCAATATAAATAGAGCTTACTGCTGAAATTACAATTGAAATTAATAATCTGATGATATTCTTTTTTCTTATCTCACGTGTTGTTTGCGCGATTTTCAGAGCTCCTTTAGGCGTACTTTTTTCAATGCGCATTAAAAGAAAATAAATTCCGGCACCTAATATAATAAACATCGGCACTATTAATTTTATTTTCGTTAATAATTCTTTTAAAAATACTTGAAGAAATCCTAAATTTTTATACCATATAAAATCAATATAAAATCCATTTAATCCAAAAACAAACACAATTAATGCCACAGCAGCAATAATAATAATACTTATCTTTTTTTTCCGTTTACGGTTCATGCAAACCTCCAATACAATAACAAATATAATTATATTATATATGAAAAGGAAAATTTTAACACTATTATTATGAAATAAACCTTTTTATCTATTTTTCATATACAATTTTACTATTCTTTTTCTTTTAAATATCCATTTTTATATGCAAATACCAGCATTTCCAAATACCTTATTTTTGTTAAAAATTCTTTGCCTGTATCTGTGTCTGCCACCATTTTACGTTTTGAAACTTCTTCAACCAAACGATTTGTAGATTGAACAGTCGCACCTTCATTGATTACTTTCTCAACAGTATCAAACGGCTTATGGCTTACAAGTAAAAGCCCGTACGAATTATAAATCAGAGTAAACCCGGCTATTCCGGTAGTATCTTGATATGCTTTAGCAAACCCTCCGTCAATTTGCAGCACTTTGCCGCCTGCTTTTATAGGGCTTACTCCTGATTTTACTTTAACCGGAATATGACCGTTGATGATATGGCTTCCGCTTACAGATAGCTCAAACTCTTCTAAAACCATTCCCGCTGTTTTAGGATTATCCACACAAGAAAAATAAGGATCCGAATTTTCTTTATGTGTTGTTTTGTCATCAATAAAATAACGCTCAAAAGTCGTCATCTGATCTTTACCGAAGAGCGGAGAATCTTTATGACACCATAAATACCACAAAAAATCTGAGCTATACTCATCCACATTAAAATATGCGGCTCTCGCTTTTTGATCCATTTTATCCATAAGTTCTTTGCCCGAGAGAATTTTTTCATCTAATAAGACTTCCCTGAAATGGCCTTTTTTTGTCATTGGGATACAAGCATGAAAAAGCAAATTGTCATTATATCTTAAATACATACCGCCTTTAGCATATAAAAATCGAATGTGTTTTTGAAGCTTTTCACTTCCTTCAAATGCTTTTTGCAATAAATCTATCACTTTCTGTTCATCCTCAATAAGTGTATAAGGATCCTCAGGGTTTATTGTCGGAAAATGCTTATCATTTAATTGATAAACAGTCCCTCCTAAATTCAACGTATAATTATCATAATCAATTTTATCTAACAGCATTCTGTTTTTCATATGATACGCAGGATTCCTTTTAATGATTTGACCTTCTAATTTAAATTGAATGATCGCAATCGCTTTATGCATTTTCGTCATCAGCTCTTCATCAATATCAGGTATTTCCGTTGTCACCTTTGGTGAGAATTGTCTGCATGGATCATCGGAATAATATGTGATAGCAAGCGATGCCAAAGGAAGCAAATTAATGCCATAACAATCCTCTAATATCGATGTATTGGCATAACGCAAACAAATTCTAACCGCGCAGGCAATGGATGCTTTATTGCCTGCTGCGGCTCCCATCCATAAGATGTCATGATTGCCCCACTGAATATCAAGCGAATGATGTTCCATAAGACGGTCCATCACAAAATGCGGTCCCGAACCTCTATCATAAATATCTCCTAAAATATGTAAATGATCAACTGTAAAACGCTGAATAAGCATACAGAGTTCTTCTATCAATTCGTCTGCCAGATCAAGATCAATAATACTGTCAATGATCTGTTCGTAGTATGCTTTTCTGTTTGAATTAAATCCGTCATCCTGATATAACAATTCATTAATAATATAAGAAAAATCTTTAGGAAGCGCTCTGTTCACTTTTGACCGGCTATATTTACTGCTGGCTACAACACAGATTCGCAGTAACCGCCTGATCATTACTTCGTAAAACTGAACCAAATTCACGCCTTCAGATTCAACCTTTTGCAGCATTAATCTGGGATAACATATCAAAGTAGCCAGATTTTTTGTATCTTCTTCGCTTAAGCTTTTCCCGAATGTATCTTCTATTTTTCTATGTATCACTCCGGAACCATTGCGCATAATATAATCAAATGCCAGATATTCACCATGTATATCAGATAGAAAGTGTTCTGTTCCTTTCGGAAGATTCATAATCGCTTTAAGATTCATCAGCTCAGTTGTCGTTTTTGCAATATTTTTAAAACTGTTTGAGAGCAATAATAATAATTCCATATTATCATTGATTTCGTCCATGGAAAATTGATTCATATACGACCTCCATTCTTTCAAAGCTTATATTAATTACTTATAATATATTCTTCATACCAATCACTTCCAAGCATATCCGTTGTGATGTAGGGAATACCTAATTTCCGCTCTTTGATAAATTCACCGTGATAATCGGAGCCCCCTGAAATATAAATATTTTTTTCTTTTGCATAAGCAAGATAATACTTCTCTTCTTGTTTTGACTGGTTATATATATTATAACATTCAATTCCGGCAATTCCGCATTTTAATAAATCATTCAATAAATTTATTGACATATATTTTGTATTTTTTCCTTTTGAATAGGCCGGATGCGCTAAAAAAGGTGCTCCGCCGGCATCTTTTATTGCTTTTAATACTTCTCCCAGCGAAGCAAATGTTTTGTCCATTACAAAATCAGAATACATATTAAAATACTGCTGCATATTTTCCACAATACCCTTATCGATCATATAATTCAGTGAGCGCCAGCCACCTCGCGCATTATCATAAGTATATTTTTCAAATTCTTTTAAATTGCTGCGCCAATCATTTTTGCTTGCCCACTGCACTCTTTCAACATCTATACCCGTCCATATACTTTGATTATATTCCAGCAGTTCTTTGATATATTTACTGTTAAAATCACAGCCATATGCCAAAATGTGAAACACTTTATTTTTATAAAATGAACTGATTTCAGCCGCGGGCATAAATCTTAAAGAATTTTCCAGAGATAATAATGAGGCCTCCTCAATACTATCAATGCTGTCATGATCGGCAATTGCAAATATTTCAATATTATTTTCTTTTACTTCATAAATCAGTTCTCCGGGAGATAATGTCCCATCGGATGCTGATGTATGTATATGAAAATCTATTCTGCTCATAAAAAATAATACCTCATAAATTATAGTTACTCATACTATTATATGGTTCATTTCGTCATTAGTATATAATAATAAGTCTATTTTATTTTTTCAAGCCATTCCAGCAATTTTGATCGCACCTGAATATCATCGATATCTTCCAACTCCATTGCTTGTCCTTCTATTTCTTCATACTCAACATCTACAAAACATAAAGGCGGGAAAAGCACACACCACCAATTTTTCCCTTCACCATTGCCAAGTATTACCCGAAGCGCTTCATATTTGCCTGCGGGTACCACAGTGCCGTAATATTCTTTTTCGGGAAAATCATAGACTCCTATCGAAAATGTGCCTTTATAGTTCATGCTGTATTCTTTTAAAGTATTGTTTATAACTTCAAGCAGTGCGTCTTTATTTTGAATAAGTAAATTTTTAAACTCTTGTATGTTTTCTACATCTTTCTCTTTTTCTTCAAAATAGGCTATAACAGCATTGCGAACTTTCAGTTTCACGTTCTGATCTTCGGCAGAATCACTGTTGGCGATGACGTGAAGCCTGAATAAATTTTTATTTACTATATCGGCATTGTTGCTTTCTGTGCAGCTTATGAATGAAAAAACAATAAGTATTAAAAGCAAAATCGGAAATAATTTTTTCATTGTGTTCTCCTCAGTAAGAATTTTTTAGTATTATTTCCGTATTTTCCATTTTTATCCATTTTTATAAATATTTAATTTTTTATTATTATGTCAAAACTAATAAACATTTTTTTATACCGTTTTATATCTTACATACCGTAATAATTTTTATAGTAATAAAAAATCCTTTTTACAGGGATACTTAGACAATAAAAAAATCCGCAGCAACTTACTCTCCTAGACTATATTGTTTTACATATTAATATTTTATATTTCAGCAAGCGTTTATGCTTTTTCATCAGGTATATATTCCGCTATATCTTCCAGACGACAGTTTAATATTTTACATAACTTATCAAGCGTGTGGGTTGATACTGGCATATTTTTTTGTAATCTTTGTACTGTTGCATGGCTCATATTATGCTTCACTCTTAACGTGTATGTTGTAAATTTTTTATTTGACATTGTTTCCCATAATGGATTATAGATAATCATCATTTATTACCCCCTTTACAGATACTATTATGGCTAAATAATGGTCATATTAGTATGGCCATTATTTAGCCATATATCATGAAAAGGTGTGTTTTTATATGCTGAAAAAATTAGATAAATGCGGAAGAGTTGTTCTCCCAAAAGAGTACAGAAAAGCGCTTCGTATTAAAAATAATAGCGAATTAGAAATTGTATTAAAAGCGGATGAGATAAGCATTAAGAATCCTGTTATCAACTGCGTCTTTTGCAATGCGACAGCAAATCTTGTCAAAAATGGAAATTTATTCGTTTGCCGTCCCTGTATTGAACGGCTAAATAACACAAAAAATAGTGATATACTTTTTCCTACGAAAATAGATTAAAAAAGGAATGCTATCAATAATTTTTTAAAACGTAATTTTTTTACTTTCTTATTGAATGGTTACATTATAAGGTTTAAACAATAAAAAAATCCCTTCTACAGGGATATTTTATGCAATAAAAAAACCCGCAACGACTTACTCTCCCGGGCAGTCACCCGCCAAGTACCATCAG
>CAZHMK010000016.1:0-15701 GCA_964533615.1 uncultured Eubacteriaceae bacterium
GGTTTAGCACCATTTTTCTTCTTTTATTCCTAAAGTCAGGTAGTATAACTTAAATTGACCAAAAAATCAACTGTATTACTCTGGCAGATAGCGTCAAGATACTATGGATTTTTAAAGAATAAAGTAATCCCCTGTTTATCTTTCGGCTTAAGCATCCCTTACTGACTTAAGGAACTGTGAAGCCTGAGCCCTTTTGCCGATGTTCAAAATATTTATGTTACCGATGGTTTCGTGCGATCTGGCCAGTTTACGCTTCCTGATAATCTCCCGGTCCACTTTTACCTCATTTCTACTGATTATTACCTACACTGCCAAGCCCACGGATACTGTTCATTACTGTCTGTGATGTAAGATCTACAGCTTCAGCTGCTTCCTTTGCACTTCTGCTGTAGGGCATAAATACTGCTTCTTCTATAAGTTTCGCCTTTAGTGAAGCATCCAGCTTATCATGGGCTTTTATGCCTACTGCTTCATCTGACAGGTAGCTGTATTCATCAGCTCTTTTGTTCTCGTAATATGTCCTTTTATACTTGACTTCACCAAATATCGTCGTAAGGGTCTTTTTAGCCGCTTTTTCTTTTACTGTCCAGTTCCGTTTCCGGTCTTTACTGTCTTTATATACCTCGTTTATTGTTTCCAAGGCTTCGGCCACTAATGTTGCCCCAATCTCGTCCAACGTCTTCTTAGTAGCTAGAATAAACTCGGATATATCTCTTCTTTCCCGTATCAAGTTCTCTAGCTCCTTTTCATAACTACTACTGATTTTTTGTATGATTTCCTGTATAATTAGTTCCATAAGAGTATCTCCTTTTCTGTGATTTTTTGTGGTTCTTATCAAATTACATGATATCACAGGGGAGATACTCTTATCTCTGATTTTTTGTTTTTTCCACAAAGTAATTTTACACTAACCAGAACAGCTCTCGATATATTTATACTACAAAATTCTATAATCGATAAGACGCCATGAATCCTTCATGCATTGCATAGAACGCAGTTCTAGCACTGTTGCAATCTCCTACTGTAAAAATCTGTTTAGTGGAATCGTTAAGGGCTTTCGCCAGTTCAATAGAACTTTTTTGACCCTGGGCAAGCACCAAAATATCATAAGGCAACTTAACAAGGTTTCCTTTATGATTAACCTTAATACAATCATCATAGATAGTACTTATCTGCGTATGGTCCCAGATCTGCACCCTTTTCTGTCCCAAGGCAAATAGTAATTCATTGCCATTAATCTGATCCGTATTACTAATCAAATTCTTCTTAGTCCGGTATCCTTCCAACAATCTGACGTTATGCCCTTCTGATGCAAGTTTATAAGCAGCTTCACAACCAACCAATCCAGCGCCAAGAACAATAACGCGAGATCCGGTTGGAATGCTTATATTGCCAGCCAGCAAATCAATAGCTTGCACAATATGGACAGTATCAGGATTATATTCTATATAATTCCGTACCAAAGGAGAAATTCTCGGTTGGCTACCAGTCGCTAAAATGATTGTATTATAATCGGAATCTTTTAACATTTTAGGCGAAACGGTTACACCCAGCCGAATGTCTACTTTTAGATCTGCTATTTCTTTTTCCAGCCAATTTATTAACCAGGAAATCTTGTATTTCAGATCGATACCGCCTGCGGGAATGAGATTGCCGCCTAAATGATCTGCCTGCTCGAACAACGTTACATCAAAGCCACGTATAGCAGCTACACGAGCTGCTTCCATACCTGCCGGGCCACCGCCTACTACAGCAACTTTTCGGGGATAAGATGTCGGATACCGTTCGGGAGGAGGAGTACGATATTCTTTACCACAGCGCGGATTAACGCAGCAGCGTAACTTGCCTCCATAATAACTACGATGCATAACACATGCATTGCAGCTCAGACACCTTCGGATATTACCACCGTTCTCTGCTTTATGAACCCACTCAGGATCCGCTATCAACTGCCTTGCCATAGCAACAAAATCTGCATCTTCATTTACGATACGTTCTGCGACTTCTACATCACGGATTGAGCCAACAGCAATGGTAGTAATATTACAGCACTGACCAATTTCCTTTGCCATGTAACTTTTCCAGCCTTGTTTGTAAGACATCGGCTCAATATGTCCCCGGCGGGCAGGAAGTTGTGGGAAACGGTTATTACCAGCGCTCACATGGACACAGGTAATACCCGCTTCTTTCAACAGCTTTATTATTTCAATCGTTTCATCAAGATGCCTTCCGCCTGGAACTAATTCATCACCGCTGATTCGGAATATAATCGGATACTTAGAACCTATTCTGGTACGAATACCCTTCACTATTTCTGTTGCAAACCTTGCACGATTCTCGATAGAACCTCCATATGAATCCGTCCGTACATTCGTCCAAGGAGATAGAAACTCTGCTATCAAATACCCGTTCGCACCATGGATCTCAATTGCATCAAATCCACACTGTTCTGCACGTTCTGCGGCATTCATAAACTTTGTCTGTATTTCATAAATTTCATCAATTGTTATTGCATGCGCCATCCGTCTGTTTTTTCCATAAATCATAGCTGATGGTGCAAACGGAACCAACTCGCTGCGATCGCGATCGCCAAACATACCTCCAGCATGATTTAGCTGCAATGCTATCTTTGTATCTGTTTCATGAATCGTTTCTATAAATTCAAACAAACCAGGCAAAAACCGGTCTTCGTCAATACGCAATTGGGTATAACCTGATTTTCCCATCGGATAATCCACATTGCCGGATTCCAATATAATTAAACCTACTCCGCCTTTTGCACGTTCCAAATAAAACTGGGTAAATTCAGGCGTAATCTCTCCTTCCGCATTGGGGAAATTTGTGGACAGTGGAGCCATCACAACCCTATTTTTTAAGCGCAAATTACCTATATTACCTATTGAAAAGAGTTTCATAATGCACCCTCCTATAAATTGCAAATAGCTTTTTTTAAACAAAACCTTCCATTAATACGAAACTTATACTCGTACAGATGGTTTTTTCTGTTTATGGACGACTTTCAGCTTGTGTCATGCTTCGGCAAAACCGGCATATATTCTGAGTTCATATGGCAACTGCGTCTCGACTAACTCAAAACTTTGATATGAATAAAGATTATCTGTTTCACGTACATTAACAAATAAACATCCACAGACCTTGTCACATGCTTCAATTACGTTTATGAAAATCATGTAGACAGTAGTTTTTCAGAAACGTTACATTAAAAACTCAAAATCTATTGTGTGTCTTATATTTTGTACTATGCACCGTCAATTCCGGAATCTTCTTAAATAACAATAGCTTACCAGTGATACTACTACTATTTAATTTTATATCAATTACTTTGTACTATTATCTATTCTTGAATATGGAATATATACATTTCCGTCCATAATCTTTCTTGCAGTACGGAATACAGCTTCTTTAATGATAACATCGTTTTTCATATCAATAATTACTTCCATCGGCCCATAAGGGTGTCCAATAATCAGAGTATCACTAGACTTTGCCCGTTCACTTATTACATCATGCACAACGGTTCCGGGTATTTTTGCTGCTGCACCAGTACTTACCGCCCCAGTTATCATATAGGCCCTATGCATTTTCTGCATGGAAGCCAACCTGCCTACAATATCTACCTCGTCCTTGTGAACCAATTTCCCTTCAGGACTGATATAATCCTGAGGATGTGTGACAAAGCCGATCTTGGGATAAGCCGGGCTCTTATCAGTTGCAAGATTGCGGTCTTTAACAATACCAATCATCTCTGTAGCAATACTTCTAATTTCCTCTATGAGCGCCAACTTTTCCGGCATACCTTCCACCTCTGTTGGCAATTCAGTTCCTTTTAGTCCAATCTCCTGCGGAATAAGATATACTACTGGATTGCCCGCATCAACTATTGAACCTGTGAAAACACCCTTTTTGCCCAAATCAATTTTATCTTTCACATTTCCGGTAGGTAGAAGCTTTCCTGTAATTGAGCCAGCAGGATCAAAAAATTCAACCTTTATTTTCGCACCAGTGCCAGGTACACCGGGTATAGAATAATTGCCATCGGATAATACTGCACCATCCTTTACCTGATAGGTAGCATGAATAATTTTATCAGAATTCGTATTATAGATGCGAACCGTGGTTTCAGGTTCTGTAACCTTCAGCAAGTTTTGGGCAATAGCAAATACTCCCACACCCGAAGTAAGGTTTCCACAGTTACCTTTCCAATCGATAATTGCTTTGTCTACACTCACCTGACCAAAGGTATAATCTACATCCGCATCTTCCCGCTGGGACGGACCTATAATACACACCTTACTAGTTAGGGAATTCGCACCGCCTAAACCATCTATCTGGCGCTGATCAGGACTACCAAATACGGAAAGTAATATCTGATCTCTGATTTCTCCTAAAGGAGGAAGAACACCTTCCAAAAAATAGATTCCTTTACTCGTTCCGCCACGAATAATAGAACACGGTAATGTAAACGCTTCTCTATACATCTAAAAACACCTCCGCAATTTCAATAATTTTTGTATCTAATCATCCAGAATCGCAGCAACCGTTTTTTTCCCGTTATTGCAGGTAATACCTTCTCTGAAGCACAGGATCATTCTAGTTTCTGTTACTTGTTTCAATGCGCCTCCCTTCACAGAATAGATACCGTCATGTCCCATTAGAACCTTATCGCACGAAGCAATAATATTAGCAATGCTCTCTTTGCTTGCCTGTTCGTCATAAGTCATATCAACATCTCCAGTTCGCAATTCTAAACGATTTTTAATTGCGTCACCGCAAAATATTATGCGTTCTTTTTCAGTCTGTATTAAATAACTCATCGATCCCGGTGTATGCGCTAACGTCAGCATGGCAGAAACTCCAGAGGCAATTATTTCCCCATCATTAATAAAACGTTTCTTGAATGATATAAGAGGAATCAAAATCGGCTTTTGATACGGCATATCAGTTGTTTTAAGAGCATAATCCCACTCATCTTTATTTAGAAGGAATTCCGCTTGTGGAAACAAATCGATATTTTGTATGTGATCATGATGCAAATGCGTTAAAAGTACCATATCGATGTCATGTGGTTCAAGGCCAAATGTTTTTAGCTTTTTTATGATGGCACCCCTAGAGGAATAACTTCCCGCATCAATTACGATATTAGCTTCTTCAGTTATAACTAGTGCGCACGAACTCCAGCCAAAAGGCCTACCATCGGTTCCTTTCCCAGGATAACCGTAAGCAAGTACTTCAAATATCGCTTTCTTATTCATACTCATCCTCCCAAAAAAGATTATCAGTTAGCTTATATGATGTTTAACATACCACCTGCAAGGATTACCTTTCGTTGACGTATATTTGTACCATTTTTTGCCCTATATGCTTCGTTCTTAGTCCGATTTATGACAATTATGTTATCACAAAGAACACTGGTATGAATGTCTTCAATCTCAATCAGATCTGAAATATCGATGCGATTGTAATCAGACGCATTTTCAAATATAAGAGGTAATATTCCGAAATTCACCAAATTTGCCTGATGAATTCGCTCAAAACTCTTTGCTAAAACACAACGGACGCCCATCGCCATGGGACAAAGGGCAGCATGTTCTCTTGATGATCCCTGTCCATAACTCAAGCCAGCAACAATCAAAGGAATTCGTCCTTTGTTGACAATTTGGTTGCAGCGAATAGGAAACTTGTCATCGATAAATCGGAATACAAACTCGCGTGATTTCTTTATGTTTGCACGATAAGTCATTGCAGAACCACCGGGGATAATATCATCGGTATTAATCATGTCACCGACCTTAATAGCTACTTCACCACAGAAAAATTCAGGCATAGGCGTATTTGTAGGGGGGTCACCTATCAGTGGGCTGCGATAAATTTCCTTTTCAAAACGAGGGAAAAGGAACATACTATCATCAGTCTTGAACTGTACAGGCATTGGTACATCCGGATAATCCATTCCTATGGTACGGGGATCTGTCAGATGTCCAGTCAACGCAGTGGCCGCTGCTGTTTCCGGACTAACGAGATATACCTGCGCATCCTGAGTACCACTACGCCCTTTATAGTTACGATTGTTTGTTCGTACCGATACTGCACCCAATTCAGGTGCCTGTCCCTGTCCCACACAAAAACCGCAACCACTTTCCAGGATTCGTGCGCCAGCATCAATCATCCATGTCAATATGCCCGTCTCAGCCAGCATGGATAACACCTGCTTGGAACCAGGTGCAATACCTAAACTGATCTTTGGGTTGATTTTTTTACCCTTTAGAATATAAGCGACTCGCATCATATCCTGATAAGATGAGTTGGTACAACTTCCGATCAAAACTTGATTTACTTTTAGTTCTGACAATTCTGTTACTTTTTTTACTTTATCCGGGGAATGAGGTATAGCAACTAAAGGCTCAATATTAGTAAGATCGATTATGATCTCACTATCATATGCTGCATCCGCATCTGAAGCCAACGGTATCCAGTCTTCCTCGCGCCCTTGTGCCTTTAAAAATTCCCTGGTCATGTCATCGCTCGGAAAAATTGAAGTGGTAACTCCAGTTTCAGCTCCCATATTAGCAATAGTGGCGCGCTGCGGTACCGTCAAGGTCTGCAAGGCAGGACCTCCATATTCCAAAATACTACCGACGTTATTTTTAGTTGTAATACGTTTAAGAATTTCTAAAACAATGTCCTTAGCCGTCGACCAAGGTGCCAGTTTTCCTTCCAGTATTATATGAGTTATTCTCGGATATGTTATATGAAATGGTAGCCCGCCCATGGCAAGCGCTACATCCAATCCTCCTGCGCCAAACGCTGCCATACCAACCGCACCACAAGTAACTGTATGGCTATCTCCACCGATGAGTGTTTTCCCCGGACGGGAGAAGCGTTCTAGATGGACCTGATGGCAAATCCCATTTCCTGCTTTGGAATAAATTATCCCGTAATGATCTCCCACTGTTTCAAGATATCTATGAATGTCTGCATTCCCCTGTCCGAGCTGTAACATCAGATGGTCCGTATAGGATACAGAAAGTTTAGTAGCAACACGGTCTTTTTGCATTGCTTCAAACTGTAAGTAAGTCATTGCACCTAATGAATCTTGTGTTAGTGTCTGATCGACCTTTATCGCAATTTCCTGTCCGGCAACCAATTCTCCCGATAAACAATGCTCATCTATAATTTTTTCAAATATAGTTTTTCCCATATTACAGCCTCCTTTTGGAACCCATATTATTACTTCCATCCGAAAAATCTGCTAGAACCAAGTTATCGGCTACCGTATCATTCATAAAACCATCTAAAGATACCACCGTTTCAAGATTGCAGATATTCTGGTATAACGTCTTTTGCTTTTTCTTAGATAGGATATCATTGCCACATGCTGCTAATTTATTCCGAATGTCTTGCATTGTCATGGGGAATTCAGGGTCACCTTTCGGAATAATAATCTCTTTACTCAAAACAGTCTGATCCTTCAGGATAACCTTCAATCTGCACCCACGGCGTCCAGCGTCAACATCTTCGGTAGATGGATCCGAGATCAGTACAACCTTTTTACAGGTTTCGAATATTTCCGGATCAGTCGAATCAAAATTAATGATATCATCTACACTTATATTTCCATTGTGAAGAATGCTGGCAATAGCAAAGGCCAATGAAAATTTGCTGCTTTCCACACTATACGGCACATGATTACACTTATCACCGGCTATAAATATCGCTTTTGGATATATATATAGTTCGATTTTTTTTACATCACCGGAACACTTTATCTCTTTCCTCAAAAACAACATTGCATCGGCTCCGGCATGAGTTGCTCGACAGCATGGATACGGTTTTATATAACACCCTTCTATTTGAAACACTCTTCCTAAATCTTGAGTGATTTCATCCGGTTTGATATTTTCACCAAACGCATGAAAAAAACCTTTTTTACTTTCCAGTGGATCACTTGGGCCAACTGCACCAGCTGAAACCAGTTGCGCAGACAGCACACCTGTATATGCAGCTCTTGCCGGATTGATCGGCTTTGAAGATTGTCCACTCTGTGTTACAAGCATTAAACCAGCTGATTGGACCAATGAAAGAGACAATGCATATAAAATACCTTCATATCCCATTCCCATCAGTTTCGCACACGCCACAGCAGCTCCCGCAACACCTACTGTACCGGTAGAATGAAACCCTTTGCTGACATGTTCGGGCTGAACAGCAGCAGCAATACGTATCATCGCTTCATAACCGCAAACAATAGCTAGCAAAACATCCTTCCCGGTTACCGGAAGCGTTTCTGAAACCGCTAAAACCGATGATATAACTGGCCCTCCAGGATGTGCTCCAGCACGACGATGACCATCATCCATATCAGCGCCGTGTGAAAATGCCGCGTTTATAAAGGCCGCATTAGCTGCTGGCAGTTTGTTCCCATAACACATTACAGTGCTATCATGAGTTCCGCCCATTCCGTTTATCACATTGAATACCGCATCATTAAACCTTCGATTCACTTTAAACCCTGCTACTGAAGATGCAAAATAATCTACAATAAGTAGTTTGGTGTATTCCAGCGTCGACTTTGAAAGGTCCTCAAATTTTAGATCTGATAAAAATCGGCATAATATTTCATCAAGACTTTTTTGCACATTCATTGATAGTCTCCTTTTCTATATTTCAACAAATTATAAACGTGATAAAATGAAAAACTAGGGAGAGGGCATAGCCCCCTCCTGATATAACAACCATTCTTAGTTCTTCCAAGCTCCTATCTCTTTAAAGTAACGGATTGCACCGGGATGGAAATCAACAGGGCAATTCGAACAAGCCAGTTCAGGTGTCAAAGTTCTCAAGCAGCCAACATTATCCCGCCATTCATCATGATTATCCCAAATCCCTTTCACAATATGATAGACAAGTTCTTCATCCATACTTGGATCACATAGTACAAAATTCCAAGCACCGACTGTATTCATATCTTCCTCGTTGTCATAAGAGCCTGCTGGAATAGTAACTTTAGCAATAGCCGGATTGATTTGGTTAGTTTTTTCAATCAGTTCATCGCTTACCGAAAGCAAAACACCTTTGCCTGTGGTAGTAGTAGCTTCAACTATAGGAGGTACCGTAATCCCGCCCTGATAAATCATAACGTCGATTCTGCCATCTGATAGAGCATCAACACTATCCATCAGGTTAAGTCTGGAAGCCTTTATATCTTTTTCGATATCAATACCCATAGCTTCAAACAAAGCGCTGGTAACGTCAATAGTAGAATGGCCGATTTCACCAATAGATACGCTTTTACCTTTGATATCTTCCAAACTTGTTATGCCGGAATTTGTGCTTGCAACAATATGAAGCGCACCGGGAAACATAGCAGTTAAAGCTTCTACATAGACAGGATCAGGAAATGAATCAGTACCGCCTTCTCTTGCTTCTACCATAGTCATAGCAAGCGAGAGCGGAAGATCTAACTCTCCATTAGCAAACAGCTGAAGATTACCAACTGCACCACCGGTGACTTGTACATCAAAAATCAGGTTTGAATATTGTTTGCTAATAGACTGTGTCCAAGCGGTAGCGACCAAATTATACGTACCTCCTACACTAGTCGTACCGACACGAAGAGTATACTCTGTGTCTTCAAATGCAGATTCAATTTCCGGCTCCTGGGATTCAGGAGTAGTTGTAGGTTTAGAACCACAACCAGTAAAAACAAGAGCAGTACTCAGGACAAAGATAATCAGGGTTGCAAAGCTGAATTTTTTCATACAACAATCTCCTTTACATTTTATTATTTAACCATGCGTAAAGCGCAGCTCTTTTCCCGCTTTACTAGCATAGAAAAACCAAAATTAATATTGTTGCTCTGAAAAAGTACTAATTATTAAGTCCTCATACATATAATCCTCTATTTTCATTTTATTCCTGTATCTCTTTTTCACTTTCTATATCATACTGACTATCTTTTATGATTTGTGGATAATATTCCATTGCCTATCCAGATTTCCATTCTCTAAAAACCCTTGACCGATTGATACTTAAACCTCATTTCACTTATCAAAAATCTGCTCCTAACCTCAGTAATTACGCGCTTGCGCTACAGCCTATTACAAAAACCGCTTTCTATTTGTCTCCTATTTAAATTAATTAATCTCTATGGATAATCTTTTTCAATTTAACTTTTTTTACATTTTGTACATTGAAACATTTTCATATTGTATCGATAAATATTTGAAAGACGTCTTTCTGTGTTTCTAATGCATCTACCTCTAACCAAAATTTTTCGGCCCTTTCTTTACCTAAAAAAGCAGAGGAAAGACCAATAAATTTATGATGCAGTGTTTCTTTTGAAAACGGTTTTTCTGGATCACCGTTTGCAATTAAACTTTCCTCACTTAATTGCCGTCCATCTTTTGTATGAACCACTACTCTCACAGCACCCCACAAACTAGGTTCTCTTTCCATTAACTGGTTGAACTCTTCAGCTTCAATAACCTTCACACGGTGGGAAATCTTATCTGTTTTCTCATCGTCCAAATCCTCTTTAATACGTTTCAGCGTAACTTCACCATAACGTAATAATAGAGCTATGGTATATGGAACACTAGTCTGCGCCTTTACCTCTGTGTCGGGAGAATAGACGCCCGCACTCGCTATAAAACGCCCTCCAATAACATCAATCCGTTCAATATCATTAATTACTAACTTCCCTTTACTAATAAAAGATTCAATGCAATCTAATGCGGTGTGAATCCTGCGCACACAACTGTATCTTTTAAAATATACATGGGTAATTTCCCATTCCAACCTTGGATTGCAAGTATGTTTCATATCAGGCGAAGGTGAAAAACCATGACAATAACCAAGACGCCCTTCCAAAATTTCCTTTGGGCCGGTCAACCCATCGTAGGCAAATCTGGCTGCTGAAATCCCCAGTTTGGCAGCCCAACCAGCGCAAAGATACTTAGGAGATGAACCATCTTCCACATATTGGTTCAAACCGCCGCTTAACGTACAGGCAATGGCAATCGCATTCGTCAACTGTTCATCATCCAATCCCTGCATTACACCTACAACAACAGCTGCTCCTGCTGCGCCGCATACACCTGTTGCATCAAACCCGCGTCTTAAATAAGCCGAGGGATTAATTGCACGTCCCAAGTAACAATAGGTTTCATAAGCCTTAACTACTGCTTCAATGAACAACTTGCCGCTTGTTTTTTCTTTAGAATTAGAAACTTCGGCCACGGCTGCAGCAACAATTGGAACTCCGGGATGACCCATTGCAAAACGATGACCGTCATCCAAATCTAGTAGCCGCATCGAACCGCCCATCCAGCAGGCCAAATCCCCAATATTATCCAATACACCCTCTCTGCCGAGAGCTTTCCTTATTTTATCTGCTACAGACATCTCACGACCAGCCTGGAAGATACCAAAGGCATCAGCAATACATAATTTTGTAACCTCAATCACTTCCGGCGGCATTGTATCGTAGCAGATTGGAGCAAGAACTTTTTTAACAAAAGAATTAAGACAACTCATTTTACAGTTCCTTTCAAATGTTATTTTTTACGTTTATCAGCTAAATAAATCCATAAAAAGACCGCTGCAATACTGCCGATTCCACCGATATCACTGATATTGCCTGGTTTGATCATTAACAATGCCGAGCAGCCAACAATAATACGTTGCGCTGTGTTTATCTTTCCAAATAAATATCCTTGGCTACAGGCACCGATGGCTACAGCTCCTAAAACAGCGGTAATTCCAGCCCAAAGAACATTTAAAACAGGGCCTTCCGCTAACAACAAAGGATTATTCAAGAACATAAACGGCATCAGAAACGCTGGCAACGCTAATATAAAAGCTTTTATACCGGATTTCGTCGGAGGTGCGTTGGCAATACTGGCACCGGCATATGCAGCAATTGCTACTGGTGGTGTAACGGGTGCGATAACTGCGAAATAAAACACGAAAAGATGGCAAGCGAACAGTGGTAAGCCCATTTCCACCAATGCTGGCACGGCCATAGTTGCAGTAATAACATATGCAGCCGAGGTCGGCAAACCCATTCCCAGTATAAGACAAGCAAATGCAACCAAAACAGATGCTATAAAAACCTGTCCCTTAGAAACCAAGATTATAAATGTAACTAATTTATTACCCAAACCGGATAAAGTTACAGCACCGGTAATCACACCCGCGCAAGCAAGCCCGGTCGCAATACTTGATAAGTTTAATGCACCGTTGATTAGGGATAATCCCAAATTTTCCCCAATTGTTTTTATGTTTTTAAAACCTCGGATAATAATCAGTATCACAGCGGAAATAATTGCATATAATGCAGCATAAGGAGGAGAAAACCGTTTTAGTATCAAAATCAACACAATAAGCATTGGCAATAGCAGATATAAGTCACACACTATTTTTTTCCCCCTGGGAAGAAGGGACGGATTGATAGCGGGAACGTTCATCCTTTTTACATAAAAGAAAACGCCACTGAATACACCAATAAAATAAACAAACGCCGGAATAGCAGCTTTTACAATAATGGTAGAGTATGGAATTCCTGTAATATCTGCCATTATAAATGCACCGGTACCCATAACAGGCGGCATCAGCTGACCGCCTGTAGAAGCTGCAGCTTCTGCTGCTGCAGCCATAAATTTTTGTATCCCCAAACTCTTCATCATTGGAATAGTAAAGGTACCTGTAGTTACTACATTAACAACGGCACTGCCGTTAATCATACCAAAGAGCATCGAAGCAATAACCGCCGCTAATGCTGGACCACCCTGAAGACGTCCGGTAGCTTTTAATGCAATATTAACGAAAGCATTACTGGCGCCGCTTTGGTCCATAAATGCACCCAACAACGTAAACAATGCAAGATATGTACAGGACATTTGAATAAGTGTTCCGAATATTCCATTACTGCCCACATACATATGACCGGCAATACGTCCTAGAGTATATGGAACATGTCCTAATTTCCCCGGCAGATATTGTCCAATGAACAAATACAAAATAAAACACCCGGTTACGATCATCATGCCATTGCCGATTGTTCGGCGTGTCGCGTCTAGCAATACCAAAATCAGCAGCAGACCGGCCGCTTTATCAAAATTATTAAGAATATTCATGCGCATACTCAATTGTTCATTAAAAAATACATAGTACATACATGAACCAAAACCTATCAGCATTATTCCAATATTAATGACAGATTTCAGCTTCTTCTTCACATCATAACCCTTATCTAAGTAAATAAGAACTAGAATAAAACCAAGATGTACGCCGCGCATAACGTGAGAAGGAAAAACTAACCAAACGTTTGCGATATGGATAATCGATAGGATAAAAGCTGTAACCCAAATGATTTTTTTATTAATGGGCATTGGTCTCTCCTTATTGGCAACATCCATATGTATAACCCTCCTGTAGTTTTATAGCAACCATATAATTGCACCATTAATTAAACGACTTTCTATAATTGTATGTTTGAAAGATAATCTCCTCCCTTTCTCATCATTTTCCAATCTTATGCATAACCCAAATCATCTACAATATAACTGCAATTCACTACTTACAGAATTCGGAATAGAGTGACGCTATATTCTTTTCGTTTTCAATATTGGCAATGCGTTCGGCTAAGTACATAGCTTTTTCATATCCGAATAGAGGTGTGCTGTTATCCGCAAACTTTTCCACTAACTCATCCCAACCAATAGGATTATTGGGAGAACCTTTCAAGTCAAAGCATTCATTTTTATATGTGGTTCCATCTTCCAGTACAATAGAAACACGTGAGCATCTTTTCTCCGGATACATTTTTTCTAGTTTAAGATCCACAAAAATCTTAACTCGCTTTGCTAAATTCAAATAAAGACTATCCATATAATATTCCTTTTTCATATGATATGAGGCTATGTTACCTTCAATTAACCCCAGCGCAATACCATAAGGCATACTAAATTTTGCCTCACCCTGATTTTTGGGTTCATAAATATCACCAGTAAGATCCTTGGCCACCTGATATGTATCGACATGTATTGATTTAATATCTTTCCAATAAAAACCATATTCCTTGTGTAAGTCGATTGCAGCTTGAATTGCGGCTTGGGCATGCCGACAAGTGGAATACATTTTACTATAAGTATCGCCTATTATGAATTCAGTTCCCAAGCCAATACAAACCTTTTCCGGGTCAACATCATGACTCATTACACGAAACATACCCGCTTGTCCTTCAAATACGGACAAAGTACCTTCGAAGCCACAATCCGCCAAATAGGCTGCCATGATACCATTGGCAGTAGCATTCCCTGTCATCACACCTTTGGATTGCTGTCCTGCTACAGTAGCTTCCATAAAACCTGCCCCATATAAACCAGCTAAGCCAAAACCATTTGTCAGTTTTTCGATACTCAAATCCATCAGTTTACCAGTTGCAGCCAATACACCACATACATCAAGGACTGATGAAGGATGAAAACCCTTCCTAACCAAATGCGGACACATTGCTACGGCTAGGCGGTATACAATTTCATAACCCAAAACTACTGCGGTAATAATATCCTTCCCACATTTACCAACTTGCGACCCCATAACCATGACAGCAGGAACTACACAACACCCAGCATGGACACCAGCATACACATGCCCATCATCCAATTCATCGGCTTGGGCAAAAGCAGTATTAATCATTGCCGCTCGAGCAATAGAATACCGTTGTTCAGACCCGCCGATGACATCAGCATCACCAATGCCTAATCTGGCGCAAGCTGAAAGTAGATTGTCATGATAAGCCCAATTAGAACAACCTGCAACTGCTGCGCCAAGATTATCTAATATCCTGCGTTTTGCTTCAATAGTCACCGATTCAGGTAATGCGTTATATGTAAGTCCAAAAACAAATTCCGCAAACCGATTTGATATACTCATAAAGCCTCCCCAGAAAAAATCGCATCTTAAGTTCAAACGTAATTACTTTTAAAAACATGGCCCAGTTTCTGACCAAATCCCGAAAATTTCATCTGTGTATAAAAAAAATTGCTATTATTAAACATCATTAACTCCACAAATAACATAAGTTTATTTATTGTTTGTCTCTCATGGTATAAAAACGGTTTCCTTTTAATATTAATAAAAATCTGTGCGGCAAAATATATCACTTGATAATTTCCATTTATCAAAAATAAATTTTATCTTATAAGTATTATAGCAAATGCTGTTTAGAAATGCAATATTTTTTTGTAAGGGGATAGCGTCAAGTAAATTGCAAGTTTAATTGCCTTACATTTTATGGCATCCCCTGATTATGCTGCCATCTCATTAGCCGTTTTATATCCATGGATTTTTCTTGGGTAGTTGTTCATCCAGTTCTCAATTCTTTGAATGTCTTTATGTCTATATTTGCCGATATCCGTTCCTTTTGGGATGAAACGTCGGATCAGTTTGTTTGCATTCTCGTTTGAACCTCGTTCCCATGAGCTATATGGGTGCGCATAATACAGCTTAAATCGCTTAATACCCGGCCTTTTAACAGAACGTTCCAGAGCCTTGCTATTTAAAAACTCGCTACCATTGTCTACTCGGGTTTTTGACACTTGAATAAATACCAAGATCTTTAGAAGCCTTGAAAACAGGGCTTTTTTTATTGAAAAAATGTCAAATTTGCCATATTG
>CAZHMK010000017.1:0-9650 GCA_964533615.1 uncultured Eubacteriaceae bacterium
TATTCAGTTGCCAGACAGACCGGGGCAGCTTAAAGATGTGCTTGCCATTATTGCGCATCAAGGAGCTAATGTCATGAAAGTCACTCATAATCGTGAAGGAAGCAATACTAATATAACAGGATGTTATTTAAGTGTATCAATGGAAACCAAAAATCACGAACATTTACAAGCAATAAAGAATGCATTGACTAAAAAAGGTTATAAATTGTTGTATGACGATAACGAGTATTTATGTTGTAAATAGATGAACTTTTATGAATGTAAAAAATAAAGGAGTGAAGCCATGAATAATAATGTAGACAAATGGAATATATCAATTGTAGGAGCAGGAACTATGGGAACCTCTCTTGCACTTTTTTACGCTTTATCTGGATATCATACAAAAGTTTATAACAGAACGGCAGAAAATTTAAAAAAAGCTGAAATACAAGTTGCAAGTTCGTTAGATACTTTAGTTCAAGCAGGAGAAGTTCAACAAAACGATACAGAACGGATTCTTTCAAACTTATCATATTTTACTGATTTAGAAAAAGCTGTTCAAGATACTGATTATGTTATAGAAAATGTTTCAGAAAAAAAGGATATAAAAATAGAAATTTTTAAAAAACTTGATCAATTTTGTAGTCAAGAATGTATTTTAGCAAGCAATACATCTACTTTTAATATTTATGAGTTTATTCATGTATCAAATCCAGACAGGTTAGTGATTACTCATTATTTGAATCCTGCACATATTATGCCAATTGTCGAAATCATCAGAGGTGAGAAGACTTCCGGTGAATGTGTTGATTTGCTTAAAGAGTTTTTTGTTCATGTAAAAAAATCACCTATTGTTATGAATAAATGTATAGAAGGATTTATTTGGAACAGACTTCAAATGGCGCTTGGAAGGGAAGCTACCTATCTAGTAGATGAGGGGCTTGCAACTGTAGAAGATATTGATACAGCGATGAAATGTCTTGCGCCAAGATACTTACTGCGAGGAATTTTCACAATGTATGATTTTAACGGAATAGATATACTAAATTCTGTGTTTGATTCTGTTTTTCCCACATTATGTAATGCAGTTACCTCACCAAAATGTATAATGAACAAAGTATCAAAGGGAGAACTCGGAATTAAAACAGGGCGGGGCTTTAATGATTATTCGAATGAAGATATCCAAAAAGTAATTGGCGACGGAGAACAAAAGCTGTTGGATATTGTTCGATATGCGAAAAAAAATATTTGGCAAGATCAATAAATAAAAAAATATATACATAGATCCGGGATGCTTTGAAGGAAAGAAATGATTAAAATAGTATTTATATAAGTAAATCCAATTGTTTACTATGGAAAGTATTGACAAAATTAAATAAACATGATAATTTATAACAATAATAATTATTAACCAAATTAAATATAAAGGCATGGTAAACATGGAGGAAAATATAACTGATCGCGAAGATATGTTAAATACACTGCAAAAACTTCAGCATATCAGATTCAATGAATTAATTAGAGATCTCAACCAAAGTGAATATATATTTCTTAAAATTTTGCATAAGCTTATAAAAAAATCTGGCACAAACTCAGTTTATGTTGCAACAATTGCTAAAGAATTGGAAATTTCTACCCCAGCTGTATCTAAAATGCTTAAAAACTTAGAAAAAAAACAATATGTGACAAGAGAAGTTGATCCTTTAGACAGAAGAAATACCCATGTATTTTTGACGCAGAAAGGAACGGCTGCAAAAAAAGAAGCAGATAAATTTTTTGAAAAATTTTTTAATAAAATTTATCAAAAAATAAATAAAGAAGACATTATCCAGTTTTTGCATCTTGCAAAAAAAATTTCAAATGTCTTAATAGATGAAATCAACATGGCCAATGGAAATAATTCAGAAAAGGAGAAACAAAATTCATGAAACGCAATTACGCAGAAATAACACCACAGTTAGGCAGTCTTGCTAAAAGTTGTGTTGAAAATAATGTTATAGAAAAAAGTCTCTACAGTCATTATAATGTTAAGCGCGGACTTCGTGACGAAAACGGAAAAGGTGTAATTACAGGCTTAACAGGAATTTCCGAAGTAAATTCGAGAACTATCGTAGATGGTGTTGAGGTGCCGGCGCCTGGAGAATTATTTTACCGAGGGTATAGCATTAAAGATTTAGTAAAAGGATTCATAGATGAAAAGAGATATGGTTTTGAAGAAATAATTTATCTTTTGTTAATGGGGGAATTACCCAATTTACACGAATTAAAAGAATTTGATGAAGTTCTTTCCAGTTATCGTTCACTTCCCACATCATTTGCCCGAGATGTTATTATGAAAGCGCCCAGCGAAAATATTATGAATTCTCTTGCGCGCAGTGTGTTGACACTTTATTCATATGATAAAAATGCGGAAGATACCAGCATTCCGAATGTGTTGCGTCAATGCATTCAATTAATTGCAATGTTTCCGCTTTTATCGGTATATGGTTATCAGGCTTTTGATTATTATATCAAAGGTAACAGGAGTTTATTTATCCATGATCCTGTTGCGGAATTATCGACAGCGGAAAATATTCTTCACATGCTAAGACCAGACTGTAAATTCACACAGCTTGAAGCAAGGATACTGGATTTAGCATTGATTTTACATGCTGAACATGGCGGTGGAAATAATTCAAGCTTTACAATTCATGTTGTTACATCATCAGGGACAGATACATATTCGTCAGTAGCGGCAGCGCTCGGCTCACTGAAAGGTCCAAAACATGGCGGAGCAAATATTAAAGTTTGTAAAATGTTTGAAGATATCAAGGAACATATTCGTGATTGGAACGACGAAGATGAAGTGGAACACTATATTGCAAAAATAATTAATAAAGAAGCATTTGATCGTTCGGGACTTGTTTATGGTATAGGGCATGCTATTTATTCAATATCGGATCCAAGAGCATTGATATTTAAAGAATTCGTTGAAAAGCTATCAAAAGAAAAAGGAAAAGAAAAAGAATATGCTTTGTATACAACAGTAGAAAAAATTGCACCCAAACTGATTGCAGGTAATAAAAAAATGTATAAGGGTGTTAGTGCAAATGTAGATTTTTACAGTGGATTCGTATATGAAATGTTAGAAATACCACAGGATTTATTTACTCCTCTGTTTGCAATTGCAAGAATTGCAGGATGGAGTGCTCACAGAATAGAAGAACTCATTAATTCAGGCAGAATTATCAGGCCGGCTTATAAAGATATTCAACCAAGAAGATCATATATATCTATGGAAAAAAGATAAACATTGTTATCATTAAATATATAGTAGAGGACCCTTTAGAAAGAGGGGTCTTTTTTTATAAAAAACAAGTAAAATTTTACTTACTTTTTTATAATTTTTTACTTTGGATTTAACATTAGTTTGCTATGTTTATATTACAAAAATAAAAAGCTCGGTAAAAGTAGTTGGGCATATAATTTATGGAGGATATGAATGATTGGGAAACTAATCTTTATCAGACATGGAAAAGCAAAACCGCTAGCGAATGGACAAGTCGATTCACTTAGAGCACTGACTTCAAAAGGCAAAAAAGAAATAGAAAAAATGATACCGGTACTAAAAGATAATCTGGATAACGATATGCAGCTTTATTTATTTTCAAGTTTTTCACTTCGATCAATACAGACAGCTGAAATTATTGCTAAAGAAATAGGCATTAAAAAGATTGGAAAATATGAATGGGTAGAAAGCGGGGATATAGATTTTTTGGAAAAAGAAATCAAACAAAAACAATCACCGTTTTGTATTATAATTGTAGGACATAATCCTTATTTGAGCGAATGGAGCCACCATATGAGCGGTTATTTTTTGCCGTATAAGAAAGGAACAATGGTTGGTTTTACAATTATTTCTTTAGAACCATTGAAAGCGCAGCCTCAGTGGTTTTTACAAGCTGACAGCATAAATGCTAAAGCAATAAATATTAAAAACAATAAACCTGTTCTACATGAATTTCAGAAAATAATGATTTGTCAATTACAAAAAATATTTCAAATACAAAAGCAATTTTGGCTGATGCCTAGTAAGCCTGCTCTAATCAGTCGGCTTTATATAGAAACATCTATTTTCTGCGCACAGATTTCATTTTTAAAACCGCTGCTCGATAAAGAAAGACATACAGAGGCTATTTATCAAATGCAGGAGTTTACAAAAAGGTTTGAATATATTGAACAGCTTGATAAATTAGCTGAGGAATGGACAAAGTATATTTCAATAAATTACGAACGCCTTACGAAGGATGAACTATTATTACAGAAAATAAAGGATGAACGTGATAATGAGATTTTGAAAATTTATCCTGAAGTTATAAAAAACATGATATCGATACTCTTTAATCTATATATTTGGATAAAAAATAATTTTGAGGGAGAAAATTTATTGCATGAAGATCTGCAAGCAGAATTAACATTTGAAGAGTATACAACTGAACATTTTAAAGCAATATACAAAAAAACAAAAAAAATGTTGAGTAAAAATGATTTTTTAGATAGTGATATGACTCAAAAGTTAAAATTACAAGTAAGAGATCTGCGCGATATATTATATAGCATAGAATCACATGTGAATTTGTATATGAGAGATGAATTAGAACAGATCATTGCCCTGCAAGATCATCTTGACCTTATATGCAATATGCATAATCAGTTGAAAATAATTAAAGATGCCACTTTAAAACATAATAATATTTTACGTGATCAAAACAGCATTTATCAAAAATATTTAACAGATAAGCTGTCTGAACAAATTATAGAAATTAAACAATATAAATTTAAATAGACGGGATGATTGTATATGTAGAGATCAGGAATTATCTTTTATTAATAAATTCCATGTAAAGTTTATCGGAAAATGATACAAAGACTATACTAAACAGTCATATTCATACTGCGAAATAAAATATATTTTATTGAGAAGGTTTATTATTAATGGTATAATTTTTATATGTAAAAAAATAAAAAAATAATAAATGTTTGAAAAATTATAAGGAGGTATTGACATGGCTTTTCTAGATAAGGTTTCAGATTTAGGGAAAAATGCTGTAAAGAAAACAAGTGAAGCAGCAGAAGCGGCGAAAGTTAATTTGCAAATTAAAGAAATAAAATCAAAAATCAAAGATACGGAAATAGAGCTTGGAAAATTTTATTACAATCAGTATCAGAACGGCACACAGCTTGAAGATTCAGCAATGGAAATATGCGCAAAAATAAAATCAATGTATAATGAAATTGAAGGGCTTGATGACTCCCGCCAAGCTGACACGTGTAAAACAACCTCGGATAGTAGTGTTAAATTCTGTTCGAATTGTGGCGCGAAGTTAAACAGCGAGGCAAAATTCTGTGGAAGCTGCGGTGGAAAGGTAGAAGAATAAGTTATGTTTTGTTCGAATTGTGGAATGAAGATGCAAGATGATCAGAGATTTTGTAACAATTGCGGAACAAAATTAGAGCAGAGTCTAAATGGGGATTTTATTCAGTCTGCGAATAAAATCCTTAAACCCGCCGATGAAATCGAGTATGAGATATACGGAGAAGATATGCAATTGGTTGAAATTTTACTCGATGAAGGAGAATGCGTAGTTGCCGAAGCGGGGGCTATGAATTATATGCAGCAATGTATTAAAATGGAAACTATTTTTGGAGATGGAAGCGCTCAACATGATGACAAAGGGCTTATGGGCAAACTGACAAGTGCAGGTAAAAGAGCGCTGACAGGTGAAAGTTTGTTTATGACAGTATTCCAAAATACGGGAAAGGATAAGGCATATGTGGCCTTTGCCGCTCCGTATCCCGGCAAAATTATTCCAGTAGAACTCAGTGAATTTGATGGAACATTAATTTGTCAAAAAGATGCGTTTTTGTGTGCGGCAAAAGGTGTAAATATTGATATCTATCTTCAAAGAAAATTGGGGGCAGGGCTTTTTGGAGGAGAAGGTTTTATCATGCAAAAGTTGACAGGAGACGGCCTTGTATTTCTCCATGCAGGTGGGACAATCATTAAAAAAGAACTTGCGCAGGGTGAGACGCTCAAGCTTGATACAGGCTGCCTTGTTGCAATTAGTCAGACGATCAATTATGATGTAACCTTGGCATCCGATATCAAGAGCGGTCTTTTTGGTGGGGAAGGTATTTTTCTGGCAACACTTACAGGACCGGGGCATGTGTGGATGCAGTCTTTGCCATTAAGCAGATTAGCCAATAGAATTAATCATGGCAGATATGACCGCACCGGTGAAAATAGAGGCATCAACAACCCATTGGGTGAAATAACAGAAGGGTTTGGTGGAGCGATAGGTGGGTTGTTTAAATAACAGATATATACATAGATGTTATATGCAAAAAGAGCCATGGGGAAAATAGTTTGCCTTGATAAATATTTTCAGTGATGTATATATAAAATACGGCATTTATGATTATAAGAATGGATATATGCTATAATAAATATATATCTAATGATTGATTAAAAGAACAGGAGAATAATATGGATTGGAAACATGAAAATACTCGTATATATGCAATCGATGAAAAAGGCGAATTGCTTGCAGAAGCAACATTTGTATTGCAATCGGATAGGCAATTAGATGTGGATCATGTATATGTGAACCCAATACTGCGGGGACAGGGCGTTGCTGATAAAATCATGCAGGAAGTAGCAAAGTATTTAAGAGAAAAAGGCATTGTAGCATCTGCCTCGTGTTCATATGCAAATACATGGTTCAAAAAGCATAGAGATGAATATATAGATATTATTTCTGATACGATTGATGACCAGGCAATGGCATGCAAAATCGATACAAAGCATTGATGGATTTAATATAAAAGGCTAATATGTAATTCAATAAAAAAAGCTAAAGAAATTATTGTAACATCTTTAGCTTTTTATTTAGCTATTTGTATTTATAAAATAACTATAAATCGTCTACAACAACGACCCGATCTCTGCCTTCTTTTTTGGCTTTATACAAAGCATTGTCTGCATTTTTTAGTAAAACATCCGTTGTTGAGCCATGTGCCGCAAAAGCGGCTACACCAAGGGAAATCGTGCATTTGTCAAGCGGTTTACCTAAATGATATGCAGTCAATCCTTTTATACCAAGACGAAGTTCTTCGGCTCTTTGAATAGTCTCGTTCAAGGACGCTCCCGGAAGCACGGCGACAAATTCCTCTCCTCCGTAACGTGAGACAATATCGCCTGCGCGAGTTGTTCGGCGAAGATATAGACCCAATTCTTTTAAAAGTGCATCTCCGGCATCATGACCGGCATTATCATTAAAATTTTTAAAATGATCAATGTCAAACATAATAATACCAATAGATGTATTTTCCCGTTTCGCTCTCGAAATTTCTCTCTCTAAGGATTCTTCCATATAACGTCGGTTAAACAAACTGGTAAGAGGATCACGAATAGATTGCTGGCGAAGGCTTTCTTTAAGTCTAAGATTAGATATGGCAAGCGCGATACGTTCTGCAATGGTAACAATTAATTGAATATTTTGTTCGGTAAATAGTCTGAAATCAGAATCTTGCTGAATTTCATGTGCAGCAGTATTATAATTGAGATGCAAAATACCAATAACCTCTCCTGATGTTAACAAAGGAACACAAAGATATTGTCCATTATTTTGTAATTCGTGTACATGTTCACAAAGCAATCCTTTATGCTTATGGTCAATCAAATGTGGCCGACCTCTCCTCACAGCCCAACAATTTAAAGGAGCGAATAATTTTTCTGTATTTAGTGGTTCTCCCCACACTTCAAAGGCTTCAGCTAAATTTTTAGATGAATTGATTAAATATAAAGCACCGTGACTGAGTGGAAACATTTGTTTGATATATTGTGAGCTGATTGTGCAGGCTTCTTTTATGGTTTGACAGTTTTGAAGATGTTCACCCATTTCAATGAGTTGATTCATTTCTTCCGTTCTTTTTTTAAGATCTTCTACCCAAGCAAGTAATTTTTGATTTGCTTTTTTTAAGTCTGTTTCTGCTTTTCTTTGTTCAGTGATGTCGATTCCTGTGGCGACGATATACTCTGTTTGATTTTGGTTGGTTAGTGTCGTAATTGCCCAGGAGATAAGGCGCTCATCACCGTTTTTTGTAAGCCAGACGGCTTCATATGTACGGGAAGGACTATTTTGAAGAAGCTGCTTGACTCGTTCTTTAGTGAGATCAGGATCGGCGGGTAGACTTTCCCATATATAACGTTCTTTGATATCTTTAAAAGAATAACCTGTTATTTCTTCGCAGGCTCTGTTAAATCGTAAAACTTTTCCTTTGCTATCTAAAACCATTACCAAAGATGCTGCGGTATTCAAAACGGCACTGATAAAGTCTCTCTCCTTAGTCAGTTCTTCTTCAATTTGCTTTAAATTAGTAATGCTGCGCACTGAAGTTAAAAGCACATTTTTATGTTCTTTAAAGTCAATTAAATCGGTATTCATCAATACATTAATGATACTTCCGTTTTTATGTCTGAATTTTGTCTCGAAATCACGTATAATATTTGATTTTTTTGTTAAAAGCAATAATCTTCTTCGCTCTGTAGCATCATAATAGAAATCATATGCATTCATATTATGCAGTTCTTTTTCATTATATCCCATCAATTCCTGAATTGCTTCATTGCAGGCAATAACGTTGCCTTGCGCATCAACGACGGCAATGCCTATGGGTGCGTTGTTAAAGAGCGAATGATATTCTTTTTCTGTAAGCATGAGATCATCTTGTATTTTTTTAAACTGCGTAATATCAAAAACAGAGGTAAGGATTACTTTTTCATTATTAGATTCAATATAATCTGCATTGATAAGCACGGTTTTTAATGTTCCATCGGCATGTTTTAACATGATTTCAAATTCAAAGACTTGATTTCGAGTATATAAAATTTCTAATATTTTTTTACGTTCGGCAGGATTCGCATATAATTGAGTGATATTCATTTTTGTAAAAATATCGGATGTATATCCCAGCAGATCTAAAATTGTTTTGTTGGCATTAATAATAGTGCCCTGTGTATTTGAAATTACAAGTCCAATCGGGGCCATGTTAAAAAAAATAGAGAACTGTTCGTCGAATATACGTAAGGCAGTATCTGTTTTTCGTACATTTTTATTATTGATTTTTAGTTTTTCGATCTTTTTGTTTAAATCATCTATATGAGCTATTAATTGCTCGTTTGTCATTTCTTTTATATTCATAAAAAGCCTCCGTCTATAATTACATTAAAATTATAACATAATTAATAATATTTTTATAATTCTATTGTAAATGTTTAACTTCGATGAATGTGTAGATGATAGCTAAAACTTTATTTTAATATTGATCTTAAATAAAATAAAAGAAACTGTATTCATAAAGTATAGAAATACAGTTTCTTTTCAAAAGCTTATTTTAAAAGGGATTTTTATTGTGTGTTCAATAATTTAAATCCCTTTTTTGTTAAAGTTTTTTTAATTTCATTTAGATGTAAATGATTTCTTGTTTCCATTGATATTTTAAGATAGCATCCTATAATGTCTGTATTCTCACCGCCTTGATTATGACTGACCTTTATGACATTTGCGCCTGTATCTGATATGATTGCAGATACCTCTTTTAATTGTCCGGGTTTATCAAGTAAGGCTATT
>CAZHMK010000018.1:0-6865 GCA_964533615.1 uncultured Eubacteriaceae bacterium
CATCGCTCTGATAAGGCGGGGGTCCTGTGTTCAAATCACAGCGGGCTCATTTTCAATTTATTAAAAGTAGGAATAAAGAAATCTTATTTAATAAATTTACTTAAAAAAATAAAATCCCAGCTTTGTCGAAACAATGCTGGGGAGTATATATTTATTATAAGTACAAATTCCTTAAAAATGTTTCTATGTTATATTATTAAAATAAATAATATATTATTTGTAAAAAAATAGATAAATAGAATTATTTTGTTAATAAAACAATAAGCTTTATAAACAGATTTTTGTAAATGATTATTATGGGAATTACTAAATACTTAAGAGAAGCTTGGAAAAAACCAGATAAGATTCTTTTAAGAGAAAGAATGATTCAATGGAGAAAAGGAGAAACTATTGTTAGAGTTGATAAGCCTCTTAGATTGGATAGAGCTCATGCTTTAGGGTATAAAGCAAAAAAAGGTGTTATTGTTGTAAGAGTTAGAATTAATAGAGGTGGTCATAAAAGAACTAGACCAAACAAAGGAAGAAGAACAAAAAGACTTCATATTAGAAAAAATTTAAGAATGAATTATCAAGAAATTGCTGAAACAAGGGTTGCTAGAAAATATAAAAATATGGAAGTATTAAATTCATATAATATTGGAAAAGATGGTTTACATTATTTTTATGAAGTAATTTTAGTTGATAGGGCTAGTCCTGAGATAAAAACAGATAAAGAATTATCTTTTGTAACAAAACCTGCTAATAAGGCAAGAGCATTAAGAGGATTGACTTCTGCAGGTAAAAAAGCAAGAGGACATAGACATTCAAGAGTTAAAGTTCCAAAAGCTTATCCTTCTTTAAGGGCAAATAATAGAAAAGGAAATTAATTTTTATTTATAATTTTTGTTTTAACCATTCTCTAATCATTTCTTCTGGTTGAGCGCCGGTGAATTCATCAACAATTTGACCATTTTTGAATAATTTTACAGCAGGAATACTCATAACAGAATATTTCATTGCATTTTCTTGATTTTTTTCAACATTAACTTTTGCAAGAATAATAGATTCACCTAAATCTTGAGCTATTTTTTCTAAAACAGGTTTTAACATCATACAAGGTCCACACCATGTAGCCCAAAAATCAACTAAAACAGGAATAGTCTTTGACTGATTAATCACCTTTTCTTCAAACTCAGAATCATTAACATCAATAATCATAAACAAAAATATTAATTATGTTTTATAAATTTAGTTGTGATAAAAACATTTATATATAATTTTTATTAAAACTTAATATGAATAAAGAGGATTTTATAAAAATTTTAAGTAGTAAAGACCTATTAATCCTTTTATTAATTCTTTTAATGATTTTATTTACATTAATTTATTTCAACAATAAATCTTTTTTTCCATCTGAAGAAGAACTAAATAACCCAATTATTGTAACAATAAATAAACAAAATATTAGGTTAAATGATATACTTTATCTTAAAGAAGTAGCTTTAATTGAAGAAAATAAAAATTTAACTAATCATGAAGCAATGGATCATATAATTAATGAAGAATTATTATATATTGCAGCTTCAAAAGAAGGATTTAGTATAGAAGATGAAGAAATTAAAGAAATATTAAATGAACATTTAGACCAAGAATCTTATAATTATTACAAAAAATATTATATTATAAATAAATATAGAAATAAAATTTTAGAAAGAAATGATGAAAATTTTAATGTTACTAAAGAAGAAATATTAGATTTATTTAACTTCATGAAAGATAGATATCCTAAAGTTTATCCTCCTTTTGAAGAAGTTGAATCTAGTTTAAAAGAAATATTGATGGATCAAAAAAAAGCAAATTTTTTAGATGAATATATTTATAATTTAAGAAGTGATGTTAAAATAGAGTTTATCAATGATTTTATTTTAGATGATATTTCTATTTATGTTCCTGGAATGAATAGAGAAGAATATTATAAAGAATATTATAAAATTTATTAAATTACAAAAAGTTTATATAAATAAATTAGATTTATAATTTATGCTAAATTCAAAAGTATTATTTTGTTTAAATATATTAATTATTTCTTTTTTATTAATCACAATTTCATCAGCTATAAAATTAGTAGAAAGTTATACATCTATTACAACACAAGAATCATTTAGATTAATACCAGGGACTGAGTATAGATTTCAAAAATATTCAACAGATTTGAGAATTTTTTATAGCTCTGCAGGATCAAATGATTTATTTCTTCCATTAAAAACACAAGCAGAATGGACTGCTTTTTTTAATTATCACCCCAGTACAATTGAAATAACTACATTAACTTGTTCAATTGTTGGAACAACTAATTGGAATCCTTATGATATTTATGATTGTTCTGGTTCAAATAAAAGATGTTATGGTGGAGTTTGTAGAACTTGTGGAGGAGTAATGGCTTCAGATGGATGTAGTGGATGTGCAAGTCAAGGGGGAAATGCTTGTTGGAGAGCAGGAGGTTCTGGAGAATCATGTACTACTGTTTGTGGAAGTTATGGAGGCTGTATTGCAAAAAATTGGAATGATAATGGTTGTGTTGCATGTAGAGCCCATTTTGGCAGTAGTCTTGCATGTAGTTATGAAAGTTCATCTGCCTCACCACATAGATATTATAGAACCGGAACAAATACTTGGGGGAATGGTTGGACAGATCATTGGTGTAGATATAGGGGAGCTGCTCCAGGGTATAGTGTACCTTCTCAGTCTTGTGGATCTGGTGTAAGTTATTATTCTAGAGTTTGTGTTTGTAATTATTAATTTAAATAAATTTTATAGTATTTATTCAATCCTTCTAAATAAACTGATAATATTAAATCATTAGAATAAAAATATGCAGAATTTTTTTCATATGAATAAAATAAATTTTTAGAACTAAATACTCTTTCAAAATTTAGAATTAAATAGTCAACTATTTTATCAATTTCATAACCTTTATAATTAAAATTAATTAAAGTATTTAATGCTAAACTAGTTTCTAATAAATTCCCAATAGAACCATCTTTTCTTTGAGAATTAATAATTTCCTTAATTATTAATTCTTTACTATCTTCAAAACAAATAATATTATTGTTATATGCTCTTGAAATCATATAATAAAAAGAAAATTTACTTGGATAATATATTGAACAAACCTCATGATTTTTTATTGCATTATTAATATAAAAACAAACATTAGGATCATTTTCTTGAAGATATAATAAAATATTAACATTAACCACACAATCTATATCATTTTCAAAAGGAGGATTAATCCAAGTATGGTATAAATTATTCTCATCTTTATTTTGATTTATAATTTTTATATTTTCATGAAAAGACTGATTATAATATCTTAAAATAAAAGAAGTACAAGAAGTATCATCTAAATCTGAAACAAGAGTTTTATTATTTTTACTAGTCCAATAACTCCATAAACCATCTTTTTGTTCATTTAATAAAAATTTTAATGCTATTTTATTTATTTCATATATCTTAGGGTTTGAAATGTCTTTGATAGAATATAAAATAAATGTAGTAACAAAAGGCGAACTATCAAAATAACAATTATTTAACTGTTTATCAAAACAATAATAGCTCTTAAATTCGCCATATTCTAATTGTGAATTATATAAAGAATCAATACCTTCTTTAAGAATAGAATCAATCTTTTCTTTTAATTCTCCTTTATTTGGATCCTCTTTTTTTTCTAAATTAAAAAAGAGAAAAAGAATCAAAAACAGAATAAAGATTAAATTTATTATTATTATTATTATTCTTTTCATATACTCTTTTAATTTTAGGTTTATTATAAATCTTTATTTTGGGATATAAATTAACAAACTTAAAATATAAATTAAAATACTAAATAAAATATTAATTAATATTCTTCTCTCATTATAATTTTTATCTGTAATTAATAATATATTTACTAGTGAGAGTAAAATACAAATAATCATTAAATCTTTATTTAATAGCCCAATAAATAAATAAGGTAATATAAAGAAAAAAGCAATTAATTTTTTTGATTTTTCTAAACCTAATAAAACAGGTAATGTTTTTATTCCTTCTTTTTTATCTCCTTCATAATCTTTAATATCAATAAAATTTGCAGCTAATGTAAATAATAAAAAGAAAATAATATACTCTGTTGGAAAAGAGGTTAAATATATTACATCAGAAGATTCTAATAAGAAAGAAAAGCCTAATAATGCTAAAAATAAAGAATTGAAAGATATTATTAATTTAGAGAATATTGGAATTCTCTTAAATCTAATTGGTGGCATTGAATAAATAAAATAACTACCAATTAATAAGAAGATACAAAAGAACCCAAAATAACCTAATAAAAAAGAAGAAATTAAAGATAAAACTAAAGAGATTAAACCAAAAAAGAAATAATCCCTTTTAGATAGATTATTATTAAATAACGGTCTTTCTTTATTTGAAATTTTATCAATATTATAATCTACAAAATTATTAGTAATAATTGAAAAGAATGCTGCAAATAAAATACTTAAAAAAGAAATAATTATTTTTAAAAATAAATAATCTGGAATGCTATATTTTAAGAGATCATAATTTTGATAACCAATTGCTATACCAAGTATTAACATTAAAAAATAATATAAAATTCTTAGAATTCTAGAATCTTTAAATATAATCTTAAAAAAATCTTTTTTATGAATATAAAATGAAATTAATAATATAATATAAAATAGAATAAAAAAGATCATTGAAAAGGCAATATCATTATAAGTTAAATTAAAAAATCTCTCTAAAAAATAAGCTAAAGAACCATATAAAAATATAATTATATAACTAAAAAAGGAGCTTAAAAGACTTTTTTTAATATTTTTATTTGTTTTTATTAATGTATATATTAAAATTAAAATTAAAATTAATAAGATGTGTATTTGCATACCAATTGTAGCTCCGAGTCCTGTATATCTCCCACCAAATGTAAAAAACATAACTAAAAGTTCTTTAAAGTTACTTGGATAAAAATAAGACATATTACTATTATTAATCCCTTTATGTAATATATCTATTAAAGGACCAATTAAAATAACTGGGAAGAATAATGAAAAGGACTTAAATGATTTTACAATATTTTCTTTAGTAAAAATTCTTGTAATTAGAATTATTGTTAAAATTAAACAACAATAAAATAAAATAAAATGAATATGAGCATAAAAATTAATTCTTGTTCCTGCAGAAAAATGTTCTAATAAATTCCTTAATTGAATAATAAATAAAAACGAAAAAATAAAATAATAAAGAGGAGTTTTAGAGTTTTCAATTTTATTTATTGTATTTTCTGAAAAATTGTTAAATCTATTAAATAATTCTTTTATCATTCTAAATATTAAGGATTATTATTTATAAAAGATTGGTTATTATCTAATACTTAAAAATTCTTTCATAATTTTTGTGATTAAACCATTCTAATATGATTGAAAGAATAGTTATTTGATTTGATTGAATAGAATAAATTAATCTCCAAGAATTTGGTAAATTATATTTCCATAAATTCTTGATTTTATATTTTTTTATATAAACTTTTGGAATTAATTTTTTAGGAATTTGAATGCCATAAAAAGGATTTTGAATAATTTTTTCAAAAGCTTTATTTAAGTTATTTTTTAATGTTAAGTCAGTTATTTTATTATAATCTTCTTTGATTTTTTCATTTACAAATTGGACTTTGAAATTTTTCATGCTTATTCCAAAATAAATGTATTTGATTTAATCTTTTTTTTAGATCTTCTGGATAAAAAATCCATCCTATTTTGCCCTCTAAATCTACTGAAATTTTATTTGAAAGAATTAAATAGTCTAATGCAAGGCTATATGTTTGATACATCATTTTTTTAGGTAAATTATTCCATAATTGTTTTTTCTTAAATTCACCATCATGACTTTGGATAAATTCTTCTAACATTAAAATAGTATTCAATCTAGGATATCTAATTATTTGTTGAGTCATGGTTATATCAATAAATATACCTTTATATATTTTATCATTTATCACCAAAAAGAACTTAATATTGAAAAGATATTTTTTTTCATGGATAGTTTATGTGTGAAATGTAAAGGGAAAGGTTTGTGTGGGAAGCCTTGTAAGATTTTATTTAATTTTATGGAGAATGTTCCAAAATTTTCAACTCATTTTTCTGGTCCAAGTCCTCCTGAAATTTTTGTAGGAAGAATAGGTTATCCAAATGTTAATACAGGTATTTTAGCTCCGACAAATTTTGAAACAAAACATGCAGAATTTAAGAATGCAAGTGATTGGTCTAAAAATAATTTAAATATTGCAAATGTTTTAAGGCTTAGAGGACAATTAATTTATGGAAGAGGTATATCAAATATTAAAAAATCAAATTCTTTTAAAGATATTACTAAAGAATTAGCATTAACACATAAACCTACTTCTGTTGAATTTTTTTTAAAGAAAAAACCTGTTACAAAAATTAATCCTTCTTCTGTTTTTATGCCTATGACAAATCCTGCTCCAATACAAAAAGCGATTTTGCAAGAAAATACAAAAGTTCTGAAAAAAGTAGATTATTTAGTTAATGATTCTAATGCAAAAGCAACAAATGCAATTAATGAACTTTATACCTCTAAGATTGATACAGAACATTTACAAAAATTACTTTCTATTGGAGCACTTGGACAAAAAACTCAAAGAAGATTAGTTCCTACTCGTTGGAGTATTACTGCAATTGATGATATTGTTTCTAAAAGATTACTAGATAAAGTTAGATATTATAAAGAATTAAATGAAATTTTTTTGTATAAAGGTAATTATTTAGGAAATTATATTGAAATATTATTTTTGCCTGGAATTTTTTCATTTGAA
>CAZHMK010000019.1:0-6815 GCA_964533615.1 uncultured Eubacteriaceae bacterium
TTTAACAGAACGTTCCAGAGCCTTGCTATTTAAAAACTCGCTACCATTGTCTACTGTAATAGTCTTGAAACGTTTATAAAAGCCCTTCTTTTGCTGACGTTCAAGCTTATCCAGTGCTTGATGTACCGATCCTTGCGTTTTGTCAGGCAGTTTGCGAATTATCTCTACCCGGCTACTTCTTTCGGTTAGTACCAGCAAAACGGCCCCACTGCCTCCCCGTCTGCCTTCCACCAAATCCATTTCCCAATGTCCATACTCCTTGCGTGTCTCAATCTCTTTTGGCCGTTCCTCTATACTGGTTCCTTTTAGATTGTTATGGGCAACTCGTACACGATGATAGTTGCCTTTCTTAGGGTTTCGCTTTACAGGCAGATCTTTGTTGCTGATATTAGCGAAGACCTTTTTATCAATATAGTTATAAAGTGTTTTTGTGCAGATAGAGGTGCTGAATTTTAACCCTTTTTCCCTTATTTCACCGATAACTGAATCGGGTGAGTATTTATCTTTAATAATCTTTTTTTCAATGTATTGTGCCAACTTATGATCATGCCCGATTTTTAAACCTGCCCCTTTGTTACAGGCATTTCTGAAGGATACCATTTGAGCTGTATCAGCACAATATTGGAGTTTGATGGTAAGATCCGTATTCATCATCTTAACGGTACCACGGGCTATTTCCCGCTCTATGGTTCGTTTATGCTTACACAGTACCATTGCTATTTCTTTCGGCGTTCTCCTTTCTTTTAAAAGAATTTCAATCTGATACCGCTCTCTTTCTGTAAGGTGTTTAAATCTGTGGCTAGTCGTGTTACAATTGGGTTGACTCATGTGCTTGACCTCCTTAATGTTTTGGTTTCGCTACTTAAACATATCAGAGGTTGCGCCATGAGTCTCTATTTTTTTGTTAAGTGCGGCAATTCATTTTACAACTTACCCCACGCCCCCGCATGAGGGGCGACTTTGTCGTTTTTCAATTGATAAAACAGCGTTTGTGTTTCAATCCACGCCCCCGCATGAGGGGCGACCTATTATTGTCCCCATTTATATTTTTACTATATGTTTCAATCCACGCCCCCGCATGAGGGGCGACTCATCCCTCTGACTGCCACACACAGTTCGAGTTGTTTCAATCCACGCCCCCGCATGAGGGGCGACCTTGATGCGCTGGCAAAATCGGGCGGTAAACTGATGTTTCAATCCACGCCCCCGCATGAGGGGCGACATGCACTATGGGAAGCGGCAAAGGCAATATTGAAGTTTCAATCCACGCCCCCGCATGAGGGGCGACCCCGCCCACCCTTCTAGATGCCCTTCAACAGCTGGTTTCAATCCACGCCCCCGCATGAGGGGCGACCTCGGGCCTCTATTGCACTGAAGTCGGATACTATGTTTCAATCCACGCCCCCGCATGAGGGGCGACTGGAGTGGATGACAAAAAAAGTTTTGAGCTATATCGTTTCAATCCACGCCCCCGCATGAGGGGCGACGTTCCTGGTACCACGGGTACCTGCTTAGACAATATGTTTCAATCCACGCCCCCGCATGAGGGGCGACGTACATGTTTATTACATCGAAGACAATGGAGTAATTGTTTCAATCCACGCCCCCGCATGAGGGGCGACGCATATACATATCCCGATATTGTATATCCTTCATGTTTCAATCCACGCCCCCGCATGAGGGGCGACCGAAGTGCCCCTCCGGCAATCCCCGCATAGTCGTGTTTCAATCCACGCCCCCGCATGAGGGGCGACTGTCCTGCTCTGACGCACCCAGACCAGAACTAGAGTTTCAATCCACGCCCCCGCATGAGGGGCGACCAAATGTCCTTCAAACCCGCTAGTCCCACGGATTGTTTCAATCCACGCCCCCGCATGAGGGGCGACGAGAATGGAAAGTCACATCCTGCCCAATAGGACATGTTTCAATCCACGCCCCCGCATGAGGGGCGACAGGAATACAGATTGTATTAGAAATATCATTATAAAGTTTCAATCCACGCCCCCGCATGAGGGGCGACCAAATCCGACAAAATATATAGTAGGAAGAGCAAGGTTTCAATCCACGCCCCCGCATGAGGGGCGACTATATGTAGGTGGGGCAAGCACCCAAACCGTGAAGTTTCAATCCACGCCCCCGCATGAGGGGCGACTTCCGAGAAAAATACATAAGGTGTAACATGGTCGTTTCAATCCACGCCCCCGCATGAGGGGCGACTATTATTCTTCTATAAGGTTTTTATCCATTGGTTAGTTTCAATCCACGCCCCCGCATGAGGGGCGACCCGCTGCTTCCTTGCTCGGAAACCTTTCCGAGAAGTTTCAATCCACGCCCCCGCATGAGGGGCGACGGTACTAAGGCATGGGAAGAAAACAATGCTTTAAATGTTTCAATCCACGCCCCCGCATGAGGGGCGACACGCCTGCATCTCTGCGGTATATTCTACCGGGGATGTTTCAATCCACGCCCCCGCATGAGGGGCGACTTATGAGAGCTTTATATTCACTCGCCGGTGGAATGTTTCAATCCACGCCCCCGCATGAGGGGCGACTTTATCCTTTTGGTATGGCGGGGGGTAGTTTACAGTTTCAATCCACGCCCCCGCATGAGGGGCGACTCTGTTATTTTGCTTTGTATATCGTATGATATATTGTTTCAATCCACGCCCCCGCATGAGGGGCGACCTAATAATTTTTACCGACAAATAACAGAATCAGAGTTTCAATCCACGCCCCCGCATGAGGGGCGACGCATCCGGACGGCTATTGTACCCGCACCCGGAAAGTTTCAATCCACGCCCCCGCATGAGGGGCGACGCCTGGTACGGGTCCATAAATTCGGTATCCGTGACGTTTCAATCCACGCCCCCGCATGAGGGGCGACCTACCGTCGTCGCCATGTATTACTCCCTGGAAGTTGTTTCAATCCACGCCCCCGCATGAGGGGCGACAATACTCCAGGTCGCACCTTCTGTTCGCCTGGATAGTTTCAATCCACGCCCCCGCATGAGGGGCGACGTCTATTGCTGTTTGTTCATCCAGGCTGGTACTTGTTTCAATCCACGCCCCCGCATGAGGGGCGACTATCCCATGCCGCAGCGTTTAACAACCCGGCCATTGTTTCAATCCACGCCCCCGCATGAGGGGCGACAACTCAATTAAAACACATTAACAGTCTTATTACTGTTTCAATCCACGCCCCCGCATGAGGGGCGACACAACCTATAATATTTTAGTTGTATACCCTAACAAGTTTCAATCCACGCCCCCGCATGAGGGGCGACTTGACAGTTTTTATGAAATCTGGTTATGCAGTATGGTTTCAATCCACGCCCCCGCATGAGGGGCGACTTATATCTTCTTTTATTGTTTTACTTGTTACTGTTGTTTCAATCCACGCCCCCGCATGAGGGGCGACATAAACCTTTCTCAGGGGGTGTTTATTATGGTTAAGTTTCAATCCACGCCCCCGCATGAGGGGCGACCAGGTTTAAGGGCGGGTGAGCATTGAATAAGCAGTGTTTCAATCCACGCCCCCGCATGAGGGGCGACCTGATTGATGCTTACGATCGGACATTTAGTGATGTGTTTCAATCCACGCCCCCGCATGAGGGGCGACACCTCAAGCCTGGGGCAGATAAGGAGATATACAAGTTTCAATCCACGCCCCCGCATGAGGGGCGACATGACTAAGGAGGAATGGGCGCAATTATATGACGGTGTTTCAATCCACGCCCCCGCATGAGGGGCGACATGTATCTTTTAGACCGGGGGGAGCGGCTGGGTAGTTTCAATCCACGCCCCCGCATGAGGGGCGACCAACCCGAAGATCGTGCAGCTGTGGTACGAAGTAGAGTTTCAATCCACGCCCCCGCATGAGGGGCGACAACGGCAGAGAAACAGTTAAGGTCAAGTTTAAAGTTTCAATCCACGCCCCCGCATGAGGGGCGACCGAAGTGGAAACGGACGATTTCTTGATGTAACGAGGTTTCAATCCACGCCCCCGCATGAGGGGCGACTTCAGCCGCCGCCCTATGATACTGTGAGGAGGCTGTTTCAATCCACGCCCCCGCATGAGGGGCGACGGCGCAAAGTGCAGAAATCGCTGGATTGTATCAGGTTTCAATCCACGCCCCCGCATGAGGGGCGACTTTCGCTTCGTTCCAGTCGTCCGCCTCAACTTCGTGTTTCAATCCACGCCCCCGCATGAGGGGCGACGCCAGTCCAGGATAGGCATGGGCAGAGCAATAATGGTTTCAATCCACGCCCCCGCATGAGGGGCGACGCTCACGGGGTAAGTCATATGAGCATATAGCAAAGTTTCAATCCACGCCCCCGCATGAGGGGCGACGTGGTTTGCTATTTTGGTAAGGAACGCATCCGCGTTTCAATCCACGCCCCCGCATGAGGGGCGACTATATCGAAGTCGGCGTAGAGGTTAGGCCGATAGGTTTCAATCCACGCCCCCGCATGAGGGGCGACGACCAGAGACCATCTGTTGTACCAGTTCCGTTTCTGTGTTTCAATCCACGCCCCCGCATGAGGGGCGACTTTATTTGCTTTACCCCATGCTTCTTCATAAGTACGTTTCAATCCACGCCCCCGCATGAGGGGCGACTCTTCCATGTTTTCATATTCTGTATATTCGCAACGTTTCAATCCACGCCCCCGCATGAGGGGCGACGTTCCTGTTCGTGCATAACTAATAATAGCCTCCTCGTTTCAATCCACGCCCCCGCATGAGGGGCGACTAGTAGCTTTCTCTGCACCTTCCTCCATATCCTGGTTTCAATCCACGCCCCCGCATGAGGGGCGACATTATCAATAATTTCAGCTGGACTTTTTTCTATATGTTTCAATCCACGCCCCCGCATGAGGGGCGACCTATAAATATTTTTTTATTCTGTTATAACTCATGATGTTTCAATCCACGCCCCCGCATGAGGGGCGACAATGGGAAGGGATTTTTTATAAGGTATCCCTTCAGTTTCAATCCACGCCCCCGCATGAGGGGCGACTTATATCTTCTTTTTTAGTCTTATTTGTCACTTCTAGTTTCAATCCACGCCCCCGCATGAGGGGCGACGGAGTATTAGTATATATAGTCTACCAGTGTATAAGTTTCAATCCACGCCCCCGCATGAGGGGCGACAGAGTTTTTACAGTTACTCTCTCAAAACTGTATCGTTTCAATCCACGCCCCCGCATGAGGGGCGACAATATATTGCAGGTGGTTTGATGGGTATATTTACGGTTTCAATCCACGCCCCCGCATGAGGGGCGACCTCAAGGGACTGGCCTTTACCGAGGATAACGACGTGTTTCAATCCACGCCCCCGCATGAGGGGCGACGAGATCAATGGTGGGACGTCTAATATTGCAATAGATGTTTCAATCCACGCCCCCGCATGAGGGGCGACGCGTTGATACAGCAACTTGGGCGTTACCTATATACGGTTTCAATCCACGCCCCCGCATGAGGGGCGACATTATTATCATTCCCATTTATATTTTTATCACGTGTTTCAATCCACGCCCCCGCATGAGGGGCGACGGCATTACGCTTTCTTAATATAGTTTTGTGTCTGGTTTCAATCCACGCCCCCGCATGAGGGGCGACGCTATAATCAGCTGTTCCCTCTGTATATTATCCTCGGTTTCAATCCACGCCCCCGCATGAGGGGCGACACAGGGAGACGGAGGCCCGATACCACCGTTCATATTGTTTCAATCCACGCCCCCGCATGAGGGGCGACGTTAAAGACCGCCAGGGCAGGACTTACGAATTTGTTTCAATCCACGCCCCCGCATGAGGGGCGACATAACAGAATATAAATATATTAGGAGGTTTTAAGTTTCAATCCACGCCCCCGCATGAGGGGCGACAGTTTTTACAGGTGCTCTCTCAAAACTGTATCAGTTTCAATCCACGCCCCCGCATGAGGGGCGACCTGTCTGGGAGAGAGTTTTTACAGGTGCTCTCTCAGTTTCAATCCACGCCCCCGCATGAGGGGCGACGACAGTTTTTATGAAATCTGGTTATGCAGCATGGTTTCAATCCACGCCCCCGCATGAGGGGCGACTATTGCTGCATTTCAGGGTTTTATTCAACTTCTCAGTTTCAATCCACGCCCCCGCATGAGGGGCGACCAGGAGGTAACAGCTAACACTATAACAGCGACAAGTTTCAATCCACGCCCCCGCATGAGGGGCGACAGCGCAAGCTCTTGGTGCGTGTGCGAGGAGGCAGGTTTCAATCCACGCCCCCGCATGAGGGGCGACTTAGCAATTAGATGTAAAAGCATAGAACAAGAAGAGTTTCAATCCACGCCCCCGCATGAGGGGCGACGGAAGGAGGGATATAACAATATGATGTATGGATATGTTTCAATCCACGCCCCCGCATGAGGGGCGACAAGATGGTGATTTTATAACAGTACCTATTGAAGCAGTTTCAATCCACGCCCCCGCATGAGGGGCGACAAATATGTCATCTTCATAGATAGATGTATGGATATGTTTCAATCCACGCCCCCGCATGAGGGGCGACATGAATTTTAATGCAGTCATAAATTCATTACATAGGTTTCAATCCACGCCCCCGCATGAGGGGCGACTCCGCTGCTTTCCTGGTCGGAAATGTTTCCGAGAAGTTTCAATCCACGCCCCCGCATGAGGGGCGACGGAACACTGCGATTATGTAAAAGATAGGCAGGGTTTCAATCCACGCCCCCGCATGAGGGGCGACCCGGCTTATAGTTTGTGTTGCGTTTCCTCGCCTGGTGTTTCAATCCACGCCCCCGCATGAGGGGCGAC
>CAZHMK010000020.1:0-5165 GCA_964533615.1 uncultured Eubacteriaceae bacterium
AAAATTTGGGAGTGAAAAATCTCTAAGACAAAATAATAATTCTCGACCTAGAAGAAATAATTAATTAAGAAAAAAATTTTAAATAATTTCTAAAATTATTTAAAAAACATAAAAACTTATAAAGTTTTATTATCTTGTTTTCTAATTGGGGTGTAAATGGTAGATAATTTAATTAAAAAGGAAAAAGTCTTAAGAATATTACTCTTTGGTTTTATCTTATTATTTCTTTTTGCAATTGTTTATTTTGTTTCATTTCAAATGTCAGGTAATGTTATTTTTCATTCTTTTGATTATGTTGAAGAAGTACCAATAGTTAATTCTGTTAATATTTATAGTTCTGGTAGTTTAGTTAATTGTGATTTTGATTTAAATTATTCTGATCATTCTATTGAAATTAGTGATGATTATTTTAATAGAATCTCATTTGGAAATAATGATATTTATTCTGCTAATGTGAACTTAAATTTTTATTGTGATGAGGTTTATTGTTATGCTGTTGATTCCAATAAATATTTTTTAAAAGTAAACCATCAAACAGGTGAACAAATTTTTAATTATACTGAAGGATATATTGATACATCATTTAATATTTCTGATAGAATGTCTACACCTATAAATTTATTTCATATTAATGATTTAATTATTGGAATTGAAGATTTTGGTCATTTAATGAAGAAAAATAAGATTTCTGGAGATTTTTATTATGATTCTAATCCTTTAATATCTAATAGTGCTATCTATAAGGTTTTTTGTGATGAGACTTATTGTTATGCTTTGGACTATCTAGGGAATTTCTTGAAAATAAATCATCAAACAAATGAACATATATTTAATCAAACTGATTCTGCTATTTTAACAAATAGTACTATTGATCAATTTAATGATATTTATTGTGATGAGACTTATTGTTATGGTATTAATGGTTATGGTTATCTTTTTAAAATAAATCATCAAACAGGTGAACATATTTATAATACTACAGAGGGATTTACAAATAAATTATTTAACTCAGGTACTAATCATGGTACTGGTACTAGAAGTGTAATTTGTGACGAAACTTATTGTTATGGAGTTGAAAGAGTTGACTATAATTATGGTTATTTCTTAAAGGTTAATCATCAAACAGGTGAACAAATTTTTAATTATACTGAAGGATTTATCAAAACTTTTAATATTACTAGTTTTGATCTTCATGATTTTTATTGTGATGAAACTTATTGTTTTATGAGTATAAATGGACGTCTTCCTTCATCTCCTGATTATTATACTAGGAATCATATTCTTAAAATTAATCATATTACAGGAGATTTTACTGTTTCTAATAGTTTATCTGATACTAATTCATATTTATCTAATCTTCAATGTGACGATGTTTATTGTTATGCAAATGATAAAGCTAACTCTAATGGAAATAGATTTATTAAATATAATTATCAGATAGATGAAATAGTCTTTGGTGGAGAAGATAATTATTTAATCTCTTCTGGTAATAATATAATGTTTAATTTGCAATGTGATGATATTTACTGTTATGGTCTTACAAAATATAATTATTTGGTTAAGTTTAAGAAAGATATTGGTCCTTTATCTGCTGTTGTGAATTTTTATGAAAATAATTTGTTAATTGATTCAGAAAAAATGTCTCATCTTGAAAATAATACTATTTATAGATCCTCAATTGATTATAATGTTGATAATTTGTCTTTGGGTAATACTTATTCTTGTAATGTTACTTCTTTCTCAAATCCTATTAATTTAAGTGAAAGTTTAATTAGTCAAAATTTAATTTTAGAACATGTTTATCCTGCAATGATATCTAATTTAAATATAAACCAGTCAAATTATATTATTTACTTAAATTTAAGTTATTATTATAGAGATAATTATGAAGGAAGTGGAAATGTTTATATTGATTGGTATTTGAATGATGAAGTTGTTGAAAGTGATATTATTTACAACACTTATTCTAATGAATTTTTAATCTCTTATTTTAATTCTTCAAAAGATGAAGGAGATGAAATAAATGTTAAAGTTTTTGTGGAAGATGATTTTTTTAATTCTTCTAATTTTAGTTATTCTGGATCTAGTTCTAGTATTTCTTTTGAAGGTAATTTTAATCTTGATGATTTTGATAATTCATATCCTCATCCGGAAAATATTTATTGTGACAATGAATTTTGTTATGATTCTTATTGGGTTGGCCCTCCTACTTTGTATTTGTTAAAGACTAATTATGAAACTAATGAGAAGATATTTGATAGTTCTGAGTCTTTTGCTTATTTTGATGATTCGCAATTGGCTAATACAAATAATGCATTAAAATATATTTCATGTGATGATACTTATTGTTATGGTATTGATCAAAATCCGAATTTTTATAAAATAAATAAAATAACAGGTGAGAGTATTATTAGTTATGAAGATGATATCTCTTTTTGGAATTATCCTACTTCATTTAATGTTTTTTTATGTGATATAGATGATACTTATTGTTATTTTGAATCTTATGGTGATGTTTATAGAGTAGATAAAATAACAGGTGAAATTACTGATTATAGTTTTTCTGGAATGGGACCTTTATCTAGTTTTTATTTCGATGATAATTATTTTTATGGTTCTAATGATTATGGTCACTTTTTAAAAATGGAAATAAGAAGTGGTGAGTATATATATCATGATTGGGCAACTGGTCCAATGGAAGATGTAATAGAATTAAGTGATGGTGAATATTCTTTATTTTGTGATGATACTTATTGTTATGGTGCTGATAATTATGGATGTTTTTTAAAAATAAATCATAATACTGGTGAGATAATTTTTGGTTTAGATGAAAGTGGTTATTGTGATAAATATTTTTCTAAAATCGCTCTTACTTCTGGAGGTGAATCTTTTCCAATTGAAAATTTAAGGTTATATTGTGATGATACTTATTGTTATGCTGTTGATTATGATGGTAACTTTTTACAAATAGATCATACTAGTGGAGATTTAATCTTGGATATGGGTGATTTTATTGTTTCTCCTTTGAATGATACAGAACATTTTTCAATGGAAGGATTCTTTTATAATGATAATGCTTTTTTTTCAATATATTACTATGAATTTTATGAACCTGAATATTCTGAAGGATATGGTGTTTCTAAAGTCTCAAAGAAAAATAACTTTGTCGTAAGTACTTTTACTCTTCCTGATGAGTCTTTTGAAGAATCTTTAGATGGGAGTTTTGTTAGAGATTCTAATTCTCAACAAGTAAATAAGTTTATTGAAGAAGATTTGATTGAAGAAAAACAATTAAATTTAGCATATAAATCAGAAATTTCTTTGAAGATTAAAAATAATAATCATAAGTTGGTTATTGATGAAATTGAAGATGATTCTGCAGTTATAAGTATTTTTTCTGAGAAACAAACTAAAAAATTAATTGTTGGTGAAGAATGGAAAGTTAATTTAGATGGTGATAATTATTATGATTTATCTGTTAAATTAAATTCTGTTTTAAGAGGTGTTGTTAATATAAGTATTAAGTCTATTCAAGAACAGATTAATGAGGATAAAATTGATATTACACTTGAAGAAGAAACTCCTTATATAAATTCTAATGAAATGTTAGAATTTAATTTTTTTGATGTTATATTAATTATTTTATTTTTAATTTTATTAATCTTATTTTTATATAAAATTATTAATAAAAAAGAGTAAAATTATTCTATTCTTGAATGTTCTAGGTTTGATTTGTCAAAAATTGCCTTTTCTGTATTAGATTTAGAAAAATTTGTTCCGTATAATTGTGAATTTAAAATTTTAGATTTTTCTAAGTTACAACCATAGAAATTGGACTGAAGTAATAATGTTTGTTGTATTACTGAATTTTGTATGCTTGAATCACCAAAATTTGTTCTTTGACAATTTGAATTTAATAATATTATTCTATCTAAGGTAGAACCTCCAAAATCTGCTTCATATGTTTCTATATCTTTAAAATAAGATTCAGAAAGATCTGAATTACCAAATTTTGCTCTTTTCATATATGTTCCTTCAAAATAAGAATTTCTTAAATCTGATTTTTCTGCAGATAAGTCTAAAAGAAAAGCTTTTTTGAAATTTGTTTTATTTATTTTAGAATTGTTTAATCTTACTTTATCTAAATCTGCATTTTCAAATAAGACATTTTCTAAACTAGAATTATTTAATAGTGCTCGTAATAGTGATGTATCTGAAAAGTTAGCATGGTCAAATGTAGCATCGAGTGCATTTAATCTATATAAATTTGATCCTTTACATTCTAAATATGGTAAGTAAATTCCATTGATTGTAATATTTCTTAACTCAGAATTGTTTAATATTATTGGTTCTTGTTTTAAATCTTGTTTATGTAAAAAATTCATTAGTTCTGGGAATTGTTCACTATTCGAGATATTATATCCTTCTTCTAATTTTATTCTTGAAAAATCTCTTTCACCAGATAATAATTTTTTGATAAATTCTTGACCAGATAAAATTGTATAAACCTTCATAATAGAATAATAATATTAAACTTTTTAACTTTTTATGTAGTATTACTACTTTAAAATTTTTTAATTTATTCTCTTTTGATATTTACAAGTATTTTTGTCTAATCTTATTTGATTTAAACCTGCTTTCTTACCAATATGTAATTGATAACTTCCGGCATCTTTTGCAGAAAATCTCTTAAATGAACCTTGTGATCTTTCATTAATTAAAAATGCACCTCCAAAAGGTCTTTTATATTCAAAGATAGATTGGGGTAATTGCATTTCTCTTTCTCTATATGTTAAGATTGATTCAGCTAGTCCTCCTAGATAATTATCTTGCTCTTTAATAAATAATTTTAACTTGTTATTTAATAATATGTTCTCGTCATATCTTTTATAGATTAAACTTCTTTTTGAATAAAGTTTAAGCACTCTTCTACCAAGATCATTATCTTTTATTGATTTAACTAATAAGTTTTTTATTTTTTTTCTTTTTTCAAATGTTAAATAATCATCAATTGAAGTTACCATTCTATTTTTTTATTTTATTTAGTTTTTAAGTTTTGTTAATTTGAAACAATAAAAAGATTTAAATAGCTAAGTTATTTGTTACTTATTAGGAGATACAAAATGGCAGTAGATGATATAATTGAAGAAATTTGTGATTTAGCT
>CAZHMK010000021.1:0-5103 GCA_964533615.1 uncultured Eubacteriaceae bacterium
AACATCGCCTTCTTTATCAATGTCTCTTTGCTGGCCAGCATATTATTTAGGTTTTCAAGGCTAATCGCGCTAAAGCCCTCCAACGAAAGAGTAATTGTCATGGTCCCCTCTGCTGAAAAGCCCTCCACATTCAACGTGTCAATAACTGAACGGATGGTTTTTATTTCATTGAGACTGATTTTCGGTGAGTGAACCACACTGTCCCTGTCAATCGTCAAACTGCCAGCAGATATTTCGACTATAAACTAATACAAAAAATCCTGTGCTCCGGCATAGCGCACCTGGCCTTCAAGGGCTTCAGCTATGACCGAGGCAATGGCTTTTCTCTCCTGACCGACAATCTTCTGTGAAAAGCGAAAGCTGTTATTGCTCATGCCATACACCTCCCCTCAAATAAGCTAAAACATTTTTGATTCCCATAAAAAATCCCACCTTTCCTTTTTGGTGGGGTACATTAACGCTCTGTTTTGAGGGGAAAGCAAGGACATTTTTAATCAATCTGTGTTTCCGCGTAAGGTATTTTTTCACTACCTGTTACCAAGAATACTGAATCTGCGCCAAATTGTGAAACATAGCGCTTTACAATCACATCGCAGTATTTCGAGTCAAGCTCCATCATAAAACAAACCCGCCCGGTCTGCTGTGCCGCAATCATTGTCGTACCAGAACCACCGAACAGGTCAAGAGTTAAATCTCCAATATGGGAACTATTGAGCATTGCCTTTGCTACAAGCGATACCGGCTTCATGGTAGGGTGTTCCTCCGATACTTTAGGACGGGGCATCTCCCAAACATCTGACTGTTTACGGTCTTTAAGCGGGCAAAGGCGTGTTCCTTCAAGCCAACCATACCAGATCGGCTCGTACTGGGTATGATAGTCCTTTCTTGATAGTACCAAGCTGTCTTTTTTCCATATAATTGTGCTCGACCAGTGATACCCTGCCTCCCGCATGACGTTCATCAAACTGCCCCATTCCTGAGCACTCATTACCACATAGGTCATGCATCCGGCTTCAGAAACCTCTTTCATGCATTTAAAAGCGCGCAATAAAAAAGCGCCGAATTCTTCGGTGCTCATATTGTCATTTAGAATTTGTCTTGGCTTCCAGCTTGGATGCCTGGTATCTGAACCGTAATCAACATTCCATGGTGGGTCGGTGAAAATAAATCTCGCCTTTTGTCCGTTCATCAGCTTTTGCACATCTGAAAGCATGGTGCTATCACCGCACATCAGACGGTGGCTGCCAAGTACCCATATGTCGCCCTTTTTGGTAACCGGAGTTTTAATCTCTGCAATTGCCTTTTCTGTATCGAAATTATCCTCTTTGACATTAGCGGTTGTTTTATCACGGAACAACTCATCAATTTCCGAAGCATCAAACCCGGTAAGAGAAACGTCAAAACCATCTTCATTTAAATCCATAAGCAGATCGGTCAAAAGCGGAATATCAAACTCACCACTGATTTTATTCAGCGCGACATTGAGCGCCTTTTCCCGCTGTTCATCCAAATCAACTACAACACAGTCGATCTCCTTATACCCCAAAGCTGTCAATACCTTATATCGCTGATGACCACCGACAATATTCCCGGTGCGTTTATTCCATATGACCGGCTCTACATATCCAAACTCTTCAATAGACCGACGTAATTTTTCATATTCAGGGTCACCAGGCTTTAAATCTTTCCGCGGATTATATTTAGATGGTTTTAGTTTTTCTGTTGGTATTTTCAGTATATCCATAAATCTTAACCCTCCAGTTTGACGGCTTTTTCGCCGGTGAATTCCTCCCAGCGCTTAACAGCTAAATCACAGTAAACAGGGGATAACTCCATTGCGTAGCATTTACGCTCGGTCTGTTCAGCCGCAATTATAGTAGTTCCACTACCAGAGAACGGCTCAAGCACAATACCTCCTTTGTCGCTGTGCATTTTGATGCACCGCCATGGAAGCTCCACAGGGAACATTGCAGGATGCTCCTTGTTTGCCCGTACAGTGGTCATCTCCCATATCCCAGCATAACCCCATTTCTTGCGTTCTTCCTTTGTAAGCCGTTTCACAAATTTATAACTGTGTCCCGCAAAGGCTGAAAGCCATACATATTCCTGATCGTTATATTCCTCAACTTCTCCTTTATTGCTGAAGGCTGAAATATACTCATACTGCTGAACCGGCTTGTTTGAGACAAGATGATAAGGTCCTACACCGAAATTTTGCCCTTGTTTCTTCCAAATGCGGATCCAGATAGGGCGGTAACCGTTGTCCAAGAACATATTCACGCTGTAAACACTGGTGGGTTCAATAAACTGAGAGCCGGTGGCATAGAGATCACCTAAGTTCCAGCAGACAATATCTGCATACCTGCACAGGTTTCTAATCACTGGGCGTACTGTCTCGAACCATGGCTCAATCCCGGCTTTTTCATATTCTTTGCCTACCCCATATGGAGGGGAAGTCACTGCCATCTGTGCGTGACACCCTTTCATCAACTTCTCAAAATCCTCATCCTTAGTAGAGTCGCCGCACATCAAGCGATGATTCCCGAGAAGCCAGATATCGCCCCGCTTCGTTACAGGCTCGCGCTGCACAATTTCCCCATGCGCTTTATCTATGTCAAAGCTGTCTTGTATCGCCTCTTTGGAGTACCATCGGTTAAGCAGTTCGTCTATTTCAGAAGCGTCAAACCCTGTAAGCGAAACATCAAATGCACCTGCGTCCAACTCAGCCATCAGTTCAGCCAGTTTATTCTCGTCCCACTCTCCCTGAATCTTATTAAGAGCAAGATTGAGCGCTTTTTCCCTCTGGGGGTCAAGATCTACAACGACGCAATCTATCTCTGTCTGTCCCAAGTCCAGCAAGACCTTTAAGCGTTGATGCCCGCCTACCACATTACCTGTTTTTTTGTTCCAGATAACAGGCTCCACATAGCCAAATTCCTCTATTGACCGTTTTAGCTTTTCATATTCCTTATCGCCGGGCTTTAAGTCTTTGCGGGGATTGTATGCTGCAGGATTTAAAAGCCCGGCTCTGATTTTCTGTATGTTCAAATCAACCACCCCTCCTGGCTGTCAAGAGTTTTTCCATAACATCGTCGTGGGGAGTGGCCCCTTTGTATTCGGTAGCACAGTTTTCCCGCACAACTTGATAAATCTGATACCACAGGTTATTGGCCTGCTTCATGAAGCTTTGACTCATAGCCACATAAGGTGACGGGATGGCATTGCCAGTCGTCGGATGCTTGGCAAGAAAGCCAAATTCAGTGATACATTCCTCGCACTGGATCCACCGCGCCACACTCTGGGCATATTGCTCTATAAGCTGCGCAGGGATAAGGTGAACACACCTGCGTTCCTTAAGCCACTGCCATGTTTTTTCGTATATTTCCACCGCCAGTGTTGTTTTTCCGTTCTTCTGCTTTGCAGCAAGATAATCCCTCGGTGGCGGCATGCTCTCTCCTTCCAGTTCCGCAGCATCCGTAAACTCCATTACCGTGAGCTTTCGTCTGCCGGGATTTCCTTCCAAAATCTTATCCGCCAGAGGCTTTTTCTTCTGTCCTGCACCGATACGTGCCCCGCCGCGGTTGGTACCGTCCTTTGCCATACACATCACTTCGATTCATGTAAAAATAAACAGGGGATATACCCCGTTTGAAACTGCGATTTTTCGAGCGTGACCCCCCGCCCGTTGCACAAAACTGCTTCACCAGAGATTTTGACCCCCCTACCGTCTTGCCCATCTCTCCCCTTCGCGGGCAGTGATCGATGAGTGACATTGTTTGCACAGACTCATAAGGTTATTGTCTGCATTGGTTCCGCCTTTGGATAAAGGGATAATATGATGTACCTCTTCGGCTGGTGTAAGCCTTCCGTACTTTTGGCACTCCTCACAAAGCGGATGCTCTGAGATATATCTGTTCCTGATGCGTTTCCATCTCCGGCCATAGCGTTTTCTTGTTTGGGGATCTCGTTCGTTTTTGTTGTAATAAGCATCCACTTGCCTTTGATGCATGTCACAGTACCTTCCGTCCGTCAGTTCAGGACAGCCGGGAAAGGAGCAAGGCCTTTTTGGTTTTCTTGGCATCTGGCCACCTCCTTTACGGGTATAAAAAAAGCCCTCACAGGTTCATCCCATGAAGGCTTATTCATAACTTTTCACAATACCATTATATTTGGATTTATAATGAATTTCATCTCATAAAAATCTCATCTTGAACACTGAATAGCATATTTGTTATTTACCCATGGCATCCTACCATTATAATATTTATCCGAAATATACCGCTGCATATCGGGTGGTAAAGCTGCAAGCAAAAGATAAGCCTTTTTCCTATCTTCCTCTAACTCCTGGGGGCTTTTATAGAAGGAACATTTATCTTGCAAGCACTTGTGTACAGTCAGGATATTGCAGCCATTCCTTCCGTTACTGCCAAAACAATTATCGTACATCTTTCCTCACTCCTGTTTTATGGCATAAAAAAAGCCCCGAAGGGCTTATGCGTTTTAAATGTCATTTTTTCACGATATCATTATATATGGGATACCTGTGTTTTACATCTCATAAAAATCTCATGCATAATTGACTTCTTTCTATGCACACTATAAAATATTTATATAATCAAATTCTTTGAAAGCATTTCGCAAAGTATTGACAAATCATGTGCCATGGTGTAATATAATACTAACAAATCCCACAGGCCTCTGTCGTTGACATGCACACTTAGTGGGCTTTTTGCATTTAAGGAGAAAAATATGGATACCGTAAAACCATTCTTATCAATTGATGATCAGATAAAGTTATTGAAAAAGAGGAAACTGACTATTAACGATGATCAATATGAAAAAGCGAAAGAGTTTCTGTTAAACAACAACTATTATCGAATAAGCGGATACTCTTTAACGCTACGTCAAAACGATACTTTTTTTGAGAGTGCTTCATTAGAAACATTGATACAAATATATGAAGCCGATCGACGTATGCGACATATAATGTTATCGGTTATTGAAGCAGTTGAAGTTCGAATAAAATCAATGATTGCTTACTTCCATAGCGAAAAATATGGCCCTTTAGGTAGCGAAGCGGAATTCGGAAAAAAAAGTCATAAT
>CAZHMK010000022.1:0-4805 GCA_964533615.1 uncultured Eubacteriaceae bacterium
TAAGTTATAAAATAAATAATACAAGCTGGCTAGTTATAGAAAAAAAAGAAAAATTGTAGAAATAATTACATTTCTATATTTATTTTCTTTTAAAGTTTTAATAAGATATAAAAAAAAGAGTGGTATCCACCCTATTGACATAAAATTAAGATATCCAAGTCCTTTAGCCATCATAAATGGAGAAAAAGCATAAGCAAAACCACAGACAAATGCAATTCCTTTGTCTTTTATTAAATATTTGATTAAAGTGTACATTCCAAAACCTGCTAGAACAAAATTAAATAAAAAAAGGAGATTATAAATTAAATTTAAATTATCAATGAAAATTGTTAAAGGAAATCCTAAAAATAAGGTATTAGTTAATGAGAGTGTATGAAATGCTAAACTTGTTCCATATGGATAGAATAATTCATTAGTAAAATAGATATCTTGTATGCTTCCGCCTTGTGTTATAACTTTGTTAATATGCCAAATATTCCAAATAAATTGAAGTCCATCCCCACCATCTCCTGCAGAATGAGTTGTCATATTTATGATTATTGGATAGGTAAATATAAATGCAAGAATAATAAAAATAGAAATAATAATTATAAATTCTTTAATTTTCTTTTTCATGTTTAATATAAATATAAAAATATTTAATCATTAATAATATTTATGGAATTATCAATTATTATACCTGCTTATAATGAAGAAAAAAGAATAACTGATACATTATTTAATTATTATTCATTCTTTTCAGAAAAATTAAGAAAAAATTTTGAAATTATAATAGTCTCAAATAACTGTTCAGATAACACTGTAAAAAAAGTTAAAATTTTTTCAAAGGATAAACAAAATATAAACTTAATTAATATTCCTTATTTTGTTGGAAAAGGTGGAGCTGTTTTAACTGGTTTTAATCTTGCTAAAGGTAATTATATAGGTTTTACTGATGCAGATGGTAGTATTGATGCAAATAATTTCTTTTATTTATATAAAAATCTTAAAAAGAATGATGGAATAATCGCATCTAGGAGATTAAAAGGTTCTATTATCTTGGGTAGGAGTTATCTTGCAAAAATTTCAAGTTTCATTTTTAATATATTTGTTAATTTTTTGTTTAAATTAAACTTTAAAGATACTCAATGTGGTGCTAAAATATTTAATAAAAAAACAACAAAATTTTTAATAAAATCTTGTTCTCAAACAGGATGGATTTTTGATGTAGATATTCTTTTTTTATGTAAAAAAAGAAAATTAAATATTGTTGAATTTCCAATAACTTGGATTGAAAAGAAAGGTTCTAAATTAAATTGGAAAGATAAGATTTTATCTGTAATTCTATTAATAAGATATAAACTAAAATGAAAAAAAATAAAACCCTTCTTTTAAAGTTTGTTATTACAGGAAGTTTTGCTACTTTTATCAATTTAATTGTCTTTTTTTTATTTACTGAAATAATTAAATTATACTATATTTATTCAGCTTTTTTTGCTTTTTTGATAGCAGATATTTCCAAATATTTAATAAGCAATAAATGGGTCTTTGTAACCTACTTTAAACGAAACTTTTTTAAGACTTATATAAAATTTTTTTTGATTAGCACCAGTGCATTTTTAATAAATTTATTTTTTTTATATTATCTTACTGAATTCTTAAGAATTTATTATTTTATTTCTTATATTATAGCATTAGTTATTTCTTTATTTTTTAATTTTATTTTTAATAAAAATTTTACTTTCAGAGAAACATTTATTACAAAATAATTACATTTAATCATATTTATATATATAATCTTTTTTATGTAAATATGAAAATTGCGATTTTTCATAATTATTTAGATAATGTGGGTGGTGCTGAAATTGTTTGTTTACAACTTGCTAGAGGATTGAATGCAGATATTTATACAACAAATATTAATGAATCCAAAATAATTAAGATGGGTTTTAAAGATGTTTTTCCTCGGATTAAATCTATTGGTAAAATACCTATAGAAGCTCCTTATAGACAACAATTAGCTTTTATGAAATTTAGAAAATTAAATTTAAAAGATAAATATGACTTTTTTATCATTGTTGGAGATTGGGCAATTTCTGGAGCAGTCAATAATAAACCAAATTTAGAATATTTTCATTCTCCTCTTAATGAAATATGGGCTTTTAGAAATTATGTTCGTAAGTCTTTAAAATTCTGGATGAAGCCAATTTATCAAGTATGGACTACATATATTCGAGTTTTATATAAAATTTATTTTAAAGATGTTCAAATAAAAATTTGTAATTCTAAAAATACACAAAATAGAATTAAAAAATATTTAAAAAGTGATGCAAAAGTTATTTTTCCACCTGTTGATTGTGATAATTATCCTTCTTTTAATAATAAAAATTACTGGCTTTCTGTAAATAGATTAACATCTCATAAAAGAGTTGAACTTCAAATGAAAGCATTTACTTTGATGCCTGATAAAAAATTAATTATTATAGGTTCATCAGAAAAAGCTAAAGGTTTCATAGATTATAAAAACTATCTTTATTCTATTAAACCTAAAAATGTTCAAATAATAAATTTTGATGAGATTAATAATAAAAAATTAAAGAAATTTTATTCTAATTGTAGAGGTTTTATTACTACTGCAAAAGATGAAGACTTTGGAATGACTCCTGTTGAAGCAATGGCTGCTGGAAAACCAGTGGTAGCAGGTAATGAGGGAGGTTATAAAGAAACTGTTATTAATGGTAAAACAGGTATTTTAATTGATGATATTGATGAAAAAAAACTTGCAAAAGCAATAAATCAAATTGATTATGAATTAAATAAAAATCCAAGTAAATATAAAAATGACTGTATTAATCAGGCAAGAAAATTTAGTGTAAATAATTTTATTAAACAAATTAAAAAAGAAATAAAAATATGAAAATTGCAATTTTTCATCATTATTTTGATGAAATTGGAGGTGCTGAATTAGTAATACTTCATTTAGCTAAAAGGATAAATGCAACAATTATTACTACTAATATTAATCAAGATAAAATAAATAAATTAGGTTTTTCAGATGTAAAATTTATTTCTATTGGGAGAATACCTAAATTAGATCATTTAAAACAACTATTCTGTTTATTTAAATTTAAAAGATTAAACTTAGTTCATAAATTTGATTTTTTTATTTTTGGTGGTTGTTTTACTTTACCTGCAGCAAAACATCATAGTCCTAATATTTGGATTTGTTTTAGTCCGGCAAGAGGATTATATGACTTAAGATATTATGAGTCTTCAAAATATAATTTTATTTTACAACTTTTTAAAAGTTTAATTATTAAATTTGATCAATGTTGGGTTAAATCTATAAATAGTATTAATGTTCCTTCAATTTTAGTCAAAGAAAGAGTGAAAAAATATTATAATAGAGACTCTAAAGTTATTTATCACCCAATTCATTTAGAAAATTTTCATTATTCATCAAATAGTGATTATTGGTTATCTGTTACAAGAATTGATCCATATAAAAGGATAGAAATTCAACTTAATACTTTTAATAAATTAAAAAATAAAAAATTATTAATTATTGGAGATTCAAATAAACAAAATAAAAAGTATTTTAATAAATTAAAAAAAAATGCCCCTAAAAATGTAATTTTTATTGGAGGAGTTTATAATAAAAAGAAATTAAGTAATTTTTATTCTAATTGTAAGGGCTTTATTGCTACTTCTAAAAATGAAGATTTTGGATTAAGTGTTATTGAAGCAATGGCTTCTGGAAAACCAGTGGTAGCAGGTAATGAGGGAGGTTATAAAGAAACTGTTATTAATGGTAAAACAGGTATTTTAATTGATGATATTGATGAAAAAAAACTTGCAAAAGCAATAAATCAAATTGATTATGAATTAAATAAAAATCCAAGTAAATATAAAAATGACTGTATTAATCAGGCAAGAAAATTTAGTGTAAATAATTTTATTAAACAAATTAAAAAAGAAATAAAAGATGCTTTTTAGTAGATATTTATATTAATATAACTTAATTTATAACTTTATGAAAAAAATAAATTTATATTTAATTATTAAAAAAACAATTTTTAAACTATATCTTTTAGCAAGTGTTAAATGTTTAATTTGGGATGTAGATGGTACTCTTTGGAAATCTCTTTTTGTTTCAAGAAAAATTCAAGAAGGTTATATTAATTTTTCAATTAAACATTCTAATAAAAGTTCTTCACATATTAATGAATTATTTTCTAAATCCAAAAATTGGCTAAATACTACTAAAAAAATTACTGGAATAAAAAATGACCTTTTAATCGTAAAAAAGATTGAATCTTCTATTAAAAAATATCTTTATATTCAAAGAGATGAATCTCTTGTTAATTGGATTATTTCTTTAAGATTTAAGAAGAATATTATATTAACAAATTCAACTAAAGAGATAACTATTAAGACCTTAAATAAAATTGGTTTTAAAAATGATAGGATTGGTAAAATAACCCCTTTTGATGAAATTATTACAATTGAAAATACAAATTCTTTGAAACCAGATTTAAAAGTCTTTAATTATATTTTAATTAAAACAGGATTAAAACCTAAAAGACATTTAATGATTGGAGATTCTTTATATCATGATTTGATTCCCGCTAAAAGACTAGGTATGAAAGCAATTCATATTGATAAATTTGAAATATTATTTGATAAATAAATAACTTTTAAGAAATATTTAAATATAACTTCCTTTAATTATTCTTATGGAATTTGTTTCAAATTTAAGAGAAATTACTTTTGATGATGTTTTATTATTACCAAACTTTTCAAAATTTTCTCAAAATGAAGAAAAA
>CAZHMK010000023.1:0-3359 GCA_964533615.1 uncultured Eubacteriaceae bacterium
TATTTGGAGCATTACTATGCATTAGAAATTCCACGGAGTTAGGGGCACGCTCTATTCTGCAGGATATAAAAAAGGTGCGGATTTATTAGTTCAGCATATATTAGATACACACAAATATCAAGATTTTCTAATCTATCCTATTACCTTTTTATATCGCCAATTTATTGAACTGAAGTTGAAAGAATTAATAAAAGATGGTAGTGAATTACTAGATAATCCTAAAAGTATTCCCATGCATCATAATATATTAAACTTATGGACTGATTGTCGTAAGGTTCTTGAAAAAATATGGCCAGATGGAGATAGAGAGGGTTTAAATTCTGTAGAATGCTGTATTAAAGAGTTTTCTAAATTGATCCTAAATCGATGGCTTTTAGTTATCCTATAGATAGAGATGGAATCCCTGTTCTTCCAGAAGAGTTAAGACACATTAATATTCGTAATCTAGCTGAAGTAATGCAACGTCTCGGTTCATTTTTGGACGGATGTGATACAGGCATATCAGAAATGTTAAGTTGTAAGGAAGAATATGAAAGATATTATGAGTATTGATTTGGGGCCTTTGAAATTTAGATATATAGCTATTCCAATAATCTGAGAAGCCATGAAAGTAAAAATAGGCTTTGGGAATACATGGATTATTATTGGGGACCTCTGAACCCAAATTAAGTTGAGGAGAGGTAATATGATTGAAATTAATACAGTTGACTCAGAATTTAACAAGCTACTTGATATGGAATGCTTTACAAATGATACTAAAGAAACAGTTCAGAAAGCTGATATTGCTTTTCTACCGGATTTTAATCTAAGAAAGGGTATTGAACGGGCATTTCAGCCAGATACAATTAATTTTTATAAGTATGTTAAACAAAAAAGTAATGACTATAGAGTTGAAATATTTGAAAATAAAGAGGATGTTAGGATACTTTCTTTACATTCTTTTGATATTTGGTTACCGACTATGTGGATTGCAAATATTATTCTTTTACCAATTGCAATAAATTTAGTTAGTTCCTACGTTTACGATAAGCTTAAAGGAAGAAACAAAGATGAAGCCACTGTTCAACTTCGGATAGTGATAGAGGATAAAAGTAAAGGAAAGAGTGCATCAATCTTTTATAAAGGGCCGGGAAAAGAGTTAAAGGAGAATTTCGAAAAAATAGATGCAAGTAAATTATGGGAGGATTAAATGCTATCAGTTTTGTTAAGTGATAGAAAAGGATATCCTAAATTCATAGATATTTGCGATAATATTAAACAGGTTTATGGATTCTTCAATGACAAACGATTTGATTTAATTAATAATACAGTAGATAGGGCTATTGAACATTGTAATGAAATAAAACTCCTGGCTGTCAAAAACTTCGATGAAAATATTGCTAATAGCACTTATGTAGTTAGTAATTACTTGAAGTTGTTAAAAAATTATGCAACATATTGGAAGTACTTACAAGATGGGGATTATAGAGAATCTTGGGACATACTACAGAATTGTATTGATTGCATAATATGTATAAAACGGTTTACTGAGAATCATAGTAGATATAAATCAGATTTATGGTATGAGCATCTTAAAATGCTGGAAAAGCTATATCCGTATAGAGTTTTCTCCAGTATTGAAATGGTAATTAAATTTGCAAGATGTAGTATTTGCAGACGTTCGATTATTGATTCTGATTGTGAGCATATTCCTGGGAATCTTTATTGGGGCGAACTAGCTTATTCAATTATAGAAGATGCGGAGCTACAAGCTGTAGCAATGGTAAATAACCCATTGGATAAACGTTGTGTCGTTGAAGTTCAAGGTGATGATAGACCAAAAGAAGAAAAATTCAAATTATTACATTATTTTATTACTAATCATCAAGGACCACTTAGATTATTTCACATCAACGAAATCCCTCGGTTATACTTCAATGAACAATATCTTGCATATAAAAGAAATGATAAATGTCCGTGTGGAAGTGGTAAAAAGTTTAAAAATTGTTGTGGAAAAAGCAAATACAAAGAAGGTATCCATTATAGAATAGTTTTTAATAATGGTTTTATAAGTTCATTCATTTAGTTTTGAAAAATACTGTTTACCACAGTATTCGATAACAATGTATTATTAAGAATATGGAAAATTGCATTAAGGGTTGCAGTATCCTGCTGAGGATAACTAATATAATATTTTTTCAAAAATTTATGAAGGAGTGAGGACATGATTAGATCATCAGTAAGTATCGGAAAAATTACTGATAGCATTATTTCATATGTGGAAAAAGGTCGCAGTACTGTTGAAAAAGGCAAATTATTTACAAAGTGGGTTCTGAAATATGTTTTTGAGCAGTCCGATGATGAAATTGATGAGATGGTTGTTATTGGAGGCAAAAACGATAATTCAATAGATGCTTTTTTTGAAGAGAATAAAACATTATATATTATACAAACAAAATATAATACAGCTCATAGTTGGGCGGGTATAACAAATTTTGCTACTGATATGGAAAGACTGCTAACTGAATCATACAGAGTTATTGGGAATAACCCACTAGTTTATGAAGTGGCAGAAAAGATAAGAGAGTATACAGAAGAAAAAAAATCAATAGAATTATATTACATAACAGATAAAATTTTTTCCGATGAAGAAAAACAAAAAATAAATCACCAAATAGAGGTATTTAATGATTCATTTAATATTGCCAATCTCTCTATTCTTGATATTAGCGGTATAAAGGATATTTTTGATATGGCATTAGATATTATCCCCAAAAAGTACCGCGGCAAAAAAGCCCAAATCATTTTGAAAAATTTTTTTATAAGTAATATAACTTGTGTAGCAGAGGTAGAAATTAAAGACTTTGCAGGCTTCGTAAAAAGCAACAAAGAATACTTATTCTACTCCAACATAAGAAACTATCTTAAAAATACACCTGTTAATAAGGGTATAGTACATACATTCCATAATAAACCGACAGATTTCTGGTATTTCAATAACGGAATAACAATGGTATGTGATGACTTTGATATTACAAAAGATTGCTTTTTGAATATGACTACTCCTCAGATTGTAAATGGATGCCAAACAGCTAATACATTATTAAAAGAATTCATAGGTCTCAAAGACAACAAAAGACAAAGCAATTTACAGGGTACTATACTAATAAAAGTAATTAAGGATAAAAATCAAAAGAAAAAGGACCAAATAACCCAATATACCAATAGGCAAAATGCAGTTAGTGGAAAAGACTTCTTTGCGCTCGATAAGTTTCAAAGGAGTCTTGCACGCAGGTTTGAAGGATTGGGCTATTTTTATGAGATTCAACCTAAGTTCCCGTAATGTCTAACGAGGGGTACTGCTAAAAATGCAGGCATAT
>CAZHMK010000024.1:0-2995 GCA_964533615.1 uncultured Eubacteriaceae bacterium
CAAGATAAACTTTTTGAAAACATCGGGGAAACATCGGGGACGGTTCTTTTTGTTTTTCCTACAATGTTCGGGGTTAACTTATCACCCTTTTCTTTCCATTGATATCAATGACGGTATTGCCGTATAAGCGAACCGCATCTATCTTGCCGTTTTTATCAAGCACTTTGCAGTACGTACTGATGCCCGACGGTGAACCCACCACCCCCATGCTGATTCTCCTGCTGGCTATTAGCCTGCCTCCCAAGACAACACTGGAAGGTTTCAAAAACCTGATAGAGTTGTTCGCTGCGATATCCGTCTGATAGGTGCCCCGCCCCAAAACCAGTATATCGCCGTTTGCCTGGATGATAGAATTCTGCGCATACTTTAACCTTATGTTTGCATCCTTTCCGCTTACATCATGCTTCAGTTCCATATATTCCTGTATTTCCTTATTAAGCATTATTATCTGTCCTGCGCCGACTGTTCTGCCGCCGGAATAAATTATATTAAACTGCTCCAGTATCTTTTTTATCATATCGGAATCCTCATTCGGTAAAAGGTCGATCACTCCCTCAATATCCTTATTGATCCTTTTCAGGCTTTTGTGTCTGTCAGAATACGTATCGGGATTTCGTTCAAGCATTTTCCTGTAGCCGTTAATCCACACTTCCGAATTTCCGTCGAAAAAATCTTTTTTTATCATACCAAGAAGCAGTCTCATCTTTGGCATTATGTATAAATCATTAATAACACCCATACCTGCTGTTACTTTGCTGCTTATTATGTTCCCCCTAATATCCACGTTTCCCTTTGCAAAAAGACTGGCCTGCATTACATTCCCCGACACGTTGATATTGCCGTCCGCCACCACCTTCATGTTATCCATTACACTACCCTTAATCTGTACATCACCGTTAAAATAAACATTACCGGTTCCCGGGTCAACGTCCTGCGGTATAACTAACTGCGGAACAACTGACACTATGCCATTTGCCAGCATGGGCCTGCCGTTGGCAGCCGCTACAATTTTTGTGCCGTTATCAAGCAGTATCGTTCCTTTCCCCGCTTTGAAAGGCATTTCTTTTCCCTGACGCGCTTTGACCGCTTCATCGGTTACCGTACTACCGTCCCTGCCGGGGACCGCATGGATTTCCCTTACCGCCAATACTTTTCCTACCTCTACCGTAGGCAAAACAGTATGGTCCAAAAGGTCCACCCTGTCATCGGTATCAAAGGCCGGATTGCGTATTTTATCGCTTTCAAACAGGTATTTCACCTGGCTGTTCCTGCCGTCAACGGGATATATCCCTTCTGCGACTACGGCACTGCCGCCGTCCTTCCGATTTATAAGGTCCTTTATGGCATTCTCGTTCATATATTTAAAAGCCACTTTTAATCTTTTAAGTTCTTGGATACATTGATCGAAAGTAGCGTCCGGGGCGGGGGTCTCTTCCCAGCCTAAGGGTATTTTCAGAAAATTTGTCTTCGGCGTATCCTTCACATAATATTGTCTGCCCGGTGTTTTGACCACCGTTAAAACAGCTTTCATTTTGTCCTCCGAAAGCTCTGCCCTTACCTCTGTCATGGCTTCGGTGACAGCAGGCCTCAACTCGATTGTGTCCTTTTCGGTGACTATACTGACGCTTTCAATTTTGCTGCCGTTGATGTATACTCCTATATTCTGGCCGCCCGGATCCACCGCTGCATAATTTCCCGCCTGTGTCGGATTCGTCACCTTCACTTTACCCGAAACGATTTCTGCAAACCCATCGTTGTTTTTTTCTTCCCGGACTTTTTTCCTATTGGCGGCGGCAGGCTCTATCAGGTATTCCCCTTCCTTCTTTACCAGCCCCCATAATGTGTAACTCGGTTCCCTGATGGTGGTTATTTTTAATTCGTCCGGTTTGCACTTGTAGATCCTCTGCCCTTTGGCAAGGGCATCTTCCACGGAATTTGCATTGATAATCATAACTTACACACCCCGTCCCCCGTTTTGTTCCTTCAAACTGTTCTTTGCTGTTTTTTCAGCCTCTAAAATTTCCTGAAATTTTTCAGCAGGTACCGGCGGGCTATATAAATACCCCTGGAAATAATGGCACTTGTGCTGTTTTAAAAAATGCAGCTGGCTGTGTATTTCAACCCCTTCTGCAGTAACTTCAAGATTAAGATTGTTAGCCATTGTCATGGTTGCGGAAATTATTTCCTTACTGCACGGGTTTGTATCAAGATCCCTTATAAAGGTTTGATCTATTTTCAAAGAATCCACGGTAAGCCTGTTTATATTCTCCAGCGACGAATATCCGGTCCCGAAATCATCCATTGATATGATTATTCCCGCTTTTTTAAGCCTGCGCAGCGTATCCGCCACATAATCCAGGTTGCGAAAAACCACGCTTTCCGTGATTTCGAGTTCCAGGCAGTTGGGATCAAATTCCGTTTCTTTGAGCACCCTTTCAACAGTCGGTATAAAGCTTGTATGCTGCAGCTGTACCGGCGAAATGTTTACCGCCAGTTTTAAAGGCCCGTATCCGGCATTCCGCCAGATTTTGGCCTGAAGACATGCAGTATGGAGCACCCATTCGCCTATCGGTACAATAAGCTCTGTTTCTTCGGTTATAGGGATGAAATCATCCGGATATACCATTCCAAAACCCGGCCTGTGCCAGCGTAAAAGGGCTTCCATACCGGCAACCCTTTCACTGGCCACATCTACTATGGGCTGATAGTAAACTTGGAACTCCTTCCTGCGCAGCGCTTTTTTCAAACAGCCCTTTAAGTCCGTTCCTGCCAGTGGTTTTGTTTCTGCTTTTGCTTGTGCTTTTGCTTGTGGCTCCTTCTCAAAACCTTTTTCATTAATCTTCTCTAAATTTTTTTCACTCATTGCTATCCCCCGCTTTTATTTAAATAGTAACAATATGACAAATGAATTGCTTTTTATATGCTTCATAAGTAAACAGGTTAGTCAGAATATACATTATGTATAACCTGCAAAAAAAAACAACCAATCCAACCG
>CAZHMK010000025.1:0-2777 GCA_964533615.1 uncultured Eubacteriaceae bacterium
TGCGGGGGCGTGGATTGAAACACGACAATACTCAACCGCATCAGTAAGGTAATGGTGTCGCCCCTCATGCGGGGGCGTGGATTGAAACCATCTAATTCCCCATAAACATTTGTAAATCCATCTGTCGCCCCTCATGCGGGGGCGTGGATTGAAACTTGAGATGAGGGAAAGAGGAAAACACAATATAAATGTCGCCCCTCATGCGGGGGCGTGGATTGAAACTATCCCTCCAATAAAAATAGCACCCTGTTAAGAGGTCGCCCCTCATGCGGGGGCGTGGATTGAAACTCTTCTTCTCGTTTTTCCTGGGCTTCATTGAGTAAGTCGCCCCTCATGCGGGGGCGTGGATTGAAACAATACACAGTTACCGTTTATGCCCACAAATTCAGGTCGCCCCTCATGCGGGGGCGTGGATTGAAACTTTATAGTTTTCGCGAGCAGAACTCCAACTATAAGTCGCCCCTCATGCGGGGGCGTGGATTGAAACGATATCATAAGCCCGTAATCACCACCAAGTTCCGAGTCGCCCCTCATGCGGGGGCGTGGATTGAAACATCAGGGAGTAAGCTTATTACTTATGGAAATCCTGGTCGCCCCTCATGCGGGGGCGTGGATTGAAACCCCGTTAGTTACCCACAGCAAAAAGCATGAATAGTCGCCCCTCATGCGGGGGCGTGGATTGAAACCTTAAAGACTATGTAGAGGTAAATGCCAGGATAGAGTCGCCCCTCATGCGGGGGCGTGGATTGAAACTAATCCCTTCACCTAGAGCTTCCCAATCGCCTCGAGTCGCCCCTCATGCGGGGGCGTGGATTGAAACATATCAAATACAATCGGAAATGCGCTAAAGATTATTGTCGCCCCTCATGCGGGGGCGTGGATTGAAACTATCATCTTCGATAAGTTGGTCGCAGCCTTCACAGGTCGCCCCTCATGCGGGGGCGTGGATTGAAACTATGACCACCTAAAAAGGATGGAGGACGCTGCCAGGTCGCCCCTCATGCGGGGGCGTGGATTGAAACATCGAAGGCGAAGCCGTCCTCCATTGCCCGGTTGAGTCGCCCCTCATGCGGGGGCGTGGATTGAAACTAGTTACGCTTGAACAATTCACAAAAATATGGGAGTCGCCCCTCATGCGGGGGCGTGGATTGAAACCCCGATTTGTACGAGGGCATAATATATCTCAAAGCGTCGCCCCTCATGCGGGGGCGTGGATTGAAACTGTGCGGATTGTGGGTTACAATACTTATAGCATGGGTCGCCCCTCATGCGGGGGCGTGGATTGAAACGATACGCTTGGGGCAAGGCTGGAGGAAATTGAGCGTCGCCCCTCATGCGGGGGCGTGGATTGAAACGATACGCTTGGGGCAAGGCTGGAGGAAATTGAGCGTCGCCCCTCATGCGGGGGCGTGGATTGAAACTCCCTCAGGTTCGCCTCAAGCCACTTAACGCCCCTGTCGCCCCTCATGCGGGGGCGTGGATTGAAACCGCTATCTCATTGTAGTCGTTGGTGGTGATTATTGTCGCCCCTCATGCGGGGGCGTGGATTGAAACCCGTAGGTGGAACAGGTGAAACATGTGGCATTATTGTCGCCCCTCATGCGGGGGCGTGGATTGAAACATTCGGCGCAACCCTGAAAGGCAGGGACCCCAACCGTCGCCCCTCATGCGGGGGCGTGGATTGAAACTTCCAAGTCCATTGCATTATCACGCATAAAATCCGTCGCCCCTCATGCGGGGGCGTGGATTGAAACATCCCATTTAGCCATTTTTAGCCTCCTATTCGATAGTCGCCCCTCATGCGGGGGCGTGGATTGAAACCTTACTCAAATAAAAAATACCGCTATCCTGTTCAAGTCGCCCCTCATGCGGGGGCGTGGATTGAAACTCTCGAAGGTGACGAGGAATAATTTCATAGCAAGGTCGCCCCTCATGCGGGGGCGTGGATTGAAACTGATAAACTCTCTCCCAATAGGCTGCCAGTCTATCGTCGCCCCTCATGCGGGGGCGTGGATTGAAACAATTTAACTGTTTTCACACTCACAACAAATAACTTGTCGCCCCTCATGCGGGGGCGTGGATTGAAACTCCCTCAGGTTCGCCTCAAGCCACTTAACGCCCCTGTCGCCCCTCATGCGGGGGCGTGGATTGAAACACTGATTATGTGGTACGAAGAACAATGGAACTATCGTCGCCCCTCATGCGGGGGCGTGGATTGAAACACAAAGTCCATGCTTACCAACGAGCTTGAACTGACGTCGCCCCTCATGCGGGGGCGTGGATTGAAACACTGATTATGTGGTACGAAGAACAATGGAACTATCGTCGCCCCTCATGCGGGGGCGTGGATTGAAACATGAATAAAAGGGTAATTGTGGACGATGGCATGAGTCGCCCCTCATGCGGGGGCGTGGATTGAAACACGTACCAGAGGCAGACGAATACACATTACATTATAGTCGCCCCTCATGCGGGGGCGTGGATTGAAACCGTATCGTTATATCAGATGATGTAATAAAATATAGTCGCCCCTCATGCGGGGGCGTGGATTGAAACTTTGTTAAACTCCTCCAGCTCCGCATCGTCCAGGAGTCGCCCCTCATGCGGGGGCGTGGATTGAAACACATAACGTCAAATTGGGGACAGTTTGGGGACAAGTCGCCCCTCATGCGGGGGCGTGGATTGAAACGCCCCACTCCCCCCATCCATCCTGGGCTATTACTGTGAATTTGCAAATTAATTGGGTACTGCCTTTGCAAAATATTTGGGTATGAAAT
>CAZHMK010000026.1:0-2678 GCA_964533615.1 uncultured Eubacteriaceae bacterium
TCGACAAGGTGTCCGGATGAGCCGAAATGCTGTCCGGATGCTTCCGAAACACTGTTCGAATGTTTCCGGAATGAGTGTCCAGATGTAGCCGAAATACGCACCTGCTGTGTGCAAATATCAAGCATTTTCCAAGAATAAGTATAGGGATTACTTATCCAAATACTAGCTCTTTGATCCTTGAAACGTTAATATTTTGACCTATAAGCTTATTGATGTAGTAACAAAGGTTATAGGCCAGCAGCTTGGTTTTTATCCTTGTTACAAGGCCCCAATAAGATTTTGCCATTACCTTCTCTATGTTGAGCTGCTGGGTAAGCTGTGAGGCAGAAGTCTCAATTCGGCGCATTAGTTTGAAGATAAGCTGCCTTATGGATGTAAGAAACTGATTTTTGCTGCTTTTTCTCTTAATAGGCAAAAGGTCTATACCCTTTTCACTTTTTAAATCAGCCGCAAAATCTGCTCCTATATACCCCTTATCTCCAATTAAGGTTATCCTTTAGTATGAGCTTATTAAGTTCCAGATGCCTTCCCGGTTATCAATATTAGCAGGAGTAATTACAAAGTCTATTACAAAGCCGTCCAGGGTAGCAAGCATATGCAGTTTGTAGCCCAAGTAAGTTTCTTCCTTGGAAGGGCAGTTGCTGTAAGTTGCTCCATAACCTTTGAAGGTTTTGCGGGACATTGCTCTTCCGAATTTACATACCGGTATAGGTATACTGTCTACTATCCGGTAAGGCTGCTTTGCATAGTCTGTAAGATTAGAGAGTTCTTTGCGTATTTCCTCAATAACAGCATGCAGGTTCCTTCTGGTTTGATTGAACCTGGTTCTATCGCAGAACCTTGGGAACAGATCTCTCATATTCTTCTTACAGAAATCAAGCCAAGCTTTTTCCGATTCGATAGTGGGTAGTTCCCTAACAATGCCTATGGTAATCATTTTACTGTTGTTCTTGACAGAAGTATTGATATTACAGCGGTTCGTAATATGTGTTGGAGTTACTTTGTGGTAAATGTCGTCAATTATCACATAAGTGACAGTTACAAAATCTTTTAAGTTTTCGATTTCTTTGATAGAATAATTTCTATCAAGTTCCAGCATGTTTTGTGACCCCCCATCATTTTTGTGGTTATTAATGATAAGTTACATAATGTGCTGGAGTTTTTCATTCACAATTTTTACCTGCAGAGAAGCTAGCACAACAGGTTAAGTTAGTGGTCTACTTACCATTAGCTTCGTTTTTAGCATAGCCTAAAGTAGCGTCCATTTCTGCTTCCAGCATCTTCTGCAGCATTTCCTGGAGCATGTCCTTGAATGTGTCGTAGGTGTCGTTTACATTTTTGATGTCATTTTCCTTAATTAGCTGCCTTAATTGTTCTCTAGAAAGCATTCCCATAAGAAACTCCTCCTTGATTTGGTTATTTGATTCTTGCCAAGAAGGAGCTTAACTTTTTACCAAACACAGAACTTGTTACAGTCTCGTTATATATAATTTTCATATTCTACATCAGATTTTCGAGTTCACACAAAATTTGTGATACTATCTTGGATTTATAATTAATAGCCAATTTTTTTTGATATTGCATTAGCGAATTTGACAGTTTCTTTTATTATTTCATTCACATTATGTCTGTTAATACGTGTGATCGGACCGGAAATAAACAACGCGGCTTCTAACCGATGTTGTGCGTTAAATATAGGTGCCGCGACAGATGCTAATCCTTCTTCATGCTCATTATAACTGACAGCATACCCATCTTTTCTAATTTTCTCCAATTCTTTAAGAGAAACATATGGATCCTCTCGCAAAAGCCGTTTGATAAACTCTTCATCTTGATATGCAAGCAATACCTTACCGGAAGCTCCACGAGTTATCATCATCCTGGTTCCAATGTCAATTACGCGGTGCAACGGTTTGGTGCTCAAAACACGGTCTATGCATACACGTTCAGTTTTACTCATTACAAATAATCCAACGCTTTCATTATACAGATCTCTTAATTCTACTAAATATGGTTTTGCAATCCCACGCAAATCCTCAGCGGACAAACATATCGCTCCGAGATTTATGAGTTTGTACCCCAATGAATAATATAGAGAAGAAGGATCTCGCTTGACATATTCATAGTTTTCTAGGGTAGAAAGCAGACGAGAAACAGTGCTCGGCGATAGATTAACTATTTGTGAGATTTCCATTAGGAGCAGTCGAGGTCGTTCCCTGGTGAAACAATCCAGTATTTTCAACGCGCGTTCAATTGTACGAGTATTGCTTTCTGATTTTGTAATATTTTTCATAGAATTCTCCTGTTCTTAATATATTCTAAATTATAAAATTATTTGCTAAAATATTTTAACGTTCTCTTTAGTTGAAGTTCTGCACTAAGTAGTAAATAATTGTATTACCCATAAATTGATAAAATTAAAGCATAGGCTGACTAAAGGTTGTAGTTATGAATTTTTGAAAAATAAACAATCTATGGGAGACATAAATTTATTCCTGATATAATAATAGAATAAAATCTGAGTATAAGCAAGTACATTAATGCTGTAAGTGTCAAGTAACCGTTGGCATTTTTTTCTGCCTCGTCTTTGTTCCGATATTAACCTGTAGTTTTTTCCATGGGCCTATCTGTCCGAAGGCCTTGGTGTCCATTCATTTATGGAGATCACACAGCCTAAT